>NZ_FUXB01000046.1 GCF_900167345.1 Vibrio cincinnatiensis DSM 19608 | reverse complement strand
TGCAAAGTAAAAACACACTTAAAAATAAATACACTTTAAATTTCAATATATTGCGGTCTTTTTCTCTACGGTTACATAACGCCGCATTAAGGGGCTGCCAACGCTACTACCAACTCACCGCATAACACCGTAATCACAAAAACCAACGCATAATAAAAATGCCACGCGTTGGCTGTCCCTCTTAAATGCTTTGTTAGCTGAATTTCTCCATGACAAAGTTGCACAGCTTTTGACCGCGAACTTCTATGGTTTGTTCTTGTATCACATTGAAACCAAATCTCTCGTAAAACGGACGAGCTGTAATACTCACCTCAGAATAAAACCTAGTAATTCCTTGTAACTCACCCATTCTGAGTACATGTTCCATTAACTGCCGTCCGACTCCTTGACCTTGATGTTCATGGTGACAAAAGAAATGATCAATTAATCCATTTTCTTGAAGATCACTATAACCAACAATTTTCCCATCAATTTCAGCAACAAAAGGTGACAGCAAGTTCATTTGTCGTTTCCAAATCTCAGAAGAAAAACCATCTGGAGCCCATGCTTCAACTTGGGCTTGCGAATAATCACGTAAGTTCACATTACGAACCGTATGATAAAAAATAGCCCATAAATCAAGCGCATCTGATTCTTGATATTTTCTAATTTCGATCATGCTGATATTTACCACCATTCAGCTAACGCCCGCTTAAGGGGCAGACAACGCTACTGCCAAGCTTCCGCATAACACCGTAACCACAAAAACCAACGCATAGTAAAAATGCCGCGCGTTGGCTGTCCCTCTTGAAGCGTTTGTTATGCATTACAAACCACCGGCTAAATCCAGAAAGTTACCTGTGGAAAATGATGATTTTTCAGACGCTAACCAATAAATAGCCTCAGCGACTTCATCAGGCAAACCACCACGTTGCATTGGGATTTTATTTTTGAGTCGTTCTATACGGTCAGGCTCTCCACCGTCAGCGTGCATATCGGTATAAATCAATCCTGGGCGAACACAGTTAACTCTGATACCTTCCGCGGCAACTTCCAACGACAGACCTTTTGTTAACGTGTCAATTGCACCTTTTGACGCTGCATAATCGATGTATTCATTCGGTGAACCTGTTCGAGCGGCTCCCGAAGAAACATTAACTATGACACCACCGAGACCACCATGACGAGTTGACATTCGTTTCACTGCTTCACGACAACACAAGAAATAACCTGTCACATTGTTTATGAGAATTGAGTTAATCCTCTCTGCACTCATTTCGTCTAAGCGCATCTGCTTCTTTAAGATACCAGCATTGTTGACAAGAACAGAAACAACACCAAGCTCTTGGTCAACGGTTTCAAACAGTTTAACAACATCACCTTCTTTGGAAACGTCAGCTTGAACCGCAATACAATGACCACCTAACGCTTTGATTTCTTCAACGAGAGTATTAACAGCCTCAGCATTAGATTTGTAATTTATGCATACGGAAAAACCGTTTTGAGCAAAAAGCTTTGCTGTCGCCGCACCAATCCCTCGGCTACCGCCAGTAATAACAACTACTTTTTGAACGCTCATTATTCATCCTTTTAACGCTGAATTTGATGTAATGCATAACGCCGCATTAAGGGGCAAGCAACGCAACCAGCTCACGGAAACCGCATGAACATCACTGCCCTGTAAGGCTTTCGAGAACCTTACTTAAGTAGTTTTCATCCATTGCGCAGTTCATCCGTTTACG
>NZ_FUXB01000057.1 GCF_900167345.1 Vibrio cincinnatiensis DSM 19608 | reverse complement strand
CGACCAATTGATTAAAAGTCAACTGCTCTACCAACTGAGCTAACGACCCAATGGTATCCCGTAGGGGAGTCGAACCCCTGTTACCGCCGTGAAAGGGCGGTGTCCTAGGCCTCTAGACGAACGGGACACTAAGATACTCTCTTTACTACTTAAACCAAATCAATCTGTGTGAACACTCATCAATGCACAATCTTTACGTAAGGAGGTGATCCAGCGCCAGGTTCCCCTAGCGCTACCTTGTTACGACTTCACCCCAGTCATGAACCACAAAGTGGCAAGCGTCCCCCCGAAGGTTAAACTACCTGCTTCTTTTGCAGCCCACTCCCATGGTGTGACGGGCGGTGTGTACAAGGCCCGGGAACGTATTCACCGTGGCATTCTGATCCACGATTACTAGCGATTCCGACTTCATGGAGTCGAGTTGCAGACTCCAATCCGGACTACGACGCACTTTTTGGGATTCGCTTAACATCGCTGTCTCGCCGCCCTCTGTATGCGCCATTGTAGCACGTGTGTAGCCCTACTCGTAAGGGCCATGATGACTTGACGTCGTCCCCACCTTCCTCCGGTTTATCACCGGCAGTCTCCCTGGAGTTCCCACCCGAAGTGCTGGCAAACAAGGATAAGGGTTGCGCTCGTTGCGGGACTTAACCCAACATTTCACAACACGAGCTGACGACAGCCATGCAGCACCTGTCTCAGAGCTCCCGAAGGCACTCCCGCGTCTCCGCAGGATTCTCTGGATGTCAAGAGTAGGTAAGGTTCTTCGCGTTGCATCGAATTAAACCACATGCTCCACCGCTTGTGCGGGCCCCCGTCAATTCATTTGAGTTTTAATCTTGCGACCGTACTCCCCAGGCGGTCTACTTAACGCGTTAGCTCCGAAAGCCACAGTTCAAGACCGCAACCTCCAAGTAGACATCGTTTACGGCGTGGACTACCAGGGTATCTAATCCTGTTTGCTCCCCACGCTTTCGCATCTGAGTGTCAGTATCTGTCCAGGGGGCCGCCTTCGCCACCGGTATTCCTTCAGATCTCTACGCATTTCACCGCTACACCTGAAATTCTACCCCCCTCTACAGTACTCTAGCCTGCCAGTTTCAAATGCAACTCCGAGGTTGAGCCCCGGGCTTTCACATCTGACTTAACAAACCACCTGCATGCGCTTTACGCCCAGTAATTCCGATTAACGCTCGCACCCTCCGTATTACCGCGGCTGCTGGCACGGAGTTAGCCGGTGCTTCTTCTGTGGCTAACGTCAAAGAATATGGCTATTAACCACACCCCCTTCCTCACCACTGAAAGTACTTTACAACCCGAAGGCCTTCTTCATACACGCGGCATGGCTGCATCAGGCTTGCGCCCATTGTGCAATATTCCCCACTGCTGCCTCCCGTAGGAGTCTGGGCCGTGTCTCAGTCCCAGTGTGGCTGATCATCCTCTCAGACCAGCTAGGGATCGTCGCCTTGGTGAGCCTTTACCCCACCAACTAGCTAATCCCACCTGGGCATATCCTGACGCGAGAGGCCTTGCAGGTCCCCCTCTTTGAGCCGAAGCTATCATGCGGTATTAGCCATCGTTTCCAATGGTTATCCCCCACATCAGGGCAATTTCCCAGGCATTACTCACCCGTCCGCCGCTCGTCAGCAGAGAAGCAAGCTTCTCTCTGTTACCGCTCGACTTGCATGTGTTAGGCCTGCCGCCAGCGTTCAATCTGAGCCATGATCAAACTCTTCAATTAAAGTTTTTTTGGTCTTGCGACCGGCTCAATGAATACTGACTTCAACTTACCTTAGTAAATTAAAGCTATTATCGTTCCAACAGAACGATAATGAATTGACTGTGCCAAAATCAAGTAAACTTGATTCTGATTGGTCACTCAGTTCATCGATAAATCTTTTTGATTATCATCAACGAGTGCCCACACAGATTGATTGGTTTAAATTGTTAAAGAGCGGTGCTTGCGAGCTTTAGCACTGAAGCAGGAGGCGTATAATACGCGTTCTACTTTGAAAGTCAACATAAAACTCTAAGTTATCTCAAAGCTTT
>NZ_FUXB01000045.1 GCF_900167345.1 Vibrio cincinnatiensis DSM 19608 | reverse complement strand
AATAAAATAATTCAAAGAATCACGATTAAGAATCAACGAATCATTTGTGTAATTTCACGAATATCGCCTAACGCCGCATTAAGGGGCAAGCAACGCAAACCACTGCGCTCAAACTAACCAGCTGTCACCTCAAATGCGCATCCAAACCAAAACTGCCACGCGTTGATTGTCCCTCTTAAATGCCTTGTTAACTGGCCGATCCAAAATGCCAAAGTTACCAATATTTTCTAAACTGCCTATGCGGCAGTGAACTTTCTGGGACATTTGAAGCTGAAAAGATGATCTTTCTAAGCTGCCTATGCGGCAGTGAACACAAACGCGGTACGCTTATTTCCATCATTAAATTTCTAAGCTGCCTATGCGGCAGTGAACTAAAATGGTTTTATTGTGCTCTTCGGCAACTTTTTCTAAGCTGCCTATGCGGCAGTGAACATAATTGTCTCTTGAGTTCTGTCGCTCAGTCGTTTCTAAGCTGCCTATGCGGCAGTGAACGTTCTCGTGGTTTTGCTCCTAAAGTGCGTAATTTTCTAAGCTGCCTATGCGGCAGTGAACCCTTTTTGGCTCACTCAGTGGTACTGCCAAATTTTCTAAGCTGCCTATGCGGCAGTGAACTCAAGTTTCGAATTGTAATCCGCACGCCGGAATTTCTAAGCTGCCTATGCGGCAGTGAACTTGACCCAGTGACTCAAACGACCACCCTTTTTTTTCTAAGCTGCCTATGCGGCAGTGAACCTTTCTCCAACTCAAGCTCTGGTTCTGGTTTATTTCTAAGCTGCCTATGCGGCAGTGAACGTGCGCGCAATTAATGCAATCACGGCAGCGATTTTCTAAGCTGCCTATGCGGCAGTGAACAGACGGGCTAAAATCAAATCCATTTGTTGAAATTTTCTAAGCTGCCTATGCGGCAGTGAACTATGAAACTTTAGCAGTAACTTATTGTTAATAGTAGTAATTACATCAAATTTCTCAAAATAACCTTTTATTTTTTACTCGATTTATTATTAATATAAATCAATATGTTAGGATTCAACAAAAAAAGATGGGTAATTTCATTGCCAGTTAACGCCCGCTTAAGGGGCAGCCAACGCTACTACCAACTTTCCTCATAACACCGTAACCACAAAAACCAACGCATAGTAAAAATGCCACGCGTTGGCTGTCCTTCTTGAAGCGTTTGTTATGTTTGTTTAATCACTAAGTTTAGCTATTAGTGAATCCAGAACCATTAGATCATTTGCCTTTTCCATGTATTCATCAGTATCCTCATCCATCTGAGACAACTGAAGTTGCTCTCGCTCAAGTTTCTCTTTCAAACAGTTTTTAATATATCGGCGTTCTTTTTGAGTAAACATTTCAACCTACCTGTGAATTTGGAGAATTGATAAAACATGGTCTTGCACTCGATTCTAACTGCTGAAGTTTAATCAAATACAAAGAGAGAGGCATATCTTGCAATGGGCGAATAGTAAAATGATGCTTACCATTACTTCCCCCATCATCAAGCGATACATGTAAACCATTAGGCATTTTAGTATTCTGTGGTATTTTCCACCATAAAGTACCAAACCGAGGATTACGATAGTTAAATAAAGATAGTCCGCCAGATTTACAATCAACAAACTCGACACCGTTTTTGCTGTAAATTTTCAAATCCCATACCTCGTCCATATCTCTTGGAGGACTTGTACGGATATAATCAAATTTAGCCTTTGACTTTCGTCCCAACCTAAATAAATCAAAAGGTAAAGTAATATAAAACTTTATTGGTGTATGCATGTAGTATTCCCTAACTAATTAATATGCAACGATAATAACCTCGGACAGAATCATATGCAACAAGATCACCATAAACATAACGCCCGGTTAAGGGGCTGACAACGCAAACAACTGCACTTAAACTAATCTGCCGTAACCTCAAAAGCCATTAAAGCCAAAAATGGAAAGCGTTGGAAGTCCCGCTTGAACCGTTTGTTAGCTTAAATGAACCTATACTTTAAGTTTTAAACTTAATATACCCGCTCAACTTGAAGATGCAGGTTTCAAAATCTGAAAATTATCCGAAATTCTGGATACCAGTGAGCCTGCAACTTTTGGCAGCGTCACAT
>NZ_FUXB01000043.1 GCF_900167345.1 Vibrio cincinnatiensis DSM 19608 | reverse complement strand
GCGCACTACGAGACATGGGGTGAAGCCAAGATAGCAATCGAGCGTGTGGTCAACCCGCTGCGTTTTCAGGGGCAATATTACGATGATGAAACGGGACTGCACTATAACTTAGCCCGTTATTACGACCCGCGCACAGGCCGTTTTATCCAACCAGACCCAATTGGTTTATTGGGTGGGTTGAACCACTATCAGTACGCACCCAATCCAGTGATGTGGATAGACCCGACAGGGCTGTGCGCAAAAGAAGATAGCACACTCCCTATAGATGCCTTAGCGGAGAATCCGCAGCAAACGCTCATCACGAGTACCCTTCCGGCGAGTTATCAGTCAACTACGTTAGATAGCAGCCCTGTGGGGCAGCTATCTAGCACAACATCATCGAAGAAAAGTACGGACCTAGGAAAACTGGGTTCGGCACTCAGCGATTCGGTTGATAAAAACGTGATAGACCAAAACACCAGTGATAAACTGTATGCTCTGGCCGATGCGGGAGTCGCTACGCCAGCGCAGATTAAGCAGGGATTGGGGGATGAGGAGTTTTTAAATCTTTTCTCAGAAGTGAACGAAAGAAAGTGCAACGTTCCAGACAAAGCAATTTGTCCTGACAGTCTGGATGATGCTCAAATAATCTTAAAAAATCGTCGTGAACAAATCGCAAAGAAGGGCTACCAGCCCAAGTATAGCGATGCTGAGCTAGCAGAGCTCGCACAATATGGTGATATCGGCAGCGAGCGATTTCAGGTGCGCTTCATGGAAGAAGGCTTTCTCAATGACCGCAATACCCCAGACATTGCCTTGAGCGGGAAAATGGGTATGGTTATGAAGACCGAAACTGGCGAAGGTGCCAAATACTGGTCAACGAGTTTTGATCAGCTTGAAGATGCTGATACAGATCCAAAACTGATCAGCGAAAAGTTGGGGCTGGAATACGATCCGGCAAAGAAGTATGTTTTGGTTGTGGTCGACACCGAAAAATCTACGCCTCTAACCGGTGTCAAAAGCGTACCAGCTACGTTTGAGAAAGTCAGTGAGTTCGCCAATACGGAATTGCCTGCTGACTTCCCTAAAGATTTTACAGATAAGGTGATGACACCCGAATTTCAGGCGGCGTATGCTGAGCATTACAACGCAGCGGTGGAAAGTGGCGACTTGCCTAATCACTGGTCGAGGGACACTAAAAAGTTTGAAGATTATCTCCAAGCCACCGGTATATCGAAAGAAGAGCGGGAACTATTTACCAAACGCATGGTGATGCACGACAAAATCGGTAACAATCAGGATTATGTGGGTAACGGCTTGACGAAAGACCTTAACCCTAATAGTGCGAATCAGTTCGGCGCGGTAGAAACGCTGAATTTCGAGCGTAAGACTATTAATTTAAAAGAATTACACGACGCTGATGCTATCGTCATCATTAAGGATCTTAAACCATTATGAGCTATTCCATACAAAAATACCCGGTACAACCCGCTTTGCCAACGATTACTCACCATGATCAGTTGCCAATGGGCGCCATTGAAATAGGTCGTCTATTGGATACTACTGAGGCGGAAGACTTATATGTGCTTGTGAAACGGGATAATTATTTATCAATTTTGACAGCGTATAAGAATTTAAAAACGCATCAATATTATTGCAAACAATTCGACTTTCCTCTCAGGGTTCTTAGCTGGTTCCCCAAAGCGCTAGAAGAGTTCCGCAAGCCGCCGGCGGCCGGCGGCTTGCATGCGGGAGCGATGACCAGTGCTGATGAGAATGTCGACGGAGAAATGCTTTGTGTGCAAGTGGCGACACAAGGTTATTATCTTGTCAATCGTTCACGTCAAAGTCCGTTGGGTGGTGGTCACTCTTATATGCCCACAGAAATTTCGTTTAGCTACCATTTTCTTTATGATCTCGGTTTTTTGGACTTGTTGAAAAAACTTGGTGAGCAATATTAAGTGAGGCGAACTGTAAAAATAGTTAGATTTCATTACTTGAATTAATTAAGGGGCCAATGAGCTGATGGGGGAATGCTTGTGCGGTGAGTCTTTAGGTTTGTGTTTTATCTTTAGCAGCTAAGAGCAAAAAAGCGGCCGCGCCAGCCTTAACCCCCACCTTTGTTAAATTACTCATGATAATTCCACTCAAATTCACTTTTGGAAAAAACCAGAGTGAATACGCATCGCACGGTTTCTTATCATTATCAAGCCAATGGTCTGTTGAGAGAACAAACCCAAGGGTTACATGCCTTGGCTTACCGTTATCACCCACACGGTCAGTTATCGGACATTCATCTTCCGAGTGGTGAGACTGTCAAGTTTGATTACACCCCCTATGGGCAGTTAAGCGCGGTGTCTTTGAGTGGGCAATCGGCCCCGCTTATCGAGTATGAGTATGATGTGATGGG
>NZ_FUXB01000019.1 GCF_900167345.1 Vibrio cincinnatiensis DSM 19608 | reverse complement strand
ATTGGCCCATCAATTCACTGCTTTGTGCGGTGGCTTCACGAGCTTTAACCGCACAGGTTTGGAGATTTTGAATAATAGTGACAATGTCTCCGGTAGATTGCTGAGTTTTTCCGGCTAAAGCACGGACTTCATCCGCGACGACGGCAAAGCCGCGCCCTTGTTCACCCGCACGGGCCGCTTCAATGGCTGCATTGAGTGCCAGCAGATTGGTTTGGTCGGCAATATTGCTGATCACATCCACCACCATATTGATCTGCTGCGCTTGTTGTTCCAGCTCTAAGACGCGTTGTTCTGCTTTTTCAATTTCTTGCGTGACTTGAATAATGGAATTAGCGACAGCCGCCATTTGTTCTGAGCCTGAGGTGGCTTGTTCATTACTGTCACGAGCTGAGTCAGACGCGACTTCTGTGTTACGAGCGACTTCAGCAACGGTCGACTTCATTTCAGCCATCGCGGTGGCGATTTGCATCACTTCTTCTTGCTGCTCTTGCATGCCTTGTGACGTTTGCTCAGAGACTGCGCTGACTTCATCCACCGCATGAGCCAGTTGAGTGGCTCCAGCAACAATTTCTTCCACCGTGGTCGCTAGGTTACCTTGCATGGTACTACATGCATCGGCAAGGTTGCCGAGTTCATCTTCGCCAATCTCTTGTCGGTTTAGGTTATAGGTGAGATTACCTTTGGCAATCGCTTTAGCTTGTGCCACAACCAACTGCAACGGACGGCAAATTAGGCTAGAGAGTAACCAAGTCATTACTGCCATAAAAATCAGGATAGTAATGATACAAGTTAGGGTAAATTGGGCAATACTATGGATTAATTCAGTAAGGGTCGTACGGTTCTCATCAGCATAGGAGACATTCAATTGAAGTAATTCATCCACTGCGGCTTCGCTTTTCTCGTAAGTCGCCAAGGTTTTTTGCATTTCACTGATGGCTTTATCAAAGTTGTCATTTAACACATCGCTATTAAATGACTCAAGGTCACGTAAATAGGTTTGCCAGTTGTTCTTTATGGCAAAAAATTTTGCCCGATCGGTCTCGTCCCAAAGTGTGCGTTCATAGCTGGCTAACTGTTCTTGTATCTCTTGTTCGATCTCATTCATCCACTGTATATCAGCTTTAATCGCTGCATCATCGGTTTCTGAAATAATACCGAATTGAGCTCGTCGAATGGAGGCCATATTATATTTAATATCATTAACCATCATTAGCGAAGGCAAAGTACTGTCCGTTAATTCTAAAACTTCATCTTCAATGATATTAAGAGAACGATATACATAAATGCCAAAAGCAATATTGACTAAAGCAATAATACTAAAGGCAAGCGCAATTTTATTGCGGATTGCTAAATTTTTTAAAAACGACATAAAGTGAGTGACCTTGTGGTAACAACTAATTGGTCACATCCATATGATGAAAAACTATCCTGATAAACAGCCGTGCGTAAGAATATTCCGACTGCAATATGAAGCGAAGTCTAGCATGAAGCTTGATTTTAAGCGAAGAAAATATGACATGGTTCACAATTAATTGTCCGTTTTTTCTTACGTTTTAAGTGGGGTCCGGACAAGAGCCTGTTAATCGTTCAAGTGTATCAGGTTTTATTTATCGAGTTTTTCTTCGGTGAGGGAGTCGTCTGGCCTAAATATCATTGTTATTGTGGAATTTTGGTGATTGTCTTGTATTTGGAATAATAAAAATAATAGTAACTTATTAATTTCTGTTATGGTTTTTGCTTTTAACATTATCGTTCTAATGTCTTTGATAATACTTCTGAATAAATTCGATTTATATTCATAAACGCTGTCGATATAGAATCGATAAAAAAGATGTTATGGCTAAGAAGTGGGATAGTGACGCTTTAATCTTGATCTAACACAATAACCCTTTGGATTACCTCTTTAGAGGGATAGGAATCACCCCGTATATTTATACAGTTGTCCTATTCTTTCTATATCCATTGAAAATGTATTGTCTTTCTATTCCGGCAAGCGTGACAACGTGGTGTGTATTCCTGTTATAGCCGTTGATGCCGCTAAAGGCTATCGAGTGATATGTGAGGCCTTATAGAGTAGGAAGCTTCAATCTGTGTTGTATCGGCATATAAGGTCAGTGTCATGAGTATTCATCCTTCAAAGAAACTATCAGAGAGCCGCCGTCGGTTTTTACGAGACTCACTTCGAACAGCCGTTGGCGTTGGTGCATTTGCGACGGTACTGGGTGTTCAGTCGTTACAAAGTCAAGCAAGAGAAGGCAGCGGTGTACCGCTTAGACCACCCGGCGCTCTCCCTAAGGGGGATTTTGAAAAAGCGTGTACTCGTTGTGGCCTTTGCGTCAAGGCTTGTCCTTATGACACGCTCAAACTGGCGACGCTACTTTCTCCGCTAGAATCCGGAACACCTTACTTTCACGCTCGTGATATTCCCTGTGAGATGTGTGAAGACATTCCCTGTGTCGTCGCATGCCCAAGTGGTGCATTAGACCCTAATCTGACGAATATTGATGATGCAAAAATGGGGATAGCCGTACTTATCGATCAGCAAACCTGCTTAAATTGGCAGGGACTTCGCTGTGATGTTTGTTATCGGGTTTGCCCGTTAATCGATGAAGCGATCACGCTTGAATATGTTCGAAACGAGCGTACGGGGGTACACGCCAAGCTGATTCCTACCGTTAACCCAGATCAATGTACGGGGTGTGGAAAATGTGAGGAAGCGTGTGTGACGGAGGTGGCTGCGATAAAAGTGGTCCCCAGAGATTTAGCCAAAGGAAAAATGGGCGATCACTATCAATTAGGGTGGGAAGAGATTACCAAACCACTTCAGAACCGTGTTCCTGATACCAGTGATATTCCTGCGGGCGCGTTAGAAAGCTTAGGAGGAAATTAAGATGGCGAAAAATTTGGCAAAACATGCGGGTAAAGAGGCCGTTGAAAAATTGGGTTGGTGGCCTGCGCATCGTTTTCTTATTCTCCGGAGGCTCTGTCAGATCAGTATTATCGTGCTGTTTTTACTCGCTCCGACTATTAACATATTGCAGGGTAACTTATCATCCAGTGTGTTGCTTGATACGGTTCCTTTAACTGATCCGCTGATCTTCCTACAGATACTTTTTAGCGGGCATATTCCTGAGTTAAGTGCCATTTTCGGGGTGCTCATTGTGGTGGCTTTTTATGCACTGGTTAGCCCTCGCGCTTTTTGTGCTTGGGTTTGTCCAATGAATATGGTGACGGATATTGCGGCTTGGTTGAAACGGAAATTTGAAATCAAAGCCAGTTATCGTTGGAATAATCAATTACGATACTGGTTAGTCGCCGCCTTATTATTAGGCAGTGCGTTATCAGGCAGTTTAGTGTGGCCATGGATTGATCCTGTTGCAACCTTACACCGGGGCTTAATTTTCGGTATAGGAATGGGGTGGATCCTTGTACTACTGGTTTTCCTGATGGATCTATTACTGGTCGATCATGCTTGGTGTGGCCACCTTTGCCCACTTGGTGCAACCTATGGAGTCATTGGACAAAAAAGCATACTGCGAATTAAGGTGGTGAACCGAGAGGCCTGCACTAAATGTATGGATTGCTACCATGTGTGTCCTGAGCCGGATGTGTTAAGACAGCCTTTAAAAGAAGGGGAGCTCAAAGTGATGGATAAGAACTGTATTAGCTGTGGGCGCTGTATTGATGTTTGTCCAGAAAACGTCCTTGCCTTTACCAATCGACTGACAGATAAACCTTAATCATTATCTCATTCCCTCATATTCCATTCCTGGTCGTGTTGATCGAACATTATCGGGAATGGTGTTATCGACTCTCTCCGTTGCATGGAGATTTAGACACTGAAGATGATCTTAGTGCACTAAGCTGTTCGATATGAGTTCTGCATGAGCCATTAGGCGTTTTGGTGGTTGATTGCTAATGGCGATGAGGTGTGGCGTGCCATAGTGTTCAATAAGGGAAGAGGAAGTGTATCATGGCTATGGATGTACTTTGAGCCCCTAGTAAGAGCACTTATTAGGGGCTCTGTTTCGTTTACAAATTTTTATCCTTGGTGATGGACAGTAACCAAAGAGAAACGATGGCGACACCGATAAATCCACTCAAAATGATCACTGGCATGGCACTGTAACCAAGAAAATACCAAATAAATGACTCTAAACGACTCATTGCTTAACTCCTCTGTTATTGCCAGCCTTCGACACCATGCATGTCAGGTAAATTATGCGCAATGCCTCGATGGCAATCGATACAGGTTTTTTCACCAGAAGCCAAGGCAGTAGAGTGCTGCCTAGCACTGATGGTACTTTGTACCGAGAAATCCATATATTCAAACTGGTGACAGTTACGGCATTCCAAGGAATCATTATTCTTCATTCGAACCCATTCACGTTCAGCTAAGTGAGCACGTCGTGCTTGAAATTTTTCTGGTGTATCAATGGTCTTTAAGACCACATGCGCAAAAAGTTCTTTGGATGCTTGTACTTTTCGAACAATCTTATCCGTCCACTCGTGAGGAACATGGCAATCAGAGCAGATGGCTCGAACCCCTGAACGGTTGGAGTAATGGATGGTTTCTTGTATTTCAGCCACGATAGGAGCGTGGCATCCAGAACAAAACTCTTCGGTATTGGTGACTTCCATTCCGGTGTTAAATGCACCCCAAAACAGTAAGCCACCGATAAATCCCATAAACAGAACCACGCCCACCGCTGCTTTACTTGGAGCGGTAAGTCGTCGCCAAAATGCTTTCAGTAATTTCATACATTGCCTCTTTGTCTAATCTGCCGCTTGGGTTAATTGAGTGCATCAACGCTTTTAAAGCGGTTTTCAACTAATGGTTTTGCATCGGTTTGTGGAACATGACACTGTAGGCAGAAATAGCGGCGCGGTGATACGTCCGCCAATACGGCATCTTCCCGATCGACAAAGTGAGTGACACTGATTTTGGTCGCGCCCATTACTTTCGCATTTTTCCAACTATGGCAGCTAAGGCATTTATTGGCGTTCAATGAGACTTCATAGTTACGTATATCATGAGGAATCAAAGGGGGTTGATAGACAAAATCGGTATTTAACATTTGTTCACGAGGTTGCCGTTTCATCTCTTCCGCCGGAAGGGTTTCTGCAATGCCTGTCATACCACGTAATGATTCAAGGTTGCTTAGCTCGAGTGGTGTGTCTAGCTCAGCTTTGGCAAGACCAGTTAGGATGGCCCCAAGAACCAGTAAGCCAACGAGTATTTTTTTCATATTTATTTCTCCGCCTTATGGCTAAATTCTGTATAAAGGCTGCTCAAAGAGCAGCCAAGTCAGTCAAGCTAATTGGCTAGGCCACTTTGGTGATTTTTACCGGACATTTTTTATAGTCGGTTTGTTTCGAAAGTGGGTCTGTTGCATCCAAAATCAGTTTGTTAATCAGAATTCGCGCATCAAAGAAGGGAACAAAAACTAATCCACGAGGGGGTTTGTTTCGACCTCGAGTCTCGACACGAACACGGACTTCTCCTCGTTTATTGGAAATCAAAACTTCATCTCCTCGACGCAACCCGCGGGCCACCGCATCTTCATGGTGCATGAAACAAACGGCATCCGGAACGGCTTTATACAATTCAGGAACGCGACGAGTCATGGTGCCAGTATGCCAATGTTCGAGCACTCGGCCGGTGCAAAGCCATAAGTCATATTCTTCATCGGGCACCTCAGGTGGTGCTTCATAAGGTGCAGAGATGATCCAAGCTTTACTGTCTGGTTTGCCATAGAAATCCCAACCACTACCTGCTTTAGCGTAAGGATCCGACCCTTCTTTAAAGCGCCATAAGGTTTCTTTTCCATCCACTACTGGCCAGCGTAGGCCGCGGACTTGGTGGTAAACATCATAAGGGGCGAGATCGTGTCCATGACCACGACCAAAGGTGGCATATTCTTCAAACAATCCTTTTTGCACATAGAAACCAAAGTGTTGAGCATCATCATTCAGCTCTTTTGCTTGCTCAACGGGGAATTGGTCGACTTGTCCGTTACGGTACAACACATCAAACAGTGTTTTCCCGCGGTATTGTGGTGTTTTTGCTAGCAGTTCTTCTGGCCACACGTCTTCCACTTTAAAGCGTTTAGAGAACTCCATCACCTGCCATAAGTCAGATTTAGCTTCGCCAACGGTTTTTACTTGTTGATACCAAGCTTGAGTTCGACGCTCCGCATTACCATAGGCCCCTTCTTTTTCTACCCACATGGCGGTGGGTAAAATGAGGTCAGCAGCTTGAGCCGTGACAGTTGGGTAAGGGTCTGACACAACAATAAAGTTTTCTGGGTTACGATATCCCGGAAGACGTTCATTATTAATGTTTGGTCCCGCCTGCATATTGTTATTGCACTGTACCCAGTAGCAATTTAGGATCCCATCATTGAGCATGCGATCTTGTTGTACAGCATGGAACCCTGGTTTATCAGGGATTGTGCCTTCAGGCAGTTTCCACACTTTTTCGGCTAATGCACGATGTTTGGGATCGGTGACCACCATATCGGCGGGTAAACGGTGGGCAAAGGTTCCAACTTCTCTCGCTGTACCACAGGCAGAAGGTTGGCCTGTCAATGAGAATGGACTGTTGCCCGGTGTGGCAATTTTACCTGTCAGTAAGTGGAGGTTGTAGATTAAACTCTGCATCCACACGCCACGGGTGTGTTGGTTGACCCCCATCGTCCATAAGGACATGACTTTAGTGTTGGGGTCAGCATACTGCTTCGCTAATGTAATGAGCTTATCGACAGAAACGCCTGACATTTCAGATGCTTTTTCTGCCGTGTATGGGGCCACCGATTGTTTATACTGTTCAAAATTGATATTGCTGATATCACCAGAATTAGCATGCTTGGCTTTTTTCTGTAATGGGTGTTCATCACGAAGGCCATAACCAATATCTGTGATGGCTTGTTTGAAATGGGTATGCTTATTCACAAAGTCCCAGTTCACTGCATTATTCTGAATGATGTAGTTCGCAATAAAGTTAGCGATGGCCAAATCGGATTGGGGGTGGAATATGTATCCATGATCTGCCAGTTCGAGTGATCGATGGTAGTAAGTTGATAGAACGTTTACTCTGACATGGGGGTGGCTGAGACGTCGATCAGTTAGGCGAGTCCAAAGCACCGGATGCATCTCAGCCATATTTGAGCCCCATAGAACAAAAGCATCCGCATGTTCGAGATCATCATAACAGCCCATAGGTTCATCAATACCAAAGGTGCGCATAAAGCCAACCACCGCTGATGCCATACAGTGGCGTGCGTTCGGATCGATATTATTGGAACGAAAGCCCGCTTTCATCATTTTTACAGCCGCATAGCCTTCCATGATGGTCCATTGCCCAGAGCCAAACATCCCAATGCTAGAAGGCCCTTTGGTTTTCAGTGCGGTTTTCCATTTCTCGGCCATAACGTCGAACGCCATATCCCAAGAGACAGGGGTAAAATCCCCATCTTTACTGTATTTCCCATCTTTCATGCGCAGCAAAGGATGAGTTAAACGGTCACGGCCATACATGATTTTAGAGAGGAAGTAGCCTTTAATACAATTGAGGCCTTTGTTTACTGGGCCATCAGGATCGCCTTGAGTGGCGACGATTCGGCCATTTTGTGTCCCCACTAAGACTGAACAGCCCGTTCCACAAAAACGACAAGGTGCTTTGTCCCATGTTATTTTATTTTGATCTGAACTGGCGATCAGGTTAGCCGCAGAAGCCGGTAAGGTGATTCCGGCCACGGCGGCGGCTGATGCGGCTGCGTTTGCTTTCACAAACGCTCGTCTTGTCATTTTCATACATCACCCTCAAGTTGTGAATGCGGATTTCCAGTGTTGATATTGGTTTCTGGTAAAAGGGTATCAATTTGGTGATACACCAAAACCACACTCAATACGTGTGGTAAGTTGTTGATGGCATCGATCGTTTCTGTCACAAAACCTTGGCTTTCGGTTTCGAGTACGACGATTATTTTTCCTTCCGGACTGTCGCCATAAATTTCTGCTTGCTCAAAATCATTGATTTGCGCTTTAACCGTATCCAAATGCTCAGGTAGGGTGTGAACGATTAAGCTTGAAATATGTACTTCATTGAGTGACATGATGTCCTCTTATCGTTATGGATGAAGATTCACGCTGATGGCTGATGTTGGACAAAGAGAAACGCAAGCGCCACATCCGGTGCAGTCATCAAGGTGGAGTATAGGTTGGGCAACGTTACCCAACTGGAGTTGAAACTGTATGGCCATCGATTCACACACCTCTCCACAGCTTCGACACTCCACATTTTGTTTTGCAAGGCAGTGCTCACTGATTGCGACTTTGGCCTGCCATGTTGGCTCTGACTGTGGAAGAAAAATAGGCTCTGGACAAACGGTGGCACATTGATAACAAAATGTGCATTCACCTTGCTGGAAATCAATTTGGGGATAGCCACCATCACCATGGATGATAATTTTTTGTTCACATGCTTTTTGGCATAAACCACAACGAGTACATAAATCAGTAAACGCCTCGGGTTTGGCAACCCAAGGGAGGCGAAGCGTTGAAAGCGTCGCTGATTTACGTGAGAATAAACGTCGTTTTGAAAGGTCTATCACAAAAGCTCACTGCCCTGTTATGTGGTGTTATTACTCACTGGTATCAGTGAGACTTAATCCATTCTTATCCATACATAAATTGTAGTTTTTGCCTCCACTGTATAAATACCTCCAAGGGGGTAATTGCTGGTCAATATTGTTTTTGATCAATAAATTCCAGCGAGAGTGATCACATATTGTTAGTATTGATAAATAAGGCTCTATTTAATTGTCGTGATTCGTTTGCAAAAGAGCACACGAGAAGATGGCGACAGAGTAAACGTTGCCATTAGCTTAAGGTTGCTGGAGAGGTTGTATTGGGTAAGCGGGTAAAAAAATCAGTCACACGTATTATTGCTCAATCGATGTTGTTGATTTTGCTGTTATCCATTGTGACGACAGGATTTGCGATTTTGACATTAGCTTCATCGTTAAACGATGCTGAAGCGGTAAACGTCGCCGGTTCTATGCGAATGCAGAGTTATCGTTTGGCTCATGATATTCACAGCCATTCTGTTGATTACCGCACCCATATTGATGATTTTGAGCATTCATTGTATTCCGATTCCATGAGAGCACTACAGAATTGGTCGGTTCCTCCTGAAATTTCTCAAGATTATTCTCACTTAGTTTCTCGTTGGGAGACGTTAAAAGCGATTTTAAAAAGTGAAAATAACCGGATGTATCTAGAGGAAGTAGAAACGTTTGTTGGGGAAATTGATCAATTTGTCTTTAAGCTACAGAAATTTTCTGAGCAAAAACTGATTAAATTAGCGTGGGTTGGCGGTATCGGTTTAGGGGGTGTTCTGCTTATTTCTTTATTTGTTATTCAGTATATTCAAAAAGAGGTGGTACGCCCTCTGAAAGCGCTGGTTCGAGCGAGTGAACAAGTCCAGCATCGCTCATTTGATATTCAGTTAGAAGCATCTAGCCCTAATGAAATGGGAATACTGATGCGTACCTTTAATGATATGGCGGGGGAGTTAGGAAAACTCTATCGTGGGTTAGAACAAGCGGTGAATGAAAAAACCCATAAGTTACAACACGCCAATCAGTCATTGCAGGTGCTTTATCATTCATTGCAAGAGCTAACGGCGTCACGTATCTCCTTAGATAATTTTCAGGCGATTTTACAAAATATGATCAGCATTGAAGGTGTTAATGCTGTGCAATTGGTGATAGAGGAAGAGGCAGGGAAAGGCGTTGTTTTATGTGAAGGCGTTTTTGTTGGGGAAAATACCCATCAACATCCTTTGATTCTAGATGGCCAGCATCTTGGCGATCTGTATTGGCAAGGCGGTTATCCTTTACCCGATTCGACCTTAATGGATAATTTTGTGCATATTTTATCGCGGGCGGTATATTACAATTGGGCACAAAAACAAGCCGAGCAATTATTGCTGATGGAAGAACGCACGACTATCGCTCGAGAGTTACACGATTCTTTAGCACAATCTCTCTCTTATTTAAAAATACAGGTTTCTCTACTGAAACGAGTGATTAACCCGTTAGATCTTGGAACGAAAACACAGCAAGCTACCACGATCATAAATGATATCGATCAAGGATTATCAGGGGCCTATACTCAATTGCGTGAGCTATTAACGACGTTTCGGTTAACGATAAAAGAAGGGACTTTTGGTCAAGCATTACAGGAAATGATTCGTCAATTAGATGATCAAACGGAAACACAGATTGTACTAAATAACCAACTTTCTTCTCTTGAGATAGATGCTCACCAGCAAGTGCACCTGATGCAACTGATTAGAGAAGCGGTAATCAACGCCATCAAACATGCTAAAGCGAGTGAAATCTATGTGAATTGTGATGAAGACGAAGAACATGTTGTGGTTACCGTCGAAGACAATGGCTGTGGATTTGATGTGCCAAAAATGAAACAAAACCATTATGGTATGAGTATTATGCAAGAACGGGCAGCACGTTTAAATGGGCAGCTTTTTATTGAAGCCGTTCTTGGTTCGGGTTGCAAGATTACTCTGAAATACCCTAGTGCAAAGGATAGATAAGTGACTAAATGTAGAATTTTGCTGGTAGATGATCATCCTCTGATGCGTCGGGGAATCCATCAACTGCTCAGTTTAGAAGACGAATTTGATGTACTCGCAGAAGCCAGTAATGGCTCAGATGCGATTGCTCTCGCTCATGAGATCGAGCCCGATATGATTTTGTTGGATCTCAATATGAAAGGGATGTCTGGGTTAGACACATTAAAAGCGCTACGGGCCGATGGGTGTAGTGCTTTTGTCGTGATCTTGACGGTGTCTGATCATGCTGGAGACATTGAAGCTTTGATTAAAGCGGGAGCCGATGGTTACCTTCTGAAAGATACTGAGCCGGATGAACTTATCCAATTGTTGAAAAAAGCGATGCAAGGGGATAAAGCTTACAGTTCTGTGGTTGCTGAGCATTTACGACAACGTATCAATAAACCCGATGCATTTGCCCTGCTAACGGATAGAGAAACGCAGATCTTAGCGGAAGTAGCGAAAGGTTTTCGGAATAAGCAGATTGCTGATCGGTTGTTCATTTCTGAGTCAACGGTCAAAGTTCATATGAAAAGTTTATTAAAAAAGTTACAGGTGCCTTCACGAACAGCCGCGACCGTACTTTATTTAGAGCGTTATGGTGAAGTTAAATCTTAACTTGGTGATATTAACGGGTTGAGATATATAAATTCGTTAGTTAGGCATATAAAGAGGGCGCTAATTCTGCGCCCTCTTTATTATGCTGAGTGGTAACGTCAGCTTAACTTGCCATTGGAACCAGGATCATGGTGCCGATGATGACGGTAATTAATCCAGAAATCACAGGGACGGAGGTTCGCTTTACAACTTCAAACGGGCTGATATGAGCCATACCTGCGGTTGCCACCACAACGCCAGAGACAGGGGAAACGGTACGCCCTAAATTAGAGGCTTGTAGCATGGGAATAATCAAGAATGCGGGGTTGACTCCCATTTTGGCTGCAAGTGAAGGGGCCAATTCGACAAAAGCATAAAATGGCGCGTTCCCTGATCCTGTTGCAATGGCAGCTGCCATCGTTAGGATTGTCAGAATCATCATCAGAGCTAAGCCTCCCGCTCCCGCCGTTTCTGCTAACCCTAGTAAATTATCAATTGCACCAATAGACATCAAACCTTGAGCAAAGACTCCAGCGGCAACTAAAAGCATTACTACGCCTTTAAATGCTTCTGCCATACCATCGTAACAAGACTCCAAATCTTCCAAGGTTTTTTTACCATCAAAACGTTTGGTGATGAAATCGACGAGTGCACCTGCAAAAATAGAGACCACGACGATGGTATAAATATCAAGGGATAAGCCCGGGATGGTTTCTCCGTTAAACAGAAACACCCCGATAATTGGAAGAAAGGGCAATATGGCGTAATACGCGGGCGCATTGACTTCAATGGCTGAAACATCGATACGTTCCATTGGGGTATTGTCGCGTTTGTCGAGGTATTTATTCCAGAAAAAAGTGGCAGCAGCCATCACAATAATCGCACAAATAGAAACGGGTAATACGGTTTCAACGGCAAAGACGTGCAAAGCAAGGCCAGATTTCTCTGCGGCAATCACCACATCGCCAGAGGTTGGCGATAAAATAATAGCCGCGGGGGAAGCACACACGGCAACAGCAGCTGGGCGAGAAATTCCCATGGCTGTCATCATCGGGAACAAGGTTGCCATCAAGAGAACACCAAGCCCTGTTGCAGAACTTACCGCCAACGACATTAGGCAGGCAACAATGTACGCTGCAACTAACAGAACATAAGGGGAACGGATGACAGAAAGGGGTTTAGAAAACTGTTTGACCACGACATTATTAGCACCAATGTGTGTCATATAAGCCGCAAAACCACACAGCAGCATGATCTGCATGCCTAAGCCACCGCCGCGGTTTTGCAACGTAAATTTCACATATTCCATGGAGTCTGTGACAAGGTTACCGGTTGCGGTAATCGATGAAGGAAGCACGTCATAACCCAGTATTCCTGTCATTAACAATAGCGCAATCCCTGCCGTTAAGAGCACCCCGGCGGGTTTGTATCCCTTGACGATAAAATAACCGACAGCAATGGTGACAATTGCGCCGATAAAAAGCTCTAGCATAGTATTCTCCAGTCAAATATGTTGAATTGTTACACTCTAATACAATTTATAACTGAGAATTTACTCAAAACAAGATAGAGAGACGAGGCAAAGTTGCGATTTGCATGATCTAAAACAAACAAAAAAATAGGAAGTTAAGAATATGGATATTTAAGTAACTCGTGGTGGTAAATATTGTGTTAAATGTATTTTCTGGGTTTATCGATTGGTTGCTGGGCAGTAATTATATAAAAATAAAAGTGACACTGTGGTCACTTTTATTTATAAGAGGAGTTAAGCATACTGCTTTGTGATCAGCGTCCAACGATGTTTTGTTTCTTGAAAACGTCGTTTGACTTGTAGATAACGAATTTTCAATAAGGAACGTTCATAGCTTTTAATGGCCGAGTTAGCCTTACTTTCTAATAACTGTTTTTTGATGTCATAGTACTCATGCAACTCTTCGATAAAAGCATCAAACTCATGCTGAACGTGGGCGAACATGTTTTGTAGCTGGGGCTTTTGGCTCAGGTGAGCTTGAGCCAGTTGTAAGCGCATTTCTGCCCGAGCTTTTTCAATTTTAAGCGGTGGGGCAATACGTAATTTTTTGGCCAATCCCAACCAAGCGCAGAGTTTGATGATCCATTTTGATGGGTCATATTGCCACCAGTAAATCCCATTTCGATAGTCATTTTCAAAGATATGATGATAATTGTGGTAACCTTCACCAAACGTGAAAAAGGCCAAAATACCGTTATCACGCGCCGTATTCTTATTGGTATAAGGTTGTTTACCCCATATGTGAGCCAATGAATTGATAAAAAATGTGGTGTGGTGATTAAGTACTAAGCGGACGGCTCCAACAATAAGCAACATCCCCAGTATATCTTGATACCACCAGCCTAAAAATAGCGGCACTCCGATATTCATCACGATGGCGAGTGGGACATAATAATGGTGTTGCCACATCACAATCTTATCTTTTTGTAAATCTCGGCAGTTGCTGTAATCGGAATAACGGTCCTGATTATAGTTTCTCAGCATCCAACCCATGTGAGAGTACCAAAAACCTCGTTTGGCACTGTAGGGATCTTTCTCATTCTGATCGACAAATTTATGGTGGACTCGATGATCTGAGGCCCAATGTAATGCGCTGTTTTGCAGAGCGAAGGCCCCACCTAAGGCGCAAAGCAATCGTAGTAACCAGTGTGCTTCAAAGGTTTTATGCGACCAAAGCCGATGGTAACCAATGGTGATGGATAGATTACAAAATGAAAAACAGACAACTAACCAAAAGAGGTGTTCCCAACCATAACCCAATTGCCAGCCATACCAAGGTGCGACAAAAGCCGCCAGTATAAAGCTTAGCGAGAAAATCATTACATTCAGCCAGATCAACGGCGGTTTCTTGACCATAAAATTATCCTTTAGCTTACAGTTGTGCGCTAGAATATCAGCGTACACATGTAAGTCAAATAGGTTTAATTAAAATGTGATCAGTCTGTTTTGCTTTTACTGTATAAATGAATAGTATGAAGTGGAGCTGGAATAACAACTGGAAGTGATAAGGGCTATAAAATGGAAATAAAAGTAGCGGAATATAGTGATTTTGAACGTATTGCACATTTGCATGCGCAAAGTTGGCAGCAGCATTATCAAGGTATTCTTGAACAAGATTATCTGGATCATGATGTCTTACAAGACCGTTTACTGATCTGGCAGGTTCGACTCACTAACCCTCCTTATAATCAACATATTTTGCTGTTGGAGGATCAAGGCGTCTTGCTTGGGTTCATTTGTGCGTTTGGAAATCATGACGTAGAAAAAGGAACCATGATCGATGCCTTACATATTAACCCCGATTTTCAAGGCCAAGGGTTGGGAAAAAAGCTGATTAAAGCCATGATCGAGTGGATGGAACATTACTTTCCAAATCATGGGGTTTATTTAGAAGTCGCTGAGAAAAATCAATCGGCTCTGGATTTTTCTGATCATATGGGAGGAAAAAAAGCCTGTGAAAAAATATGGCAATCCCCAGAAGGCAATCGACTACCGGAAAAAGTGTTTACTTGGTCATCGCCGAAAGCGATGTTGCATGCTATAAGCTGATGGAGCAGTGGTGTGTCTAGACGCTTGATGATAAGAAAGGGGATACTCCCATCAACGCTTCTCACAGATTGGAGAAATGAATGTCACTCAATTTAAGCCGCTATAAAGGGCTCATTTTCGATATGGATGGTACCTTAATTGATACTATGCCTGCGCACATTAAAGCGTGGCAAGCCGCAGCGGAAACTTTTCGCTTTCCTTTTGATGCTCAGTGGTTACATAGCTTAGGGGGAATGCCAAGCTATAAGATTGTTAAAGAAATTAATGAACGTTTTCACTTATCATTAGATCCTCAAGAAGTGGCTGACTACAAAATGCAGGCTTTTGCTAATTTTGGTTCGAATAGTGCTTTGATTTCTGAAACTTATGCCATTTTTAACTCAAGCATCGGTGAGAAGAAAATCGCGGTGGGAACAGGAAGCCAGCGGAAAAGTGCGACTAAGTTACTGGCGAAGGTGGGAGTGCTGGATAAATTAGATGCCCTAGTCACCGCAACGGATGTGGCTAACCACAAGCCCCACCCAGAAACCTTCTTGAGAGCGTGTGAACTGCTTAACTTATCACCTCAAGAATGTATTGTTTTTGAAGATACAGCGTTGGGAATGCAAGCAGCACATGCTGGCGGTATGGACTGTGTGATGGTGACCAAACAGGGATTAGAGTTTCATGCGGCTTAGTGAATTTTGGGCTCAAAACTGATTCATCATCACGCAGTGAATCACGCGATGTAATGAGCCGTGGAATCGGCTCATTACATGTAACTAGGGTGGTTGACTATTGAATTTCTAGTAATTCAACATCAAAAATTAATGTTGCAGCGGGCGGTATCGGGCCTGTCCCATTTTTACCATAGGCTAAGTGGCTGGGGATAAAAAAGCGCATTTTTTCACCTTCCACCATAAGTTGGACACCTTCCTGCCAACCTTTAATCACTTGATTTAGGCTAAAAGTGATCGGTTGATCACGCTCAATAGAACTGTCAAAAATGGATCCGTCAAGGAGCTTACCCTCATAGTGTACAGTAACGTGACTGTTTGCCGTTGGGTGCTTTTCCCCTGTCCCCACTTGTAACACTTGATATTGCAAACCGCTTTCTGTGGTTGTCACCTCATTTTTCTGACCATTTTTCAGTAAGAAAGCTTGACCGAGAGTGAGGTTTTGCTCGGCTATTTTGCCATTATTCCACGATCGATAGAGGAAAAAGCCAGCCAATAATAGAGCAACAAGAAGGAAGATAACTTTATTCATAGTCAATTGCCTTGATTAAGATTGTTTGAGCAAGTAAGCAATAGTATCAGCAATACTATTCGCATCTTTATGCCCGCCAGTTAGAACCTGATATTTCCCTTTCACGATAAAAGTGGGAACGGCATTGATTTGTGATTTTTGTGAAATCTCGCTGGCAAGGGTGATCATTTCCATCAATTGTGCTTGTTGGAGTTCGTCAAAGTCATAGGGGCTTACTAATTGGCGTTGATGAAATATTTTGTCTATGGCGGTTTTTCTTGCTTCAGGAGTCATTCCTTCAGGGGCTTGTATGGTAGCAAACAGGGCTTCCATCATCGCTGAATCTGGTACGGCTTCTAACTGCATGACTGCGCTGTAGTAAAGCATAGCGCTGATTTGAGCCCCTTGATTAAACGTGACATGAAGTTTGCCAAAGTGCTCACCTGTTATTTTTTCCAGCTCAGGAATCAGTGGCTCCATCGTTCGGCAATGCCCACAGGTGAGAGAAAAAACCTCGGTAACGGGAGCGAGTCGGTAAGTCGTGAGATTAACCGGTAGTGCTTTGTAATGAACGCCCTCTGTAGGTTGAGTATTGGTATTATCACTGCAACCAACGGTAATAATGAGACCTAATATAAGGCTAAATAAACGAAAAGCTGATATTTTCATAATACATCCATAGCATTGAAAAAGATGAGGCCAGTCTAACCAGTAATCTCTATCAGGCAAACAGGATAGAAGCAATTTGTTAGCAAGACAGCATAAAGTTTTAGTACATCGGCCGATAACAAAAGAGAGATGAGAAGAGTGAGTACCGAGTTGATGAAAGCTTTCGCACTATTATTATGCCTATTAGTATCGGGATGTGGCTCTTTAGCTGCCGATAGAATGTTTAGCAATAATTTGTTGGATACGGCGCCAAGAAATGATTCTGAAGTGCTTTATCCCGATTGGCGAACGCCAAGCCAACCAACCCGATCAGAGGTAGTACCCAATGCGGTGGCGGAAACGAGAAAGCCATCAAGACCATCGAATCAGGTGCAGGAACCCGCATCATTACTGGCTTTTTTGGCTGATCATCGAATTGATTATGAATTACAGCCGGGTGAGCATTCGATTGTAAAACTAAAACGGAGCCTTCAATTCCAAACCGGAGCGGCTCAGTTGTCATCTGAGTCTATTCGTTGGGTTGGGGAGTTAGGGCGTTTTCTTGCCCAAAAGCCCACCATTGACGTCATTGTTGAAGGGCATACCGATAATACGGGATCTGAACGGTTGAATGATGGCTTATCTCTGCGCCGAGCTGAAGCCGTTAAACAGGTATTGATAGGACAGAAAGTCCCTAATCAGGCTATCTATACGCGAGGTTATGGTTCGCATTTGTCAAAGTGTCAGAACAATACCGCTCAAGGAAGAGCCTGTAATCGACGGGCTGAGTTGCTATTAATTATTCCTGAGTACTTGACGCAATGAGTTGAAGATTTATAGATTTAACATATGTAAATTTAAACAAAATAGCATAGCTATATGATTAAATTGTGAATATTGATGGTTCTCACGCTTACGTAGGCTAAATCGTACATTGTTTTGAAACATTTTCATATTTTGTGTATACAGTCTCCTACAAAACTTATAACAAGTAACGAGAATGTGTCATGTCTGCCCAACCTGTTTCTTCAGCGAAAGAAGTCCCACTTACTGAACAAGATCAACTGGTCTCGACCACAGACTTAAAAGGTGTTATCACTTATTGTAATGATACCTTTTGTCGTATTGCTGGTTTTAAAGAACATGAATTATTAGGGCAAAACCACAACATAGTGCGGCATCAAGATATGCCGAAAGCCGCTTTTGCTGACATGTGGAAACATCTTAAGCAAGGTCATGCATGGCGAGGTATTGTTAAAAATAAAACAAAAGATAATGGTTATTATTGGGTTGATGCTTATGTTACCCCTATCTATGAACATGGGAGAATCGCGGGTTATCAGTCGGTTCGTGTGAAACCTGAGAAGGCATGGATTGACATAGCTTCACAAGCTTATCGCGCTTTGCGAAAGGCTGAAACTTCAAGAAAGCCATTGTCATTTCATGTCGCAACGCCAGTTCGTTATCTTGCGTTATTGGGAGCGTTAGCCGCTCCGGTATTGTCCTATGGAATGGCGTTGGAAGGTTATAGCCAACTGATTGCAACGCTGCTACCTGCTGGTGTATTAGCCTTACTCTTTAGGCAAGAACTTCTACATACCCCCAAGCAACTTAATCAATTGACTACCCAGTATGACAGTATCAGCCGCTTGATTTACTCGGGTAATAGCCAGTTCTCTATTGCTGATTATCATTTAAAAATGGCTTCTGCCCGAATACGTACGGTATTGGGACGAATGATGGATTCAGCTAAGCCGTTACAAGCTATCTCCGAAACGCTTAACTTGACCAGTGTCGAAGTGGTACAAGCACTCAAGCAACAAGACAGTGATATTCACCATGTTATGCAGGTGACAGAAAGCGTTGAAACTGCTGCTGATGCCGTATCTAGTAATGCCGAACGTTCTTATTCACTTATTGATCAAGCTCAATCTCACTGTTTGCAAAGTAAAGAAAGCATTGAGCAGACCAATCACAGCTTATTGTTATTAAGTGAGCAGGCTGAGCGAGCCACAAAAACGACTTATACGCTCAGCGAACAGGCGCAGCGTATTAGTCAACTGATGGAAGAGATTGGCGGTATTGCTGACCAGACGAATTTGCTCGCCTTGAATGCGGCCATTGAAGCGGCGAGAGCTGGTGAGCAAGGGCGTGGATTTGCGGTTGTGGCGGATGAAGTAAGGGCACTTTCAGCAAGAACACAGAAAGCAACGGAGCACATCCGCTCAAGCACCGACACTATGCTACAGACCATTCAGTCATGGCAAAATGAAATTATTCAAAGTCAGCAGCAAACGGATAAATGTGGTGAAGTCGCTGAGAAGAGTGCTCAGTGTCTGCGATCAGTTGAAGCATTATTAGAAGAAATGCATGAAACCGTGAAAGATATGGCAAATTCAGCGCAAAGCCAAAGGGATATGACTCATGAGTTACATGAACATATCCACTCTATTGCCTCCGCAGCGACTCAAAATCTGGTAGCGACCCATAAAGTGGAAGAACACAGCCTTGAGATGAATGCTCGGGTGGAAGATTTACGCCAATTAGCCATCCGTTTTGAAGAAAAATAGTGTTTGGTTATATCAGGCACTGATCGCGTTAAATAAGGACTTTCAAATTTTTTTTGAAAGTCCTTATAGTTTTTCCCTATTTTTTCTGTTGCATCAAGCCGTTATTGTTTCCCGTAATTAAATATACATGAGTAGGATAAAGAGTGATGAACATTGCCCATTTTGCACAGCAACGCTATTCCACCAAGGCTTTCGATTCCAATCGCCGCATCAGTGCAGAAAACGTTCAGCAAATTAAAGATTTGATTCGTTTGAGCCCTTCTAGCGTCAATTCTCAGCCTTGGCACTTTATCTTAGCCAGTACGGATGAAGGAAAACAACGAATAGCCAAAGCGACTCAAGGTCGTTTCTCATTTAATGAGCGCAAAGTGTTGGATGCTTCGCATGTTTTGGTGCTTTGTACTAAAACCAGCATTGATGACGACTATTTACTCAATCTATTAGCGAAGGAAGACAAAGATGGTCGCTTTGCAACAGAAGATGATAAACAAGGGATGCATAACGGCCGCTCTTATTTCGTGAATATACACCGTGCTGATCTTAACGATGCTCAAGAGTGGATGGCAAAGCAAGTTTATCTCAATGCGGGTACGGTGTTATTAGGTACTGCGGCAATGGGAATTGATGCCGTGCCTATCGAGGGGTTTGATGCAACGGTGATGGATGCAGAATTTGGCTTAAATGACCAAGGGTTAACGAGTGTATTGATCATTCCTATGGGCTACCACAGCGAGGAAGACTTCAATGCAAAATTGCCGAAATCTCGTTGGGATGAAGCAGACGTTATTACGGAGTGTTGATGATGGCAACCGTTCACCTTTTGGCTGAAATTAAAGCACTTGAAGGAAAAGAAGCACAGGTTGAGCAAGCTTTACGCGCTTTACTTGAGCCTTCTCGTCATGATGAAGGGTGCTGTCAGTATGAATTGTATAAAGATGAGTCTGTGGCGGGGCTGTTTATTATGCAAGAAATCTGGTGCTCTGCTGCGGCACTTGAAAAACATACGCAAAGTGAGCACTTTCAGCATTTTGTGGCACAAAGTGAGAAAAATGGCTGGCTTGAATACTTGAATCCTCGCCAAGTCACCTTTTTGGGGTAGCGGGCTCGTTTAATTTAGTGCGGCTTTCATCGTTGATGGAGGCCGCGCTTTTCAATGTTGACTAAATATGATGTGATACAGAGGATTTTTACCATCCGTGTCTTCGCCTATGAAAGCATTAAACGATCTCAATATCTTTGTCGAAACGGCTCATCAAAGTAGCTTTTCGCAAGCGGCTCACAGCTTAGATGTGACGCCTGCTGCTGTGAGTGCGGCGATTAAACGTTTGGAAGCTCAGCTAGTAAAACCTAGCGACTTACTTAGCCATTCCTGTTTGTGTTTTATGCTGTCAGATACTTACCATAATCGTTGGACTTTTTGGAAAGCTGGAGAGTCGGAAACCGTGGTCGTAAAAAGTCAGCGCAGTGCTAATGATGGAGACGTTGTCCGGCGCTGGGCCATTAGTGGGTATGGTATTGCTTATAAATCATTATTAGATATTAGCGCTGATATTATTGATGAGCGTTTAGTGCCCTTGTTACCGGAATGGCAGTCGGAGCCGTGTCCAGTTTATTTAGTGTGTGCAGATAAACGACTGTTAAATCACCCAACGCGAGCATTGCACCAATTTCTAAAACAAAAATGTGAGCAACGAATGTTGCAGCTGTGCGATATTATGTCGCAACGCTATAGCCAAACAGTGTAAGAAAACAGCATGGCTCTAGAATAAGAAAATGCCAGTCCTATTATGACTGGCATTTTTATGGTTAGGGTTTCATTATTTAGTGTAACTACGCCAGTAGTTCTTGGGCAGTTTTAACTACGTTATCGGTGGTAAACCCAAATAATTTAAACAGCTCATCCGCAGGTGCTGACTCACCAAAGCTTGTCATACCGATGATTTTGCCGCCAAAACCGACGTATTTGTACCAGAAATCGGCAATACCTGCTTCAATCGCAATACGTTTGGTCACATCAGCAGGTAATACGGTTTCACGGTAAGCGGCTTCTTGTTTATCAAACGTGTCAGTCGATGGCATCGAAACGACTCGTACTTGTTTACCTTCCGCCGCCAGTTTTTCTGCCGCGTCTACCGCAAGGCTAACTTCAGAGCCCGTTGCAATCAAGATAAGTTCGGGTTTCCCTGCGCAATCTTTTAAGACATAACCACCTTTCGCAATGTCTGCAACTTGCTCGGCCGTACGAGGCTGCTGAGCTAAATTCTGACGAGAGAAGATCAAAGCCGATGGGGCGTCTTTACGCTCAATCGCCAGTTTCCAAGCCATCGCTGATTCAACTTGGTCACAAGGGCGCCATGTGCTCATATTCGGTGTTAAGCGCAGTGATGCAACTTGTTCAACAGGTTGGTGAGTGGGGCCGTCTTCACCTAAACCAATGGAATCATGGGTGTAAACTTGGATATTTTGAATTTTCATCAATGCGGCCATGCGCATGGCATTACGAGCGTATTCCATAAACATCAGGAAGGTTGCACCGTAAGGAATAAAGCCACCGTGTAGGGCGATGCCGTTCATGATCGCCGTCATTCCAAACTCACGGACCCCATAATGAATATAGTTACCAGAGAAGTCGTCAGCCGTCAGTGATTGAGAACCGGACCACATGGTGAGGTTAGATGGAGCCAAGTCTGCTGAGCCGCCCATAAACTCAGGGAGTAGCTGACCAAAGGCTTCTAACGCGTTTTGTGATGCCTTACGTGACGCAATATTGGCAGGGTTAGCTTGTAGATCCGCAATGATTTGACTCGCTTTCTCTTCCCACTGCGCGGGTAATTCACCGTTTATGCGGCGTTTAAATTCAGCCGCCAGCTCGGGGTACGCTGCTTCATAAGCTGCAAATTTCTGATTCCACGCTGTTTCCTTAGTTGCGCCAGCTTCCTTCGCTGACCATTCTGAGTAGATCTCTTGCGGAATTTCGAACGCACCGTATTTCCAACCTAAAAATTCTTTTGCTGCTTTAATTTCATCATGGCCAAGAGGTGCGCCATGACAGTCATGTGAACCAGATTTATTGGGAGAACCAAAACCAATAATGGTTTTAGTACAAATGAGTGTTGGGCGAGCCGTTTCCGCTTTTGCTTCAATAATCGCCGCATTAATCGCTTCAGCATCATGGCCATCAACCGCTGGAATGACATGCCAACCGTAAGCTTCAAAACGTTTAGGCGTGTCGTCAGAGAACCAGCCTTCTACATGACCATCAATAGAGATACCGTTGTCATCCCAGAAGGCAATGACTTTACCCAGCCCTAATGTACCAGCCAGTGAACAGGCTTCATGAGAAATGCCTTCCATCAAACAGCCATCACCCATAAAGACATAAGTGAAGTGATCAACGATGTCATGATCGGGTTGATTAAACTGAGCGGCGAGAGCTTTTTCCGCGATAGCCATACCGACGGCATTGGTAATCCCTTGGCCTAATGGACCTGTGGTGGTTTCAATACCTGGAGCATAACCATATTCAGGGTGTCCGGGTGTTTTAGAATGCAGTTGACGAAAGTTTTTCAGATCATCAATAGAAAGATCATAACCACTTAGATGAAGTAAAGAGTAAAGCAACATGGAGCCGTGACCATTAGAAAGCACGAAGCGATCTCGGTCAGCCCACTTAGGATTGTGTGGATTATGGTTTAAGTGGCTGCGCCAAAGCACTTCTGCGATATCAGCCATTCCCATGGGGGCACCTGGGTGTCCCGAATTCGCTTGCTGTACACCATCCATGCTCAAAGCACGAATTGCATTAGCCAGTTGTTTACGATCCATAGTCTTTTCCGGAGTTATTTGAAAACAGAGTTATTTAAATAGAGTGATACCCTTACCACTTAACGAGAAAATTATGAGTAACGTTCGTTCATCACTACTGTGATGGGCAAGTCATTGGCCTGCTACCGCAAATAGTCTGGGTATCGATGGTGCATAAAGCACCATCAGAGAATAGGGCTTAAGAACCTAGGCCTAGCTAGGAAAAAACGCTTAGCGCTCCTTTCTAGCTAGCCGTTGGGTGCCTTTGAATTACAGCTTCGCCGCAATCATGGCTTCTAGTTTGCCTTGGTCAATGGCAAAGTTACGGATACCTTCTGCTAACTTCTCAACGGCCATGGCATCTTGATTATGTTCCCAAAGGAATTCTGCGTGCGTCATAGGGGCTGGACGAACTTTGCTGCCTTTGGAATCCACTAATTTCTCTATTACCTCTCCTTCCGCCGCTTCCAGCTCAGCCAGCAGTGCTGGTGCAATCGTCAAACGGTCACAACCAGCAAGCTCTAGAATTTCACCGATGTTACGGAAGCTGGCTCCCATAACCACTGTGTTATAGCCGTGCTCTTTGTAGTAGTTGTAGATGGTGGTAACAGAAATAACCCCCGGATCTTCTTGCGGAGCGAAATCACGGCCTTCTTTGGCTTTGTACCAGTCCATAATTCGGCCAACGAAAGGTGAAATAAGGAAGACGCCTGCTTCTGCACAGGCACGTGCTTGTGCGAAAGAGAAAAGGAGGGTGAGGTTACAGTTAATGCCTTCTTTTTCTAGAATTTCAGCAGCACGAATGCCTTCCCAAGTTGAGGCGAGCTTGATTAGGATACGGTCGTTGCTGATCCCAGCATCGTTGTACATTTTGATAAGCTGACGCGCCTTCGCCACACTGCCTTCGGTATCATAAGAGAGTCGAGCATCGACCTCGGTTGAAATTCGGCCCGGAATCGTTTTCAGAATTTCTTTACCAATGTTAACGGCAAGCATGTCACAAGTGTCTTGCACTTGTTGCGCTTTATCGGAACTTTGTGCTTTGGCGTATTCGATAGCCGCCTCAATCAATGGGGCATATTCAGCAATTTGTGCCGCTTTAAGAATCAGAGATGGGTTCGTGGTGGCATCTTCAGGTTGATATTTTTTTATCGCATCAATTTCGCCGGTATCGGCGACAACAGTAGTGAGTTTACGAAGTTGCTCTAATTTGTTGCTCATTTCGATCATCCTATTTCTTGTGGCTAAACCAGCATTGAAGCTGGATACTGGCAAGCGGATTAGCAAAGCCTTCGCTAGATAACGAGTTTACTCTTGCTAATACGAACGTTAATTTTCAGCGACCAAACAATTGCGTTGAACATTTGCTCGCTCGTTGAGTAAATGATGTATTCATATTTATCTTATCTGTACAGAAAGTCAATCATCATAACGATGGAATGACACATTCAACCCACTAATTTTCATTGGTGAAGATCTAGGTAAGAAAAGAAACGTTTGCGTAAGTTGCCTTTGGGTAAATGCCTCTTTGAATGTTCAAAAAACGGAAATGAGAAAATGTCATTTGGCTGAGCAAATGTTGATTGTCGTCTGCGTTTTACATATGCTAGGTCAATGAGCATATGTTCACATTAATTTATGCTAGTCACTTAATCGAAAATGAGAGTAGTGTATGAGCAGTTCAAGCACAGATTTTTCAATGGAAAATACCGACCTACTGACTGAAATATCAGTGGCTTATTATCAAGATGGTGCAACTCAAGAGGAAATTTCCAAAAAATTTGCGCTTTCTCGCGCTAAGGTTGGACGCTTGCTTAAACAGGCAAGAGATGAAGGAATCGTTGAGATCACTGTTAAGTATCACCCTGTTTTTAGTGCCAAAATTGAGCAACGTTTGATTGACCGGTTCGGTATCAAACGGGCGTTGGTTGCTTTAGATCAACCCAATGAAGAGCAACAAAGGCAGCAAGTGGCTGGATTGGTGTCGAATTACCTATCTAGTACCTTAAAAAACGGTATGGTGGTGAGTATTGGTCAGGGGCGAAATGTCTCAGCAGTTGCTCACCATACTGGGGTTATCACACCAAGAGATTGTAAATTTGTTTGTAGTATTGGTGGTATTCACCCCCGAGGCGGAATGTTCAATGCCGACCATATTTGTCGACAAATGGCGAAAAAATATGGAGGGACCTCTGAAACGCTCTATGCACCAGCCTATGCAGAGAATCGAGGCCAGAAGCTGGCTTTTATGCAAAATGCGACCGTCAAACAGACGTTGGACTTAGCACGTAAAGCGGATATTGCTTTGGTTGGGATTGGGGATATGAGCGAGAATAGCTATATGGTGGATCTTGGCTGGTTTACGCCTGATGAAGTAGTACAGTCCCGGCTTCAGCAAGGGGTCGTGGGGGATTTTGCAGGTTATGATTTTTTCAATATCCATGGTCAAATCGCCAATACAGTCATGAGCGATCGCGTCATTGGATTAGGTATTGATGAGTTTCGCCCGATTTCTGAAGTAATTGCGATTGCAGCGGAAAATAGTAAGCCACTTGCCCTGCTTGGTGCACTTCGCACTGGCGCAATTGATGTAATTGCAACCAGTGTGAGTAATGCATTAACGGTATTAAACTTAGATGAGCAGATGCGTAATATACAGTAAAAGGACAAAGTCATCAGGTAGTGCCGTTCACGTTAAGCGAACGGCATTAGAGACGCTCATTTAACTCCTATCAATTTGACGAAGTAATGCATTCGCTTTTTGGATTGCTCTTCGTGCATTAACGGCTTCACGATTTTTAAGCAAAATATCTGAAAGTTTTAGATATTTATCCGATGCTTGAAAACGTAAATCTGAAATATCGCTGAAATCCGAGGGTAATTCCGTGGCCAGTTTATCGATATCAATGACGAGCTTGTCTAGTGCATTTAGGGTCGATGCATTTCTAATTCGGCGGTACAAACTTTCAAGTTCGTTTTTGTATAACACTCGGGCCGCCGCATATGGATAGTCTAATACGTTGCCATTTTCTTGCTCCGTAAGATAGGCACTCATTTCTTCTATAGCATCCCTCATTTGATTACTAATCGATAAGTCCTCTTTATGCTTCTCGGATGAAGTAAAGAAAGTATTGCCAATATTAATTAAGGTATTCAAAGAGAGTGCATCTCGCTGGGCAAGGGCTTGTTTAAGATTTTTTCCAAAGACTTCACTGGCTAAAGAGGATGGCTCGAAAGGGTAGTCAGTATGAATCGCGCTCAGATTTTCGTATAGCTCAGTCACCGATTTTTCACCTTCAAGAGAGGTGTAATGTGCTTTTTCTAATGCAGAATTGATCTGCCTTTCTATCGTTAACAATGTTGAGCGCTTACTGGACCGAATATCGATGTTTAATATCTCAAGCCGATGAGAGTCTGGGTAATAGGTTGCCGCATTTTTGAGAACAGACTCAACTTTATTGTAGTCTGGATATTCCATTTCATTAGCATTGAGTATTTCATCTATTTGGGTTTCAAAATAGCTCAAGAGTGCAACTTGGTGATAACGCAGTAGCCCATCTCGGACGATAGGCTGAAGGTTTTCGGTATGAGTGAGAGTCAGGACATGTTCAGGTGATGATTCAAGCAGAGCTTGCTGATCATTGAGCTGAGTTGCTAGTTGCTCTGTGGTGTGATTGGCGGTGGAGAGTTTGTGATCGTAATGATTCACGAGTAACACTACCGTGGTTAACCACAATGCTGCTGAGATAGCCACAGCAAATTTAGGGGTGATTGTGTGATTTAAACGTTGCTTTAGTTCCTTGGCGGATAATGGTGTTGAGCTTTTTGAACAAGAGAGAATTCTTTTTAATGGCTGCCATGCCAAAAAGGGTAATGATGCCGGTTTCGTCAGATTGAGAGCTTTCTTCAGCGCGATGTCAGCTGTTGTCCGATTATATGGATGTTTACAGCTAACCAATTCATAAGCAATACAAGCAAAAGCAAAGAGGTCATCTTCTCGTGTTGGCTTATTACCCGCTAAAATATTGAGTGAAGCGTAATTCGGAGTATACCCCATAACGGAATTATCATCAGATTTTCGTTTTGCCGCGTACTGATCTTGTTTGAGCTTCTCCATCTTTGACACGCCAAAATCAAGGATTTTTACATTCCCATTGGATTCGATCATGATGTTGGCTGGTTTTAAATCAGCATGTACGATGTCAAGAGAATGTGCGTAGATGAGTGCGTCCAGAATTTGATTAAAAATAATTTTCGCTTTATGAAATGGCAGGCCTGAGGGGCGAGAGCGTTGGATTAGCTGCTCGACAGTTTCGCCATCTAGGTATTCCATTACGATAAAATACGTCTTGTTATCGACACCGAAATCAAATACCCGAATGATGTTTGGATGGCTTAAGGTTTGTGTATGTTGTGCTTCTCGTATCAGCATCCGAGCCGTCTCAGGTTGATCGATGTACTCACTCTGCAAGATTTTTAATGCCACATAAGGGTTATGAGCCCCTGATGACTCTAATACTTTATCCTTCGCTCGATAGACATCGCAAAGTCCTCCATGGCCAATAAGCGCATCGATGATGTATCGACCTTTAACGACATGACCAGGAGTTAAAGTGGAATGCTCGACCAGATCGTTCGAGTTTGTTTCTGTCGTTTGATTTTTGAAATCATTTTTGTCATTAGCCTCAATATCGAACGCCTTAGTCTCAGGGGTGGGACTTTTTTTAATGTCACTGTCTGAACTTTGAGAAATGTTCTTCTTTTTATCCATTCCCAGTTTTTTTTCTTCTTGATTTTTAGGATTAATATCCTCTTGGTTCAATGTTTGATTTCTTATGATCTGTGTTTTATCACCATTAATCATGATCGGTCGGTCTTTATTTTCATTTTTATCAATAGACATGTGTTAGGCTCCTAGCTAAAAGTAAAACTGACTATAATCCCTAATATTTATGTAATAGAGGTTGTATTAGATAAAATTCGATTTAACTAACAGAGGTTAAGCGAAACATGAAATACAAAGTTATAAAAATTTGATCTTGGTTCTAGATTTTGTTTTATTAGACAACTTTGCGTTGAATTGAATTTTAAATGATTCATTATTTGCCCGCTATAAGTAATGGCTCTATTATTATTGATTGTTTTGTTATTTAGACTGATGGGTTCAGTCTATTGTTCGTTCAGTCAGAAATTATAAAAAATACAAGATACATACCGGCTAGAGGTTGACATGGATTTAATTCTTTCCATTACCAGTTTTCACAAGTTCACGCCAGAACTCAAAAGTGTTTATACACTTTCTTCCGAGGAAGATTATTGTTCCATTAAGTTTGGACGTTCTGATTCTTGTGATTGGGTGTTACCTGACCCTGAACGCATTATTTCAGGTGTACATGGTGAGGTGTCGAAGTTTGGGAATAATTATTTATTAAGAGATTTGTCAACAAATGGGATATTTATTAATAAGTCAGTTAGCCCAATTGGAAATGGAATAGAGATCACTCTTAATAATCACGATACGATCAGTTTCGGTGACTACGAGATAGAAGTGACCTTAAGTGATACTGATAAAAAAACGGATGACATATTGCCTAATCACAACCTCATGATCTCTTCATTTAATACCTTGTCACCAAGAGAGCTTTTAAATAAACCTGTCGATATGCCCAAAATGGGTGATATGGATTTCGGCTTTGATGCCAATTTATTTCTTTCTCAAGAGGCAACGCCTAGCGTTTTAGAAGAACCAGATATTGGGGATATCGACGACTTTTTTGATACTAAATCAATTGAAAATATTGAAGATTTTTCTATTGAAAAGAAAGAAAAAACAAAAGAGCTATTGCAACGGCCAATGGTTGAAGAGACATCTGGTTTTCAGCCTGAGTCAGAAACGCTTTTACGTGCGTTCCTTTCTGGAGCAGGAATTGACGAAGGCTTGTTACCGGACAACAAGAAAGAAGTGTGGTTTCAAGAGCTGGGGAAATCCTATGCATTAATGTTAGACGGTTTGATGCAAACATTACACAATCGAACAAAATTCAAACAATCAAACAAACTAAACCATACTGCTTTCCAGAAGAGAGAAAATAACCCGTTGAAATTTTCGGCAGACTTTGATGATGCCATACACAATTTATATAACAGAAAAAGTTCAAGTTTCCTTTCTCCTGAAGTGGCGATTAAATCGGCTTTTCGAGATATTGAATGTCATGAAAAAGCGATGATAAATGGCGTGCATGGTGCGGTTTCTAGCGTAATGAAACTACTTGACCCGAATAATATCTCCGAAAATCTTTCTCAACGTGAGAGAAGCCTCTTTTCTCCTTTCTTCTCTCAAGTCGATAAAAAGAAATGGCAGAAGTATGAAGCACTTTACTATCAGCTAAATAATGATTTCGAAGTTGGTGGATTTGATAGTGATAAATTTTATTTAGAAGATTTTGCAAGAGAATATGATAAGGCAATAAGGAATATAGAGGGATAATAAGTGAGACCTTTAATCAAATTTTTACCGTTACTACTTACATTTTTGTTATTAGGGTGCAGTATCGTCAATATGGCGGTTGACCCCTACTCTAACCTTAACATTAATGCTGGGCATAATATTAATCCTGACATGAATGGGCGTCCATCTCCGGTGGTTGTTCATATATTTGAATTGACTTCTGATACGTTGTTTAAAAGCCAAGGCTTTTTTTCATTATATGAAAATGCTAGTGAAGTCCTCGGACCAGATATGGTGTCAAAAACAGAGATATCACTCTCACCAGGGCAGTCAGAACATTATCGTTCAAGTATGAAACCTGGCGTCGAGTATATTGGCGTTATTGTTGCTTTTCGAGATATAGAAAATGCCAATTGGCGAAAAGTGATTAAAGTTGACCGGACGGGTTATAACACATATACGCTTTTATTGGACGAATTGACGTTAGCAATAAAATAACAAACAGATAGCATTAATAGGTTTATAAATGAGTGTATATTCACCAATGGTTTGGAGTGAAGGGATGTTTTTGCGTCCACAGCATTTCCAACAGCAGGAACGGGCATTAGCCTATGAATATCGAGGGTTGGCAAGATTAACGAGCAGTTATGCTAGAGGAATTGAGCAACTTAGCTTTGAAGCTGCCTCTCTAAAAGAGGGGCAGTTGTCTCTTACTAAGTTAATTGCCATTCTACCTGATATGACATTGGTTATTATTCCCGAGAAAGATTCTGCACCTTCAGCGATCACCGTGGAATCTCATATTGAGAACACTCTGATTCAATTGGCCGTTCCTATTGAAAAAAACCAAGGTAAGAATGTTTCTTCAGCAGAAGATTCGCAAGTCACACGCTATAAGTTTATTGAGTCTAGCCTTACGGATAATGTTTTGGGAATAGATGAGGAGATTGTTCAATTGGCTGGGCTAAAATGTGAAATTAAAGTCTCAAATGAGAACCTTCCAGGTTATGTTTCACTTCCTTTAGCTCGAATTCGTCAGGTGACGGCCGAAGGTGAAATCATCCTCGATGAGGATTATGTTCCGCCTTTCCTGAATGTGCATCATAGCCCAGTATTAACCAAGTATTTGAAGAATATTTTAGCCATGCTAAAAATTCGAGCGGATGCCATTGCTCAGCGTTTAGCTCAGGGAAAATCAGCGGCTTCTTCTGCTGTCGATTTTATCATGTTACAAATGCTAAATCGCTACGAGGCAAGCCTACGACATTGGTCCCAAGGTGTTGAGTTACACCCTTATACCCTAGTAACACATCTGTTTAGCTTAGTGGGTGAATTGGCGACATTTTCAAATAAGAATAAACGAATACCTAAATTACCTGAGTATGTTCATCACAATATGGGGGAGGTATTTGCTGAAATTAACCAAATTTTGAGCCAGTACTTGAGTGTTGTTCTTGAACAAACCGCGACCAAAATGCCACTTGATATTCGGCAATTTGGTATTCATGTTACCCCTCTGCCTGATAAAAAATTGCTCTCAGTCTGCCAGTTTGTTCTCGCTATCAAAGCCGATGTTTCTCCGGAAGAGATTCGTCGGAAGTTACCTGGGCAGATTAAAGTTGGGCCTGCGGAAAACATTCGTGAGCTGATCAATAACCAAATTAATGGTATCTCCATTGCTCCTTTAAACGTTGTGCCTCGGCAGATGCCTTATTCCTCAGGATTTGTGTATTTTGAATTGATCAAAAAAGGGACTTATTGGTCTCGTTTAATGGAAAGCGGTGGTATGGCTTTTCACGTATCTGGGAACTATCCAGGTTTAGAAATGGAACTTTGGAGCATCAATCAGTAGCGGTTAAGTTATGGATGAGACAATTGTAAAACCGACACCAGGAAGAAAGAAAAGTCCCTCTTTGTCAGCGGTAACCGCTGTTGAAAGTGATAATACTGTTCTTTTAACCCAGATGATAAAAGAAGAGAAAGAATCCAGTGTGATTGCTTATGGTAGTAATGTCTTACTCGCAGAGGCGAACATCATTTTTTCTCTACTCGGACAGATCCGTTCTACTGCGCTTCATAGTGATGTAAAGCAGTTACGTGAAGCTTTTGTTCAGAAAATGCGTGACTACGAGAATCGTCTGCGCTTACGAAGTGCGGACCCAAGAGAGATTGATATTGCTAGATACTGTCTCTGCTGTGCTATTGACGAGGCAGTATTGAATACTGTGTGGGGTAGCCAATCTGTATGGGTTGATAATTCTCTGCTCTCTACGTTTTATTCAAATACGCAAGGAGGAGAAGAGTTTTTTACACATTTAGAGGAATGCCTTAAACATCCCCAATCGTCTCTTGACCTTCTAGAAGTCATGTATCTATGTATGAGTTTAGGCTTTAAAGGGCATTTTCGTGTCAAAGAAAATGGTAGCGAGCAGCACCGGGCGTTGAAAATTCAAGTTATGGATGTACTAAAACATTACGAAAGAGTGCCCGATTCGGCATTATGTGAAAGTACAGTAAAAAATATCCTTGTCGGTCAGCAGGTGACAGAGAAAGCGCCACTGTGGGTGTTGCTCTCTATTACAGCTGCCCTGTTAGCGTGTATTTATATGTATTTGAACTTTAATCTTAATGAAAAATCAGATGTGACCTTTACCAACTTGATTAATCTATTACCTGATAGAGCCGTTTCCAACCATCAAGATAACTATGCTTCTTCACTTGCCATTAGTGAGCAGATACAACGTTTTTTAGCAACAGAAATCGAGATGGGGATCTTACGTGTAGAACCTTTGGCTGATCGAGTTCGTATTTCTTTTCAATCACAGGATTTATTTCAGTCTGGCAGCGCAGAGATGGTTGCCCATATGCGACCCGTTATTTCGAAGGTGGCTAGGGCGTTAGAAGCCACCACGGGAAAACTTTTAGTTATTGGTCATACGGATAATAACCCTATTTTTACCAGCAAGTTTCCTTCTAACTGGCACTTGTCTTTAGCGAGAGCCACATCTTTGACGGATCATTTAATGTCGAGTGGAACGCTTAAAGGACGAGTCATTCCTGAAGGATGGGGTGATGCGAGACCTTTGGCATCTAATGAGACCCCAGAAGGGCGAAGAATGAATAGACGAGTTGAAATTGATCTGCTGATCTCTGGTCAGTTAATGGATGGGAATAACTAGATGGCTGCCATACAAAACTTTTTTCGTCAGCGCTGGGTTATTAGCTTAGTTGGTTTATTAGCCATATCTATCTTTATCTGGTTTGTCGGGCCATTGATTGCGATTGCTGGATCTGAACCATTTAAATCAGAATTCAATCGATTGCTGATTATTGCTGTTTTGATTTTTGGCTGGGGGGCGATGAATCTATTCCGCCAGCAAAAAGAGCGTAAAGAGCAAGACGAGAGTATTCAACACTTATTGGAAGTGGACTCTTTAAATGACAATGAAGCAGCATCAGAAATTGATGTCATGCGTGAACGAATTGACCGCGCTGTTCAAATCATTACTAAAGATGGGAAAGGAAAGAAGAATCTGTATAACCTACCTTGGTATGTATTGATTGGTCCTCCTGGTACAGGTAAAACTTCGGCACTAAAGCATTCTGGTCTTGAGTTCCCTTTAAGTGATGCATTAGGAAGTGATTCTGTTAGTGGTATAGGTGGAACTCGTCATTGCGATTGGTGGTTTACCAATAAAGCCGTTCTGATTGATACCGCTGGGCGGTATACGACGCAAGATAGCCAAGTTCAAGTTGACTCTAAGGCTTGGTATGGTTTTTTAGGGTTATTGAAAAAATACCGTAAGCAGCGTCCAATAAATGGTGCCATTGTGACTCTTAGCCTTGCTAGTATGATGACCCAAACTCGAACAGAACGAGGTTTGCACGCCCGAGCAATTAAAAATCGTTTGCAAGAACTCAAGAATCAATTGGGTATGCAGTTCCCGATTTATGTTTTATTGACTAAAGCGGATTTGATCGCTGGATTCAATGAATTCTTTTCTGATCTTAGCAAAGAAAAGCGGGAAGAGTTTTTGGGTTTTGTTTTTCCTCGTGAAGTAGAGGATGAACGAGGAGTGATTTCTCTGTTTAACAAAGAGTTCCATGATCTTCTTGAATCATTAGATAAGCGCATGATGCAACGATTAGAAATGGAAGAAGATCTAGATAAACGCTCTTTAATGTTTGAGTTTCCTAAGCAACTTCGTTGTTTACAGGCGAATTTAGATGAGTTTCTAACGGAGATTTTTGCTCAAAATAAGTTTGAAGAGCCATCCATGATTCGTGGTGTATTCATCGTGAGTTCTCTTCAAGAAGGTATGCCGATAGACAGGATTATGCTTGAGACTTCGCAAGGTCTCGGACTCGGTAGACCGCCATTACGCCTGAGCTCTAAAGACTCTTGTACGTATTTTGTGAAAAAGCTTTTTGAAGATGTCATTTTTAAGGAGCAGTTGCTGGGGACGGTCAATCGACACCATCAAAAACAAAGTAGCTGGCTACGAAGAAGTGCCTATGTGATTTGTGCAGGAGTGTCTGCATTAGCCGTCACGTTATGGATGATGAGCTATCAATGGAATAACCATTTGATCAGTCGAACGGATACTCAAATAAAAGAAGTACAGCATCTTATTCATACTCAAGATATTGATTTGAGAGATAACTTAATTCCATCAGTGGATGTGTTAAATCAAATCATGATGCTCCCAATGGTTAATACTGAGCAACAAGAAGAGAAAGGTAAAGTCAGATCTCTAGGATTGTATCAAGGTGAGAAAATTGAGCAATCTGCGAAAGCCGCTTATCACAATGCATTAGTCAACTATTTTTCCCCTTTTATTGAAGACATCTTGTTAAGTGAGCTGAGATCGAATGAGCATCACCGAGAGTATTTATACGAAACACTGAAAACATACTTAATGTTGTTTAATGACGATAAATTAGATCCTGAACATGTATTGGGCTGGTTCTCTTATTACTATGAGCAAGCATATTCAGGTGTGTTAAATGAAGGATTACGTTCAGACTTAGAGCAGCATACAAAGAACTATATTAACCAAACAGAAAAAGGTCTCTATTTAAGTAATGATGCAGTTTCAGATGCTCGACAAGTGCTTACGCAAATGTCTTTATCTGAAAGGGCTTACCAGAGAATGAAATTACAATTCATTAAAAGCCATGTTCCTTCTTTCCGATTAACGGATGTGTTGGGGGCTCGTAGTCTTGAGCAATTTGAAAGACGTAGTGGTAAACCATTATCCATGGGGATCTCTGGCTTTTATACCTACAATGGTTTTCACAGTATATTCCAACTGCAGATAGGCCGAACGGTTAAAGCATTAATGGAAGAGAACTGGGTTTATGGCGATGAAATTGATGCTCGTAATATTGATCACGACCTTGCTATTGCTGGCGTTCGTGAACGTTATTTTCGAGATTACATTCATGAATGGAGATCATTACTTGAAGATCTTCAATTAAAACCGACTTCTGATCTGAAAAGTAGTTTGGATCAAACAGATACATTAGTGAGCTCTGAAAGGCCGATGGAATCATTACTAAAAGCAGTGCGAAGAGAAGTGGCTCTCACTCAAATCGCTTTGTCACAAAATGAAAAAGCCGCGGCCGAGGTAGCGAGTAACGTGGCTAAAGTGAAATTGTCAGGTACTGCGGACACATTACGCCGATATCGTCCTTCCGATGATAAAAACTTTAATCTTTCTTTGCCAGGTAAAGAAGTTGAAGATGCATTTGAGGATATTATTCAGATAACGGATCAAGACTTTGAGGACATTCATCAAGCATTATCCAGTCTTAAAAAATACCTCGCAGATTTATCAAGCTCAGGTAATAACCAGAGAGTAGCTTATAAGAGTATGTTAAACGGGACATTAAGTGGTGAGGTTGCTGCATCGATCAATCATGCAAGACAATTATTGCCGAAGCCTTTTGATTCTTGGTTAGGTGAACTGTCCAGCGGTTCTGCTAAGTTAGCGGAGAAGGGGTCACGTGTACACCTCAATACACTATGGACGAACAAGGTTTATAAACCGTATCAAAGAAGTATACAGGGACGTTATCCTTTCAATCCCTCAGCACAAAGAGAAGTCACTTTAAAAGACTTTAGTCGCTTCTTTGGTTATGGAGGAACGTTGGATTCATTCTTTAATGAGTACTTAGCTCCATTTGTGGATACGTCGAAGTCAGTATGGCGTTTTGAACAAGAAATTGGGGTGAGTCAAAATACCTTAGCGATATTTCAGCGAGCAGACCGAATCAGACAGGCATTTTTTGAACCAGATAATACGTTAAGGGTCGATTTTGGTATGAAGCCGATTTATTTAGATCAGCATATTACCAGTTTTTCTCTTGAGTTAGGTGGGCAAAATTTAGTTTATAGACATGGTCCTGCAAGAATACAAACGTTGAGTTGGCCCTCCAAGCATCCCGTGGCTCGGATTATATTCACGCCACCCGATTCTCGTCGTGAAATATCGCATACCTTTGAGGGAGAGTGGGGGATGTTTAAGCTTCTCGATCAATCCCTTAAGGCGAGACCTGAATCTCGTAGAGATAACATTGTTATGATTGATTTGAGGGGAAATAAAGTTCAGTTGGAATTAATACCCAGAAGTACCATGAATCCATTTTGGTCTAATGATATGGAGAGATTCCGATGCCCTCAGACGTTGTAACTCCGGGGTGGGGATATATAGGAAAGATCCCCGCAAAAGGCGATTTTATCAAACATGGTTTGCCTAAATATTGTGCAAATGTGTTACATGACTGGCAACAAGCTGTAATTGCTGTCAGTCGAGAGCAGCTTCAAGATCGTTGGCAGGCGCTGTATCTGAATGCACCAATATGGAATTTTTCATTCGATGCTTCGATAACGGGTGAGTCAACATTAATTGGGAGCATGATTCCAAGTGTGGATGCTGCTGGGCGATATTTCTTTTTTACGGTTGCCCGATTGGTCGAAGAGCATGCTTTAGCCTATTGGCAGCATAGAGTTTGGGCGGAAGATTCACAAGCATTAGCGCTGGCTGTATTAGAAGATGGTTTTTCTTTTGATCATTGGCTCAATCGTTTGTCCTCCGCGAACGATAATTTGGCTTTGAATCGTAAGTTTAGTGGTCAGGTATCGTTGAAAAATGCTGAGTGTGAGTCATTGATATTCAAGGAGTATGCTGAAATTGGGGCGGATGATCTTCTCAAGTTTCTCATTAACGAAAAATACAACAAACCCTGTTATTGGTGGACTGATGGGAACGATACAGTGGAGCCTCTTATGTTTATCTCTGAGGGTCTACCTCCAATAGGCAAATATGCCGCTATGTTGGATGGGCAGTGGGCAAAGTGGAATTGGTAATGTGGGTAAGTGAATGAATTGGAATTTTTTTACATTTTCAAAATCGCATCCAGGAAAAGTTCGCCCATATAACGAAGATTCACTATTGGATATGACGAGTCGTCAGGTTTGGGTGGTCGCCGATGGTATGGGAGGACATGCTGCTGGAGATGTCGCCAGCCAAATGTTAGTGGATAAAATCGAACGGTTTATTATCGATACTCCACATTTCAGTGTTGATGACTTACGCCATCAAATAGAACTGGCGAATATGGATATCTATGATTATGCACAGCAGCATTTAGCTGGGAAAACGATGGGCACGACCATGGTGTTGTTGATGATCCAAGATGGTTATTTTCACTGTCTTTGGGTAGGAGATAGCCGGATTTACTTACTGCGTGATGATATTTTTTCACAGAAAACGCGTGATCATAGCCAAGTGATGGAAATGATAGAGCAAGGGATTTTATCTGTGGATGAAGCTGAAGATCACCCCTTAGCCAATGTTATTACTCGAGCCATCGGTGTGGAGTATGGCGTTCGAATTGATCAGGTGTCGGGTCAGTTACAACACGGGGATCAATTTTTGTTATGCAGCGATGGGTTAACGAAAGAGCTACATGATAACGAAATAAAAAATAGCCTTTATGCAGATTCGGTGAATCAATCTGGGTTGGCTTTGCTTCATTCTGCTTTAGTTCGTGGTGCGAGTGACAATATTACATGTGCCCTCATCAAAGTCAGTTTGCCGTTTGCTAGTGAAGGCGTAACCGTTTCCTCTGATGCCACGGTTCCGGTATACCCAAGGAGAAGAACGAATGGGCTTTGAGGACATCGATTATGGTTGGTTGAATGCAGCAAAAGCTGCGATAGCGGGAGAATCGCCTACGGGGATTGACCCGAGAGGAGATATCACTCCCCAGTCACTCTATTATCGACTGAAAGACCAACGTATGCAGGCTCGAAATATTGAGCGCAATGCCATTGTTGAAGAAGAGCCATTGCTCAGTCATTCCAGTTTATGGCGTGTTTTTCTCGAAGAATTACCACTAGCGTTAGCAACGCAAACCAAAGACTTGGAGTTCGTTGCTTGGCTGATAGAGGCTTTGACCCGTTTACAGGGTTTCAGAGGCATGGCAATTGGCTATGAGCTAGCGAGTTATTATATAGAGCATTACTGGCCACACTTACATCCGATGCCAGATGAAGAAGGTATTGAGACACGTATCTCTCCTATTATTGGGCTTAATGGTATCGATAATGAGGGAACATTAGTTTTTCCGCTTGCATGTATCCCTATTACTGAGCAGGGAAGTGAGCAAGCTTATGCCTATTGGGAGTACCAACAGGCGTTGGAAATTGAGCGACTCGATGAAGATAAAAAGCGCGCTAAACACAATCAAGGTGTTGCCGCGCTTGACGATATTGTACAAACCGCTAAAGCCTCTAGTAGCACTTTTTATCAGGAATTAGAACAAGATTTACAGAGTGCGATTGATAACTTTCGCCATTTTTCTGAAGTGCTCGATAAGGTTTGTGGAGAGGTAACCCCAAGTTCATATATTGCCCATAAGCTAGACACCATCTATGCCGCGGTAAAGCATCTCGCTGGCGATAAACTAATAAAAAGCGTTGGCGTAAGTACGCCAGAAGTATTGGATGGGCAAGAAGAAGTTGGGTTAAACGCTGAGAACAATACTCGTGCGGGCCTTCACCGTGAACTATGGAATGCAAATGTAGAATCTCGGCAAGAGGCAATAGAGCAATTACGAAAAGTGGCTGATTTCTTTCGAGAGACAGAACCACATTCACCAGTTTCATACACTATCGAACAAGTTATTCGCTGGTGTGGAATGGCTTTGCCTGATTTATTGGCAGAGCTGATATCTGATGGGGAAGCCAAAAAGGGCTACTTCCGTTTAGTTGGCATAGCAAATAAAGATGAGTAATTAAAGGGAGAACAATATGGCTAGTATTCACTCGAAACTATCACGAGTCAGGAAACCACGTGTTCATATTACCTACGATGTAGAAACTGAAGGCGCATCATTAAAGAAAGAGCTTCCGTTCGTGGTGGGGGTTATGGGGGATTTTGCTGGTCAAAATACCGAGGCTCTTAAACCATTGAAAGATCGACGGTTCATTCAAATTGATCGTGATAATTTTGATGATGTTCTGAAAAAAATGAGTCCATCAGTCATATTTAAAGTGAAAAATACACTCGCGGGTGATGATTCTGAATTTCAAGTCAATTTGAAGTTTCAGTCAATGAAGGATTTTGAACCTGCCTCCATTGTTAGGCAAGTCGATCCTCTTCGCCAATTAATGGATACCCGAAATAAGTTACGAGACTTAATGACCAAAGTCGATCGTTCTGAAGAGTTGGAAAATGTTCTAGAAGCGGTCCTCAATAATACTGAAAACTTATCCAAATTGGCGGATGAACTGAAGATTGGTCAGGGCGACGCGCAGGCAGAATAAGGAAAATATGATGTCAACACAGTTAGAAAATCAATTGGACCCGACCGTTGAGAGTCAGTCACTTTCATTTCTTGAACAGGCGATTGGTGCAACGAAACAAACAGAAGCTGCTCGCGCGCAAGAATTGATCAAAACTTTAGCCGAAGAAGCTTTAAAAGGTACCGTGACCTGGAATAAAAACTTAACCGTTACTTTCCGCGAAGCAATCACGGCTCTGGATAAAAAAATATCAGAGCAGCTTTCGGAAGTGATGCACCACCCCGATCTGCAAAAGTTGGAAGGAACTTGGCGAGGTTTGAATTACTTAGTCATGAACTCGGAAACCAGCTCTACGCTTAAAATTCGTATGGTCAGCATGACGAAGAAAGAGTTGCATAAAGATTTAAGTAAAGCGGTTGAATTTGATCAAAGTCAAATCTTTAAAAAAGTGTATGAAGCCGAATTTGGTAGTGCAGGGGGGGAACCTTATGGCGCATTGATTGGTGATTATGAATTTACCAATCATCCAGAAGATATTGAGAGCTTACGTTTAATGTCTAATGTTGCTGCCGCCGGTTTTGCACCTTTCCTTTCTGCGGCTTCTCCAGCGTTGTTTGGGTTCGATGAATGGACAGAGTTGTCTAAACCTCGTGACTTAGAAAAAGTATTTGAATCACTAGAGTACACTCAGTGGCGTGCTTTTCGTGAAAGTGCAGACTCTCGATTTGTGAGCTTAACAATGCCTAAAGTCTTAGCTCGTTTGCCTTATGGTCAAGCAACGTCACCAGTCGAAGAGTTCGGGTTTGAAGAGTTTGATGTTGATGAACTTTCTGGTATTGCCACCAATGCACAGCATAATGACTATTGTTGGATGAATTCCTCTTATGTGCTAGGTGCTAAATTAACGGATGCATTTTCTAAATATGGCTTCTGTACCGCGATTCGTGGCGCTGAAGGTGGCGGCCGAGTTGATAATTTACCGACACACTTTTTTATGAGTGATGATGGCGATCCAGATATGAAGTGTCCAACTGAGATTGGAATCACGGATCGACGTGAAGCGGAATTAGGCAAACTGGGATTCCTTCCTTTATGCCATTATAAAAATACGAACTATGCGGTATTTTTTGGTGCGCAAACCTGCCAAAAACCCGCTAAGTATGACTCTCCTGATGCCACTGCAAACGCGGCAATTTCCGCTCGCTTACCCTATATGATGGCAACTTCTCGATTTGCTCACTACCTCAAAGTAATGGCACGAGACAAAATCGGAAGTTTTATGGAAGCTGAAGATGTGGAGTCTTGGTTGAATCGTTGGATATTAGGGTATGTCAATGCTTCGGAAGGGGGAGGTCAAGAGATCCGTGCTAAATATCCATTGGCTGATGCGCGTGTTCAGGTTAAAGAAATTCCTGGTACAGCGGGAGCTTATAATGCGGTTGCTTGGCTAAAACCTTGGCTGCAAATGGAAGAATTGACAACGTCATTACGTTTAGTTGCAAAAATACCACAATCAGGTGGTTAATAAGAAGGCAGGGGTGGTGTATTACACCAGCCCCTGATAAGTAGCATGAATTTCGTCTCAGTAGAACAACTCACACATCAGCGAGCGACCCCAGAGCAGCCATTACTGGCAAATCATTGGATCGAGCGTTTTTTGGATACTCAGGACTTAAGTCAAGCAATACAGTATTGGGTTGAGTTCGCTGGTATTAAGAGTAAAGAGGAATTCTTTCATAGCATTCTGAGTACGATTGAACAGATAGATGCCCAGTTAAACCAGCAATTAGACGATATTTTACATCATAGTGTCATCCAACGTCTTGAATCAACTTGGCGGGGGCTGCGTTATTTAGTTGAGCAAAAAGACTCTAATGCTGAAGAATTAGTAAAAATTAAAATCTTAACATGTACTTGGGATGAGTTAGTCAAAGATGCAACGCGAGCGATAGAGTTTGATCAATCAGCCTTGTTTAAATTGATCTATCAAAATGAATATTCAATGCCGGGTGGAGAACCCTTCGGGTTGTTAGTTGGAGATTATTATTTAGGGCAGTCACCGGGAAGAAATGCGGTGGATAGAGATATTCGAACTTTAGGAAAAATGGCTCAATCGGCTGCTGCGGCTTTTAGTCCTTTTATTATGTCGGTAAACCCTAGCGTTTTTGGTACGGATCATTTTTCTGATATTGCCTCTATCGGAAATATCTATACCCAGTTTGAGCAAAGTGAGTATTTGAATTGGCGTAAATTAAGAGAGTCTGATGATGTGCGCTTTATTGGACTAACAATGCCGAATGTTCTTTACCGTCAGCCATATTGTAGTGATGGTTCAAGAAGTGACCAATTTGTTTATAACGAGCGGATCCGTGATTCCAACCGTGACTTGCTTTGGGGAAATGCTTCTTTTTGTTTTGCGGCAGTCATCATGCGTGCATTTCAGGAAAACGGTTGGTTTACTCATATTCGTGGGCATAAAACGGGAGACTATTCACAAGGAATTATCCAACCACCATCATCGTGTCGTGTTCATTTACCAGGAAAAGGTCAGCGCTATAAAGCGCCCCTAAATCTTAAAGTTACAGAACGACGTGAGCAGGAGTTATCGGATTGTGGTTTTATTCCCTTATCCCCAGTAGCAGAAACACAGTTTATTAGTTTTACATCGAATATTTCATTGCATCAATCCCGTCTATTTTCGGAGAAAGGGGCTAATGTCAATGCTCGTTTATCATCGATGTTGCAATACACACTCTGTGTATCAAGAATTGCTCATTATATCAAAGTGATGGGACGAGATAGAGTTGGCAGTTACCAAGATGCACAAAGTATAGAACGGGATTTTCAGGCGTGGTTACACAAATATACGACCGCATCCGATGAAGCTTCGGATGAACTAAGAGCAAAATATCCGCTTAATGAAGCACGGATACGAGTGACGGAAAAATTGGGTAGCCCAGGAAATTACTACTCAGTAATCCATTTAAGGCCACATTTCCAACTGGATCAGATGGTCTCCTCTATAAAACTGATTACAGAGCTATCACCAGAACACATATTGTAAGGAATCAAAATGTTAGATTGGCAACAATACATTGGACAAGGCGAATTACAACAAGCAAAAGAAGCCTTAATTAACGCTATAAAGCAAGATCCTAAAAATGCCACATTACGTAGTGCATTTATCGAAGTTCTTTGTCTACAAGGCGATTTTATTCGTGCCGATGAGCAATTGATGCAGGCCATTAAGTTGTTTCCCGAATATCTACCGGGTGCTAGCCAGATCCGCCATTTAGTGAAAGCGGCACAAGCGAGAGTTGATTTTTCGCAAGGTGCCGCAACGGCACAATTTGTTTGTGAAGCGGAAAAACAAAATAACATGCTGGTTAATTTTAGTTTGGCTTTAGGAAATCAGTGTGCGGATGAATTGGCTGCTGTGTGTGATGAGGTTGAAGCGGTTCGTCCTAAGCTTGCTTTTACGGTAAATGGTACGACTTATGAAGATGTTAGGGATCTAGATGATCGTTTAGCGGGTTTTATTGAGCTCTTTTCATCGATGGGAAATTACTATTTGGTTCCACTTAGCCAGGTGAATTCACTGCAACTGAAACCCGCAACCAATTTACTGGAAACCATTTGGCGTCCATGTGAATTTGATATTGATGGATTAGGAGAAGGAGAGGCTCATTTCCCAATGACGTATGTGGACTCCGAAACGGATAATCAAAAGCTAGGCCGAGAAACCGATTGGAAAAGAATTTTGGAGACTGAGCACAGCCTAGGTATGGGGCAAAAAATGTGGTTGGCCGGAGAGGGGGTGATCGCCTTATCTCAATTAGGTGAGATTAAAAAAGTCGCGTTGGTTCCGGTTGAATGAACGAATTAAGTGTGATGCCTTCTTTGCTGGATAAATTGGTCGATTATGATCCAGAGAGCCATTATGACAAGTATTATCCACTAACTCGTCATGCGTTAATGGATTCTATTCGTTTGGATCTTGAGGCTTTGTTAAACAGTCGAATCAATTGGCAGTCATTACCAGAAGAGCTTAGAGAATTATCCCACTCTATTCTTCGCTATGGTTTGCCAGATTTTTCATCCATGCCATTTAGTAGTGCAGATGGGCAGCAATTTTTATGCAACTTGGTACAAAAAACGATCACACAGTTTGAACCACGTTTGAGTTATGTAACGGTGAGTATTGCAGAAGATAAGAATCCATTAGACAGGATATTAAAACTACGCATCCGTGCGACCTGCATCATTGACGGCACTGAACAAGAACTTGTCATGGATTCAGAAGTGGAACCCGTTAGCTTAGGAATTAAACTGAGTAAAGCGAAATGAGTGAAGAGTTTCTAAAGTATTATAATCGTGAGCTGGTGTATTTAAGACATAAAGGTCATGAGTTTGGAGAACACTACCCTAAAATAGCGGCTCGTTTACGTTTAAGTGAGGAGGTCGTAGAAGATCCTCATGTATCTCGTTTATTGGAAGGTTGTGCTTTTCTTACTGCCCGTATTCGACAAAGTTTAGATAACGCTTTTCCACAATTGACAGAAGCGCTTATTGGTCAACTTTTCCCTGATTTTCATGCCCCGATTCCTTCGATGTCAATCGTGAAAGTCTGTGGTTCGAGTTCTGCTACATCAAGTGTGACTGTTCCCGTTGGAGAAAGAGTTACGATCACCGCTCCAGGCTTTAAAGAGTGTGATTTTATTACTTGTTATGAAACACAGGTTCTACCTTTTGACGTTACCGAAGCAAAGTTTGAGAATGCTCCCTTTACTGGGACAGAGGCTCGTATACAAGCGGAAGCCAAGTCAGTCCTGAAGCTGCGATTACAAAGTCATAGTGATGAGATCAATATTGCCGATAACAAAGATAAACGGTTGAGATTCTATCTCAATGGTCAATCGCAGATTTCGCTACAGCTTTATCAACACTTGTTCAGTTCCTGCTTGGGGTTGGTTTTAGTGCAAGGGGGGCGATGTGTTAAAGAGTTTACTCAACGACATATTAATGCGGTCGGATTTAGTGATCTCGATAAAGTCGTTCCTTACAGTAAGCGTAGTTTCTCTGGAACTCGTATGCTGATTGAATATTTGCATTTCCCAGAAAAATTCTTGTTCTTCGATTTAGTGGATCTTGATTTAACTATTTTAGGAGAGGGGACACAGGCAGAGTTCTGGTTCTATTTTAAAGAATCCAATGATTGGCTGGAAAAACAGATAACCTTCGAGAACATCCAATTAGGTTGTACTCCGGTGGTTAATCTGTATAAAGCAAAGATGAAGCCGGTTCGTATTCAGCCATCAGATTATGAATATCAGCTTCATACTGAATATATGGATCCTGAATCCAGCGAAGTCGTGAGCTTAGATAAGGTAACCCTGAGAAACTGGAATAAAGTCTACGATAATTTACCCTCATATTATGCGGGTAATCACCCTCACTACTTTTCTAAAGATGAAATATATTGGGTACTACGCCGAGAAGATAAAAATTGGGCGGGGGGATTTGACGAACCGGGTCGAGAAGTTTTTGTTTCAATTGTGGATAAGCAATATCAGCTTTTTTCTCCTGAGTCTCGTGAAAACTGGCTGATGTCGGTGGAAGCTTGGTGTTGCAACCGTAATCTTGCCGCTAAAATTCCATTTGGAGGCGGTTTGCCCCAAGTTTCCATGCCTGACTGTAAAGATAATTTTAGCAAGATTAAGTGCCTCGTAACTCCGACAGAAACTATTCGGCCGGAAATGGATGAAAGTTCTCGCTGGCAGTTTGCGAAGTTATTAACGCTAAATCACTTTAGCGATGAGAATGGCGTTGAAGCATTGAAACAAGTGCTGAACCTACTGGCTTTCAGAGGAACACCTGAAACCAAAGCATTGATTGAAGCCATTAAAGGCATGAAAACCTCGATAACGACGGGACGCGCCTTACAGAATGGACGAGTCGGTTTTTGCAATGGCACTGGAATTGTCCTTCATATCTCTGATCAGATTTTGTCACGTGAACAAATCTTCTTGTTGGGGAATGTCTTGTCCGCCTATTTTGCACAATTTGCTGAAATCAATACCTTTACTCAGTTATCCATTCATTTGACTTCTACGGGTGAAAGACTCTTTCGCTGGCCTGCTTTGGCGGGGGAAAAGGAACTTCTATGACGGAAAAAGAATTCTTTGATGCATTAGAAGCTTTGCCTTTGTTTGAAGCGATTCATCTGCTTGAGCATCACTATTTAAAAGGAGAAAGTTATCTTGGGAGTGATGCTTTACCTGAGAATGAACGCATCTCCCTTTCTGTTTTACAAAAACTCGGCTATGAAGCTAATCAGTTGGTGAGCATAAGCAAAAAATCGACAACCAAACTACACCTAAAAACGAACTTAATGGGTTTGACTGGGGAGCAAGGCATTCTGCCTAATCACTATAGTGAGCGTATTATTCAACGTATTCGTGAAAATGATGAGGCAATGTCGGATTTTTTTGACATTTTTAACCATCGACTTCTCTCTCTTTACTACCGTTGCTGGCTCTCTTCTCAACTAACCGCTCAGTTATGTCAAGTTGCGCATGGCCAAAGTGCACCCATTCACACCATCTTAAGTGCATTAACTGGAGATCAAGGAGACAGCGCCATTTTTTTGGGGGGCGCTTTTCATCGTCGATCTCGTAGCAAGGCGATGGTGAAAACACTGCTTGAAATGCAATCAGGTTGTTCGGTTGTTCTGCATGAATTCCAAGGCCGTTGGTTTGATATTGAAGTGCACGAACAGACGAGAATTTGCAGTCCGAGTATGCCCGAAGGACAGTTTGCTCAATTAGGTAGTGGTGCTTTGATCGGGAAACGAAGTTGGAATATGAATGCCGGTATTGAGATTGAGCTTGTGGCAACGGATGCACAAACGGCAAGAGCGTTATTGCAGTGCCAACGATTAGAACAAACCAAAGTACTCGCCAAACAATTGTTGGGAGAGAGTAAACAGATTAAATGGAAATTAACGGCTGAACGCCAGTTATTCCCTAAAGCAAATCTTAGCAAGGGGGTTGGAACCCTTGGTAAAGGAAGTGTATTGGCAGCAAAAAATGCAGCCGTAAATAAACAAATAACGATAACGATCTGAAAGGATTAATAATGACGTCTTTATCACTATCAGCGTTGGTTGACAAATTGACTCCCGAAGCTAAAGGGAGTTTAGAGCAAGCGGCGGCTTTAGCGAGTTCAAGAACTCACCACAGTATAGAAATTGCTCATTGGTTACTGACAATGATTCAGGACCCCAGTGAGGCTGAACGAGAGATGTATCAGTTTTTTTCTGTGGATCTTGCCCAATTACACAGTGATCTACAGCTACAATTGGAAAAATTTAAGACAGGTTGTCAAACGGTACCAGGGCTTTCTTCTCATACGGTAACCATTTTACAAAATGCATGGATGACGGCCACGATTGCTTTTGAAGAGCCAGAGATTGCATCCGTCCACATCTTGCATGCCTTTTTATCAGACGACACACTGTTTGCTTTTTCATCCCATTTTAGCTCAGAACTGACAAAAATTAATGCCGATGCGCTGATTCAATATAGGAAAGAGCAGGCTAAAGCACCGAAAAAAGCGATGGCGAGTCACAAGTCATCAACTCAGGCCCTAGACCAATTTACCGTTGATCTCACTGAACAGGCGAAGGCCGGTCAGATTGACCCTGTTATTGGTCGAGACAATGAAATCCGTTTAATGACAGATATTTTGCTACGTCGTCGGCAGAATAATCCAATTTTAACGGGAGAAGCTGGCGTTGGAAAAACCGCTGTTGTTGAAGGGCTAGCGTTGAAAATTGCCGCAGGAGATGTACCTCCTGCCTTAAAAAACGTACAAATTAAATCGTTAGATCTTGCATTATTACAAGCCGGTGCAGGGATGAAGGGTGAATTTGAGAATCGCCTGAAAAATGTAGTAAAAGAAGTGAACGAATCTGCCGTTCCTATTATTTTGTTTATTGATGAAGCTCATGGGCTCATTGGTGGGGGGGCTCAAGCGGGGCAAGGGGATGCAGCGAATATCCTGAAACCCGCATTAGCACGAGGTGAACTGCGTACCATTGCAGCCACAACGTGGGCTGAATATAAGAAGTTTTTTGAAAAAGATGCGGCACTGACCCGGCGTTTTCAGGTTGTGAAAATCGAAGAGCCAGCACCGCAATTAGCGATAGAAATGCTGCGAGGTTTAGTACCCGTCATGGAAAAACATCATGGCGTTTATATTACGGCTGAAGCATTGAAAGCGGCGGTATGTCTATCGGATCGCTATATCAGTGGGCGTCAGCTTCCTGATAAAGCGGTGGCAGTTTTAGATACCGCATGTTCACGAGTGGCCCTGAGCCAAAATACAGTACCCGGTTCACTTGATCAGAAACATAAACAGCAGCAAATGTTAGAAAATCAGCTAAATCAATTGCTAAAAGAAGAGACGTTTGGGCACTCACATCAGCAAGTAATTAGCGAATTGGAGTTGAAATTAACCTCTTTACACCACGAAATCGAACAACTGGAGGAGATTTGGCGGCAAGAGAGTGATGCAGTAGCGAAGGCGAAAGCGCTTCGTTCTGAAATATTACAGTCTCCTTCTTCTGATAAGGCGGTAGCGTTGGTTTCAATCGAACAGGAACTCTCTGTTAATCCTATGCCGTTAGTGTTTTCTCATGTCAATGAACTCTTAGTCGCAGAAATTATTGCTGATTGGACAGGGATTCCATTAGGTAAGCTGAAAAATGATGAAGTCAAAGCAATACTGGAACTGCAAAAGTATTTGAGTGAGCGGGTCGTAGGCCAAGATCATGCCTTAGTCAAAATGGCAGAGGTCATAAAAACCGCTCGAGCTCAGTTAAATGAAGAGTCAAAACCTAACGGTATTTTCTTTCTTGTTGGCCCAAGTGGTGTGGGAAAAACAGAATCAGCACTTGCTATTGCTGAGCAAGTTTATGGTCATGAGGATAATATTACTATTATCAATATGTCTGAGTTTAAGGAAGAGCATAAAGTTTCCCTATTGCTCGGTTCTCCACCTGGATATGTCGGCTATGGTGAGGGGGGAATATTAACAGAAGCCGTACGCAGAAAACCTTATAGTGTCATTCTTCTTGATGAAATGGAAAAAGCTCATCCAGGTGTTCAGGATATTTTCTATCAAGTTTTTGATAAAGGGATGATCAAAGATGGAGAAGGGCGTGATATCGACTTTAAAAATACGATTATCATTATGACCTCTAATTCAGGAACTGATACGACTATGGAGCTTTTCCAAGACCCTGAGCTGGCTCCAGATGCCGAATCATTAAAAGAAGCCTTGCGAGAGGATTTGTTGAAAGATTTTAAACCCGCATTTTTAGGTCGAGTCAATGTGATTCCCTACTTTCCATTAAGTAGGGATGTCCTAATTAAGATCACTGAATTAAAAATTTCAAAAATAAGAAAGAGAATCAAAAATAATTACAAGGCTGAAACAGAGATTTCCGAGAAATTAATTGACAGTATTGTTGATAGCTGCAATGAGTCGGGAAGTGGCGCAAGAGCATTGCAAACGGTGATTGAAAATAGAGTTTTACCTAAAATATCCGATGCTATATTGAATTCAGTTTTAAATGATTATTCTATTAATAGTGTTGTGGTTGAAGGTGATGTGGATAATATTTCTGTTTCAGTGGAATAATAAATAATTATCGTAAAATATTTTGGATCAAGATCAAACTATAATGCCTAGATTGATATTTTGATCTATTAAGCGTTATTGGTTTCTGCTATAAAGACGCGTATTTAAATTATTTTATTTGATACATTTATAATTAAGTTCATTCTTGCATCAAACAACAAACTTGCTCGAATCGAGTTTTATTAATCAATGCTATAGGAGACTAGCATGCAGGCAAATACCTACCTGAAATATGCTGATATTAAAGGTGAAGCGACAGCAGAACAGTATAAAGATATGATTACTCTTCTTTCAGTTGATTGGAGTGTGGGTCGTGAGATTTCATCTTATACTGGTACGGCTATGGACCGTGAAGCGAGTTCGACTCGTCTTTATGATATGACTATCACTAAGCTTCAAGATCGTTCATCACCAGATCTTTTCAAAGAAGCGACAATTGGTAAAGGAAAACCAGCGGTATTTCATATCACCAAGCAAGGCGAAAAAATTGAAGAAATCATGAAAATCGAACTAACCGATGCCATGATTTCTAACTATTCAGTTTCAATCCAAGATGATCGCCCAGTTGAAACTATCACTATTTCCTATACAGAAATGATGATGACAGTGACACCAACTGACGATAAAAACAACGTTTCTGCACCATTGGTATATGGTTACAGTGGCGTTAAAGGTCAGCAAATGTAATGTTTTTGCGGAGGATTTTCTCCTCCGCTTATTTTTTTAAAAAAGAAGTCTGTAATGAAAAAAGCCACACAAGATAACAATTTCATTAGCATATCTACTCCATATGGCAAAGATGCCATCATTCTTAATTCCTTTGAATACCGGGAAGAAATGTCGGAGCTTTTTTCATTGCAGGTACTTGCTTACTTTAATGGGCAAAAGGGAGAGCTCAATCAGATCCTAGGTAAACCCGTCGTTATTACTATGAAAAATCATGAGAAAATTTCATCAGAACCGAGATATTTCCATGGAATAGTATCAAAAGCTAGGTTAATGGGTTCCCGAATAACAAAAGTAAGCCAAGGGGATTGTTATAAAAATATTGAAATCATCATAGAACCAAAAGTAAAATTCTCAGCATTTCGTATTAATAGCCGAATATTTCAAAATAAAGACATAAAAGAAATACTGACTTTGATTTTAGGTGAACATGGTGTGGATTTTTCTTTTAAATTAGTGAAATCTTATCCTAAATATACTTATAAAGTTCAGTATGAAGAATCTGATCTTCTTTTTGTCAGACGACTGATGGCTGAGGAAGGGTTATCATTCTGTTTTTCTCATACGAGTTCCTCTCACTGTTTAGAAATATTTGATGATGTAAGCTATTATAAGCCCGGTATCGAGTTTATGGTGAATTTCGATTCTGGAAGCTCTGAAATTGGCCATATATCATCATGGAATGAAATTCAGACTTTAGTGACTAAACGTAGCCATAAAGCGGGTTTTAATATGGAAAAACCCTCCTCTGTGCCGAAAAATACAGCGGTAGGAGACTGCGCCTTATTCACTGTCCCTGAAAGTGAATATTTTGAGTATCTTGGCGAAACAGAAACGAGTGACCAATATAAAGTTCGTAATACCCATTCGATAGAGTCGATTCAACAGAATGCTTATATATGTTCGGGAGAGGCAAGCTGTCGTACTTTTTCGATAGGGAAAAGTTTTAAATTTGCTAAACATGATGATAAAGATCGTATTGGTAAAGAATATGTGCTCTCTTCTATCACTGTAAGCGCCGCTGTATTTAATCAGACGGGTGAAGGTGGTACCTCCGGGCAGGGAGTCAAAGTTTTCTTCTCTTGTATTGAATCAGGAACAATGCATAGACCATCGGTGAACTATCCAAAACCTAATATTAGAGGCATTCAAACCGCTATTGTAACGGGTAATAAAGACGATGAAATTTATGTTGATAAGTTTGGTCGGATAAAGGTTCAATTCCATTGGGATAGAGAAGGGAAATTTGATGTTAATAGCTCTTGCTGGATTCGTGTCGCGCAGCAAATAGCGGGTAATGGATGGGGCAGTTCATTTTTGCCACGCGTTGGGCAAGAAGTGATTGTTGAGTTTATTAATGGTGACCCTGATCAGCCTTTGGTCATTGGCTCTCTTTACAATGGCACACAAAATCCTCCATTCGCACTCCCTGATAAAAAAACACAAAGTGGCTATCGAAGTCGTTCCGTTGAGCAAGGTTCGGAAAATTTCAATGAGTTGAGATTTGAAGACAAACCCGGTGAAGAGCATATCTATCTACACGCAGAGAAGGACTTCCAGATGAAAGTGGAAGATTCTGTCGATGTGCTGGTTGAGAACAATAAAACTGAAAAAATTATCAATAACCTCATTTCTGAGATAGGAAAAAATACCACATCTAAAGTTGGTAAAAACTACAGTATTGATATTGGTGAGGTTTTGTCATTGACGGCGGGTAAGAGTATTGAAATTAAAGTGGGTGGGGCTTCAATTCAGATGTCAAGTTCAGGTGAAATTAATATTAAAGGTAAGAAGATTGCACTTAATGGTTCGATGATCGCCTTAAAAGCGGGTCAAATTTCTTTGAACTGAGGAAGTGGATATGGGTAAAGCTGCATCTGTCATTGGTTGTTTTCATGTGTGTCCTAAAAAAACGGGGAAAATCCCCCATGTGGGTGGCCCTGTTGTTGGTGGATCTCCCAATGTTAAGATTGGAGGAATTCCTGCCGCAAGGGTTGGCGATAAATTGGTCTGTGTTGGTCCTCCAGACAGCATTTCTACAGGGTCTTCCTCTGTGACAATCAACGGAAAGCCGGCGGCTCGTATGGGTGATGGAACCTCACATGGCGGAAAAATATTAGTTGGTGTGCCGACAGTGTTGATTGGGGACTAAATGGCTCTTGTATTTGAATCAACGGTGATAGCTCTTGGAGATCAGGTATTTTATGGTGATTTTTATTCGCAAGAATTGAGTTCACCAGAGTGGTGTGATGATCTTTATTTCACTGGTAATACACGTAGAGCATTATCGCATCAGTCGTCTTCATTATCTCAGCGATTGATTGAATTATTGGCGCATCATCGTTCAGCATTAGCACACATTTCTCCCAATGCTTCAGTGTGTCTTCTGTTACCAGAGATTAACGATAGACAACATATTGCTGATGTATTGAAAGCCGTGCAGAGGGTTTTACCCACTTCAATGGATATCGATCGGCCGCTATTTTGTTTTCCATACGGAAGTGCCTCATTTTTAGTTGCGCTGGAGAGGATTTCTACATTAGCCCACTCGTCATATGGGTGCTGGGTTTTATCATTAGACTCGTCTGAGTCTTTTTGTAGTGGTCATGAATATCAGTTGTTTGATGATATCAAAACTGATTCATTGCTGGTGTCACGTATTGTTGTCGCCGACGAAGGTTTGGAAGCCTCCAAGGTCCAGATAGATTGTTATTCACAGGCATATAGCAGTGGGGTTGATTCCGTTATGCCTTCTTTAGCGACTTTATGTGGGCAAGAGTTAACCGATCTGGCTCTCTCATTACATGACGATGAATCATCAGATTGGCAATCGCATTTGTTTCGCTTCTCCCCATGGATCACCCAAGAGACAACCTATCGATTTAATAACCTAATGATTGGTGAAGTGGGGGCGGGGAGTGGATTATTGAAAACGCTAGGGCTATATGAACAGCAGAAAATGGCATTTAAATCTACTTTTCATGCATTACAACTGGACAGCGATCCTCACGGTATGGCCGCGGGCGTTTTGTATCGTTGGCGCACCTAAAAGAAACGTCAAATAAAATGAGTATTCAACGGATTGTCCGATTGGCCGCGTATGACGGCTCACTACATTACTTTTCTGATCAGCCAATCGCTGAGGGTAAAGCGTGTGATTTTCCTACCATCGCCCTAGCTACCCAATTTCTGGAGCGTTTTAAATTATCTGATCTCGCGGATATCGAAGAATTGGCTCGTTGGATTGGTGCTGAGCCAATAGTCAATGTTCATCGTGAGAAAAACACTTTCGCTGATTATCTTGCGCCTTTAAGCCAAGCTTTGGTTCATCGGCATTTGCATGTTGTACAAATTGCGAGTGTGAATCCAACCGGAGGTCTTCCTACGGCTCCTACTTCTCCGCCTAAAGCAAAACCCTCTAAACCTACCTCTGATGGTAAATCAGAGGCGATGAGAGGTGAGGATCGTGTTAGTAAAGAGTCACATCCTGAAAGTAGCAAGAACCATGAAACGGCAGGTGACCCCGTCTCTATGGTGACGGGAGAAGAGATACTAACTCTTACCGATATAACGCTGCATCATGGTTTAGTCTTTAGCCGAACTTATCGTTCTTCACGTTGTGATAGTGATACTGGTTTAGGCTATGGTTGGCGTCATAACTTTGACTTTCAATTACTGGATATTGTTTGCGATAAAGGTAGTGTGACTCACTGGCAGTTTATTGATGAAATGGGGGATGCTATCTCATTTCCAGCGGTAAACAAAGGAGCGGTGAGCTATCAAATTTATGTTGGAGCTAGCTGTTTTTACCAAGAGACAGGCTATGCCCTTGTCACGCTAGCGAGTGGAGCGCAATATAAATTTGAACGTATCGAGGGAGCATGGTTACTTAAGCAGATTCGACCCAATATTCTCACCTTAGTTACGCTTGATTACTCCTCTAAGCATCGTTTAATTGGTGTCAGTTTCAACCAGTGTCACTGTTTCGAGCTGCAATATGACCAGCGTGGTCATTTAATTGAAATTCGAGAGCCTCATTCAGGGCGAGTATTTAGCCGATATCGTTATGATCCACAAGATTGTTTAACCTCTGCCACCAACCAACAAGGTCAGACAGAGCATTACGAGTATACCGACGCTCACCTGATTCTTCGCCGCCGCCGTAATACGGGATTTAACCATTATTTTGAGTGGTTAGGTGAGGGGAGTAGCGCTCAATGTGTGCGTAACTACGGTGATGAGCAGGTTTATGATTACCGTTTTCAGTATAGTGAGCATAATTCAAGTTTTACCGATACATTAGGTCATCAGTGGACTTTTCGTCATAGTGATGAGGGTCAGTTACTGGAAAAACAGAGCCCTGAAGGTCGCCTATGGCGTTGGGATTATAACCCGTTAGGCAAACTGGTGACCGAGCATTTCCCTGATGGCAGTTTTATGCGCTATCAATACAATGCTTATGGTCAACGTTGTGCGCAGTATCATTCCTCTGGTGCAACCACCCATTATCAATATAACCCACTTGGTCAGCTCACCATGGTGGAGTATCCTGATGGCGAAAAACAACACCAGCATTACAACTCTCTGGGTCAGCTACTCTGGCGCTCGGAGCCAGAAGGCTCTGTCACCCACTATCAGTACGACAAGTTCGGTCGTCTTATTCAAAGCCAAAGTGAGCATGGTGAGCAGTGCCAATGGTGGTGGAATGAAGCCGAGCAATTAATCGCCCAACAAACTAATCAAACCTTATTGCGTTACAGCTACGACGAAAGCCACCATTTTAATGGTATTGCTTACCCTGATGGAATGCTGCTGGCGTTGGAATACGATGAACGCGGCCAGCGCATTCAAACGCGCTTGTACAGTGAACGTGATGATCATCAACGAGAAGTTCGTTATCACTATGATGATTTTGGGCGTATTACCCAAGTAGTGACCCCCGCGGGTTGTAGCATTATTGAATGGAGCAAACTGGCTCAACCTGAAGCATTACTTCGCCCTGATGGGGCAGGCCTAGCTTTTGATTATGACGGTGAACGAAATCTGACCGCCCTCACTCGCAGTGATGGCGCCAGCTACCATTTCATGCTCTCTGAAGAAGGCCATCTCACCCAAACCCGTCACTTTGATGGTACCGTCACTGACTATCAATATGATGCTGCGGGTCGTTTATCTCATTTAACCTGTGATAAACGTCAGGTTCTGTTTCATTACGACCCACGAGGTAACTTAACTCTGATTCGAGCGGGCGGTGAGAGTGGTATCAGTGAACATCATTTTCAGTTCAGTGCGGGTGATAAGCTCTGCTTAGCCAGCAATACGCATCGCACGGTCTCTTATCATTATCAACCCAATGGTCTGTTGATAGAACAAACCCAAGGGTTGCATGACTTGGCTTATCGTTATCACCCACATGGTCAGTTATCGGACATTCATCTTCCGAGTGGTGAAACCGTCAAGTTTGATTACACCCCCTATGGGCAGTTAAGCGCGGTGTCTTTGAGTGGGCAATCGGCCCCGCTTATCGAGTATGAGTATGATGTGATGGGGCGGCTCTATCGCCTTCGTTACGCAAACCAACAGGAAGAGAAGCAGTTTGATGGCATTGGCCGTTTGTGTCAGCAGCGTTGGTCAGGAAGAGAGCGTAAATACTATTTTGATGGCGCTCAGTATTTAGCCATTATCATGGACAGTGAGGCGGGCACGACCCACTACCACTATGATGCTGTAGGTCAGTTAACTCGAGTGACCACCCGTAAGCGGGAAGAGAAATACCAGTACGACCCTTTTGGTAACCCGAGTGACGCGCAGAGCCAATGCAGCGGTGATAAGCTGTTGGAACATGGTGGCTGGCGTTATCAGTATGACGCTCAAGGTAACCAGAGCCAAGCGGAAGGGGAAGGTCAGGCTCAGCATCGCCGCTTTAACGCATTGAGTCAATTGGTGGCCGTGGAGAACAATGGCGGCTTATCCCACTATGAATATGATGCTTTAGGGCGCCGTAGCCGCAAAATCACTGAAGCGGGGGTGACGGAATTTAT
>NZ_FUXB01000038.1 GCF_900167345.1 Vibrio cincinnatiensis DSM 19608 | reverse complement strand
CCTGCCTTCATCTCTTCTTAAGCTTACGCTCAAATGGTTAACCTTAAGTTAACCTCTGTGCTCCACGGCACACTCATGCGGTTTCCCTGCCTCTTAAATGCTTTGTTATGTAACTTTACTAACCATTTCAAAGCATTGCCAAAAATAGCATCGCCAAACACGATTTAACTTACACGAAAAGTCAGCATTGACCCAGTAGAAAAAACTCTGGCAACTACAAAAGTAACTTGAGTCTGCGGATCATGACTATAGACAAGCTGAACGCAAACCCGCTTTACCATTAAGTTCAGAATACAGACTCGAAGAACAAGAAGACAAAAACCAAATCAACATGAATAAGACTGACTTTACAAACTGTATAAATAACCCATTAAAACAATCAGTTAAAAGTATCAAACATGAAAAGTAGAAGTTCATTTTAAAATGCAAAAGGATAAAAACACTTTAAATTTCAATATATTGCGATCTTTTTTCTCTACAGTTACATAACGCCCGCTTAAGGGGCAGACAACGCTACTACCAACTTACCGCATAACACCGTAATCATAAAAACCAACGCATAGTAAAAATGCCGCGCGTTGGCTGTCCCTCTTGAAGCGTTTGTTATGTGCCATTATACTAATATTTAACTATGTAATACATTGTACAACTAAAGGTGCTGTTATGAGAACAGAAATGCTAAGTACTCGCATAGACCATGATACCAAAGTTGCTTTTACTAGCATCTGTGACGAAATGGGTCTTAGTACATCACAAGCTATTAAAATTTTTGCAAAAGCCGTGATTAATCATGGTGGTATTCCATTTGACTTACGTGTACCTCAACCAAATGAAACAACGATTTCTGCAATGAATGAACTCGTTCAAGGTCATGGGCATAAAGCAGAATCTGTCGACGCTATGCTTACTGAGCTAACTGAAGGCAAAGTTAAGAATGTATAGCTTAGAATACTCAACGCAATTCAAAAAAGACTTCAAAAAAATCACCAAAATGCCGATTTCGGACATCATTGAAGTCGGCAACATCATATCAAAGCTGCAAAGAGGCGAAAAACTCGACCCTAAAAATGTTGATCACCCTTTAACTGGCGGATGGGTTGGATTCCGTGACTGCCACGTTAAACCAGATCTAGTGCTCATTTATCGCATTTTTGATGACCAGCTCCAATTAGCAAGAATTGGCTCTCATAGCGATTTGTTCTGATGAACCTTAGTGGCACATAACGCCCAATTAAGGTGTGAAGCACGCTACCACTACACTTAATTTGACCACCGTAAACACTGAACTAGACCCAAACCAAAAATGCCAAGCGTGCTGAATCACTCTTAAATTGTTTGTTATACGCGTGGTTGGTCTGCCACTGAACCCTTAGCCAGACATTTAGTGACGACCAAGTTTTGATACCAATTGTTAAACACCAACTCAAAGTCTTTCAAAACGAAGCTACCAAAATCATAATTTCGATACTGCTGACACAACGCTAAAAGTTGCTGACCATCACTAATTGGGAGCTTAAAACGAATAAGAGAACTATGAGCTGTGACCAATTTATAACGACTATCAAAAGTTACCCTTAACCCTGCGTCACTTAGTTGAGTCCTAAGGTTATTTCTGAACTGCTCTAAAGCGTTACTGGTAGGAAAACCTTGAAGCACAATACAATTGGGAGATGCACTAACACCATGATATTTTATTTCTATCAGTTGTGTTGTTTTCAATACCGAAATGAATATATCAGCATACGCCTGAATATTGATTTCGTTTAGATCGAATTTTGGAACGCATGAAATGACCGATAAAACAGTAAGGTGAAGCTCATCAAGCGGATGATAATACTGATTAGGTTCAATTTCTCGCACTGCTTGCTGAAATTTGATGATTTCATTGAGGACAGCACTATTACCCTGCTTTAAGTATGCTAAAGCTGTGATACCCCTACGAGTATCACTAGTAGTGTCTAGTAAATGAGCGTCTAACTCATAATCATTCTGAACTGTCGCCTGCTCAAACCTTTGCCACATCTGATCATAGATACTCTGAATCATAATTCCCTCAAAAGCGTATAACGCCCGCTTAAGGGGCAGACAACGCTACTACTCACTTTCCGTATAATACCGTAATCACAAAAAAACAACGCATAGTAAAAATGCCACGCGTTGGCTGTCCCTCTTGAAGCGTTTGTTAGGCTTGCTATACTGACACTGTTTTTATATACAGCAACGATATGCCGATGATTAAGATAATAATGGTTATAACCACCACAGTAACACTATTGATTTATGCCATCTACATTGCATTTACTGGATCAGGATACGCCGCTTTAGGTTTGATGTTTACAGCAATATTGCTAGTTTGGACTGCTTTAATCGGTATCGAGTCGCTATGGGAGAGTAGTTTTTCTCATTGTTTGAAGTTAGCAATTCTAACCTGTTCTATTGCAAATGCTTATTACACAAACAATCTAAGTAAACCAGGTTATGTCGAAAAGAATCTCGACTTATTTTATGAATCTATAAATATTAAGTATTGCTCAAGCCAAGATCAACCCAACGAAGAAATGCGAGTTTTATTCAATAAGAATAAGAACAAACTACTTAGTAAATGTGCTTTGCAATCCCACCTAGACTTACAAAAGCTCAACATAGATTTAGCCAAAGCTAGATATCTAGATCCAGCCACTGGAGCAATTGATACTATTTACAGCAGCTTAACTGAGCCAGATTCGTTAAGTTGTCAAGAATTTGCAGAAACTCTAAATCGACTTTGTCCTAATAAGCTACGTTTGTAAGCCTAACGCCCGCTTAAAGGGCAGACAACGCAAACAACCACACTAAAACTAACCAACCGTAACCTCAAAACCCATTAAAACCAAAAATGGCGAGCGTTGGATGTCCCTATTGAAGCGTTTGTTATGCAACATTTACCAAATTATTCAAAATATTACCAAAGAACAGCATTGGCAAATATTCTTAAACTTACACGAAAAGTCAGCATTGACCCAATAGAAAAACGTTGGCAACAACGGAAACCATTTGATTCTGCTGATCATGACTATAGACAAGCTGAACACAAACCCATTTTACCATTAAGTGCTGAATAAAGACTCGAAGAACAAGAAGCCAAGGACTAAATCAATATAGATAAAACTGATTTTAAAAACTGATAAATAACCAATTTAAACAATGGGTTAAAAGTAACTGTAGAATAAATTAGAAACCAGAATCACAGTACGATAAAGCATAGAAATAGCTTAATTATCAATAAATTGTGATCGATTTTCTTTACTGTTGCATAACGCCGCATTAAGGGGCAAGCAACGC
>NZ_FUXB01000042.1 GCF_900167345.1 Vibrio cincinnatiensis DSM 19608 | reverse complement strand
GTTGCCAGAGTTTTTTCTACTGGGTCAATGCTGACTTTTCGTGTAAGTTAAATCGTGTTTGGCGATGCTGTTTTTGGTAATACTTTGAAATGGTTAGAAAAGTTACATAACAAAGCATTTAAGAGGGACAGTCAACGCTTGGCAGTTTTGGTTTGGTTGGCATTTGAGGTTAAGGCTGGCTAGTTTTAGTACAGTTATTTGCGTTGCCTGCCCCTTAATGCGGCGTTATGTAACCGTAAAGAAAAAAGACCGCAATGCATTGAAAAGTAGATGTTTTTATGATTGATCTTATTTCAATGTCGATTTTCTCTGAGTGGGTTTTGTGCATGTTGATTTAGCTTTCGGCTTCTTTGATCTTCGAGTTTTCCGTTTTTTCTTAATGGTAAAGTGGGTTTGCGATAAGTTTAGTGGTAGTCATTTTTTTCTTTGAACTAGGGCTTGCAGTTTCGTCGTTGCCACGCGAATTCTACTGGGTTACTGCTCACTTTTCATGTAAGTTAAACGATATTTGGCAATGCTGTTCTTTGTAATGCTTTGAAATAGTTAGCAAAGTTACATAACAAAGCATTCAAGAGGGACAGTCAACGCTTGGCAGTTTTGGTTTGGTTGAGCATTTGAGGTTACGGCTGGCTAGTTTGAGTTTAGTTGTTTGCGTTGCCTGCCCCTTAATGCGGCGTTATAACCTGATGGAAAATTATGAACTTAGAAGAGTTTCAAGAAACGGATTTTGACCTGCTTATAGAATGGATTGACTCAGATGAGTTGAACTATTTATGGGGTGGTCCTGCGTATACTTTTCCGCTGACTTACGAACAGATCCATGCCCACTGTAGTAAAGAAGAAGTATTTCCCTATCTACTAAAAGTTAACGGCAGACATGCTGGGTTTGTTGAGCTGTATAAAGTCACCGATGAGCAATATCGAATTTGCCGTGTCTTTATTTCAAATGCTTATCGTGGGCAAGGACTATCAAAATCGATGTTGATGTTAATAATCGATAAAGCACGATTAGATTTTTCCGCAACCAAACTTAGCTTAGGTGTTTTTGAACATAACACGGTTGCTAGAAAATGCTATGAGTCATTAGGCTTTGAAGTGGTTGCGACAGAAATTGGTACAAGATCTTTTAATGGTAAGTTATGGGATCTGGTGAGAATGGAAAAACGGTTATAACAAACGCTTCAATGGGGACAGCCAACGCTGGGCATTTTGGGTTTGAATGAACATTTGAGGTTATGCCTGTTCTGTTTGAGTGCAGGTGTTTACGTTGTCTGCCCTTTAAGCGGGCGTTATGCAACAGTAAAGAAAAACGCTCACAGTTTATTGATAATTAAGCTGTTTCTATGCTTTATCGTATTTTGATTCTGGTTCCTAATTTATCTGACAGGTACTTTAAACTCATTGTTTAAATTGGTTATTTTTTAGTTTGTAAAATCAGTTTTATTCATATTGATTTAGCTCTTGGCTTCTTGTTCTTCGAGTCTTTATTCAGCACTCAATGGTAAAGCGGGTTTGCGTTCAGCTTGCCTATAGTCATGATCAGCAGAATCAAGTGGCTTTCGTTGTTGCCAACGTTTTTCTATTGGGTCAATGCTGATTTTTCGTGTAAGTTTAAGAATATTTGCCAATGCTGCTCTTTGGTAATGTCTTGAATGATTTGGTAAATGTTGCATAACAAACGCCTCAAGCGGGACTTCCAACGCTCGCCACTTTTGGTTTTAATGAGTTTTGAGGTTGCAGCTGGTTAGTTTTAGTGCGGTTGTTTGCGTTGTCAGCCCCTTAGGCGGGCGTTATGTAACCGTAAAGAAAAAGGCCAACAATTTATTGAAAATTAAAGTGTTTTTATGATTTCTTCACTTTGAATTTGGCTTCTACTTTGTATGTTCAGTAATTTTAACTAATTGTTTAAATTGGTTATTTTCAAATTTATAAACCTAGTTTTATTCATATTGGCTTAGTTTTCGTCTTCTTGCTCTTCGAGTTTTTAGCTGGCTCTAAATCGTTCAGTGGATTTGCGATAAGCTTAGTGATAGTCATTTTTTCTTTGAACTAGGGCTCGTAGTTTCGTCGTTGTCACGCGAATTCTACTGGGTTACTGCTAACTTTTCATGTAAGTTAAACGATATTTGGCAATGCTGTTCTTTGTAATGCTTTGTAATGCTTTGTAATGCTTTGTAATGCTTTGAAATGGTTAGAAAAGTTACATAACAAAGCATTTAAGAGGGACAATCAACGCGTGGCATTTTTGGTTTGGATACGCATTTGAGGTTACGGCTGGTTAGTTTTAGTGCAGTTGTTTACGTTGCTTGCCCCTTAATGCGGCGTTAGGCGATATTCGTGAAATTACACAAATGATTCGTTGATTCTTAATCGTGATTCTTTGAATTATTTTATT
>NZ_FUXB01000033.1:4315-6851 GCF_900167345.1 Vibrio cincinnatiensis DSM 19608 | reverse complement strand
CACGTAAGCCGGCTAAAGGTGTCATAATCCACTCAGACCGAGGTGTACAATATAGGGCACATGATTATCAGGACTTCATGCGTAAGCATGGAGGGGTGCCAAGCATGAGTCGCAAAGGCAATTGTTGGGATAATGCGGTGATGGAGTCCTTCTACAGTCGACTGAAAGTTGAGTTGATTTATGCAGAAGATTACCAAACTATCGAAGAAGCACGAATGGGGATCTTCGAATACATCGAGATCTATTACAATCGAAATAGGAAGCACTCAGCGTTGGGCTACGTGAGTCCCGTCGAGTTCGAAAGTGTGTAGTTATGTTGTGTCCACTTTTCGTGGGGTACACTAGTTTCCGTATAAGTATGAAAATGATAATGTTTATAGTTACATATATCTTGGTAACAACTCACATAGAAGAATCATGAATATAGATTAATAGATTTAATAGATTACAATCTAGCGATTGTGAGATGATTATGGTTTTTTATGAAAAAAGATAGCCGAAGACAAATTACTAAAAAGCATTTAAGAATTATCTGGCCAAATCAATCTTTTGTGGCTGATGCTTTTTTATATGAATTAGCTAATGAACTGACAAACTCTTTAGTTACAGGAAAGATTGACTCTGAACTTCGAATCTCTCATTTTCTTGCTCAAGTGAAACAAGAGGTCGGACCTCAATTTAGATTGGACGAAAACCTAAACTATAGGGAAAGAACTTTAATTTCCATGTTTTCTTTTTATAAAAAAAATCCAGAATTGGCTAGAGAGCATGCTTATAACCCAGAAAGCAATAAAAAAGCCGATATAATTTCAATAGCAAATGGCGCATATGCAAATAGAAATGGTAATGGGAATGTAATATCTGGTGATGGTTGGAAATATCGAGGGAGAGGTATGATTCAACTGACGGGGAAGGCTAATTATATTTCAATGCAAAATTTACATAATAATTTATGGTCTGAGGATAAAGATTTCATTGCCCAACCTGACTTATTATTAGAGCCTAAGTATGCAGTTCGTTCTGCATTAGTTTTTTGGGTGGAGAAAAAATTATATCTTAAAGCTGATAAGGGAATTGATAAGAATACAACAGATTCGATAACAGCAGTTATTAATAAAAATACGACAACTTATAAATTACGGCATGATAATTTAAAATATATCATTTCAAAGAAGGTTTTCAATGACATTTTTTAACTTTTCCTTAAAGACTTGTTCTTTGTTTTTGTTGTTTTCATTTAATGTTTTCGCAAATACATTTAGAATAGAACCATTTTCTGATGAACAATATGTTTTGATTACACCAGATTCTGTTTCATACAATGTTATTGTAGATATGCAAGGTGCTAAAGAATTATTTTACCATGGTGAATACAATGTTAATTGTGGTGGCGATTTTTTTTTAGTTTCAGTTATCCAAAGTTTTATAGAGACTATGGAATCTAATGCAGAATATATGGAGTATTTTGTTTTTGACATGAGAGACGGGGGAGTTAATGCTATAAAATCAATTGTCTCTTTATATGTCATTGATAGATATTCTGGTGATGTTATTGAAAATCATACCATTAACCCTAAGTTGAAGAATTTGGATTCTTTATTATGTCCATATATTTTAGAAAAAAATAGTAATGATGATTATCCAATTCAAAAAATAGATAAGACTAATATGAAAGGATAGACTATATTTAGAAACATAACAAAGCATTTAAGAGGGACAATCAACGCGTGGCATTTTCGGTTTGGGTGAGCATTTGAGGTTACGGCTGGCTAGTTTAAGTTCGGTTGTTAGCGTTGCTTGCCCCTTAATGCGGCGTTATGTTTAATCACCAAAAATCAGTGGATTATGGTTTTTCTTTGTTCCCTCGGCTGATTGGTTTTGTGTTTGTCGGCAAGTTAGCTTCAGTGGGCGCGGTTTTCCGGACAATTATTCTTTGGCGCTGGAAATTCAGAAAACTGCCTCAATCAATTTTTGGGCAAGCGCGATGTTGGTTTCGCTGGCTCAATCAGTATTTTGATCACAGGTTTTTGTGATTGAATTGCCGAAATTCGAAGTTTGCTTTTCAAATCTATGAGTCGTTTCAGTCTTCTGGTTTTTGGCTTTTGTTTGTCAGTCAAAAACGAGTTAATCTTGGTTTTGGTAAAGCGTAAGTCATTGAAGCTTAAACATAACAAACGGTTCAAGAGGGACAGCCAACGCGCGGCATTTTTATTATGCGTTGATTTTTTTGGTTACGGTGTTATGCGGAAGCTTGGAAATGGCGTTGGCTGCCCCTTAACCGGGCGTTATGTAACCGTAGAGAAAAAGACCACAATGTATTGAAAGTTAAAGTGTTTTTATGGTTTCTTTACTTTGAATTTAGCTTCTACTTTGTATATTCGATACTTTCAACTGATTGTTTTAATTGGTTATTCATACGGTTTGTAAAGTCAGTTTTATTGATGTTGATTTGGTTTTTGTCTTCTTGTTCTTCAAGTCTGTATTCTGAACTTAATGGTAAAGCGAGTTTGCGTTCAGCTTGTCTATAGTCATGATC
>NZ_FUXB01000033.1:1674-4180 GCF_900167345.1 Vibrio cincinnatiensis DSM 19608 | reverse complement strand
GTTAGTAAAGTTACATAACAAAGCATTTAAGAGGGACAATCAACGCGTGGCATTTTTGGTTTGGGTGGGTATTTAAGGTTACGGCTGGCTAGTTTTAGTACAGCTATTTGCGTTGCCTGCCCCTTAATGCGGCGTTAGCTTAAAACAATGAAAATCAATTGTTTGCAGCCTGTTTTTTCTTCCCTTGGCAGCTCGTTCCGGTTTCTCGGCAAATCAGCATTGTTTGCCAACGCGAGTTTTGAGCAGTTGCCTCAATTGAATTTTGGGATTGCGCTAGGTGAGTAAGTTTGGCGCAAAGTCGCTTTGGCAGTTTTGCATTCGCTTTGAGTTTTCCGAAAATGAGTTCTCAAAATTTACTGGTTTTCAAAGCGCATGAATGGCCACAAATTTGAGTTATTTCGGGTTTTAAAGCTCAGGTGGTTTGCCGGTTTCCTAAATCGGGTTAGTCTCAGGCTTGGTAAATTTAAGGTGCTGAAATTTAAGCTAACAAACTGCTTAAGCGGGATTCGCAATGCGTGGCATTTTTAGCATGCGGTGGGTTTTGTGATTAGGTTGGTGTGCTGTAACTTTTGTAGTGCATTGCTCACCCCTTAGCAGGGCGTTAGGGCTATTCATCAAATCTTGCGTTTAATCTTTTTCTCGCTCATAATTGAAACTATCAAATTGATAGGTGACCCGTATGTCAGATAATAAACTTGAGGGAATAGATGAGTTCCCGCTGACCTCAGCGTCAGCAAAGAAACTCATCAATGAACTGGCAAGTAATCATACAGCGAGAGTTTACATTAGTTCTCATGCGAGAGAACGCATGGAACAACGTGGTGTGACTCGAATGCAAGTATTTCAGGTACTTAGCAATAAGCACAGTAGAATAACGGAAGCTCCTCATCAAACACCTAGAGGTGACTGGAAATGTAACCTTCAAGGTATGGCTGCTGGTGAAATCGTAGAAGTTGTTGTTTCCCTAAAGAGACACGAAAGCGATCCATCTGCATTTGTTGTTACGGTTATAGTTAAGTAAAGGGGCTAATATGTATCACTATAAAGAATGTGGTCTACCGTATGTTTATTTAACAAATGGCTTTACTATCGACAAAGTAGAGGATGAAGAATTTGTTAGTATCGACAACCTTTATGAGTTGCACGCTCTTATCGGTAGAAACATAGTATCTCAAGTAAGGCCTATTTCTCATCAAGAGTTCAAGTTTATTCGCATCGAGCTCAATATGTCGCAAAAGGCGCTGGGTAACTTGTTAGGAGTAGATACTCAAACAGTTGCTCGCTGGGAAAAGGGGCAATCAGTCATTCCAAGGACAGCCGATGTGACTCTTCGTGCATTGTATGCAGAGTTCAATGACGACGATAGCCAAATTGGTCTTTTGCTAAATATGCTTTCAGACTCAGAAATTGAATCAACAATGGCAGAGTTACATTTAGAAGAGCAAGACAACAAGTGGCGTGTAGCATAGCCCTAACAAACGCTTCAAGAGGGACAGCCAACGCGTGGCATTTTTACTATGCGTTGGTTTTTGTGATTACGGTGTTATGCGGAAAGTTGGTAGTAGCGTTGTCTGCCCCTTAAGCGGGCGTTATATTTTTTATGAGCCTTGATGCATTCTATTTGATGGTCTATCTTAAATTTGCTTATCTCAAGTTGGCTATGAGAACAGATAAGTAGACTTATCATTCATGAAAAAGGTATATAATATGGCTTATGCACAATGGATTAGCATCACAATCGAACCTAAAAATTATGACGTCACTATCAAAAATATTCATAGTGATTGGGGCAAATTTTATCAAGGAAGTAAAGATAACGAAATTTCTCCGGAAGATATTGATGGCCGAGTCGTAAAAGTCGGTGAAAAATTCACGATATCTTCATGTGGTCGTTCAGATGCCGCTTCTGGAACAGAAGGTTCTTTTGATATATATCGAGATGACACGCACGTAGGTAACTACTACTGGGATTGTCCATGGGGAAGCAAGAAAAATACATCGACTTGGACAAATGATAACTCTAATTTTATAACTCAAGTAACGGGTGGAAATCTAGACAGTGGTGCGATCGGTAACGTAAGTATAGTTTCCGTATATATAGGCTGATCAGCTGTTCATTTCTAGCATTTTAAGGCTCGATATATGTCGAGTCTTCTTTATTTCAGAGTATAAATATAACAAAGCGTTCAAGAGGGACAGCCAACGCGTGGCATTTTTATCATGCGTTGGTTTTTGCGGTTACAGTGTTATGCGGAAAGTTGGTAGTAGCGTTGGCTGCCCCTTAACGCGGCGTTATGTAACCGTAGAGAAAAATCCCACAATGCATTGAAATAAAGTATTTTTATCCTTTTGTATTTTAAGGTAGAGCTTCTACTTTGCATGCTGGATAATTTTAACTGATTGTTTTAATGGGTTATTTTCAAACGTATAAATCCAGTTTTATTCATATTAGCTTAGTGTTCATCTTCTTATTCTTCGAGTCTGTATTCTGAACTTAATGGTAAAG
>NZ_FUXB01000033.1:0-1118 GCF_900167345.1 Vibrio cincinnatiensis DSM 19608 | reverse complement strand
GTGTAAGTTAAATCGTGTTTGGCGATGCTGTTTTTGGCAAAGCTTTGAAATGGTTAGTAAAGTTACATAACAAAGCATTTAAGAGGGACAATCAATGCGTGGCACTTTTGTTTTGGGTGAGCATTTGAGGTTACGGCTGGTTAGTTTAAGTTCGGTTGTTAGCGTTGCTTGCCCCTTAATGCGGCGTTATGCGCTAATAGGAAAAGTTACAGGAGTTAACAATGAATCAGCATGAAAAGATCAATTATGTAGAATTTTCAGCGAAAGACTTAGAGTCAACGAAAGCATTCTTTTCAAAGGTTTTTGGATGGGACTTTGTTGACTATGGGCCTGAATACGCAGCTTTTTCAAATGAAGGTTTAGATGTTGGCTTTTTCAAAGCTGAGCGTTCTAGTCGGACTGAAAATGGTGGTGCACTTTTAATTTTCTATAGTTCAGACATTGAAGCCACATTGGATAAAGTTGTGAAAAATGGCGGTAATATCATCCGTTCAATTTTTGAATTTCCCGGCGGTTGTCGTTTTCATTTTGTAGAGCCAAGTGGCAACGAGTTTGCAGTTTGGTCTGAAGCACGCGCATAACAAGGCGTTAAAGAGGGACAGCCAACGCGTGGCATTTTTATCATGCGTTGGTTTTTGTGATTACTGTGTTATGCGGAAGCTTGGCAGTTGCGTCGGCTGCCCCTTAACGCGGCGTTATGTAACCGTAGAGAAAAAGACCACAATGTATTGAAATTTAAAGTGTTTTTATGCTTGTGCATTTTTAAGCTAGCTTCTATTTTACATGTTTTATGATTTTAACTTATTGTTTTAATTGGTTATTTATACGGTTTGTAAAATTAGTCTTATTCATGTTGATTTGGTTTTCGTCTTCCTTGTTCTTCGAATTTTCCGTTTGTTCTTAATGGCTCAGTGGGTTTGCGATAAGCTTGGTGGCAGTCATTTTTTTCTTTGAACTAGGGCTCGCAGTTTCGCTGTTGCCACGCAAATTCTACTGGGTTACTGCTAACTTTTCATGTAAGTTAAACGATATTTGGCAATGTTTTTCTTTGTAATGCGTTGAAATAGTTAGTAAAGTTACATAACAAAGCATTTAAGAGGGACAGTCAACGCTTGGCA
>NZ_FUXB01000036.1 GCF_900167345.1 Vibrio cincinnatiensis DSM 19608 | reverse complement strand
GCATTTGAGGTTACGGCTGGTTAGTTTAAGTTCGGTTGTTAGCGTTGCTTGCCCCTTAATGCGGCGTTAGCTTCTTAAAGGCTGGAATCATTAAAATCCAAACTCAGTCGTTCTGAAAAATCAGCTTTAAGTGTTCAAGTTGTACAATTGGGCTTTTGAGTTTTGCTTAATGTTGATGTGGTAGAAAGCGTTGAAAGTTCAGTCGTTTCAAAGTCGCTAAAAACCAACAAGCCTCGAAACTTCAATGTTGTTGGATGCACAACACGATCAGTTTGGCTTTATAAAAGACTGCATCATCGCTGTGATCTGGTTTTCTTTGTTGCGGACTTTTTACCGTGGCCAGCTCAACCTTGATCGTTTTGAGTTTTGGCCGCTAACTTCACAGCTTCTGGCGTTGGACGTGTGTTTGTATGATGCTTTTGCGTAAAATGCCTTTCAAGATAAGGTGTTAAAAAATCATTGTTAAACAGTAGGCTACGAAGCTAACAAACGCCTCAAGAGGGACTGTCAACGCGTGGCGTTTCCAGTCCCATTGAGCCGCGGTGGTATCGGTTGTTGTGTTTGAGTTTGGTGGTAATGCGTTGCCAGCCCCTTAGGCGGGCGTTATGCGCCTACAGGAAATATGAGAGACCTTAGTTAAATGGGTAAGAAATTGATTCTTGATGTGCCTAGCTTAAAACTAGGTGATGTTATACTAACTTCAGAGAAAGGCTTTGCGAGTATAGGTGTTAGAGCTGCAACCCTCTCTAAGTACTCCCATGCCGCAATTTATGTGGGTGGAACGATGATCGAGGCAACGTTAGGCGGAGTATTTTCTAAAAACCCCCAGAGACTGCTTTTTGACTCTGAAAAACAGGTTGCCGTATACAGATATCGAGCGGAGTTGGACGAGACTCAAATTAAGAATGTATGTGATTATGCACGTTCGAAAACGGCATCTCTATATACAATATCAGAAGCAGTTACTCTAAGAATCCGAGAAATACTTAACAAGCCGGAATCTAGGAAACAATTCTGCTCTAGGTTAGTCGCATTATCATACTCAGATAATGGTATAAATCTAGGGAACATTAGAAATCCAGCTTACTGTACACCTAAACAGTTATCTCTGTGTAAGGTTTTTTATAAAGTTAATAATATAGTCCGTGAAGCAGAAGAGCACGAAATTGCTTTTGCCAAAACTGATGACCCTAATATTCTCCACCAAAAAGACACAATAGCTTGGGTCAATAAGGTTCGAGAACTGGTAAAGATCGAGGGTCTATCAAAAGATTTTGACATTCAAAGTATCACTGATGTTGACGAGTTTTTGAAACTAAACCATCAGTATGATGAGCTTGTCGTTAGTTATATGAACTCCGGTGGGTACCTAACTCATTATAATTTCGACACTAAAAGAAACCCGTACCGTTATAATCTAACCTTATTAGATTCTGTGGTAAAAGAACGAAATGACAAACATGCCTTTTTTAACGAGCAGTTATCCAAGGAGTTAGACATCATTAATCTCTACTCAGAAAACTTGAATAGATACTTAAATTATTATGTACATAATAACTTGAGCTACTATCGAGAGCACTGCTTGCTGTATATGAATTTGCTTACTGGCATTTACGTAAGGGCAAAATTTCTACACCAAGTTTCAAAAAAATATCGTAATTACGATGTTGCTTATGCTAGTAGTGAAGTGCTGAGAATCGCTGCTGTAAACTGTGGTAAAGGGAAAGAAATACTAGGGGTTCAAGGCGCATAACAAACTGTTTAAGAGTGATTCGCAACGCGTGGCATTTTTACTATGCGTTGCGTTTGATGTTTAAGGTGGTATGCGGAGGGCATCGGTATTGCGTTGCTCACACCTTAACAGGGCGTTAACAAGCATCAGGAGAGTTCAAGTATATGGTTAGACAAGACAAGAGAATCTTGCTATTGGAGTTCTTCCGTGAACAAGAAAATAAATCAGCAAGTTTTACTTTTCAGCAAGCTGCTGATGCGACGGGATATAATCCCAAAAGTGTTGGGAAATATATTAGTGAAAAATTAAATGGTACTTATATCTTCAAGTCGGATAAAGGTGGTTGGGTTTCAGAAGGATTGTCCCAAGTATCAAATGATGATTTTATTCGTTTGATGTCGCAAAGTACTTCAGCTCGCAAGCTCACGCCCAACGAAAAAATGTATCAGAAACTCATTAAATGCAGTCTTGATGCATTCATTTTAGCTCTTGAAGTTTACAACCGACCAAGTTTGAGCAACCGTGTAGAAGCATTTACTATTATGATGGTAAATGCTTGGGAACTATTTTTGAAAGCAGAAATATTAGATGCTTTAGGTTCAGAAAAAGTATTTTATAAAAATGGTAGAAGTATCTCCATTAGCGACGCTTTACCTCTAAGGTTAAAAAATAATGATCCGGTAAGGTTGAATATTGAAACATTAATTCAACTACGAGATCAGGCTACGCATTTACTTATACCCGAATTGCAACCACAGTTGTCGAGGCTTTTTCAAGCAAACGTACTTAATTACCAAGAGCGGTATCGTAATCAAATGGGTAACTCCCCACTAGCAGGACAAAGTGTTGGTATGTTAAGCCTTGTTCTTGATGGGCCAGAGCCAGAGATCGGCGTAATCAAAGAGTGTTACGGTGACATTACAGCTTCAGAAGTGGCTAGTTTCCTTAAGCAGTTTGAGACTAATGCTAAGGAAATTAATTCTGACAAATATTCAATATCAATCGAATATAAACTAGCGTTAACAAAGAATCCTAGTAATGCAGACCTTACACTTAGCGTTGGTTACAATGGCCAGCAAGCAGTTATTATCACTCAAGCGAAAGATTTAAACACGACACATCCTCATACGACTAATGAGGCAATTAATAAAATTAATTCTATCTTGGGTAGTAAAAAAATAAATCGACACTCCTTTCAAGCTATTTGCTATAAACACAAAATTAAACAGGATAATAATTCTACACATCACAACTTCACTGATATTCATCGTTATTCAGAAGCCTTTGTGACTTGGGTAGTAAAAAATATAACAGAACAAAAGGGTTGGTTAGAATCAGCCCTAGAATGTTATAAAAACCGAAAGTAATGCTTGTTAACAAACGCTTCAAGAGGGACAGCCAACGCGCGGCATTTTTGCTATGTGTTGGTTTTTGTGGTTACGGTGTTATGCGGTTAGTTGGTAGTAGCGTTGGCTGCCCCTTAAGCGGGCGTTAGCTTTCCAAGAGTATAACTGAGAGGTGAAAGTGGAAGAGTTGGATTGGTCGCGGTTAATCCCAATGAGTTTATCCGCGTTAGCTGCTTGTGTGTCGGTGTTTTACGCAAGTAAAGCTAGGAGAGCACAGATTAAGCAGGTGGAAAATAAGTTTGAGATTGAGCAATTGAATGACCTCATTGAGAAGTTAAAAATTGCCAACGCAATCGAAACCCACCCATATGATTATGATGACGATACCTTTGTGAACGGACGGAATTTAGATGATGTCCCATCAAAAATAGCTAAGTTAATGCAAAACTCATTAATTTCGGAAGCATTGACCAAGACTGAGTGGGAGTTACCAATAACTAATCTACAAAGCAAAATTGATCAGCTGTGTGCAGTTAGGAAAAAACTTCTTTGAAGTCTTTCAGCCGTAAAGCTAACAAACGGTTCAAGAGGGACAACCAACGCGTGGCATTTTTATTATGCGTTGGTTTTTGTGGTTACGGTGTAATGCGGAAGCTTGGTAGTGGCGTTGGTTGCCCCTTAACCGGGCGTTATGTAACCGTAGAGAAAAAGACCACAATGTATTGAAATTTAAAGTGTTTTTATGCTTGTGCATTTTTAAGCTAGCTTCTATTTTACATG
>NZ_FUXB01000029.1 GCF_900167345.1 Vibrio cincinnatiensis DSM 19608 | reverse complement strand
AGTTGCATGGTTTGCCCAGCAGAAAGTCGGCTTTGGCTGCCACCATTTTCAGGCTTAAGTTTTTCAGAGAGAACATAATCACTGAGATGACGAGCAACGGTCGATTCGTGAATACGAAGAGCTTGAGAAATCATCGCCTGGCTCCAACCTTCAGACGCAAGTAAAACCGCTTTGATGCGGTCACGCACTCGCCCATCACGAGTTGAATCGTGCATCTGTTCGAGTTGTTGTTTCTGTTGAGAAGTCAGTATTATTTTCATGGTGTGTAGCATGATCCTGATTTTATGAAAAATCAAGCATCTTCAATGATCACGGGTATATCTAGGTTATAGGCTATAATGCAAACAGTGCGATGAAAGCCCATAAAATGGGAGCATAACAGAGTCGTCACAAACAATATGCAAACTAAACGATAACAACAGGTTGCAATTTACGGTCGCTTAAGCAGAAAATGCTTACTCTTATCGAATATTTACTTGTTTTTAAACCTATCAGGATTTGTGCGATAACTCAGCCTAGTCTTTGAATAACCGTCGCCCATGCATCGTTATCCGTATGGGTATTTCAACTGGATGACAAAAGCCTGAAAGGCGCAATCGATGCTCGTTGGGACACAATCATTCAACATTAACTTGGAGTTCTCACCAGAATGAAAAAGTGGACATTTTTGATGTTACTTATCGTGGTGCTGCTATTTGGTAGCGTGATAGGTTTCAATTTATTTAAACAACAGAAGATTGCTGAATATATGGCGAGTCGACCAGAAGCTGAATTTCCGGTTACGGTAACGACTGTCGATTCGGTGGATTGGGTTCCTGCGATTGAAGCCATTGGCTTTATCGAGCCAAATCAAGGCGTCACTCTGACAACAGAAACCAGTGGTGTGATTGACCGTATTCAGTTTGAATCGGGTACCCGAGTTGAAGAAAATCAACCTTTAGTCTTGCTAGATTCTGACGTTGAGAAGGCCAACTTAAAGAGCTCACAAGCTCGCCTTCCCGCCGCAAAAGCAAAATATGAACGCTATAAAGGGTTATTTAGCAAAGGGTCTATATCTCAAGAATCGTTCGATGACGCTGAAGCAAACTACTATTCACTTTCTGCGGATATTGAAAGCTTAAAAGCCACCATTGCTCGTCGAGAAATTAAAGCTCCGTTTGCGGGTGTGGTCGGTATTCGTAACGTGTATCTGGGCCAATATTTACAGCCCGGTACGGACATTGTTCGCCTAGAAGATACCACCGTGATGCGTTTACGTTTTACCGTACCACAAACTGATATTTCTCGTATTTCAATGGGGCAAGAAGTCGATATTATTGTTGATGCCTACCCAAGCCTAACTTTCAAAGGGTCCATTACTGCGATAGAACCTGCCGTCAGTGTGCAAAGTGGTCTAATTCAAGTTCAAGCGGATATTCCGAACAGCGAAGGTAAGTTACGCAGCGGTATGTTTGCTCGTGCCAATATTATTCTGCCTAAACTCACCGACCAAGTCACTCTTCCTCAAACCGCGATCACCTTTACGCTTTACGGTAATAATGTCTTTGTTGTTACTGAACAAGATGGGGTAAAACGCGTTGAACAACGGGTGGTGAATGTGGGTGAACGTACCAGAGATATTGCACACATTCTTGAAGGTGTTAATGCTGGTGATGTGGTCGTCACATCCGGCCAAGTACGCTTAAGTAATGGTGTAAGGGTTCGTATTGTTGAAAGTGATGCCACCACGCCACCTGCTAAAACACCGATGCTGTAACCGGAGGAATTATGCGCTTTACTGATGTTTTTATTAAACGTCCGGTTTTAGCGGTATCGATCAGCTTTTTGATTGCGTTACTTGGTTTACAAGCCGTGTTCAAAATGCAGGTCAGTGAATACCCTGAAATGACCAACACCATAGTGACCGTATCAACCAGTTACTACGGTGCCAGTGCCGACTTGATCCAAGGCTTTATTACTCAGCCTTTAGAGCAAGCCGTAGCACAAGCTGACAACATTGACTATATGACGTCACAATCCGTGTTAGGTAGCTCCAAAATCACCGTCAGCATGAAACTCAATACGGACCCTAATGCGGCGTTATCCGATATTCTGGCAAAAACCAACTCGGTTCGTTCTGAGCTTCCTAAAGAAGCTGAAGATCCCAGCGTGACGATGTCAACGGGTTCAACCACGGCGGTAATGTACATTGGCTTTACCAGTGATGAGTTAAATTCCAGCCAAATTACAGACTATCTACAACGGGTTATCAACCCCCAACTGTATGCCATTAATGGTATTTCCAGTATTGACCTTTATGGGGGGATGAAATATGCCCTACGTGTCTGGTTAGACCCTGCAAAAATGGCTGCCTTTAATTTGACGGCAACCGATGTGATGAGTGTCTTAAGCGCCAATAACTACCAATCAGCCACAGGCCAAGCTGTCGGTGAATTTGTGCTGTTTAATGGTAGTGCTGACACTCAAGTATCGAATGTAGAAGATCTACAAAGCCTAGTGGTAAAAAGTGAAGATGGCAGTGTTACTCGCTTAGGTGACATCGCCAAAGTAACGCTAGCCAAAAGCCATGATACCTATCGCGCCAGTGCAAATGGTCAGGAAGCCGTCGTTGCAGCCGTTAATGCCGCACCGAGTGCAAACCCAATTAATATTGCCAAAGATGTTTGGAATGTCCTTCCCGAACTTGAACGCAATATGCCAAGCAACATCAAAATGAATGTGATGTATGACTCGACGGTGGCGATTAATGAGTCTATCCATGAGGTCATTAAAACTATCGCCGAAGCGGCATTGATTGTATTGATCGTAATTACCCTTTTCTTGGGTTCACTTCGTGCCGTTATCATTCCGATAGTGACGATTCCTTTGTCGCTCATCGGGGTTGCAATGGTCATGCAAGCCATGGGATTTTCTTGGAACCTGATGACCTTGCTGGCCATGGTTCTGGCGATTGGTCTCGTTGTTGATGATGCGATCGTCGTTTTAGAAAACGTTGATCGACACATCAAAGAGGGGGAGTCTCCTTTCAGAGCCGCCATCATTGGTACGCGAGAAATTGCCGTTCCCGTTATTTCAATGACGCTCACCTTAGGTGCTGTGTACGCCCCTATCGCGTTGATGGGAGGCATTACGGGTGCGTTATTTAAAGAGTTTGCACTGACTCTGGCTGGCTCAGTCTTTGTTTCCGGTATTATCGCTTTAACACTTTCACCTATGATGTGCTCGAAAATGTTAAAAGCGAACGAGAAGCCAAATAGATTTGAGCAGAAAGTGCATCATATCCTCGATAAAATGACGCTACGTTATGGGCATATGTTGCAATCTATCATGGCTCATCGACCTGTTGTCATTGCCTTTGCTTTCATTGTTTTCGCCAGCCTTCCCGTGTTGTTTAAGTTTATTCCCAGCGAACTCGCCCCATCTGAGGACAAAGGGGTGATCATGTTACTCGGAACTGGACAATCCAATGCTAACTTGGATTACCTTTCTAATACCATGAATGATGTGAATAAAATCTTATCGGCCCAACCTGAAGTCCAATTTGCACAGGTATTCACTGGCGTCCCCGAATCAAACCAAGCCTTTGGGATTGCCTCCATGGTGCCTTGGAGTGAACGTCAAACTAGCCAAGCTGAGCTTGCCACTCGTGTTGGTAATTTGGTTCAAGACATTCCGGGTATGGCGGTCACTACATTCCAAATGCCAGAATTACCAGGAGCGGGGTCGGGTTTACCAATCCAATTTGTTATCACTACGCCGAATGCTTTTGAAAGTTTATTCACTATCGCTAGCGATATACTTGCAGAAGTTCAATCCAGTCCACTGTTTGTTTACTCAAACTTAGACCTGAATTATGACTCTGCAACGATGAAAATAAACATCGATAAAGATAAAGCGGGTTCCTATGGCGTTACCATGCAAGATATTGGTGTCACTCTAGGAACAATGATGGCAGATGGTTACGTTAACCGTATCGATCTCAATGGTCGATCTTACGAGGTGATACCACAAGTTGAACGGAAATGGCGTCTCAATCCTGAATCAATGAAGAACTACTTCGTTCGAGCTGTAGATGGAAAAATGATTCCTCTGGGGAGTCTGATTAACATTGATGTGATAGCAGAGCCAAGAGCTTTACCTCACTTTAACCAGCTGAACTCTGCAACTATCGGAGCTGTACCATCACCAACCGCTGCAATGGGTGATGCCATCAACTGGTTTGAAAACATAGCTTCAACAAAGCTTCCAAAAGGTTATAACCATGACTATATGGGTGAAGCTCGCCAATATGTGACCGAAGGAAGTGCTCTCTATGTCACTTTCGGCTTAGCGCTAGCGATTATTTTCTTGGTGCTTGCCATTCAATTTGAATCACTAAAAGACCCATTAGTTATCATGGTCTCCGTTCCTCTAGCCATCTGTGGTGCACTGATCGCTCTTGCTTGGGGGCTCTCTACCATGAATATTTACTCGCAAGTCGGGCTAATTACTTTAGTGGGGCTGATCACCAAACATGGTATTTTGATTTGTGAAGTGGCCAAAGAAGAACAACTCAACCATAAACTGAATCGAATTGATGCAGTAACCGCTGCCGCAAAAGTTCGTCTACGGCCAATTCTCATGACAACTGCGGCCATGATTGCAGGTTTAGTTCCACTAATGTATGCCTCTGGGGCTGGGGCAGCTCAGCGCTTTAGTATTGGTATCGTTATTGTGGCGGGCTTATCGATTGGTACATTATTTACCCTGTTTGTACTACCTGTGATTTATAGTTATCTTGCTGAAAAACACAAACCATTGCCTATCTTTGTTGAAGATAAAGACTTAGAAAAGCTAGCAAGAGTTGATGAAGCCAAAGCGGTTCAGCGTCAATTCGCAGAAAACAAATGATCGTTAGATAATATTCATCCTCATACAAGGCCACAATCGTGGCCTTTTTTATGCCACTTAAGTAACGACTTTCCATGATGAATTGCATAGAATGAACAGAATAAATATAGGAGTGAATAACAAATGTTTGATCCAAAAAAACTTGAACAGATTGCAAAACAGATTCACGAATCGATGCCTCAACCAGTTAAAGATCTCGGTGCAGACGTAGAACAGAAAGTTCGTCAGGTCATTCAAGGCCAACTCAATAAACTGGACGTTGTTAGCCGTGAAGAGTTCGATGTACAAACTCAGGTATTGTTGCGGACTCGCCAAAAGCTAACAGAAATGGAGCAAAAACTGGCGGAGCTGGAAGCTAAATTCGCAGATAAGTAAAAACTTGCCACAGCGATACGATAGAGCGCCGTTTTATCAATCTCTAAATAGACAAAGGGCTTAGTCTCGTGACTAAGCCCTTTAGTTTTTATAGCGTTGTGTTTACATTTTTATTTTTTAAAATTTTGATTAGTCACCCACCGCAATACGCTTCATGTCTTTCATGTAGCCTCGCAGCTCCTCACCAATATATTCTACAGGGTGGTTGCGAATGATACTGTTAACGTCGATCAAGGTCGCGTTGTCCACTTGATTTGAAGCAAGGTCTAAACCCTTACCAATCACATCCGTGCTCACTTTTGGCATGAACTTTTCACGCAATAGCGGTGTCGCAACATTGGCAAACAAGTAGTTACCATATTCTGCCGTATCTGAAATAACCACGTTCATTTCATATAAACGCTTACGAGCAATCGTATTCGCAATCAGAGGTAACTCATGCAATGATTCGTAGTATGCCGACTCATCAATGATACCGGAGGCGGTCATCGCTTCAAATGCCAGCTCAACCCCAGCACGAACCATGGCAATCATCAGAATGCCGTTATCAAAGTACTCTTGCTCAGCAATCTTCACATCCGTTTCAGGGTAATTTTCAAAAGCGGTTTCCGCCGTTTCCGCACGCCAACCAAATAACTCTGCGTCATCATTTGCCCAGTCCGCCATCATGGTGCTAGAGAAATGGCCCGAAATGATGTCATCCATGTGTTTGTTGTACAGTGGACGTAGTAAATCTTTTAGTTCTTCAGATAGCTCAAATGCCTTGATTTTCGCGGGGTTAGAAAGACGATCCATCATATGAGTGATGCCACCAAACTTCAGAGCTTCCGTTACGGTTTCCCAGCCAAATTGCAACAATTTACCTGCGTAACCGGGTTCAATACCTTCAGCAACCATCTTCTCATAACATACGATGGAACCCGCTTGCAACATACCACATAAAATAGTCTGTTCACCCATCAGATCAGACTTCACTTCAGCAACAAAAGAAGACTCCAAACATCCAGCACGATGACCGCCTGTCGCAGCAGCCCACGCTTTTGCAATATCCCAGCCTTCACCTTTTGGATCGTTTTCTGGGTGAACAGCAATTAGGGTTGGAACCCCAAAGCCACGTTTATATTCTTCACGCACTTCAGTACCAGGGCATTTAGGCGCAACCATCACAACCGTCAAATCTTTACGGATTTGCATCCCTTCTTCTACGATGTTAAAACCATGCGAATAACCCAATGCAGCCCCATCTTTCATCAGAGGCATAATGGTTTCAACCACATTAGAGTGCTGCTTGTCTGGAGTTAGGTTGATCACAAGATCTGCTTGTGGGATAAGATCTTCATAGCTACCGACAGCAAATCCATTATCTTTCGCATTTTTATAAGATTGGCGCTGTTCATCAATAGCAGCCTGACGTAATGCATAAGAAACATCTAAACCTGAATCACGCATGTTTAAACCTTGGTTTAAACCCTGAGCACCACATCCCACAATAACGACTTTCTTACCTTTTAGAAATTCAGCTTCTGTTGCAAACTCTTCACGAGCCATAAAACGGCAGCGACCAAGTTGGTCGAGTTGCTCACGTAAATTTAATGTATTGAAATAATTAGCCATGGGATGCTCCTTGATGATTTTCCATTTAGCCGGTGGCTCTGCACCGAATGACTCCATAGTAATGCAGACATTTAATTGCTCAAAGTGATATATTCACAATTAATTATTGCAATAAATGCAACGTGAGAATATTGATGAATATAAAAATATTACAGCTCTTTGTTCACCTGTGCGAGAGTAAAAATTTCAGCAAGACAGCAAATGCCCTGCATGTCAGCCCATCCGCACTCAGTCGGCAAATTCAGAAATTAGAACAAGAAATGGGGCATGAATTATTTATTCGGGATAACCGCAGCGTAGAATTAACGCCATCAGGAAGTCAGCTACTTCCCTTTGCACTAAGAATGGTTAATGATTGGCAGCAGATTCAATCACAATTGAAGCATCAAGATAATGAACTAAAAGGAAAAATTCGCTTATTTTGTTCCGTCACCGCCAGCTATAGCCATTTGCCTGAACTTCTCAATGCTTTTCGACTTAAACATCCATATATAGAGTTTAAATTATTAACTGGCGATCCCGCTCAAGCAATTGATCAGATCATTAATGACCAAGCGGATATTGCAATTTCAGCAATCCCGTCAAGCCTCCCATCAAAAATCGAATTTGCGACAATTAGTGAAATACCACTATCTGTTATTGCCCCAATAGGTATTCATCTTTTTTTAGCTGAGATTCAGAAAGAGAATCCAGACTGGAACCAAATCCCTTTTATTATTCCAGAAGCGGGAACAGCTCGTGATCGAGCAAATGCGTGGTTCAAAAAAATGAAAATCAAACCCAATATCTATGCTCAGATTGCAGGCCATGAAGCAATTGTCAGTTTAGTTGCCCTTGGGTGTGGGATAGGAATTGCTCCAGATGTGGTTATCAATAATAGTCCGCTCAGAGATCAAGTCCAGAGGATCACTGTTCCAGCAATCCAACCTTTTAAGCTAGGAGTCTGCTGTAAACGTTCACAACTTGATAATCCTCTGATCAGTGCTTTATGGCGAGTCATCACCACCCAGATTAAGGTCATAGGCTAAAGCTTGAAATACAGAGCAATCATGATTGAGCCTCATAAAGAAATCTCAGTCATCACTAAAAAATCGCTATTCGATGGCCATTATGAATGGTGCAGGCTGGCATACCAGCGATATTGCTGAGCACTTTCATCATGTCAGTGTGATCAAGCTTCCTCCCTACTCACCAGAATTAAACCCTATAGAACAAGTGTGGAGTTGGCTTAGGCAACATTATCTCGCTAACCAGGGTTTTATCGATGACAACGATATTGTGTCGAAGATGTGTCGTGCGTGGAATGGCTTTTTGACAAGTACCGATAGAGCAATGAAACAGTACTCAAGGGATTGGATTGAACTGACCCGTTAATTTTCCAGATTGGTATTACGAACTGGGGTTTTCTCTGTACAAGAAAAAGCCCTTGATAAATCAAGGGCTTGAATGTGGCGGAGAGATAGGGATTTGAACCCTAGGTACGCTATTAACGTACGCCGGTTTTCAAGACCGGTGCTTTCAACCACTCAGCCATCTCTCC
>NZ_FUXB01000027.1 GCF_900167345.1 Vibrio cincinnatiensis DSM 19608 | reverse complement strand
GGAGGTCAATACCATGCTTAATCTGACACAAAAACAAAAAGAGTTACTGACTTGGATGAGAGAGGAGAAAACCGTTGAAGTGTGCTCAGACTATTGCACCAAAAATGGCGAGGCGGTGGGAAAATCCCGCTTACCTATCCGAGTGTTTAGGTCAACCATCAACAAGCTCTATCAAGAGGGACTGATCACTTATCAAGCCAAGCTGCACTACGGCCTTCGCTGGGATGTGTTCACGCTGACCGAAAAAGGGGAAGCGTTGGCATGAAAGAGATTGATTACAACCTGCTCGAACGTGATGACCAAGCCTTTGTGAGACAAAGGCTTTCTTGCTTTCCGCTGTCCATACAATGGCTATTGTTTAAAGAATATCAAAATCAGCCAACCAAGTTTGAGCGTAACACGTATTTGCGTTTAACGACTGACCAACTGGCTGAGAAGCTGTCTATACCTTTAGATCAATTAGCGTTGAATTTATCGGAAGACGAATTAAGACAAAAAGCCAAGGAATACGCCAAAGCCACTTTAGCGATGAGACGCTACTACCTTAACGATGAGGAAGCGCTCTCTACTGTACACCATTTTGTGCAATCGCATGGCGTAACGGTTTGCCGTGATGGTGCTTATAGCTTAAACGGGGAATTGAGCCGATATAGCGATCATCAATGGTGGCTACGTCAGTTAAGGAAGGCGTTACGTCGTAACATAGAAGTGGTTCAGCACCATCTTAACCAAGTGAATAAAAAGAAAAGCTTGTATTGTTCCCCCCTCACGCTGCAAGCGCGTCGTCAACAAAAAGCCTATCAACAGGCTTATCTTGAAAATACCTTTGCAGTGAATGAACAAGGTGATCGCTTTTCCCTATTGGAATTATCACAAAAAGGCGTCGCCGATCCGAAAATACGTAAAGGGGAACTCATGGTGAGAGCGCGAGGGTTTGAAGATATGGCCAACGAGCTTGGCCATGTAGCAACGTTCATCACGTTTACCTGTCCATCAAAGTATCATCGTAGCTATTCACAATCCGGTCAGGTGAACCCTAAATGGGCAGGCTACACCCCGCTAGACGGGCAACACTACCTAAACGCTCTGTGGCAATTCATCCGCTCCAAACTGAATCGACTAGGTATTCGTTTTTATGGTTTTCGTGTAGCAGAGCCGCAACACGATGGCACCCCACATTGGCATTTATTGCTGTTTGTCGAGCCTGAGCACTATCAAGCGATGGTGGCTATCATGCGAGACTACGCATTAAAAGAAGACGGTGATGAGCAAGGTGCACAAGCACACCGTTTTACCGAAGTAAAAATAGACCCCAGTAAAGGCAGTGCTACGGGTTACATTGCGAAATACATCTCAAAGAACATTGACGGTAACCATCTAGATTCAGGGGTGTACGGTGAAGATCCACTAGAGGCGGCAGCGCGAGTGGATGCGTGGGCGGCTTGCTGGGGTATTCGTCAGTTTCAACAGCTAGGCGGCTGCTCAGTGACGGTATGGCGTGAGCTAAGACGTTTAAAAACGTTGCTGGGTTTGAATGAACGGCAACAGTCCATCGTTGAGGCAGCGGATAAGGGCGATTGGAAAACCTTTACCGCGCAAATGGGTGGCGTATTCAGTACGCGCAAAGAGCAAGTGTTTAAGCCCTACTATGAGTTGTCGGTGGAGACGAGTACCGGAGTGGTGAAAACGAGCCAGTATTGTGAGAATGAGCGAGTGAAAGCGTTAAAAGGGGTAGTGAGTGCAGGGCGTGAGTTTATCACGCGAGTGTTTCAGTGGCGGCTTGAAGCTTTAGTAACTACGATTCCTAGTACAAGATTATGTCACTATTAGTGATAATGCTCCCAATATTTATTTTTATTGCATATGTTTTTGTTGCATATAGTGGTGAAAGGTAAAGTATTAATGCCTAATTAGCATAATAAATAAGACTTAAGGACCCAATGGATATGCTTTCAGTTCAGGAAAAGAAGCAACTAAAACATATGATCGAAGCTAATCAGCATGAAATTTTTATAGTTTCCATGGAAGAAATGGACGCAATTGTGCGCTCCTCTCCGAAAGGGAACCTGCCACATATTAAGAATTCATGGCAGCAATTGAAAGGTAAAGCAGAGATTGGAGTTGGTTATTATGCTTCAGCCGATGATTTAAGAACGCTAAGTAAACTTATTGGTGATCTTGGTGGGGTTACAACCAAGGCTTATGTTAAAAGTTATGGTGGAAAGCCACACATAATTCTAAAAGGTAATCCTAGATTGAGGTATTTTTTAACTGGGACAAAGTATGGCATTAATAATCCTAAAGTTATTACGATTGGGTTGGGTAAGGCAGGGGCTATTCATGCAGCAAAATCCGGAGGGATTCTATCAATAGTATTACTTTCTAGCTATCGAGTCGTTGATTATTTTCTCACAGATAACGCTACGCTTACCCAGCTTGTTGGCTCGTTGGCTACAGATGTGGTTAAGATAGGTATAACAACAGGAGCATCTATAGCTGCTGCTTCTGGTTTTGTTGCACTTGGTTTTACCGTAGCAATCGGGCCAATTGCAGCAGTTGTTTTTGTCGGTGTTTTAACGTCAGTAGCGTTGAGTTTTTTAGATGAACATTATGGCATTACTCAAAGTATTATTGCTGGATTAGATGAGATTAGCCAAAATGTAAGTCGTCGTGCTGAAAAAACTAAAGGTGCATTTTATAAAAAAATAGGTACTTTTGCGGACTCTGTATTCGATTATGCTGTAGATTCGGCTAAGGGGATTTTAATAAATACAGCAAAACATACTATGGATAAATTCTTTTCCGCGAAGCCGAGGTTTCAATAATGAACGATCAACCACAGGCTTCACTGTTAGTCCGTCTTCTGAGTTTAGCCTTTTTTATGCTTCTAACATTTGGGGCTTTTTCTTGGTTTTCTGTAAGTTCAGTTAACCTTATATCAACGTTACGTGCTGAAAGCCAAGTGATAGGTTTTGATAAGGGAGCTATGTACACATTAGGTTGTGGGCTTGGGCTTCTTGTTATAACGGTTGGTGGCTTAATGCAAGGCATACTGAAGTTAAAATTAACGGAAAAACAGCATTCATTTTTTTTGCGTTCTATAGTAGTAAGTTTATTGTTAATGGTTATCTATCCTCAGGTAGCTCACTACACTGTTGATAATTATCTGAAGAGTAAGCGGTATAGTATTTGTGAGGAAGTATCCTACCAATGGTTGATTTATAGTAAGTTGTACTACACTAAAGATAATATAGCTTGCAGTAATTTGATTAGAGAAAAATCAATAGCAAGTAGCGAAAATGAATTTTAAAAATCTCCTCTTGGAGTTCTGTGAATAAGTGTACGGGATAGGGAGGAGACGAACCGGAAAGGATATGTTTTGAGTCACTGAGCGGTTAGATTAACAAGTTTGCATATGAATGCTTGACCGATTTTTTTGATAACCTTTATTATGGGCCTATGGGGTTGCATTAGGCTAACTTGCATTTGCCCCTTTTCGTGTTAGCACCGTTACTAACACAAGTCTCCATGAATTGGTTTTGTAATACTTTAACTAATCGAAGGCGAAAGGTAAGACCTGACCCCATTGTTTTACTTTACTTATCGTAAGGAGATTCACGTACTCTGAACAGGAATTTTCGCCAGATAGGAAGATGTTTACAATAGAACAAGACTTTATTCAAATTGATTCATTGCATCGGATGGTATAATTATGTGTAATTGTCTAAAAAGGAACTATTAGTTGGTGCGATATGAGATTTAATCTTGGCAATAGCTCGATCATCAATATTTTCGTAATGCCCGATCAAGATGATGGGACTATGAACTCTCCATTTCAAGGCTTTCTAGTTGACGTTTTCTCTGATGATTATTATCAGACAATGACTAAGGTTCTGTCTTATCCTATTAATGCGACAGAAGTTTTCATGTCACAGCAAGAATTGATTGAATACAGATGCGAATTTGGTTATCCAAATCTATTCTTGTTGAATATTAGATCATTAGTTGAGACGTTACCATTCTTTCTAAATCACCCATTTGTATGTATTACATGTATCGGAGATGAACTGAAGTTTGTAAAAACATTGGATTTACAATTAAAATATTCCCCTTTGATTATTGGTGTTGAACCTGAAGTAGACTTAGATATAAGTAGGTTCAATATGTTCATGCTTGATGACTTTATAATTAAAAGAACGAATGAAGCTTTAAATAATGGAGACCTCCCTAGGGAGTTTTCTAAATACATAGATAATAGGCAGCCAAGAGAAAAACAAGCAAATATACTTAAAACACCGACTCGCACGCACTCTGTAACCCACCCTAATGAATTAGTTCTTATGAGCGTTGGTTTTGATTTTGAATATGTTAATACCCTTCGAGGTTCCGGTGATAAGAATGTTTTTATCAATGCAATAATTGATTCTAGCAGGAACCTACAAAGTATATTGAATTATAGAAGGGATGACTCAAAATCGGACTTGATAGTTTATTCGCCAAGTATATTTACTCATTTATACAATTTTAAAGATCATTTCTGGAACCAGATTAATAGAGAGTTAAAGAATAAAAGTGCTAAATCATTCATTATGAATGGAGTATTTAAAAATCCATCGTATTCTGGAATGGATTTGGATAAATCCATGATCAAAGATATGAGTAAGGTACTTGATAATAAAGCCTTTCAAGCAATTATGGGTACAAGGCAATTTGAACTTGCATATACAACATTGGCAATGAATAGTCTTGCAATAGCGAACATGTGTCCTGCTGTTCGAGTTCCAAATGCAATTAACTTTCATAACGGAATGCTTAGAGATATTGAGAGTTTGAGTAATATCGATGACAAGAAAGCAAAAGTTAACTTTCAGAAAAAGATAAGAAACCTGACTAATAGTATGAAAGAGGAAATAGGCGATAAACTCATAAACTTCATATCTGATAGTGAGTCAATTACATTGTGCACTGACACTCCTCTTGAATGGGTAATTTTCAATAAAGTACCGTTGATGTTTACTCATGAGGTATCAAAAATCCATACAACTCCGGGTAATCAATTACTAAAAATATCGACTAACTTTTCAAATTTTACGTTTAAGCATGATGAGCTTTTACGTATTACAGTCTTTCGATCATTTAGAGAAACAGATCCATTAAAACATACTCTAGAACATGGACTTAAACATTTTGCTCAAATTGATAATAAAGTAACTATAAAAATAGTAGATGTAGAAAATGAGCAAGAATTGATCGAAGCGTTAAACAAAGTTGATACGCCAATTTTGATCTTTGATTGCCATGGTAATCACGGAGGAAGTGATGAACACGGGTGGTTATGTATTGGCAATGATAGGGTTGACGTTTGGAATTTACCTTGCAATGGCAAAATACCACCAATTGTTATTCTCAGTGCCTGCTTAACATCAGCTATTGGTGGTTCGCACGCTTCAGTTGCTAATGGTTTGTTAAGACATGGCGCTATCACGGTTTTGGGGACGTTATTGCCAGTGGATGCTGTTAAATCCTCTGTATTCGTAGGAAGAATTATATATCGCCTTTCTGGATACCTTTCTGCGTTGAAGAGTTTAGGTGTTGATTATCTGACTTGGCGAAAATTTCTAAGTAGTTTCTTTAGAATGTCTTTTTGTACTGATGTACTGACTGAACTTAGAGATATTTATGGCTGGCTAGATAGAAAACAATATGAACAAGTTCATTTCGAGGCAAATAAAGTGATCAATATGGGAAGACCCGATTGGTTCTATGTTATTGTTGATAAGCTAACATTTGAAACTGGAAAAACCAGAAAAGAGGTTGAAGACGCGATTGATGAAATCGGGTTTGTAGAAACTATGAACTATTCACAACTAGGCAGGCCAGAAAACGTCATCATCCGCTTATAGAATGGATGCACTAATCCAGACTTTTGCTGACTATACCTAAAGTAATTCATTGCTTGCTAAATTAGAAAAATCACTGACTCATTTATGTCCAGAAGTGATTTAGGAAGGGACGAATGACAAAGGGACGAAATCACTGAATAATCAAAATTTCACTCAAAGAGCAATGCGCTATCAATTAAAATGCAGAAAAGTTAGAGTATCGCTGCGCTTAGCCCTTTTACTATAAGGGTTTTCTAACTTTTAAGTTACATTTACTTTAATACTAGTCGACATTCACCACACAATCATTAATGAGACTTAAAAAGGATCAACCAAATCAGTATCAAAGCGGAGCCCTTGTAAGCGATTTTCATCACATAACTTCTTCAAACGCTCTGTGGCGAATAGCTTTCCGGCTCCTTGTAGCTTCGATTTAAAAACCGCTTTAAAACGGATATCTGGCTCAACAAAGGCAAGGGATTTTAGGCCAATTGGATACCCGCCCTGATATTCCATTTCAGTAAGGCCAGTATCCTCTAATCCAAAAGACAAGCAGTGAAAAACAAAAAATGGCTTGTTACCAATTTCGATAGGCAAGAACTCTCCAACTTTTTCTAGCTCAGAACGCACAACCTCATACGCTTGCTTATTCATAACCAGAAAAGAGACATCCCACGTAGTAATATCAGGCTCATTTTTTTGAGCACTATCACCGTAAAAATCAAAGGACACACCATCATTCCAGATAGTTTTCAAGCTTTCGGAGGTAGCAGGAGCTTCCATTAAAGTATCTATCAGCTCAACATTACCAAGCTGCTCTGCAAGTGTTACAACATCCAGTTCGAATGTTTTGAACCGCTCGAAATCAGGCTTTAATTGGTAAATACTCATTTGCTAGGGCTCCAGTTTATGTCTTTCTTTTCCAAAATTTTGGTCGGATGAGTGCCGTTTTTGATATCCAGTTTAATGATTCGAAGTTTATTTACAAACTGTGTCTCACTCTTTCTTATATTTACAAGACTATCAGAAATCCATGTCTGATAGTTGTGACTATGAATACGAGAATGCGGCGGCGCTTTGGGCGTTGTGAAGTGCCCTTCAAATGCAGTTGAACGAGGAAGCCAAACGCCATTCACCGGATCATTAATACCAATTCCATAAAGATGCATTTGTAATCGGGTCCTCATCATACGGGCATTACCTTTACCCATAACAATATGATGTGCTTGGTGGTTTTTACTCGGCTGAGGTTCTGCAACTGCATAAAGGTGACTTGCCAGTTGTTTGGTAGGATGGTGCGGCTCTTTTACCAATTCATGTGACTTTTTTTGCTTATTGCTTTCTCTATATTCTGACAAATTTGATTGTAAGGAGCTTTGTGTCGATATACGAATAAGTTCTCTATCAAGAAAAGCAAGATCTTCTTTAATTTTCTTCAGTGCCATACCATCTGGTTTTGGTTCTTGCTGTAGATTTTGCCTTACTCTTACCGCCTCTCTTTGAAATCGGTTTATTGCAAGCTCCAGCGGTGTTGGATTACTAGGGCGGGCAGGTATTGACTGTATTGGGCTTTTACTTAATATAACCTTTTTCATTATTGTTCCTTTGCATACTTACAGTACCTACAGTTATTGTGTTTCTGTATAACACCAAGTTGATGTACGACCTATAGATTAGGATGAGAAAAAGCTTAAAACTGAAGTAAAATAGTAATTTTATGAAACTATTAGTTTGGTCAATTTCACTGTAAGCGCATCATAGACCCCGTATTCTAATCGCTGAGTACGAACATTAAGATCAGGTCTCCAACTAAAAGGAGACCTAAAATGACAAAACGACGCACCAACCAAGAATGGCAAATGCTTATCGACAAATCTAAATCGAGTTCCTTGTCAACACTCGCATTTTACCTGACTGGATGAACAAGGTTTCCTGACGATACAGCGGAAGTGTATACTGATATTTGCCTAAAATAATGTTGGCAAGCAGACTTTCGGTGGCGAAGCTTTTGGGATGATGCTTATCGGTGCGGGTTGTTGGTGAATCCTAACGACTGCTGATTTGGGGATTTTTACGGTTGTTTATGAGCTACACATTTGCTATATCAATATAGTTTGTTGCTGTGGTGTTTGTTTGTAATATATTGATATATAAAAATAAAGTGTTGTCTGCGTTGGCCCCTTAAGCGGGCGTTAACTGGCAATGAAATTACCCATCTTTTTTCGTTGAATTTTAAGTTATTGATTTTTATTAATAATAAATCGAGTGAAAAATAAAAGGTTATTTTGAGAAATTTGATGTAATTACCATTATTAACAATAGGTTACTGCTAAAGTTTCATAGTTCACTGCCGCATAGGCAGCTTAGAAATCCACCGCGCAAGTGCGGAGCAACAACTTCTGGTTCACTGCCGCATAGGCAGCTTAGAAAAAAAGCAAACGAAGCGGAGCCGCTACCATTTTGTTCACTGCCGCATAGGCAGCTTAGAAACGATTCGCCAAGCTCGCGTGATAACCCATATCGTTCACTGCCGCATAGGCAGCTTAGAAAAGCAAGGGCAATAGTTTGACCATATTTAGTATGTTCACTGCCGCATAGGCAGCTTAGAAATTCGGTTAAAATTACTCGTGTTGATATTGCTTGTTCACTGCCGCATAGGCAGCTTAGAAAATTGGTGTGATTGATAGTGATTACCGTGGTGAGTTCACTGCCGCATAGGCAGCTTAGAAACTAAAAAACGTCCGGTTTATTTTGAACGTCACGTTCACTGCCGCATAGGCAGCTTAGAAAATAAAAAAGAAGGGTGGTTTTAATTATGGCTTTGTTCACTGCCGCATAGGCAGCTTAGAAACTCACCAACAAGCAAATACTCCGCAATGCCTTGTTCACTGCCGCATAGGCAGCTTAGAAAGCTCGGCACAAGCAAATACTCCGCAATGCCTTGTTCACTGCCGCATAGGCAGCTTAGAAAGCTCGGCAATAGCGATAAATTCGCCACTCGATGTTCACTGCCGCATAGGCAGCTTAGAAAGTCTTGGGCAACGAAGCCAGCATGAGTGAATAGTTCACTGCCGCATAGGCAGCTTAGAAAATTACCGAAGAAGTCGTCACTCACTCAGTAGAGTTCACTGCCGCATAGGCAGCTTAGAAAGGAATGCAAGCGCCTTATGCGATTAGCAACAAGTTCACTGCCGCATAGGCAGCTTAGAAAGTTTAAGCCCTCTCGAAACTTTTTTCGCGCCGGTTCACTGCCGCATAGGCAGCTTAGAAATAGATTAGTCAATGCGTTACATGAAGCGCGGCGTTCACTGCCGCATAGGCAGCTTAGAAAAACATCAAGATTCCCTCTTGGACGGCATCGTAGTTCACTGCCGCATAGGCAGCTTAGAAAGGGAACTGGGAACGTGACCTCGTTTTTTTGATGTTCACTGCCGCATAGGCAGCTTAGAAATATTGGTAACTTTGGCATTTGGGATTGGCCAGTTAACAAGGCATTTAAGAGGGACAATCAACGCGTGGTATTTTTGGTTCGGGTGAGCATTTGAGGTGACGGCTGTTTAGTTTAAGTGCAGCGTTTTGCGTTACTTGCCCCTTAATGCAGCGTTATGTAACCGTAAAGAAAAAGACCGCAATATATTGAAAATTAAAAATATTTTTATGCTTTTGCTTTTTTAAGTTGGCTTCTACTTCACATGTTTATGGTTTTAACTTAGTGTTTTAATTGGTTATTTATAAAGTTTGTAAAGTCAGTCTTATTCATGTTGGTTTCGTTTCCGTCTTCTTGTTCTTCGAGTTTTCAGTCTTTTCTCAATGGTTAAGTGAGTTTGCGATAAGTTTGGTGGCTGTTATTTTTTTCTTTGAACTAGGGCTCGCAGTTTCGTCGTTGTCACGCAAATTCTACTGGGTTACTGCTAACTTTTCATGTAAGTTAAACGATATTTGGCAATGTTTTTCTTTGTAATGCTTTGAAATAGTTAGCAAAGTTACATAACAAAGCATTTAAGAGGGACAATCAACGCGTGGCACTTTTGGTTTGGGTGAGCATTTGAGGTTACGGCTGGTTAGTTTAAGTTCGGTTGTTAGCGTTGCTTGCCCCTTAATGCTGGGTATTTTAAATATTTCACAGTGAACAAGCATAAACAAGATTGTCTTTTAATGTGTTTTAATTCAATTGGTTATGATTGGTTTTTTTGTTCTTGGTTGTTCATTCCTGCACGTTGATATACAATATTTTTGCTACATATTGGCTACACGGCAGGATGCAACTCATGGCTATCAAGCAAAAAATCACCGCGACCTCTATCAAGAATCTCACCGTTGAACAGGAGCGGCTGAACGATACGGAAATCAGCGGCTTTCATGCCCGTATCTCACCTAAAGGTGCTATCAAATACTATTTCTACTATCGACTGAAGGGTAAGCAGCGAAATTACTTGATTGGCTCTGCTGAGGCATTGACGCCAGCGCAAGCGCGAGACATAGCCAAAGAGAAAGCGGGATTAGTGGCAAAAGGGGAAGACGTTCAAGCCTCACGCCATGAAGCCAAAAAGCGGGAAATGCGCAAAAGCTTAACCCTTGGCCGTTATTTAGAAGAGCATTACAAAGCGTACCTTGTGGCGATGAACCCTAACAGTGCCCGCAAAGCCTATTTATGTATTGCTAACTCGTTTAAGCATTTAGCTCATAAGCCACTGGATGACATCACCGCATGGGATATTCAGCAATGGATTTCAGAGCGTCGCAAATTAGGCCGTGCTCCTGCCACCATCACTTATGCGGTGAACCGATTAAGGGCGGCGTTTAATCGTGCAGTAGAGTGGGAATTTATTGACTCGCACAATCTTGCCAAGGTGAAAGTGATTCATCAAGATAATACCCGCATTCGTTACTTATCCAAGGAAGAGGAAAAAACGCTATTAGCGGCACTATCAAGCCGTGATGCACAATTGCGTGAATCACAACCCGTTCGAGGCCATCAAGCGGCCACGGCTCACGCTGGCCGATATGTCGACTATTTAGAGCCGCTTATTGTGATGGCGATGAATACGGGATTACGTCGAGGTGAGCTATTAACGCTGCGTTGGGAGCATATCTCTTTACCTAACCGTTATTTAACCATTCGTTCTGAAAATGCCAAATCCAAGAAGAGGCGAGCGGTGCCTTTAAACGACACGGTATTTCACCTATTAGAAGCTTGGCGAGTACAAAACCCAAACGCTGATGTTGTGTTTGTTCATCGCGGCCAACCAGTGAGCTTTTTTAGTTATCAATGGCGCAATCTACTGAAAGAAGCCAAGATTGAGCAATTCCGCTTTCATGACTTACGGCATCATTTTGCCAGTAAACTGGTGATGGCGGGGGTTGATTTAAACACGGTGAGAGAATTACTCGGTCATGCGGATTTAAAAATGACACTGCGTTATGCTCACTTAGCACCAGAGCATAAAGCCGCTGCGGTTAATTTGATTGGTTAAGCCTTATAGGTTTTAAACTTGATATTATCCGCCTTCAAGCTGGCTAGGGTAGCCAGTCAATAGCCAAGGTTAAGCCGCTTTATCTACTGGCTTACTGTTCGAGTGAGAAGCCTGTGTTTATCAGGCTTAAAGCCCGATAAGCTAGGTTAACTGGTCTCTCTTTTCTCTTCACTTAACATGGAGTACGGCCTGTTAAGCCATCAGTTATCAAGTTTATCTAACCTATTAGGTTGATTGACCTCATAAACGGCCATATTTGTTGTGCTCAATCGGTGGTGCAGGGTTTTTCTCTTTGCATCGGAATGCTTTAATAATGGCCGTCCATGAATGACTCACAAAGGAGTAAGAGAATGAGTCAAATGCAACGCCAGTATTTACGGTTAGAAGAAATCACCGAGAAAACCCGCTTAACCCAAGGGGATGTGTGGGAAGCGGTCGAGCAAGAGAAATTATCCTTATGCGCCAATATTGCCGCCTCACGGCTCGGAGCCTATGCCCAAGATGGAAAAACCATCATGGCTATCTTTGATTATCAAGGCATGGTTCAGTTAGAGGCGTCCGTCGCCAAAGCGTTTGCGCTATCTTTAGAGCCGCAGACCTGCCAACGTATGACCATATTACAACCCGAATGGGTGAATCAGTGGCAAACGGTGTCAGCGGCTTTCCCCAAAGTGACGCAAGCGGGCTTTGCCTACCAGAATCAACCGATAAGCCCACCGTTGCACGCCTTTCTTGCCAGTGGCAAAATGACCGCCTCATTAACGCAAAGTAGTCTAATAGGACACGCGGGGGAGACAATGAACGCCATCTTTAGCCAGCTTAGTGACACCCTGAGCGATAGCGTGGCTGAAAAACAAAAGGCGTTTGCTGAGAAATACCCCGCTAAAGATGAAGAGCGTTTGAGTATCCAAGCTATCACCATTAACCCCACACATTTACGGGTGGCGGTCAGTGATTTAGTGGCGGTGTTTGGTGAGCAGGTACTCATGATGGCAGAACATGGCACGAGTCAGGAGAAAGGCGCGAGTGTACGATGCCATGTGGCTAATCAGCCTGTGTTAACACATCCCATCGCTCAGATTGCTTATCGAGTATTAGAATCCAATCCCAACGCTAAAGCCAATAAGATATGGAACCTCATTCGCAGTGAGGTGAATCAAAACGGCGCTCAACGTGTGTTTGATACGGATGCTATTATTGATGAAATGACCCTCGATCATGTTACTTGGTTTGGTCGTGGTGATGCTGATAATGCCATGCAATATGATTCTTTTCGTATGAATATTTTGCCCAAAGTTCGCCGTGCTTTAAATGGACAATAAACAAAACGTTATCGCTAGCGTTATATAACGTTTTGAGTGATTAAGGTAAAGCCTCAATGAACAGCAAGAGGCTTTATTATGACAACACCTATCAAACGCGCTTTCACCGAACAAGAAACCGCGCACTACATTGGCATGAGCCGTTCTTTTCTTCGTCAAGCACGAATGGAAGGCCACCGCCATAATCGCACGATAGCGCCACCTTTCATCAAAATTGGTCGCGCTGTGCGTTATCTCAAAGATGACCTTGACCAATGGCTTGATAGTCATGCCAGACTTGATCACCTATCACAGGGAGGTCAATACCATGCTTAATCTGACACAAAAACAAAAAGAGTTACTGACTTGGATGAGAGAGGAGAAAACCGTTGAAGTGTGCTCAGACTATT
>NZ_FUXB01000026.1 GCF_900167345.1 Vibrio cincinnatiensis DSM 19608 | reverse complement strand
GACACCTTTTTTAGGAATTCCATCTCATCACGTAGACGTTTATTCTCGCGCCGAAGGACGCGAAGCTCTTCGGACTCTTTCTGCGAATAATCAACACCATCTAAGGTGTTAAACTGTTTATCAGATAGGCGTGTGAACTGGCGCTTCCAGTTCCGGATTTGCTGGGCACTAATGCCCAGCTCCCTGGCAACGGAGACTGCTGTTCGGCCCGGAAGACTGGCCAGGCGAACAGCTTCTTTGCGGAACTCTTCGGTGTACGCTGGATTACGATGTTTAGCCATAAATCACCTCTCAATTAGACCCTAGATCTAACTTAGTAAAGTGTCTACTAAACGTGGGGTACTCGGTTACATAACGCCCGCTTAAGTGGTGAGCAACTCTACCACGACACTCAATTATTACACCGTAAACACAAAAGCTAAATCAAACCAAAACCGCCGAGCGTTGCGAATCCGTCTTAAAGCGTTTGTTATATTTTTATTTCAACCCAGCGATAGTTCTAAGATCGTTGTCATTGAGGAAAAATATTGGTGCTTCCATAGTGTCCTCAGAAGAAGTCATTACCGACAAGCCTGAATATAAACCTTTAGACAATTGAAACTGGTCATTTTCGGGCATTTGAAAAGGTTGAACGTAACGAAAGCCATTTTTCTCGTAAAAATCAACTTTACTATCGGGGCATACCAAATTAACACTACTCACTGAATCTGTTAGATTCTTTAAAATATTTGTACCTAACCCATTATTTCTATACGGTTCATTCACAAATATTTTATGTAGATAAGTCGCTGGATGCTGAGGATGAATAAACAACAAAGCAAATCCGTACAAAGTTTCACCCTCGTGCTGCACCGCAACTTTTAAATGACCAGCGTCGTAACACTCCCTCAAAACATCGGAGATATAATCTAGCGCTACTTTTTGCTTTTGTTCGTCAAAATCAAATGCCAAAGAAACCATTACTGTTGATAGCATGATATCACTGAGCATTCCTTCAGCTTCAATTTTGAATATTTCATCCAAGAAAAACTCTGGTTTAATTTCCATAACTATATCCCTATATGTTAAATACGAACTAAAAAATATAACGCCCGGTTAAGGGGCAGCCAACGCCACAACCAAGCTTACGCATAACACCGTAACCACAAAAACTAACGCATGGTAAAAATGCCGCGCGTTGGCTGTCCCTCTTGAACCGTTTGTTATGCTTAAGCTTCAATGACTTACGTTGTACCAAAACCAAGATTAACTCAGCTTTGATTCACAAACAAAACCCAAAAACCAAAAAACTGAAATGACTCATGATTTTGAAAATCAGACTTTGAACTTTGACCGCTAATACTAAACAAACCTAAGATCAGATTGCTTATTGAGCCAACCGCCTCAAACTCGCGCTTGCCCGAAAATTGATTGAGGCAATTCGCTGAATTTCCAGCGCCAAAGAATAATTGTCCAGAAAACCGCGCCCACTGAAGCCAACTTGCCGAGAAACACCAAACTAAAAAGCCAAGGGAACAAAGAACAATCATAAACCACTGACTTTTGGTGATTAAGCATAACGCCGCATTAAGGGGCCAACGCAGACAAAACTTTATTTTTATATATCAATATATTACAAACAAACACCACAGCAACAAACTATATTGATATAGCAAATGTGTAGCTCATAAACAACCGTAAAAATCCCCAAATCAGCAGTCGTTAGGATTCACCAACAACCCGCACCGATAAGCATCATCCCTAAAGCTTCGCCACCGAAAGTCTGCTTGCCAACATTATTTTAGGCAAATATCAGTATACACTTCCGCTGTATCGTCAGGAAACCTTGTTCATCCAGTCAGGTAAAATGCGAGTGTTGACAAGGAACTCGATTTAGATTTGTCGATAAGCATTTGCCATTCTTGGTTGGTGCGTCGTTTTGTCATTTTAGGTCTCCTTTTAGTTGGAGACCTGATCTTAATGTTCGTACTCAGCGATTAGAATACGGGGTCTATGATGCGCTTACAGTGAAATTGACCAAACTAATAGTTTCATAAAATTACTATTTTACTTCAGTTTTAAGCTTTTTCTCATCCTAATCTATAGGTCGTACATCAACTTGGTGTTATACAGAAACACAATAACTGTAGGTACTGTAAGTATGCAAAGGAACAATAATGAAAAAGGTTATATTAAGTAAAAGCCCAATACAGTCAATACCTGCCCGCCCTAGTAATCCAACACCGCTGGAGCTTGCAATAAACCGATTTCAAAGAGAGGCGGTAAGAGTAAGGCAAAATCTACAGCAAGAACCAAAACCAGATGGTATGGCACTGAAGAAAATTAAAGAAGATCTTGCTTTTCTTGATAGAGAACTTATTCGTATATCGACACAAAGCTCCTTACAATCAAATTTGTCAGAATATAGAGAAAGCAATAAGCAAAAAAAGTCACATGAATTGGTAAAAGAGCCGCACCATCCTACCAAACAACTGGCAAGTCACCTTTATGCAGTTGCAGAACCTCAGCCGAGTAAAAACCACCAAGCACATCATATTGTTATGGGTAAAGGTAATGCCCGTATGATGAGGACCCGATTACAAATGCATCTTTATGGAATTGGTATTAATGATCCGGTGAATGGCGTTTGGCTTCCTCGTTCAACTGCATTTGAAGGGCACTTCACAACGCCCAAAGCGCCGCCGCATTCTCGTATTCATAGTCACAACTATCAGACATGGATTTCTGATAGTCTTGTAAATATAAGAAAGAGTGAGACACAGTTTGTAAATAAACTTCGAATCATTAAACTGGATATCAAAAACGGCACTCATCCGACCAAAATTTTGGAAAAGAAAGACATAAACTGGAGCCCTAGCAAATGAGTATTTACCAATTAAAGCCTGATTTCGAGCGGTTCAAAACATTCGAACTGGATGTTGTAACACTTGCAGAGCAGCTTGGTAATGTTGAGCTGATAGATACTTTAATGGAAGCTCCTGCTACCTCCGAAAGCTTGAAAACTATCTGGAATGATGGTGTGTCCTTTGATTTTTACGGTGATAGTGCTCAAAAAAATGAGCCTGATATTACTACGTGGGATGTCTCTTTTCTGGTTATGAATAAGCAAGCGTATGAGGTTGTGCGTTCTGAGCTAGAAAAAGTTGGAGAGTTCTTGCCTATCGAAATTGGTAACAAGCCATTTTTTGTTTTTCACTGCTTGTCTTTTGGATTAGAGGATACTGGCCTTACTGAAATGGAATATCAGGGCGGGTATCCAATTGGCCTAAAATCCCTTGCCTTTGTTGAGCCAGATATCCGTTTTAAAGCGGTTTTTAAATCGAAGCTACAAGGAGCCGGAAAGCTATTCGCCACAGAGCGTTTGAAGAAGTTATGTGATGAAAATCGCTTACAAGGGCTCCGCTTTGATACTGATTTGGTTGATCCTTTTTAAGTCTCATTAATGATTGTGTGGTGAATGTCGACTAGTATTAAAGTAAATGTAACTTAAAAGTTAGAAAACCCTTATAGTAAAAGGGCTAAGCGCAGCGATACTCTAACTTTTCTGCATTTTAATTGATAGCGCATTGCTCTTTGAGTGAAATTTTGATTATTCAGTGATTTCGTCCCTTTGTCATTCGTCCCTTCCTAAATCACTTCTGGACATAAATGAGTCAGTGATTTTTCTAATTTAGCAAGCAATGAATTACTTTAGGTATAGTCAGCAAAAGTCTGGATTAGTGCATCCATTCTATAAGCGGATGATGACGTTTTCTGGCCTGCCTAGTTGTGAATAGTTCATAGTTTCTACAAACCCGATTTCATCAATCGCGTCTTCAACCTCTTTTCTGGTTTTTCCAGTTTCAAATGTTAGCTTATCAACAATAACATAGAACCAATCGGGTCTTCCCATATTGATCACTTTATTTGCCTCGAAATGAACTTGTTCATATTGTTTTCTATCTAGCCAGCCATAAATATCTCTAAGTTCAGTCAGTACATCAGTACAAAAAGACATTCTAAAGAAACTACTTAGAAATTTTCGCCAAGTCAGATAATCAACACCTAAACTCTTCAACGCAGAAAGGTATCCAGAAAGGCGATATATAATTCTTCCTACGAATACAGAGGATTTAACAGCATCCACTGGCAATAACGTCCCCAAAACCGTGATAGCGCCATGTCTTAACAAACCATTAGCAACTGAAGCGTGCGAACCACCAATAGCTGATGTTAAGCAGGCACTGAGAATAACAATTGGTGGTATTTTGCCATTGCAAGGTAAATTCCAAACGTCAACCCTATCATTGCCAATACATAACCACCCGTGTTCATCACTTCCTCCGTGATTACCATGGCAATCAAAGATCAAAATTGGCGTATCAACTTTGTTTAACGCTTCGATCAATTCTTGCTCATTTTCTACATCTACTATTTTTATAGTTACTTTATTATCAATTTGAGCAAAATGTTTAAGTCCATGTTCTAGAGTATGTTTTAATGGATCTGTTTCTCTAAATGATCGAAAGACTGTAATACGTAAAAGCTCATCATGCTTAAACGTAAAATTTGAAAAGTTAGTCGATATTTTTAGTAATTGATTACCCGGAGTTGTATGGATTTTTGATACCTCATGAGTAAACATCAACGGTACTTTATTGAAAATTACCCATTCAAGAGGAGTGTCAGTGCACAATGTAATTGACTCACTATCAGATATGAAGTTTATGAGTTTATCGCCTATTTCCTCTTTCATACTATTAGTCAGGTTTCTTATCTTTTTCTGAAAGTTAACTTTTGCTTTCTTGTCATCGATATTACTCAAACTCTCAATATCTCTAAGCATTCCGTTATGAAAGTTAATTGCATTTGGAACTCGAACAGCAGGACACATGTTCGCTATTGCAAGACTATTCATTGCCAATGTTGTATATGCAAGTTCAAATTGCCTTGTACCCATAATTGCTTGAAAGGCTTTATTATCAAGTACCTTACTCATATCTTTGATCATGGATTTATCCAAATCCATTCCAGAATACGATGGATTTTTAAATACTCCATTCATAATGAATGATTTAGCACTTTTATTCTTTAACTCTCTATTAATCTGGTTCCAGAAATGATCTTTAAAATTGTATAAATGAGTAAATATACTTGGCGAATAAACTATCAAGTCCGATTTTGAGTCATCCCTTCTATAATTCAATATACTTTGTAGGTTCCTGCTAGAATCAATTATTGCATTGATAAAAACATTCTTATCACCGGAACCTCGAAGGGTATTAACATATTCAAAATCAAAACCAACGCTCATAAGAACTAATTCATTAGGGTGGGTTACAGAGTGCGTGCGAGTCGGTGTTTTAAGTATATTTGCTTGTTTTTCTCTTGGCTGCCTATTATCTATGTATTTAGAAAACTCCCTAGGGAGGTCTCCATTATTTAAAGCTTCATTCGTTCTTTTAATTATAAAGTCATCAAGCATGAACATATTGAACCTACTTATATCTAAGTCTACTTCAGGTTCAACACCAATAATCAAAGGGGAATATTTTAATTGTAAATCCAATGTTTTTACAAACTTCAGTTCATCTCCGATACATGTAATACATACAAATGGGTGATTTAGAAAGAATGGTAACGTCTCAACTAATGATCTAATATTCAACAAGAATAGATTTGGATAACCAAATTCGCATCTGTATTCAATCAATTCTTGCTGTGACATGAAAACTTCTGTCGCATTAATAGGATAAGACAGAACCTTAGTCATTGTCTGATAATAATCATCAGAGAAAACGTCAACTAGAAAGCCTTGAAATGGAGAGTTCATAGTCCCATCATCTTGATCGGGCATTACGAAAATATTGATGATCGAGCTATTGCCAAGATTAAATCTCATATCGCACCAACTAATAGTTCCTTTTTAGACAATTACACATAATTATACCATCCGATGCAATGAATCAATTTGAATAAAGTCTTGTTCTATTGTAAACATCTTCCTATCTGGCGAAAATTCCTGTTCAGAGTACGTGAATCTCCTTACGATAAGTAAAGTAAAACAATGGGGTCAGGTCTTACCTTTCGCCTTCGATTAGTTAAAGTATTACAAAACCAATTCATGGAGACTTGTGTTAGTAACGGTGCTAACACGAAAAGGGGCAAATGCAAGTTAGCCTAATGCAACCCCATAGGCCCATAATAAAGGTTATCAAAAAAATCGGTCAAGCATTCATATGCAAACTTGTTAATCTAACCGCTCAGTGACTCAAAACATATCCTTTCCGGTTCGTCTCCTCCCTATCCCGTACACTTATTCACAGAACTCCAAGAGGAGATTTTTAAAATTCATTTTCGCTACTTGCTATTGATTTTTCTCTAATCAAATTACTGCAAGCTATATTATCTTTAGTGTAGTACAACTTACTATAAATCAACCATTGGTAGGATACTTCCTCACAAATACTATACCGCTTACTCTTCAGATAATTATCAACAGTGTAGTGAGCTACCTGAGGATAGATAACCATTAACAATAAACTTACTACTATAGAACGCAAAAAAAATGAATGCTGTTTTTCCGTTAATTTTAACTTCAGTATGCCTTGCATTAAGCCACCAACCGTTATAACAAGAAGCCCAAGCCCACAACCTAATGTGTACATAGCTCCCTTATCAAAACCTATCACTTGGCTTTCAGCACGTAACGTTGATATAAGGTTAACTGAACTTACAGAAAACCAAGAAAAAGCCCCAAATGTTAGAAGCATAAAAAAGGCTAAACTCAGAAGACGGACTAACAGTGAAGCCTGTGGTTGATCGTTCATTATTGAAACCTCGGCTTCGCGGAAAAGAATTTATCCATAGTATGTTTTGCTGTATTTATTAAAATCCCCTTAGCCGAATCTACAGCATAATCGAATACAGAGTCCGCAAAAGTACCTATTTTTTTATAAAATGCACCTTTAGTTTTTTCAGCACGACGACTTACATTTTGGCTAATCTCATCTAATCCAGCAATAATACTTTGAGTAATGCCATAATGTTCATCTAAAAAACTCAACGCTACTGACGTTAAAACACCGACAAAAACAACTGCTGCAATTGGCCCGATTGCTACGGTAAAACCAAGTGCAACAAAACCAGAAGCAGCAGCTATAGATGCTCCTGTTGTTATACCTATCTTAACCACATCTGTAGCCAACGAGCCAACAAGCTGGGTAAGCGTAGCGTTATCTGTGAGAAAATAATCAACGACTCGATAGCTAGAAAGTAATACTATTGATAGAATCCCTCCGGATTTTGCTGCATGAATAGCCCCTGCCTTACCCAACCCAATCGTAATAACTTTAGGATTATTAATGCCATACTTTGTCCCAGTTAAAAAATACCTCAATCTAGGATTACCTTTTAGAATTATGTGTGGCTTTCCACCATAACTTTTAACATAAGCCTTGGTTGTAACCCCACCAAGATCACCAATAAGTTTACTTAGCGTTCTTAAATCATCGGCTGAAGCATAATAACCAACTCCAATCTCTGCTTTACCTTTCAATTGCTGCCATGAATTCTTAATATGTGGCAGGTTCCCTTTCGGAGAGGAGCGCACAATTGCGTCCATTTCTTCCATGGAAACTATAAAAATTTCATGCTGATTAGCTTCGATCATATGTTTTAGTTGCTTCTTTTCCTGAACTGAAAGCATATCCATTGGGTCCTTAAGTCTTATTTATTATGCTAATTAGGCATTAATACTTTACCTTTCACCACTATATGCAACAAAAACATATGCAATAAAAATAAATATTGGGAGCATTATCACTAATAGTGACATAATCTTGTACTAGGAATCGTAGTTACTAAAGCTTCAAGCCGCCACTGAAACACTCGCGTGATAAACTCACGCCCTGCACTCACTACCCCTTTTAACGCTTTCACTCGCTCATTCTCACAATACAGGCTCGTTTTCACCACTCCAGTACTCGTCTCCACCGATAACTCATAGTAGGGCTTAAACACTTGCTCTTTGCGCGTACAGAATACGCCACCCATTTGCGCGGTAAAGGTTTTCCAATCGCCCTTATCCGCTGCCTCAACGATGGACTGTTGCCGCTCATTCAAACCCAGCAACGTTTTTAAACGTCTTAGCTCACGCCATACCGTCACGGAGCAGCCGCCTAGCTGTTGAAACTGACGAATACCCCAGCAAGCCGCCCACGCATCCACTCGCGCTGCCGCCTCTAGTGGATCTTCACCGTACACCCCTGAATCTAGATGGTTACCGTCAATGTTCTTTGAGATGTATTTTGCAATGTAACCCGTAGCACTGCCTTTACTGGGGTCTATTTTTACTTCGGTAAAACGGTGTGCTTGTGCACCTTGCTCATCACCGTCTTCTTTTAATGCGTAGTCTCGCATGATAGTCACCATCGCTTGATAGTGCTCAGGCTCGACAAACAGCAATAAATGCCAATGTGGGGTGCCATCGTGTTGCGGCTCTGCTACACGAAAACCATAAAAACGAATGCCTCGTCGATTCAGTTTGGAGCGGATGAGTTGCCATATTGCGTTTAGGTAGTGTTGCCCGTCTAGCGGGGTGTAACCTGCCCATTTAGGGTTCACCTGACCGGATTGTGAATAGCTACGATGATACTTTGATGGACAGGTAAACGTGATGAACGTTGCTACATGGCCAAGCTCGTTGGCCATCTCTTCAAACCCTCGCGCTCTCACCATGAGTTCCCCTTTGCGTATTTTCGGATCGGCGACGCCTTTTTGTGATAATTCCAATAGGGAAAAGCGATCACCTTGCTCATTCACTGCAAAGGTATTTTCAAGATAAGCCTGTTGATAGGCTTTTTGTTGACGGCGCGCTTGCAGCGTGAGGGGGGAACAATACAAGCTTTTCTTGTTATTCACTTGATTAAGATGGTGCTGAACCACTTCTATGTTACGACGTAACGCCTTCCTTAACTGACGTAGCCACCATTGATGATCGCTGTATCGGCTTAATTCCCCGTTTAAGCTATAAGCACCATCACGGCAAATCGTTACGCCATGCGATTGCACAAAATGGTGTACATTAGAGAGCGCTTCCTCATCGTTGAGGTAGTAGCGTCTCATCGCTAAAGTGGCTTTGGCGTATTCCTTGGCTTTTTGTCTTAACTCGTCTTCCGATAAATTCAACGCTAATTGATCTAAAGGTATAGACAGCTTCTCAGCCAGTTGGTCAGTCGTTAAACGCAAATACGTGTTACGCTCAAACTTGGTTGGCTGATTTTGATATTCTTTAAACAATAGCCATTGTATGGACAGCGGAAAGCAAGAAAGCCTTTGTCTCACAAAGGCTTGGTCATCACGTTCGATCAGGTTGTAATCTATTTCTTTCATGCCAACGCTTCCCCTTTTTCGGTCAGCGTGAACACATCCCAGCGAAGGCCGTAGTGTAGCTTGGGTTGATAAGTGATCAGTCCCTCTTGATAGAGCTTGTTGATGGTTGGTCTATGCACTCGGATAGGTAAGCGGGATTTTCCCGCCGCCTCGCCATTTTTGGTGCAATAGTCTGAGCACACTTCAACGGTTTTCTCCTCTCTCATCCAAGTCAGTAACTCTTTTTGTTTTTGTGTCAGATTAAGCATGGTATTGACCTCCTTGTGATAGGTGGTCAAGTCTGGCGTGACTATCAAGCCATTGATCAAGGTCATCTTTGAGATAACGCACAGCTCGACCAATTTTGATAAAAGGTGGCGCTATCGTGCGATTATGGCGGTGGCCTTCCATGCGTGCTTGACGAAGAAAAGAACGGCTCATGCCGATGTAGTGCGCGGTTTCTTGTTCGGTGAAAGCGCGTTTGATAGGTGTTGTCATCATAAAGCCTCTTGCTGTTCATTGAGGCTTTACCTTAATCACTCAAAACGTTATATAACGCTAGCAATAACGCTAGCGATAACGTTTTGTTTATTGTCCATTTAAAGCACGGCGAACTTTGGGCAAAATATTCATACGAAAAGAATCATATTGCATTGTATTGTCAGCATCGCTACGGCCAAACCACGTAACATGATCGAGGGTCATTTCATCAATAATAGCATCCGTATCAAACACACGTTGAGCACCGCTTTGATTGACCTCTCTACGAATGAGATTCCATATCTTATTGGCTTTAGCTTTGGGATTGGATTCTAATACTCGATAAGCAATCTGAGCGATGGGATGTGTTAACACAGGCTGGTTAGCCACATGAAATCGCACACTAGCGCCTTTCGCCTGACTCGTGCCATGTTCTGCCATCATGAGTACCTGCTCACCAAACACCGCCACTAAATCACTGACCGCCACCCGTAAATGTGTGGGGGTAATGGTGATAGCTTGGATACTCAAACGCTCTTCATCTTTAGCGGGGTATTTCTCAGCAAACGCCTTCTGTTTTTCAGCCACGCTATCGCTCAGGGTGCCACTAAGCTGGCTAAAGATGGCGTTCATTGTCTCCCCCGCTTGCCCTATTAGACTACTTTGCGTTAATGAGGCGATCATTTTGCCACTGGCAAGAAAGGCGTGCAACGGTGGGCTTATCGGTTGATTCTGGTAGGCAAAGCCCGCTTGCGTCACTTTGGGGAAAGCCGCTGACACCGTTTGCCACTGATTCACCCATTCGGGTTGTAATATGGTCATACGTTGGCAGGTCTTCGGCTCTAAAGATAGCGCAAACGCTTTGGCGACGGACGCCTCTAACTGAACCATGCCTTGATAATCAAAGATAGCCATGATGGTTTTTCCATCTTGGGCATAGGCTCCCAGCCGTGAGGCGGCAATACTCGCGCATAAGGGTAATGTCTCTTGCTCGACCGCTTCCCATACATCCCCTTGCGTTAAGCGGGTTTTCTCCGTGATGTCTTCTAACCGTAAATACTGGCGTTGCATTTGACTCATTCTCTTACTCCTTTGTGAGTCATTCCTGGACGACTATGATTAAAGCATTCCAGTGCAAAGAGAAAAACCCTGCATCATCGATTAAGTACAACAAATATGGCCGTTTATGAGGTCAATCAACCTAATAGGTTAGATAAGCTTGATGATGGTTGGCTTAACAGGCCGTACTCCATGTTAAGTGAAGAGAAAAGAGAGACCAGTTAACCTAGCTTATCTGGCTTTAAGCCTGATAAACACAGGCTTCTCACTCGAACAGTAAGCCAAGAGTAAGCCAGTAGATAAAGCGGCTTAACCTTGGCTATTGACTGGCTACCCTAGCCAGCTTGAAGGCGGATAATATCAAGTTTAAAACCTATAAGGCTTAACCAATCAAATTGACCGCAGCGGCTTTATGCTCTGGCGCTAAGTGAGCATAACGCAGTGTCATTTTTAAATCCGCATGACCGAGTAATTCTCTCACCGTGTTTAAATCAACCCCCGCCATCACCAATTTACTCGCAAAATGATGCCGTAAGTCATGGAACCGGAATTGCTCAATCTTGGCTTCTTTCAGTAGATTACGCCATTGATAACTAAAAAAGCTTACCGGTTGGCCGCGATGAACAAACACAAAATCCGCGCTTGGGTTTTGTGCTCGCCAAGCGTCTAATAGGTGAAATACCGTATCGTTTAAAGGCACCGTTCGCCTCTTCTTGGATTTGGCATTTTCAGAACGAATGGTTAAATAACGGTTAGGCAAAGAGATGTGCTCCCAACGCAGCGTTAATAGCTCACCTCGACGTAATCCCGTATGCATTGCCATCACGATAAGCGGCTCTAAATAATCCACATAACGACCCGCTTGAGCGGTGGACGCTAACGATTCACGTAATCGCGCATCACGGGAGGTCAGCGCGGCCAAGAGCGCTTTTTCTTCTTCCTTCGACAAATACCGGACACGAGTATTGTCTTGATGAATCACTTTGACCTTACCAAGTGTATGTGAGTCAATAAATTCCCACTCTACTGCACGATTAAACGCCGCCCTTAATCGGTTCACCGCATAAGTGATGGTGGCCGGAGCGCGGCCTAATTTGCGACGCTCTGAAATCCATTGCTGAATATCCCATGCGGTGATGTCATCCAGTGGCTTATGAGCTAAATGCTTAAACGAGTTAGCAATACATAAATAGGCTTTGCGGGCACTGTTGGGCACGGAAAAATCATGAACATTCCCGTAAATAAAGGCTTCCCAATGCCTTCAAAAGGTACTCTGGATCCATCGCGCACATCGCTCTTTTATGTTTAATGCTCGCTTTCAGTGTCGTTTCACTTTTTAGCATGTTTAAGCACATCTGTCTGATCCTGGCGAAATTCTCTGCTCGTTCTTCCGCTCTCTTACGGCAAGCATCTTCACCAAATTCAGTATCCAGCATCCAATGCATCGACTCGACTAACCAGTGTGAGCGTGAAGCATTTAACAATTCTTTAGCACTGAGCGCTTTCGAACTAATATAATATCGAACCGTTACTTCTGACTCTTGAGCCACTGCTGATTCTTGACGAATGGAGACCACAATTCCCATCGTTTTAAGCCCTGGCCAATCCAATTCAAGATCGCCCAAAACTCTTAAATCTTCATTCACTAAGGCTAATCGTGTTTCCTGGCGACCACGCGATTTTTCCTGAGTACTGTAAGAATCACCATCATGCTTTTGCAGCATACTCATATCAAAATAGTTATCAAAAGCCTCCTCTAGTCGGCCTTGATTTCCTTTCACAGCCAGCAAGTAATCTGCGTTCTTTTCAAGGATCTTTTGCGCGATTTTCTTTTGGCAACCCATCGCATCAATTGTTACTAAACAACCTGATATATCAAGCAGTTGAAGCAACTCAGGGATAGCGGTTATCTCATTGGACTTCTCGTAAACTTTATGTTGTCCAAGGCACACCCCATTCTCTGTAGCAAACGCATTAACCATATGGATCGCACCAAGCCCACGGGAATCATCATAAGACCCTCGAACGGTTTTACCGTCTATCGCTATCACCTCACCATCAGTGAGCTCACAGCATGATTTCATCCATTCGATAAAACACTTTTGTAAGCGTGTCGCATTAATCATTCCCATCACTCGAGCTATGGTAATAGTAGAGGGAACACCATGACTAAAATCACCAAAGCGTTTGAGAAAATCTAACCATCTTGTGCCATAAAGATGAATGGCTTTCCAATCATCCTGTCCGGAAAGTACTGCACAGATTGTTAACAAAATGATATCCGTTAACTTGTGTTCGACTTTGCCTTGTTGGCGGTAATCTGGGATGACATCGAAATGCATAAATGGGTGCTGGTTACTCATTGTTTGACCTCCAATTATCTATGGAGGTATTAGAAAACACTGAAAATGATCGTCAAATTGATCATCGATTAATGGCTTGTTGTGTGATTCCGTTATCCATCGGAACAAGAAAACTGTGAACTCACTATGCCGAAAACCCTTTAAACATGGACATGTGGTGAGTAGACCGCCGGAACCTCCCCGACAGCCTCTCGCAGAACCGTACGTGAACCTCTCAGCTCATACGGCTCCCATTAAGCCAACGCTGTTCCTAATCCTGCCCGCCAGTGAGCGAACAAATGAGGCGCCTGTTCTATCAAGTTACCTATAAACTTGCAGGCGTTGATTTTGTGCTTCCGCAGCCTCTTATATTTCCGTCGAGCCCAGCGAATTAACGTTAGGTTTATATGACGACCAATGGCAGTCAGCGCTGAGCGGTGAAACCGACCATAGTAGTAAATCCAACCTTGTATGATGGGATTTAGCCACTTGGCAATTTCGTTAATACTCATCTCTGTACG
>NZ_FUXB01000024.1 GCF_900167345.1 Vibrio cincinnatiensis DSM 19608 | reverse complement strand
TGTCTAAAGCAAAATTTGAACGTACGAAACCGCACGTAAACGTTGGTACTATCGGCCACGTTGACCACGGTAAAACCACTCTAACCGCAGCTATCTGTACTGTACTTGCAAAAGTATACGGCGGTGAAGCTAAAGACTTCGCGTCAATCGACAATGCTCCAGAAGAGCGTGAGCGCGGTATTACTATTTCTACTTCACACGTAGAATACCAAACTCCAACTCGTCACTACGCACACGTAGACTGCCCAGGACACGCTGACTATGTTAAAAACATGATCACCGGTGCTGCGCAAATGGACGGTGGTATCCTAGTGGTAGCGGCGACAGATGGCCCAATGCCACAAACTCGTGAGCACATCCTACTAGGCCGTCAGGTTGGTATCCCTTACATCATCGTATTCATGAACAAATGTGACATGGTTGATGATGAAGAGCTACTAGAACTAGTAGAAATGGAAGTTCGTGAACTTCTTTCTGAATACGACTTCCCAGGTGATGACTTACCTGTGATTCAAGGTTCAGCACTAGGTGCATTGAACGGTGAAGAGCAGTGGGAAGCGAAGATTGTAGAACTAGCAGAAGCGCTAGATTCATACATTCCAGAGCCAGAGCGTGCAGTAGACCAAGCATTCCTAATGCCAATCGAAGACGTATTCTCAATTCAAGGTCGTGGTACAGTAGTAACGGGTCGTATCGAGCGTGGTATTCTACGTGTAGGTGACGAAGTTGCCATCGTTGGTATCAAAGATACAACGACGACGACTTGTACAGGTGTAGAGATGTTCCGTAAGCTGCTTGACGAAGGTCGTGCAGGTGAGAACGTTGGTGCACTACTACGTGGTACTAAGCGTGATGACGTAGAACGTGGTCAAGTATTGGCGAAACCAGGTTCAATCACTCCACACACTAAATTTGAATCAGAAGTTTACGTGCTGTCTAAAGATGAAGGTGGTCGTCATACCCCATTCTTCAAAGGTTACCGTCCACAGTTCTACTTCCGTACAACAGACGTAACGGGTAACATCGAGTTACCAGCAGGCGTAGAAATGGTAATGCCAGGCGACAACATCCAAATGGTTGTAGAGCTCATTGCTCCAATCGCAATGGATGAAGGTCTACGTTTCGCTATTCGTGAAGGTGGCCGTACCGTTGGTGCTGGTGTTGTAGCTAAGATCATCGCTTAATTTCGATCATTTTAGATAACAACCAAATAGAAAAGGGAAGCTTTTGCTTCCCTTTTGTTTTTTCGGTTATAAATCATTTTTAATTTTATCTTTGCTGTTAAGTTTTAAAAAACAAACAGTTATTTTATGAGCCTGAGTAAACATAACGAAACTCGATGATCTGGTTAGGCGATTCTTACGTGCGTTATAACGAATTAATCTTTCATTGTTACGATTCAATATGGAAATAATAATGATTGTTGTTTATATTATTATTCGTTTAGTGGTTATTAGGTTTAGCTATGTACGTTTGTTTATGCCACGGCATTTCAGATAAAAAGATTAAAAAATTGGCATTAGAGTCAGGAATCTCTGATATCAGAGGTATTAAGCGCTGTACCGCATTAGGATCTCAATGTGGTAAGTGTGTTAAACAGGCAAAAGAAATTTTAAGTACTACGATACCCAGTTACTTACAAGCAAGTTAGTTGCCTTTTCATAAATTTTGACACCTTCTCAATTCGTTCTACAGTTAATAGAGCCAAAGAGGAGGGCTTTGTCATGAAAGGTGATCCTATCATCATCCAACATTTGAATAAAATTCTTAGCAATGAGTTGATTGCGATTAATCAATATTTTCTACACGCCCGTATGTATAAAGATTGGGGGCTAAAACATCTAGCGGATAAGGAATATCACGAGTCTATTGATGAGATGAAGCACGCTGATCATTTAATTGAAAGGATTCTGTTTCTAGAGGGGTTGCCGAATTTACAAGATCTTGGCAAGTTAATGATCGGTGAAGATACTCAAGAAATGTTGGAGTGTGATCTAAAATTAGAAATGTCGGCAATTCCTGATCTTCGTAATGCCATCGCTTATGCAGAAGATATTCGGGATTATGTTTCTCGAGATTTATTTCAAGCAATTTTAGAAGATGAAGAAGAACACGTCGATTGGTTAGAAACACAGTTAGGCCTGATTGAAATGACTGGGCTAGAAAATTATCTACAAGCTCAATTTGTGGATGAACATTAATTGCTATGGTTGGGGGAGAGGTGCGTTTTCATCTTTCTCCCCTTGATGTTTATTCATGGATCGTTCCTATATTTCCCTTGCTAAAATTGGCGTCATTCTGTACTATTCCCGCTCCTTAATTCTCGGTCACTTATCATTCGTTCCTTGCTTCCTTTGGATGACCGGGCCAAATCTGGAAGCTGAATAATCCGTAAGGAGCAATAAATGCGTCATTACGAAATCGTATTCATGGTGCACCCAGATCAAAGCGAGCAAGTTGCTGGCATGATCGAGCGTTACACTGGTTCTATCACTGAAGCTGGCGGTAAAGTTCACCGTCTAGAAGATTGGGGTCGTCGTCAACTGGCTTACCCAATTAACAAACTGCACAAAGCTCACTACGTTCTAATGAACGTTGAAGCTGACCAAGCAGTGGTTGATGAACTAGAAACAGCGTTCCGTTTTAACGATGCTGTTCTACGTAACATGATCATGCGTACTAAAGCTGCTATCACTGAACCTTCTATCATGCTAAAAGCAAAAGAAGAACGCTCTAAGCGTGAAGAAGTGAAATTTGAAGCAGACGCTGAGTAATTTCAATGGACCGATTTGATGCTTAACCGTTCTTTGGAGCTGGTTTTGGTGTCAGCTTAATGGCTTAGTGATTGATTACTAGGTAAATTAAGCACCATTAACACTTGTTTATGGTTAACGGTCGCTGCGTTCACTCAACATTTAGTATTAGGCCGCATCATTAGGGCAGAGAGAGTTTCTGACTAATCAAAATATATTTTTTGATAACGATGCATAAGGCCGACAACATTATTCAAATTTAGATCAGGAGATAGCCCATGGCTCGTTTCTTCCGTCGTCGTAAATTCTGCCGTTTTACTGCAGAAGGCGTACAAGAGATTGATTACAAAGATGTAGCAACTCTTAAGAATTACATCACTGAAGCTGGTAAAATCGTACCTAGCCGTATCACTGGCACAAGTGCTAAATATCAGCGTCAGCTAGCTCGTGCAATCAAACGCTCTCGCTACCTAGCTCTATTGCCATATACTGACAAACATCAGTAATCGGCACCGTTTATTAAGAAAGAGGATTAAGCAATGCAAGTTATTCTACTTGATAAAATCGGTAACCTGGGTGGCCTTGGCGATACAGTTAACGTTAAATCTGGTTACGCTCGTAACTTCCTTATCCCTCAAGGTAAGGCAGTAATGGCAACTAAAGCTAACGTTGAGATGTTTGAAACTCGTCGCGCTGAACTTGAAGCAAAAGTTGTAGAGCAACTGACTGCTGCTCAAGCTCGTGCTGACCAAGTAAATGCACTAGAAGCTGTTGTTATCGCTTCTAAAGCTGGTGATGAAGGTAAACTATTCGGTTCTATCGGTACTCGTGACATCGCTGACGCAATTACTGCGGCTGGTGTTGCTGTAGCGAAGAGCGAAGTTCGCCTACCTGAAGGTGCTCTACGTAACACTGGTGAGTTCGAAATTAGCGTACAACTTCATTCAGAAGTGTTTGCTACTGTGAACCTAAAAGTGATTGCTGAGTAATCTCAGTTTACTTATTAGTTGAAAAACACCAGCTTCGGCTGGTGTTTTTTTTAGCTCATCGGTCACGACTACATTGAGGTTAGAAAAGAAAGACTAAGCTGACCGCCAAAATACTATCTGACTTACTTAGCCCTTCTGGTACCTGGTTGTGGTATTGGCGAGATTGGCTGATTTTTAGAGCAATATCTTCAGTGATATTATTGATGACACTAATATCAGTATCCAAGCGGGTATTACTGTCCCCCCCGACTAAAGTTGCATCAGCTGAAAGCCTAAAATTACGCAGTATTTGCCATTCGGTTTTGAGATTGCTGCGGAAAATGGGTTCTCGAACTAGGTTGGGGAAAACGACATCATTGCTGCCAATTTCATCAAGATTGGGTTCTTGATAACGATAGCCCGGGCCTACCTCTAGCTCAACAAGTAAGGTATCGGTATTGGTTAACTGATAACCTAGCCCACCAGAGAGGGTATAATCTTTGAAATAGGCGCTATAGCGAGAGTCTGTGCCTCGAAAGCTTCCGTACAGATACATCTTGGGACCTAACTTATAGTCACTTTGCAGTGTGTAGCTAGATTGCCTTTTGTTCTCTTTACCGTTTTTATCCAATTTATAAAAGCGCCACTCCCCGTTGGTACGGTGACGACCACTAATGTATTCCCCTTTCACTCGCGCGTTGAGTGATTGAGAATCGGTATTCCCTGAGTGAGACTGGTAGCCAAATTCTACTTGGCTATGCCAAGGTGAGAGGGTTTTGATGTCCTTATTTGTCTGAGTTTCCTCGTGCGCGTAAACGTTATAACTTGTCAACAGGCTAATACTTAGAAGCCAAACTTTGGACACACAGAGCCCCTCATTAGTCAGTAAATTTTTCGAATAATAAGCATCAGTGATAAAAATTCGGTCATGCCAAAGTTAATTCTACTTTCATTGCTGACAAACTTTCCTAAGGTTAATTACAAATGCGTGATTCTCGTTATAATGGACGGTTATTGAAGCATTACCGAGTGAACTTATGGCGGATCTCCGAACCGATAACCGAAACCGTAAAATTACGGATGCCCAAGTCGATGCGATGAAGATTCCTCCGCATTCATTAGAAGCTGAACAATCGGTGATTGGTGGCTTGTTAATGGATAATGAGCGTTGGGATACCGTATCAGAGCGAGTCATTGCGCAAGATTTTTACAGCCGACCTCACCGTTTAATTTTTGAAGCGGTGAAGCATTTACTTGAAGCAGGACACCCCCTCGACTTAATCACGTTATCAGAGCATTTGGAGCTACGCGAACAACTGGATGATGTCGGCGGTTTTGCGTATCTTGCTGACCTTGTGAAAAATACGCCTAGTGCCGCCAATATTAATGCTTATGCGGAAATTGTGGCAGAGCGAGCGTTAGTGCGAAATTTGATTGGGGTTGCCAATGAAATTGCCGATGCTGGCTATGATCCCCAAGGTCGTAGCTCAGAAGATTTGCTTGATCTCGCTGAGAGCAAAGTTTTTGCTATTGCTGAGGCTCGAACGAGTGATAATGAAGGCCCGCAAAGCGTTGATTCCATTTTGGAGAAAACCTTAGAGCGAATTGAGTTACTCTATAAGACACCCCAAGATGGGGTGACTGGGGTGAACACGGGCTTTACGGACCTCAATAAGAAAACGGCGGGTTTACAAGGTTCCGATTTAATCATTGTGGCTGCTCGTCCCTCTATGGGTAAAACCACGTTTGCAATGAACCTGTGTGAAAACGCAGCAATGGGACAAGAAAAGCCCGTTCTTATTTTCTCGCTTGAGATGCCCGCTGAACAAATTATGATGCGGATGCTTGCTTCATTATCTCGCGTTGATCAAACTAAAATTCGGACAGGTCAATTAGATGATGAAGACTGGGCGAGAATTTCGTCAACCATGGGAATGCTCATGGAGAAGAAAAATATGTTCATTGACGACAGCTCGGCACTGACCCCTACCGAAGTCCGTTCCCGAGCTCGACGCATTGCGCGTGAGCATGGGGGGTTATCACTTATCATGGTCGACTATTTACAGCTTATGCGTGTGCCAGCATTAAGTGATAACCGTACCCTTGAAATTGCCGAAATCTCCCGCTCACTAAAAGCATTAGCGAAAGAATTAAATGTTCCTGTTGTGGCTTTGTCTCAGTTAAACCGTTCTTTGGAGCAGCGTGCTGATAAACGCCCTGTTAACTCTGACTTGCGAGAATCGGGATCGATTGAACAAGATGCTGACTTGATCATGTTTATCTATCGAGATGAGGTTTATCACCCGGATAGCCCACTAAAAGGTATTGCTGAAATTATTATTGGTAAGCAGCGTAATGGCCCAATTGGTTCTGTTCGTTTGACCTTCCAAGGGCAATATTCTCGTTTTGATAACTATGCAGGCCCTGCATTTGATGATGAATAACCGCATGAATTATATGAAAGCAGCAAAAGCATGCATCGATTTAGATGCCTTGCAATACAACTTACAGAAAATCAAACAGCAAGCTCCAAAAAGTAAATTAATGGCTGTTGTCAAAGCCAATGGTTATGGGCATGGCCTGCATCAAGTTGCTAAACATGCACAAAGTGCCGATGCATTTGGGGTCGCTCGAATAGAAGAAGCTCTCCAGCTTAGGGCAAGTGGTATCGTAAAACCGATTTTATTACTAGAAGGTTTTTATTCCTCAGGTGACCTACCCGTATTGGTCACCAATAACATTCAAACAGTACTGCACTGTGAAGAGCAGTTACAAGCCCTTGAGCAGGCCCAGCTTGATACCCCAGTGGTTGTGTGGCTAAAAGTGGATAGTGGTATGCATCGTTTAGGCGTTCGCCCTGAACAATACCGTCATTTTGTAGAGCGGTTGCATCACTGCCCAAATGTGGCGAAGCCTTTACGTTACATGAGCCATTTTGGCTGTGCTGATGAACTGGATAAATCGACCACATCGGAACAAATTGAGTGCTTTCTATCACTGACTCATGGCTGCCAAGGTGAACGTTCGTTAGCAGCTTCCGCTGGATTATTGGCTTGGCCTCAAAGTCAATTAGAATGGGTGCGTCCAGGGATTATCATGTATGGCGTTTCTCCTTTTCTTGATAAAGATGCTCAAGAGATGGGCTATCAACCCGTAATGACGTTAAAGTCTCACCTGATTGCTGTTCGAGATGTGAAAGCGGGGGAAAGAGTTGGTTATGGCGGTCTATGGCGTAGTGAACGTGACACAAAAATAGGGGTGATAGCCATTGGCTATGGGGATGGCTATCCTCGCACTGCACCTAATGGTACGCCTGTCATTGTGAATGGAAGAGTGGTGCCTATTGCGGGTCGTGTTTCGATGGATATGTTAACCGTCGATTTGGGCCCCGATGCACACGATCATGTTGGTGATGAAGCGGTATTATGGGGCGGTGAGCTCTCTGTTGAACGGGTGGCAAGCCATATTGGAACCTTGGGTTATGAGTTAGTGACAAAACTCACTTCACGGGTCGAAATGTGTTATTTCGGAGCAGGCCAATAGGCCTGTTTTTGTTTGATGCCAGATAGAATGACAATCGTAGTTGAAAGAGAAGTGTTCATGACGGATAGGTATCACAATGCTACTATTTTGATCGCTTGAGCTAAGTGTATTGTTGGCGACTTTATCTGACTTAACTCAATGTCGATGGGCAAAAGCTCAGCCATAATTGGGCTTATTATTCAAGGACCGACTTTCTGCTTTGAGCAGTTAAGGTTATTATTTTTTGCTTTAACGGGGATTCCCTACTTAATCAGAAGGTTAAGTATTGTGGAATAAAGCCTACTGTAACATCGGGATAGATACCATGTTGAAAAACATCAATCCAACGCACACACATGCTTGGAAAGCTCTGACTGCGCATTTTGAATCAGCGCAAGATATGGACTTAAAAACACTATTTGCAGAAAATAGCCAACGTTTTAGTCAATACTCCACACGATTTGGTCATGACATTTTGGTTGATTATTCTAAAAACTTAATCAATGAAGAAACCATGAAACATCTTTTTGCTTTAGCCAAAGAAACTGAGGTTGATGCGGCAATTGAAGCGATGTTTAGTGGTGCTGCTATCAACCAAACAGAAGATCGTGCAGTATTACATACGGCATTGCGTAATCGTAGCAATACCCCTGTGATGGTGGATGGCGAAGATGTCATGCCAGCGGTGAATGCAGTCTTAGAAAAAATGCGTGCATTTTCTGAACGTGTGATCCGTGGTGAGTGGAAAGGCTTTACTGGCAAGGCCATCACCGATGTTGTTAACATTGGTATTGGGGGTTCTGACTTGGGGCCCTATATGGTGACAGAAGCGTTAGCGCCTTACAAAAACCACCTGACCATGCACTTTGTCTCTAACGTGGATGGGACTCATATTGCGGAAACGCTAAAAAAAGTAGACCCTGAAACGACACTTTTCCTAGTGGCATCGAAAACCTTTACCACTCAAGAAACCATGACTAATGCGCATTCTGCGCGTGATTGGTTCTTGAATGTTGCAGGTGATGAGGCACATGTAGCCAAACATTTTGCTGCATTGTCGACGAATGGCACCGCTGTGGCTGAATTCGGTATTGATACCGAAAATATGTTTGAATTTTGGGATTGGGTTGGTGGCCGTTATTCACTTTGGTCAGCGATCGGTTTATCGATCATTTTATCGATTGGCTATGAAAACTTCGTTGAGCTTCTAACAGGAGCCCATGAAATGGATAAACATTTTGTGGAAACTCCGTTTGAAAGCAACATTCCTGTGATTTTGGCTCTGATTGGTCTTTGGTATAACAACTTCCATGGCGCGGAATCTGAAGCGATTCTTCCTTATGACCAATACATGCATCGCTTTGCAGCCTATTTCCAGCAAGGGAATATGGAGTCTAACGGTAAATATGTTGACCGTAACGGTCAAGCCGTTACCTATCAAACTGGGCCAATCATTTGGGGTGAACCTGGTACTAATGGACAACATGCCTTTTACCAGTTGATTCACCAAGGAACTAAGCTTATTCCTTGTGACTTTATTGCGCCAGCGATTAGCCATAATGCCGTGAGTGACCATCATCAGAAATTGATGTCCAACTTCTTTGCTCAAACGGAAGCGTTGGCTTTTGGTAAATCCGCAGATACGGTTAAAGCTGAATTGGTCAAAGCTGGGAAATCAGAAGCTGAAATGGCATCTTTAGTTCCATTTAAAGTCTTTGAAGGTAACCGACCCACCAACTCTATTTTGGTTAAACAAATCACACCTCGAACGCTAGGTAACTTGATTGCAATGTACGAACATAAGATTTTTGTACAGGGTGTGATCTGGAATATTTTCTCATTCGATCAATGGGGAGTGGAGTTGGGGAAACAACTGGCCAACCAAATTCTTCCTGAGTTGGAAAACGAGCAAGAGGTTTGTTCTCACGATAGTTCTACTAATGGTTTGATCAATGCATTTAAGGCATTTCGTGGCTAATCCACGTCGGGTGAAGTAGTAAAAAGGCTGATGTCAATGCATCAGCCTTTTTTAATCGAGAGCTAAAGAGAGTAGAACTATCATTCAAAGCAAATCTCAATAAATGCATTTCCCCATTGAGACGAGAAAGGCATGATAATGATCGAACCTTCACATTTATGACGAATAGTATGTCCCCGACCGGATACCACAACTGGGGTTGCCATATCGAAATCAAACCCACTTTCTGCCAAAATCCGTTTTGCTCCGCCAGTAACCATGTTAGTGATTTCTCCTACCATATCCGTGACTTCTTCATTTAAGCCATTTGGACGTTCACCCAACATGTTTTGCATAATTTCCAGTGCGAGGGCTTCATCAAAGGTGATCGACATGGAACCACGAGTTTGTGGACCAATCATGCCGATTAAACCTGAGATATCGCCGCGAGCAATTTCATCTTTTTTAAGACGAGGTTTTTGAGGCTTCAATTCTAAGGAAGCCATTGTTTTTAGTACGTTCAGCAAAGACGCTAAAAACGGATTGACAAATTCAGCGCGCATAACTCTCTTCTATTGGTTTCATTCTTTACTTTTGAGCACACGATTGGCAGACCCCATGTGATTCAATGACATGGTTACTGATAGTAAAACCGTGTTTCTCTGCATTATTTGCCAGCATATCGATCAAACTATCATTTTGCAGCTCAATAACATTACCACATTGGTCACAAATGAGTAATTGAGAAAAGTGTTTATGAGCATTACAAGAGCAACAAGAGATAAAACTATTGGTTGATTCCACTCGATGGATGAACCCTTGCTCAAGTAAAAAATCTAGCGCTCGATAGACGGTAGGTGGTTTTGCTTGAGGCTCACTTTTTTTTAAATCTTCCAGTAAGTCATAGGCACTGGAGGCTTTTTTACTAGCACAAATCAGATCGAACACACGTTTGCGTTGAGATGTTAACCTGACGCCTCTCGCCGCACATATTTCTTCTATCTGTTTGCTAAGCTTATTATCCAAATCCATCACCATCACTATTGGCGCCTAGTAATCATATACTATATCAAGCCAAAGATCGTTTTGAACATCAACAAATCACGCATGATTGACGTTGCCTTAACGAATTTCTCACCAGTGAGGCATAAGTTACCTTATCTGACAAAAAAACGATACTCTCAAAGTTGCTTTGAGAGTCGGAAGTCGTGCATTTTTGATAGTTATCAAGAAAGCACGACATTATTGCGGGGGAGATAAGCAATGAAGCTTAGTGAAAGCTCCTTGTCATTACAAAGGCGTATCTTATAGAACGGGCTACTCATGCCGTCATAAATGGATGTCGATCTTCATTGATTTGTGCTTTATGTGTGGTGCAACACTATGATGAATCATTAGTTTTGTCTCGGGGAGTATGGCTACGGAAGCTTTTCCACACGTTTTTAAGGAAATGATTTGGTTGTCATCACCGTGAATACGACCTTCTTAGCCACTATTGATGAATCTGAGGTATGTACAGGAGTACATTGAATCACATTCCTGGGATAGGTATAATCGCCAGCCTTACGCCGTATACAGGCTTTACTTTGTTTTCTAGAGGTTTTAGCTTTTATGCTGCGATCTTCCACATTATCCGTTGCTCCGATGCTCGATTGGACTGACAGGCATTGTCGATACTTTCATCGACTTCTTTCATCTCAAACACTTCTGTATACCGAGATGGTTACCACTGGGGCCATTATCCATGGTAAAGGTGATTTCTTAGCCTATAACGAAGAGGAACATCCTCTCGCTTTACAGTTAGGTGGTTCAAATCCTACCGATCTTGCGCATTGTGCAAAATTAGCGCAACAGCGAGGTTATGATGAAATAAACCTCAATGTGGGTTGCCCTTCTGATCGAGTTCAGAATGGGAAATTCGGGGCTTGCCTTATGGCAGAACCACAGCTTGTCGCCGATTGTGTGGCTGCCATGAAAGCGGTGGTGGATATTCCGGTTACCGTGAAAACTCGTATTGGTATTGATGATCAAGACTCATATGAGTTTCTGACTCATTTTATCACCCTTGTCTCTGAACGTGGTGGGTGTGAGCAGTTTACTATTCATGCACGAAAAGCGTGGTTAAGTGGCTTAAGCCCGAAAGAAAACCGTGAGATTCCCCCTTTAGATTACCCGCGGGCCTATCAATTGAAAAAAGATTTTCCTCATTTATCGATTGCGATTAATGGCGGGGTAAAATCTTTGGCGGAAGCATTGGAACATTTACAGCATGTCGATGGGGTGATGATTGGCCGAGAAGCTTACCAAAGCCCATATTTATTGGCTGAGGTTGATCAGCAAATTTTTGGTTTAGATCGACCAGTCAAAAGACGTTCTCAAGTTGTCCAAGAAATGTACCCTTATATTGAGCAGCAGCTTTCTCAAGGGGTGTACCTAGGCCATATTACCCGCCATATGTTAGGACTTTTCCAAAATATGCCAGGTGCACGTCAATGGCGACGTTATATCAGCGAAAATGCGCATAAACCCGGTTCAGGGGTCGACGTGGTAGAGCAAGCATTAGCTAAAATTCCATATCAAGATTTAGATGTGTAAATATCACTAACAGTTGGTTTTATTGACCATGTTATATCAGAAGCCAAGTAATTATCGTTACTTGGCTTTTTCTTTTTTCAATATAATCAATGCGCTAGAAATGAATTTTCTTGGTATAGTTCATGCACCATGCCATGAGAGAAATAATGAATGAAGAGGTATGAAGAATGACGGAAATATTACTATTTTTGGCTTTGTTAATGGGGTTTGTATTGAGCGGCTTTACCTTATTGGGCGTTCTTCTTACGAGTTGGATTGTGATTGCTATTATGCTTTTTTTAGGGCTCCTTGGAATGCTGTTAAAGCTTATGCCATGGGTTCTACTCTTGGTTTTTTGTATCTGGTTATATCGATACTCTAAAGCACAGCCACGTTAAATTATTGGTCGTTAAATTCGCAATTTGCTCGAAATACACCATTCTTATTATAACGGAGTAAGCAACGGTTATGAGAGCGGCAATGACGATCACGGAATTAAGAAATCTTTATCGAAAGCACCTCCTTATCGAAGCGGTTATAGAACCCTCTTCTGAAGAAGGGGAATGGATTGTAGAGTTTCGTCACCAAAGAGGAGGTTTTGTTCTATTAACGGATGCGAATGGAGAAGAGTGCCACTATGCTGATTTGGATACTGCATCTAAAACAGCGATGGCGGTAGGGTTTAAACAAGTGAGAGTGGAAGGGCGAGTGAATTAGCCATTCCCTTACTTCCAAAAAGTTATAAAACATTCACTTCTATTCTTTCTTGTTATTAAAGAGAGTGGTTAATCTATCGTCACGCAATGAATAAGGAAGTCGTGACAATGTCTTCAGGAAATACCTTACCACATGAGTTGGCCTCATTAGTTAGCCCGATTAACGACTCTCAACTCACTCTTTTACAACAAAGTGCGACTCAACTTTCCCCACAGCAGTTAGCGTGGGTGAGTGGTTATTTTTGGGGGCTAAGTCAAGCTCATGAGAATCCGGTGAGTCAAGCTGTCTCTCGCGCGGTAGCTATAGCTCCGTCTGGTCAACTGACGATTATTTTTGCTTCGCAAACCGGAAATGCTAAAGGCGTTGCTGAAGCATTAGAGCAAGAAGCACAAGCGGCAGGAATTACCGCTAAGTTATTTGATGCGAGTGATTACAAAGGTAAAGATTTAGCGAAAGAAAGCTATGTTATTTTTGTGGCTTCAACGAATGGAGAAGGGGAAGCACCAGATAACGCCATAGATCTGCATGAGTTTTTACAATCTAAAAAAGCGCCTAAGTTACCTAACTTACAGTATGGCGTGATTGGCCTAGGCGACTCAAGTTATGAGTTTTTCTGCCAAACTGGAAAAGATTTTGATGCGTTTCTCGAGAAATTGGGTGCTCAGCGCTTTATTGATCGAATAGATTGCGATGTGGATTATGATGCTTGTGCTAGCGAGTGGAGAACCCAAGCACTAGCGCGTGTAAAACAAGCTTTAGCTTCACAAGCGGAAATTGTGCAACAGCCAATCGTACATTCGGCGACTCATTCTTCGTCTTATACAAAACAGCACCCATATCATGCCAGTTTATTGACTAGTCAAAAAATAACTGGGCGAGATTCCGGTAAAGATGTACGTCATATTGAAATCGACTTAACTGACTCAGGGATCGTTTATCAACCCGGCGATGCTTTGGGGGTTTGGTATGAAAACTCCCCATCTTTAGCAAAAGCCATTTTAGCTGCCGTGGGTTTAGAGGAAAGTGAAACAGTTGAGGTTGATGGAAAAAAAGTTTCAATCCTTCAGGCTTTAATTGAGCAGTATGAAATCACGAACTCGAATCCACAATTTATTACTCAGTTTGCTGAACTTTCAGGCAGTAAGAAGTTACACAAGCTGGTGGAAGAGAAAGACAAGCTCAGAGAATACTCGGCGAATACACAAATTATTGATGTGTTAAAAGAAAAGAAAACAAAATTATCTGCTGAACAATTGATTTCGTTATTACGTCGTTTAACGCCTCGTCTTTATTCTATCGCTTCGAGCCAAGCGGAAGTGGATGAAGAAGTCCATCTGACGGTTGCTGTTGTGGAATACGAAAAGAATGGAGAGCTTCGTCAAGGTGGGGCTTCGAGTTTTCTTGCGCAGCGCCTAGAAGAAGGTGGAACCGTTAAAGTGTTTGTGGAACATAACAAACAGTTCAAGCTTCCTGAAGATGACCATACCCCTATTATCATGGTTGGGCCTGGCACAGGTATCGCGCCATTTCGTAGCTTTATACAGGAACGTGATAATCGTGGTGCAAGTGGGAAAAACTGGTTGTTCTTTGGTGATAGAACCTTTACTCAAGATTTTCTCTATCAAACTGAATGGCAGAAATATCTTAAATCGGGTGTCTTGTCTCGGTTAGAGGTGGCATTTAGCCGAGATCAACATGAAAAGGTGTATGTACAACACCGAATTCTAGAGCAAGCAGAGCAGGTTTGGGCGTGGTTACAGCAAGGAGCACATCTTTATGTGTGTGGTGATGCAACTCATATGGCGAAAGATGTACATCATGCCTTTGTTCAGGTAGCACAGCAAAAAGGTGGTTTGTCTGCTGAACAAGCGGAAGAATATTTTAATCAATTGCGCAAAGAAAAACGTTATCAAAGGGATGTCTACTAATGAGCACAAAGATCGAAAATAATGTTCAACAGGTTTTAGGCGAAGTGCTTGGCCCTCTTTCTGACAACGAGCGCTTGAAAAGGGAAAGCCAATTCTTACGTGGGACTATCGAGCAAGATCTGCAAGATCGTATTACTGGCGGTTTTACTGCGGACAACTTCCAGCTGATTCGTTTTCATGGCATGTATCAGCAAGATGACCGAGATATTCGTAATGAGCGTAGTAAGCAGAAATTAGAACCGTTGCATAATGTCATGCTGCGTGCGCGTATGCCGGGCGGTATAATCACTCCTAAACAATGGTTAGCGATTGATAAGTTTGCTAGTGAGCATACTTTGTACGGCAGTATTCGTTTGACTACCCGACAAACGTTTCAATTTCATGGTGTACTAAAGCCCAATATTAAGCCAATGCACCAAATGTTGAACAGTATTGGGATTGATTCGATAGCTACCGCCGGTGACGTTAATCGTAATGTGTTATGTACTTCTAATCCTGTTGAGTCAGAACTACATCAGGAAGCCTACGAGTGGGCGAAAAAAATCAGTGAGCATCTGCTACCCAAAACTCGAGCGTATGCGGAGATCTGGTTAGATGGTGAGAAAGTCGAAGCGACTGACGAAGAACCCATTTTGGGGAGCCATTACTTGCCTCGTAAATTTAAAACGACGGTTGTTATTCCTCCTCATAATGATGTGGATGTGCATGCCAATGACTTAAATTTTATTGCGATCGCTGAGAATGGAAAATTAGTTGGCTTTAATGTTTTAGTGGGTGGTGGGTTAGCTATGACTCATGGCGATACCTCCACATACCCTCGCCAAGCTGATGACTTTGGTTTTATTCCTTTGCACAAAACACTCGATGTGGCTGCTGCGGTTGTTACTACTCAGCGTGATTGGGGAAATCGCTCTAATCGGAAAAACGCAAAAACAAAGTACACCCTTGATAGAGTCGGTGTTGAGGTATTCAAAGCGGAAGTTGAAAAGCGGGCTGGTATACAGTTTGCCGTAAGCCGCCCTTATCAATTTACTGAACGAGGAGATCGTATCGGGTGGATAGAAGGCATTGATGGAAAACATCACCTGACTTTATTTATTGAAAATGGTCGCCTACTCGATTATCCCAATAAACCCCTAAAAACAGGGGTGGCTGAAATTGCCAAAGTACACCAAGGTGATTTTCGAATGACAGCGAACCAAAACTTGATAATTGCCGGAGTACCATCGGAACAAAAAGAGCAGATAGAAGCGCTTGCTCGTTCACATGGACTGATGGCAGATTCAGTGAGTGAACAGCGAAAAAACTCCATGGCGTGTGTTGCCTTTCCCACCTGCCCTTTGGCAATGGCAGAAGCCGAACGATTTTTACCAACGTTTGTTGATCAAGTCGAATTAATTTTAGCAAAGCACATGCTTCCAAAAGAAGAAAGCATCATTCTCCGAGTGACAGGATGTCCTAATGGTTGTGGGCGAGCTATGTTGGCAGAAATTGGCCTGGTGGGTAAAGCTCCGGGGCGTTACAACTTGCATTTAGGAGGAAACCGAGCAGGTACTCGAATTCCTAAGATGTATAAAGAAAACATTACCGATCAACAAATTTTAGAAGAAATTGATCAGTTAGTTGGTCGCTGGGCGGAAGAACGTCAGCCTAATGAAGGTTTTGGTGATTTCACTATTCGTTCTGGAATCATTGAAGAAGTGATCATCGCTAAGAGGGATTTCTATGCCTAAACCTGTTGAACTTCCTATTTTATCCGAACTTTTAAAGTTAACGAAGGTAGAGCAAACACTTCGACTAGCCGAGGTCAATGGTTACTTGGAGGAGTTAAGTGCACAAGAACGAGTGCGTTGGGCTTTAGAAACGTTGCCAGAAACTCATGTCCTCTCATCGAGTTTTGGTATTCAAGCGGCTGTTATGCTGCATCTTGTGACTTCTCAAAAAGAAGATCTTCCTGTAATACTGACAGATACGGGATATCTTTTCCCTGAGACTTACCAATTTATTGATGCGTTAACGGAGCAGTTGTCATTAAATCTGAAAGTGTATCGTTCAGATCTTTCCAGTGCTTGGCAAGAAGCTCGATTAGGAAAATTGTGGGAACAAGGTATTGCTGGTATTGAGCGTTATAACCAACTTAATAAAGTAGAGCCAATGCATCGAGCATTTAATGAGTTAGGCGCAAAAACCTGGTTCTCTGGTTTACGGCGCGAGCAATCGAAATCACGAGCCACATTACCTATTTTAGCGATTCAAAATAATACCTTTAAATTTTTGCCTATTATTGATTGGAGCAACAAAGATATTCACTACTATTTAAAAGAGCACGCTCTTCCTTACCATCCACTTTGGGAAAAAGGGTATTTATCTGTCGGAGATACTCATACTACACAAAAATGGGAACCGGGAATGAAGGAAGAGGAAACTCGCTTTTTTGGGCTTAAACGAGAGTGTGGCCTTCATGAGTAATTTGTTAAGTTGGACAACAAGTAGGTAGAGCTCTTAATTCGGTTATATAAGTAAAGGTCAAAGACTAGTATTTAGTTTTTGACCTTTTCAAAACTTATATTATTCCAATGAGAGAAAAGAACAACTCTGTGGATAAGTTGGTATTAATATCTGTATAAAATAGGATAAATAAACCATTGATGGTTAATCCAGCAGTTAAACGTTATTTTGACGCTTTTTCTCAAAAATAACTTGTCAGGAATATTCAGTTATCTATAATCCGCATCCGTTGAGACAACAAGGGCTAAGCAAGCCTTAAAAGTGTTCAACTAGGCCAAAAAGAACTTTCAATAAAGTGTTTGACACACAAAAGTTTTTCGTTAGAATGGCCGCCTCTTCCGATACGGTGTAAGCCAAACGGTAAGAACGCTCTTTAACAATTTAAACCAATCAATCTGTGTGGGCACTCGTTGATGATAATCAAAAAGATTTATCGATGAACTGAGTGACCAATCAGAATCAAGTTTACTTGATTTTGGCACAGTCAATTCATTATCGTTCTGTTGGAACGATAATAGCTTTAATTTACTAAGGTAAGTTGAAGTCAGTATTCATTGAGCCGGTCGCAAGACC
>NZ_FUXB01000041.1 GCF_900167345.1 Vibrio cincinnatiensis DSM 19608 | reverse complement strand
AAATAGGAAGCACTCAGCGTTGGGCTACGTGAGTCCCGTCGAGTTCGAAAGTGTGTAGTTATGTTGTGTCCACTTTTCGTGGGGTACACTAGTTTTTAGGAGAGTATATTGATTCCAATAATCTTTGGCTTGAGTCATCTCTGCTTTGTAATCGTTTTAGCTTTTTTGATTGCTACATCAAGCGATCCTGTCTCAGTGAACGGTTGGTTAGTAGTTTTGCCATTGGACTTTCCGGTTTCTTTGGGGCTATTCCCGATAGCTTACTACTTCGATGGAACATCAGTTCTTAGTTTGAAGGACTCATTGGGTAATTACAGCATTCTTAGAGATCTTAATAATTTCTGGGTCCCTGCTTTGTATTCTGGTATTTTGGGTTCGTACTGGTGGTATTCATTACCGAAAATTTTTGTATGGCTAAAGTTAAGGATCTTCAAACGCTTGAACTAGGCACGCTGTTCACAACAAACATAACAAACGCTTTAAGGCGGATTCGCAACGCTCGCGGTTTTGGTTTGATTTGGCTTTTGCGTTTACGGTGCAATAATTAAGTGTTGTGGTTGCGTTGCTCACCACTTAAGCGGGCGTTAAGTTTGGAAATGAACATTATTGAGCAATGTGTTTTTTTTATGTTCAATATTTGGAATCAAGGTTCTCTATTAGTTCTTGAACATATCACTATTGTACGAGATTATTATAAATATTTTATATTTCAACGGAGAAAACAATGTTAGCAGAAGCTGGTAAGTTGGTATGGAGTGCTGGTAGTACAATTGTAGGTGTATTTGTAGAAAAGTCGAAAGCGGAAGAGTTATATCGATTTATTGTTCCCGATATTCAACAAGATCTCAGGAATGGAAAAAGCTTTGAATCTGAGAAAGTTGTCAGTGGCATTAAAATTCTTGAGAAACTACCGCCCATTGGTGCTCGTCGTAGGAATTTTTCTCGTCGATATTTAAAGAGTAAAACAGATTTTCTTGCTTTACCTCAAGATCCAGATGCTTTATCGATTGCATATTGGTGGTAGCATGAAAGTTATATATTCAAAATCGTTGTTATCACTTTATTTTTTGTTGTTTATTTTTTATTTATATTCGTATATATCAAATCCAGATATTCTATTGTTAGAGATGAGTTCTCCTATGATGGAATTTTATGCAGCATTTACAATGCTATTGATGTTATATGTTTTATACGTTCATGCATTTGATAAATTTAGGCCTAAATCATTAATTCTCAAATTTATTGTTGTTAATATTTTTATATGTGCATTTATTAGTATTGCAATGACAGTCTCTAAAGATTTTAGCTTAATGTCTTATTGGGAGATTTTTTGTTTTATATCAGTTTATATTATTGTTTATTTTCCATTGTTTCTGGCATATAAAGATATAAGAAATAGGTATTTAGCAAAAACTTAACAAACGCTTCAAGAGGGACAGCCAACGCGTGGCATTTTTACTATGCGTTGGTTTTTGTGATTACGGTGTTATGCGGAAAGTTAGTAGTAGCGTTTGCTGCCCCTTAAGCGGGCGTTATGTGTAACCAGAGGAAAATACATGGAAGTAAAACTAAAATCCGGTAGCGACTCCTTATTTGCAGAATCTTTAACCAAGACAAATATGGCAATTTACTATCAAACTCGCGGGATAATCTGGGATCATAATCAGTTTGTTAGTAGTTGGACGCAGTTAGATAACTACGAAGTCCATTTAGAGCAAACTCGTGTTGGTATAGTGCGTTTTAGCTATAGTGGCGATGCGACTTTCCTTAGAGACTTTCAAATCTTACCTGAGTTTCAGGGCATAGGAATTGGAAGTAAGTGTCTTGATTTAGTTGTTAGATACGCTTTAGATAGACAATCCATTAGGTTAGTTCTGCGAGTTTTTAGTGAAAATCCAGCGATCAATCTGTATGAATCCAAGGGCTTCGTGAGAACATCTGAAGTTAACGGGTTGGTTGAAATGGAGTTTCCTTTAAATTCAAACACATAACAAACGCTTCAAGAGGGACAGCCAACGCGTGGCATTTTTATTATGCGTTGGTTTTTGTGATTACGGTGTTATGCGGTGAGTTGGTAGTAGCGTTGTCTGCCCCTTAAGCGGGCGTTAACTGGCAATGAAATTACCCACCTTTTTCCGTTGAATTCTAACTTATTGATTTATATTAATAATAAATCGAGTAAAAAATAAAAGGTTATTTTGATAAATTTGATGTAATTACTATTATTAACAATAAGTTACTGCTAAAGTTTCATAGTTCACTGCCGCATAGGCAGCTTAGAAACAATGAATTGCAGTTGCGCGTTTGCTCCCTGAGTTCACTGCCGCATAGGCAGCTTAGAAAATCATGGAGTCACAGCGTGACATCGTTGAAATTGTTCACTGCCGCATAGGCAGCTTAGAAAGTCAAGCATCCCCCAGCGATTAGTAGGCCCAAGTTCACTGCCGCATAGGCAGCTTAGAAATAATGGCAAGATTTACGGGATA
>NZ_FUXB01000009.1 GCF_900167345.1 Vibrio cincinnatiensis DSM 19608 | reverse complement strand
TTCTTCTGGAAGCTCAAAAAGGAGCATTACCCGTTGGAGCAACAAGTTCACCTAGTTCTTGATGGCGCTGCCTATCATCAGTCAGAGTTGGTGAGAAATGCGGCAAAAGTGCTCAATATCGAGCTTCATTACTTACCGCCTTACAGTCCAAATTTAAATCCAATCGAGCGGCTTTGGAAGGTAATGAATGAGCATGTAAGGAACAATATTTACTTCCGCTCGAAGGCTGAATTTACAACGGCTATTAATGAATTTTTCAATGTGACGCTGCCAAAAGTTGCAGGCTCACTGGTATCCAGAATTTCGGATAATTTTCAGATTTTGAAACCTGCATCTTCAAGTTGAGCGGGTATAACCATACCTAAAGTTGGTTTCATGCTAAGTGATAGCGTTGTCATAGAAAAAATTCAAACGGGAAACCAGAAAAAATCAGAACATTTTAAAGAAGCAATACCACACACTCATGAAAATAATTGGCCTCATCGATTAAAAATCGCCACAACCATCATGGCTGCACTTCTTTCTATATCGGGGTCTTATCAATTTTTTTCAAAGCAGTCGGTGAAGAAACATTATTACGTTGGCACAATAGACCATTGCACTGTTTATAATTTTCAGCCGATTTCATCACAAATTAAAGATTTTCTACTTCAGTTAGCGGAAAATAAAATAGCGAAGACAAACACACAATGTGAATCAGATGAAGTTCTTTTTATCTCTGCACAAAACAGTCTATATTATGGACACTCCGGGCGATTGTTTCTCGCAAAGTGTTTAAAAGATGAAGATAAAATTATAGCTTGTAAAAATTACTATCATTACATATGGGATAATAAATGAATAACGTTAAATTTGGTCTATCCCTAGTCGCAACATGTTCAGCATCAATAATGGCTGGATACCTTTACTATCAATCTACTATTTATTTTTCAGACAGTTGTCGAACAACTCTCAACTATATCACGGAACAAAACAACGAAAAATTTTCTATGGATGTCGATTTTGTTATCACTTTTCATAAGGATCAGAAAGGTTCTATCTATATCTCTGGGAAAAGTGAGTTAAATGGTCATCAAGCGTTCATCAATAAAAGACAAGATTTCAGTTATCAACATATAGATAAAAGAAATTATTCAATAGAAATTGAAAAGGTCACCAGTTTATATAATGACAATCTTGAGGAGGAGTTTATCTATCATTATGCGCCCACCCTAGCGTTAGGAAATACTCGCCACCTCTCTTTTGAAAAAATAGCATCGAATACGCTATTACTTTCAAACCGTCATACCCCTATGGTGACCTGTGTTAAAGATAAATAAAAAGCGCCGAATGGCGCTTTTTATTTATCTTTCCTAAAATCATGCTGACGCATTAGTCATAATTAATGACCACTATTGCCGTCGCAGTAACACTTCCGGGGCTAGGTTCTGGTCCATAAATAGCATAAGTAGCAAAAACATAAGCGGGATCAGAGGAAGCTTCAAACGGTTTGCCTTTTTCCACATCCAATAGCAGATCCGCATTATTAATTTGATTTATGCTGTCCGACAGCCTCACTGGTCTTCCAAAATAATCCGTGAGCACAATTCCAATATCTTGGGCTGTTGATTGTGGATTTCTCAGTACATAGCCATTGCCTATCTCTGCGACTCGATCATTACTGTAAAACCAGCTACGAACATTACGTGTAGCGACACTGTTTAAGTATCCATCACATTGAAACTCAAGAATAAATGGTTTTCTTCCTGCTCGCCCATTACGAATCGCATCAATCGAGGTTTCAGGCATGGTAAAGGTATAGCTTGGAATGCTACAGGTGGTATTTGTCGCTTTGAATGAAACGTTTAAATTCTGATAAGTCAGCCAACGTTTTTTCCCCCAGTTATTTGAGGCCCAGCGATCATAAGCATCACTGTCTGAGCGTTTCTGCCCACTCGCGGCAATAGTACCAATAGTGACAACGCCACTATCACTGGAAATGAGCGTCGCTCCACTCGGCACCTTATTCACTAAAGTAAACGTGATGGTATAATCCACTTGGTAACCAAGGCTATGACTACCCGGCAACCCGTTCACACCTTCATAACTTTTTGCAGGTTCAACGATGACTTGAAAATAGGTTGTTTCTCCAGTGTCGGAGTGACTAAAACCAATGTATGTTCCACCAGGAGCGCCCATGGCCGGAGAAAAATAGTACACATCGTCAAGCAACATCCCCGTACCACACCACATGCGACCACTCCAGCTCGTACGTAGGCTTACCGAATACGTTCCTGAAAAACTAAACATCTGTGAAATATCGATACTGGTACTTGCTGAATAAGGTTCACTGGCAATCACAGCGCCCCCCGCCGTGCAGCTATCACTTAAAACACCTGCCCGCACACTCACCGCACTCAGTAGTCCAAAGAAAAGGCTCAGTAACACAATCCCTTTACTGATCACATTGATTATTCGCATCGCTTACTCTCTTCTTCTTCCTGTAAGTTAACACGGCACTCAACCCAGTCACCTTCTTTTAGATAACGAATCCAAACTTCACCAAGAGCTACTTCACTTCGAAAGGTAATTCGGCCACCTTGTAGTACGTACCCTATCGCTTCTTGCGCTTCGTTGAACACTTCTGAGCCAAATGGAAGTGCATCACTGACTTGAAACACAAATCGTTTCGCGGTATCGGTGGTATAACTCACTTTACTGATTGCCCCGCGTAGCGGCACCACATATTTCATATTTCCAGTAATCGAACCTTGAGCATCTTCATTTTGAATGGTGTACGTGTTTTTTCTATAAGGTGATGCCGTTGCCACTAACGCTTGACCATCACTGTTGGTACGAACTTTATGATCATTGTTGATCGTCGCCCCCTCAATACCCGGGGCTTCTACTACGACAAAATTTGAACCCGTTTGTGAACTCGCTAATACGCCACCGTGATAAGCCAGCAGACTGCCACTCGCGCCAGCGGCCATTTGCCGAGTACCGTTTGATTCTGAATATGATGCATTCAGATAAACTTTCGACGCTTGATAAGAAGCATAAGCACTCAGATAAGAATTTGAGTCTTTATCATGCCCCATATTAAGACTATAGGTCAGGTCCTCTTCATAACCACTCAAAATCACATCACTAGAACGATAAGCTTCATCAAGTGCAGAAACGCGCCCAGTCAAGGTCACTTTGTTATCAAAGACAGATAAAGGCACAGAAATAGAGAGCCCCATGCGGTTTTCTTGGACTGAATTTCGCTCATTGAAAAAATCATAATGAGTATAAGAACGTCCTAAAGTCACAGAATAATGAACCCCATTCATCGTTTGGTTATAAGCGAGATTAAACTGCTTATCAAATGAGCTCACTCCACTTTTTCGAGAAAAATAGCCATCAAAATAAACCTGCCCTTTACCTATCGGCTGATTTAAATTAATACTATAACCTTCTTTAACTCGGTTCGATAAATAACTTTCATCACGATAATCTTTAGCACGCAGTGAATCTTGTAATGATAGATAGTGTCCGGTTTTATAAAAATAGCTGGCTAATGTTAAGTTGGTTTTGGTCGAAAAATATTTACTGTATGAGAGATGGTATTTTTGCCCCTGATAATGCCCAAGATGATTTAGATCAGCCATACTGTGTTCAATATCAAATGAGACATACCCCATACTAGGAATAGAAATAGCGCTCCCCAATAAATAGGATTGATAATCATCAGACCATGTCGCTCCACCATAACCCGTCAAAAAATTATTAACGCCGCGGGTATACTCACCTTGAATGAAAAGATCATCATGCTGCCCATCTTCAACCCGACCAACATGAATATTATAATCAGAGCTTCCTTCGCGCAGCATTCCAGAAATGGTTGAGAAAGGAACGATAAAGTGCTCCTGCCTTCCACTACTGTAGGTCAATGTAACTTCTAAATCTGAACGCGATCCTGTGGGCATCAACTGATCTAGACGATACTCACCAACAGGAATATTCAAACGCTCGATGACTCTACCATCTTGTCGAATCGTCACTACCGCTTGCTCAGCAGCAACACCACGAATCACTGGCATATAACGGCCATAACTATCAGGTAGCATACGCATATCTTTACGTAAAGAGACCCCAGTGTGTTTGATGGAATCAAAATAACTTGTTGATGAGGGCTGTTTTCCCACTCGAATTAAAGAATCGATATCCAGCAATGCCTTCTCTGCGTAACGATAGGTATTAATATAGCCCGAGCCATTGTTCTGCCCCGAACCGGAAGTCACCGAACCCACATCAACAAAATGTATACCAAACAGGTTCAAACCTGAGTTTAATGATAAAAATAAGCTCTCAGTATATTGCTCTGTCTCTTTATCATAGTTATTAAAATAGTTCGCATGATAATTGACGTAAGCACCATTAATCCCCTGATCCCAGTTTTTTTTATCCACCCAATTGACATCACTCATGTCAATATAGGCCTGGGGCATAGTAATGGAAAGGTTAAACCCATTTGGATCAAAATGAAACGAACCACCAGCAATCATCGCTTCGATACTGATGAATCCTGAATCATTATCCAATACATCTTTAGGGTAACGATCCAATTTAAGACCAAAATCACTCATGTCCGAGAGAGAGAGGTAAATACTTTCTCGAGTCCCATCTTTAACAAAAATGGGAAAAGTTCCTAGCCAACGATCATTGATATAAAGGTTAAAATCATAAGTTCCAGGTTCTATTTCAATATCAGAGTTCCATTGACTCGCCGCAGTATTACCCACAAGAAAACTCGTATTAAAAGAATCTGCACGCCCAGAAAATGGCATTGTGATTAGAAATAAAAAAATAATACAGAATTTATTAAACATCTTAAGCCTAGAACGAAATCATTTTAAATTTCAGTAACTTGCTGACTACCATAATCATCTAACCAAGAAACTCTATATTTATTCTTGCTTCTAAATTTAACCCCTTCTATTTCTTGACATGAATAAGGGGGGATCATGATTGAATTCTCTAACAAATTATCATCCGTCTCTTCAACTCGAACGATACTCATATAAAATGGAGAACGATTGTCTAAGCAGTTGACATTTTCATTGATGAATAAGCTTTGGCTGATGATTCGGTTTGATAACACTAAGCCTTTCGGACGATAAAAGAGCTTAATTCGAGTTCTCAGAGCCACTTGCAAATAATTTCCCCCTTCTAAGCTGCTTGTCTTAGGTAAAGGGGGTATATCCAGAACATTCACCCAAAAAACAGATTCCTGATCCTTTGGCAAACTGTTGACCGACTCATCTGCCTGAATTTTCATAATTTGCCCACTTTCTCCGGCAATTTTCACAATCGGTGGTAAGAGAATGAATGGGGTTTTGATATCTTCTGGAGCCGCTTCTTCATCGCCATTATCAATCCAAGCTTGAACAAGGTGCGTCGTTTTACTTTTATTTAAGAGCTGAAATGACGTCTCTTGCGCCCCTTCTTGATAAATAACTCGCGTTCTATTGATGATCACACTCGCATCACAAATGCTTGCACTCATGCTTATTAGTAAAAAGAAAAGTTTTTTCATCATTTCACCCTTCAGTCAAAAAAGGAGGAGAGCCCTCCTCCTTTTTATTCATATGATTACTCGTAACTAAAGGTATAAGTTGCCGAGGTAATAACCGAACCCGTTGTCACGTTTCCTTCACCAGCATAATTGTAGTAGTTAGCAAAGAAAGTCAGTGTGCCTTCAGCATCCTTATCGAAAAACTCACCGTCAGAAGAAGTCGTTGTCAATGCTGTTGTGATTGCACGGTTCAGTGGATAAGGATCTGAACCATCTTTAGTGATTGCAATACCCACCCCTGTCGATGTTCCACCGTTGTTCTCTAAATACATCTCATCAGGAGAAACGTTCGCACCAGTAAAGGTAATTTGTAGTGCTTGTGCTGAAGAGCTGTTCGCAACATATCCAGTACAGCCAGAAACCATCATAGAGAATTGTTTTGCACCAGCGGTAACCACACCAGGAGTTTGAGCATCATCAAGAGAAATAGGCGCTAAGTTTACGGTGAAATCTTGACCACCATTTGTCGTAACATGGCAGGTTGTATCTGTAACTGAACCGTTGAATGTAATCGTACCACCCGCAACATTCATATCCGTGGCGGCAAAACTCGTACTAGCAGCAAACAAACAACCAAGAACGGAAGTGGTTAGCGTTTTTTTCATCATTTTATTCATTGTATAAACCTCTAAAGACTGTTTTTTTCTGTAATGGCGACACCAATCACCGTCGAACAACGAGATTAAACAACAGAACAAAAGACCTGTAAATACGGAAAACTCAAGACACATTATAAAAATAGCCTAATTTCACAAGATAAAATAACGTTAAAATTAGATTTTCGGAATAACCAACAACTCTATTCAACTTAATGTCTAATAGGTTTTAAAAAAAACAAGAAAAATAAAAATTTGCCATAGATAATCTTTTTATCGATTTTTTTTAAAACACTTTCCGAATCCAGATCAAAAAAACATAAAAAAACAGAAACGAAACAAGATAAAAACAGATGAAACAAAAAACAAACAATCAAAAGAGAAAGTAAAAATCGTTTCCCTCCCTTTACATTGTGAAAATTTTCTGCCAATACTAAAAAAGCACTCACCATGATAGTAAGAATAATTCGTATCTGTGGATAGTTTGACCGCTACCACTCGATTATCAGGTGACTGAAAATAAAGACACTTGTTATTTCCAACGATCATAGAGAGGGAGATATCTAAATATCGGAAATGAATAACAATCATCATCAAAATGACTTAAGACCAACATTTATGATAGTAAAAAACAGAAGTAAAATAATAAAGGTGGCAATCATTTATGCTATTTCTTTTCCTATTTTATCCAGTCCTTATTTAGGTGCTAAATTTGGGAAATCCTGGTTAAATTCCTCGTGCAATCAAGAAGATGCTTGTTCTAAAGAAGGGTCAAGTATTGGATTATATATCGGGTATGACTTTTCAAACTGGCTCGCTTTAGAAGCCGACTATATTGATTTAGGCTCCCTAGATATTAAAGAAACAGGAAAGGAAAAATTAACGTATACTAGTTTATCTCCAACACTAAAGTTTGAAGTTTCTCCTTATTTTAATGTGTTCTCTAAATTGGGATTGGCTAAAGTCAGCAGTAAAAATATAGATGACTATGCGTTATTGGGGGCCGCAGGAATGGACTACCGGGCGACAAACCATATTTCACTACGTCTGGAATATCAAAGAGTCAATCATATCAGTCATCCACAAACGCATATCGATACCAATACCATCATGTTGGGGATGGCTTATGTGTTTCCATCCAAAGATCAAGGATATTCGGTACCTGTTCAAATTGAAGGAGAAGAGCGCCCGTCAACCGTCATTAGAGAGAAACAACCACAGCCAATAACAAGAGAAGCGAAAACCTATCTCATCAGCCATATTGATTTTGGCAAAGCAGAGTTTACCTCATCGGCAAAGCAGCAGCTTGATCACGTTGTCAGCTTCTTATACAGCTACTCCGATGCCACCGTCATGATAACGGGACATACCGACTCGACAGGCCCAGCAAAATATAATCAGGTCTTATCAGAAAAACGAGCGGAGGCTGCGGCAAACTATTTAGCAGAAAAAGGCGTTGATAAGGAACGAATTCACTATCAAGGAAAAGGAGAAGATGAACCGCTTGAGAGTAATGCAACACTTGAAGGGAGACAGAAAAACCGTCGTGTCGATATGATGATTCATTATTAATGATAAGATCAACACACTTCCCTCTTTGAAACTCAAAGAGGGAAGTAAAAAGCTTATTGTTCGAGGTGGTGAAGGTACTCAATAACCACTTGATTACCTTCCACTCGAACCTGCTGAATATCCCCATCAATGATGATTTTATTCTGTAATTGAATTGTTCGAGAGGAGAACTTTGGCACTTTTTTCATGCTTGGTATCACATGGTAAGGCTCAACATGCAGGTGCTGGCAAAACTGAGTTACAAATGATGCAGAAAGCGGTAATTCTCCTCGTAGGCGCTGTGAAAACTCAAGCTGACTCAATCCTAACCGTTTGGCCATGGCCATTTGCGTCAAATGCATTTTCGCTTTTTGTGACATCCATACATTGTACAACGCTTGACGATCTTCAGCGTTAAACTCCATTCTTCTTTTGCCTCGTTCACGATACTCCATTGAAACGTCAGCCTCGCAAAAAGAAGAGGATTTGATGTCAATGCGAGGTAAAGCTCTGTATGAAAACCTTCAAGTAGCCTTGTTTTGGAAGCCTGATCTCACTTTTCATATCCGGCTTCCTTTTCGGCCTTATCCAAATAGAATCGCCTCAAACAAAGCAATGCTCATAGTTCCTAGGCAAAGGTTAAAATAAACTGGAAAACAGACGCTTAATAGTGTCAAAAAGACGTTTAAACCAATTTCCTCGTTCTACATTTTCCAAAGCAACTAACGGCGCTTCCCCCACTTTGCGTTCATCAATTTGATAGATCACTTTGCCCACGACGGTTCCTTTTTGCATCGGGGCTTGTAAATCTTTATCCAGCTCTATCACGCCACTCAATTTTGATAACTCGCCTTGAGTCACGGTCAGGTAAGTGGTTTCTTCAACACCAACGGCAAGCTTATCTTTTTTCCCCATCCAAATTCGGGCTTGATCCAGTGTTTCTCCTTGCTGATGTGGTGAAACGGTTTCAAAAAATCGAAAGCCATAGCTCAGTAACTGCTTACTCTCTGACTCCCGAGATTTTTGGCTATTTGACCCCATAACCACAGAAATCAATCGCATATTACCCTGTGTTGCAGAGGTGGTTAAGCTATATCCAGCACCACTGGTAAACCCCGTTTTCATCCCGTCAACATTCATACTACGATCACGTAGCAAACCATTACGGTTGTATTGGGTAATGCCGTTATAAGTAAAGGAGGTTTCACTGTAGAGAGGATAAATATCCGGTAAATCACGAATGATCGCTTGCGCTAATTTAGCAATATCATAAGGCGTACTGTACAACCCATCACTGTCTAAACCATGAGGATTGGTAAACGCGGTATTCTCCAATCCTAGGTTTCTCGCCCATGAATTCATGAGATCCACAAAGGCATGTTCAGATCCCGCCACATGTTCAGCGATAGCCACGCTGGCATCATTTCCCGATTGGACGATCAGCCCTCGATATAAATCCATCATATCGACTTGCCGACCCACCTCAATAAACATCTTTGAAGAGTCAGGAAAATTTCTCGCCCAAGCATTCTGGCTAATCGTTACTTGGTCATTCGGGCTAATGTTGCCCCGTTTCATTTCTTGCCCAGCGACATAAGCGGTCATGAGTTTAGTCAGGCTGGCAGGGTTAAGCTTATCATGTGCATTGTGCGCAACCAGCAACGTGCCCGTATGATAATCCATTAAGACATAACCTCGAGCAGCCAGTTGAGGTGGATTCGGTACAACCACCGGTGCGGTATAGCCGATCATTGGAAGAAAAGACAAACTGATCACCGAAGAAACCATGATTGACTTAAAATTTTTCATAAACTCTATCCCAAATTCAAGCAAAGACATCACTAATGTGCCCTAAGGTTACCTTGTTTTTCTTCACAGACTCATGCCGTTATGTAAATGAACGTAACAATCTGTACCATTGATCATATTACATAGAAAAAGCGCTTTATTTGAATATTTTTCATACCAAAAGCACAATGACCATCATAAAAAAACCGAGCAATTTATCGCTCGGTTCAAGTCTTATTTATCTGGTATTAGTCGCTTTTTGGACGAGATGCCCAGACATACAGCAATTCTAAAGCAATGGTTGCGCCAGCAAGGGCGGTCACATCACTCTGATCGTAAGGAGGAGAAACCTCTACCACATCCATCCCAACCAGATTAATCCCTTTAAGTGCGCGGATAATTTTTAACACTTTATCGGAATTTAAACCACCACACACTGGTGTTCCCGTTCCGGGAGCAAAAGCGGGATCAAGGCAATCAATATCGAAAGTCAAATAGACGGGTTTATCCGCCACTATCTGCCGGATTTGAGTCACAATCTCCTCGACCGACATATCATTGGCTTGCATCGCATTAATCACATTAAAACCATGCCCTTCTTGCTTATACTCCGTCCGAATACCAATTTGTACCGAATGCTTTGGTGAAATCAACCCTTCTTTTGGGGCATGGTAAAACATCGTTCCGTGATCATAAGCACTGCCATTAGCATAAGTATCGGTATGAGCATCAAAGTGAATGAGCGCCATTTCACCAACGTGTTTTGCATAAGCACGCAGGATAGGTAAGGTGATAAAATGATCACCTCCTAATGCGAGTAGCGTTTTACCACTTTTCACAATTTCATTGGTAGCGGCTTCTAAGCGGTAAGTAAAATCTTCTGCATCACCACAATCAAAGACTAAATCGCCAGCATCAATAACTTTGGTTTGCTCAAATAAATTAAATTCCCAAGGGAATTTTTTACCTTCCCACGCTAAGTTCACCGATGCGCGACGAATCGCATCTGGCCCCATTCTGGCACCTGGGCGACCAGAGGTCGCCATATCCAGCGGAACCCCAAGCACAACCACATCCGCTTCTGTATCTACGGGGTTTCTCACATAAGGGCGACGGACAAAGGTCATCGCATTGGAGTAGAGTGAATAATCAGTTTTCGTAAACAAATCATTCATTTAAAAATCCTCTAAATAGGTGTAGCCACTCAGGCCCTGTTCTAATTCAGCCAATACGGTTGCTTGTTCTTGCTCAGCGACTCGCAGGCTCACTAACTGTCGGTAATTGGTACGAATGGCATCGACATCAATATGCACATAACGCATCATATCTTCTACCGTATCCCCTTCATTCACAAAGGTAATCTCTGATTCGCCTTGATCATCGATATGAACCACAACGCTATGAGTATCCCCAAACAAGTTGTGCATATCACCTAAAATTTCCTGATAAGCTCCGACTAAGAAAAAACCCATCAGATAGGGCGTATCTTTAGACCAAGCGGGAACCGGTAAGGTGGTTTCAATACCCTGCCCTTCGACATATTGCTCAATCGCACCGTCTGAGTCACAAGTAATATCCAACATCACTGCTCGCCGATCTTCAACATTCTCTAAACCAGAAAGGGGTAAGACGGGGAAAACCTGATCGATGCCCCATGCATCCGGTAACGATTGAAAAAGTGAAAAGTTCACAAAAAACTTATCCGCCAACCGCTCTTGTAGCTCATCTAAAATCGGGCGATGAAAACGGTTTTTTGTACTCATTTTCAAGCGCAGTTCATGATAAATACGCAGCGATAGCTGTTCCATCCAAGCTCGATGCGTCAGATTAATCACACCTGAAGCAAATAAAGTATGCGCTTCTGATAAATCGCTTTGCGTATCATTGTAAATTTCGATTAACGCACGGGCATCCGTCCCTTCTCGTAACGTTTCCCAGCTGCGCCACATGTTTTGCATCAATAACGGGGCATCGTCCTCCGGTTGGCAAATCGTCTCTGGACTGTAAGCCTCGGTACCAATCACATTGGTAATTAATACCGCGTGATGAGCAGTAATAGAACGACCAGACTCAGAAATAATGATGGGTTTCGGTTGCTCATAAAGGCTGCACATATCCGCCACAACATTCACAATGTTACGAGCATACTCCTGCAAACCATAGTTCATAGAGTTGGAAGACTGGCTACGTGTTCCGTCATAATCAACCGCCAGACCGCCGCCCACATCAAAATAATCAATATGTGCGCCCAGCTCTCTTAATTCACAATAAAAGCGAGCCGCTTCATTCACCCCATTTCTCACATCGCGGATATTGGCCATTTGTGAACCAAGGTGAAAATGCACCAGTTGTAAAGCGTCTAGCTGCTGCTCTGTTTTTAAACGATCAATAACGGTTAAAACTTGTGCCGCAGCTAAACCAAACTTTGATTTTTCTCCACCACTCGACTGCCATTTCCCAGCCCCTTGTGACGCCAAGCGAATGCGTAGCCCCAAGCGAGGTTTAACGCCAAGGCTTTTCGCCTCTTTAAGCACCAGATCCAACTCTGAGAGTTTTTCTAACACAATGAAAACTTTATGGCCGAGTTTTTCACCAATTAATGCTAAGCGAATGTATTCTCTGTCTTTATAGCCATTGCACACAATCACTGAACTGGCTTGTTGAGCCATTGCCAGTACGGCTAAAAGCTCTGGTTTACTTCCAGCTTCAAGACCTAACTGTTTCGTTTCTAACTCAGCTTGGCTGGCGAGAATTTCGTCCACCACTTCTTTTTGCTGGTTGACTTTGATTGGATAAACCAACAAATATTGATTCGGGTAATCGCACTCTTCGATGGCTTGGTTAAAAGCATCGCAGATACTGTGAACGCGTTGGTGCAAAATTTGTGGGAAACGCACAAGGACCGGTAAGTTAAGGTTACGAGCTTCTAATTGTTGAACGATCGAACTTAATGCCGTTGGGTATGCTCGATCTTTTCGAGGAGAAACATACACTTCTCCTTGATCATTAATGCCATAAAAACCTTGGCTCCAGTAATGAACGTTATAATCTGAACGAACACGATCCAGCTTGGATGATTTTTCCACTTCATGTCTCACAAAAACAAAGAGAATGTAGTGACAGCTCAATGTGGGCCGCCCCCCCTGACACCCTGAATGTCACGCGCTTTATCCGTGAAAAGATAGGGTGTGTCTAATGATAATAATTTATCGTCAAGACAACACTTGGTTATGAGTCAAACTTCTAGGCATACGACAGAAATAGCGATAAAGAAGAGGAACAAATGGATTCCTCTTCAATAGCTTATTCACTGGGCTTATTAACTGGTGCTGCTACTGATGAGTGCATCAAAGCGTTTATTACCATATAAGGACTCAAAGTCCGGTTCATCAGCAATCAAATCACGGAGTGAAGGGCTAATATCGATGGCTCGCTGAATATCTTCCAGCGCCTGATCTTCTGCCCCTAAACGAGCATAAGCACACGCTCGCTGATAAAGTGCAGGGCCATTACTTTCATCCAACTCAAGCACTCGATTACATAAACTCATGGCCCAATGATATTCTTGCATTTCCATCACCGCGTCGGCTTTATAAGTTAACGCCTCTAAATCGCCAGGGCGAATCTTAAGTATTTCATCGTACACTTCGATTCGCTGCTCAGCGGTTTGAACATTCTGTGAACGTAACCATAAGTTATGGATTTCATTAATAATTTCAATTTCTCGGTTGTTTTCACTGATAATGCTACTTTTGCGTTTAAGATCACGCTCTAAAGCCACAAATTTTCGTTCATACTCTTGAGCAATTTTATTGAGCTTTTTATCGGCCATTTCCCGAGTGTTATGCTTCACTTCCCTTAATGACTGCCAACCAATTAAAGCCACCAGCGAAGCTACCCCCGCAATCACATAGAAAAAATAGGTCACCGTTACATTAGAGTAGTTGAGAGATTTATCCGCAACCGCCAACTCCCTATCGGTGATTTGAATCGTTAGCCGACGCTCTAAATCTTGCTGATCCTGACGTAACGCTCTTAGTTCATCTAAAATATAACGTTCCACCAAGGGTCTATCTAATAGTGGGGATTCAGAATAGGGAATGTCCTCTTGAGCTAGCACTTTTACCACACTACTACACAATACAATGGCTCCACACAGCATCATCCAAAATCGTCGCACGCGTTACGTTCCTCAATCTTATCGGTTCGGCTTAACGTCCTATGCTTTATGACGCTAAACAGGTTTATATGCCGTATTTAATCGCAAATACTTCATCCTACTCGAAACATTCTACCTCAAATTAAAATGACTTTTTTGAATTTTTTATTCTTATTAAAAAACAAAAAGTTATCCTAAATATCACCATAAACAGTACAAATTTTAGCTTGAAACACCGCTAATCAATGTTTAGTGTTCTATTCATATTATCAATTTTCATTGTGTCATATTGACAAATAGAAAGGATATGAAAGATGTCAACTATGCTGGAAGTGAAGAACCTTTATAAGGTGTTTGGAGAAGCACCGGATGAAGCGTTCCCCCTGATCGAAAAAGGGCTGGACAAAGATCAAATCTTTGAACAGACCGGCCTCACGGTCGGGGTTAAAGATGTGTCGTTATCGATTAATGAAGGAGAGATCTTTGTCATTATGGGGCTCTCAGGCTCCGGAAAATCAACCCTTGTACGATTATTAAACCGTTTAATTGAACCTACTCAGGGCAGTGTTTTACTCAAAGGTAACGATATTGCCAAAATCTCAGATAAAGCGCTGAGAACCGTTCGTCGTCAAAGTATTTCCATGGTGTTTCAAAACTTTGCCCTCATGCCACATATGACTGTGATTGAAAACACAGCTTTTGGCCTAGAACTGGCCGGTATTGATGAAAAAGAGCGTCAGCACATTGCTCGCTCAGCACTTAAACGTGTCGGATTAGAAGCGTACTGTGATTCCTACCCCGATGAGCTTTCTGGTGGGATGAAACAGCGGGTTGGACTCGCCAGAGCACTGACTAACGACCCCGATATTTTATTAATGGATGAGGCTTTCTCCGCCCTTGACCCTCTTATTCGTAGTGAAATGCAAGATGAATTGATTCGTCTACAAAATGATGACAAACGTACCATTGTTTTTATTTCCCATGATTTAGATGAAGCCATGCGCATAGGGGATCGCATCGCAATCATGCAAGATGGTGTGGTCGTGCAAGTCGGTACACCCGATGAAATTTTGCACCAACCCGCGAATGATTATGTCAGTTCCTTTTTCCGTGGCGTCAATGTCGCTAGCGTGTTCAGTGCAAAAGATATCGCCCGTAAAAAACCGGCGGCGGTCTTTAAAAAACATGACAACGATGGTCCGGCAACCGCACTGCAATTGCTCCTAGATAATGATCGAGAATTTGGCATTGTGGTGGATCGCGCCAATAGATATACCGGCATCGTTTCACTGGATTCATTAAAAACCGCCAAGCAAGAACAACGCTCACTCAGCAGCGCTTTATTACCCGACACCATAACCATCCATCCCGATGTTTCTGTCGGAGAGTTGATCAGCCAAGTTGCCAGCGTTCCTTACGCTGTCCCCGTTGTGGATGAGCAAGGGCATTATTTTGGCGTCATCACTAAATCACGATTACTGCAAACTTTAGATAGGGAATAATGATGACTACGGAAACAAGTCATGTCGCGGCTGAATCAGCAGACCCTTGGGGAGCGGCGGCTCAAACAGTCAGTAACGACCCATGGTCAACCACGTCAAGTGCTACAGCGGGGAATGATTGGCTTAATGCCGCTCCCGTCACCACTGAACCTTTTGACTGGTTGCACCCATTTAAAGAGGCCCATATTCCTTTTGATCACTGGGTAGAAACCGCCATTAATGGGTTAGTAGAGCATGGCCGTCCACTCTTTCAGGCCATTCGTGTCCCTATTGATTTCATTTTAAGTTCATTTCAAACCGCCCTGATTTCAACCCCTGCACCCATCATGCTGTTGATAGTATTACTCATTACTTGGCAGCTCGCAGGCCGACGTTTGGGAATCGCCTCTTTCGTTTCTCTGCTGGTGATTGGCCTTATCGGTGCTTGGGATGAAGCAATGATCACCCTTGCTCTGGTAATGACATCCGTATTTTTCTGTCTACTTATCGGGCTGCCCACGGGGATATGGCTGGCTCGCAGTGAAACAGCAGCGAAGGTGGTTCGCCCCATGCTGGATGCGATGCAAACAACCCCTGCATTTGTCTACTTAGTTCCGATAGTGATGCTATTTGGTATTGGTAACGTCCCCGGGGTGGTTGTCACCATCATCTTTGCACTTCCACCTATTGTTCGTTTAACCATTTTAGGCATTCAGCAAGTCCCTGAAGAACTGATTGAAGCGGGACACGCTTTTGGGGCGAGCCCGAAACAGATGCTCTATCGAATTCAACTACCACTGGCAATGCCAACCATTATGGCCGGGGTTAACCAAACCTTGATGCTTTCCCTCTCCATGGTGGTGATTGCCTCAATGATTGCCGTGGGGGGGTTAGGACAAATGGTGTTACGCGGCATTGGCCGCCTTGATATGGGGCTCGCAGCCGTTGGGGGGCTCGGTATTGTCATTCTTGCGATCTTACTCGATAGGCTCACTCAAACCATCGGAATTAATAGCCGAGATAAAAAAACGCGTTGGTACGAAAAAGGGCCCGCCTCACTTGTGTACCAACTTAAGCCCAAAAAAACACTTGATGGAAATAAAACACTAGGAGAATAGAAATGAATAACGCATGGAAGACGCTGCTCACCACTGGGCTGACCGTCAGCGCGACTTTATCAGCTTCTGCATGGGCCAAACTTCCCGGCGAAGGGATTACCGTGCAACCAGTGCAATCTACGGTTGCTGAAGAAACCTTCCAGACTTTAATTGTCAATAAGGCTATGGAAGCTTTGGGTTATACCGTTTTACCCACCAAAGAAGTCGATTACAACGTCGGCTATACCTCAATCGCTGAAGGCGATGCCACATACCTAGCCGTGAACTGGCAGCCGTTGCACGATGATAAATACCTTGCCGCTGGTGGTGATGAGAAGTTTTATCGTAAAGGCACTTATATCTCAGGTGCCGCGCAAGGTTACCTGATTGATAAAAAAACCGCCGAGAAATACAACATCACCAATATGGGGCAACTCAACGATCCCAACATTGCTAAGCTCTTTGATGCAAATGGCAACGGAAAAGCGGACTTAACCGGTTGTAATCCAGGCTGGGGATGTGAAAGTGTGGTGGAATATCAGCTCGATACTTTTGGCTTACGTAATACGGTGACACACAATCAAGGCAACTATGCGGCCATTATCGCCGATACCATCTCTCGCTATAAAAAAGGTGACCCCATTCTTTACTACACATGGACACCATACTGGGTGAGTGGAGTTTTGGTTCCGGGCAAAGATGTCGTTTGGCTCGAAGTGCCATTCTCAGCACTACCAGGAACACAAAAGGAGATCGATACCACCCTACCCAATGGCAAAAACTACGGTTTCCCGATTAATTCCATGAACATCATGGCAAATAAACAATTTGCCATGGAAAATCCAGCGGCAGCGAAATTGTTTGAAATCATGAAGCTCAGTATCAATGACATCAGCGCACAAAACATGCTGATGAGTCAGGGGAAAAACTCTGCCCGAGACATTGAGTCTCACGCCAATGGTTGGATCAAAGCCAATCAGGCTTTATTTAATTCCTGGATAGAAACCGCCCAAAAAGCGGCGCAATAGTCGATGATAGAGGCTGCTTGGGCAGCCTCTTCCTTATGGAGGAAATTTTGGATATTCATGAAGAAGTACTCGTCTCAATGCGGCAAATTATTCGCGCGATTGATCTACATTCAAAACAATTAAATAAAACCTTTGGCCTCACTAGCCCACAGCTGTTACTGATGCGAGCCATTAACACGTCACCCAATGTGACCATTCGTCAGCTTTCGATAGCCACCAACATGAGCCAAGCGACGGCCACCAGCATTCTAGACCGGTTGGAAAAACGGCAGCTTGTCGTACGCACACGAGATACTCATGATAAAAGAAAGGTACATGCCATGCTCACCACCCACGGACAAGCCTTGCTAGAAACGGCTCCACAGCTCATGCAGCGTGATTTTATTCAACGTTTTCAGTCGCTGGATGGCTGGGAACAGACCCTGCTGCTTTCTTCGCTACAGCGTCTATCAAACATGATGACAACCTCTGATCTCGCTGATGAATCTTCTCAATTAACGCTCAATAAACCCTCTTTGCCACCACCCAATACCCGTTAGCCTAGGGAGAATAAGCATCACCATGTCACACCACTGCCCCACCTGACTTTCCACATGCATAATTTCTAGTTGTCATTGATGGAATTTCCGTTATCTTTTGATAAAAATCCCGTTTCAGTAAGCATTATGGACTACCTCTATTTATTACCTGATTATTATCAATGGATATTCACCGGACTGATGTTACTGCTCTACCCTAAGCTGGTTTTCATTAGTTTACGGCTGTTAGACAAAGCGGTAAGAAGCCAAGAAGATGTCCATCGAATCAAACGGGCCAGATGGCTCATTAAAGCATTACTACTGATCCTCTGTCTGTTGACCATTATGATGATGTGGGGAGTGGAATTACGTGGGCTTTTGGTCGTCGGATCGTCTTTATTCGCTTTATTGGGTGTCGGATTATTTGCCAGTTGGTCTTTACTGAGTAATGTCACCTCTTTTTTAGCGCTATTTGTCCAAAATCACTGTCGGATTGGCTTATGGGTACGGGTGATTGATGGCAGTAATTTTATTGAAGGGAAAATTATCGATATGACATTACTCAATGTCGTATTAGAAACCCTCGAAGGTCACCGAATCCTTTACCCTAATAACTTATTTATCGTTCGTCCGGTTGTGATGCTTAGTAAAGCTCCTGAAAAAACCACCAAGAAAGTGGAAAAAAAGCAACTTCCCAAACTTTCTTGATCGCTTAAATAAAAAAGAGAAGGCCTCATTTACGCCGTCACAAAGTGGTGAACCTTCTCTCGTAACTCACCAGAGGCTTGGCTCAGCACTTCGCTGACTTCACGGGCTTGCTTCGCCTGTTGCTCTAACTCTAAAGTATCACCACTTAAGCTATGGATGCTTTGCTTGGTTTGATGAGCAACCGAGGCTTGCTGATCACTGGCGGTAGTGATGGAATGGTTAACTTGGGCGATATCTTCAAAGGCCTGCCGTATATGAGTTAAGACCGCTTCTGATTGATTAGAAAAATCCACACTTTCTAACGCTTGTACATTCGCTGACTGCATGGCTTTTACCGCATTATCCGCTCCTTGCTGTAAACGAGAGAGCACATCACCGATAGAACGGGTGGCTTTTTCTGTATTACCGGATAGATTGCGGACTTCATCAGCCACCACCGCAAACCCTCGCCCTGCTTCTCCCGCTCGCGCGGCTTCTATCGCCGCATTGAGAGCCAGCAAATTCGTTTGCTCGGCAATACTTTGTATAACACTTAATACTTGAGCAATTTCGGCTGATTCCTGATGGAGATGACGAATAATTTGTGCCGAATGCTCAATCACACTTGCTAAACTTTTGATCCGGGTACTGGCTTGCTGCACGGTATTCGCTCCTTGCAAACTCAGTTCATCGGCTTGAATGATCACCGTTTGTGCATGTTGTGTATGTTGGCTGACCGCACTAATGGCTTGGCTCATCTCTTCCATGGCTTGGGTCACCATTGCCGTTTGTAAAGATTGGTTATTGGATTTCGATTCAACCGTTTCACTAACAACCAGCATACGCTTCGCATTTTGTCTTAACTCAACACTCTTATTCTCAATCTCAATAATCAAATGGCAAAAATGGTTCACCATGGTATTTAATGCCAGCGCCGTTTGGGCAATCTCATCTCGACCTTGCACAACAACTTGTGTCGTTAAATCAGAAGAGTGAGCTAATTGTCGTATCCCTTCCCGTAATTGGCGTAGTGGTTGCTGAATGGAATGCTGGATAAACCAACCCAATAACACTAACAAAGCAACCCAAACCACCCCACCAAACAGATAAAATTGGACCATCGAATGAGTAAGACTCGCCGCTTCTTGTTGTACTTCACCCGCCATACCAATCTGCTGATTCACCAATTGATTCAAGGTTTCACCTAATGGAACAAGCACCTGATTGATTTCATTATTAAACGTAGATTCATTGAGGATCCGAACGGTTATGGCATCGGTGCCCGCTCGGGATATCCATTGCTGATACAGTTGAATGGCTTTCTCTAATTGTTCATCCGCTTGTTGGTTCAATGGGTCAACGGCCTCTCCTCTTTGCTGTTGATAGGCACTCCAGCGTTCTCCAACTTGAGCTAACACGCTTTCAATCTTTTCTACCGTTTCATTTTGGCTAGCCCACCCCGTTCGATAACGTCTTAAATCATCGAGGCCCGTTTGCCTAAGCAGAGAGTGAGTAGCGAGGATGTCACTAAGAGGCAACAAATGCTGCTGATACAGGCGATCAAATAAACGATCTTTTTGCTGCGCCACTTGAAAAGAGAGAAAAAGCACCATCAGCAAACTAATGATAGGTAACGCACTTAAACAAAATAAACGGGTACTGATTTTGACTTGGTTTAATTTAAACATGCCGATCATCGCTATTGAAAACAGAAAAATCGACGGCGAATACCAAACACGATGAAAGAAGCGCTAAGCAACGGCTCACCACTGAAAACGTGAAGTTAACAGCGCTACCACTTCCATCAAAAAAAGGTATTATGGATTGATACTTGAATGTTAGGACAATCCATACCGTCTTAGATAGCATGGAATTATTCCTAAGAAAAATGACAACAAGGTTACAATTCACCTAAACGATGAATAAGCCACCAAAGGATGTCATTGTGCTAATTTTGCGTTGAATAACACTTTGACTTTATGTAAAGACTGACGAGCAGCCAGTATCTCTTCTTTACTTAGGATATACGAAGTTTCAATGGTTTGCTCACAGCTAAAAATCATTTCTCTCAAACGACTCGCACTCAATGATGGCGGAAAACCATACTCCATGGCTTTAAGCATCATTAATGCCATTTGAGGACATTGGCTTCTCTTGTGGAAGCAATCCAGTGCATGTCGTAACATTTGTACGCGGTTCTCTTGTAAAAGGTTCTTAAACCGACGCCAGTTCTCTTTCGTTTCAATCTGTATGCTCTGGCACTCATTCAACAGCGCGGTTACCTGAGCATGAGGTAATAATGTTTCAAACTCTGTATCTGTGAGCGTCAGCGGAGAAATTTTTTTAAGCAGTGAATAACACAGTTCAACCTGCTGCCCTAACAATGCGAGTCGAGCGCAGTAAATCTGGACATCAAGGCTGGCAGAAGAAATGGATTTTACCGCAGAATAAAGTTTCTCTCGAAATTGGCGATAACTTCCCATAACCCAGTCACCATGCATATCCAGCAAAGGAAGATAAGCGCTTAAATCCACCGACAGCTCTTGTCCCAGCTCCATCTCACGTATCTCTTTCTTTACAATCCGCATTACCTTCGATTTATCGGGAGAGTCTAACTGTGTCCTAAATAAAATTGCACGGGTTAACCATAAATTGTTGACGAGTGACTCTCGATACGTGCCTTGGGACATGGAGCGATACATCGCAAAAAGGTCATACGCTTTATCAAAAACACCATTCACTTCACATATTCTGGCGAAATTTAACAGGCGATCCATATTTTGGGCTTTGTCAAATGCACTTTTTATTTCATCAAAAGCTAAAGTCGAATCCCCTTTAACCAAATATAATTTGGCCATACATTCATGCAGTTTAGGGCTACGTCTGAGGTTTCGCTCTTCCCATTCATTCAAGTAATAAAAAGCATCATTATAGTCGCCATTGACTAGGCAAGAATTGATAAAGCCATACATAGCCCAGAGGTGATCCCCTTCTTGTAAACAACGAAGAAAGAGAGCTTTTGCTTCATGGCTGTATCCAAATTTCAATAAAGATTCACCCGCTAAACGTTTGAGAAAACTTTCATATTGCGGGTTCTTAGCGATGGTAAACTCAAAAATAGAAATAATATCTTCGGCACTGGAATCTAATGGAATCGTGTACATTTCCCGTAAGGCAAGCTTACGGTAAAAAGCGCGCAAGATTCTATTTTTCACCAAATGAACAGAATAGGGTTTGACAATGTAGTCATCCGGTTCAATGTCCACTATCGATTTAACCGTGTCACCTTGTTTTTCTCCGGTCAACATAATGAAGGTACACCAAGGCGGGGTTAGACCAAGATATTGAATTTCCTCATAAATCTGCTTTCCATTCATATCATCTCCGAAGTTAAAATCACAAACAATCAGTTCTATTTTTTCTTCGCTGAGAATTTTAATCAGGGATTTTGAGTCTTTTGCCGTATAAATATTTTGAGAAGAAAATCCTATTTCTCGTAATAACAATTTAATATTTGATAATACAAGTGATGAGTCATCAGCAACGATCACTTTCGTGGCTTTAATTACTTGTTTCCTCATACCCATTAAAAATATCACCTGTCATCATGAATAAAATAAAAATCAGGTAGAGATTTCCATCTCCCTGATAAAACTATTTAAAATTTAATCAAAAAAACCAAATATATTATAATACGCTATCTCTTAAGTTCATCAATTCTATGATTGATTTTACTTTATATTTTTCTAATATTCTTGTTTTGTAAGTGCTAATGGTTTTAGGGCTTAGCGACAAGATAGTTGAAATTTCTTTATTCGTTTTACCATCGACCAGAAAACGGAAAACAGCAAGCTCTTGCTTAGATAAAGTGACAACAGGCGATTTTCTATCTACTTCCGATTTAAAATAAGTATAACCATTGAGAATAGTCTCCACGGCATCAACGAGCGTAGAAAGGTCTTCAGACTTACTTACATAGCCTTCAGCCCCCACTCGAAAAGCAGTGTCAGAATAGATTTTCGTATCATTACCTGACACGATTAAAGTTTTACCTTGATATCCATGAAATTTAATTCGACGTAATAAATCAAATCCATCATAGTCAAAGAAATTAACATCTAAAATAAGAAAATCCACATCAAAATTTCGAATATATTTAATACCATCAGTAGGATTTTGCTTAATAATAATATTTGAAAAATAATTTTCTTTCTCTAATAACTGCTTAATAGCCACACACACAAGTGCATGGTCATCTATAATTAAACAGGTTAAATCCTTCTTCATTTCTTGTTCAGTCATTCACTTACCTTAAGTAATCAAAACATGCTATTGATGTCGTTCTATCTACGACCTACGACTCCCAAAATGCGTAGGTTTCCCAGTTTACCCTCTTCGATTCCTTTCAATGACTAAACGCACTTTCATCTTTTAGCATGATATTAACAATGCCATAACTAAGGTCACTTAGCTGGGCTTAACGCTCATAAAACCACCATCTCATGATTTTACTGCTTGATAGCATAACTTTCTCTAACATGAAAGCCTTCAAGCCACGAAGTGACAGAACGCTAACAGAGTCACCTTATCGCGGATAACATCGCTTGATTCACCGTGGTTTGGCACTACCGTGGTTTGGCACTACCATTGTTTGCCGTTACCCACCGTTTTTCATTGACCTTTATTTTCATTAACCTTTGTTTTTCATTAACCACTGTTTCGCAGCAACAAGGGTATGTTCTAAGAGCGTGACGAGGCATTCAAAAGATTCCGTATACGCAGCCCCCTCTGATTCCGTCAATGCTTCTAATGCTTTGGCACATCGATAGACGTTCTCTTCCCCTACTGCACTCGCACCACCTTTAATACGATGAGCAATGTGATGCAAGGTGCTAGGATCATGTTGAGCAAGGCGCAACTGTTCTAGGTCACTGCTCATCGTATCAATATAGACGTCGACCAGCATAATCGCATCATTGGCATCGTATTGGTCCCACCAGGTTAATATTCCCGATTCCCCCTCTTCAGATAAAGGCTCAGAGGAAGGTAAATACTTAGAGAGCAGTTGATGTAACCGAGATAATCCATAGGGTTTATACAATATCTCATCAAAACCAAATGCTAAGGCCTTCTCCGCGGTAATTCGAGAATCTTCTGCGGTACAGCCAATAATGGCTTTATCCGCAAAAGCGGGAATGGTTTCTCGCAATTGATGAACAAGCTCATAACCATCGAGATGTGGCATGTGGCAGTCGGTAATCAATAAATCACAACACTCGGGATCCATTTTTATCCGTTCATACGCTTCACACCCATCATTAACCACTTCCACCGCTAATCCCAATGAAACTAACTGACGCCGAATCACCAACTGATTAATGGGATTATCTTCGGCGACAAGAATACGGCCTTTTAGGGCATCAGGGATAACTCGCTCACCCGCAACCTCTTCATGGGCATTCACTAAAATGTCATACAGCAAATCAGCAAAAAATGGCTCCGAACTGATAGCGATGGACTGCTCATCACGGGTTCGAAAAGTGGGTAACGCTTTTCGCAGCACCACATGCAAATCACTGGAAGTATCCATTCCCTCAGGCAATGCATCATCCCAAATAGCGATACAATTGTTTTTAGATGTGCACGAACAGAGCGTTTGTTGCCCACTCCAAATCGCCAACCACGCTTGCACAGAACGATTAGTACCGGAATAGCATACCGTAACGCCCTCAATGTGATCAGGATAGTGGCGCACTCTCTGATGTGGGATCATCACCTGAATCGTGGTGCCTTTACCTAAAGTACTCTCAATAGAAATCTTCCCACCCATGACTTGCAACAGATCATGGACAATCGCCAGACCAAGCCCCGTTCCACCATAGCGCCTTGCGATACTGGAATCGGCCTGAACGAAGGGGTTAAAGACATTCTCCAACAGCTCAGGGCTCATGCCTTCACCGGTATCAGTAAAACAAAAATCCAGAGACTGTTCACTCAATGAAATCGCCACCGCGATTTCTCCAACACGGGTAAATTTCACCGCATTAGAAAGAATATTATTGATGATTTGGGCCACCCGTAATGAATCAATCATCACAACTTGGATATGAGTAGGAACCCAATCAATAATGGAACGCCAACCCTTTTTCTTGCGCCGCTCGGCAATGAACCCGTAATAGTTCCCCAATGTCTCTTAACACAAAACTTTCTCGAATATCGAGTTCGAATTGTTGAGCCTCTAATTTTGAAAAATCTAAAATATCGTTGACTAATAAGTGTAAATGACGAGCCGAAGTCATCACATTGTTGAGCATAATAAGAGAGTCTTCATCTTTCTCTTTTTGCATAAGCATTTCTACTAGCCCAACCATACCAGCAATCGGAGTTCTCAATTCATGGCTGACACTGGCTAAAAAACGTTCTCTTGACGCCACCGCACATTGAGCAATGTCGTTCGCTATTAACAGTTCTTGCTGCTGATTCTTGAATTCAGTGATGTCATTCATCACCGTTAATACATATTTGTCTGAACTCTCCGTACTGGCAATCGCGGTGCGATAGCAATCCAGAATAATGGTCGGCTCTCCTTCTCGCTCAATCGTGATTTCTCGGCGACTCGACCGATGATGAACAAGGACTTCATCTAAATCTTGATGGCTACAGACTTCTTCTTCTGACAATTTACCACGATAGGTACAATCTAATCCTAGGTTACCTTCCGTAAAAGCGTAATTAGAGAGTAATAAACGGTGGTTTGCATCATGAATACACACTAAATTGGGTAACGCATCAACCATACGTTGTAAAAATAATAATTCATTTCTACTCCGTTGGATCTCTTTTCGCTTAAACGCTAATACCAACTTGATATTTCGGTGCCAAAGAAAAAAGATAGCAACCAGTAACACCGTTCCCAATAACACACCAATAAATAAGTAAGAGACGGATCGCTTATCATAACCATAAATCACTTTTATAGGAGCGTAGCTATTTTTTAATCGAAGGACATCATCTTGAGAAATATTATTTAACATTTCATCAATATATAATTTCAAGTCATTTCGTGCTTGGTGAATCGCAACGGAAAATTCAATTTTCTTTTCATTTCCCGAAAGAATACTGAATCGAGCCTCTTCTGGGTGAGCCAGAATATAGTTAAGGATGTCTTCTCGGATATAGGCGCTTTGAATCGCACCACTCTTCAAATCACCAATCAAGAGATCTAGGCTAGTATAAGCCTTAGAATTCACACCAAAAATAATTTCACGAACAAATTCATAGGCATTATTTTCAGAAAGCAGAACACCACGAGTGCCTGAACGATTAATCGGTGCATTTTTAAAGGCGACATTAATATATCTTATCGTCAAATACGGTTCAGAGACGTACATCCAATCAGGAATATTGACACCACGGATCACCAATGGAAGCATATCAATCGTTCCATTTTCTAACAAATGGATAGGAGTCTCTTCATTCGCGCTTTCAATATATTGAAATGATAATACCGTACGACTACTTAAAAGGTTAACAATATCAACTAAATACCCATCTAATTCATGATCATTTAAGCGAAAAAACATTGGAAAGGTATTTTCCCATGCCGAGTAACGTATGATGATTTTATCACTCCCACTCTCGTTCTCCGGTACGTTCCCATAAGCAGTCACGCCCCATAATAACAAGACCATAGATAAGAGTGTTTTAATGCTAATTTTCACAAAAATGCATCACCAATGAAGGTTGAAAGTACAGTCTGGCCTAACTAGGCTTACTGAAATCATTCTATTTAATGCGATTCTAAAGTCAATCACCTTGAAGTGACTCCCACTTTGAATTTATTGATTTCTTGCCCAAAAAATCAATTTTGAGATTTTTCCTACCCACCAATCATTATAGATAACTTTTCATAAAGAATGATATAAATAAAAAATATTTAATATTTTCTTTAACATCACTCAAAACAATAAAAGCAGAATTGTCCTACATGAAGGAAAAAGAGAAAAGCAGTAGTATCTGGTGAAATTTCCTCCATCAAATTATCGAGAATTATAATGGATATAAGACCATTACTAAACAACATCTCTGTTCGCAATCAAATCATTGCGCCTGTTTTATTTTCTGTTTTAATTCTATTCACTGTACTTATGTTTGTAAGACATGCATTAGAAGCATCAGATGAAAGATTAATCTCTAGTGTCAATACGTTAGTTATTCAGAAAGATACTCTTGCTGATATTGATGACTTATTTTATCCGTTACGTATTGATGTAGCTTACGGGCAAATCGATAGCAGTAAAAACGACGTTATTATAAAAAAAATCAACAATGATTTTCTGACTATCACACAACGCCTAAACAGCACATTCAGTGCCCCCCACTACGCCGATGATTTACAAAATATCTATGATGCGATGGGAGCCTATACCGAAAAAGCGACCTTCAGCTTAAATGCAGCCCGCCAAGCTGACGGTACCCATGTTGATGAAAAGCAGTTGACGCTTTTATCTGAAGAGCTGCGCATCGCAGGGGATCGACTCGTTCAAGCGTTTAACCAGCTCTCTGAAGATATTAACCAAAGTGCTTTACAAACCATTGTTGACTTAGATGCCGAAAGCACGCAAACCCTGAATCAAGGCATTATCGTTATCTTAATTGCGCTGGCTCTGGCTGCGATATTCGCTTGGTTTGTTGCCGGAATTATTGCAAAACCAGCCCAAATGATTCAGCAAGCCATGCAAGAAGTCTCTGAGGGTAACCTTTCTATACGTATTGAAACCTCAGGTAAAAATGAACTTGCGAGCCTAAGCCAAGACATTAATGCAACCATCGAACGGCTACAACATACCTTGCGCGATCTTAATATGATCAGTGATCAAGTGGCATCTTCATCACAAGAATTAGCCTCCGTTATGGTGCAGTCAGAAAATAACTCTCAACAAGAGATTTTAGCGGTTGAATCCGTAGCAACGGCTGCCACCGAATTAGAAAGCATGGCCAAAAGCATGAGTGAGAGCGCGGCTTCTGCCGATGATCTGACTCGAAATGCGGGTAAAAAAGTAGAAATTAGTTTAGAGATTTTCGAAGAAAATCAACAAGCTAATGAAAAAATCACTCAAGTATTGCATGATGCAGCCGCCATTATTCAAGAATTACAAGAGCAATCGACACAAATTAACAATGTGGTCGAGATGATCAGCAATGTTTCCGAACAAACCAATTTACTGGCGCTCAATGCCGCCATTGAGGCCGCTCGAGCTGGGGAAGCAGGACGCGGTTTTGCCGTGGTTGCCGATGAAGTTCGAGTTCTAGCGGTGAATACCCAAAAGTCAACCCGTGACATTAAAACCATTATTGAGCAGCTACAAAATAAATCATTACAAGCCAACCAAAACATGCAAACCAGCATCCAGTTGCTAGAAAATAATGACAAGCTGTCTGAAAAAGCGAACCTCGCTATGCAAGAGATCATTCAAGTCATGACACTTATCAACGACACAAATACACAAGTCGCCGTTGGTGCAGAAGAACAGGCGAATGTCACCAGTGAAATCAGCAAGAATATGATGAATATCTCTGACATTGTGCAACAAAATTTTGTTGGCTTATCTCAATGTTCATCCGCAAGTAATGAACTTTCCCATTTAGCCAATGATCAAAAAGATAAAATTGCCTTTTTTAAAATATAGTATTCAACACTTTTTACGCAAAAGCCTAAACAGCCTATATGGCTGTTTAGGCTTTTCGCAGCGAATAGCGATAGGGGGATAAGGTCTTGAACAAGATACAACAAAATCTCGAACGGCTAAAATCACAGATAGAAACCTCAAATAGTGAGGATATACTATTAGAAGCGAATAAACTTTTGCTGCAAGCAAAACAGATTAACTTTGTTTCAGGAATTATTACGGCCTTAATCATTCTGGCTCGAGTCCATTGGTTACGAGAAGAATATGACCCTTCAGTTGAGTTAATCAAAGAAGCAGAAAGCTACCATAATAACCAAGATAATGATGAAATTCTTCCCGAAATATTGCACTTATATGCTTTAAATGCACTGAGTTGCTCTCAGCACTATACCGCAAAAAAATATTGGCTAGATGCATTAGATAAAGCCATGTTTACCAATAATATGGTAATAGAAATTGAAAGTTTACTCGGTATTGGTGACGTACTTTTCTCATTAGAAGAGTATGCTCGTTCCATCGAAATTTTTGAATTAGCGGTTCAAATTGCCAATAAAACGAAGAATAGAAAACTCGAAGTCAGAGCCTATATTTTACTCGCTAAAAGCTATTTTGAACTCAATCATTATATTGATATGTTAACCGTGCTTGATCTCGCAGAAGAAAAAGTCGATGGAAAACAATGTCCAACTTGGAATATCAAACTCTGGTTATTAAAAAGCTCAGCACTTCTTAAGCTAAATCGAATTAAAGATGCGAAAAACGCGGCGTTTCAAGCCTACAATCTTTCTATGTCAACCAGTGCGACCAACCTTCGGATTCATGCATTAGGCTGTTTATCAAAAATAGCCCTCGCCAGTGATAACCATGCTCGCGCACTCTATTTATCAGACATTGCTGAAGCCGTCGCCATGAAAGTGGATGATAAGGCATCCTTAGCCAAAATCTACCTTTATCAGTCACAGCTCCATCAAGAAGTGAAAGATTACCAAGCGGCACTCTCTGCCTTTAAAAAATATAAAACCAATACCTTAGAAGTGGTTAAAGGTAAAACAAACAACCATAACTTAGACAAAAACTATAAAATAAAGAACCAGTTAGCCGTTAGAATCACAAAGTCTATCAACTATTTAAAGTCACACCATGCCAGTGATAACAACTCACTTAACACCTTGATTTCCGAAACTACTTGGTGGGAAAAGTTGATGATTTTTAAAGCGTCACTGAACAATAATGCTCACTCGGTGATCATGTTTTATCATGATAACCCTAGAGTTATTGACGAATGTGAGAAACTGATCTCCCCTTTATGTGTTAATAATGATTTTCTTTCTCGGCTGAATCATAAAAGGCTGGGATTGTTGATCTTCGGTTTAGATAGCGCAGAAACCGTATATAAAAAAATAAAAATGATACTTCGGTTATATCCTTGGGATAGAAAAGGACTTATTGGTGAAAAGCCGGCCGTCTCTTACCAAGATGTGCTTAGTTTTCCTTTTACTATTGAACAATTAGATGGCTCATTAAATCTTGAAGAACTAGAAGAATATTAAGATGGATGTATTGCTCAACAAAATTAGTCAAGCTGGAATGGATATTCTTAATATCCGAGAAGAACATCGGCTTGATTTTTGGAATCATGTCATAGAACATATTGCACAAAGCCCTGAAGAAAAAGCCAAAGCATTCATTGGAAAATCTGAGTTTTTACTTAAAATAAATAACTTAGAAGAGAGTATCTCTGGCCTTTATGAAGCACTATCTCTATTATCGGATGATATTGATACGATCTTAATGACAAAGTTTCACTTAATTCATCGTTTAATAGAAAATGGACAATATGAAAAAGCCTTAGAGGAGTGTTCACTCTATGCGGAACTCTCTGGTGAATATGGCTATATCACTCATTATGTATTATCAGTTATCACCCTTGGTATGCTTTGTGAAGCTTATGGTGACTATCCGCTGGCCATTCTTATCCATAAAAGAATCAGCAAAATAGAACATCTTCTGACATCCAGCTTGATTCTAACCATCTATAAACTAAGGCTTCTCTGCTGCAATATTGCATTAAAACAATATACAACGGCTGAGTATCTATTAACCGAATGCGAGGCTTTATGTACTCTCAATCATAATAGTGAACTCAATAGTCAACTGCTTTTTTATAAATCTCGACTTTATCGAGCGAAAAAGAACTTTCACGGTGCTTTAAATGTTTTTGGTTTATTAAATACCGCCACAAAGAGAAAAAACAATAGTACCGTATCTCATCATTTACACTTAGACCGAGTAAACTATTTAGTCGAACTTGGCCAGACGGTATTAGCTAATTTCTATTTAAAAAATTTAAAGAAAAGAGTAAAAAACATCCATTCTCCAGCACTATTGAAAGAATTTTATGAGACATTTAGCCATGTTCATGAACTCAATAACAATCATGAACAAGCGTTATTTTATCAAGAAAAAGCATTAGCCATAGAAATTGACTTAATTAAAACAGCCCCGATTTACTATTTAAGTGTCGAGGTGATGAAAAAACTCTCTCAGATTGAGTCTAAACTGACACTCTCTATTTCTGAGAAGCGGTATAGAGAACTGCAAGAGTCTTCGGTTAGGCAAAAACAGATGCTGACTCAATTACAAAAAGATGTGTATATTGACCCTCTTACTCAGTTGCAAAACCGTCGCTGGTTAGATGGCAAGCTGGAACAACTACTTGAACAGGAACGTTCTTTTGCTTTTTTAATTGTGGATATAGATGATCATTTCAAGTCAATCAACGATGAACTGAGTCATTTGGTGGGAGATAAAGCCATCTCAAACGTGGCCAATGAAATTTCGTCGTATTTCATTCCCTATGGCGCTTCTTGCGTGCGCTACGGCGGTGAAGAATTCCTCGTCATTATGGAAGATATTTCATTAATGCAACTGAAAGTTCATGCCGAATCGTTTAGAAAACGGATCGCTAACTTCCCTTGGATGGATATTCTTGGAGATAGAAGCTTAACGGTCAGTATCGGCATTACTTTACATCGGCGGGGAGAAACGACCCAACGAACGTTCCACCGTGCCGATAAAGCCTTATATCGGGCAAAAGCCAACGGTCGTAACCAAGTCTGCTCTGAAAGTATCTAACTTCGTCGATCAGTCGGTGAAAAATACACCGACATTTCTTCTTATCCATAAAAAAGCGAATCCGTTGGATTCGCTTTTCTTTTTATATACTGACTTTGATGGTTACAACATTTCTACTGACTGCTGAGCAATCACGAATTCCTCGTTGGTTGGAATCACTAAGGCAAGTTTTGAGCCTGAACTCGTGATTGTGCCTGATTGGCCAAAACGTGCGTCAGCATTGCCTTGTGGGTCTTCTTTATATCCAAAGACAGAAAGGTAGCTTAGAATTTCACTGCGAATAGGTAATGAGTTTTCACCAATACCACCGGTAAAGACAATGGCATCCACTTCTTCACCAATAGCCACCATATAAGAGCCAATGTATTTCGCAACGCGGTAAGTGAAAATATCAAAAGCCAACTTGGCACGAGGGTTGCCATTTTCCATCGCTTCTAATACGCCACGCGCATCACTGGTTACTCCAGAAACACCTAAAAACCCTGATTTTTTATTCAGCATTTCAAAGAGCGCTTCTTGTTTCCAGCCTTTACGGAATAAAAATTCAATAACACTAGGATCGAGATCACCACACCGTGTTCCCATCATTAAACCGGCAAGTGGCGTTAACCCCATGCTGGTATCCACACATTCACCATGCTTCACCGCAGTGACAGAAGCACCGTTGCCTAAATGCACGGTAATAAAATTGCTTTGTTCAACGGGTTTGTTAAGCATTTTCGCCGCTTCACGGCTAACATAATAATGGCTGGTTCCGTGAGCCCCATAGCGGCGGACTTTATGTTGTTCGTACAATTCATAAGGCAAGGCGAACGTGAATGCTTTGGCTGGCATCGTTTGGTGGAAAGCGGTATCAAATACAGCAAACTGGGGTAGCTCAGGGAATGCTTCCATCGCCGCTCGCATGCCGATGGCATTCGCTTTATTATGTAGAGGAGCTAATTCGGCTAAACGCTCAACCTCTTGAATCACCGCCTCCGTAACCCTAACGGTTCCTTTAAAAGTTTCTCCCCCAGCAACAATTCGATGTCCGACAGCAACAAATTGAGCACTTAACCCTAAGGTTTCTAACAGTTTCACCACACGGCTGACTGCGTACTGATGGTGATCTTCTGAGGTGTTAATCACTTCCTCTGTTTTTTCACCTTGATACTTCCAGCTTATGGAGGCTTCTGGAAGACCAAAACATTCACCAAGACCAGTAACCAATGCTTCGCCAGTGGCTGAGTCAATCACGGCAAATTTAAGCGAGGAGCTTCCTGAGTTGATAACCAACACATACGAGTTCGACATGGGGCAGTATCCTGTTTCCGACTAAGAGTTAGAAGCTTGTGCTTCTCCATTTCATGCAGACCATTATTCAATAATTTTTGAATCTTTCAACTTTTGTTTTGCTCTTTATTGATGGAAAGGTTTTTTTGTTGATCTTTAACAAGGAATGATTTCTTTTGAGTAGAGAAATAAATTGCTACCCACCTCTCCATCGTTCATGCACCCATGAGGGTAACATAATAAAAAAGACAGGCCATACCCAATACGAAGGTTTCTCGGTTTCATCATCAAGGGTATGATCTCAAAAGCCTTTGGAAATAGGGGTGTCGTGGGTTTGATGAAAGCGGTGTGACATTATACGTTCAGGCGGTGTGGTATAGACACATCCGCTTCCCTTCTAACTCCAGAACTCTAAAGGGGGTTTCATAAATTTCACTTAATACCTTTTCTTGAATCACCTCTTCCACCGAACCATGAGCAACAACCTGCCCTTTTTTTAAGGCAATAATGGCATCGGAGTAGCAAGATGCGAAATTGATATCATGGATCACCACCACCACCGCTTTATTGAATTCATGAGCTAATCGCTGAATGGTTGTCATGATCTGCAATGAATGTTTAATATCTAAATTATTAAGCGGTTCATCTAAGAAAATGTAATCGGTATCCTGAGCCATCACCATAGCAATAAACGCCAGTTGTCGCTGCCCGCCACTTAATTCATCCAGATAGTGATGCTCTAGACTTTTCATATCTAGGTAATTAATCGCTTGATCGATGATCGCTTGATCTTCTGCCGTTAACTTCCCTTGAGAGTGAGGGAAACGCCCAAAGGCCACCAATTCTCGAACCGTAAAACGCATGGTTAAGTTATTCGCTTGGCGCAGTACAGAGAGCCGCTTGGCTAATGCTTTGGTATCCCAATCCACCAGTTCCCGACTATCAATCCAAACCTTGCCCTGATCTCGGGAGATCAAACGACTAGCCATTGAAAGTAATGTACTTTTCCCAGCCCCATTGGGCCCAATAATCGACGTCACTTTCCCTTTGGCAAAATCGGCACTTGCTTCATGAACCACTGCCTGAGAACCAAAATATTTAGTCAATTTATCTAATTGAATCATACGGGTCTATACCACTTTATTACGCAAAAGAAGAGAGAGGAAATAGATACCACCAATAAAATTGATGATAACACTCAAGGTAGTGCCAAATGAAAAGACGTTTTCTACTACCCACTGCCCCGCCAGCAAAGCGGCAACAGACATCGCAGAACACGCCACTAACAAGGTTCGGTGTTGATAAGTACGCAGCCATTCGCGTGTAAGGTTCGTCACAAGCAGTCCGAAAAACATCACCGGCCCCACAAGTGCAGTCGAAATTGAAACCAAAATAGCACTCAGCAACATGACATTGCGTATTGTTTGCTTTACGTCCACACCCAGACTAATGGCATTATCATTATCTAACCAAAAGACATCTAAGATTCGATGCAGGCGAAATAACCCATAGCTAACGAACAAAAGTAAGGGAGAAACCACATACACTAAGTTGACATTAACATTATTAAAACTGGCGAACATTTTGGCTTGTACGGCGGCAAAATCATTCGGATCCATCAACATAATAAAAAAAGAGGAAAAGTTAGAGAACAGTTGCCCTAAAATCACACCAAGCAATAATAAAATAATAATATTGCTGCGTTGACGACGAAAATAAAAGGTAAAAAGTAAACTGGAAAACAGCAGCATCACGACTACAGATAATGAGAAGTTCCAGTAAGTATTTAACATGACATGGCTAAAGCTACCAAACAGCGCAACCACCAACACTTGTACTAATAAATAGAGGGAATCAAACCCCATAATACTCGGGGTAAGAATACGATTGTGGGTAATGGTTTGAAATGCCAATGAGGATTGCGCAATAGCGATACCCGCGACCATAATCGCCAACACTTTTGGAATCCGCCGTGATAAGAAATACTGATAATTATCGGCGGTTAACCCCATACCGATGAACATTCCTGCAACCAGTAATGCAGCAAGGATCATCAAGCCGGTTTTACTTCTATCTTGCATATTTTGGCCCTCTTAAAATCAGCAAGATAAAAGCGATACCGCCAAGAATACTGATGATCATGGAAATTGGGATTTCATAGGGGAAAATAATCACTCGGCTGATGATGTCACACAACAATACCAATGAAGCGCCAAATAAGGCTGTACGTGGAATATTTTTACGCAAGTTATCACCGTAAAAATAACTAACTAAATTGGGAACAATGAGCCCCAAAAAGGGGAGCTGTCCCACAATCATCACCACTGATGCGGCCATGACCGAGACTAAACACACGCCTAAAATCAGAATTTGTTGGTAGTTAAGCCCAAGGTTTACCGCAAAATCTTTCCCCATCCCCACCGCAGAAATTCGCGCCGCATAGAGATAACTCAATAAAGCGACAGGAATGGCAATGTATAAAAGCTCAAAGTCCCCACTTAATAGATTGGCAAAGTTCGCTACCGCCCAACCCGATAAGTTTTGCACCGCATCGTAACGATAAGCAATAAAAGTGGCTGCCGATTGCACAACGTTACCAAAAATAATTCCGATCAAAGGTACAAAGACTACATTTTTAAATTGGATGCGTTGAATAAACTGGACAAAAACTAACGTCCCTACCATCGCAGTAGAAAAAATAAGCAGTAAACTTTCACCATGCCCAAATAGGACAAGGCTCAGCACATAGCCCAACATCGCGCATTCAATCGTGCCAGACGTGGAAGGTGCAGCAAATCGGTTTTGGCTGATTTGCTGCATAATAAGGCCTGCAATGCTTAATCCGCCTCCTGCCAATAGCACGGCCAAAAGACGAGGAAAGCGGCTGGTCCATAGCAGTTGCCAAGCAATGCTATCTCCTTGGATCAACGCCGTAAAAGAAAGGTGTCCGACCCCAACAAATAAGGAAATCAGACTTAGCATAAACAGTACGAGTAATAACTTTTTCAAAGTTAACCTCAAACGACAAAACTCAATGAAAGAGATCGGGCCTAGCAAAGACCTCGATAAGGCTATACGAACTCATAAAGTCAATGGTGAACCCTGTTCACCATTGACTCGATATACCTAAAAAGTCCGCCTATACCGCAGTAAAATAAAACCAAGGGGACAATAGTAAGCCAAAAGGTACTTGCTCAAATTCACTTATTCTTGATGAAGATTGACTTGCATGTCACTCAACATTTGCTCTGTTGCCGTTACCCCCGCAATGGCCAAATACCACGCATTGAGATCGAGAAAAACCATACGATGCTGTTGATAAGCATCCGTTGCTTTTATCAACGTATTCTCAAACTCTTCACGAGTGCGGCTTTCCCCTTTATTGACCAGTCTGTCACGGTCAATAATAAAGAGCGTTTGTGGGTTATTTTGTCGAATATATTCGTACGAAATCAAATTACCGTGATTGGCCGTTTGTTTCACGGTTGCCGCTTCACGAAAGCCAAAATCTTTATAGATAGCCGCAAAACGAGAATTCGCGCCAAAAGTGGTAATATTACCCCCAGAACTCATCACCGTCATGGCTTGGGCTTGATGCTTCTGGTTGTAATCATGAACTTGAGTAAAGGTATTATCTAACTCTGCAATTTTGGCTTCGACTTTATCTTCAATCGCAAAAAGTTTACCTAAATTACGCCATTGTGCTTGGGTGCTTTCCCAATATGGCTGGCTATCGTCAACCGCAAAAACAACGGTAGGCGCAATTTTACTTAGCTCATCATAAGCCGTACGTGCCGCTCTCGGCCCAGTAATAATAACATCGGGCTTTTGCATATAAATACGCTCAAAGTCTGGCTCAAAGAGTGAACCGGCTGGAGCATATTCAGCTCCTCGATATTGAGCTAAATAGTCTGGCAGTTCCGCCACTTTAGAAACAGCGACTGGATTAATCCCAAAATAGTGAACCGCATCCAATGGGCCAATACCGATCACCACCACACGTTGAGGGTTTTGCTCTAGTGTTGTTTTCCCCATTTGATGCTCAATCGTTACATTGGCAGCCTGTACAGAGAGTGAGGCAAACAGCCCGAATGCGGCCCAACCCATTACTGATTTCATATCCGTCCTTATTATACTGGTCATTAACTATTGCGATATATTTTGATAAGCATTCGCATTTATGCGGTGAACTATAACCAGTTCTGTTTTCTGTCGCAAGCGTATTACTACGATTCCGTGGCGTTCTTGTGCCATCGCGGAGCAAAATCATCCCCGCCAACATTCTGAGAAAACCCTATTTTCATTAAAAAACCGATGGCCAAAAAACGAAGGGCTAAAGTGAGATGACAAAGAAAAACAGATTGAATAGATAAGGAAGGAACACACACAACACAAACACACTCTTTGCCCATTTTCGCGTTTTCCAATGACTTAAAAACGGTGCGGCAATAAATAGACAAATAAGTACGAACACAGTATTACCCACTTGTAACCATGACAGGCCCGCCAGTAAAACAGCCAGCACGACCAAACCGTACAGAGAAATCGCCAGTTTTATCCCAAGAGCGAAGAGAAAAACCAATGTAAAGAATAAGGGTAACATAAAAACCTATTGCGATAATGATTATCATTTACACAAATGGTAAACCTCAACTGAATGAAAAACAATAGATTCGATGCTAAAAAATGGATATCTCGATACCAAAATCCTGATTCTCCTACTCATAGGAGGATTGACACTGAACACAAACGAAATTGTGATTAGTTTTTCTAATCCAAATCATATAATTTTATCGTGCTAAATGTCTGGCCATAGGATTGATTAACCTAACCTGTCTAACTACTATCTCGCACAGAGAATACGTGCTGATTTATTATTTCTCATTAGTAAAATTTTCCTTTTATTTTAATGTTGTTGGGTGGAGAAAAAATGTCTGCAACATTCCCATTAGTTAAACTGACCTTTCTTATCGCTATATTGGCTGCCGTTGGTCAAATGACACAAACCATGTATGTCCCTTCTGTTGGCTACATGGCGAGTGAGTTTTTAGTCACCCCCTCGGCTTTACAAGCCGTTATGGCTTGCTACCTGATCCCATATGGCTTTTCACAGTTTATCTATGGAACCTTATCTGACCGTCTTGGCCGTAAACCTATTATTATTGCAGGGCTGGCCATTTATATCCTCGGCAGCTTGGTGGCCCTTTTTGCCCATCAATATTCCCTTTTTCTACTGGGTAGCTTTACTCAAGGATTAGGCATTGGCTGTGGAGGGGCGATGAGTCGAACCCTAACAAGGGACTGCTTCAGTGGAGCAAGACTGCATCAAGCTAACAGTTTGATCAGTATGTGTTTGATCTTCTCTCCTTTAATTGCCCCTGTACTGGGTGGATATTTGACTGAAACTTGGGGCTGGCGCTCCAGTTATCTGTTTTTATCCCTATTTGCTATCGCCGTCATGATTACCATGATGACCAATATGATAGAAACGTTGCCAAAAGAGGCTCGTAAAAAAGAATCGGTGATCAAAAGTTATCAATTTGTGCTCTCCGATCACCGTTTTCAAGGATATTTACTCTGCTTAGTGGCAACCTTTGCCGGAGTGGCCGTGTTTGAAGGAGCGGCAGGGGTGCTTTTAGGCGGGGTATTGGCCTTACCAGCCACCACCGTCAGCTTACTGTTTGTTACCCCGATCCCCGGCTATCTTGCTGGAGCTTGGCTCTCAAATGTGATTGCACAGAAAAAAAATGAAAAACAGGCCTTGCACGTCGGGTTGATCGCCATCATTTTTGGCTCCATGATTGTCCTTATCCCGGGCCTATTTGATCAAACTACCGCTTTGACTTTAGTTGGTGGGGCCACGATCTATTTCTTAGGTGCTGGGATTTTATTCCCAGCGGCCACGACCGGAGCATTAGATCCCCTGCCTTACCATGCAGGAACAGGAGGAGCGATTCTTGGTGGTATGCAAAACCTTGGGGCGGGCGCGGCGACGTTAGTGGCTTCACTGTTTCCTGCCACAAACCAATTACCACTTGGTATGATTATGCTCGTCATGTCAGTTTTTGCTCTTCTCGGACTGCGACACGTCTATAAGCATCAAGACCCTTCTCAACATATGCCACTGGCTATCTAAGTAAACCATTTCCGAACGTATCAATGGTCGGTCTGTGATGCGTTCGGAAATACAATGATGCGCTCACCCCATGTAGGAACTAGGCCCTTAACGTGGCAGTAAGGCTTGATCGCTAAAGTGGATCCCTTGCCAGCCATAACGCATGAAATTGCGGATATTTTGGTGATCGGTATTGTTAGGGAATTCCAGCACATCATGTCGATAAAACTCACCAAAACATGCCAAAGTACTCTCTACCGAAAGTTGGTGTAATGCCGCAAAAGCAAAAATCTTACATGAACCATTATTCTGGTTCATCTCGTTATGGACATCACCATTGGTAAATGCCGTTGGGGTAAACTGATAATACTCATCAATGGTGGCAATCACCTCTGAAAAAGTGAGCGTTTGTGGTTGATGCTGAATTTGAGTTAATCGTTCGTCCAATGTCATTTTTCTTTATCCAATAAAAATTACCAGCCATGAGTGTAAAGAAAAGAAGGCAAGATGAACACCTTCCTAATGGTTCAAGCATCATAACTATTTTGTTGTTTCAGTAATGCAGCGACCGAAGGGGTTGTCATCGTGTTGATCTCTTTTTTTTCTTGTAAGCACTTTCGAACATCGGTACTTCTGACTTTAACTTTTTCAGGGCACGCCATAACAGACCAGCGTTGAAGGATCTCTTGAGCTCGGTAAAACTGTCCAAACTGAAAAAGGTTATCCGGCCCAATCACAAAGGTCAGTTCCGCCTCCGGCCATTGTTCTTGCAAGAAAGTGAGTAAAGCATAAGTCGTCACACTTTGCCCCGGCTGTAGTAAATCTTGTTCCACAGTGGACAGTTCTGCTTGAGGTAGCCCTAAATCATCAATAAACGCTTCAATTAAAGAGCAACGCGATTCATAGTCCAACATCTCTTTGCCCCAAGCATGAGCGATACTGGGCACCAGTAAAATGCGATCAAAATGCGTCAGTGACTCAACCACACTTTTATGCCCAAGTGTTGGGGGGTTAAACGCACTGCCAAATATGGCTATTTTTTCCATCGACGTTTCTCTCTCTATTTTGAGATCGTATTCACGGTTTTCTAATTTGTCGTTTGCGGTATGATATAACTAACTCATATCAAGATGCGAGCCTCCTTATAGGGTTTCGCTTGCTGGAATAGGAAAGATGATGGAACAGATGATTCGAGAAGAAATGCGGGTGCAACCCAGTATCGATCCACAATTTGAAATTGAGCGCAGAGTGGCCTTCATTAAGCGCAAACTGCTAGCGTCTGGCTGCAAAGCCCTAGTGTTAGGGATCAGCGGCGGCGTTGATTCAACAACCTGTGGCCGTTTGGCTCAATTAGCTGTTGATGAATTAAACCAGCAATACCATACCGACCAATACCAATTTATTGCGGTTCGTTTACCTTATGGTGAACAAAAAGATGAGCAGGAAGCACAACTCGCCCTCTCTTTTATCCAACCGACGCATTCTATCTCCGTCAATATAAAATCGGGAGTCGATGGCTTACACGCCGCCTCACATCAAGCACTGGCTGGCACCGGTTTATTGCCCACCGATACCGCCAAAATTGACTTTGTAAAAGGGAATGTAAAAGCTCGCGCTCGAATGATTGCTCAATATGAAATTGCCGGTTATCTCGGGGGGCTAGTATTAGGCACAGATCACTCAGCCGAAAACATCACGGGCTTTTATACCAAATATGGAGATGGGGCTTGTGATTTAGCGCCTCTCTTTGGCCTCAATAAACGTCAAGTACGTCTCGTTGCTGCCACACTTGGCGCTCCAGAAATATTGGTCCAAAAGGTGCCCACAGCTGATTTAGAAGAACTGGCACCACAAAAAGCGGATGAAGATGCGCTTAATCTGACCTATGAACAAATTGATGATTTTTTAGAAGGGAAACCCATTCCTTCATCAGTGACTGAACGCCTGATCCAAATTTATCAGACGACACAACATAAGCGTCAACCCATCCCCACGATTTATGATGACTGCTAAACTCAGAAATTGCTGAGTCATGCACAATCAGATAAATTAAGTAACTTATTGTAAAGCCAAGATTTTTTAGCTTGGCTTTTCTTTACACTTTGTCTTTGTTGGCTCAACATTTTGACTACAGGTCCCCTTTCAACTTGTTTACTTTATCCATCGAAATAGTGACCACTATCACGTTAATGTTTTTCCATTTTTAAAATGTAATTTTGTGTGAACTTAGCTTCATATTTTTCCGTAATAGCGCAAGAAAATAAGCACCGTTTATTTTAATAATAAGGTTGCTATTTATGCTCTATTTGGAATTTTTATTCCTCTTGCTGATCCTTTACATGGGTTCCCGCTACGGAGGTATTGGATTAGGGGTTGTCTCCGGTATTGGTTTGGTCATTGAAGTTTTCATCTTCAAAATGCCACCGACCTCTCCCCCCATAACGGTCATGTTGATTATTTTGGCCGTGGTCACTTGTGCATCAATCCTTGAGGCTGCGGGTGGCCTTAAATACATGCTGCAAGTCGCCGAGCGTTTATTACGCCGTAACCCAAAACGCGTCACCTTAATCGCGCCTTTAGTCACCTATTCAATGACATTTTTGCTGGGTACTGGCCATGCCGTATATTCCATCATGCCCATTATTGGTGATGTTGCTCTGAAAAATGGGATTCGCCCAGAACGTCCCATGGCAGCCGCTTCCGTCGCATCACAAATTGCGATCACCGCTTCTCCTATTTCTGCTGCCGTAGTGTATTACTTAGCGGAGTTATCCAATATTAACCATAGTATTACCCTACTCTCTATTTTGATGGTATCCGTTCCTGCCACGCTCTTTGGCACCGTATTGATGTCGCTTTATAGTATGCGTCGAGGTAAGGAGCTTGAGCAAGATAAGGACTATCAAGAAAGGCTACAAGATCCTATTTTTAAAGAAAAAATCCTAAATACCACCGCCACATCTTTAGACGAACACCTACCTGCTGCGGCCAGAAACTCGGTTTTGCTTTTCATTTTGTCGATCTTGGTGATTGTCGTGGTCGCAATGTTCCCCGAAGTACGTATGGTCGGCGGTGATAAACCCATCAACATGGCAACCGTTATCCAAATGATGATGCTCTGTTTTGGTGGGATCATTTTACTCGTGGCAAAAGTTAACCCTAAGATAGTGCCTGAAGGTGTGGTTTTTAAATCTGGCATGGTTGCCGCAATTGCAATTTTTGGTATTGCTTGGATGTCAGATACTTACTTCCAATATGCGATGCCGCAGTTCCGCTCTGGTATTATTGACATGGTAAATGCCTACCCGTGGACCTTTGCGCTTGCACTCTTCATTGTGTCTGTCGTGGTGAATTCACAGGCCGTGGTTGCCAAAATGATGCTGCCTGTTGGTTTAGCACTCGGTTTAGAACCCGCCTTGTTAATCGGGCTGATGCCTGCATTGTATGGTTATTTCTTCATTCCTAACTATCCATCAGATATTGCTACGGTTAACTTTGATATGACAGGCACCACCAAAATAGGTAAATGGTATTTTAACCACTCCTTTATGGCTCCCGGTTTAGTGGGTGTGATCAGCGCATGTTGCTTAGGTTATGTACTCGGGCAAATTGTGATTGGCTAATGGTGATTAAGCTATAAAAGAAAAAGCCGCGACACGATATCATGCCGCGGCTTTCTTACCATGAAAGCGTGATTAAGGCACGTTATGCCCTTTCGCCGCCACCCAAACTCGATACCATTGCTCACGGGTTAACGTTAGCTCTAATGCCGCGACCGCCGCTTTTACTCGTTCTATATTTCCAGAACCAATGATAGGTAAAGGCTTAGCAGGCAAACTGCGTACCCAAGCGTATACCACTTGGTCAATACTCTGAGCGCTAATCTCTTCTTTCAATTGTTCAAGAACCCATCGCACACGTTGTGCTTGCTCACTTTGTCCATTAAAAAGCGCTCCCCCCGCTAAACAAGACCAAGCCATCGGGCGAACACGTAACATTTGCAGTTGATCTAACGTACCGTCGTGAGCAACCTCAAAATTCAATGGATTGATTTCCACCTGATTTGTGACTAAAGGCTTACTAAGTCGAGATTGCAACAATTCAAACTGCGCAGGGGTAAAATTCGATACTCCAAAGTGTTTCACTTTACCGACTTTATGTAACTCAGCAAACGCTTCTGCAACCTCATCAGCATCCATCAGCAGATCAGGACGATGAAGTAACAAAACATCTAACTCATTCACACCTAAGCGTTGCAGCGTATTATTCACAGAGTGATAAATATGAGCAGAACGGCTGTCATAGTGGTTAATCTTTCGATCAGGGAATTGATCGCTACACAATTTAATATCGCATTTGCTCACGATCTGTAGTTGTTCACGAAGTGAGGGTTCAAGCGCAAGCGCTTCACCAAATAAGCGTTCACATTGGTAATTACCATAAATATCCGCGTGATCAACCGTTGTAATGCCCAGTTCAACATGTTGCTTAAGAAAAGTTAAACGCGCTTGTGGCGTCATATTCCACTCACTTAAACGCCAATAGCCTTGTACCAGCTCTGAGCACTCAGGCCCTTGAGAGGCCATCGTTATTTTTTCAACCATGGGTAGTACTCCTTTATACTCAAATTCATTATGAACCCTCATTAACTAGGCTCCATTGCAGTTCGATGGTGGCTCCATCCGTCTTTAACTGCCCTTGTCTTTGCTGAGAAAGCCAACGTTGCTCTTTGAAAAACTCACCAATATGCTGGTTTAAGAAAACAATTAATGCCCGATCCACCTCTTGCCAAGAATCCTGAGATCGTCGCTCTCGAACGTCGAACTCATTACTGCCCAGCTTAACCCAAACCAGTTGTAAACCATCTCGTCTAAGACCCAACTGAAATTGACTCCAAGTATAAGGCGAATAATCACTGTACATCGTCATCACTCCGATTTGATCGGCATTTTGATCAATACTGGCCCAAACAGAAATCGAATAATAATAAAACAGATCACTACACCAGCGCTTATCCGTTTCCAGCTCGCCACACGCAAACCAATAGGGGCTTTGTTCAATATGTTCCAAGGAAGGAAAGGGGGAATCATTTTGCAAAAAAGGTGTGATAAAAGTTGGGTGTGCCGCGTAAGCCGTAAGCCCCCACAGGCATCCCATTAGGCCAATCCAGCGGCTCATACCCGCTTATCCGATACAGTGAGTATCGCCTCTGCGACAGAAGAGATAAAGACAGCGAATCGTATAAAAACGATTGATTCAACAAACAAACTCAGGCTCAAACCATAAAAACCAACTATAGGAAACTCAACCGCTATAGTGCCTTCCCATGCCGTGAGGAACAAGCTTTTTAGCCAAATGCCAACATACGATACCGTTTGATTTTGGTGAACAAAGAGAAAAAAGGAAACGGAAGACTCAACCAAAAAGGGAGATAGACAAAAAAGAGGTGCTTGATGCACCTCTTAGATTTAACTTTAAACTTATTGTTAATCAATAAGTTAAAACTTATACCCGCCAGCAATCATAAAGACCCAAGGGTTAATCTTCACATCAGTAGACTGGGAAGCACCATTAAATTTATATTTGGCTGTGGTTTCAATATTGGCATACCAAGCCGAGGCGTTAAAGAACCAATTGTCGTCCAGCATATAGTCAAAACCAACGTTGGCTGCTAATCCCCATGAGTCATCCAGTTTAAGATCACTTAATCCGACCTCTTTTCCCGAGCTGTTAAATTTCTCATCAAAGAAATTTGTATAGTTCACACCCGCTCCCACATAAGGGCGGAATGTGGAGTTCGCTTCACCAAAGTAGTACTGAACCATCACCGTTGGCGGTAAATGTTTGGTTTTACCAATATCGCCTAAGCCAAGCAGGTCCGTAGAGATATCATGGGAGAAGGGGGTTGCAGCAAGCAGCTCAATACTGAAATTATCGGTCAACATATAGCCTATGGTTAATCCAAGCTGAGTATTCGTATTCACTTCTAACTCATAAGGACTGCCTAAGACTTTATCACTGCTATCATTGGGGACAACGGCAGCTAAACCAGCACGAACTAAAATGTCACCTTGTTTGTGGGCTAGCACATTGGTTGAGACAAGCGCGGCTAATACTGCCAATCCACATGCTGTTCTTTTCATTATGATCTTCCTTTTGTTGGGCTAATAATTATTTTTATTGCCCGCAACATAACACAGAAAGACCCTACAAATTTGATGGAAATCAATTTGTAAAATTTAATGAATGAAAGTATTAAAATATGTAACCCCCGTCACTTTTTACTGTCAATTAAATACAATTATCTAATGCGACTTTAGCGTGCATCACATAATTCAATCTGGAATAGGATTGATTTTAATCAATTAATCGAACAGTAATTGGGGCATTCTTTCGACTCAGTTTACACATTGGTAAAAAACTGCTCACTTAGGTTCGATAGAGCACCTTGACAATATGCCAACCAAATTTTGTTTTGACTAATTGAGGGGTTAAAAGTTCGCCATGAAAACAAGCTTTATCAAAGGCAGGCACCATTTGCCCTTGACGAAATTCCCCCAAATCGCCACCACGTTTCCCTGACGGACACAAGGAATGTTTCCTTGCTAAGGTTTGAAATTTCGCCCCTTTTTTCAGTTGCTGAAGCAGGGCTTCTGCCTGCTCTTTATGTTTAACTAAAATATGTAAAGCGGCGGCCGTTTTTCCCATGGTTTGTCTCCCACAATAAAAATGGTTTAGTGTAACGAATGGTTTAAGGGAATGCATTCTCTTACTGTACGATCACTTTTTTCTCTCATCCTATAAGGAAAAATGACTGGATAACGTTACTGATGGAGGTTTTTCAGTTACTATAGAGAGATAGAAAAGCGTTTATTTTGAGTAGTGTGTTATGGCTAAAACCATCAGTAAAGCAAATCAGTCACAAGGAATGTTGATGTTCACCTTGAACTCGCAGAAACAACTGTTTGCGATAGGAACGCTGAAAGTTCGAGAAATAGTTCCCTTTTTACCGATGACTCAGATCCCGTACTCTCATCATCATGTTGTCGGCACCGTGACCATTCGAGATCTCACCGTTCCGGTGATTGATATGGCAGCAGCCATCGGGTTTCGACGCATCACTGAGCAAGAATACAAAGATTGCTATTTGATTGTGACGGACTGTCTACGCACAGTGGTTGCTTTTATGGTGCGTGGTATCGAAAAAATTATCGAATGTGATTGGCGTACGATTGAATCGGCCCCCAGTTCTGCGGGTAATAATGTTTTTGTCACGGGGATCACTCGTTACCAAGATCGTATCGTCCAATTACTGGATGTCGAACTTTTGCTTTCAAAAATCTATCCGCAATATGAATCAGCAAAAGTTCCCATGCTTACCGATATTGAACGTGAGCGACTCAAACCCTTAAATATTTTGCTGGTAGATGACTCATCCATTGCCCGTAAACAACTTTCAGATGCGTTAGATAGCATAAATATTCCTTACCAAATTTGTAAAAATGGGTTGGATGCCATTGAGCTCATGCGCCGTGAAGCCGATGAAAAGAGAGCTATTGATATTCTAGTAAGTGACATTGAAATGCCCGGGTTAGACGGGTACGAACTCGCTTTTGAGGTACAAAATGACTCAAAGCTTAATCATGCCTATTGTATCTTACACACATCGCTTTCTAGCGAGATCTGTATCGATAGAGCACATCAAGTTGGTGCTCACGAAGCCTTAGAAAAATTTAATGCCACTGAACTCATCGAAGCGATGCTGCGAGGGGCAAAAGCCATTGAAACTCAACGTCAGGCAAGCCTGACCCATTAATTCAACTTTTTTGAGGGCGTGTCCCTATCGCCCTCATTTTCAAAGCCTATAGAATAAACGCTTTCAACGGTCGCATTCTTTTTCTCCTCATAGCTCAGAACCTATTTATTTGCAGCAATATAAAATAAAATCCGCTACTCTAAGCGTATCGAATTTACTGGCAGTAATGTTTGCAAGACAATGACTGACGACGTTTTTAAAAAATCCACTGAAAATCTGAAAAAAGCGGTCCCATTGATGATGAAACATCATGTGGCGGCAAACCCGACTAACTACGCACTGTGGTACACTTACGTTGACAATACCATCCCTCAACTCAATCAAGAGCTTGATGATGTATTAAATCATTTCGGTATTTGCCCTCCCGCCTCTGGTGACTATCTTTACCAGCAATTCATCGCCTCTAAAGTAGAAACGACGGTCAGCGATCTACGCTCAAATATTGAAATATTAGCCAGTGAAATCTCAAGTTCAATGTCTGATACCATGACAGATACCTGCGCCTTTGAAGCCGTTATTGATAAAAGTTTTAGCCATTTAGAGCGAGTGGAAAAAGAAGATCTGTCGATTGAAGAAGTCATGAATTTAATTCGGCAACTCGTCAGTGAATCACACGATATTCGACATTCAACCCGTTTTCTCAGTAGCCAGCTCAGTCATGCTTGTGGGGAAATTTCTCGGTTACGTAATCAATTAGCAGAAGTACAAAAAGATGCGCTGTTTGATTCCCTATCCGGCCTTTATAATCGTCGCTCTTTTAATAATGATTTGCTCAGTTTAGTTCACGCCCAACAATCGATGAGTCTCATTTTATTAGATGTGGATCATTTTAAATCCTATAACGATGATTTTGGCCATTTATTTGGCGACACGATCATTCGAGCACTGGCCAAGCGTATCCAAAGCAGTTGTAGGGATGGGATCACGGCTTATCGTTTTGGTGGAGAAGAGTTCGCCCTTATTCTCCCACATAAGTCATTACGTAGCGCTCGTCAATTTGCCGATTCCCTGCGTCGCTCGATTGAAAAACTGTATGTCCGAGATCGTCGAACTGGGCAGCAAGTCGGGAATATTACCGCCTCTTTTGGGGTGGCAGAATACCAACCGGTTGAAAGCGACCAAGATTTCATAGATAGAGCTGACAAACTGCTTTATGAGGCAAAGCATTTAGGTCGTAACCGAGTCATGCCTTTATAAAGTATAAAAAAACCTTGAGCTTGCCTCATCAAAGCTCAAGGTTTTTCCGTTTCCCACTATAAATGAAAACAGTAACTCAGGTGGTAGTCTTCCCCACATTTTGCTGTGTACTCTTTATCTTCACTGCACGCCTGAGGTTTACCACGCTCATTCCCTTTAATTAAGCTAATCCAATGTCGCATAACGGCATTTGGCTCTTTATCATTCACCTCTTGGCTCAGCACTGTGCACGTTTCCAGTTGAATATCATCAATGTTGATCAATTCAATGCAGCCCGTTCCACGTTGGTATCCAAGCAAAACTTCAACATGGCTACCATTTCCATCTCGAAATAGAATCGAACAAGGTTGCTCTTTGCCACCTGTATACGCAATAAACTGTTTAGGGAGCTTTAAACCTGTATGCTGGCCATTTTTAAAGTAAGCCAAGACATGATGGTAATCAATAACATAGCTGGTTACCTCTTGGTGAGAACCACGTTCTAATGGAAATAAACGATCAAGCAGCTGCTTTGCTCTCAATTGTTTTTCTCGTTGTAAATTCGCGCTGATCGTCTCGACGGCGAAGACAGCTTCAGCGATAAAGGGTTTATTTTGTTGTTGGATGTCAGTTTTATCGAACGTCAGCATATTCATCGTCTTTCCCTCATGGATAACTTGTAATGATCTCCTAGAGCAATTCTTTCAAACTCATGTTTAAATTTTGTTTAAGTTTGTGACTTGCTTACTTGGTAGACTAACGGATTTTTTGCTACAATTTCACAACAAAAATTTTACAATGTGAATTTTACAAAATGACCATATCAAAAAGCTTAGTCAGACAGTCCCATTTTCTGGGCACTAAAGTAAGAAATTTAAGAAAACGCAACCACTTAACGATGGAAGATCTCTCTGCTCGTTGTATCCGTGTTAACCCAGAATATGCACCATCCGTTTCCTATCTTTCTATGATTGAACGGGGAAAACGCGTGCCAAGTGTTGAAATGCTAGAGGTGATTGCGGAAGTTTTTCAAAAAGATCCTCGATGGTTTTTAGATGACGAACCTGAACAAGCAGATATTACTCCAGACAAAGGAAACCGAGGCGGAATAAGTGGAATGGCTCTGGAGCCCAGTTTCCTTTTTTCGAATAATATTTTGCAAATTGCGATTCCTGAAATGCTCTCACAAACAGGGATCACAGGGCGACAATTTGCCCATCTTTTAATCCGTGCCCACCAAGAAAGCCTACAAAATCATTTTCCCGACTTAGAGCGGGCGGCGGAAGAGGTGGGATTAAAGCGCCTTAATTTAGCAGTTGAAGATCTGATTGATATTGCAAAAAGTTTAGGGTTAACCATCCGCTGGGTAACCCGTACCCCACATGATGTGGTCGATGAATTAGGGATCAGTGCAAAACAACTCGTCACTTCCTTTTTTGAACCGCCGGGACACATCTATCTCAATGAAATACTGCGTCGCTACCCCACACGATTAAAGTACGATTTAGCCGTTTATATTGGCCATAATATTCTCCATAGTAAGGAAGGATTAAAAAGTGTCCTTTCTGTAGGGCACACTCACAGTTGGGAGGAGCAAACGGAAAGTCCTCAAAGTTCTGAGCTCAATTCTCAAGATATTTTGCAAGCTTGGCGTGATTTTGAATCCAGCTTTTTTGCAGGAGCGCTACTCTGCCCTAAAGTCCCCTTTCGCCAACTACTGGATAGAAACGGCTATGAAATTTCTGTGCATCAAAAAGCCGGTGTTTCTCCTTCAGTAGCGATGAGACGGATGACCGTCGTTTCTCCTTATCCTCATTGGCACTATTTTGATGCTTATGGGGAAGGGAAATTAAAAGCCGTGTATCGTGGTAATGGTATCCCCCTCCCTTGGGGAAATATGCGCAAAGTTAATGATCCTTGCCAACATTGGGCCGTATTTCGCCGACTCGCAGAGCCTCAAGCGGGCAGCTCAGCTCAGATCTCCATCTTAAATGTCGGTGATGAGCCTCGAATCTACTGCTGTGAATCCATGAACATGACCGATCCGGCCGGAAATAATCGAGTGCTGTGCGCGGGTATTGATCTCAATCCCGCGATTAATGCACAAGGGGGAGACGCTCGAACCATTGCTGAAGAATTAAAGGCCTCTTGTGTTGCCCAAGGAGGAACAACCACTATTCCTCGCCACATTAAGAAAGATTTATTAACCATCGCTAAGATTCTTAATATCAACTGGATTGAACGTGGCATTGAAAGCCAAGCTCGATTGATCTGCTCTCGCGGTGCAGTCTGCCCTCGTATTCCAAGCTGCTATCAAAAATGTGGGGAATAACAGGTAAAAAAATAGCCAATCGCAATAATCGCGGTTGGCTGTATATAGATGTGAACAAAAAGGTTCACTAACAACGTCAGTTGGCTAGGTGACCCTCGGCTTAGAAGGGTCATTCTATATAAAGCATATACCATGCCAACTTTAAAAACCTTAAAAAACCATGATTTTGCCTAAAAAACCACCGTTTCATTACAACTAATCTCATAATAAAATTGCATAATGCAAACCTATTGCGAATTGCAATTCTATACATCACTGTGGGCTGGCAAATCATAGGCAAGAAGCCCCATTATTGATGTTTATTATGATACATATTCTCATCAGCGACTCGTAACATGTCGTCAATATCTTTGTAAGTAGAATGAAATAAGGTGTACCCTAAGCTAATGGTTAACTCGATTGAGCGATTTTCATAAATAATAGGTGTGGCACAGAGCGCCTGTTCGATGTCAGACAGCATGTTTTCCAAATCGGTTAAGGAAGAGCGATTAGGCAAAATCGCTAAAAATTCATCGCCGCCAATACGAGCAACCACCTCTTCCTCACGTAAAAATGATTTTAATCGTCGAGCACAAACCCTTAAGACATGATCCCCAGCGAGGTGACCATAAGTATCGTTAATCGTTTTAAATTTATCCAAATCAATATTTAGCAATACAAATGGGTATTTATCGCCCGACTTCTTGGCCCGTTCAAAATACTCTTCCATCAGTAAAATAAAATAACGTCGGTTAGGTAACCCTGTTAATTCATCATGCATCGCACGCTGATTGGCCTTGACATACAAACGGTAAATAACAATAAAAGAAAAAGCCAGCAACAGTAGTACGGGATACCCTAACCAACGAACAAAGTGTACTTGATACCAAGGCAAGGTTGCTAATAGGTCATGCTTAGCCGCCACCGCTATCAACCAACTGCCATAAGGAAGTAGAACACTTTCCGTCGCAAAAGCCTGCTCAAACGTTTTAGCATTCCCAAGAAAAATCGCCCCCGACTCACCGGAGCCATCGACTCCCCGCATGGCAAAATGGTAATTTTCGGTAAAGAGATCAATATTCACACTACGGATCAGCGCTTGCCAATCTAAAACGAGGCTACATACCCCCCAATAGTGATCATTATGGGGAGGATCGGAAAAAATAGGAACTCGGGCAATCAGAGCTTCTCCTCCTTGGACTAATTCTAACGGTCCGGCAAGAAAGATTCGTTTCTGTTTTCGGGCCTGTTCTACCGAATACCACTGGTTAGGAACCGTCCGGTAATCTAGCCCTATGGCTGGGCGATTACCTTCATGGGGATAGAGATAATGAACCACATCATTCGGCGCTAACGCCACCGCTTTTAAATGTTTTCCATCAAGCATAATACGTTCAGCTAGGGCTTCCCACTCATGAAAGTCTTGATGTGGTTTTAAAGTAATAAAGGTGGAAATACTATAAGCAACGTAGATATCGGCTAGAATTGCCGCCTCTAAACGAAAACGAATTAGTGCAAGTTCTTCACGTGCACGCCTCTCTACTCCTTCCCGTAAAAAAGAACGCTGACTTTGGTTAAAGGTTTCTAACAATCCGACTGAAAACAAGATAAAGCTGACAAACGCCAGTTGGACCAGTTTTAATTTTCCAGAGGAAGGATTCATCCCACACCTCTCTTTTTCTCAGCGATAGTCTCAGGTATGAAGCACCCTACCGATTTGCTTTGCATGATCTCGTTATTATTCCTATTCAATCACCAATCTCAATTCCGTCGAGAGCACACTATTAAGAGCATAGCAAGAACCTTAAGCTAGAGCCTTGTTTATGCTCATAAAGATAGCCCCCAAGCAAAACTGACATAGATAAACCCAATGACCATGATTTTCATCACTTTTGGACACTTTGACATCAGCATTATCAATGAGTGTTTATCTTTTATCCATAATGTTATTGATACAATTATAAAAATTTCTTGTGGGAAATAGGGACCATGGGGAACCAACAGGGCAAAACAGCTAGTCACGTGAGACATTCAACACACGCATTTCATGAACGACCAGAGGGTAAGGGCGCTGCTCTTTTCAAAGCCAAAGTTCGATCTCATTGCTAATGATTGAGACAATTCAACCTGATATGTACATTAACCATAGAGCAATGAGCGCAAACACTATCAACCAAATAATATAACGAAGTGTGTTGGGTTTATCCGGTTTGACCGTCACAATCGGTTTCATTGCTCGACGACGAGCCCGACGAACGGCCGCCATCATTGATGGTTTTTCCTCGACAGGTGTTTCTAAAGCCAGCTGCTCTTCTCGCTTTTTCTGCGCACTGTTCGCCGCTTGAGTAAAGCGATGCAACTGATCTATCGTGAGATCTTTATCCGGATCATAATGCGAATAGGAATCGGTATGTTTGGGGACAACGGCCATAAATCCTCCTAACACGGCTTACCTTGGTTAAATTATAGACAACTTGCGATATCCTCGCCTCCCTTCTCTCAATCTCTCGGTATTTTGACCTTATTCAAATACCCACCTCCGCTTTATCCGCCTCACCCACTTAGCCCTTGTTCAAATTTATTGAATAATACCCTCAAATGTTGTTGCTCTTCTTTCTTGCACCGTCCACTACAATAGAGCTCTATTCCACTTACGGAGAATCCTAATGAGCACATATCGAGAAATTCGTCAGCTAATTCCAGCCCAAGCCACCTCTGACGGTGATGGCGTTAAAATTCGCCGCATTGCGGGTTTTAACGATGCTAGATTTTCGCCTTTTCTGATGGTTGATGAGTTAAAATCTGATCAACGTGCGGACTACGTAGGTGGATTTCCTCCTCATCCTCACCGAGGTATTGAGACTCTAACCTATATGCTTCAAGGACACTTTCAGCATCGAGATCATATGGGCAATGTGGGTGAACTGCGTAGCGGAGGTGCACAATGGATGGCGGCAGGTCGAGGAGTCATTCACAGTGAAATGCCCATCATGGAAAATGGGGATTTGCATGGCTTCCAGATTTGGTTAAACCAACCCGCGAAAGACAAAATGATAGAGGCGAAATATCACGATTTTCAGCCAGAAACGATTACTGAACATCGAGAAACTACTCTAGGTTTATTGCGACTGATTGCTGGCAGCATCATGGCTGATGGAAAAGAAGTGCAAGGCCCACTGACTCATACTGGTGTTCCTGCAACAGTCGCCGATTGGCAAGCGAATCCCGGTAACCAAGTGATGCTGGAAACCCCCAAGCACTACAATATGATGCTTTACGCATACAAAGGTAGTATCAAGGTGGGGAAACGAGTACTGATGCAAGGTGAGATGGCTCTGTTATCACAAGGGGAGGCGGTAGAACTGTTTGCCCAAGACACCAGTGGGGTTTTAATTTTCATGGGCCAACCGATCAATGAACCGGTTGTTCATTATGGTCCATTTGTCATGAACAGTGTTCAGGAAATAGAGCAGGCCATTCAAGACTATAACAATGGTGTCTTTGAAACCTACTAAGTTGCCTTATTTATCCTTGCTGTCCAAGTTTGATCTTAAAAGATCAGCACTTAACAAAAAGTAAACACACACTGCCTGTTCTTTTTGTTTTCGCCACACTCGTAGAGTGTGGCTTTTTTATGCCGACCACCGATTTTATGCTGATAACATGTTTTATGGCAACAAGACCGTACTCGGCACCAACACGAAGAGATTACAAATATTCACATAAATAGGCGGTTGCTTGAGCCACTTGTAGATCAAATGATGATTGTCCTTCAACGTCAAATGCCTCACCCGTTTGAAACGTTACCCAATCTGCATCTGTAGAGCGTTTCACCGTTAATGCCCCTTTTATAACCGTCATCCGCTCAGGAGCATCCGTTCCAAAGGTATATTCCCCTACGGCCATCACTCCCACCGTAATTTGATTTTCATTCTGTTGAAAACCTAAAGATTTTACATTACCGTCGAAATAGCTGTTTTCCTTAATCATTATTTTTCCTTGTAGATAGTCATCATTCATTGTGTTGTAACAACACCATACAACGACTGTTTTTAACTTAACTCTCTTCTTAATACAAGAAGATAACTCTCTTCTCACTAGAAAAAATTTTTGATGATTCAGCTCAGCATTTAACGAAAATATTTGATCTCGATCATAATTCCTATCATCTTGGTTGCGCTTCATAAACCACTACTTCACTCTAAATCCATGGATATTATCAATATATGCATCAATGAGATTAGGGTATGGGCGAACCGCCCTCCTTTTTGCTGCTAAGCCAAATAGAAAAAAGCATGATAAAAAAGCGTTATCGAAACCATGGTTCAATCACGAAACCCTTCCTGTGGCAAACCGTTTTCTGGTTATTGCTTAGCCTATTGGCATTGGTATTCGCAACGTTAATTTATTTTAGCTATCAGGACTATGTGCACCCCAAGCAGGTCTATGGATCATGGATAGAGATAGGCACTCCCGCCCATTTAACGGAAGTGCTGACTTTTAATGAGCAGGGCGTGTTTCGTAATGAGCGCTTGATTAGCACTCAATTTGCATTTGATGGAAGAAACATTGAAGTAACAACCGGGGGGGGAATGGCTATTTATCAGTTATCCGGAACCCAGAGATCCCCGCAATTACGCCGAGTGGAACCTTTGATCCCCCATCAGCGCTTTATTCGAGAAGGCTACGAGCACACCATATCAACAGATCCAGCGCCAACTCGGCGATCTGCGGTATCCGAACACTTCAGAGAAAAATAAGGCTTCCTATAGAAGCCTTATTTTTCCTAATTATTTACGTAAAGCGTTAAGTTTTGCCTGCGCCAAGCCAAAAATACTGTCCACAGGATAGCTACCATCATCGGTTGCAATTCCTGCAGGTTTGCCTGTAAATAATTCAATGGCTTCTGTTACATGTTCAATCGCCCAAATATGAAATTCACCTTTTTCCACCGCTTTTACAATGTCATTACGTAACATGAGGTTATGCATGTTTGAACGAGGAATGATGACCCCTTGACCACTATGTCGTCCTTTAATGTTGCAGACATCAAAGAACCCTTCAATTTTCTCATTCACGCCACCAATCGGTTGTGCTTCACCAAACTGGTTCATAGAACCGGTAATGGCAATATCTTGTCGGTTCGCTTGTTTCGAAAATGCGGAAACAATGGCGCAAAATTCCGCCATGCTGGCACTGTCCCCATCCACACCACCATACGACTGTTCAAACGTGATGGTAGTAGTGAGTGGTACACGAGCAGTACGGCCAAAGACGGAACTCAAATAGGCCGATAAGATCATCACGCCTTTCGAGTGGATACTTCCACCTAAATCAACGCTGCGTTCAATATCAATAATGTCGCCATCACCATAAGAGGTGGTGGCGGTAATACGATTCGGTGCACCAAAAGCATGGTCACTGGTCGCCAATACTGAAAGCGCATTCACTTGGCCAACTGCCGCGCCTTCGGTTTGGATCAGCGTGGTACCATTTAGAAAGGTCTCCATCACGCCTTCTTGCAAACGATTGACGCGCATTTGCTGATTACTCAGCGCCTCTTCGACATGATTCTGCCTAATCATATTTGAATTGGCTTGTCTGGCAACATAGTTTGATTCACGTAGTAAATTAGCAATGTGAGCAGAATGTAACGAAAGTTTATTCTGATCTCCGGCCATCCGCGAGCTATGTTCAATGATCCGCGCAATGGCTTTTCGGTCACAATGCAACAGGTTATTGTCATGAATGATGCTGGAAATAAACCGAGCATAGTGCAATTCACTCTCTGCCGTTCGCTTCATCTCATCTTCAAAATCGGCAGTGACTCGAAACAGTTCACTAAATTCTGGATCATAATGCGTCAACAACTCATAAGTTCGGTAGTCACCAAATAAGATGATTTTCACATCCAATGGAATGGGTTCTGGATCCAGTGACACGGCCCCAGTTAAGGTGACCTCTTTTTCTAAGGAGGTAAAGCTTAGCTGGCGTGAGCGAAGGGCCCGTTTTAGCCCATCCCAAACATAGGGTTGCTCTAATACTTTTACGGCATCCATTAACAGCACACCACCATTGGCTTTGTGTAAGCTACCTGCACGGATGAGTGAAAAATCCGTAAACACCGTTCCTTTATATGTTGCCGTTTCAATATAACCAAATAAGGAATGGTAGTTAGGGTTCTCTTCAACAACGACGGGGAATTGTTTAGATGCTCGGCAGACCAACACATTCACTTTATAGCGACGAGGCAATTTCTTATCGAGGGCTGCTGTGGCTAATTCTCCTTGCTCACCCGTGTCATCAAGGAAAATATCCACATTTTCGATCACATCTTTCTGTAACTCAGTAAGATAAGCTTTGATTTCAGAATACTTAGAGTAGTCTTGTTTCAGTTGTTTAATGAAATGGCTAATCACATCCAACGTGACATCATCATTCAATTTCTTGATTTTTTCACTGTAGGCTTCTTCCCATTCCGTCAACTGACGAACCATATTTCTTAGGCTCACTTCCAGTTCATCAATGGTTTGCGAAAAGTATTCTTGCTCTTTCTTACTCAAAGCATCGAAAGTTTCTTCGGTATGCATTTCTTCGCCATTCATCGCAACGAACTGATAATCACCTTGCGTTGTGATTGTCAGGCTAATATCTCGTTCTTTTGCTCGGCGAGTAATGTCTTCCAGTTCATGTTGCTGCTTCTGGGCTAACTGATTTTTTAACCGATCTGCTCGGCTAAAATAGAGCTCGTTATCAAATGCCAGTGGTATCGCGTTCATCAATTTTGCCATTAATTTTTCAATATCTTGGCGAAATTGTTGCCCGACACCCGAGGGAAGCTTTAACACTCGAGGGGTGCGGATATCCTCAAAATTCGCTACGTAGCACCAATCAAATAACTCGGTGTTTTCATGCTGATGTCGATTGAGATAACGAAGGATCATGGTTCGTTTACCAAGCCCATTACGCCCAATAGCATAAATGTTATAGCCTTTCTCTTTGATGGACATGGCAAACTCAACCGCTTTTTGAGCACGCTCTTGACCGACAATCTCATCAATGGGAGCCAATTCTTTGGTTGATTTACATGGCAGTTTTTCTAGTGTTGCAACATGATAGAGCTGTTCAACACTCAAATTTTGAATTGCCATACTCCCTCCTTATTTTTTTTATGATAGTGATACACCCAAATGCCTCATCGAAGCCGTTATGTCACTGTGGGTGGATGAATAATGTCTTACTAAAAATTAACGTTTAACCACGCCGCTAGTGCGATGTCACTGGCCACTCATTGTGTGTCATGTTCTTTGTAACATCGCTCCACCTTACGTTTCTTTGTAGCTCAAGTGTAGAAGAAAAGCACAACCTTTTTAGTGACTTAGTGCTAATTCACAGCCAAGCGAGTAAATAATCAGCAATGCAGAGCATAAATATTAAATGATAATCAGTTGCATTTGACAATATATTGCATTTTAATATCAACCGCTCATTCTCTTGGAGTCAACATGAACCTAAAACAGTGCTGGAATCATTACCTCAAAGCGGAACAATTACTGGCTCAAGGCCATTGGCCTGAAGCTCACTATTTACTGACGGATGTTTTACATCACTTACCTAAACATCTGTATGATGCCGCTCATAGCGAACAAATCCGACCGTGCCAACTGATTTGTCTTATTACAGGACTGAAAGAGAGCGCCGTCTATCAATCCGACATACTCTGTACCATGGGGCAAGATAAACATGCTTATCAAGCGCTTAACCAAGCTTATGCGCTACTGCAATTTATCTCGATAGAAAACACAGAACTCATTCAATCGGTCGCCAAGGTCCTCAGTCAACACAGCCATGACTTACTCGAACAGATTCATCTGTTTTGCCATAACCAACGAAGCGCCTCTTGGCTGCTTGAATATCAGAATGTAGAAAAAGCCCATCAATATTTTACCCAACTAAAATACTCTCAAGGGCAGCCTTGTGATACCCCTGTATTGAATTAAATCAACGAGTTTAAAAATAGTGTGCAATGGTTAAATAACGTTGACGTATATGCTCAATTAATAAACGAACCTTATTAGGAGGCTGGCGAGTAAAAGGATAAACGGCATAAACACCCAGTTTTTTCCCTACCTGCTGAGGGAAAACATCAACTAATTCACCATTTCGAAAATCATGGTAAACCAAGCAGCGCGGCACATAGGCAATACCATGCCCGCCTAATGCCGCTTTACGAAGTGCCGTCGCATTATCGGTAGAAAAGGTGCCAGAGACTTTCACAATATAATTGCCTTTATGGCCCTTAAATTCCCACTCGCTGGCTCCCGTGGTTTGATAGGCATATTGTAAACAGTTGTGATTAACCAGTTCCTCCGGTTTTTTAGGCTTTCCGTTGCGAACTAAATACGTGGGAGAGGCGCATACCACCCACTGAGAATCGAGAATATGACGAGCAATTAGGCTAGAATCTTCTAAATAACCAGTACGAATGACTAAATCAAACCCACCTTCAACCAAGTCAACAAACCGATTATCCAGTGACATATCAACCGTTAAGCCAGGATGTTGATTACAAAATTCCGCCACTGCATCAGCTAAAATCAGATCACCGGAAATCGTCGGTACAGACATTTTTATGTGACCGCTGATCCGCTCTCCAAATCCAGACACAGCATCCATCGCTTCTTGCGTGGCTTGCTTCACATTTTTAGCACTGGCGAGTAAGACCTTCCCCGCCTCAGTGAGCGTCAATTTACGCGTTGTTCGATATAATAATTGGACACCCAATTCTTCTTCTAACCGTGCCAACCTCTTGCTAACCACTGAATTTGTAAGACTATTTTGCTCAGCTACTTTACTAAAACTTCCCAGTTCAACCACCTGAGAGAATAAAATTAAATCATCTGCTCGCATCATATTATGTCATTTTTGGAACTAATTATTTTCATTATTTCCCTATATCAGTAAAAAATAAAGGTTTAAATTCACCACTCATTAACAAAACAATCACAAACAAAATAACTAACCCGAACTCGCTGATCTTAACCCGTACCCTACAGCGCGTGTTAAGCCACCACTTTTGGTAAAGAGTTCAAGGACAAGGATGTAGTCTATGAGTGATACCCTACTCGCGCTAATCGCATTTTCACCGATCGTGCTTGCCGCGATCCTCTTGGTGGGCCTAAATTGGCCAGCCAAGAAAGCCATGCCGGTCGCCTTTCTATTAACGGTTGCCATTGCTCTACTCTTCTGGGATATGTCAGCCACTCGTGTGCTGGCATCCGTACTTCAAGGCTTAGGCATCACCATTTCCGTATTGTGGATTGTATTTGGTGCCATCTTTTTGCTTAACACTCTTAAACATACTGGTGCCATTTCCACGATTCGTAACGGCTTTACCGATATTTCACCGGATCGCCGAGTACAAGCCATTATTATCGCTTGGTGTTTTGGATCATTCATCGAAGGCGCTTCTGGATTTGGAACCCCCGCTGCCATTGCTGCTCCACTTCTTGTCGCTATTGGCTTTCCTGCGCTGGCGGCTGTGTTAATGGGAATGATGATTCAATCCACGCCCGTCTCATTTGGTGCGGTGGGAACGCCGATCATTGTGGGCGTTAATCGAGGCTTGGATACCCATAATATCAGTGAATCACTGGTTGTAAGCGGCTCAAACTGGGATACCTATCTACAACAGATAACCACCGGTGTTGCGCTCACCCATGCCGTAGTAGGGATCTTCATGCCAGTTTTGATGGCCATGATGCTTACTCGATTTTTCGGTAAAAATCGAAGCTGGACCGAAGGATTAGACATTTTACCTTTTGCCCTGTTCGCTGGCCTCGCTTTTACTCTACCGTATGCGTTAACTGGCGTATTTTTAGGCGCAGAATTCCCTTCTTTAATAGGGGGACTGATTAGCTTAGCCGTGGTGATCACCGCTGCCAAAAAAGGTTTCTTAATTCCGAAAAGCACTTGGGATTTTCAACCTGAACGCGAATGGCCTGCTGAGTGGCTAGGGTCATTAAAAATGAATTTAGATGATCTGAAAACGAAACCCATGAGCTTAGCGTTAGCATGGACACCTTATGTGCTATTAGCCATCATTCTGGTGGCCAGCCGAGTGAGCCAAACCTTTAAATCCATGCTGCTCAGCGTACAGATAAGCTTTAATAATATTTTGGGTGAGGTCGGTGTCAGCACGTCTATTGACCCTCTTTATCTCCCCGGTGGAATCTTAGTGTTTGTTGCCATGTTAGCGGTACTGATACAGTCTCGCCGTTTTACACCCATGAAAACGGCACTGGGAGAATCCACCAAAACCTTAATTGGCGCGGGCTTTGTCTTGGTGTTTACCATCCCTATGGTGCGTATCTTCATTAACTCAGGCATTAATGGGGCAGACCTTGCCAGTATGCCCGTTACCACTGCTAATTTCGCAGCAGGCCTAGTGGGGCAAGCCTTTCCTGCCTTAAGTGCAACTGTCGGCGCACTGGGTGCTTTTATTGCAGGCTCAAATACGGTTTCCAATATGATGTTCAGTCAATTTCAGTTTGAAGTTGCCCAAACCTTAAATATTTCAACCGTTATGATGATTGCGCTTCAAGCGGTTGGCGCTGCAGCTGGAAATATGATTGCGATTCACAATGTGGTCGCCGCCTCGGCAACCGTAGGTTTGCTTGGCCGTGAAGGTGCCACATTGCGTAAAACCATTATCCCAACCTTTTACTATCTCGTTGCCACAGCTGTCATTGGCATGGTGATGATTTATGGCGTTAATTTCTCCGATGTATTAATGATGCCTTAGTTTTTATCGCCCACAGAGGCAATCGTTCATTCGTGGATTGTTTGCTGCCTGTGGAAAAGAGCCGACCTGAATCGGTTTAACCTACTCTACTGATGGTAAGGACAGATACCATGATCATTTCTGCTGCAACTGATTTTCGAGCGGCTGCTAAAGCCAAGTTACCCCCTTTTCTTTTTCACTATATTGATGGGGGTTCCTACAGTGAACATACTCTGCATCGTAATACGGCAGACTTAGCCGACATTGCTCTACGTCAACGCGTACTCAATGATATGTCTGAACTTGATCTAAAAACCGAGCTGTTCGGCGAACCGCTTGCCATGCCCATCGCCTTAGCGCCTGTTGGATTAACTGGCATGTATGCTCGGCGAGGAGAGGTACAAGCAGCAAAAGCGGCAGATAATAAAGGCATTCCTTTTACTCTATCCACCGTTTCGGTATGTCCGATAGAGGAAGTCGCGCCAACGTTATCCCGCCCAATGTGGTTTCAACTTTACGTATTGAAAGATCGTGGATTTATGAAAAATGTGCTTGAGCGAGCGAAAGCGGCTGGAGTCACAACCCTCGTATTTACTGTTGATATGCCCGTCCCAGGCGCACGTTATCGAGATGCACATTCAGGCATGAGTGGCCCGAATGCGGCGGCTAAGCGAGTCATACAAGCCATGATGCACCCTAGTTGGGCTTGGGATGTCGGCCTATGGGGAAAACCGCACGATCTGGGGAATATATCAACCTATCGGGGAACGCCCACGAAACTTGAAGACTATATCGGTTGGCTTGGCGCAAATTTTGACCCTTCAATTAGCTGGAAAGATCTGGAATGGATTCGAGATTTTTGGGATGGCCCCATGGTCATCAAAGGTATATTAGATACACAAGACGCCAAAGATGCCGTGCGCTTTGGTGCCGATGGTATCGTTGTTTCCAACCATGGTGGTCGCCAACTCGATGGTGTGCTTTCGACCGCTCGAGCCCTGCCTGATATTGCCAATGCGGTTAAAGGCGATATCAAAATTCTTGTAGATTCTGGCATTCGAACTGGGCTGGATGTAGTAAGAATGCTGGCTCTCGGTGCCGATTGTACCTTGCTTGGTCGTGCCTTTGTCTATGCGTTGGCCGCACAAGGGCAAGCAGGTGTCGAACAGTTACTGGATTTATTTGAAAAAGAAATGCGCGTAGCAATGACGTTAACTGGCGCAAACCGTATCCACGATTTATCCCATAACTCATTAGTTCCACATTTAATCCGGTAAGGGCATATTATGAGCACGTTACCTTCAGCAGCCGACTATCAGCGATTAACGATACAACTGGCAACAATGATTGCGAGTGAACGTATTATCACTCAGCAAGCCCAACGGTTAGCCTATGGTACCGATGCCAGTTTCTATCGACTCATTCCTCAGATAGTACTTCGCTTGCAGTCACTCGATGAAGTGGTTTTCACGATTCAACGCTGCGCTGAATTGGGAATACCTTTCACTTTTCGCGCGGCCGGAACCAGTTTATCTGGTCAGGCAATTTCTGATTCCGTCTTAATCACGCTAACGGATGACTGGCGTCAACATGACATTCTTGCTAATGGTGAAAAAATCCGCCTACAACCAGGGGTGATTGGCGCAGATGCCAATAAATACCTTGCGCCTTATCAACGTAAAATCGGCCCCGATCCCGCTTCTATCAATACCTGTAAAATTGGCGGAATCGCCGCCAATAATGCCAGTGGAATGTGTTGCGGTACGGCGCAAAATTCTTATCACACTCTTGATAGTATGAACATTGTTTTTGCCGATGGCTTCGTGCTGGATACTCGTGATCCACACAGCATTGCACAATTTAAACAGCAAAAAGCACCCTTAGTCAGAGGAATCGAACACTTGTGTGCGCAAACTCGTGCTAACCCAGAATTAAGCGCACGCATTCGCCACAAATATCGTTTAAAAAATACCACCGGTTATGCACTCAATGCATTAATCGACTATCAAGACCCCATTGACGTTATTCAACACTTATTAATCGGCTCAGAAGGGACTTTAGGTTTCATTGCCGATATCACCTACAACACGGTCGTAGAACACAGCCATAAAGCTTCGGCACTTTTGGTCTTTGCCAATATTGAGCAGGCTTGCCAAGCCGTCACTACTTTGTCTTCCACCCCCGTTGCCGCCGTGGAGTTAATGGATGGTCGGGCGCTCCGCTCCGTTGCGGATAAAAAAGGCATACCTGAGTTTATCGCTCAGTTAGATCAAGAAGCCTGCGCCTTATTAATCGAATCTCACGCCAGCCAGCAAAGTAATTTAGAGGCGCAATGTCATGCGGTTATGGATAGCTTAGCCACTTATCACATCATTCAGTCCATTCCCTTTACTCAAGAGTCTCAAACCATCGCCACCTTATGGGGCATTCGTAAGGGGATGTTTCCTGCTGTCGGTGCAGTGCGAGAAGTCGGTACCACGGTCATTATTGAAGATGTCGCCTTTCCGGTCGAAAAACTGGCGGCTGGGGTGCGTGAACTACAAACACTCTTTGAGCAATATCACTACCACGAAGCAATCATTTTTGGCCATGCGTTAGAAGGAAACTTACATTTCGTCTTTACGCAAGGTTTTGAACATCCCTCAGACATTCATCGCTATGGTGAGTTTATGGATGCCGTTGCAGCGCTGGTTGCCGTTAAATATCAAGGTTCACTTAAAGCTGAACACGGCACAGGGCGCAACATGGCTCCTTATGTTGAACTAGAGTGGGGCAAAGAAGGTTACGCTTTGATGCAGCAGATCAAAACGCTATTCGACCCCAATGGGCTACTGAATCCGGGCGTGATCATCAATGCCGATCCTCAAGCGCATCTGCATCATTTAAAACCGATGCCTGCGGCTGATGCGTTGATCGATAAATGCATCGAATGTGGTTTCTGCGAACCGGTTTGCCCTTCTCGAACTTTAACCTTATCCCCTCGTCAACGCATCGTACTTTATCGTGAATTACAACGACAAATCCGTGCAGGAGATGAGGTTGCAGCCAGTGAATTAGACAAGGTATTTCAGTACCAAGGGGTCGAAACCTGTGCAGCAACAGGATTATGTGCCGAGCGTTGTCCAGTAGGCATTAATACTGGAGATTTAATCAAGCAGTTACGTCGAGAACGCTATCAAAAATTTACACCCATCGCCCGTTGGACAGCGGATCATTTTTCAACCACCACCGCTTTAGTGAGAGCTGGACTGCAAGCCAATCAATGGGCAACAAAGGCATTAGGCGCTTCCCGACTTGAGCGACTCGCGCGTCAATTACGTCAATGGAGTGAAGGGAAAACCCCCGTTTGGTTGGCAGAAATGCCCACGGCCAATCGCTATTCTCTCAATCAATCAACCCATACCCCGAGCAGCCTATGTCATGATAAAAAAGTGGTTTACCTTCCTTCTTGTGCCAGCCGGACAATGGGACAGCCTACTCAAGTTCAAGACTCTCGATCTTTACCTGAAGTGACTTTATCACTGCTGAATAAAGCCGGATTTGAAGTCATTGTACCTGAGTTACTCAATGAGCAATGCTGTGGTATGCCTTATAACAGTAAAGGGATGAAAGAGTTAGCAAGCCAAAAAGCAATGCAACTAGAACAAGCGCTTTGGCAAGCCAGCCACAATGGCCAATATCCGGTGCTGATGGACACCAGCCCGTGCGCTCTACACAGTATTGAGCAGTTTACGCGCCCCATCCCCATTTTTGAACCGGTAGGCTTTGTTAGCAACTACTTACTTAATCACCTATCGCTGACGACAAAACAAGAAACTGTCATGCTCCATATCACTTGCAGTTCTAGAAAAATGGGCTTAGCCGATACCATGTTAACATTGGCCAGAGCATGTGTGTCAGAGGTCGTTGTACCCGAACATATTGAATGTTGTGGATGGGCGGGAGATAAAGGTTTTACCACCCCAGAACTAAACCAAGCTGCACTTCACCCACTCAAAGCCCAAGTTCCCAAACACTGCTCTCGAGGTTTTAGCAATAGCCGCACCTGTGAAATCGGGTTATCACATCACAGTGGTATTGCCTACCAATCGATTCTTTATTTGGTCGATGAGGTGGCAGAATAAATAGACTATGGTTTAGGCAAGCCTACCCGAAGGTAGGCTCTGACTGACTAAGCAACGTTTGATTGAGGATAGATATCGTAAATTTCTTGTGGCATGGACAGGTAGTATCCTTGTTGAACTTCAACCCCTTTACTTTGTAAATACTCATATTGTTTTTTCGTTTCAACCCCTTCAGCCACAACAATAACACCTAAGTCATGTGATAACTGTATGATCGAATCTAATACATGGGTATTCATATATTCACTTTCTATCGCGTCGACAAAAACCTTATCGATTTTTAAAAAATCAAACCGTGAGTTTTGTAACATAGACAATGATGTTTGCCCTGTACCAAAATCATCGATGGCTACCATTATCTTTTCATCAATCAATTTATTGAGAGCTTTCATTTTTTCTGAGCAAATCGTTTGGTTCTCTGTCATTTCTAATACTAAACCAATGTTCAACTCTGCAAATTTTTTTGCATACTCTTTTATGACCGCAATACAAGACTCATCTAATAAATAGTCAGGAGGGATATTAATTCCCAGTAAAAATCCTGCCGAAATGTCACGATCAATCGTCAACCATTCTTTGTAAGCTAATTCAAAAACATAATTCGTAATTTTATTGATTAGTCCATATTTCTCAGCCACGGGAATAAAATGGTCTGGTCGAATCACGCCTAACTTAGGATGCATCCATCGGATCAGTGATTCATAGCCGATAATGTAACCATCTTTACTACTCGCCAGCGAGTGATAAACCAAATACAGCTCTTTTTGGTCAATCGCTTTGTTCAAATCTTTTAACAAATCACTTCTTGATGGGAAAAGGTATTTCATCATGATGTAAAAGAAAGACAGTAGAAGAGTAATGATTAAACTAAATAAAAGACATCGGATGTATAAGTTATGAAAATATGCCTCACCAACATATAATGTTAAGACAAAGTTATATCTTTTAGAGGGTACAGAGACTTCTTCCCATCTGTTTTTAGAAGAAAGCATATATTTAGAAGCTAAAGATACCTCTTCCCACATCGTTTTGGGACCAAATATATGAATCGTTTTATTTGAAGAGGAAATGGCAATACTTTCTATACGATCATCTGAATAAGATCCTAATATCATTTTCAGATAATTAGCATTAACAACAGAGATAACAGAAAATAGACCATCTACACTTGAGCTCACAAACCCTAATACTTTTTTATTATTTGAATTCTTATATTCTACGACATTGTGATTTTTATAATTCTTAGGCACTAACTCGATTACAATACTTTCATCTATATCATTGATAGTGGAGCACAGCACTTTATCATTCTTGATTATTATAAATTCTCTTTGAAAGCCATCAAATAGGATTTTTTTCTTAAAGGTATCACAACGACCATCGGAAATTAGTATCTTATCATTGGTGGCATAAATATCATCCAGTATAGCCTCTAAATTATTAAGATAAGCATGTGAGATAAGTTGCGTATTTTCTCTACTTTCATAACAAAAAATAATAAAACTAACTAATAAAACCAAAGGAACAGGTATAGTAACAATGAATAATAAGTATTTAAATATCTTACTTAATTCTTTATTCATAAAACAACTCACAAAAAGATTAACACTCAAAAGTGAAAAGCTATAACAATTAACTCATAAAAATATAAAACCTTTATTAAGTTGTTATGGTTTAAACGTAGCCAATACTCCACTAAGAGTATTGGCCACTTGATTCAATTATAATTTAAATTGATTAATTTCATTCTGTAATTCAACGGAAAGATTTGATAACTCAGCCGCTTGAGCCGCCGCTTCTTGGGCTTCTTGGGCTTCTTGGGCGAAATCTTGAGAAACATCTCGGATCCCTTCCATACTACGAGTTATTTCTGCGGTAACAGAAGACTGCTCTTCCGCTGCAGAAGCAATCTGAACCGCCATATCACTGATTGACTCCACCGTTTTTTGAATTTGGATCAAACTCGCCGCGGCGGAGTTCGAATCATTAACACTGGTATCGACCCATGTTCGGCTACCATCCATAATGCTCACCGCTCTCGAGGTACTGCTCTGCAAGGTTTCAATCATCGTTTGAATTTCTTGAGTCGATGCATGGGTACGCTGACTTAACACTCGCACTTCATCAGCCACCACAGCAAAACCACGACCTTGTTCACCCGCTCGAGCCGCTTCAATCGCCGCGTTCAACGCTAAAAGGTTAGTTTGATCCGCAATTTCCTGAATGGTCGATAAAATGGTACTAATCTGATTGCCATTCTCTTCGAGCTCTTGAATAACACCCGTCGCCGTATGCACTTCTTTTTCTAAAGACTGGATAGATTGCTGTGTCTGATGAACTAATGCGGTACCATGAGCGGAGGCAGTGACCGCTTCTGATGAGTGTTGTGCGGTATTCTCTGAGTTTCCAGCGATTTCTTGAGTGGCTGCCGCCATTTCATTGACCGCCGTTGCCACCATATTAATTTCATCTTGCTGCATGGTAATACGAACACTACGTTCTTCTGCTTGCGCAGCCGTAATTTGTGATTGTGAAGAAAGTGACTGTGAAATACCGCTTAATTTCGTCACCATCGTGTGCATATTCCCAACAAATTTATTGAAATTTAATGCTAGTTGGCCCACTTCATCACTACTGCGCGGTTCTAAACGTTGTGTCAGATCTCCCTCTCCAGAAGCAATCTCTTCTAATGCACTAGAGACTCGGATTAAATCACGGAATAAATAACTCACCAACCAAGAAACGAATGCAATAATAATGATGGTAATAATCACAGCACAGATCATTAAAGTTTTAATTAATGTATCTAATGAAGCATATTCCGTATCCCTATCCATAATCAATTCAAGATATAGTGGCGTATTAGGAACAGCCATTGAGAAAATCAGTGTTTCATGACCGGCTCGGCTAAAAGGTACAACTTCACTTTTTTTTGCTGACTCTTGAATAAATTCCAGTGTCAATTCTTTAAAACGACTATTTACCGGTTTGAGAACTAATGATGCGTCAGGGTGGCCGACAAATGTACCATTTTGACTATCAATTAATGCGACATAAGCATTATCACCAACATGCAGATCTAAAATAATATCGACAATATCTTTAATAAGAAGATCAGCACCAACAACACCCAGTATTTGCCCATTGTGATATACAGGTTGAGCCATGGTAATCATATTTTCACCAGAGAATGCATCTTTATATGCGGTTGTAATAATCATACGCCCAGCAGTGACGGCATCTCTATACCAAGGACGAATTCTTGGATCATAACCAGCAATATTTCTTTCAGGTAAAGAACGGATCATCTCGCCATCGGCTGTTCCAAAGAAAAAATCATCAAATCCGCCACTCTTTCTCGCTTGTTGTAAGAAAGGAAGAAGTACAGGCTCTGTCGCATTATCAATAAATGAAGATAGAATATCCGAACGAATAGAAACCCAGTCTGACAATGCTTTTGCTGCTGTATCTGACACGCCTTCAGCTCGATACAATATTGCTTCATCTGTATGTTTTTCAACTAAACCCGCCGCCAACCAAGTAAGAATGCTCGCCATAGTAAACACTGCTAAAAGGCTGGCCATATTAATTTTCTGCTTTAATGTAAGATTCATAGATGCATCTCTGTAGGAAAGTGGAACATTTCCGCGGAGATTATCAATATAATTCACAGGCTGCATCTATTATATTAAAAAAATATTTTAATTCTGAATAAATAAATAAATAAAACGAATACATTCGAATCAAATTAATGACAGGTGTCAATATTTAAACCATATAAGAAACATTACAAATTAAATTATTAACTTTATATTAAAATAATTTAATAACAGAAATTACTTGTTAAATGAAAAACAAAATAACACAATATATCAAATTTTTTAACCAACCTTCATGTTAATTAATAATAATCTTCACTGTCCATTATTATCATAATAAAATAAGGATAAATAACCAAATAATCAATATAAGACACAACTAAAAGTCACAGAAAACATTAAAAACCAAAGAAACATCTAATTATCATTTTTTACATAGAAATCGCCCTTTCGCACTAACCCTACATTCTCTGCTAACCTGTAATTGAGCGGAAAGAGAATAAAGACCTCTTCGCTCCCCCTCACATTGCCCAATGACTGTCACTCTATCCCCGACCTTAATTGGATGATGGAAGCGAACATCGAGTTGGGCGGTTAATGCTGGAATATCTTGCTGTAACAGACAGTGTGTCATTGCTGCATCTAATAACGAACTGGCTATACCGCCATGCAGTAGGCCTAAATACCCTTGGTGTCGAGGCTCAACAATAAAGTATCCTGTGACTTTTCCATCCGAAACGACCGTAAAGTTCATCCCTAAAGAATAAAAATTGTTTTCAGGTGTCGAACACACCGCACACATAACATGAGAACCCACTACTGCTGACATTGATTTATCTCTTTCCATCATTGATGCTAATAAATAGCATATGCTAATTTCGATATACAAAGAGAAGTGGAATCATTGTTTGCAATGAATACTCAGCAAACCAAACCCGATCTCCATCCTATTTGCTCCCACTCTGCTGAAGTTGATTCAGCAATCAAAAATCAATCCAATTGATCGATTCTATTGTATGAAGATCACAGTGCGCTAAGTTGTATATTGAACACAATTTGTACAAGCGTATGCTTTTTGCTGAATCGATTCAGTTCAATAAAACTCGACAATAACATAAGGAAAGACAATGAAAATCACACCGACATTTGCTGCCGTGTTACTGGGTTTAACTGCAATGAATAGCTACGCAGTGGAATTTGTTCTTACAGATTCCATGCTTGCAAAAGAGGTAGGCAATTGGCAAGTCACCCACGACTCACTGGGTTTTACCGATAGTCACCCCTTTTCTATTGAAAAACGACAACTGCATGGAGGAAAACAAACTGGGGTCGATGTTCTTATTATTGATAATGGAATCCTCTCCATCACCTTAGTTCCCACTCGTGGTATGGGGATTTATGATGTCAAAATGGATGGTCAACGAATTTTAGGTTGGAACTCCCCTGTCAAAGAAATTGTGAATCCGGCATTTATTGATCTTGAAAGTCGTAATGGATTGGGTTGGTTAGATGGCTTTAACGAAATGTTAGTGCGTTGTGGTTATGAATGGACAGGTCACCCGGGCATTGATGATAATGGGCAGTTACTCAGTTTACATGGCCGAGTGCAAAATACCCCCGCCTCGACAGTAAAAGTGATTATTGATGATACGCCACCACACAAGATTACGGTTGAAGGTAAAGTGGCTGAACGTACCTTTAAAAAAGCAGAATTAGTGACGCTCACACGGCTAGAAGTCACCCCTGGCAATAATACCTTTGCAATACATGATACGCTCACCAATAAAGCCGATTATGATGATGAATATCAAATTATTTATCACTCCAATTTTGGCCGTCCCATACTAGAAGAAGGGGCCAAAGTAACCGCGGCCGCCAGTGAGATCTCTCCTTTTAATGACTATGCTCAAGCCGGATTAAAAAGTTGGCAAACCTACCTTGGCCCAACAAAAGGGTTTGACGAAATGGTCTTTAACTTAAAACCCATTGGCGATGAAAATGGCCATTCCCTAGCGGTATTGCATAACAAGGCAGCAAATAAAGGGGTAGCCGTCGGCTACAATGTGCAGCAACTGCCTGTTCTTACCCTATGGAAAAATACCGATACTGAGCAACAAGGTTACGTAACGGGTATCGAACCAGGAACCAGTTATGCGTACAATACCAAGTATCAGCGTCCTCTAGGTTTAGTGCCAACCATTAAGGCTGGAGAAAGCAAAGACTTTAATGTGACCTATACCGTATTACGGGACCATAAAGAAGTCCAACAAGCGTTGCAAGCTGTCCAAAAAATCCAAAAGAATGTGCCGCTAAAAACCAGTAACACACTGATTGTAGACTTAAATAAGGTTCAGTAACCCACGACCATAGCTTCCTCCATCATGAATAAGGCTGGAGTTCTCACTGGGTTTATCTATTGTCATTCAACCGCTCAAAATGAGTAGAGAAAATTCAGAGTGATATAGATATAACACTGGCGCTTACAGTAAGCGCCAGTGTTTTTATGTTTTTAGCGGAGTAAAAATCACCATTTAACCCGCTCGGCGTATTTCTACCGCTTTAGCCAGCTCACGCAACACAGTCTCAGTATCATTCCAACCAATACAAGCATCCGTGATCGATTGTCCATAAACGGGCGCTTGACCATCCACCAAATCTTGACGACCTTCTACGAGGTGCGATTCAATCATCACCCCAAAAATAGCATGCTCACCTGAACGAATTTGCTGGCAAATATCTTCAGCCACCACCATCTGACGTTGATACTGCTTCGAGCTATTAGCATGGCTGAAATCAATCATAACTTTTTGTTTTAAGCCTGACGCTTCCAACTCTTGTTTGATGACGGCAACATGTTCGGCACTGTAATTTGGCTCTTTACCGCCACGTAAAATAATATGGCAATCTGGGTTACCTGCGGTTTCGACAATCGCTGAATGGCCAAATTTAGTCACCGATAGAAAATGGTGTGAAGCACTCGCAGAACGAATGGCATCCGAAGCAATTTTAATGTTGCCATCTGTGCCATTTTTAAAACCAACAGGACAAGAAAGGCCAGAAGAAAGCTCTCGGTGAACCTGCGATTCCGTCGTACGTGCACCTATCGCTCCCCAACTGATTAAGTCAGCAACATATTGTGGTGTGATCATATCTAAAAATTCACTGGCGGTGGGAACCCCCATATCCGTCAGATCTAATAATAATTTACGCCCAATCCGCAAACCGTCATTGATTTTATAAGAATCATCCAGATAAGGGTCGTTAATTAAACCTTTCCAGCCCACTGTTGTACGCGGTTTTTCAAAATAAACACGCATCACTACTTCTAACTGCCCACTGAGTTCCTCACGCAATACTTTTAAACGTCGACCATACTCGATCGCCGCATCGGGATCATGAATAGAACATGGCCCAACCACCACTAATAGGCGATCATCTTTATCATGTAAAATATTGTGTATGGCTTCACGTGCTTGAAACGTTGTTGAAGAAGCGACGCTACTAGCAGGAAATTTCTCTAGAACCGCAACAGGGGGTAACAGTTCTTTAATTCGTTTAATATTGACATCATCGGTTTGGTACATCGCTTACTTCTTCCTATTACTTGTACTGACGACTGCCGGTTTATCCTACCGCAGCCTGATTATCACCTTTTGTGTAACTTAAAGACTTCACGAGACAAGCGCAAGCACTATTTTTCATGAAATGCAACATTTCACCGTCATTTGAAAATTACACAAGTCGTATTATTTTTTTTACACTCAGTTTGTTAGGAAAAACCACTGCCTTAAAATGACTGAGTTATACTCAGCAGTAGGAAGTTTAGCGATTGCGTACTCATTATTGAGAATAGCTATCAATTACACTTAAATCTCAGAATAATCGTCTATTAAAGGTGACAACCATGATGAAGAAAGTCACATCCTGGCTAGAAAAAGATCCCGATCCGAAAACTCGTCAAGAACTACAAACACTGATTGATCAGCAACAATGGAATGAGATTGAAGAACGATTTAAATCACGATTAGAATTTGGTACTGCTGGGCTGCGAGGAAAAGTTGGCTGTGGACCCAATCGAATGAACCGATTGGTAATTCAAGAAACTGCCGCAGGGTTAGGTGCCTATTTAATTAAGCAGGTTGAAAATGCCCAGCAACGAGGGGTCGTGATTGGCTATGATGGACGCCCCGATTCTCAGCAATTTGCTCAAGATACCGCCTCAGTACTCACTGCTTTAGGTATCAAAGTGTATCTCACCCATCAAGTTGCTCCAACGCCAGTGGTGGCTTTTGGTGTCAACCATTTTAAAGCCGCTGCTGCCGTTGTCGTGACAGCTAGCCATAATCCCCCAGAATACAATGGTTTTAAAGTTTATTGGGAAAATGGCGCACAAATCATTCCACCTCATGACGCTGGTATTGCAACAGAAATCGACCTCGCGGCAATGCAAGAAATTCCAAAACGAGACTTGCAGGCAGCAGAGCAACAAGGCTTACTGGTTTGGCTGAAAGAAAACTATTACCAGACTTACCGCCAAACGATTAATGCCAACCCACTTCTTCAGAATCACACTCACCCAGAAAGCATCACACTGGCCTATACGGCGATGCATGGTGTTGGCGCTGAAATGGCGGAAACGTTACTAGCGGATGCGGGTTTTACTCAGGTGTACAGCGTGCAAGAACAGCGGGAACCCGATGGTACTTTTCCTACCGTTCATTTCCCAAATCCAGAAGAAGCGGGCGCGATGGATCGAGTCATTGCATTAGCCAGTTCGGTCAATGCTCAACTGGCTTGTGCCAATGATCCTGACGCTGATCGGTTTGCGGTCGCTATCCGTAAATTGAACGGGGAATACCAAATGTTAACGGGCGATCAGGTCGGGGCGTTACTGGGCCACTACTTGCTCAATCAGACTCATCATAAGCAGCCTCTGGTTGGAAATACCATCGTATCGTCTAGCCTATTAAATAAAATAGCCCACGCTCATGGTGCGCAATATTATCAAACCTTGACCGGGTTCAAATGGTTAACCAATATTGCCATGCAGCAACAAAGTGAGCAGCATCCTTTCTTATTTGCCTACGAAGAAGCCTTAGGTTACACCGTTGGCAATACCGTCTGGGATAAAGATGGCTTATCTGCCATGGTTGCCTTTGCGCAACTTGCCGCTGAGTTATATAGCCAAGGAAAAACAATTTGGGATCAGCTTGAATCTCTTTACCGTCAGCATGGTTTATATGTCACCGCTCAGCGTAGTATTGCTCTGGATCCGGATACGCCCCCCATTGGCGATCAACTACGTGCAGCCCCACCTCAATCGATTGCAGGTCAAGCGATATTAAGCTGGGACGATCTCAAACACGCGCTTCGTCACCATCAAGATGGCTCAAGTGAAACACTGACGTTACCCAGCAGTGATGTACTCATTTACCACTTGGCCAACGGCGCTCGGGTGATTGTACGGCCTTCAGGCACTGAACCGAAACTCAAGTGCTACTATGAAGTGATTGGCAATTTTAGCCATGATGAAAGCTTCAGTGATGCTCAGCAACGAGCTGAAGAACACATGTCACTCTTAATTAGTGAACATCAACATAGCCTAATCTAGAGAGACAAGCATAGCCTCGGTTATGAGGCTATGCTTCTTGATGAGATCAAGAAAGAGGCGAACATTCCGCCAAGCATCCAGAGTGCCAACACCAGAAAAATCCCCCCCATTAATTTATGCTGATAACACCGAAACTTATCACTTTCTAATAACCGATTTCCGCATAACCCCACTAAAGCAACCAACAAAAAATTAAACAATAATCCACAAATATTGAGTAGGATACCCAAAGCGAGCATTTGCTCACCTGAGCTGGCGGCTATCTTATGAGAAACAAACTGAGGTAAAAACATAACGAAGAAAACCAATGCCTTAGGATTAAGTAAATTACTCAGTAAGGCTCGTTGATAAAACGTTTTTGCCAATCTTGATTCAACCGCCACCGTCGCCGCTGAATGCTCCGTCGCCCGCAGACAATCGATGCCCATTTTCAATAAATATGCCCCACCCAATAACTGTAGAATCGTCAATGCCATCGGATTCATAGCAACCATGGTGGAGACGCCCAGTGCTGCCAGTAACGTTAAAATCACACCAGAGGTAGCATTCCCTAAGCTAGCAAAGACTCCGACTCTACGTCCATAACTCAAACTAGAGCTAGCAATCAATAACATATCTGGGCCGGGTAATAACAATAACGCAACGACGGCCATGAGATATACAGGAAGAATCGACAAATCAATCATTACTATCTTTCATATAATTAATAAAACCAGAAATTTTATATCAATAAATAACAAAAATATAATTATATAAGTAAGATATTGACAAATAATCCAGTCAATTACTTCAATAAAAAATCATGCGCAATTTTGTACAAAAAAAATCCTACCGTTTGCAGTAGACTAAAAGGCCAGACATGGAAGAGCCAACGATGGAAAAACGACACTCAACAAAGGAAAGCGCTAAATTTCAGATTGCCGATGAGCTTGGTGGAATTGAGCTACTCGATGCTCAGTATGAGACCCAAAACTTTTCTCGCCATAGCCATGAAGGCTATACCGTTGGAGTGATTGAACGAGGTGCGCAATGCTTTTTTCGCACAGGTAGTAACCATGTTGCGCCACAAAATAGCATCATCTTAGTCAATGCAGATGAAGTACATACCGGACATTCGGCAGTAGAAGGGGGATGGGCATATAAAGCCATGTACCCACTCCCTGAACAATTTAAGTCGATTGCACAAGCGTTGGGAACAAACAGATATGGAGCCCCCTATTTTCCAGAGGCGGTGGTATATGATCCCGAACTTGCCAACCAATTTCGACTCGTCTTTGAAACACTAGAGAAATCCAATAACCGACTGCTCCGGGAAACGTTGGTGTATGCCAGCCTTGTTAAATTGATGAGCCGTCACGGTAAAACGCCACCGAAACCGACCGAAACCTCAAAAACACAACAGCAACTCATACGGGTGAAAGCATTTTTAGACGACTTCCCTCAGGCGGATGTCTCACTTACAGAACTGGCGAATCTGGCGGAGATAAGCCCTTTTCATTTAGTCCGAGCATTTCAAAAACAATTTGGTTTTCCACCACATGCTTATCAAATTCAAGCTCGCTTGCGTTATGCTAAAACGTTACTAAAGGCTGGTCATTCCATCTCTGATACCGCCCAAGAGTGTGGCTTCCATGATCAAAGCCATTTACATCGTCACTTTAAAAAAGCCATGGGTATTACCCCTCGGCAATACATGAACTCTTAAGCAACTTTGTACAAGTATTTCTTGTTCAATGGTGGTTAGATAAGGTTTTCACACTGTATTTTGCCAAGGCAACAAGATACAGTCAGCCTATTGATCAGGATGATTTATGAGTAGCCACATTTTGTCACAACACACTGAAATAGAGTCTCAGTCACGCTTATTCTGGCAAGGCTGTCTTGCCATGTTACCACTCAGTATCGCCGTTTTACCTTGGGGATTATTAGCAGGTTCCTTTGCGATTGATGCCGGTTTAACCTTATTAGAAGGTCAGGCTCTTTCGGCGATTCTCTTTGCCGGCTCCGCACAGTTGGTTGCTATCGGAATGATGAAAACGGGCGCGGGATTAATGACCCTGCTGATGACCACCTTTTTTATTACTTCTCGCCATTTCCTCTACAGCGTCTCCATGCGTAAGAAAATGAGCCCGCTGCCTCTTCGTTGGCGTTTAACGCTTGGCTTTCTTCTCACCGATGAATTATTTGCTATTTGTGGGCAACAAAGTGATCAGCAATTTCATCGCTGGTATGCATTAGGGGCAGGGCTGAGTTTTTATTTATGCTGGAACCTAGCCACTTTGGTAGGCATTATTGCAGGGCAATACCTCCCCGCTTTAAATGAATTGGGCTTAGAATTTGCGGTGGCGGCAACCTTCATCGCTATTGTCATTCCCACGGTGAAAAATAGAGCCGTTTTAGTTTCCATACTCGTCGCATTGATACTTTCCGTCGGATTAACCGTCTTTCATGTGGAAGGAAGTTTGATGATAGCCAGTATTGGCGCTATGTTAGCGGGATTTTTCACCGAACAAATTACCGAGGGCAAAGCATGATCCTTATCTCTATTTTTGCCATGGCAGCCTTGGTTTTCTTAAGTCGGTATCTATTTCTAGAGCCACGCCTCCCTCTTAAACTCAGCCCAGCATTGCACCGATTACTGAGCTACTCAGGCCCTGCGGTCTTAACCTCCATTTGGGCCCCTATTGTCTTTACGGATCAGGGGACACTTTGGGTCAGCCATCACAACCCTTATTTGTGGGCGGCACTACTGGCCGTAATATTGGCGTGGAAAACCAGCAATGTGCTACTCACGACTCTCATTAGCATGGCTATGTTTTTATTACTCAACTTAGTGCTGTTGTCTTGAAGAGAAACATTGCTTCGTCAACCACTCCAATCTAAGAGTGGATACTTCAACTCACTCGGCTGGCTACTCTGCCAGCCATTCAACCTCTATCAAGACTTGATCAGCACATTTTAAGCGCCCTAAAAATCGATCCCCTTGATGCACCTCGCCAACGCCTTGTGGTGTTCCCGTCATCACAATGTCGTTATCACACACAGTTGTATATGTTTTTAACTCGGCCAGAATCTCTTCTGGTTTATAAATCATGTGTGCCACACCACCGCATTGTACTCTGACACTATTAATGAATAGTTCCAGCTGTAAATCAGAGATGCTCACTCCTTGCAATGGAATAAACCGACTCAATACCGCTGCCCCATCAAAGGCTTTGGCTCGCTCCCACGGTAACTGTTTCTGTTTCAATTGTGATTGTAAGGTCCGTTTCGTTAGGTCTAATCCCAAACCTACCGCAGTATAAAGACCATTTTCCACCAAAAAGCAGATTTCGGTTTCGTAATGTAAGGCTTCTTGATGGAAAGCCCGTAAGGTGGAAGTGATACTACTGTTTGGCTTATTAAACACGACCATCTGTTCTGGGAATGGATTATTCAGCTCTTTGATATGGTCAGCATAATTGCGCCCGACACACAGCACCTTTGACGGATAGACTAACTGCTCTGCATAACGTACGGCGTTCATTTCTCGTCCTTGAATGATGAGTAAAAACAAAGTGTAACCGATCTTTTTTAATCACCAACCCTAACCATAAAAATCTGGATAAAAATAAGATCATTCGCTCAATATTAGTCAATGTTCTGCTCTTCCTACTCTAACACATTCATTTTTATTCAATAAAAACAAAACCTAATCGTCACAATTAAGCAATCAAACCGTCATTTAAAAACCTTAACTTACTCTCAACCAAAGCATAGAGCATGAAGCTCAATTCACTATCAATAAGGTAATAACAATGAAACAAGCAGTAGTAGCAACCGCAATCTTCGCAGCACTCGTTTCTGGCTCAGCGATGGCAGCAACTGTGTATAAAGCAGAGGGTACAGAACTTAAAGTGGGTGGTCGTGCAGAAGCGCGATTCAACATTTCAGATAATAACGAATCTGATAGCTCAACCAAATTTAAGGACAAGTCACGAGCTCGCTTCAACTTAGTGGGTAAAACCACCATTGCTGATGATCTGTATGGTTTTGGTAAGTACGAAGCAGAATTAGATGGTGACGACAACCTGACTAACCGCTATTTCTTTGCAGGGCTTGGCACGTCTATCGGTGCATTTTCATACGGTAAACAAGACTCAGCACAAGTCATGCTCACAGATTTTACCGATATCATGGCAACCTTTGGTGCTGACGCTGCCGATATTGTGAATGGTAACAAAGATAAACGAGCCAATAACTTCCTTTATAGTGCTAAATTTGATGCACTATCAATCCAAGCAAACTATCTTGCTGGAGAGAAAAAAGAGGCCAATGGCGATGATGACAGCAGTTTTGGTCTCGCCATTAAGTATGACTTTGACATGTTCTCATTAGGGGCGGGTTACGTTGGACAAGATAATGATGACAAGCAGTTTAACTTAGCTGCCTCCATCACGCCGATGGATTCACTCACTTTAGCCGCATTATTTGTTAAAGGGGAAAAGAGCTCCGAAGACATTATTGGCTATGAAGTTGCCGCTAAGTTTAAAGCCAATAAACAGCTTGATTTAGTGGGTGTGTATAACTTCCAAGAAAATGATGATACCAATACCGATCTAGCGAAAAACTTTGCTATCGAAGCTGTCTATAAATTTAACGGCAATATTCGAACGTATGCTGGTTACAAATTTGAGCAGTTGAAAAATAAAGATGATCAACTCCAAGCGGGCATCCGTTACGATTTCTAGTTTCTCGTATACTCCATAAATACTGTCCTTTTGGCCAAGCACCTTTGCTTGGCCTTTTTTCTTTACACGGCTGGTTTGCACTAAATCGTTGCATCTGCACAAAAGACAGGCATCTCACCCTCATTTTTCGTCAAAATATTTAGATAACCAAATGATAAATAAATATTTTTAATTATGGCACACCCTATGCTTATGTTAGAGAACAAATGCAGGCAGCGTTTGTGCTTCTCTTTAGTGGCTAGGCAGAAGTCACCTTCTTTCCTTTACCTCCCTCTCTGGGAGGTTTTTTTTACCAAGGTGAATACACCTTAACCCTTGATAGCCAATATATCAGAAGCCAAAATGCGTTGAGCTAACTCCTCAGTACCACCATCCTAAAAGCGTACGTTACCCAATCCATATAAAGCAAAAGCCCCGAGTCAATACTCAGGGCTTTTCATATTCCGGTTGAGCAAACTTACTTGCTCATTTTCTTCCACATGCTTTTGATGAAAGATTTTTTCTTTGGCTTTGCTTTGCCATAAAGGGCTTCGTGCATCATTTGTTTAGCGATGATTTGGCCCATATAAGCTGTACCTAAATCGTTACCCATGACACTCTCCTACATTAATATGTAAATTAATTACCAAACGAGGTAACTATATCACATAAACAGGCCAAAACAAGACAAAGATCACACAAAAATAAGTTATTTTATTACAGATTGATTGCGTTTTGGTTGCTGATACGTTTTCCCTGCCGCTTGATACGTTTCCTTCGTCTTAACGGAAAACTGCGAATCAAAAAACCAAGCAACAAACTTAATAATATCTTCGCCTTCATTCATCACATGCTCAAAGAATTCTTGCTCTTCCCCTTGCTCATTACTTTCATGTGTCACGTGGTAGATGCGCTTTTCGTCATCAACCTCTGCCAAAGCAAACTGCCCAGTTAACGCTTGCGCGGCTTCTGCAATATCGGGGTTTTCATTCGTTTTTAATACGTCTAAAGCTTGTGGCAAGTTTGGTTGTTGACAAAGTATGTTGACCAAAGCCTCAAATTGATTTTGCTGCATAATTCTCCCCCAATGTGATTTGAGGGAGAATTATATACTTAACCGCAATAAGGTACAGGATTCAAATGCTCAACAGCATATCCCACATTTGATTAGCGAGCTCATTGGCCATAGAAGAACAGGAAATACATCCAAAGTGGTAGTACCGCAAAGTGGAAAAACCATACATCGTCAGCCATAGTTTCTTTAGGCATATAGCAATGAATGCTGTCGAGTCACGATAAAAACTAGGTTATTTTCCTTTAATCATGATAAGAGCAGACTATGACGACCATCAACGCCTTGGCTAGAGAGGCTGTCAGTTTAGACACAATAAATGGATTACTGCTGCTTGAAGGTAAGTCTTTATATGAGCGTTCAGTATCAGTTTTACATACTCATTTTCAGACATCCAGCACCCAATTACTGGAAATAGATAAATTAAACTACAAAGCCATTTCTCTTGCTTATGCTGGATCCACTCACGAAATGGGGGCTTCCTACGCGATACAGGGGAGCCTCTTTGAACCGATCATTCGCTCTAAGTTAGAGTTTTCGCTGGTCACTGAACATGCTCCTCATCTTTCGCTGAGTCAGCCTCCAGTGTTAAATCAAACCGTGAAAGCATACATGGGACTCCCCATAAAAACAGAAACCGGTGAAGTGCTTGGCTTACTGTTTTCAACGTTTACTCAGCCCATAGAGCATGATGATCCGGTGATTGAATATCACCGGATCATTGCTCGCCTTTTGAGCCACAGTTTGCGTAACAAATGGCTCAATGACCGTTCTGAAAGCTTAATCCAGCAACTCAGTTATGAAATTTCTCATGATAACCTTACCCATCTTCTGAACCGAGGATGCTTATCCGATAAACTTGATTATTTAATAGAAAATAACCATCAGTCTTTTACTCTCGCCTACCTTGATATTGACCATTTTAAATCGATCAACGATCTCTTTGGTCATTATGTTGGTGACCAAGTAATTAAGTATGTGGCGAATACCATTTTTCAGTGCGTATATAATGAAAATTTAATTTTCCGAATTGCGGGAGATGAATTTGCTTTTATTACCTTTTCTAATGATCCATTAAAAATTTGTCGTATGATTTTAGAAAGATTAGAGCAAGGATACCGAGACGCCAACCATCATATCAAAGTAGGACTCAGTATTGGGCTTGCCAAAAAAAGCCCTTCCGTTAAAAGTTCGGATCAGCTCATTCTGCATGCCAGTTTAGCTCTCAAAGAGTGTAAAACCCTGCATAATCAACCTATTCGCTGCTATGATACACACCTAAGCCATGACTATCATCGACGTACGCAAATTATTAATGCCTTACGTATCGAGCTAGATAAACCTCTCGAAAGCGCTCATGAACTTTATGTTAATGTACAACCCATAGTACAGCGTGATAACCCTTCATGGCGCTATTTTGAAGTCTTAGCGCGTTGGAAAAACCAGCAATTAGGAGCCATTTCGCCAACCGAGTTTATTGAAGCGGCAGAGCAATCGGGGTTAATTGTCGATCTCGGAGAAAGGATCATCGAACTGGCCTGCCAAGCAAAACAAACATTGGAACTCGCCCTGAATAAAAAAGTGTCCCTTGCCATTAACTGTTCCGCTCATGAAATCACCCATTCCTCTCGTTATTTACGCCATTTAATGGAGAAAATTGGGCACTACCATTTTCAACCGAATGAATTCACTCTCGAATTAACAGAAACCGTCCTTCTGTCTAAAACAACAGAAGTCACTCAAGTACTCAATCAACTGCGTGAATTAGGATTTAAACTCGCTTTAGATGACTTTGGGACGGGCTATTCAAGCCTAAATTATATTCACAGCTACCCTATTGATTGCATAAAAATTGATGCCACATTCATTCGTAATATGCTATGCAATGAAACATCTGAACGAGTGGTATGGTTGATCATCCAACTCGCTAAGCAATTAAATGTCGACTTAATTGCCGAAGGTGTTGAGAACAAGCAAGCGTTGGATAAGTTATATGCAATGGGGTGTGAGCAAATTCAAGGCTACTATTTCTCAAAGCCATGTATGCCATCTCAAATATTAGAACAATGGAAAAACTGGCAAGCAGGGCATCCTTAATCAATCACGAATATCATGCTTGCCAATTTTAACTAAATGTCTGAGTCCGTTTTTGCTGCATTCGCCGCTAACAAACTATCTTGTTGAGCAAGTAATCGATCTAATTCATTACGACGCGCTGTAAATTGAGCCATCTCTTGCTTCGGAACCGAATTCGCCATCGGAATATTAGCGGTCATCGGGTTAACAGGCCGACCACGAACAATCAGTTCATAATGGATATGTGGACCAGTCACTCTTCCTGTTGCTCCAGAGAGCCCAATACGCTGTCCACGTGTCACTTTTTGCCCTTTACGCACCAATATTTTATCCAGATGTAAATAACGTGTCATATAGGTGCTGCCGTGCTGAATCGCAACATAGTTTCCAGCGTAAGGATGGTTTCGCGTCATGACGACCACCCCATCACCGGTTGAGACAACGGGTGTCCCCGTCGGGGTAGCAAAATCCGTCCCATTGTGAGGAGTGACTCGCCCTGTTACGGGATGGCGACGATTTGGATCAAATCCTGAAGAAATACGCCAATTACTGGTCGTTGGGTAGCGCTGGAAAGCTCGCTGTAAACTTTCCCCATTCTTATCGTAATACTGACCATCTTTATATAGGTAAGCCGTTATTTCACTGCCTCTGTTATAGATTTTAACGGCTTGAATTTCTTTATTACCCGTTAGTTGATCCCCAACAAATTGACGAGATAACACCACTTCAAAGCGATCTCCGGCGCGAAGATCACGTCCAAAGTTAATTTTATCTTTGAGTAAACTGACGATTTGATCAATATCAGCACTTCCCAATCCTAACTGATTGGCAGATTGAGAAAAGCTCCCTTGAACTTCACCAATCAGAGCCCGCTCTTGCCAATGCCCTGGGATATTGACTTCTTCAAATTCGTAGCTGCCATCATCTAACCGAGAGTAAACCGCCCCTTCTACTAAACTGAATTTCAACTCCATTTTAGCTAAGGTTTGTCCATCTGCCGATCGCCAAAATCGTAGTGTATTACCCGGCTTTAAGGTATCCAGTGCTAAATAGTTTAAGTCTGTCTCCATGATTTTCATCAACTCTTGATAACGAAAACCCAGTTGATTAAAAATAGAGCTTAAATTATCGCCCGGTTTTATCTCATATTCATAATCAGGATAAGAAACCTTCTTGCTTTCCGCTGCATCCGACAAAATCGATTCAACGATCTGAGATTCACTAATGGTTAAATCGATTTTTCTTGGATGAGATTGATGACTGAGAGACGAAGACATCACGGCGATGGCCAGTAAAGGCAAACCTATAATGGAAGCTTTCCGGCCTTTAGAAAGCTCCGAAAATCGATAAAAAAGAGACGTTGGTGACACAATTAACCCGTAGAAACTGTTAAAAGAGACAAAAGGGTAAAACTTTCTCGCCTAAAAGTCACCTTCTGAGCAAAAAACAACCCATTTTTTGACAAACTTATCAGAATGCTTACTGAGCAGTGCAAAGTACACAGTTGTCTTCACCAAATTCATTAGCAACATAAGCATCGGCTTGGGTATCATTCATCCATTCTTGTTCATCCAGTAAATAACGGTATTGAAACTGACTCTCTTTAGGTAAACGAGTTTTAAACTTATAGATATTTGATTTAGCGACTTTTTTCATTGGCTGAGGTTGCCAATCTAAGAAATCTGCGACCAGAGCAACGCTCACTGTATTTTGCGGAACTTCCACTTCAAACGTCACTTCCACTTCATTCTTTGTTTTAAAAAAACGTTTAGTAATCATAACCAATTCCCTTTCTGTCGTTATTTTATGCAATTTAAAGATTATAAGCATTCTTACGCACATGCTCAACATGGAATATCCTGTTTATTCTTTCCGCTCTTATTCGGCAAATAACCACCTTCCCTTTTATTCACCGGCTCTATTGATATCCCAAATCGGCTATTAATGAACCATTATGGTCAGATGAAATAAAATTGATATGATCTATCTCAGGTAGCAGGTCAATAATTCAGCGCCCTTCCCTCTATTTGAGCCTCCCTTTACAGAGATAAAAATGAGCGTAGAATCCCCTGCGTCTTCTATTCCCTATGTTTTTTAAGGTGATCATGCATGTTTGCCATTTATGAGTCTTATAAAGTCGGTTTACTCAGACCTAACCAATGGGTAAAAAATATTACCGCTGGGGTAATTGTTGGCGTTGTGGCTTTACCTTTAGCCATGGCTTTTGCTATCGCTTCCGGTGTTAAGCCAGAGCAAGGGATTTATACGGCGATCATCGCGGGGATCATCGTTTCACTGTTTGGTGGTTCTCGAGTACAAATTGCAGGGCCAACCGGTGCCTTTATCGTCATCTTAGCGGGTATTGTCGCAGAATATGGTATTGCGGGGTTGCAAATCGCTACCATGATGGCGGGCGTGATTTTACTGATTCTAGGTATCGCTAAACTCGGCAGTATTATTCGTTATATTCCTAGCCCCGTCATTGTTGGCTTTACCAGCGGCATTGGCGTCATTATTTGGGTTGGACAGTGGCAAGAATTTTTTGGTTTACCAAATATTACTGGCGAACACTTCCATCAAAAGTTGATCGCCATTTTTCACGCTTTTCCTCATCTAAATCTTACCACGACGCTATTAGGGCTGTTCTCACTTGCTCTTGTCGTCTTGGGCCCCAAAATACCCAAACTTTCCAAAATACCCGGCCCGTTATTGGCTTTATTAGTTGTCACCAGCCTACAGTATGTCATTGGTTTTGATGGTGTACGCACCATTGGTTCAGCATTTGGTGGTATCCCCCAAGGGTTGCCAGAATTAGCCATCCCTCAAGTTAGCTTTGCGCAAATGCTACACCTGATCGGCCCCGCATTTGCCATTGCCATGCTGGGGGCGATTGAATCATTGCTCTCAGCAGTGGTCGCGGATGGAATGGCAGGAACGAAGCACAATTCCAACCAAGAGCTTGTCGGACAAGGTATCGCTAATATTGTTGCGCCACTCTTTGGGGGGATAGCAGCAACAGGAGCGATTGCACGAACAGCCACCAACATTCGTAATGGAGGCAATAGCCCCATTTCGGGGGTCGTTCATGCGTTAACGTTAGTGGTTATCCTACTGGCATTAGCTCCCCTTGCCGTCAATATTCCATTGGCAACCTTGAGCGCAATCTTATTCGTCGTAGCTTGGAACATGAGTGAAGCCCCTCATTTTATTAAGTTAATCAAACGAGCCCCCAAAGCCGATGTGGCCATCTTACTGATCACGTTTGGGTTAACTGTATTTGCCGATCTGGTGGTGGCCGTCAATATTGGGGTTATTATTGCCACCTTACATTTTGTGAAACGAATGGCGGCCAGTGTTGAAGTAAAAGCCAGTACTCCACGCGAACTAAATTATGAACTCCAGCATCACGGCATTACGGAGCTACCACGAGAAATTGCTGTTTATGCACTAGAAGGCCCCTTTTTCTTTGCCGCCGCAGAAAACTTTGAACAAGTGATGAGCAGTATTCAAGAAACGCCCGAAATATTAATTATTCGCTTGAAATGGGTGCCATTTATGGATATTACGGCCCTCCAAACCTTAGAAGACATGATTCACCACTTCCATAATAAACAGGTCAAAGTGCTGATTTCCGGGGCTAATTCTAGAGTGACTCTAAAATTACGCCGGGCAGGTATTGTCCAGTTAGTCGGTGAAGAACAGTTCTTTGCTGAATTTGATGAGGCATTAAGCTCAAGCTTGGCCATGATTCAAAAACACTAATCCAACATTTCCATATCTATACTCTGTTGCCCTTAGCTATTCAGGTTAAGGGCTTTTTTATTCATCATAATCACGAGTTCAAATTAATGAATAAACCTACCCTTAGCATCACAAAAACATAAGAAAAGACTTAAACAAAACCATAACCAATGAAACAATAACAAAACAAATCACCAATCACTTTCAATATAACAGTGTAAATGAGTGAATATTTAACCCATTTTGATGAATAGTATTGCAAAGATAGACAAAGGCAGATATTCTGAACACTGAGGTCTTTGCTGTAATATGAATGTAAATATTGCTCAAGACCTTTCGTTTGTTAGTAAAGCATGGGAAAAGAAATGCAAGATAATAGTCAACCCTTAACACCTTCCGCCAATAAGCGATCTGCTGGCAATTTTTGGATGTTCTTCCTTCCATCATTAGTGGGTGTTTTTCTATTCATGGCCCCCGTCTATTATAATGATGGGTTAACCATTCCAGTCGCCATTTTAGCAAAATCAGTACAAGCGCTATTGGGTGATTATCTCGTTGGGACCATTACCATCATTGTGGCTTTTATGGCCATTGCTTCTGTAGTAACAAAACTATTCAAACCTGCGGTCATTCTTCGCCACACGTTTCTTAATAACCTTTTAAATCCGAGTTGGGTTTGGCTAGTTGTTCGCATCATCGGTGGTATTGCTATCATCATGACTTTTTTCCAGCTTGGTCCTAAAGCCATCTGGGAAGAAAATACGGGTGGATTGGTGCTGGAAGGATTGCTTCCAACTCTCTTTTCCGTGTTTATTTTTGCAGGGCTACTCCTCCCTCTTCTGTTGAATTTTGGCCTACTTGAACTCATGGGAAGCTTGTTGAGTAAAGTGATGCGCCCCTTATTTAACCTTCCTGGCCGTGGTGCTATTGACTGTACCGCTTCTTGGCTCGGTGATGGTAGTGTGGGTATTCTTCTCACTAGCAAGCAGTACGAAGATAAATTTTATACTCAGCGCGAAGCTGCTGTTATAGGCACAACCTTCTCTGCTGTCTCCATTACATTCAGCTTAGTGGTTCTGGCTCAAGTTCAATTAGAGCACTTATTTTTACCGTTTTATGGCGCGATCTGTCTTGCGGGTGTCGTTGCTGCCATTATCATTCCTCGCCTTCCACCACTAAGCTTGAAAAAAGATATTTTCATTGATGGTTCAAAACCAGAAAAAGATGCCGATGCAATTCCACAAGGGCACAGTACCTTTTCTTGGGGGCTTTCTCTCGCTTTAGATCGAGCAGGGCAAGTCAAATCAGCCAAATCCATTCTTGGTGAAGGCATTCGCAATGCTATTGATATGGTTTTTGGTGTACTACCTGTTGTTATGGGGCTGGGTACGATTGCTTTAGTGATTGCGGAATACACTTCTGTATTTGCTCTGCTTGGTCAACCTTTCATTCCTTATTTAGAAATGCTCGGTGTACCTGAGGCGGTACAAGCATCACAAACCATCGTGGTGGGTTTTGCTGATATGTTTATTCCGGCTATTTTAGCAGCATCTATCGACAATGAGATGACCCGCTTTGTCATTGCAGCAATGTCCGTCACTCAGCTTATCTATATGTCTGAAGTGGGTGCTCTGCTGCTAGGTAGCCGCATTCCCGTCAACATTCTAGAACTGTTTGTGATCTTTATCCTGCGAACACTCATTACATTACCAGTGATTGTTGGGGTTGCTCACCTCATTTTCTAAGCTTATATCACGAAATAAAGTCCATAAAGCTCCGTCAATACGGAGCTTTTTCTCTCCCCTGATAAAACAAAAGCCGCTCCAAAGAGCGGCTTTTGAACACCAATAAGGTGTATGTTATTCACCATCATCCACCTTGGGAGGGGTTTTCTTTTTCGGAATAAAGATAGAATCGCCCACCGCCACGTTCTGATAATAACTTTTATCCCGCTTAACCGGTTTCTTCGCTGTTTTCTTTTGCTGAGGTTTAGCTTTATTGGCAGTAACGGCGGTGTTATGCACCACTTGACGAACTTTCAAGCCTTTAAATTTACCCTGTAAACCTTCTAAAACATCGAACTGAATCTCTTGTTGCAAGAAAGCCTCGACCCGTTTAAAACTATCCCAATCTTTAGGGCCCACCAGAGAAATCGCATCCCCTTTATTGCCCGCCCGCCCAGTACGCCCGACGCGGTGAACGTATTCTTCGGTGTGTTTCGGCATGTCAAAATTAATCACGTGAGTCACACTAGCAATATCCAATCCACGTGATGCCACATCGGTTGTCACTAAAATTTTAAAGATAGCCCGTTCAAATTGGCTCATAATCGTATTACGCTGAGCTTGGTTGAGGTTACCACTCAACGCGACCGCTTTTAGGTGCTGCTGATTTAACTTCTCAGTCAAACGTTCAGTATCCACTCGCGTCGCGGTAAAAATAATCACTTGACGATAGTCAGCTTCCTGCAAAATACGCTCAAGTAGTGCTTCTTTATGATCTAAATGGTCACACAGATAAAAACGTTGCTGAATATCTTTATGCTGTTCATTCGATAGCCCAATCGCAATGCGTTTAGGATCATTTAGCATTTCATAAGCAATATCATTCATTTCTGCATGATCTAACGTTGCAGAAAACATCAGAGTTTGTCGACGACGATGCTTCGCTGCCTTATGAATATGTCGAAGTTGTGGCGCAAAACCTAAATCTAACATTCGATCGGCTTCATCAAGAATGAGCGTCTCTAATCCATCAAGAAAAAGCGAACGATGCTCAAGATGATCCGCCAAACGCCCAGGTGTCGCTACAATAAACCGTGGACCACGACGTAAAGCTTTCACCTGATCATTAAAATTTTCACCACCGGTGATCAAGGTTGCGGTATAACTGAGCCCAGCCAGAGCGGAACGCAGTTCACTATATACCTGCTTAGCCAATTCACGGGTCGGAACGAGAATAATACCGCGTGGGTCTTTAGATGATAATGCTTTATTTTTTAATGCCTTATGCAGCATTGGAAGCAAAAAGGCTAACGTTTTACCCGATCCCGTTTTTGAAGATGCCAACAAATCTTTTCCCGCCATAGCGACAGGAATGGCTTGCCGTTGGATATCGGTCGCTTGTTTGAAATTATAATGAGCTAAGGTTTTCAATAAGCGGTTGTCTAGGCCTAATTCTTTAAACTGCAAAGGATTCTCCAATAAAAAATATCAAGGTTCACACTCTACTCCCTTACTAAGCAAGAGAGTACACTTAACACGATTGCTAAGAAAAATAAGTGTCACCAACATGACTGCCGCTTCAAGCTATAGAGGCAAAGCAGAAAAACAAAAAATCGAACGCAGTATAATAGCGCGAATAGCAATAACATAGATAGCCGTCACAAAAAATATTCTTGTTGCGAGGTACTCAGTTCCCTGAGCAAGAGCTCGAACACAAACTCAAGTGATTCATTCATGTATAATATTTTGGGTTATTTTGACGATTCGTCTATAGGCGAAGGGTAGAATAGTGGCTACACTCTTAAGGCGTCACTGTATAATATGACCAGAAATAATGTATAGGACGTCTTGAATAAAAATCAACAAGGAGTTCGGTATGAATAAAATGTTACTTGCAGCTACAGCATCGTCAGTACTTCTATTAGCGGGTTGTGCATCAGGCACTGACGAAGCAATGACCACAAAATTGGATGAATTGAATAATCAAGTCAGCCAACTTAATGAACAAGTTTCTGCACTGAGAAGTGAAACCGCTTCATTAACATCGAAAGCCAATACCGCAACAGACGCTGCGGTTTCTGCACAAGAAGAAGCGGCTCGTGCTAATGAGCGAATCGACAATATTGCTCAGTCATACACGAAATAGTCAACGCACTGTATAAAAAGGGCAATACATTGCCCTTTTTGCCGTTAATACACCGTGCTTTTAACCCTTCTCTCCCGCTTTCTGTATGCTGTAAGCCGTCAGTGGATCGATGTTTTTAACCAAGGTCTCAACTTGAGTAATCGCCTCTATTGATGAACTATTTTTTCGATAGCTCAGATAAATAGGCCAATACCAATTTTCTACCGCGGCCACACGATACAATTGCCCAGAGTGTAAAAAGGGGTCAACGACTGAGGCCGGTAAATAAGCACTTCCCCCTTTCTCTAAAATAAAATCAAGCGCAATGCGAGCGGTTGACGTTCTTAAAAATGGAGCCGGTGCACGAGGATGGCGATCCGCATGTTCAGAAGCAAATCGCATGCCCCAATCCACATAAACGTACTGATTATCAAAAACAGAATCCGCAGTATCAGGACGAGTGGATACAAAAACCAACACTAAGTCTGCCACTTTCTTACATTGCAACTCTTCTGCTTTAATTTGGTCGAAAGTAAAAGCCATGTCCATCGTCCGCTCAAGAAGTTGGCGATTCAACTGCTCCCGACCCATCACTTCGGCTTTAAAACCATAGCCACTAAATGCGTCTGTAATGGCACTGAGGCAGTTTTGTAAATAAGCATCCCATATGTTCGGCGTACCGCCTAATGTTAGCTGTAGCGCTTTACCGCTCTCTAGTGAAAGCTCTAACTTAGCTTGCTGTAGAGTGGCAACCATTACTTCAGCATAACCAACCAAGCGTTCTCCGGCTGATGTCAATTTGATATTATTGCGATCTCGAGTAAAAAGCTGAGCATCAAAATAATTTTCCAACTGTTTGATTCTTGCACTAACCGCTGCTTGAGTAAGATACAAGTTCTCCGCAGCTCGCCCAAAGTGACGAACTTTAGCCAACTCAAGAAAGGTACGAAAGACTTTTACGTCCATTATTAAATCCTCTGCAATGACAGATGAAGATTAACAAGTAACTACAATTATGACGATAAAAAATTTTTGTTTTTCTTTTCCAGAGTTTGCGCCTAACTTTCGCCGTAATCTACAGCTAAGTAGTGGCATACCTAAGTGCCTTAAAAATGCAAGGTTTATTACAGACATCCAGCATTTTGACGTCAATTAGGAAGCCCGCATATTCACTCGAGGTTGATATGTCTGAAACACTCTTTCGTCACGGAAAAAAACGCTTTTACGATACCAAAAAATTCCCCCGCGGCTTCGCCAAATCTGGTGACTTTACCCTTGCAGAAGAAGAACTCCTGACGCTTTATGGAGAAACATTATTAGGGTTAGAATCCGGTGAGTTACAACCTGAAAATGCCGAAGAACAACATTTCATTGCTGTGCTAGCCGATCCAGATTCAGCAGAAACAAAAATTGAACGCGTATGGATGAAATACGTTCGCCTGGCTCGTGGGCGTAAGCGCTTCCATACTTTAAACGGCCGTAATAAGCCTGATGCGGCAGATGACTATACCGATGATGAACCGAGCTTAGTCGAAGAAGATTAAATTAGAAGTCGCCCTCTGGTGCTTTCAGCATCAGGTTCATCACGCCGAGAAGGCTGAATCATTGATGAACCCCATAAGTAAAGAGCGGGCTAAGTCACAGCTCCGCTCCATTTTTCTTGCACTCAAAGCCTAAGCGACTACATTGGAAAAATCATCATTTCGTGTGATCAACGAATCTTTCTCCCAAAGCCCCTGAGCAAATATCATTGCTAGGGGCTTTGTTTTTTATGCTTAATGGCTTCTATTTCGCCAATAACGCAATTTTCTTCAAGAAACTATCTCGAAGGTGTTCTTGGTCATACTCTAAATGGTAAGTGTTATGAAACCCGACTTTCAGTTCTACACCATTTCCCCGCATATAGACGGTATACCCATCATAGTCTGATAAGGCTTCAACTCCTTGATAGATTTTACCATATTCGGTTGGGGTCCCATGCACCATAATACTTTCATAAGCCTGTAGTATTTTGCTCGGTTCAAGTTCATTTTTCATTATCATCACTCCTTGAGTGCTTTTCCCTTAAAAGTATGGGTAATGAACGTCATTTTTTCCAATGCCCCCTCATTCAATCAATGAGCCACTTAATTTTACCGTTGAATTTTTTATGCTATTTCACCATTTCCCTCGCTAAGTTTCTCCTCTTTACACTCAATACCCCTGAGAAAACATTGAGAAAAAAGCAAATTATGAGAAGAAAAGTCGCTAAATGTGAAAAGTTTGACTCAAAGCATAGCCGTTACAAACAACTTATTTTATAATGCAAATTAATTACTAATAATGGGAATATGAGTAGAGGCAACCAATGAGATTGATTCCATTACACCATGCAGCACAAGTCGGAAAGTGGGCAGCAGCACATATTGCAAAACGCATCAATGATTTCAAACCTACAGCGGAGCGTCCTTTTGTATTAGGACTACCAACCGGTGGCACCCCACTTGCCACTTACCAAGCACTGATTGAATTATATAAAGCAGGCGAAGTCAGCTTTAAGTATGTGGTTACATTCAATATGGATGAATACATTGGTATTGCTCCTGATCACCCAGAGTCTTACCGTTCATTTATGTATAATAACTTCTTCAATCATGTTGATATCCAAGAAGAAAACATCAACTTATTGAATGGCAACACGAACGATCATGACGCTGAATGCCAACGTTACGAAGATAAGATCAAATCTTACGGCAAGATCAACCTATTTATGGGTGGAGTCGGTAATGATGGTCACATTGCATTTAATGAGCCAGCATCGTCTCTATCCTCTCGTACTCGTATAAAAACCTTAACTCAAGAAACGCGTATCGCTAACTCTCGTTTCTTTGATGGTGACATTAATCAAGTCCCTAAATACGCGTTGACCATTGGCGTCGGCACACTATTAGATGCAGAAGAAGTGATGATTCTTGTGACTGGACATAACAAGGCACTTGCTCTTCAAGCCGCTGTCGAAGGCTCTGTGAACCATATGTGGACGGTTTCTGCACTACAATTACACCCTAAAGCCGTGATGGTTTGTGATGAACCCTCAACACAAGAGTTAAAAGTAAAAACCGTCAAATATTTTTCTGAACTTGAAGCAGAAAATATGAAAGGTTTTTAACCGATCCCCTTCAGTGATTCCAAGAGCGGTTTTTAAATAAAAAGTCAGGCGGTTCAAGCCTGACTTTTTATTTCAGTAAATTAAGCCACTTCGGGAATGGGTTTCGGTGGTTCATCTGGGGCGGGTTCTTTTTGCACCGGAGGTACTTGCCCCTCTTCTACGGCACTTTGATAGCAACCACTTAATTTAACAGCAAGATACATATCAGCCCGAAGAACTAATCCGCCATCACCGACAGGCACTCCCGTTAGCTCACACCATTGACGCAAGCTGCGCTTTCTTCCCGCTAAAATTAAACGCACCCCTCGTTTTTTCAATAATGTATGCGTTTCTCCAAGCATCGCCATCACACTCAGATCTAAGTGCGTAAAACTCGCCACAGCATCAATGACGACACAACTCACTTCAGGCTGAATTTGCTCAACATGATCCAACAACCGTCGCTTAAAATACGGCGCATTGAAATACGTTAAAGGGGAGTTAAACCGATAGAGTAACAGTCCCGGAATTTGAGACGCTTTACCTGATGCATCAATCGTGCGGATGGTCCCATCTTCATCAAGCCCAAGCCGTTGATCACTCGGCCTCATCACCACTCTCAGAAATTGAAACAGCCCCAATAATACCGCCAAAGTAATTCCAGGAATCACTCCAACAATCAATACCGAGATAAAGGTAATCGCTGAGAGATAGAAAGCATCTCTATCTCGCTTTCTTAATCCCCAGATACCTTTGAGATCCAATAATGACGTTGACGCAATGATCAGTACCACACCTAAAGCGGCGGTCGGGATGTATTGTAGCGGCTGGTAAAGAAAAATAGCGACAAAACCTATCACCAAAGCAGCAATAATAGAAACCAACTGCGATTTCCCACCATTGGCGTCATTCACGGCTGTACGGGAGTCCGCACCACTAATGGCAAAACCTTGAGAGAAAGCCGAAGCCAAGTTGGCAAATCCCAAGGCTCGAAACTCTTTATCAGCATCAATATCATACCCATTCTTAGCCGCAAAACTTCGAGCAGTCAGCATCATACTGACAAAACTCACCATCGCTAAGTTTAAGGCAGGAACCACCAATTCACGGCTAATCCCAATATCAAACGCAGGGGCTTGAAAAGCCGGTAAACCGCCTTGAATAACACCAACAACATTCACGCCTTGTAAATCTAATTGGGAAAACCACACGACAAAACCGGCAGCAACAATGGCTAACATGGCAGCAGGCCATGCAGGACGAAAACGCTTTGCCGTATAATAGACAACCAATGTCACAATACTGACCATCACCGTTTGCCAGTGAAACTCTAAAACTCGCTGCGGAGCTTCAACCAGCCGCTCTAATAAGTAACTCTGTTCATACCTCACACCAAATACTTTACTGAACTGGCCAACAATAATGGTCAAAGCCACTCCGTTCAGCAAACCAAGCAATATGGGACGAGAAAGGAAATCAGCTAATACACCTAGTCGAAAACGACTCGCTACGAGGCACCACATTCCCATCATGGCCGTCATTGTCATCACCAATTGCCAATGCTTGGTAGGATCGCCAGCGGCTAAAGGAGTGACGACAGCGGCCACCACGGCACAAGTGGCCGCATCAGGGCCAACAATCAACTGTCGAGATGTGCCAAAAAATGCATAAACAATCATAGGAACGACACAAGAATAGAGGCCAACAATGGCTGATACCCCAGTTAATTGTGCGTACGCAATAGCCACAGGCAACGCAACCGCAACCACAGAAAAGGCGGCTCGCATGTCATCTTTAAGCCAAGAGCGTTGATAGTCTCTTAACTGACATAACCCTGGCATCCACTGCCTAATCGCTATTGATTTCAATTTATCTCACCTTTGTTTGACTGATCAGAAAAATCACATTTAAAAAGAAAAGAAAAAAATGGGCTAATTAATAAGAATTCTTATGACTTATTATAAATCAATACTAACAAACTAATTAGGCTAATTCTCTGATTTTTAGAATAATTTATTTCCTTCATTCACAGAAAAAATAGTCGAACTCCCTTTCGTATTTATGTAACAATAAGACACCTCATTTCCTTGTTAACCAAGATGTCATCGTTATGAATTTTCAAGCTGCTATTTTTGATATGGATGGATTATTGCTCGATACCGAGCGTGTTTGCCTAACCGTTTTTGAACAAGCTTGCCACGCGGTAGGTATTCCTTTTCTCCGAGACGTTTACCTATCCGTAATAGGACGCAATGCAGCAGGCATTGAACACGCATTAAAGGCTGGTTATGGCCCTCAACTCGACTACCCTGTATTGCACAAAGAATGGCGTCAACGTTACGATGCGGTCGTTAAACACCAAGCGATCCCGGTTAAAGCAGGGGTGCTTGAGCTATTACAGTGGTTAAAAGCCAACCATATTCCAACGGCAGTTGCCACTTCAACCCAAAAAGAAATCGCCAGTATTAAACTGCGTTTAGCTCAAATTGATCACTACTTTGATTCTCTGACCACAGGTTGTGAAGTCACTCATGGAAAACCTGATCCAGAAATTTATCTACTGGCCGCCAAACGGCTTAGTGTCCATCCGACTCAATGCCTCGCCTTTGAAGATTCCAATAACGGCGTAAGAGCGGCGATGGGGGCCAAAATGATCACTTTCCAAATCCCCGATTTAGTCGAACCCACCGAAGAAATTCGAGCACTTGGCCACCATATCCGTCCATCACTCACCCAGACTCTGACTGAGTTACAAAGCGGGTCGCTTTTCTAAAATCAGGAGGCCCCCTTGATACATTACTGGCGTTGGTATTTATACTTTCGCCAAAGCATTTTTTCGATCTCAACCAATACCATTACGATACCGCCATAGATTATCATCACCCCCCAATAAGCGATGGAGATGGGAGCACTATGAAATAGTTGATTCATCATCGGTAAATATAGGAAAGCTAACTGAGCTCCCATCATTGCCAATAGACCAACCACTATCCATGGGTTCGTGTGCAGTGGCACCGTCAGTATGGATCCGTTTAATCGACGACAATTAAGTAAGAAAAAACTTTGTACCACCACAAATAAAGTCACCGCAATGCTACGAGACTCCTCCAAACTCGCCCCTTGAACCACTGACCATTGAAACAACCCAAATGCCCCTAACAGCAATAAACTACTCACAGAAATAATCCGGCTGATGATCTCTCGATTCAAAATCGGTTCTTTTAACTCTCTCGGTTGACGCTGCATTAAACCGGCTTCTTTGGGTTCAAAAGCCAGCATTAAGCCTAAAAAAACAGCCGTTGTCATATTAAGCCATAAAGCTTGTACCGGTAGAATCGGTAGCGTTAAGCCAAAAACGATGGCAACCATGATCACAAGCCCTTGGCCTAAGTTCGTTGGTAAAATCCAAGTGATAAATTTGGTGAGATTATCGAAAACATTGCGCCCCTCTTCTACCGCAGCCTCAATAGAAGAAAAGTTATCATCGGTTAACACCATGTCAGAAGCTTCTTTTGCGACTTCTGTCCCGCTGATCCCCATCGCAATGCCAATATCGGCTTGCTTCAATGCCGGAGCATCATTAACACCATCGCCAGTCATAGCGACAACCCATTGATGGGCTTGCAATGCGGTGACTAACTGCAACTTTTGCTCTGGAGCCACACGAGCAAAAATCGACACCTCCTGACAGGCAAATTTCAGTTGTTCCTTATCTAACTCACTCAACTGCTGCCCAGTCAGTACAGGACCAAAGCGGGAATTTGGATCACTGATTATGCCAATTTCTGAAGCAATCGCTTGAGCAGTCAAAGCGTGATCACCCGTAATCATTTTCACTTTTACTCCTGCTTGCTGACACGTTGTGACAGCATGAATGGCTTCTGCTCGAGGAGGGTCAATCATGGCTTGCAAACCGATAAAGACTAACTGTCTTTCTGTCTCCTGCTGATTAAAACGTTGTAAATTTTGCTCTTCCTTATCAACCCATTGCATAGCAAATGCAAGCACTCGCAAACCTTGGCTCGCCCATTGAGTCACTTGTTCATTGAGTTGTTCCAAATTGAATGCCGTCAAACGCCCATCTTCCGTCAGTTGCTGACAACAACGACGGCTAATTTGTTCGATAGAACCCTTAAGATAGATGATGTTTCTTTTTTCATCGAAATGATGAAGAGTAGCCATATATTGTCGATCAGATTCAAATGGAATGGTATCCAAACGCTGGTAATGCTGTTGACAGTGACTTATCTCTAACCCCGCTTTTAAGGCACAGGTAATCAATGCGCCTTCCGTCGGGTCTCCTTCCACTAGCCAACGTTCTTCCTTCTCCAGTAAACGAGAATCGTTATTTAATAATCCAGCTCGCAATACATGCTCGAGCGCACCATTGTCTTCCCATCTCCCTTGTAACTCACCCTGTGGGGCATAGCCGCTCCCGGTCACCTCTACACTTTGGCTTGCAGCATAAAGTCTTTGAACCGTCATTTGGTTTTCCGTTAGTGTTCCAGTTTTGTCTGAACAAATAACATTGGTCGAACCCAGAGTTTCTACGGCTGAAAGTTTTCGAATAATCGCATTGCGTTTCGCCATTCGCCGCACCCCAATAGCCAGTGTTATCGTCACCACGGCAGGAAGCCCCTCAGGAATAGCAGCGACGGCAAGAGCCACCGCCGCCATAAACGTCTCAGAGGCAGGTAACCCATACCCTAAACCAATAAAGAAAGTCAGCCCAGCCAACGCAAGAATGACCCACAATAATAAGCGGCTGAATGCATGAATTTTTCTTGTTAATGGTGTTTCAAGCTGTGTTGCCTGAGCAATCATTCTGGCTATTTTTCCTGTTTGTGTCTGATCACCCGTAGCAACGACCATCCCTTGAGCGGTTCCATAAGTCACTAAGGTTCCCGCGAACACCATATTACTGCGATCCGCCAAAACCGCCGCGCTATCCAGTTCCCCTCTTTGTTTTTCAACCGCAACAGATTCCCCTGTTAAGGTGGATTCATCGACCTGTAAATCTCGACAACGATAAAGACGAGTGTCCGCAGGAACTTTATCTCCCGAAGCAAACAAAACAACATCCCCACACACTAAATCGGTGGTGGGTACCCACTGTTTTTTACCATCACGCATCACAGTAGAATTTGAGGAGAGCATTTTTTTTAATGAATGAATGGCTTGTTCTGCTTTACTTTCCTGAGCAAAGCCAATCAAGGCATTAATTAAAACCACCAGTAAAATAACCCCAGCATCAATATACTCGCCAAGAAAAGAGGTAACGATAGTAGCGACTAACAGAATGTAAATCAGTGGATTATGAAACTGTAATAACAGACGACGCCACGCAGGTATTCTAGCCTGCCCTGTAATCACATTGGGACCATCCCGCTCTAGCCGTTGCTTGACCTCTTGCGAAGACAACCCCCATTCCACATCACTGTTTAGCCGTTTAAAAACCTCTGCTTCAGAGAGGTTATGCCAGTGAACCTCCTTCTCTTCATGGCTAACATACGATGAATCTTTCGTCATTCTCACCTCCCGAACCACATCAATCGATTGCTTATTCATAAGCATAGTTGTCATGGCTTAATAAACGAGATCGTCATAAAAAATCTGTCTTAGTGCTCAAACTTTTTCATCTGATTTCTTATTAGAAACTCAGTAAAACAAAGCGGTTAGTGTATAAAAACCCGCCAAATTTTAACTAAATGAAAAGGCGTCTTATTAATGAGACAGCATTATCGGAAATTTACCGCACAAGATACAGGACCCTGAAATAAATAATGCTAAAGTAATGTATATTATCGACCATTCTGAGGATAAGGACCTTGCCTTCCAATCACACTAAACGACGAGCCTTCTCTTTGTTACTGCTGCCGATGCTTATCTACTTTGCAGCCTTTCCTCTTATTTCGTCCTCTGTTGCTACATTACTGCTCAGCCAAAAGAAGGATCAGATTGAGTTTTATCTCGTCAATAGAAGCAATATGCTGCAAGAGATGATTACTCAGCAGCTAAACACACTCAGCTTTAACTGTGGTGATGAAGATTGGCAAATTATCCGCAACCCCATTTTTTACAACCAACACATTCGTTTTATGGGTGTAGAAACATCTGAGGGAAAACAATGTTCCACACTCGGTTACCCTTTTATTTTTCATGATGCTCAACACCCAACGTTTACGGCAAAAAATGGCTTTTCCGTCTCAGCGACCCCTAACATCGACCATACAGAAAACGAACTGCTCATTCAGTTTGTGATCAATGGAAATCGAGTGATTTGGGTTATCGATAGCAGTTGGACCCAAAACGAACTCGATTCCCCTTGCCAAGATTGTTTCTACTATCAAGCCAGCTTTTTAGATAAAGAAACCGAAGTCTTAGTTCTGAAACGAGGAGATGAACATATTCCCTATGAACCCAAGGCTCAATCCTTGTCTTTTAGTGGAAAAGGGAAAGCGGTCGCCAGTAAGCAATTTCTCTGGTCAGGGCAAGCCTTACGACAATACATTAAACACAATATGATTCTTTGGGGGACGCCCATTAGCCTTTTTTTGGGCATTTTACTGATGGGTGGATATTGGTTAATTCGTAACTATCGGAATTCTATCGAAGGTCTCATTGAAAAAGGGATTCGAGATGGCGAGTTCATTCCTTACTATCAACCCATTGTGGATAGTCGTACCGAGCAAATTGTCGGCTATGAAGTACTCTTACGTTGGCAAAAAAGTCACGAGTTGGTCGCCCCCGATCTCTTTATTTATGCCGCTGAAAGTACAGGGCTCATCATTAAGATAACGAATCAGATCATCCAAAAAGTATTAAATGATTTAGAACATCTTCCCCCCACTCATTGGGTCAGCATCAATCTGGTTGCTGAGCATGTGGAAAAACGTCAGCTATCCATGTTGCTGCATGCCCTAAATTGGCCACAACCCCAACGAATTAAGTTTGAATTAACAGAACGGATACCAATCAAAAATTTAGTCATGGCGGCAGAAGAAATTGCCTTATTAATGGAAAAGGGCTACCACTTCAAAATTGACGACTTTGGTACAGGTTATGGCGGCTTTTCCTATTTGCAACATTTGCACATCCGTAATATCAAGATTGATAAAATGTTTGTCGACACGATCGAAACCGATGATGTGAAAAAAAGTGTCTTAGACTCGATCATTGCGTCTGCTAAAGCTGGAAATATTGAGTTAATTGCGGAAGGAGCGGAAACGCTTAATCAAGTCGATTACCTAGCAAAACAAGGGGTTTATCTCATTCAAGGTTATGTTTATGCCCGCCCCATGCCGATTAGTGAGCTCATTAACAAACTTAACGATGAAAATCTCTCATTTCCTATTTAACAATAAGCTCTCCCACCATGATGGGAGAGCTTATCTCTTCAACCTGAGCATGTTACTGATGACAAAGTGTTAGAAACCGATACCGGCACCAATTGAAATGGATGTTGAGTCAGCACTGCCTTGTGTGCTGTATCCTACCTCTAACGAGAAGTTAGAAGCATTAGCGCTCAATAGATTTACCCCAATGGCTCCCGTTAAACCAAAACCATCACTCTCATTATCTTTATAGGTACGATTGTAATATTGCCCACCCGCCCGAAGATAAACATCACCAACACTGAAAGGCTGACGTAATGTCATAGTAAGCGGAACGGTATAAGCTTTGTAAGAATGCTTTTCACCCAACTTATCTTTTAGATCAGCATTGGTTTCACTATAGCCCAAGTTGACCGAACTAAAAGGCGTTAAACGATAAGAACCCCGCACTTTCCACTCATAACCAGTTGCGGTATCGCCACCGTAAGAGACTCGTGTCGGTCCAGCACTTGCCGTCATACTAAAAGGGGTAGATTGAGCATAGCTAGGTGCTGCAAAAATAAGTAATAGAGCGGCTAAGCTCATTACCTGAGAAGTTTTCTTCATAAGTATATCCTTATCTATATCTAAACCTGACACTGTATTGAGTTTAGCGGCAAATAGAATAAAAACCTTAGCAATATTCCTGCCTTCTTTCATAACCTTATATCACATAAGGCAAAGAGAATGCCTTTCTCTCGCCATTCAACATACTAGCCGCTTCACCTATCATTTTGCCTAATACCTCACGTTATGTGTCAATCAACCATTAAGATGAACATTATAAATATAATGAAATCAATATATTAACTTAAAACCAAACTTCTATTCCAATTTTATTCTCTTATTTCATCGTGAATATGCGCATTTAGTGACTGTATTTAAATCTAGAAAAGTAAAGCTTGTACAAATAATGACGATTCTCACAATCCCTCTTTTTTCAGGAGGTATTCTTTTTTATCTCTCCTAAAGTTTTGCTGTCTTTTTAGACAAAATACATTTTTTCTTACATTTTAAGATTTCAAACTTAAGGAAAGAACATGAAATTCAACAAGAGTTTGTCTGCCGGACTCATGTTATTCGGGAGCTTAATCGGGGGAACACAAAGCTATGCTCAAACCGTTCCAAAAACAACATTCGTCCACTTATTTGAATGGAGTTGGCAAGATATTGCTCAGGAATGTGAAGAGTTCCTAGGACCTAAAGGGTTTGCTGCGGTACAAGTCTCCCCTCCTCAGAAAAGTGTCGATAACCCGGCTTGGTGGTCTCGCTACCAACCCGTTAGTTATGCTTTTGAAGGCCGTAGTGGTAACCGTGCACAATTTGCGGATATGGTGCAACGTTGTAAAAACGTAGGGGTAGACATTTATGTGGATGCCGTCATTAACCATATGGCGGCATGGAATCGCAACTTCCCAGAAGTTCCATATGGAGTTAATGACTTTAATAGCTGCACCAGTGACATCAACTATTCTAATCGCTGGTCAGTACAAAATTGTGATCTTGTCGGACTTAATGATCTCAAAACCAGTTCTGAGTATGTTCGCCAAAAAATTGCAGACTACATGAATGATGCGATCAGTATGGGGGTCGCTGGGTTTCGTATTGATGCGGCGAAACATATGCCAGCCGAAGATATCGCGGCAATAAAGAGTAAGTTACATGGCACCCCTTATATTTTCCAAGAAGTGATCGGTGCCGAGAATGAACCCGTTAAGCCTGCGGAATATACCTATATTGGTGATGTTACTGAGTTCTTCTTTGCTCGCACCCTAGGACCTAAGTTTAAGCACGGGGGAATTAAAGACTTACAAGGTATTGGTTCTTGGAATGGTTGGCTAAGCAGCAGCGATGCCGTGACTTTTGTAACCAACCATGATGAAGAACGCCATAACCCAGGGCAAGTACTCAGCCATCAAGACTTTGGTAACCTCTACTTCCTCGGTAACGTTTTTACTTTGGCCTATCCTTATGGGTATCCCAAAGTCATGTCAGGCTACTACTTCAATGATTTTGATGCAGGCCCTCCCGCAACAGGTATACATACGGGGAACGCCTGTGGTTTTGATGGAGGAGACTGGGTTTGTGAACACCGCTGGCGCGGCGTAGCCAATATGGTGGCTTTTCGTAATCACACCGCAGCAGAATGGCGCGTAACCAACTGGTGGGATGATGGCTATAACCAAGTCGCCTTTGGCCGTGGTGGGCTAGGTTTTGTTGTCATTAACCGAGACGACAACAAAGGCATCAACCAAGGTTTTGCTACCGGAATGCCAGCGGGTGAATATTGCGACATCATCAGTGGTGACTTTAACTCACAAACGGGAACATGTAGTGGCACCACCATCAGTGTAGACAGTTCAGGTTATGCCCATTTCACCGTGGCTTCTCATAATGCGGCGGCCATTCATGTCGGAGCAAAAGTAGGACAAACCTGCACCGATTGTGATGATGGTGAGAAAAAACCGGCTACGCCTGTTACGGCAACCAACCTCTGCTACGACAATGCCGCTAATCACACTTCACCAACACTCTACTACTGGGGAGCACAACCCGTAGGCTCACTCACAAACGCCACTTGGCCTGGCGTTACCATGACGGCAAATGGTGATTTCTATTGCCATGATGTTGAAACTGAGCTTTCAAGTGTGAATGTGATTTTTTCAAATCAAGGTGCCAATAAGAGTAACGATCTCACCACCACTACTGGAACGTGTTATAGCGATGGTAGCTGGAAATCTTTAGCCGACTGTGGGTTTACCCTAATCACAGAGAGCGATGAGGATGAAGGTAACGCCACCCAAATCTGTTATGACAATGAGCAAGGATTCTCTCAGCCTTACCTCTATTTCTGGAATGTGGCGGCCGCAACCCCCATTGCTAACGCAACTTGGCCTGGGCAAGCAATGACCCAACAAAATGGTCAATACTGTTATGACTTTGGTACTAACCTCAATAGTTTGAAAGTCATTTTCAGTGATCAAGGCAGCCGCCAAACCCTCGATATGGAGGTGTCAGCACCAAACCTTTGCTATGCCAATGGTGAATGGAAAGATCTGTCTCAGTGCACCAGCAACACGAATGGTGGAAATGAAACTTGGTACTTCCGAGGTACAGCAAACGGGTGGGGATTAACACTGCTGGATTACAATGAGCAAACCGGCCTTTACACAACAACCCAAACCTTCAGTGGTGAAGAGTCACCCGCAAGGTTTAAAATTGATAATGGTTTGTGGACAGAATCCTACCCAAGTACGGATTATCAAGTCGGCGACTACGCCACCTATCAGATTCATTTCAATAGCAGTACAAAAGCCATCAGTGTGACACAACACTAATCACCTTATCGGTACAGTCTTGAGACTGTACCGATTTTTACCTCTTACAACCAATCCTTCGGATAAGCATTGAATTTATTTGCGGGGCTGCTACATTCATGAGGTTCAATAACAAGCAATGCGCAATTTCGGTCAATAACTTTAACTCAATTTATGTATGAATAACCAAGAATATCATCAGCTCGGTAACGCCATTGCAGCACTTAAAACGCCTTATTTTACCTCACACCTTATCGATTTATTGAAAACGATACTCCCTTTCGACTGCGCCGTCATTTTAGGATATCGACAAAATAAACATCCGATTTATCTTTATGATTCAATTCCTTCACAGCGTCAGTTACTTTTTCAGCACTACTTAACTCACACCTATTTACAAGATCCTTTCTATACCGCTATCGCCCAACAACAACACACCGGGATCTTACATCGTTCAGAGTTCAGCCAGTTGGCATTCACACATGTTCAGCAAGAGTATCACACCGATTTTTATGAAAAAACAGGTTGGCAAGATGAGGTTGGCATTGCGGTTAATTTAGATGAAACACGCTGGATAGTCGTATATTTAGGTATCTTAGAGAAAGAGAAAAACATTACAACCAAACAGCTAACTTCACTCAAACAGCGCTTTTCCATACTCGAAGCTTTGTGCCGTCAACATTGGGGACACCAGCCCTTACTGCTGTCTGAAAATGGACAAACCCATACCGATATACGTCACTGGGTCGAACAGGCAATCTATCAATTTGGAGCAAAGCATTTAACTCCACGGGAACAACAAATCACTTCACTGCTTGTCCAAGGATTAGACTCACAGGACATTGCCCACCAACTAAACATTTCACAGGGTACGGTCAAAAATCATCGTAAACATATTTATGCTCAGTTACATGTCTCATCATTAAGTGAACTGTTTCAACTTTTTCTCAACCACCTGATAGCCTCACCTCAATTAGGCAATGAGTCTTAGAAAAAAATAACGCGAACTGTCCCTTTAGGGACATCGCATCCTACTGGCTTCTTCCGCTACTCTGCCAAGCAGATTACATCGGAGGCTATATGAATTCACACCCTTTCCTTAACGATCTCAATCAACGAGGTTTAATTGCCCAAAGCACCCCACTAGAGGAACTCAACGTTCTACTTTCTACACCACAAACGCTCTACTGTGGTTTTGACCCTACCGCCGGTAGCTTACACATCGGCCACTTGGTTCCATTGTTGATGCTCAAACGCTTTCAAGATGCGGGGCATAAAGCCATTGCTTTGATTGGTGGTGCAACTGGCATGATAGGCGACCCGAGCTTTAAAACCGCTGAGCGTAGCTTAAATTCAGCGCAAACCGTACAACAATGGGTTACCGATCTGTCGCAACAAATTCAGCAAGTGATGACACCTCACCTTCAGCAGCCTTTTGTCACCGTTAATAATGCAGACTGGATTGGGCAGATAAACATCATCGATTTCTTCCGTGATGTGGGTAAACACTTTTCAGTCAATGCGATGATCAACCGAGAATCGGTCAAACAACGTTTAGCCCGCCCAGACCAAGGCATCTCTTTTACTGAATTTAGCTATTCCTTGCTACAATCTTTTGATTTCGCTCATCTCAACCAGCATTATCAGTGCAATTTGCAGATTGGTGGAAATGATCAGTGGGGAAATATTGTCAGTGGTATCGACCTCACTCGTCGACTTAATAATACCAGTGTACATGGGCTGACTCTCCCATTGATCACCAAATCTGATGGAACAAAATTTGGTAAAACGGAAAGTGGTGCTGTCTGGCTCGATGCCAATAAAACTTCACCTTATGCTTTCTACCAATTTTGGCTCAATACGGATGATGCTGATGTATACCGCTTCTTACGTTACTACACGTTTCTCTCTTTATCGGAAATTGAAGCCATTGAGCAAGAAGACAACACTCGCGCAGGAAAGCCCCAAGCACAACAAATTCTCGCCCAGCAACTGACTCAATTTGTCCATGGTAATGAAGGCCTCCTTAGCGCTCAGCGTATTACCCAAGCCCTATTTAGCGGCGAGATGAACCAACTGAGTTTAAGTGAATTACAACAGTTGGAACTGGACGGCTTACCTTGCTTTCATACCGAACAGGCCGATAACTTGATCGAACTCCTGCTGGAGACTCAACTGGCAAGCTCGAAGCGCCAAGCGAGAGAATGGCTCACCAATGGCGCAATTCGAGTCAATGGTGAACGCGTTCAAAACGAAAACATGGATGAACATTTTGCTCTCTTTGATCGTTACTATATTCTTCAGCGTGGTAAAAAACAGTTTGCATTATTGAAATTGGCTTAAGCGTTTACACTGTAAATAAGCACCGAACCACTCGGTGCTTATTGGCTTCACGATGCGGCTAAAAGGCTATTTTTATTCCGCTGACGAGGACAATTCGTACACATTTCACGCCCAGCACATTGATAGGCCAAACAACAACTGGTGCGCGTAAGCTGTAATTCATTACGCTGAGATGTCAACGTTATGTTGTCTAGATACTTCTGGGGTAACTGGCAAGCATCAAGCCACAGCTTTGCGTACTCCATCCATTGCTCACTCCCAAAATCAAGTTGGGTTTTCTGTAATCGAAGTAATCCATTCAATAAATTGTCTGCCCAGAGATGTCGCGTAAACCCGGGACGGATTCGCACCCACTGATCCATTTCACTGCGATACGCTTCAAACAGAATCTGCAGCTGCTGTCCGGCTTTTTGAATCAATATTGGTACACTGCCTTGTTCAAACTGTGCAGATTCAAAATAAAAACCGCTGATCAAGGGAGTATGAACCCATTGATGAACCTGCTGAACATCCGGCAAAGCTTTTAGCTCATGAATCGCAATCAATGAAAGAGCCAGCGGCTGCCAGCAGAGCAGGTCCCACGTTCGAGTTAGCCAATACGCCGATCCGGCCTCGGGGGCACCACTTTTGATATCATGAAAAAGAGGTTGTATTACTGCCGTATTATTTTGAGCAATATGGATTCCAACCCCGTGATCCGGTCGCTTATCATAGCCTTTCAGGTAAGGCGAATATTGGCTGGCATGCTCAAACAATTGAGTCAGTCGTCGATGGCTCATCATTTATACCGTTCATTATCAGAACAGCTAAGCATACTCACCTCTAACTAATATCGCAAACAATTCTCATTAAGATTGACAATTGGCATTTCTGAACAAAAAATCAGCAGCGCCACATAGAAGACTCCATGCGGCGCTGATTTATTTTTTCTACTGGCTCACGATACTGGCTAAGAAGAGTATCAATGGCTTCACCAATTTTTACTTAGCCATGAGCTTTTTCGCAACAATCCCATCTAAACCCAGTTTACCGGCGCCTGATAGCATCAGTGAGAGACTGGCGGCTAATAAAGCCAAACCAAATTCATAACCGTTATTTGCCATAAACAGCCCATTTGCAAAGTGTACCGAGAAAATGGCGACCAACATGGTAAATGAAAGAACCGCTGCCGCAGGGCGAGTGAGCAAGCCCAATAGAATGGCCAAGCCACCAAAGAATTCACCACTTCCGGCTAAAAATGCCATGACAACACCAGGGCCAAGCCCAATAGAGTCCATCCATTGCCCTGTCCCTTCAAGGCCATACCCACCAAACCAACCAAACAATTTTTGAGCTCCATGTGCCATAAAGATGATCCCAACAGGAATACGTAGTGCCAATGTGCTGTAGCCGGCTTTAGATTCAACGAGTTTTTTAATACGTGCTTGCATGATATCTTCCTCAATAAAATTCATTATCTAATTTTGAACTGGATGGGTTATCCCTCAATCGATGTAGCCATTCTAAAGAAATAAAGAATGAGGAAAACTAGGATAAATTGACATTAACATTCAATTTTTTTGAACAAGATAATGCCTTGTCAATGAAAGAAAAAGCTAACGTTTCCGAAAAAATATCTGGCACGCAACAGAGATTAATTCAACTCACTTGTAACTGCGCTGGACCTCGGCGAGTAGAGACAAATACCGCATTGCTGGCCAATTTTTTTGCTTCATACTTTGCGGCGGTCGAGAGCGCAGCCACGTCATGATAATTCAGGCAAAGCTCAGGATCCGGAAAAGTAATTCCGATTGATAGAGAAAGTAGCGGGTAGAAACAACGTTCTCCCGTTCGGCTTAATGCAACAATCCCCCCACGCTGTCGATCTTCACTGGTATAGTAATTCACAACGCAATCGTCAAATTGAGCCACTAGCTTTTGGCATATCTGTTCTGCCTCATCACCATGAAAGATGATCACAAAATCATCACCACCAATATGACCAACAAAGTTTCCGGTCCCAGCAACCTGCTGCTGAATCATATCAGCCAGCATTTGCAGAACAAGATCACCTTTACTGTATCCATAAATGTCGTTGTACGGTTTAAAGTTATTGAGATCAAGATAGGCGACAGAAAAGGCAACCTCTTCTCGAAGAAGACGTTCGATTTGCTGATAAATAGGGACATTCCCCGGTAATAAAGTCAAAGGGTTGGCATAACGCGCATAGTGTAATTTACGTTCACTGACTTTTTTTAACAGTTGCCGAACCGAGCCTAACCCGAGGTATTGCCCTTTCCGGCAAATAATGAAGTACCAGCTAGAAGCATTGCACTCATCTTCCGCCACTATACGGCTGACTTCATCTAAAGAATAGCTGGTATCGACAATCACAGGGGTTGGATTCATCAATTGGTTAATCGGTTTTTTCTCATACAATGCTCGGCCAAAAGGTTGTGCGAAAAAGCCTTCCAACTGAGTACGACAAATCAACCCAACAGGGACACCTTTTTTCAAAATAGCCATACTTTGTAATGCTGGTTGCTCTTTAAATAAAGCGTACACATCCATCGCTAATCGATAGTGAGGAACTGTTGGCGCATCACGCACAATTTGCTCAATACAATCATTGGCTAAATTTTCCGGTTCACGATGAGCGGGAAAAATATAACGGTGCTGTAGTACTAAGCTTTGCTGAGGGCGGCCCAATAAATATCCCTGCGCAAAATCTGCGCCTAATTCTCGACAAAGGTAAAACTCCTCCTCCGTTTCAATTCCTTCTGCTACCACCATCGCACCAATGGTTTTCGCCAAACGAATGATATTTTGTACAAATGCTTTTTTTGTTGGGTCACGATGTACACCATCAATAAAGTAGCGATCAATCTTCACAATATCTGGCTTCAATTCAGACCAGAGCTTCAAGCCTGAAAAACCGCTGCCTAAATCATCAATGGCAATTTTAAACCCAAGCTGACGGTAATGGTGAACCGCATTAATCAATAAGTCGGGATCTTCTACTTGGTATTGTTCTGATATTTCAATGACTATTCTGGCAGGATTAAGCTGCATCTTCTCCAGCAAACTTTTTGTCAATAAACTGGTGTGATTTTCTGTTAATAATAGTAATGGATTCACATTTAAAAACAGCTGCCCATCAACTTGGGCTGCAGAAAAAGCCAAAATACTCAGTTCTCGACAAAGCATTTCTAGAGGTTCGAGCTCTCCGCAGGCTAAAGCGGTTTTAAACAGTTGGATTGGGGAATGTAAAGGACTATCAGAAGGCCCCCGAATCAAGGCTTCAAATCCTTTTATCGCACCATCTGAAAGCGACAATATAGGTTGAAAAAGTGGCGTTAATGCTCTGTTTTTTAGGATATGATTCAATTCAATACAATGCTGGGAAGAGGTAACCATACTTCTACTTAGATTCTGTCTAATGATAAAATCAAAGCCTAACGAGGCTGCATGACAGCTTTATTAACAGTGGTCTTTTTCATAAATGACAGGAACATTCTTTCGTCTCTCACGAATGCGGTTTAATGATTTAATAAAGAAAGCATAAAGGGCAGCTTACGCCTAAAAACCCAAGCTACCCATATCACGGAGTTTTATCTTTCTGATTAGGCTTTAAACATCCAGCGGAACTTTAATCATGAAGAACTCACTATGGTGGCCGCAAGGCAATCAATGGGAGTAGCCATGGGCCGTTACCACTTGATTAAACCCTACCTAGAGAGCGGTGAGCTGATTGCGCCATTTGAACGTATCCCTTCTGGGCTAGGGTACGATTTAATTTGTCCGAAAGGGCATGAAGTTCGCCCTCGATTTAGTGCATTTTTCCAATGGATTAAAAATCAGGTAGGAGAGTAGGTGATGATATAGTAGATAAAATTGGCGCGAGAGCGATCAAAACCTAACCTTATTGTTAACAACGCGCCATATCAACCATTACCAATAAACTCAATGTGTAAACGTCTGGGGCTCATTGATATTCATCGCGGTGAGATCGCCATTTGGGTTGAGCACATGAGGCAAGATTTTAGGTAAATTTAACTCAATATCTTTATCTTCTACGGGGTTAATCACTTCGTTATACCAACCTAATAAACCCAGTACCGCATAACCAATAGCATCATCGTCTTCACTATGTTCGATGATAATTTGCAGCAATCGTAAAATGGCACGGTCATTACTCTGCGCTTGTGTGCGAGTCGAATGAAAAATTGCCGTCGCCTCTGCAACGAGTCCATCAAACTCAGTTTCAATGGCCACTTTAAATGACCCACCATCAACAGAAATTCTCATATAACGTTATCTACTTATACTGATTGGTTTCAATGACTACGAAGCATAACCATTTTTGAACGTTTTGTCTGTTAAGCATGTTCGTTCATGAAATTTTCAGCCTCTCTTTAACTCAACGTCATGGTGAGCATTCATAGGTACCAACCGCCCCATTCCCTTCCTAATGGATAAAATTTCTCGTATCGAACCAGTAGTACTTCTGTAAAGTTCGAGCGATAATCCCCGCCACAGATAAGTTTATGCTCTAACATGAGCAGTACAAAAGTAGAACAACAACGATGACAACCCCGTCAACCATCATTATTGGGCTGTATAATCCCAAAAGCCCAACCAACGTAGGGGCGGTTATGCGCGCCGCAGGTTGCTATAACGCCACTCAAGTGCGCTACCATGGGAGCCGCTATAATCGTGCTGTAAAATTTCAAACAGATACTCAAAAAACGCATCAGCGTATCAGTTTAGTAGAAATGAACGACCTCACCGCAGAGCTTGCCGATGATGTGGAAATTGTCTGTGTGGAATTGGTGGTTGGCGCGACGGCATTGCCTCTTTTCACTCACCCTGAAAACGCGATATATCTATTCGGGCCTGAAGATGGCTCACTGCCACAAGAAATCGTGAATAAAGCACATCACGTGGTTTATATCCCTACACATGGTTGCATGAACCTCGCAGCAACGGTGAATGTGGTGATGTATGATCGTTTAGCAAAAACACTAGGCGCAATTGATGACCAACAGCAAGTGATAGCTAACCGAGATAATAAAAATCGTCTAAAAGTAAAAGACTGCGCCTAAACACATAGGAGATGTTCCTTTTCAACGAACCTAAATATCCAATTGAAGGATAATCTTCTTGAAAAACAACAACCCCACCTTAGTTAGGCTCCAACGATAAAATATGGCTGGAAGACTGTAAAGTGGGGTTATTTTTATATTATTGGCTCTTTAATTACTTCTCTTTACCAAACACGTTATTTTCTTGCTCTAACACACGAATAAATGTTGTACGTTTGGTTAGCTCTTTAAGCTTTGCTGCACCTACGTATGTACAGGTTGAACGCACACCACCAAGGATGTCTTGAATGGTTCCGTGTACACTGCCACGATAAGGTAATAGAACGGTTTTTCCTTCGGCCGCACGGTAACCGGCAACGCCACCAGAGTGTTTGTCCATCGCACTCTTTGATGACATCCCGTAAAATTTCATGTATGTCTCACCGTCTTTCTCGACGATGTCACCACCCGCCTCTTCATGGCCTGCCAACATTCCGCCAAGCATGACAAAATCTGCACCACCACCAAAGGCTTTTGAAACATCCCCCGCACAAGTACAGCCACCATCACCAATAATACAGCCACCTAAACCGTGAGCAGCATCAGCACATTCGATAATCGCTGACAGTTGAGGATAACCCACCCCGGTTTTCACTCGAGTCGTACACACAGACCCAGGGCCAATACCGACTTTAACAATGTCGGCACCAGCAAGAATCAGCTCTTCACACATATCACCAGTTACAACATTTCCCGCTGAAATCACCTTATCGGGGAAAGCCGTACGCACTTGCTGAACATAATCCACTAGGTGCTCTGAATAACCATTCGCAATATCGATACAGATAAAAATAAGCTCTTCAGACATAGCCATAATGTCTTTGGTTTTTTGAAAGTCAGCCTGTGAGGTTCCGGTAGATACCATCACTTTACTGAGCGTTTCACTGTCTGAATTTCTTACAAATTCAGCCCAGTCATCCACGGTGTAGTGTTTATGGATGGCGGTCATCACACCATGTTCCGCTAATGCTTTTGCCATTGCGAAACTTCCTACCGAGTCCATGTTTGCAGCAATGACAGGGACACCAGACCATTGACGGCCACTATGCTTGAAGGTAAACTCGCGGGTTAAATTTACTTGAGAACGACTTTTTAAGGTTGAACGTTTCGGGCGAAACAGGACATCTTTAAAACCTAACTTAAGTTCTTGTTCGATACGCATGTAATATTCCTTAGTTGATACACGGCTTGTGTCTCATCGCACTGTGCGTTGTCACCCTGTTGGCAGACAAGGCGACTATTCTTCGGACACAAAAAAACCGGAGCGTTGGCAGACGCTCCGGTTTTCAGCATTATAGGGTGCGATTTATTTCCAGCAAGTCTGATATTTCATTTTTTTTTATGTTACCCTTGCGAAGATTCCATACCCCAGACTTGTTCATAATCCCCCCATAAAAAAAATAAAAAAAACCTACAAATTGGCTTATATCTCAATATCTTGAAAAAAACGAATACCACCACTCTCGTTTACACAGAAAGTACTCTGGTTCACGATAAAAGCAACTCTACGACACAAAAGCAATAACGTGAGCTAAATCACCTTATAAAACGACCATTTTCCCACGTTTCTCTTCTCTAAAAATCACAATACTGTCAACCAAACCCCTTTTCTACATAAAAAATAGGGTTTATTTTTATTGCTATTCGGTTTATACCCAAGGGAATACTTCTGGGCTCTTTCCTTTAGCCCGCTAAGTCTGATCTTATTTAAGGAGACAGCAACTATGATTAACGTCGCTTTTTTTAGCGCTAAAACCTACGATGAAACCTCATTTACCCGCTTTGTCGACCCTCAAGCACTGACACTTCACTTCCATGATTTTCGCTTAACTCAAAAAACAGCTCAAATGGCTCGAGAGTGCCAAGTCGTCTGTGCCTTTGTGAATGATGAATTGGGTGAAGATGTCTTAAATGAGCTTTATCAAGGGGGAACACGCCTTATTGCGATGCGTTGTGCCGGCTTTGACAAAGTCGATTTAGAAGCGGCAAAAAGAATTGGCTTACAAGTGGTTCGTGTGCCTGCATACTCTCCTGAAGCGGTAGCAGAACATGCGGTTGGGCTGATGATGTGCCTTAACCGTCGTTTTCATAAAGCCTATCAACGAACCCGTGAAGCTAACTTTTCATTAGAAGGTTTGGTGGGTTTTAACTTCTACGGTAAAACCGTTGGCGTGATTGGTACAGGGAAAATTGGGGTGGCGACCATGAGAATTCTAAAAGGATTAGGCATGACCATTCTCTGTTATGATCCCTACCCGAACCCTGCCGCCATTGAGTTAGGAGCAAAATATGTTGAACTTTCAGATATTTATGCTCAAAGCGACATCATTACGCTACACTGCCCGATGTCGAAAGAAAATCATCACTTACTGAATGAACAAGCGTTTAATCAAATGAAAGATGGCGTGATGATCATCAACACTAGCCGAGGCGAGTTACTTGATTCAGTTGCCGCTATCGAAGCTTTGAAAAAAGGCCGAATTGGTGCTCTCGGCCTTGACGTGTATGACAATGAAAAAGATCTTTTTTTCCAAGATAAATCGAATGACGTGATTGTGGACGATGTCTTCCGCCGCCTCTCAGCCTGCCATAACGTGCTCTTTACTGGCCACCAAGCCTTCTTAACCGAAGATGCCCTCAATAATATTGCTCAGACCACGCTCAACAATATTTTGGCCTTTACCCAAGGCACATCATCGGGTAATGAGCTGATTGCTTAACGGTTGACTAAGCGGCGCAGATGCGGGATTAAATCACTCGCAAGCAGCCCTCGTTCACCAAACGCTTCGGCGTTTTGATCCGCCGCTTGGCTATGGATTAAAACGCCAACTTTAGCAGCATCAAATAATGATAGCCCCTGAGCAAGTAATGACACAATGATCCCCGTTAAAACATCGCCCATACCACCACTGGCCATCCCGGGATTCCCAGCCAGACAAACATAAATATCTTGCCCATTACACACTAAGGTTCCGGCACCTTTCAGTACCACAACACCACCATATTTCTGTTGTAGCGCTTTGACCGCTTGGAAGCGATCAGCCTCAATGCTTTCCACATCGCAATCAAGCATTCTTGCTGCTTCTGCCGGATGCGGCGTAATGATCCGCTGTTCATCATAACAAGCAGATTGGGCCAAAAAGTACAGAGCATCCGCGTCCATCACCTTCGGCTTATTGATACTTTGTACGGTATTCATCAACTGCTGAGCAATGGTATCTCGTCCTAACCCCGGGCCAATAGCCAAGACACTACACCAACCTAACCGATAATCAAATATCGACTGTTCATCCCAACTAGACGTCATGACCTCTGGACAACTCACTAACAGAGGTTTGGTATTATCAGACTGAACTAAAGCTGCCGTTAAACCACTCCCCGTTCGAACGCAAGCTTGCGCAGCCAATATTGCAGCGCCCCCCATTCCAGCATTACCGCCAATCAGCAAAACTTTACCATGCAATCCTTTATGAGCCGTGCGCTTTCTGGGATAAAGAAGTTGTTGTACCGCCTTACTATCAATCGCTTTCAATGTGGCGATATTTTGAGAATTAAACGCCTCTTCAACCCCTAATCCCGCAAAATGTAATTGTCCAACATAGTCACGGGCTTGCCCTGTGGCTAAACCTTGCTTAAGCCCAATGAAACTGATCGTATGGTGTGCCTCGATTGCTAAACCTAATACACGACCTGTTTGGCTACATAATCCGGAAGGGATATCAATAGAAACCACGGGAATGTTACTGCGGTTTATGGTTTCAATCACCGATTGCATCGCTGGGCGAACTTCACCTTTTACGCCCGTTCCAAGTAACCCATCAATCACCACATCCACACCATCAGGCAATGTCTCTGTACAGGGAAAAACCTCACCACCACTATCAATCCAATGATAATAGGCTGTGCGAGCATCATCTTGTAAACGCTCTGGTGAACCATATTGCCAGACGGTCACTTGAATACCGACCGACTGAGCTAAACGGGCAACAATATAACCATCCCCCCCATTATTGCCACTGCCACAACAAATCAGCCAATGGTGAGATCCCGGATATTGAGCCAGAGCAACCGTAAACACCGCTTGACCGGCTCGCTCCATTAACCGAAACATTTCTAAACCTTGCGCCTTTGCCGCGAGCTGTTCACCACGTTTGACTTGTTGAGGGGTATAGAAAATTTTGGGTAATAGCACCGTTATCTCCTTGATTTAGATATCGTTTGATCGGTCTGTGTTTTCCGTTCTACCGTTTAGAGTGTGAATACGCTAGCGCTTCAGCTGTCGCATCTTGGATAGAAAGAAAAAGAGAGTTCACTTTCCCTGTTGGCGTTCTCATCGGATTTAACGTGATATTCTGATACATGAATTCCGCTTGTTGAGTGACTGGACGCACATTACGACATTTAAATAAGTAGGGCCGTTGTTGCCAAGTGATAAAACTGCGACAACCTAAATCATAAACAGGTTTCGTTTTTAACTGAAACCAGTCTTGATGAATTTCCGGAAACAAAGTAAACAATGACTGACCAATCGCATCATGAGCTTGCTTGCCGCTATGATGAGTCATAAAACCATTCCACACTTGCACATGGTAATTTCGATCAAGTACGATCAACCCCATATCAACATTCTGAACCATGTCCACCATCCAGTGGAACTGCTCAAACTCAGCAGGCAGTGATAACATCAGAACTCCTCCATTAAATAGGCGAGTTTATTGTCTAGCAAAGGCAAAGACTCATCGACAAACATAAACAGCAAATCACATCGAATCGATGTACCATCAATGGTATAACTCACTTCAAAAGTCATCGTCTTACTAAATGAACCGGATGTCGATTGAATGACAGAATCAATCGTGACATGCTGCCCGAGTAAAACGGGCGAACTTTGGAAAAAACGGACTTCAGCTTGCTCACCCAAACCATTGAGGAAAGAACCGACTAAAATATTGGAGACATCCATTAATAGCTCAAGTTCTTCTAACTCTTCACTATCAACCGGCACTTTCATCAATTTTTTTAAATCCGCCACACTCGAATCACTAAGTAAAACTAATGCTTCACCCGCAATACCTTCACCACTAAAGCCCTGGCAAATGCCTGAAACCTGATCGTTCTCGGCCAGATCGCGCAATGCCATATGTAATTCACTGACTTCAAAAATATTGACGTTCGGCAGAGGAAGATGGACAAACACATCAAAATGACGTGCCAACGCATCGGCCGCTCGGCCAATGGATACGTTAGCCACTTCCATGTACACATCTCGCCGCCGTAGGATGGGAAGTTCGATATCAACAGGGGTAACAATACGAGGCTGCGTTGGCGGTTCCACTAACTCTCGCAGCACTGAATTCAGTATTTCTTTATCAATGGGCTTTTGGATAAAAGCTCGAGCGCCGAGTGACATCACCCGTTCTTTCGCTTTCGGTTGAATGTCTCCCGACACCACGACAACCGGTGTGGTATCACCACGTTGCTGCATGGCTTCTAATGTACCAAATCCATCTAGCTCGGGCATGGTCAAGTCAAGAAACATTAATTTAAAGGTATGTTCCTCAAGCAATGCCAAAGCTTCTATGCCATGTATCGCAAACATGATATCTGCATTTAAAGAAGAAGGGATGGAGCGTGCCATTTGTTTTCTGGCTAACGCCGAATCATCGCAGATCAATACTGGGTACGACATAACTACCACCAATGTTTTTATTTATTATTTTCCAATCTTTAAAAGTGTATACCCAAATTAAACCGATAAGCTAGGTGACGTTATAAATACTCTGCGCTCAACCAGATACGTGTCAGTTAGGCCAAAACGTCAGTAATACAATACGTAAAATAATGGCCAAGATAACGATGACCACGCCTAATCGATACCATCGGTACTCCGCAATAGACATCGGAATTCTTTTATAAAACATGGTCACGATACCTTTCCAATCTTGGCTACGCTTTCCATAACGAATAATGCCCGTTAAAAAGCAGGCGACACCCAGCAAGAGCAACACTTTTTCCAAACCAAACAGTACAGCATCCACTTTAATCTCTCCATTCTTTTCTCATCCTACCATGCCATTAGAATACAAACTCATATTCAAAAGCACAGTAGAATATAGCCGAACAGAAAACGAGCCCTTACCCTAAAAACGCCTATACCATCCATTAAAAAGAGCCTGGAGTCCGTAGCAACTTTGAACGATGGCAAAACCAAAAATAGGTGGTCACAAGAGAGAAAAATAAATAAGAAAGGCCAAAAACCGCTGGGGAAGTCATCCATTGTGATGAAACACCCCACAATACGCCGATAATGGTGATGACCATTTTCGCTATTACCCCTAAAAACAGTAACATTAGAGCAAGTTCTGGAAAACGAGTACATCGAAAGGAAAGCCAGTAAGCACTACTGACAGCGACAACGGCAATCGAAGAACCAAGTAAAAATGAATGAAAATGCTCCGCAGATGCGATAGCCGCCAAAACTGATAGGATAGCAATGAATAACCATTTCATCTTCTACCTTCCTTAGTGCTCAAGCACGATTAAGAAAACGCATGACGGAATGTATTTCTTAAAAACTCACAAGGTCTCTCTCTTGTAGTACTCCTTTACCTCTCTAAATTCAAGAACGAAAAATCTCTCACTCTGCCTGATATAAGGTCACTGATTACAAAAATGAAACAATTGAATATATCGCCAACTCATTAAGAGCATTCATTTACTGTTAACTATCGAAAGCCATCCTTAAAGAATACATTTTTTTAACTTTATCATTCGATTGGGTTATGTTTCGAATCTGTGATCTCAGTAATATCCTTGGTTTACATAAGCACATCAATAGGCAAGTTGAGAACAGAAAATAAGAGGCGCTGAATGGAGGGAAATAAGTATAGGATGAATTACATAGAAATGCCGCATAGAGCAAAAAAATGAGCAAAAGTTCAAAAACGTCTGCGACTCACCTCAAGTTCCGATTGACAAGCCAAGAGATTGTTCTAGACTCGATGATAGCTAGAAATGAAGTTCATTGTATACACATTGTTTCGTTGGATTCCTTGTAACTCCCGTCGTGTCGTACGCAATAGCAATCTACTTTTCCACGCTATCCGTGCCGAGATCGGCCTATATAAAATTGTTTTTTAGGATTTTTACTATGTCTACTCCTGTTACTGGTACCGTTAAATGGTTCAACGAAACGAAAGGTTTCGGCTTCATTAAGCAAGAAAACGGTCCTGATGTTTTTGCTCACTTCAGTGCAATCCAAGGTGACGGTTTCCGTACTCTGGCTGAAGGCCAAAAAGTTGAGTTTGTGATCACTCAAGGTCAAAAAGGCCCTCAAGCTGAAAGCATCAAAGTCCTGTAATAGACGCCCAAATTATTTAATAGCCAGCTTTAAGCTGGCTATTTTCATTTTATCTCCAAACCAATATGGCTAGAGGGGGACAAACTAACAATAGTGGTTTAACTCGGCATGAGGGCCAAACACTTCATAATGAATACGTTCACTAGACACACCTAACGCCATTAATTGCTTAACGATACTTTCCATAAAGCCTAATGGACCACATAGATAGAAATCACCATCATCGAATGGTAATTCAAGCAATGAAAGGTTCATCTGCCCTAAGTTTACGTTTTCTTCTGCCCCTTCCAAATACCATACATGTTTCTGCCACCGCTTCCCTTTAGCTTCTTGAACTGCAATTAATGAGGCTGTTTCATCAAGAAAAGTATGCTGCTGACGGGAGTGGCAGGCATATAAGTACGTCACCTTATCTTTTTCTTGCTTTGATAACGTATTCAGCATGGCTTGCATTGGTGTCGCCCCTACGCCGGCAGAAATTAAGATGACCGGACGTTGGCGCTCAACATAATAAAAGTCTCCAGCGGGAGCATACACAGAAATGCTGTCCCCAACTTGTACATGGTCGTGCAGATAATGTGACACGATGCCTGCGTGATCGTGACTCGCCCCTTCACGTTTGACTGAGATACGATAATCTTTCCCGTTAGCCGCTTGAGATAAAGAGTACTGGCGAATTTCCTGATAACGATGACCATCTGGCTTCACTTCTACACCAATGTATTGTCCCGGCTGATAATCCAACACAGGTTGACCATCTTTTGGGGTTAACACAAAACTGGTGACATAGCGTGACTCAGGATGCTTATCTGTCACAATAAATTCTCGCGCATCAGCCCAGCCCCCAACGGCTTGCTTACGCTGTAAATACAGCTCCCCTTCTCTATCAATAAAAATTTGGGCAAGAAACAGATAAGCCGCCGTCCATGCCTCTTCCACTTCTGCCGTAAAAGCATCAGGCACTAACTCTCTTAGGGTTTCAATAAGATGATGCCCTACAATTTGGTAATGATCCGCTTGGATATTGAAACTGGTGTGTTTATGAGCGATGCGTTCAACCGCCGCCGTCAACACCGCTATGTTATCAATATTCTTCGCATAGGCCGCCACCGCTTCGAATAAAGCAACACTTTGTCGCCCACTCTGCTGATGCGTCATATTGAAAATATCTTTTAATTCCGGGTTATGCGTAAACATCCGCTGATAAAAATGTTGAGTCAATGCAGGGCCTGCTGACTCTAACAATGGAATGGTACTTTTAATAATAGCGATGGTATGGTTATTGAGCATAAATCCAATTCTCCTCAAATCTGGATGATAATTATTCGGTGACTTTAGCGTCACTCTATAAAATGATGATACTGCTATAGGTTATATAGCAGTTTTAATGCCAACAACTAACCATATGTTATATAAGTAAAAAACAGACATCTCATCTAATCTCATGTCAAATTAACCCTTTTAATAAAGTCAATATGACTCTAGAATATCGAAAATTCTCTTTTTGAGTGGCTTATGCAAGATTTTTCTGTTTCCACACTGGTGGACATGACCATTGGCCTTGCCAGTGGATTAAACGATCAAGATCGTTTTCATCGTCTATTGGATGCGATTCGCAAAACGATTCAGTGCGATTGTGTCGTGCTCATGTCTTTACAAGGTGAAACCCTTGTTCCCCTTGCTATGCAAGGGCTCACAAGAGATACATTAGGCCGACGTTTTTCCATTAGTGATCATCCCCGCTTAGAAAGGATTTGCCATTCAACCACCCCTGTTCGTTTTGATGCCGATTGCGAACTTCCCGATCCTTTTGATGGCTTATTGATGGATCATGATGATGATCTTCCTATGCACGCCTGTATGGGATTACCTTTGATCTTTAGCGATAAACTGCTTGGCGTTCTCACATTAGACAGCTTAACACCTAATGTTTTCGATAATATTCCTCTGCGTAGCTTAGAAGTCCTCGCTGCTATCGCAGCCTCAACCCTGAAAATGGCCCTCACTTTTTCCCAACTGGAAATGCAAGCCAAACAAAGCCAACAGCGTTTAGAAGCCTTAAATGAAGGGGTGTGGGAACGTGATGGTGGTGAAATTATTGGTAGTAGTGAAGCCATGCAAACGATGAAAGCGGATATTGATGTCGTTGCACCGTCTGACTTTACGATTTTGATTCATGGGGAAACAGGCGTTGGCAAGGAGCTGGTTGCTCGAACCATTCATCACCTTTCCTCTCGAAAACGCCAACCCATTATTTATGTCAACTGCGCTGCGATTCCTGAAAACTTGGTAGAAAGTGAGTTATTTGGTCATGTAAAAGGGGCTTTCACTGGCGCAGATCGTCAACGGATGGGGAAGTTTGCTCTTGCTGATGGAGGCACCCTATTTTTAGATGAAATAGGCGAATTGCCACTGGCGGCACAGAGTAAGATTTTACGAGCACTCCAAAATAATGAAATTCAACCCGTTGGGCAGGATCAAGTTCAAACCATTAATGTCCGTATTCTAGCGGCAACCAACCGAGATCTTAAGCAAGAAGTGGAAGCGGGTCGCTTTAGAGCCGATCTCTACCATCGGTTAAGTGTCTATCCTATTTATGTACCACCGCTTCGGGAACGCATTGGTGATGTAACATTACTGGCGGGGTATTTTCTTGAACAAGCAAGACGCAAGCTGGGTATTGTTCAACTCAAAATACATCAAGAAGCCCTCAGCCATTTAATTTACTATTCTTGGCCCGGCAACGTTCGAGAGATGGAACACGTGATTAACCGAGCGGCACTTAAAGCTCGAGCGAAACAAACTGCGCAACCGGTTATCACCGTCACCAGTGAAGATATTGGCCCGCTGGATGAAGCTCTGCCTGAAACGACTTCGTCTGTGCTTCCTACAAAGTCTCCGTCCTCTTTACTCCACTCAGAACAAGGGCTGCGTGAAGCGACCGATGATTTTCAACGGCGATTGATCAGTGAAGCTCTCATAATGACGGAATTTAACTGGGCAAAGGCAGGGCGTTTATTGCAAGTTGACCGAGCAAACTTAACTCGGCTGGCCAAACGTTTGGGGCTTAACGTGACAAAAACGCATACCATTCAGCAAGAGAACGAATAAAACCTCTCCCAAGCAAATGTTGCGTTGGGGGATTGTCAGTCACACTTCAATTACAGGTTCAGCTATAGGGTTCGGCGGAAAGGCTTTCTCATACTCTTGCATGAAGTCCTGCCGAATCACCTGCTCTAAGTGATTGGCTTTATCCGTTGGACAAAAAATCATAAAGTGGACAATCTGTTCACCCGCAGGGGCGCTGGTAATTTCAATATGAGGCTCGGCACTGGGCAAATCGACCCCAGCGTGTTTTTCTATCATGTTGTTATAGCGGCGAGCGACATCAATAAAATGGGCAAAATGGGCATCCATTCGCTCATACATCGTCGGCAATAACGGATATAAGTTAACAAACCTTGGCACAACAATACTAAAGTTATGAAACACATAGCGTTTCATAAAATTCAGATTTTTGATGGGATGAGTAAAAAACAGGCTATTGGGTAGGGTTGCGGTTTTCCCTGTGTAGTGATACTGGCCATGCTGTAAGTCTATTTCTTGAATCACCGTTGCCATCATGTTGTGCTCAATGACTTCCCCACACACTTTACCAACTTCGATCCAATCCCCCATTCGAAAAGAGCGAGAACTGGCTCGTTGGATAGACCCGGTAAAACAGAGGATAATTTCTTTAGAGGCCACCACAATCGCAATGGCGATGGCGGTTACGGATAAAGCAAATTGGCTAATCTCTGATTTCCAGAGTAAGAATAGAATAATCAGACTGGCAGCAAACGCGCCATTTTTGGTGCGAGACATCCACTTACGTTGTTCTTCACTCAAAAAGGAGACATCACCCCTTATCTGGGCCAAAACAATCCGTTTAAGCAGCATGATCACTGATAAAACCAATAACGTTAACACGAGCTTATTGGTCAGCAGATAATCGACCATAATATTGACGTTTTCCATTCTTTAACCCTATCAATCTGCCACTCTTGAACCCTGACTTTCATGTCTCATCGTTATCATGGCGAGGAAAACACGATAAGATTCACTTCATTCTATGATTTGCATGATTATAGTAACAATATGAGGCTTTGATACCAGCATAAATACCGGATTTGTGACGTTAAGAAAGGATAACCCGTGCCGAGTTTCTTCAGCACGGTTAAGACAATGATTAAGCGTATTGATGGGCCGTTTTTTCAGCCAGTTTCATGATAACACGCACTGCGTCCTCCATACCTTCAATCGTAATGAATTCATGAATACCATGGAAATTATACCCACCGGTAAAAATATTTGGGCAAGGTAATCCCATAAAAGAGAGCCTTGCGCCATCCGTTCCACCACGAATAGGTTTAATAATAGGCTCAATATCACACGCCTGCATTGCCGATTTTGCCAGCTCAATAATATGCGGATGTTCTGCGATTTTTTCCTTCATATTGGCGTAATTATCAACGATTTCCAGCTCAACGCGCCCTTTACTTAACTGACTATTGAGCTCTGCAACTTTCTGCTTCATCCACGCTTTACGGGACGAAAACTCAGTAACATCAAAATCACGAATCAGGTAATCTAACTGAGAAAGGGTCACTCCCATCTTCGCCGATTTAAGATGATAAAAACCTTGGTAACCTTCGGTGTGTTCAGGGGTTTCTTGTGCGGGCATCATTTGAATGAATTGTGCGGCAAGATACATTGAGTTGACCATTTTATCTTTCGCTGTTCCAGGATGAACATTTACCCCATGAAAAGTCACTTGCGCATTTGCCGCATGGAAATTTTCAAATTCCAACTCACCAACAGGGCCGCCATCAATGGTATAGGCCCAAGAGGCACCAAATTTTTCAATATCAAAGTGATCCGCTCCGCGGCCAATTTCTTCATCGGGCGTAAAGGCAAGACAAATATCGCCATGCGGGATAGAAGGGTTAGCCATTAACAGCTCTACTGCCGTGATAATTTCCGCAATGCCGGCTTTATTATCCGCACCAAGCAAAGTATTGCCATCTGTCGTGATCAAGTTACAGCCATGTAGCTGATGCAATTCTGGGTATTGAATGGGTGATAAAATTTCATCGCCTTTCCCTAATGCAATATCTCCACCTTGATAGTTTTCAACAATTTGGGGCTTAACATGTTTACCCGAAGCATCCGGGGCGGTATCCATATGTGAAATAAAACCAATCGCAGGAACAGGATAATCGACATTGGATTTTAGCTTTGCCATGACATAGCCATGCTCGTCTAAACTCACATCGCTCAACCCAAGAGCGAACAATTCATCATAAAGGAGCTTGCCAAAGACTCTTTGCCCTGTTGAGCTGGGGCAGTGAGCATTCTTAGGTTTTGATTGAGTATCATAGGTAACATAGCGCAAAAAACGCTCAACAAGGTTATTCATAGCAAGCACTCACTATCGATAAAACGTAGTCGAAAAAATTCAACTGAAAAAACGCCATACCAAAACGACCTTAAAAATATCGCCATAGATACACTAAAGTGATTTGGGTATATACGCAGCTAATTGCAATTTATAGTACGTATTTATGCTGGGGATAACTTGCTATAAATCAGTTTTTAGTGGATTAGCATGCACACCCGATCAACCAGTAGGACAAAATAAGGTTTCAGAAATTAAAACTCGATACTTATATGAGATGGAGTGAAGATCACAAAATAGTATAAAAAAACACCTTTTCTCTCTTACTCATTTGGTACTTTCCCAAGAACTGACTACATTTACAGTCATATGACTCCAATCACTGCTCTGCTTGGATTCCCTCAATTTAATCATTATCACTAACGACGTCTCGCCTCTTGTGATCTGAGTTCAGATCCTTGAGGCGCTTTTTTCTTCTCTCTAAAATAAAAAGAGGATACTCAACTGACCCGTTGAGCATCCCCATGCTAACCTACGCTCCTGAAAAAATGGACAACAATCGGCTACTTTTCGATGGAGTATGAATCGTCACTTTCCCTTGAGAGCTTGGGAAAGCATCACCGCTGTATAAATCATAAAGCGTTTCTGTCCATACGAGATCCACTTGCTGCGCCCGAGAGGATTTATTCATAATGACCATACCTTTATCACCACGGCTAAAGACCAGAAGATCATCACTCGCCTCAAGCGTTTTCATCGGCAACCCATGCATTTGATTATGAAAAGCAATTCCCGCCAACATATTCGGCGCACACCACGCCTCCTGCCAGCGTGGACGGCCTTCTGAATCACGAATATCACTAGGGTTTAAATCAGAATAAATCAGTGGAACGCCACCATCTCGACCAAAAATGTAGCTGTAGGCTAGCGCTTCATTCTCCGCAGACATCACAAGATCCATAAACACATCGTTATTAGGAATATCATGAGTGATGGCAAAGGTAATGGCCCGTTCCTTAGATAAGGCTTCACCAAAACAATACGGATCAATCAGGCTCTTTAAGCTCCCTTTAGGCTGTAATGCGTTATAGACCGTTTGAAATAAAGGAAAATCATAAGCGCCTAAACGCGTTTCTGCTAAATAAGGCTCTAAAAATAGTTGGTATTCGGCTTTGGTTGCGCCGCCATCGGTAATAATCTCACCAAAAATATGAACATCATGAGTCAAAGCTTCCGACCATACTTTTTTAAGGTGTTCAATACTCATGTGTTTAGCCGCATCAATACGAAAACCTTTGACTCCTATTGCTTTAAGGGCCAAAAGATACGCTTGCTGCTGCTCAATCACGTGAGCATTCGCCCGTAATGTTGGTAAACCTGAATCATGAGGGCCGCCAGAAATTCGGCCATTTTGTACTTGCCATTTATCTTGCCAATCTTGAATACCAAAGGCTTCAACAAAATCATCTTCGGTAAATAAAGGTTGAGATAAATCGCCAAATAAACGCTGCTTTTGATAATAATTCGCCCGCTGGCGATAAATTAACTGCTCTTTCTCACTCGGATACTGTAAATCTAAACGAATGGAAGACTCATTGGCCATATGGTTAAACACCACATCGGCGTACACCCATAAGTCAAACTGTTGCAAAGTGCTCACCATCGTTTGGAAAGATTCCGTATTGCCCAACTGGTTATCAATCACTCGGTAGTCTTGTGGTTGGTAGCGTTGCCACCACGGTGTGCCTTTATCTTGGCGATAAGATTTCATCGGTGGAGAAACCAGCACGGCTTTATAACCCGCATCAGAAATAGCCTGTGCGTGTTCTGTCACTTGTGAATACGGCCAGTCAAATGCGTGTAAAATGACATCAGTTGGCTTAGAACGAATCATGACGAATACTCCTGCTTTACCTAGCAAGCGAAAAAAGAAAACCACAAAAATTGAAGACTGCTGACTAAAAACATTTCTAGTATTGATGAGAATTATAATTCGTTCCTAAAAAGGGCAATCCCCCCAAAGTCGATTATTCATGGCGGAGAGCTAGGGCGTAGAGCCAAGAATACCATGCCCGTCACCAAAGAGGAGGCTTATTACTCGTAACGAGTTCATGGCTAAAGGGCAGAAATGGAAGAAATATTAGCGAAAAGGAGGAGAAAAGATGGGGAGAACGGGCAAAATAGCGCGCGAGAAATCAAGCAATAGGTGCCATAACATGCCTATTGCTTGTATCCCATTAGCCTTAATGGATAGGCGTTTCTGATTGAGCGAAAAATTTTCCAAAATGCGCTTCTAGTACTTCAGGGGTCAGTTTCCCTTCTGCTTCTAATTTTTTGAGTTCAGCAACAACGGCTTTTTGCTCATCTAGGCTAGGAAGCGCAACTTCTGGTTGCGCCTCCATTTCTTGGGCCATCATTTCCAGTTCTTTTTCAAAATCGTTCATAGTACTTACCTAATATTGTTCATGCTGGCGAGAAGTGTACCCAACTCGCCAGCACTATTCTAGCGCTTAAGGTGTTCCTTCATTTTCTCCCATCCTATCGAAACCATTACACTTTGAATCGGCCAACCCTATTTTGTAGATCGGTTGCCAAACGTGCTAATTCATCACTGGCAGCCGCAATATGCGTTGAACCATTAGAGAGCTGCTCTACACCACTGCTGATGCGGTTTAAGGTTTGGTTCACATCATCTGCTACGATAGACTGCTGCTCTGTCGCGGTAGCAATTTGAATATTCATATCATTGATGGTGAAAATACCTTTCGTGATATCACGCAGTTTCTCTGACGCTTCTTCTGCCCACTGTACAACTTCACTGGCTTTACGATAACCGCCATCCATTACCTGTGATGCCTCCTTCGAGGCCATTTGCAATTTTTCAATAATGTCTCGAATTTCTTCTGTCGAGCTTTGCGTGCGAGTGGCTAGAGTACGCACTTCATCGGCCACAACGGCAAATCCACGCCCGTGCTCGCCAGCTCGAGCAGCTTCAATCGCGGCATTGAGCGCTAATAGGTTGGTTTGCTCAGCAATGCTTCGAATCACTTCTAATACCTTGCCAATGGAGTCCGCATCCTGCTGCAATTTTCCAATCACATTTACTGCGGTTTGTACTTCTTTCGCTAAGATAAGCACTTCATTGGTGGTGTTGGTCACAACCGCTTCCCCTTCCTGCGCAAATCGGCTGGATTGATCCGCAGCTTGCGCCGCATTGGCGGCATTTTCCGCCACTTGATTCACTGTGGTTGCCATTTCTGTCATGGCCGTTGCCACTTGATCCGTTTCATGGCGTTGTTGTTGAACCTGATCATTGGCTTCTCGACTCGATACCGCCAACTCTTCGGCGGCTGCCCCCAATTGAATAGCGGCTTCTGCCACTTGTTTTACTAAGCTATGCACGCCACCCACAAAAGCATTAAAACTTCGGGCGAGATCGCCAAACTCGTCATATCGGTCTTCGCTCAACCGCTGAGTTAAGTCACCATCTCCTGCAGCGATTTGCTCTAACGCTTCCCGCGTTTCATTCACAGGTTTGACAATCATCTTGGCCACCAATAAGACGATAACAATAAGAATGATGATCGTTACAACAAATGCAAGCAACAGACTTACCGTTAAATCTCTAGCAGGAGACATGATAACATCATAAGGCTGGGCAACCGCTAACGACCAACCTGGAGTATTAGCCACAGGATGGTAAGCCACCATATAGTGTTGATTGTTCTCTAAATAAAGATCCGTGAGCCCCGCCTGCCCAGCAACCATTTTCTTACTCATCTGTGCATAATCAGTATTACCCGATTCTGTTGCCTTATCTTTTAGGCGCTTTTCTTCCCTTGGGTGAGCGACATAAATACCACGCGAATCTACCAACCATGCCACCGCATTATCGGTTGCCACATTGTCAACCAACTGAGTGAGTGTATTGAGTGTGACCGTCGCCGCCAACAGACCGATCACCTCTCCCTGATGGTTTTTCACCGCCTGTGCCAAAACAATAATTGCATTGCCGGAGGTACCCGAATAAAGGGGGTCGCTCACTAAGGAAGACTGGGTTTTCTGCACCACCAATTGTTGGAAATACCCTCGATTGGCTCGGCTGGCAATCACACCATTGTGGTGATACGCATCCCCTTTAAGATCGACAAAAAACATCACCTCAAATTCAGAACTCATTGCTTTGCCAAAGTGTTTCACATAACTAAAGATGGCTTGTGTATCTCCCGATGCTAAAGTTTCCGTTTGTGCTAACGAACGAACCACGGCCATTCTCGCTTCAACCCAACTGCTCACCATATCTGCACTATTTTGAGCGGTACGGCTCACGGAGTGTTCACCCAAGCTCACCACTCGGGAACTCACCTGATTGGTAACAATCCAAGCCGCTAGAAGCAAACAAAAGGTTAATGGGATGCTAAATACAATAATCAGTCTTGAGGTCATTCTTAACTTTTTAAACATAGGTTCCTCTCAGCCGCCAGGCTTTTATATGTCAAACTGCGCATATTATTTCTTATATTATTTAGCACAGTTCAGGTAAAGCTCACGAAATTGTTCAAAATTTGGTGAGGGCTCTCTAATAAAAAGGGACACCTTTCATTCAGAGCTTGGGAAAAATCAGATTAAAAATAGCCTCATCCATTTTCTTTATGAGTAGAATGAAGGTAAAACCAAGCCAAATCGTATAAATGGTGAGCAATCAAACCGGAAAATGTGATTTTCCTATTTATTCACCGGAACTTTTCGATGTCGACAGTGACCAATGGCTGAATTACCAATTGGGAGTCGGGTTAGATGCAATTATCTACTTTTCAATCACTACAAACGTATTTAAACCAACAAGTCATTGGTCAACACTCTTTGGTCCAGCAGTTGCTGATTGCTCTGCTTGCCGATGGACATATCTTAGTTGAAGGGCCACCGGGGCTTGCAAAAACCCGTGCTGTTAAATGTCTAGCTGAATGTATTGAGGGGGAGTTTCACCGAATTCAATTTACGCCCGATCTCCTCCCCGCCGATTTAACAGGCACCGATATTTTTCGACCAGAAACGGGAGAGTTTACCTTCCAAGCTGGACCCATTTTCCACTCCTTGGTCTTAGCCGATGAGATTAACCGAGCTCCTGCCAAAGTTCAGGCGGCGATGCTGGAAGCCATGGCAGAAAAACAAATTACCGCGGGCAGAAAAACCTATCGCTTACCGGACCTATTTTTGGTCATGGCCACCCAAAATCCGATTGAGCAAGAAGGGACATACCCACTGCCTGAAGCTCAGTTAGACCGTTTCCTACTCCATCTTGATGTGGATTATCCTGATGCTGAACATGAGTTGGCCATTCTCCGCCTTAACCGAGGAGAGGCTCAGGGACACGCCTCCGAACGGCCGCCCATAGTCACTCAGTCTGATATTTTTCAGGCTCGGCAAGCGGTACTCAATATCCACATGGCCGAGTCTATTGAGCACTACCTGATTCGTTTAGTGATGGCGACACGTCAGCCTCAAGAATATGACCCCCAGCTTGCACAGTGGATTGAGTTGGGGGTCAGCCCGCGGGCCACCATCGCCTTAGATCGCTGCGCCCGTGCACATGCTTGGCTTAATGGTCGTGATTTTGTGAGCCCTGAAGATGTTCAAGCTATGGTGTTTCCCGTGTTACGCCACCGGTTGTTGCTCTCTTATCAAGCGCAGGCGGAAGGGATTCATCCCAATCAGGTTATTGCTCATCTCCTCTCTTTAGTGGGTAGTGCTTAAGGCATCATCATGGCGAATTCATTCTGTTTACCTCTTCCCGAGCATGCAGATGGCGTTCATCTCTGTCTTGAAGAGTTATTACCTTATCAACAACATGCGGTGAAATGGTTACCGCCTGCCAAGAGTTTATGGTCTCAACTATTAGGGCATCATCAAAGCAAACAACTTGGGCGAGGAATGGACTTTGCCGAAGTACGCCAATACCAACCGGGAGATGATATTCGAACCATTGACTGGCGGGTCACCGCCAGAACGGGAAAACCCCATACCAAACTCTTTTGTGAAGAACGAGAAAAACCTGTTGTTTTGTATGTGGATTTAAGTGCTTCAATGCAGTTCGGCTCGACACTGCTATTGAAATCCGTACTAGCCGCTCATATGGCAAGCTTACTCAGTTGGCTCGCCGTTGCCCAACATGACCGTATCGGTGCAATCATTGATCTTGGCCACCAGCAGCTTGAGTTAAAACCGACCGCCAGACACAAAGGCGCCTTACAGATCATGGCTCATTTAGTTAAAGGACAGCAGCAGGCACTTGCACAAGCATCTACCCCATTCGCTTCCATGAAATCGGGGCTACTGGCACTTAACCACCTCTGCCCCAAAGGCAGTGAGATCATCATCATCAGTGATTTTGTTCGCTATGATGATGATCTCAAACCACTCTTTAACCAACTCAGTCGCCACAACCAAGTGCGCATGGTACATATCATCGATCCTCTAGAGCAAGGAGTCACCCGTTTTCGAGGCGTTGAACGAGTAAAGAATAACCAACAAACGCGCTGGCTCAACTTTTCAGCAAATAGTACGCGTTTAGGTATCAAAAAATCCTTTGAATCTCAGAAAGTAAAACTAAAATCATTGAGCCAATCTCAGGCAATAGACTACCGAGCACTTTCATGTGACCGGCCTTTGTTGCAACAATTATCTGGACTCTAAATCGATGCAAGAACTTTCAGCTTCTTTAAACCTTAATGCTCTCCACCTCCCAGATTTGCCTTCTTGGTGGCCTTTGGCCTGGGGATGGTGGATTAGCCTTGCTGTGGTTCTCCTCTTAACCTTATTGATTCTTTGTCTAGCTATCTGGAAACGAAAACGTCTTGCGCCGAAAAAAACGGCATTGCGTTTGCTCACCCAGTCCAATGGCTATCAAACACCATCGGCCGCGATGGAATTACTCAGGCAGGTTGCTCTGTGCTATTACCCTCGTGACTACATCGCACCACTTACAGGCCATGAATGGTACGCCTTTTTAGATAACCAACTGGGTCAATCTCGTTTTGTACCCAATGTGACTTTATGGCAACAAGCTTTATATCAAAAAACACCCATTACTCATCCAGAACAGTTAATCAGTGACTGTCAGCTATGGATAAATGAGGCATTGCCACCGAAGAAGAGGAGTTTAAGGAACCTTGGCAAACATTGAGTTTTTATGGTGGTGGTGCTTCTTATTACTTCCACTGCCTATTTTGGTCTACCGTTTTTTATCGCCGCTCCCGCAGCAAGCGGCGATTCCTCTCTCCTACCTACCTCCAACCAACCATTTTGCTAAACCGCAACAATGGTGGACAAAAGGCTTAGCCATCTTCGTTTGGTTATGTCTTATCACTGCGGCCGCTCGTCCGGTTTGGTATGGAGAGCCCATCTCTCTCACGACCCAGCAGCGAGATATGATGCTGGTGGTTGATCTTTCTTATTCAATGAATCAACAAGACATGTTGTTAGGTGACCAATATGTCGATCGACTCACCGCAGTCAAACAAGTACTCAGTGATTTTATTGCAAAACGCCAAGGGGATCGGTTAGGACTGATCTTTTTTGCAGACCATACTTACCTGCAAACACCACTAACATTAGATCACACCACGGTGACTCAACAGTTAAACCAAGCGATATTACGGCTCATCGGAACACAAACAGCAATTGGCGATGGTATTGGCCTTGCGACTAAAACCTTCATTGACAGTGATGCCCCACAGCGCATCATGATTTTACTTAGTGATGGGAGCAATAATGCGGGCGTCTTGGAGCCGATTGAAGCGGCTAAAATTGCCAAACACTATGACACCACCATCTACACCATCGGCGTAGGTGCTGGTGAGATGGTGGTACGAGATTTTCTGATGACTCGCCGTATCAATACCGCAGAGGATTTGGATGAAAAGACCTTACAAGAGGTTGCCGAGTTAACGGGAGGAAAATATTTTCGAGCCCGTAACCAACAAGAACTACAGAATATTTATGACACCATTAACCAGCTAGAACCCTTAAGCCAAACCACCCAGACTTGGCGTCCACAAAGTGAATGGTTTCGCTATCCACTCACTGCTGCTTTATTACTTTCAGTGGCATTAATGATCTTGAGGAGACATCATGGCTGATTTTATGTTTCTCTTCCCAGCTTGGTTGTGGGCCTTGCTGCCTTTAGCTGGACTATTAATCTGGTTATTTTATCATCCTCATCGTCCATCCTTGGTGGCTCCTCACCTTGCACAAGCAATGGGGCTTACCCATAAAAAACATCAACACCTTTGGTTAGCTGGGGTGAGTTTCTGCTGGCTGATCGCTACCCTCGCCTTAGCTGGGCCAAGTTTTGAAAAACGGCCCAGACCAAGCTATACCAATAGCGCGGCACGGGTTGTCGTGATGGATATGTCATTATCGCTTTATGCCAGTGATCTCACACCCAACCGACTCTCTCAGGCTCGTTATAAGGTGTTAGACTTACTTTCAGGTTGGCAAGAGGGCAATACTGGATTAGTGGCTTATGCAGGTGATGCCTATAGCATTAGCCCCTTAACCACAGACACAGCAACCATTGCTAGCCTACTCCCTAATTTGTCACCTGAAATTATGCCTTTTCCTGGAGCTAATGCCGCCGCTGGCGTACAACTTGCCATAGACATGCTAAGGCAAGCCAACGTAGCTTCGGGAGATATCATTTTGATCGCAGATGATATTTCGATGCAAGAAAGTCAATCGATCCAAACCTTACTCAGTGGCACTCCATGGCGATTCATCCTGCTGGGGATCGGCACCACAAATGGCTCTCCGATACGACTCAGTGATGGCGCATTATTAAGAGATGATCAGCAACAAACCGTCATTGCAAAAACCGATTTTATTGCGATGCAAAAACTCGCCTCACAAGTAGGGGGACACTTTGTCGCTTATCGAAATGATGATCAAGATGTACACACCATTCTTCGTCTAACCGAGACGGCAACATCGAACATAGAGCAACAAACGGGTACACCACTTATCTCCGATGCCATAAACCATGGTTACTGGTTAGTCATACTATTAATTATCCCAACCCTATTACTCTTTAGGCGAGGAGTCCTGTTGGGTTTATTCATCACAATGAGTATGTTCACCACATCGCAGCCCGTACAGGCCTCCGCTTGGCTAAACCAAGACCAGCAGGCATGGCGCGCATACCAGCAGGGGGAATATGAATCCGCCGCGACGCTCTTTTCCTCATCCGAGTGGCAAGGCGTTGCTCGTTATCAAGCTGGGGATTACCAAGGCGCTATCGATAGTTGGGAAAGTATCCCGACTCCGAGTGAGAAAATCCAATACAATCTTGCCAATGCCTATGCCCAAGCCGGACAGTTAGAAAAGGCGAAACAAGGTTACCAAGAGATACTCAACAACAACCCCAACCATCAAGATGCGCAACATAACCTGGCTGAAGTTGAACAAGCGCTTAAACAGCAACAGCAACAGCAACAGCAACAGCAACAGCAACAGCAACAGCAACAGCAACAGCAACAGCAACAGCAACAAGAGTCTTCGTCAGAGACAGAACAAGGTCAAGCCTCTTCTTCCTCTCTTGATGATCAAGATAACGAAACGAATCAAACAACGGTTCAGCCTGATTCTCTTTCTCCGACAGAGAACGATGATTCATTACCGTCTCAAATACCATTAAATGAAAAAACGAAGGCTGATCAACCCGATGAAGGGAAAAAGGATGCAGAGAATGATGAAGAGGTAAAAAACCAACCGGATAATCTCACCCCAAGCGATGTGGAGCATACCGCTTCTCAGTCGGGGCAAAATGAAAACAGCACTCAAGAAGTGGATCCTCAAATGCGTAGGCTGGAACAAGTAGAAAACGCCCGCGATCCCAGTCGTTTGCTGCGCGCTCAACTTTATTTACAAGCCAAAAATAAACCCACTCCATCAACAGAAGGTAAAAAGTGGTAATGATGAAATTGTTGCAATTCCGACTCGTTCCTTGGCTCATGCTATTACTGAGCTCGTTGAGCTTTTCTGTTCATGCAGCCACCTTATCTGCCACAGTGAGCAAAAATAAAGTGGCAAAAAATGAGGTGTTTCAACTGCGAATCGTCAGTGATCGTCCCTCCACATCGGATGCGATTAATTTTCACCAACTAGAAAACGATTTTTTTATCAGTCGCCCAAGTTTTGCTTCTTCTGTCAATATCGTAAATGGAAAGCGGAGCCAACATAGTGAATGGACCCTTTCAATCGCGGCCAATCGTGTGGGAATGATCACCATTCCAAGCTTTGAATTGGATGGACAGAAAACTCAACCGATTGCGATTCAAGTCACTGCCGATGAGCAAGCACCGGATACCGAACAACTGATTGAAATGCACAGTACCCTCTCTCGGGACACCCTCTATCCACAAGAAAGTGCCCAACTGCATACTCGATTGCTTATCAAAACCGATGTTCGTCGGCTACAAAACCCTCAACTGGTGCCGCCCTCGGTTGAAGGAATGACGCTCACGCCGACCCGTGAGCCTAAGCAATACCAAACCATCATAGATGGCATAGAAGTCACGGTACTCGAACAAGATTTTCGTCTCACCGCCGAAAAAGCGGGGCAATTTCAATTAACAGAAGCCAAGTTTCAAGGTTCGTTAATCTACAGTCATCGCTATGATAACGGAACCCGAGTGATTCCTTTTACCACTACCCCAAGAATCTATTCCATTACCGTGGAAGAAAAACCGGCGGACTATCAAGGTACTTGGCTCCCTACCGCTCAATTAACCTTAATGGAGCAATGGCAAGATAGCCAAGGTACTCCTATTGATCATTCACCTTATTCTATGAAAGTGGGGGAAGCGATCAATCGAGAAATCACAATGCAGGTGACAGGATTAAGCCCAGAACAACTGCCTCAATTAACTCTGACTTATCCGGAAGCCGTTCGTGTGTATGAAGAAAAACCTCAAATCACCACCCAAGATAATGGGGACGCGGTCATGATGGTCAAACACGTCTTAATTCCACGCCGCAGCGGGGATATTTCTTTACCCAAAGTTACCCTTAATTGGTGGAATACAGACACAAAACAGCAGCAAAGTTCTCAAACATCAGGGTTAACGTTAATCGTGACAGCGGATGACCATGAAGAAGTGGCACCTTTACCCACGAATATAACACCACCGTCACCCCGCTCTGTAGAAATCGTCAAAGATGCGGGCTGGTGGCCTTACTTCACTCTGTTTTTTGCTCTACTATGGCTAATCACCGCTCTCCTCGTTTGGCGGCAACGAACATCAGCGATCAATACCATGAATGAGGCTCATACCACACCACCACAACGTTCCCAGTGGCAACAATTACAGCAGGCGTTAGAGCAAAAAGACGGCATTGCGATTAGTCATGCTGTAACACTATGGATGGAGAGTTTAGTTCTGAATCAAGAAGAGAGAAGACAACTGGAGCAAGCACTGAATCAATTCAATGCTCAACTTTATTCGGCAAATGCTCAAACCGCCAACCTTAATGAATTAAAACAACGGATTTCTCTGATTCACCAGCAACACTCGAAGCCAAAGAATCAGCGAAATCATCCCTTAGCTAAGTTATAAGCCAGCCCACTATGGGTAGAAAATAAGGAAAAGATCATGTCTACAGATCGTCAACACACTCTCATCCCCATGGCCGGGATACTCGGTTTAAGTTTAGTTATCGGACTCGGCATATTGGGCTTTTTCTTCCAACAAACCGCAATTAAATTTAAAGAATATGAGCGTATTGTTACCGTAAAAGGATTATCAGAGCGCGAAGTCATGGCTGATACGGTCATTTGGCCGATTCAATTTACCTTAGCCGATAATGACTTACCGACACTCTTTACGACACTAGATCAACAAAGCCAGCAGGTCATCACGTTTCTTGCTAAGCAAGGGATTGAAGAAGAGGCGATTTCTTTCTCATCCCCCGCTGTCATTGATAAAAAAGCCCAACAATATGGTAGCGATGCTCAAGTCGAATACCGTTACCTAGCGACACAAACCTTAACCGTCTATAGCAGTCACGTTGATCGGGTTCGGCAAGCGATCAGTCAAATCGGTCAATTAGGCAAACAAGGCATTGTATTTAATCAAGACGGTTATAGTAACCGGGTCGAGTATTTCTTCTCACGGTTAAATGATATCAAGCCCGATATGATTGAAGAAGCCACCAAACAAGCTCGTGAAGTCGCTCTTAAATTCGCTAAAGACTCGCAAAGCCAACTGGGTAAAATTAAGCGAGCTTCACAAGGGCAGTTTTCGATTACCGATCGAGATAACAACACGCCTTACATTAAAAAAATTCGGGTAGTCTCGACGGTTGAATATTATTTATCAGATTGATGGGTTATCGAATCGATGGGTGGCGAAGGATGATAAAAACCCAGGCTCGGAATGGTGATCAGATAAGCTCACCCCCCACCACCCTATTACGCCCTTGGTGCTTTGCTTGATAAAGCGCTTTATCTGCTTGAGCGTACATACGTTCAAATTGAATTTCACTGGCTGGAAAGTTAGCGACACAATACCCGACTGAAATCGTTAACCATTGTGTATGCGGACTAGCATGATGGGGAATATTTTCAAGCTCAACTGTAGCACGAATACTTTCTGCCAGTTCATACACCTTTTGCGCCGTATGCCCTACCAGTAATAACACAAACTCTTCTCCCCCAATACGACAAAATTGCTCTCCTTCTGATTGAGTATGTTGGCTTAAAATTTTACCAATACGCATCAGTGCAATATCACCTTCTAAATGACCATAATGGTTATTGAATAAACCAAAGTGATCAATATCCAGTAGAATAACGCCATAGTCGACAGGTTGAGGATCATACTCTTCACAGATCTGCTCCAGCAGATGTGTCAACATTCGTCGATTTCCTAACCGCGTTAAAGGATCCATTTTGACTAATCGATCTAACTTTTCATTCGCTTTATGCAACTCTCGAGTACGGTTATAGATCTCCCGCTCAAGGTTGGCATTTAATTCATTGATCGCTTGCTGTGCTTTGGCTCGCATCAGCACTTCTGTGAGGTTAGAGGCAAACATACGAATGACTTCTCTTAACTGCGAGGTAAGTGGAGAGCGTCGAATCAGATTATCAACCGAAATAAAAGCAAGAGGTAGATGGTTCTCTGTCAGCATGGTCATAGCTGTCCAGCCAAAACCGACCATATGACCATCATGATAAATAGGGGCAGATTCTTTAAAGACCACTTCATTCGGGGAAGCTTTGGCTAAAAATACCATCTCATTATCTAAGGTCGATGTTTGAAAATAGCCTTCATCCACAATATTTCCCTGAATATCCGTCCCCCATGTCCCCTGTAGTGTTCGACAGGTTTCATCGGTTAAAAACACCGCCATTCGATCAATACCCATGCGTTTAATGGCAAAGGCAACGGCAGTTTTGCACACATCACTCACCGTTAAACACCGAGACAATTCCACCATACTGGCGTGTAACAAACGCATATTCTGCTCTTGTCGTTTACGAAGGTATATCTGAGCCAGTAAAGAAGCAAAGGATTCCAACATCTGTTTTTGATAATCACAAATTGGCTGGCGATGTAAAAAATTATCCATCGCTATCCACCCAAACACCGCTCCACCATCACGAAGTAGTAACATCCCATTCCAACCTTGCCCGACCACTTCTCCATCGGTATAAAGCGGCGCATCATCCACAATCACAAGCGTAGAATGCCCATCTGAAATGGCTTCAATATACCTAGGGTCTAATTGGTGTAAGTCATATTGGATATGGTGCTCACTGCTCGTTTCCCCTTGTTCATTCGTACCATAGGTGCCATTAAAGCAACTCTTCTTCATATCCAATAAGAAAAAAGCCACCCGATCAAAACCAAGTTGATCTCTCACCGCTTCAACAGAAGCCCGATGCAGTGCATCTAAGCTTTCCGGATTTGATAGCTGAACGGCAAGCTGATGAACCCGCTTCATATTGTCGATGAACTCTCCTCGTGAAGTAATTTCATCTCGATACTTAGCTTCTCGTCGATCACGAAGTTTAAACTCTGCAGCAGCATCAGTTTCAGCTCTAATACACTGCCAACGCGCAGCCAACAGATGTAACCACTCTAACTCTCCAGATACCATCAATTTATCAACCTGAAACTCACTGACGCCTTCTAACACCAAGTACAAACGCCGATCACTATGACTGTCTAAAATAAATAAATACGCATCCCCTTCCATAATGAGGTCGCCATTCCACCCATCAACGTGGCTTGTAAAAGGAAGTAATGAGTCCGATGAATCAAAGTGTGCCGCCCAGGCCCAAAAAGCATCTGGGTAGTGTATTAACGCAAAAGGCTGCCCTGATTTAAATAAACATTCAGGATGATGGCTTGCATAGGGAGCATGAAAGATCACCATGGCTTTCGGTGAGAGCTGCTGCTGTAAGAAAGGAAACATGACATCCACTAACATGCGGTAATTTCGGCAAGCTGACAGTGGTTTAGATAGTGTTCGAGAAAGCATAGCAGAGGCCTAAAGCTAGTGATCTTAAATTAAAACTAGATAATTCATTTCATTGCCTCAATTGCTTCTCAACCTCTCTGTTAACTGCGCCGCAAATCATAGAAAAGAGTTTATTTATCTTAGAGCAAAGCAACATTTTTGAGAGGTTGTTTCCATTTTATGTTCCCCCTCATGGGTTAAATTGTTAAAATTATCAATAGTGAGACAAGAATAACTTCCTCTGGCAATCCACGTTATGATGACACTCGCTGAAATGGATAAATGGAACCTAATTTCATTATTTGGGTTAATTCATCCAAAGCCGTACGATTCTCATTAAGTAATGAAGGATCCGCCAGATCAGACTCCCCTAACCTATCTCGATAATGTTTTTTTACCCAACCAGTGAGCAAGTGATAAAGATGATCATCCAGCAAAGCGTTTGGATTGGTTGCTTTGAGTTCTGATGGATTCAACACCACCCGAAGCCGTAAACAAGCAGGGCCTCCACCATTCGCCATGCTTTCTCGCAAATCAAACACCTTCACTTCATTAATCGGCCCACCACTCTCCATTAAGTGATTTAAATAAGTCCAAACTCTGACATTTTTCCGGCACTCTTCTGGGACAATCATGAGCATTTTTCCATCCACTTTACTCAATAACTGACTATTGAACAGATAGGTAGAGACGGCCTCTTCGACCGACACGGCATCATTTGGCACGGTAATGGGGAGAAATTCACATTCAAACAGACTCAATCGGCGGCGAATATGATCAAAGGCACTCGATGAGTCAAGAAAAGCATGCTGATGATGAAAAAGTACTGGACCATTGCTTACGGCTATCACATCGTTATGAAACACACCTTGATCAATCACTGTGGGATTTTGCTGCACAAATACACACTGTTCCTCAGACAATTGGTGTAAACGAGCAATCGCTTCACTCGCTTCTCGGGTCTGACGAGCAGGAAAATGCTTCGGTTCCTCACTTCCCCCCCATGCTTGTCGTCCGTACACAAAAACTTCAACGCCCGATGTTCCATGATCCGCACACAAACGATTATGATTGGCCGCCCCTTCATCACCAAACTGCGCCTGCGAAGGTAAAGCAGCATGGTGCACAAAATGATCCGATGAAGGAAAGGTCGCTTTTAAGGCTCGTCCTGTTGTTTCTGCTTCTATAGAGCGATGAAATTTATTATTGAGATTGGCTACCGTAAAATGAACTTTATTATCCCGTGTATCCGCAGAAGGTGAGACAGTTGCAGCATTTGCAACCCACATGGAAGACGCAGAACTGACATTCGCTAAAAGGTATGGGGCTTTTTTTGCGACTTGGGACAGAATATGTTCATCACGTCCAGAAAAACCCAGTAAACGCAAACTGTTGATACATGGCCTTTCTTGTGGAGGAAGCACTCCTTGCGTAAACCCCATATCGGCAAGGGCCTTCATTTTATTCAGCCCCTGCAAAGCCGCAAGCTGAGGGTTAGCTAATGAATGTTTATTTGAAGTTGAAGCCATGTTACCTAACGATAACCCTGCATAATTATGAGTAAGCCCAACCAGACCATCAAAATTGACTTCATAAGTAGACATAACCCGAACTCCTTTTACGATACGGTTATCCTTGAATTTAAATTCATATCATTGCGGCATCACAACATCCGAAATATAAATAATAAACCACCTAATATTACTGATACTTATCATTAACCACATGAAGAAGACTTTATTTAAATCATTCCATATTTTTGAATAATTATTTTTTACAGTACGATCCAGTCGATATTAATATAAAACTTATCAGCGATAATGGAGCTTCGCTCATCAATCCGAGGTCTCTCTTTCACCTCTAAATACGATTGATAATAAAGTAAACTGATTAAAAAACATAAATATTTTAACAAAAATAAAACATTTAAACATCGTACATACATTTAGCCTAAGGAACTATTCAAATGAAATTACTCCAAGTCGACTTTGATTTTACAGGCCCATTTGGTGAAGAAATGGCAACGGCTCTGGCCGAACTAGCCAAATCGATTAATCATGAACAAGGGGTTATTTGGAAAATTTGGACAGAAAACAAACAAAATAAAATAGCCGGTGGCATCTATCTATTTGAAGATCAACACAGTGCTGAAACCTACTTAGCCATGCATTCTGCACGACTTTCCGCCATGGGTATCACCAATATCCGGGGCATCATTTTTGATGTAAACCTTCCACTTAGCCAAATTAATCAAGCACCTGTCACTCAATAACGCCGTTTGTCAACGAAAACCACGTTAGCTCACTCTGGACATGGCAATATTTTCTATTGCCATGTCTTTTCATCAACGCGGTAAAGATAACAAGCATGAATAAATGTGATGAAAATCACCTCCCATGTCGTTATACTCCGCGCTCGGTGCGTCTCTAAACTCACCAATACAAGCTGTCATATGGAAGTGTGATGACCCTAGGATAGGTCCGGCTCACAAACTTTGCTTGTAAAGGTGCTCTCTATGAACCGATTATTCCTACTATCAAGGCAACCGCTTCAACCCCTCGTGGTGAGTCACTGCCCTTACTCTGTTCTGCTCCCTTGCCAGTGCTCCATCCACCTTCAATACAACACAAAATCATTATGACGATTATCTTTAGCCTGATGGGCATGAGTGTTCTGCTTGCTTTAGCCTATCTACTTTCTGAGCAGCGACATCTCATCAACGGGAAAACGGTTTTACGTGCTTTATTTCTTCAGGTCGGATTTGCTGCACTGGTTCTTTATTTACCTTGGGGGCAAACGGCTCTAGGGGCATTAAGCCAAGGGGTAGCCAGTTTACTTGGATTCGCCAATATAGGAATTACCTTTCTATTTGGTGACTTAGCTAACCATGATTTTATTTTTGCCATACGCGTGTTACCGATCATCATCTTTTTTAGTGCCATCATTTCAGCCCTTTATTACTTAGGTATCATGCAAAAAGTGATCGCTATCTTAGGTGGAGCGATCCAACGCTTCTTAGGGACAAGTAAAGCGGAATCTTTGGTTGCAACAGGAAATATTTTCTTATCACAAGGGGAATCCCCTCTCTTGGTTCGTCCATTCTTGCCTCATCTTACTCGCTCCGAACTTTTTGCGGTCATGACAGGTGGAATGGCGTCGGTTGCAGGAAGTGTCTTAGGCGGTTATGCCGGATTAGGGATTGAGCTTAAATACCTGATTGCCGCAAGTTTCATGGCAGCCCCCGGTAGTTTATTGATGGCCAAAATTATTGTCCCTGAAAGCAAAGTCCCTTGCGATCAAGAGAAAATTCATATTGAAAGGAGTGAACAAAGTAACGTTATTGATGCGCTAGCAAGCGGAGCCATGAATGGAATGAAAGTGGCGGTCGCGGTCGGTACTATGTTAATAGCTTTCGTCAGTGTCATTGCCATGCTGAATACTGGCTTAGAAAACTTTGCCCACCTGTTTGGCCTACAAGGGATCACCTTACAGCTATTGCTGGGCTACCTATTTGCGCCTTTAGCTTGGATATTAGGGATTCCAACCCATGAAATGGTACAAGCTGGAGCATACATCGGTCAAAAAGTAGTCATGAATGAATTCGTCGCTTTTATCGACTTTATTCAGCATAAAGATGCATTATCGGACTATAGCCAAGTGGTGATTACTTTTGCGCTTTGCGGATTTGCTAATATCGGCTCTATCGCCATTCAACTCGGTTCAATTGGCGTCATGGCCCCAGAGCGCCGTGCTGAAGTAGCAAACTTGGGAATTAAAGCAGTCATTGCTGGCACCTTAGCCAACCTGATGAGTGCTTGCCTAGCCGGGCTTTTTATCTCTTTATAAATATCTCGAGAAAGAAAAACCGCGCTCGTGTTTTATCACACGAGTGCGGTTTTTCTACATGGATTCAACCTGAAAAGTTAGTTCGTTGGCTACGCTTGTCTATGACCCGAAGTTCTATTGGATGTTCTCGCACCAGCAGGTTTGTGGTGAGAGTTTCCTCGCCCAGCCACACGCTTTGTTAAGTTACCTCTTGTCGAGTTCGTCCGTTTCGCCTGCCCTTGTGGGTTATTTTCAGATGGCGTCCCCACAACGGCTTTAGATTTTTTCGGTTTTTTCGGCTTAATGGGACGGGTATCTAACTTAGATTCTGGCAAGACATTCATCGGCTCAAAACCTGCCAGAGTAATACGCGGCAGTAACGTTTGAATTAAACGCTCAATCGCAAACAGCTCTGGAACTTCAACCGCACAAACCAGTGAAATGGCCTTTCCGACTTCACCCGCTCGGCCCGTTCGCCCAATACGATGCACATAATCCTCTGCCACTTTAGGCAGTTCAAAGTTCACCACTTGCGGCAGTTGAGGAATATCTATCCCACGAGCAGCAATATCCGTCGCAACTAAGACTCGGACTTCGCCAGATTTAAAGTTGGCCAATGCTTTGGTACGTGCTCCTTGGCTTTTATTTCCATGAATCGCCGCGGCCGTGATCCCTTGTTCAGTCAGGTAAGTCGCAAGACGATTTGCACCATGTTTTGTGCGCATAAACACCAGAACCTGCTGCCAATTACCATCGTTAACTAATTTAACCAGCATCGGTGCTTTCTTTTTCACATCCGCAGGATAAATACATTGTTCAACCGTTCTCGCCGTAGAGTTAGCCGGGCTAACTGAAATTTCTACCGGTTGGTTAACCAACCCTTTTGCTAACTCACGAATGTCATCAGAAAAGGTGGCTGAAAATAATAAGTTCTGCCGTTTTTCTGGCAATAATTGCAATATTTTTCGAATATCACGAATAAAGCCCATATCCAACATACGGTCGGCTTCATCCAGCACCAGCACTTCTAACTGATCAAATTTCACTGCATTTTGATTATACAGATCCATCAAACGCCCTGGGGTTGCTACCAGTACATCAGCCCCTTTGCGTAAGCGCAACATTTGCGGATTAATCTTCACCCCACCAAACACAACAGCACTGGTCAGGGGTAAATGACGCCCATAAATAAAGACATTTTCTTGGATCTGTGCCGCCAATTCACGGGTGGGTGTTAAAATCAATGCACGAACTTGATTGCCACGAACCCTTGGTCCTTTTGATAAACGCTCAAGAATCGGTAATGTAAAACCTGCCGTTTTACCTGTCCCGGTCTGAGCTGCCGCCATGACATCTTTACCTTCTAATACCGCAGGAATGGCCTGCAGCTGGATAGGAGAAGGTGTATCGTATCCTTTCTCTTGAATGGCTTTAAGGATTGGTGCAGAAAGACCCAGCGAGGTAAAACCCATATATGATTCTCAATAGTAATAGATAAACGACGTAGCATGACTACGCAAAGTGGGCCATTTTGAGGCCTTTGTGATCAGGGAGCAACCGTTAATTGTCAATCAACCCAAACAACTGGGTGTCGCAAAGAAGAGGCGGTGACTGAATCACGTAAAAAGAGTAGAACTAGTCAACAGAGAAATGTCCAATTAAATGGTTATTTTCATTTTTGATTTCTCCTTTGCGTGTCTGTTCACAATAAGTAAAACGCACAGAGGTATCGACATGAGCCTTAACTAAAACATGCCGAGTCAATATATCGCTATTTAATTGATGGATATCCGAGCTCCAGCTCTGTTGATTAACAAAGAAATTAACAATCATTGATGAGCTTCAATTTTTTACTTTTATTCATTGTGTTTTGGTGTGATCGTTGTTGAAACCAAAACCGTTTACGACCAATAGAACGAGACATAAGCATCCTTAGCTTTTTAAGCATTTCAGAACAATAAAATAAACATTGTCCTAAAACAGTTAATAACAATAAATCTATTTATAATAATGCAACGAAGAAAATAAGGAACGTAACGACAAAAACACAGTGGTCGATGTAAGAAATGTTTAATATTTTTATGGTGTGAGTATAAATAAAATTATATAAGTGAATACGAGTGTAAATAAACTTCTTTATTTACACTCTAAAATACGATTATAGAGCAACAACGTTTGCAGCTTGAAGACCTTTCTGGCCTTGCTCTACATCAAAAGAAACTTTTTGACCTTCGGTCAATGTTTTAAAACCTTCAGAAGCAATAGCACGGAAATGAACGAATACGTCCGCCTTGCCATTATCTTGAGTTAAAAAGCCAAAGCCTTTCTCTTCGTTAAACCATTTAACTAAACCCGTAGCTTTATTAGACATAGATGTCCCTTAATTTAAAATTCATAAGATACCGCAAAAATGCGATGCACTGAGCGCTTGAATTATTGAATGTGACGATGAAGCTAAGGGAAACACTAAGGATTGCAACAATGACGAAGATATTCTGAGGGTTTTACTATACTTTATTTTTCATTAATAACTCTGAACAACAGAGCGAAGCCATTATCAATGAAAGAACCCACTCTGTAAAGGACTATTTAAATAATTTATAAAACCTTATGGTTTTTCTTATCATTTAAATCAATCCCCCCCATTTAACTAAATTGTTTCTGTTCGAGAAATGCCTGTGGAGAAATACCAAACGCTTTTTTAAACGCGGCAGTAAAGTTGGATGGGTGTAAATAACCCGCTTCGTAAGCCGCTTCAGTAATGCTCACTAAACCGCGTTCTAATTGCTGGCGTGCCAGCTGCAACCGTCGATGGCGAATGTAGTGCACTATCGTCATATTGAGGCGAGCTTTAAATTTGCGCTGTAAGTTAGACACGCTCATGGCGTGTTGTTCAGCGAGTTTTTCTAAACCGATTTCGTCATAGAGATGCTGATCAATATAATGCAGTAGATTGTTAATCACACATTCGGTGTGATTATCATGAACCCGAGGTGAATGCACATCTGACTCAGGACACTGCATGATCGCTTCCTGAATCAAGCTCCAACAGGTGGCTTCACGAGCAATATGTTGGCTAAGGGTGTGTGAATCTGACTTATCGAGCAAATTTCCGACCTTTTGCCAACTGTTGGTCGACAAAGACAAATGAGTAAAAGCTTTATCTTGCTGAATAAAATGGCGAAGTGGACAATCTTGCTCAGCAAATTGGTTCAGTTTATCCGGTGATAAAATAATGTTGAGTTTGCGCACTTGCATGCCTTGATGTAGGCGACGATGAAAAATACAAGGCTGCTGTAAGTTCACCATCAATGCTTGTGGCTGCGTTTTGGCACACAGCGAAAACTTAAGGTCGTCATAGGCAAAACTCAGCTTTCCTTCAACCAAAAGAATAATGACCAAAGCTGGTGACCCCGTCGTCATCACATCACAATCGGCCAATTCATGACAGCTCCCACCATGTAAAACAAAGCCACTAGGACTGGTGTACTTGATAAATCGTCCTCTCGCCATCACTGGCTGGTGGGGGTGTTGAGCAATAATAATCTCATCATGCTCTTTGAGAGAATGATTCGACAACGTGATGGTTTGTCGAATCGCTTGATTAAGGGTTTGCGTATTTTCCATAACGAATGTGCGATTTTGCATAATGCATTCAACTTCTCTATCGGTTCCACTCAATTTAACATGCATGCGAATTATTATCATTTGTATTTTTAGGAAATTGAGTCAGTATGGACATTTACAAGAAATCGGCATTATGGTTTGCGATCACGACAGCAATATCAACCAATGTGCTAGCCCAGCAAGAAAGTACTCCCGATCAGGACAATGTCGTTGTATGGGGAACAAAAGTATCGAGTAGCTCAGAATCGCTAACCACAGACGACCTCTCACTCAAACAAGCCGATCACATGTCAGATTTGCTGCGTGATATTCCAGGTGTCGATGTCGGTGGAACACATTCGGTGAACCAACGTATCAACATTCGCGGCTTTGGAGAAACATATCTGGATATTCGTCTGGATGGCGCTTCACAGCACGCCAATATGTTCCACCACATCGGCAACTTAACCTTGAACCCTGATATTTTAAAATCGGCCAATGTTCAGGTGGGTAATAACTCCGTCACCCAAAACGGGCTTGGCGGCGCAGTGTATTTTGAAACAAAAAATGCCAAAGATTTGCTTGTCGGTAGTGAGCAATTCGGTGCTCGTATTTTTGGAGGGTATTCCTCTAATGATAGTCAACAAGGCTCACTGACCGTATATGGTCAATTAAATGATACCGTCGATATGATGATATATGGGCAAGGTATCTCTCGTGGGGACTTTGAGGATGGCTCAGGTGAAAAAACCTTTGGGGTAGAAGGTGATACTTATAACATCCTCACCAAAATCGGTTTTGAGCCAGCCACAGGTCACCGTTTCCAGTTAGCTTATGACATGTATCGTGATAAAGGTGATTACAGCCCGCGCCCTGATATGGCGGGCAGTGCAAACGAAGGCTTGAGCCAAGATCGCTTAATTCCGACCCATTATGACCGCGATACCATTACCGGTTCATATGAGTTGAAGAAAGAACGACATCGCGGAAAAGTCACCCTATACAGCAGCCAAACAGAGATTGAACGTGATGAAAGTGTGATGGCTGGCGCTTGGCCAAGCAACCGTGTATCACGCAATACGGCCACAAACCGCAATATTGGTGTCAACGCACTGTTTCAATCAGACTACGAATTCGCTGAACTACGCAACCAAGTCACCTATGGGGTGGACTACATCGATCAAACCAGTAAAGCCAGCTATGGCAGCGATGACTTCATGAAAGAGTCGGCGATTTCCACAGCTGTATTTGCAGAAAATAAACTCTATGTCACCAACGCTTGGTCTCTCACCGCTGGCCTGCGTTTTGACGACTTCCAACGTAAAGCCATGACGGGTCGCAAAGACTTTGATAAGGTCACTTGGTCACTGGGTACTGAGTGGGATGTCAACCATGATTGGACATTATTTGCGAATGCTCGCTCCCTGTTCAAAGGACCGGAACTACTAGAAACCTTTGTTCGCTACCAAGATGTCACTTACCTAGCCGATAATATCAAAGCAGAAACGGGCCTAAATACTCAAGGAGGGGTGCGCTTTAATAAGAACTTTGGTGATCACTTTGTTGGCGCAAACTTCACACTATTTAAAACCAAAATTAATGACCATATCCGCACCGATAGCAATTACCTGATCAGCAATGTCGGAGATATGGAAGTCAAAGGTTTTGAGCTAAGTACCACCTACACCTACCAAGCAGCGAGTGCCAAATTCTCCTACTCTCGCTCAGAAGCCAATGATGTCACCAATGGTGGCCCAATGCTCAACTCGGTTGGAACCAGTGCCGACATGGGCGACAGCCTTGCGCTCACACTGAACTATCAAGCCGATTCGATTGATACCTTATTCGGCTGGACCTCAATCGTTGTTTTGGATGAAGATAACGTGGTCGAAGGCGACGCGAAGAAAGAAGGCTATGATGTACATAACCTCTATGCACAATGGACACCATACGCTCTACCAAACTTAGTACTGACTTTCGGTATCGACAACGTATTTGATGAGCTTTATACCTCTCATGCATCACGCCTTGGTGTCGCACGAGGCTTCACCTTAGATGATAGAGAACCAGGGCGCAGCTATAAGCTGTCTGCGGCTTATCAATTCTAATCATTTCACCACAAAAAAGCCCGTGTTGTACGCAGTGCTGTTCACTTAAGCGGGCAGCATTGCAATTAACCGGATAACGGGCCTTCGATATTTTAACTACCCTAGGCCTTGATGGTCTGGGCGTTTTTCAATGAAGAGTGCTGACAAGTATCCTCTCAATGTTTGAAGCCTCTTTAGTGTATTACCCAGCGACACCGCTTTACTCATGACCCTCAATTGACTTGCGATGCACTGACAAGCGTATTTGAAACTTATCTCATTCGCATCATCCTCAATAGTGACCCCTTCATTCTTCTCAAGGATCTCAAAATTAAAATTGACATACTTAGTTTAGATGAGGTTTTTCACCTATTTCTTTGAAGAGAGTCTGGAATTTTATTGGCCGAATCACGGATTCCATTCACCCTCCTGTTCTAGATTCCCTAATACGAAATACAACAAACATCAGTCTATTTGGAGTCTATCTTTCTGCTCATAGATAATGATCTATTATTCATTTTTCCCACTAAAAACGTCTACCAAATCAGTAAAATTTCACGACTAACCCCATCACTCACGCCAAGAATATCCTGTTTTGGGATATCCCAAAACAGGATACACAATATTGCCTTAATCAAAAAAGGGTGGCTATGACTTCTTCAATTTTCTCAAAAAGATATGAAATATTTAGATTATTGCTTGTTTCCGCTAGAAAAAATGCAGGAGCAACTCAACAGTCACTTGCTGAGCAACTCAATAAGCCTCAATCGTTCGTTTCTAAATATGAAAGTGGAGAAAGAAGGCTTGATTTAGTTGAATTTTTGGATGTTGCAACTGCCCTTCAATTTGATGCTTGCCAATTTATTAAAGAACTAGAAGGAAAGTCAAAGAGTGGGCAGTAAAACAATTTTTGACGAGTGGGATATTAATTCTGAATATTTCACTACTGTTGTCAGAGAAAACCCTAGCCTTAGAGGCATGATTCTAGGTTATATCGCAGAACGTAAGCTAAAAGATATTTTTATATCCTCAGGGGAAACAACAAACCATCGCAAGGAAGACGATCATGATCGAACAAAGAAAGGAGATTTGACTCTCAACTATAAAGGCTATGAAATAGTTTTAGAGGTTAAGTCACTACAAACCAACCAGATTAAAATCCAAGCTCCAGATGGAAGCTGGATACCAATGATTATCAAGAAAAGTGTAGGGCGAAAACCATCTAAAGGGTTCAATAAAAACGGAACTCCAAAAATAGGGCAAATAATCTACAAGTACGTTCCAAATCCTGATTTCCTCGCTTTTTCAGACGAATATCGCCTTAATGCAACCTACATGGGAGCCTTTCAGTGCGATGCTAGTGATCGCCGAAAAATTGAGCTAGATAATGGGAAAATTGTTAATACAACACTGCTCAAAGTTGGGGAGTTTGACGTGATAGCTGCGGGGATTTTCTCATTCCGTAATAAATGGGAGTTTGGGTTTGCTCTAAACGAGGATTTACCACGAAGCTCTCGATACGGAGAAAATTCATCTCATCTGATTGCTTCGTTGGTACAGATCACTTACCCACTAGAAAAACCATTTGTAAGCGATCCGTTTGAAATATTTGAACGAGTAATAACAAAGCGAAAAGCATCACTTCTTGATGAATACTAAAAAATAAGAATGGTTTTTACGTGCATGGACTTGATTCTTAAGACGACTTACAGCAGGTTTATTTTGTCGAACAACAACAAATAGATCTTTAGAATAATACCCCATTGATTCAAGTTCATTAATAATTTCAACATGGGTAAACCATTGTTTTCCAGCACTTACCTCGTCTTGGCACTTGATAATTAGTACGCCCTTCTTACGCAAAACTCGATAAGCTTCTGCACTAGCCTTAAAATACATATCCGTAACGGCTGCATGCCACTTCTTCGTACCTGTATTCTTAGTATCGCCATTTACTTCATCACCATTAGAATAGGCTTGAGCAAGCCCCTTATGCGACCCAGATCCAGCTTTCTGGTCATTATTTTTACGATAGAATCCTTCCATGTATGGAGGATCAAGTACAACACAATCTAATGACGCATTTTCGTAAGGCAAATTACGGCAATCAACCCCCATAGCTATATCGGTACCAATTACATCATAATCATCTTTAGGTACTTTCTTCCAGAAAACACCTCGGCCCCATGTTACATCAGCTATCTTACTTCCTTTCGGAACATGCAAGTCAAGAACATGAGGAAATACGTTTTCATTACCATCTATATAGGCAGACATCACAAGATCTGAAGTGGTTACCCCACCTTGTATACGTTTTGGGGTACTCTTTTCCTGAGGAAACAGGTTTGGCTGTGTATTCTGTATAATCATAATCTGAACAATATCCTAAAATGGGATATTTGTAAACTCCCGAGATAACAAGCGCATGTGGTTGGGTTAAGTTAATACTTAATGACGCTAGTACTTAAGTGGCTTCACCACCGAATCTAACCCTTCAATTTTTAGCGCTAAACAAAGTTGCAGTAAACGCCCCAGTTCACCTTCAGGGAACCCCTTCTTAGCAAACCACAATAAGTACTCTTCGGGTAAGTCAATCAACACTCTTCCAGCATACTTACCAAAAGGCATCGGCATTCTGGCGAGTTTAATTAGGTTTTCTTTTTCTAACATCAATGGGCTAAGCTCGGTGGGCAATAAGAAAAGACAGAATACAAAAAGTCTCCCAAGCAGAGCAAGCACCGCGGGAGACTTCATTATTTAAAGTCAGCAATAATCCTTTATCCAGTATTAACCACGTAGAATCATCTGTTCACGCTCAGGGCCAACAGAAATCATGGAGACAGGAACGCCAAGCAGCTCTTCAATGCGTTGTACGTATTTTTGCGCAGCCATCGGTAAACTCTCAAATGTGCGGCAGCCGGTAATGTCTTCTTGCCAACTTTCCATCTGCTCATAAATCGGTGCTAATTCTGCGGTTTGTGGCCAAATCGGGTTTTCACTGTGATCACCTTTATAACCGACACAAATTTTCAGATCGGCTAACCCAGTTAAGCAATCAATCTTGGTCAATGCCACTTCAGTCGCGGCTTGCAACTCAACGCCGTTACGAGTAGCCACGGCATCGAAATAGCCCATATCACGCGGGCGACCGGTTGTTGCGCCAAATTCATTGGCTTTTTCACGAAAGGCGTCTTGCTCTTCCATTGCGGTGATCAAAGTGCCGGTACCGACTGATGAGCTGAAGGCTTTGGCAACCGCAACCACACGTTCAGGACGCAATGCAGGTAAACCACCACCAAGCCCTGCATAAGCGGAAGTCACATTAGAAGAGGTAGTCCAAGGGTATTCTCCATAAACTAAATCACGCCCTGCCCCTAATTGTGCTTCAAACAGTAAATGGCCATTTTGTGCTTGAATGGCTTTAAGCGGCACGGTGACATTGCATACTGCATCCAACCAAGGTTTTGACACTTCAAGTAACCATTGGGTCATTTCAGCGGCACTTTGGTTAAATTCAAAACTGGGATAGAGGGCTTTAAGCTGGGGTAATTTCCAGTCTAACCAAAATTGAATGCGCTCTTGTAAAACCTCTGGTTGCTTTAACCAACCCACTAAAATGCCTTTCTTCATCACTCGGTCACCATAAGCAGGTGCAATACCTTGGCGAGTTGAACCATAGGCACGATCAGCCAATCGAGCTTCTTCCAATGAATCTTCTAATGCATGTAAAGGCAGACATAACGTTGCTCGATCTGAAATGGCTAAACGCAATGGTACACCAGACTGCTCAACTTCTGCCATTTCTTGTGATAACAACGCAGGGCTAATCACCATACCAGGGCCAAGTACGGCTAAGCAATTAGGGTTAAAGACGCCGCTCGGTAATTGATGCAACTTAAACGTACCAAATTCATTCACCACGGTGTGACCCGCATTATTTCCACCTTGAAAACGTACACTGGCTGACGCTTTATCTGCTAAATAATCGACAATCCGACCTTTGCCTTCATCACCCCAGTTCGCACCAACCACAACAATAGACGACATCATTTACTCTCCTTAAAAGCAACAAACTCCATCCTATGCTTAACGTTGAAATAAGAAAAATTAATTATTATTATAATGCTGATAAGAAACCCATATCACCACACTGACTGTATAAAGTGAACGGAGCCGTCATGCTTGATTTCAACTGGTTAAATACTTTCGTAACCCTTGCTAAATATCAACACTTTGGCAAAACGGCGGCGGCATTACATATGACTCAACCCAATGTCAGCTTACATCTTAAACAGTTGGAACAAGCAACCCGAGTAAAATTAGTGGAACGTAACCCATTTCGGCTAACTCAAGCCGGTGAGCGCTTACTTACTAGCGCACAAAAAACCTTACTAGAGCTACAAGCCTGTCAGGCAGATCTCAATGCTATTAACGATCTACATCAAGGAACACTCACGATCGCCGCGAGTGATATTATTTCTCGCTTACTGTTAATTGGACCTTTTCAGCAATTTCGCAAGAATTACCCAGGTATTGATCTCTCATTATTTAATACCACCTCTTCTCAAGCAGCAGAATTGGTCAAAAGTGCCAAAGCGGATTTAGGATTCGTGATCGCGCAAAAAGAAGAATCCCCGATACATTTTACTGAACTGCGTAAAGTCGAATGGTGTGCACTGGGGAATGGCCTACAAAAATGGCAAGCAATGGCTAACCAACCTTCTTTGCCAAATAAAAAAACAAATGATGAAACGCTGACCGCCGATGAACCAACCTTGATTTTATTAGGTCATGATACCCGAACTCGTGATCTGATTGATGTCGCGCTTCCTCAGCTACAATTGCCTAACTATCGGATCATGGAAGTGGGCAGTGTTGATGCACAAATTGATTGGGCTGAAGCTGGGTTTGGTGTGGCGATCATTCCCACCTTTTCCGTGAATCCGAAACGTCAGTTGAATACCACAATCACGCCACTCCCCGATTTTTCCACCACCAGCTTGGGCTATATCGTGCGGCAAAATCAGTTGTTATCCCGAGCCATTAAACAATTATTGATATGGGTCGATGAGGAGATGCAAAACTCTCAACCCTTAAAGCAATAGAACTTGAGATAATTTCGGCCCTAACCGATGAATCGTACCCGGTAAGTCAGGGGTAAGTTGACCATCAAATTTTAACGTGACAGGTCCTAACATCGCTAAGTGGTGATTCGCCAACTCTCCTACCGCTGTCACAATATAAGTTTGTTCACCAATATCAATGTCGTTTGAAGATCCAACCTCGAAACAATGGGTCACAACGCCAATAAGCAATAGCTAACGGACCAAGTGATAATCCTTGTTGAGTCACGACAACCGCTTCACACTCTCTCGGACCACCAGAGTGGGTTCTAACTGAACCACTTGTGGCTCTCGGTGCTGGTTTTCAAGTTTACTGAGCAAGGTTTCGACTGCCGCTTGGCCTAGGCGATATTTAGGTTGGTGAATGGTAGTTAAGGCAGGAAGCATAAATTGGGCAATATGGATATCATCGTAACCCATTACTGATAACTGTTCTGGAATAGCAACACCTACCTTATTTGCAGCATGAATCACCCCCATTGCCATCATATCGTTGCAGACAAAAAGTGCGCTGGGGAGCGGGCCTCTTTTTTGCATTTGCGCAAATGCCTCTAAGCCGCCTTCACATTCAAAATTAGACTCAACAATCCAATGGGGGTTAATCTCTAACCCAGCTTCGAGTACCGCACGTTTATAGCCTTCATAACGCATTTGTGCTTGATGACGAATCAGCGGCCCGGTAATACAACCGATGGTTTTGTGCCCACATTCAATAAGGTATTGGGTTGCCATATATCCGCCACGCAATGAATTGTCTTGAATTTTATCACTGGCAAACAGCATTGGCCCCCAATCCATGACTACAACTGGAATATCAGGATAGCGGTCAAACACATCAATACGCTCTCCTTCTAGGGTTGAACACATTAAAATCAACCCATCAACCCGCTTTTGTAGCAAGGTGTTGATCGACGATTTCATACGTTCATTATCGCCTTCTGTATTGCAAAGAATGAGGTTATATCCTTGTTGATAACAACTGCGCTCCACCCCTTTCACCACTTCACCGAAAAACGGGTTGGTGGATGTCGTGACCAACATACCTATGGTTCGGGTGCGGTTCATTTTTAGACTTCGAGCTAACGCCGAAGGCGCGTAATTCAGCTCTTGAGCCACTTTGTTGACTCGTTCAGCTATCTCATCACTGACATAACGCGTTTTATTGATCACATGACTTACCGTTGATGTTGACACCCCTGCAACGCGTGCTATGTCTTTCATGGTCGCCATGTGATCTTCTCCTTATTGGTGCTGAGCTAAAAATTCGTCCACTTCATGTCGAGTTGGAATCGAGGTTTGTGCGCCAAATCGGGTTACCGAAATAGCCGCAGCAGCATGAGCAAACTTAATTGCTGATTCTAAAGGCATTTCTTCCAACAAACCAGTGACAAACGCACCATTGAAGGTATCCCCCGCCGCCGTAGTATCGACCACTGAAACACGAAAACCAGCAATGCATTTTCCACGACCATTTTCACTTAACCAAACCCCTTTGGCTCCTAAAGTGATCATGACAATTTCAATGCCTTTTTGGTGTAGTACATCCGCAGCTTGTTGAGCGGTCACTTCGTCCACCACACTGATACCTGTTAAGACTTCCGCTTCTGTTTCATTGGGGGTAATAACATCAATACACCGCAACAATTCATCCGGCAACGTTTGGGCTGGCGCTGGGTTAAGCACCACATTGGTTTTCGCCTGTTTTGCTTCCTGCGCCGCTTTGACAATCCCATCTATGGGTGTTTCTAGCTGCATCAACAAATACTTGGCCTGACGAATGCGGGGTAAATCATCTTCAATCGCTTGAGCGCTCAACTTAGCATTAGCCTCCGCAGACAAACAAATACTGTTCTCACCACGATCAGACACTTGGATCATCGCTATCCCAGTCGGGCAATTGGGCTGCATTTTTATGCCCGAGATATCGATTCCATCTAGCTTAAAGCTTTCTCGAATATTAATGCCAAAAGCATCATCCCCAACACAAGCAATAAACCCAATATCGGAACCAAGCCGAGCCGCGGCAACCGCTTGGTTCGCGCCTTTACCACCGGGAATCACTTGGTAATTACGGCCATGGAGCGTCTCGCCAGGACGAGGAAAAGAAGGCACTTGAAGAACATGGTCAGCATTGACACTACCTAATACCACCAATTTGTTCATAAGAATTATCCTCAGTTTGATTAGAAATAGAGAGCTTTAACGCCTGATTAAGCGCTTTCACAAGCGCTATAGCACTCTATTTCGATAAGAGAGCCCCCACCTTATACGGTGGGGGGTTAAGTTTTTATTCACCAATAATTTTCAGAGGAACTGGAATATAATCATCTACACTTTCCCCTTTTAGTACGCGATCAGCAGTTTCCACACCTAGCGCACCAATGAGATCGGGTTGCTGTGCCACCGTTGCTGCCAATTGCCCACGATTAACCGCTGCAATTCCATCATCAGTACCATCAAAGCCAACAATTAAGATATTTTTACCTGAAGCTTGTACCGCACGCAGTGCACCTAATGCCATCTCATCGTTTTGTGCAAAGACCGCTTGAACTTCAGGGTTGGCAGCAAGCAGGTTTTCCATCACGTTCAACCCTTTGGTCCGGTCAAAATCGGCGGGTTGACTGGCTAACAGTTGCATACCACTGCCTTTTACCGCATTCATAAACCCTTCCCCACGCTCACGCGCAGCCGATGTTCCAGCAATACCTTCCAATTGAATAACTTTGGCTTTCTCACCGATTTTTTCGACAATAAAGTGACCCGCCATTTCACCCCCCACCACGTTATCAGATGCGATATGGCTCACTACCTCACCCCGACTTGCACCTCGGTCTAAGGTAATGACGGGGACTTTAGACCGATTCGCCATGCGAATCGCATTGGATACGGCATCAGAATCGGTCGGGTTGATCAAAATAGCTTTCACGCCACGCACAGTTAAGTCTTCAACATTGGAAAGTTCTTTGCTGGGATCATTTTGTGAATCCAGAACAATCAAGTTGTAACCCAACTCTTTCGCTTTCGCTTCTGCCCCATCTTTCATGGTGACAAAAAATGGGTTATTGAGCGTTGAAACTACAATAGCAATGTTATCGCTTGCATAAGCTGATACCGAAACAGAAGCAGACAGCAGCGCAGCGGAAATTAAAGTTGCCAGTTTTTTCATGTTTATCGTCCTTTTTTGTAGGGGGCCACACGGCAACCATTTCCGTGTGGCGGGTTCACGATTTACTTGTTTTTATTGTCCACCAGTACCGCAAGCAAAATAACCACTGCTTTTGCTATCATCTGGTAGTAAGAGGTCACATCGAGTAAGTTCAATGCGTTATTGAGGAAACCGATGATTAGAGCCCCAATCAAGGTTCCCATGATTCGTCCTTTGCCGCCCATCAAGCTGGTTCCGCCAAGCACGACCGCGGCAATGGCATCCAGCTCATAGCCCATACCTGCGGTTGGCTGTGCGGAAGAGAGGCGAGAGGTAACAATGATGCCCGCCAAAGCCGATAACAAACCACAAATGGCGTAGACGCCTATTTTGACACGATCTACGTTGATGCCGGATAAACGAGCCGCTGACTCATTGCCTCCCATAGCGTAAACATAGCGACCAAAACGGGTGTGATTCAATAAATACCACGCCGCAGCAAAAACAATGACCATCATCCAAACCGGAACGGGAATCCCAAGTGCATAGCCAGTCCCAAACCAAGCAAAGGCATCAGCGGTATCGGTAAAGCCGGTGGAAATCGGGCGACCATCGGTGTAAACCATAGTGACACCACGTAGCAAGGTCATGGTCACTAAGGTGGCAATAAAGGCTTGTACTTTGCCTTTAGCGATAATAATGCCACTAATGCCACCCAATATCGCTCCCGCCAATAAAGCGGTAGGCACCGCAACAAACACGGGAACTTCGAGCGCTATTAAGCTGGCAGCAAAGGCGCCACACAACGCTAAAACAGAGCCCACACTCAAATCAATGCCTGCGGTTAAAATAACTAAGGTCATCCCAACGGCAATAATGGCATTGACTGAGGTTTGGCGCAGAATGTTTAAAATGTTATCAACCGTAAAAAAATTCGGGTTTAAAAACGACACGACAACAACTAAAAATAGCAAAGCAATCAATGACTTTTGTTCAATTAACCACGCTTTGCTAAACAATTTTTGTCCGCCGTCTGGGGTTGGATTACTCATGGTTTTGCTACTCATGCTGCTTCCTCATTCAGGGTTTTGCCAACGGCACACGCTAATAAATTTTCTTGGTTCGCTTGTTTTGCATCAAATTCACCACTAATGCGGCCTTCATGCATCACTAAAATACGGTCACTCATTCCCAACACTTCCGGCATTTCCGAGGACACCAAAATAATGCTCATCCCTTGTGCTTTGAACTTGTTAATCAATTGATAGATCTCTTTTTTCGCGCCCACATCCACACCCCGGGTCGGCTCGTCTAAAATCAGCACTTTGGGTTTTGTCATCAGCCCTTTTGCTATGGCGACTTTCTGTTGGTTTCCACCAGACAAGTTGCCGATAATTTGATTACGAGAAGGGGTTTTGATGTTAAAGAGCTGAATAAAATCTTCCACGGCTATCGCTTCTTCACCATGCTGGATCTGAATACCTTTGGTTAATTTATCTAAAGCAGACAGCGACATGTTCTCTTTGACCGATAAGCCCAGTACTAACCCATCGCCTTTGCGATCTTCAGAGATATATGCGATCCCATTCGCTAACCCATCTTGTGGGCTAACTGGGTTTACCGTGCGGCCATCTAGGTTAATGACGCCTCGCTCGGAAGGCAGTGCGCCATAGATCACTTTCATCAGCTCACTACGCCCAGCCCCCATCAAACCTGAAATACCTAAAATTTCGCCCCGTTTAAGGGTAAAACTCACATCATGAACCCCCGATCCGGTCAAGCCAATCACTTCTAGACACACGGTATTTTCTGGTTGAACCTCAATACGGGGGTATTGCTCTTCCAATTTACGCCCAACCATCATTTCGATAAGGCCATCTTCATTGGTGTCATCCACTCGACATTGACCAATAAATTTGCCATCACGCAGAACAGTAATGTCATCGCAAATCTCAAAAATCTCTTTCAATCGATGTGAGATATAAACAATGCCACAACCTTGATCACGCAATTCATTAATCACTTTAAACAATGAGGCCGTTTCGGTATCGGTTAGTGCATCGGTTGGCTCATCCATGATGATCACTTTGGATTCAAACGACAGCGCTTTGGCAATTTCAACCATCTGTTGTTCACCTAAGCTCAGTTCCCCCAATAAGGTCTTCGCACTGTGCTTCACATTTAAACGCGCCAGCAGTTGATCCGCTTTGGCATACATTTCTTTCCATAAAATATGACCAAAGGCTCCGGTTTTTTCTCGACCTAGGAAAATATTTTCAGCAATGGTCAATTGAGGAATTAAGTTCAGTTCTTGGTGAATGATGCTGATCCCCGCTTGCTGGGAGTCTCGGGGCCCTTTAAAACTGGCAGGTTGACCTTGATACTCTATGCTGCCAGCATCTTTGCTGTAGATCCCCGTTAACACTTTCATTAAAGTCGATTTACCTGCGCCATTCTCTCCCATGAGCGCCATTACCCGTCCCGGATATACATTCAGACAAGCTTGATCGAGCGCTTTCACACCGGGAAATACTTTATCAATGTGACTGAGAGCTAAAATCGGTTGAGTCATCACTCCTCCTTAGATCTGGGTTGCTATCCGAACGTTAAAACACGACACCCGCTTGAAAAATCACATTGGCATACGGTGTACATTCCCCTGTTCTGACAATGGCTCGGCTATCGCTACTTTGAACTTTAAACGCTTCATGAGAGAGGTAACTAACGGTAATACTATGGCCACCACGTGCTTCTTCGGCTTTCAGTTCAGCCATCAGTGCCGCATGTAAATCAGGGCTTACTTGGGCAAACTCCTGCGCCAGCACCACACCTTGCACTTGCATTTCACTCAACACCACTTTGACGGTATCCATAAAGCTTGGAATGCCATGTGTCAGCGCTAGATCAATCCGTTCCACCTGTTCACCAATCGGTAATCCCGCATCACAAATCGTGATTTCATCCGTATGGCCTAATGTCGCCACAAGGTAAGAGAGTTCAGCATTCAGTAGAGTACTTTTTTTCATTGTTCTGCCTTTATGTTCATGCACGTTTGTGGTTTCTTTCGATGCAGAGATCTCAGAGCTTTGTTGAAAAAACGACCATCGAAACGTTTCGATGAAATATTAGCGTAACTATTTTGCTTTGCACTGGGATTAAAATCAGAGTGTGAGTTGGATCTGTGAATTTATGGAGAAAGAACAACAAATAGTGAGAATGATCACTGAGACTTTTCTCAATATGGCGACAAGTTTTTTTGCTCAATAGAGAAAAACAACGCCGTTCAAGTGGGCTATTTTTTCTCCAATAAAATGAAACCCTATACGAAAAAGTTGAAAAGGAATGAAATAGACCACCATCAGTAGCGCAAGCCCGTTTACTTCAGCTATGATCACTGTTTCTCCCCGACAACAGGATTCTAATGAATGAAAAAACGAGTATTCATATTACTGAGCGCTCTGGTTTTAAGTGCTTGTGAAAATGAGGTGGGGACCGCTCCTTGGTGTCAGGAAATGCGTGATAAACCCAAAAGTGAATGGAGTGCGCAAAGTGCGCTCGATTTTACCAAATACTGCCTATTGCAATCTGAAATCGGTAGCCAAGCTTGGTGTGATGATATGCAGGCGAAGCCTAAAGGAGACTGGACAGCGAATGAAGCCACCTCTTACGCTAAGCACTGTCTTTTTTAATCACCACCTGTTTAATATCACTAGGTAAGAAAAAACCATAGCTTCGATAATCAGTTAAGCTCATTGTCGATCATCTTTCGGAGAATCCATCACCACCATTGTACTGATGGATTTTACCGTCAGGCATTCCCCTAATACATCGGCATGAAAGCGTTTATAAGCACTTAAATCTTTGGTTTCAACACGTAATAAATACTCATTCATCCCTGTAATGTTATGGCACTCAACCACCTCTTTCGCAAACCGAACATGTTCTTCGAAACTCAGCTGGGCTTTCTTTGTATGGCTATTTAAACCAATGGCGACATAAGCTACAAAGCCAATATCAAGCTGAGTTTTATCTAACACCGCTCGATAACCTTTAATCACCCGCTTACGCTCAAGATCTTGCACACGTCTCAATGTTGCAGAAGGCGAGAGTCCTACCCGTTCAGCCAGCTCAACATTGGAAATGCGTCCGTCCGCCTGTAGCTCATGCAATATTCTTTCGTCAAATCTATCCATAATTAAATTTCATTGCGTAATTTATTCATATGGAACAAATATAAACACAATATTGTGCATCAATGCTATTACTATTTTTCCTATTCAGTTACCGAAAAAGAAGAACAGAATATGGATTACACACAGTGGGGACCACTTATCGCCTTTGCGTTTGTTTCAACCTTCTCTCCTGGTCCCAATAACATTATGTTGATGACTTCCGGAGCAAATGTCGGTTTTATCAGAACCATTCCACATATGCTCGGCGTTACTTTGGGGTTTAGTCTCATGGTGCTCTTGGTTGGTGTGGGTTTGACTGACTTATTCCAACGCTACCCATGGATGCAGCAAGGGTTACAAATAGCCTGTAGTGGTTATTTAGTCTATTTGGCGATAAAAATTGCCTTCAGCTCCCCTTCTCACACTCAGCTCGACTACCAGCCCATGACATTTTCTGGCGCGGTACTTTTTCAATGGGTAAACCCCAAAGGTTGGTCAATGGCACTCACGGCTGTCAGTGTCTTTAACCCCAAGGCAAGTTGGCTACAGCTGATGGTGATTGCCCTAGTGTTTATATTGGTCAATATCCCATCCGTCAGTGTCTGGGCCGCCGCAGGAAAACAACTCAGTCATTGGATGAATGACCCCCGTTATGTCCGCTGGTTTAACGGTGCGATGGGAAGTTTATTGCTACTTTCTGTGCTACCCATGCTCTAACGATGACCACGATTTTTTCCTCAGGTTCGCGGTTCACGCGATTCTCTGAGGGAGAAATACTGACTTTTCTTGCTAAGCACAGTAAAATCGTCCGTGTTTGTGTACAACTGACCACGATCATGCCCACTTATCCAGACTGTTTTACCCCCTTTCAAAGCGATATTTCATCCATTACGCTCCCGTTGCGTTTTACTTACCCATTTTGCTATGACCCCCACCCATTATCGGTCATTGCCGCGCTTGAGCTGCAAACCCATCTCACCACTCAAACACAGTGGACACACCCTTTTGGGCTTGATGGGCAAGCCCCCCATTCACATGGAAAAATGTTTGGGGTACTTGTGGTCAGGCATCCTCAAGGCCAGTTGGGGTACTTATCGGCCTTCTCTGGGCAATTGGCTGAGCAAGATCATCTCCCCGGATTTGTTCCTCCCGTCTTTGACCGCTTTACTGAACCCACTTTTTTTAGCGATGAAGCCAGCCAAATATCGAGTATTAATCATCAGATTATTGAATTGACCGAAGCGACATCACGGCAAGCATTAATCCATAAACTCGATGAGTCCCATCAAGCCGCCGAATATGCTATCGCTCAACAGCAGCAACGTATGGCAGAAAATCGCGCCCAGAGAAAACGCCAGCGAAAAGAAGCGGAAGCTTTACAAGAGCCGGAACAACAAGCGTTATTGGCACAACTTGCTCAGCAAAGTGTGTATGAGAAATGGCAGCTTAAACAACTGAAACTCGATTGGCAAAAACGCATTAACGAACTCAGCAGCCAGTTAGATCAACTTAACGGCACAATCGAAGCGCTCAAACAGCAACGTAAGCAACGATCAGCACAATTACAGCAAAAACTCTTTGCTCACTACCGATTCTTGAATCAATCAGGTGAAGAAAAAAACCTGAACGATATTTTTGTCGATGCGACCAACCCCATTCCCCCCGCTGGTGCGGGCGAATGTGCCGCACCTAAACTACTACAGTATGCTTTCCAGCATCACTTAACCCCCATTGCTCTGGCTGAGTTTTGGTGGGGGTGTTCACCGAAGTCAGACATTCGCCAACACAAGCAATTTTATCCCGCCTGTCACAGCAAATGTCAGCCGATTCTCGCGCATATGCTCGCTGGGATGCCATTAGACGAGAACCCTTTGCTCAATAATCCCGCCGAAGGCAAAGAGATGGATATTCTTTACCAAGATGAAGCCATCGTTGTGGTCAATAAACCGGCAGAGTTTCTTTCTGTACCGGGCGTTAATATTAAAGATTCTGTACAGACACGCTTAGAACAAATATTCCCCGATGTGGAAGGGCCATTTGTTCTCCATCGTTTAGATATGTCCACTTCGGGTCTTTTGGTGTTTGCTTTAACTCGACGGGCCAATAAATCGCTGCAAAAACAGTTTATTACTCGCCAAGTCGAAAAGCAGTATGTGGCTTTATTAACGGGGGAGCTTTCACAGCAACAAGGCGAAATCACGCTTCCTTTATGTGCTGATTTAGAAGATAGGCCAAGACAGAAAGTCTGTGAAAAACAGGGGAAAGCGGCGCACACGCGGTGGGAGAAAGTGGCCATAGAGAATGGTCAAACTCGGGTTAACCTCTACCCCTTAACGGGACGAACCCACCAGTTACGCGTCCACTGCGCTCATGTTGATGGGTTAGCGATGCCAATTGTGGGTGACGATCTCTATGGAGCCAAAGCTTCTCGACTTTGCTTACACGCTCAAAAACTGAGTTTCACTCACCCTTATCATAAACAAAGAATGACGTTTGAAGCCCCCGCCCACTTTTAGTGGGCTTTGGGTTTACCCTTTAGCAATACTTTTGGCTTCTTTTACCTCTTTTAACTCAGTAATCTGTGCAAGTTGAGCGATGTTTTCCCCAGAAGCTGGGTAAGTCACGCCATTAAAGCGTCCTCCTTGCTCAATACTGAGATCATCACTGTAAAGTGAACCCGTGACTTGCCCTTTATTAAGAATTTCGATTTTATCTGCATGACAAGTCCCTTCAAACGCCCCATTCACGATCACATGTTGCGCAAAAATCTCACCACTAACCACACCACTTTCACTGATCACCAAGGTTTTTTCGACATGAATTTGCCCATCGATCGAGCCGTCCACCTGAATATTGTTTTCTAACCGGAGTTGCCCGCTAACTGAACAGCCTTTTGCGATGAGAGTTGTAGCTGAGTGCTGACTCTTAGCTCGACTTTGTTTACTAAAGATTCCCATCGAATACCTCTTACTTGACTAAATAAACTATCAAAATCATTCACTCCCCAATCAACAAAAGGTCGAGGATCTAAGGGGCGACCGACAAATCGAATTTCATAGTGTAAATGGGGACCAGATGATAGGCCACTATTACCGGAATAGCCGATTAAATCGCCTTTTTGTACAAAGTCCCCGCTTTTTACTGAGAACTTCTGCATATGGGAGTAAGAACTCGAAAAACCATACGAATGCTGTAAACGCAAAAAATTTCCCGAGCCTTGGTTACTGGCTCGAGTCACTTCAACCACCCCATCAGCCGGCGCATAAATAGGAGTACCTATATTAACCGCAAAATCTTGCCCGCGATGATACTTGACTTCTCCCGTTACCGGATGAGTCCGTTTACCGTATCCTGACGAAATACGCGCATCATGAACAGGAGAACCACTAGGAATCTGGCTTAACATCACCATTCTGACTGAAGACGTAATCGCTGCGGTATCCAGCCGAGATTCCAATTCAGCCCCACTTTCTCCGACACCTAATACTTTCTCAAGATCACCTAATCGGTCGGAAACAATTTGCATTTTTTCTTCTCGATCTTGCAGATCATTTTCTAAGTTATCTTTCAAATCCTTGAGTGATGATAATTCGTCAATCAAGGAAGAAGATTGGTTTTCTAGTTCCTGCTGCTTTAGTTTTGCAAAGTCCACTTCATTAGAGAGATAGTAAATGACCCCTGCGGTAGTCAGAATGGTAGCAAACAATACATACCCAAACCCTTTTAATAGGTGGCGATACCATTTCCCAATATGAAAATGTCGTGTTCCGTGAATAGAGGAGACAGAAACAATGACCTGTTCTTTCATATGCCTACTAATATAAAGGTTAATAATGGCAACGATTCTAACAGTTAACTTGCTTGGACTAAATGTTTTGCTTCACTGATTCTGAATAAAGGCACAATTTCACTCACACCTCTCCCCACCCATCAATCGTACTTTAATTACAAAATAGCGTTCGATGGACCGCTCAATTATTTTTCATAACGAAATAAATAAACAATACCGATCAACTTCACATTTAAATTCAGAACATGAATAAAATAGAACAAAAATGAGATTCCGATCAACATTCAACTTAAAGACAAAGTTATTAATATGAGATATTACGCATAAAATATAGATTGACTTTTTGCAAAACATCAAAATGTAAATAAATTACAGCGCAGAAAATTGACAATGGTCACATAGATATAGGATGAAAAGTCGATTTTTATAGCTAGTGATCACAAAAAACCCGTTGTCAGTTCTAAAGTAAATTTGTGTGATAAATTGATTGTGTACTAAGCAACCAACGGTTTTTAGACGAACCGTTACCATACAACTTCTATAGAACATCGAACGGGGAACAGATATGTTATCACCAGATGCTAAGATCAAGATACAAAATTTTGGTCGTTTCTTATCAAACATGGTTATGCCCAATATTGGCGCCTTCATCGCTTGGGGCTTTATTACCGCTCTCTTCATTCCAACGGGCTGGTTACCCAATGAGACTTTAGCCTCTTTGGTTGGCCCAATGATCACCTATTTACTACCACTGCTCATCGGTTATACCGGTGGTAAACTGGTCGGTGGCGAACGAGGGGCGGTTGTCGGCGCAATCACCACCATGGGGGTTATTGTCGGAACCGATATTCCTATGTTTATGGGTGCAATGATGGTTGGACCTATGGGCGGCTGGGCCATTAAATATTTCGACCAGCGCGTTGAAGGTAAAATTAAAAGTGGCTTTGAAATGTTGGTAAACAACTTTTCAGCCGGTATTATTGGCATGGTATGTGCCATCATCGCCTTCTACCTGATTGGGCCTTTCGTTAAAGTACTCTCTGACCTTCTTGCCACCGGCGTTAACTTTTTAGTTGCAGCCCATCTTCTTCCTTTAACGTCTATTTTTGTTGAGCCTGCGAAAATTCTTTTCCTCAACAATGCCATTAACCACGGTATTTTCTCTCCTCTGGGTATTCAGCAAGCCAGTGAAATGGGCCAATCGATTTTCTTCCTGATTGAAGCGAACCCAGGTCCAGGCTTAGGGATTTTACTGGCCTATATGTTTTTTGGTAAAGGAACAGCACGTCAAACCGCTGGCGGCGCAACCATCATCCATTTCTTTGGGGGAATCCATGAAATTTACTTCCCTTACATCTTAATGAATCCACGACTCATCCTCGCCGCTATTGCAGGAGGAATGACCGGCGTATTCACCTTAACCTTATTTAATGCAGGGATTGTATCTCCGGCCTCTCCCGGTTCAATCTTTGCCGTACTCTTGATGACGAACAAAGCGTCTATGCTGGGTGTTTTATGCTCAATTTTCGCAGCCGCTGGGGTTTCTTTCACCGTTGCCGCTATTTTAATGAAAGCGCAAAACTCAACGGATGAAGAAGGCGATGAAGAAGCGTTAGAAAAAGCGACCGTTCAAATGAAAACGTTGAAATCGACGACCAAAGAGCAGCAAACGTCTTCAAGCAACAAAAATGACATTCATCTGAGCCAAGTCAAAAGTATCATTGTTGCCTGTGATGCGGGCATGGGTTCAAGCGCCATGGGTGCCAGTTTACTGCGCAAGAAAATACAAGAAGCGGGTCTGAACATAAACGTGACAAACCTAGCTATCAATAGTTTGCCGCAAGAGGTCGACATTGTAATTACGCACAAAGATTTAACTGACCGAGCACGCAAACACGCTCCGAATGCCCAGCATCTCTCACTCAATAACTTTCTCGATAGCCAAATGTATAACCAGTTGGTGATGCAATTATTGTCGGCAAAATATCCACAAGCGGCGAACGATAACCACATCGTCAAAATGTCTGTCGTTGCGGCGAATGAGGACTCTTTTGAGCCACAAGTCCCTTCGGTATTTAGCCTTCAGCAAAAAAATATTCACCTCGGTTTAACCGCCAGTAATAAAGAAGAAGCAATACGCTATGCAGGGAATCAACTCGTTGAACTGGGCTATGTCGAACCGGAATATGTAGACGCCATGTTTGAGCGAGAAAAATTAGTACCGACGTATTTGGGTGAATCTATCGCCGTTCCCCACGGGACGGTCGAAGCGAAGGATCGCGTCATTAAAACAGGTATTGTCATTTGCCAATACCCATCAGGGGTTCAATTTACCGACGATAAAGAGGATATAGCTAAGCTCGTTATCGGTATTGCTGCTAAAAATGATGAACACATTCAAGTCATTACTGCCATTACTAACGCCCTTGATGAGCCAGAGGCCATCAAGACACTAACCTCAACTAAGGATATTAAAGACATCTTGGCAATTTTATCGAAGACCCAAGCTGCATAATAGCTTTGCTCCTGAGGCAAAACGAGGTCAGCACCCCCCTATTTACAACGCTGACTTCACCCTAATTTCGTTAGTCACTTTTTTGGTAGGATATGAATTATGAAAAATGCAGTACATTTTGGTGCTGGTAATATCGGCCGAGGTTTTATTGGAAAACTGCTGGCCGATGCCGATATTCAAGTCACGTTTGCCGATGTAAATGAACCCTTAGTGGATCAACTCAGCCACCAGCAGCAATATCAAGTTAACGTTGTCGGCAGTGAATGTCAGGTAGAGACTGTAACGCATGTTACCGCTGTGAATTCAGCCAGTGATGAGGTTATTGATCGCATTATCCATACTGACTTGATCACAACCGCTGTTGGCCCCACCGTGTTAGATATTATCGCAAAAACCATAGCCAAGGGGCTTGAAGCTCGCTTTGCCGCCGGTAATGAACACTCTTTAAATATCATTGCTTGTGAAAATATGATACGAGGTAGCAGTCATTTAAAAGGGGAAGTCTTTAAATATTTAAGCCCAGACTCACAAGCAAAAGCAGAACAATGGGTTGGCTTTGTCGATTCCGCCGTGGATAGAATTGTGCCTCCGGCAGAAGCGGCAAACGATGATCCGCTTGAGGTAACGGTGGAAAGCTTTAGTGAATGGATTGTGGATGAACAGCAGTTTAAAGGAGAGATACCCTCGATTGAAGGCATGGAAAAAACCAACAATCTCATGGCCTTTGTGGAACGCAAGCTCTTCACCCTTAATACTGGACACTGCATTACGGCTTATTTGGGCTGCTTGAAGGGACACCACACTATCCGGCAAGCCATCAGCGATCCACACATTCATACAGAAGTGAAACAAGCGATGCAAGAGAGTGGTGAGGTCTTAATTCGTCGGTATGGTTTTGATCGTAAACTACACCATGCCTACATAGAAAAAATCTTGTCCCGCTTTGCGAACCCATATTTAGTGGATGAAGTGGATCGTGTTGGCAGGCAACCTCTGCGAAAATTAGGTGCAAATGATAGATTAATCAAACCATTACTCGGTACAATAGAGTACGGTTTAGAAAATAAAACCCTATTAAAAGGGATAGCGGCTGCGCTGAAATATACCAATACCAACGATCCACAAGCGGTTGAGCTACAAAACGCACTTCGAGAACAAGGCATTGCTCAAACGCTAGCGCACTATTCAGGCTTAGATGCAGACAGTGTCGAAGTACAACAAATTGAAGCGATTTATCATCAGCTTTAATATGGCACTCTGATGGGAAGTGTTCCCGCTTCCCATCACAAACTTAAATTAGATCAGTATATGGCAGAAAAAATTAACGAAACCGATATCTTAGAACGACTGAACGAGGCCCCTTCTGTCCGTGGCTTTTTTATCACCACTGTCGAGGTGTTAGCCCAAGCCATTGACACACTGATGCAACGCATTTTTCGCAAAGACAACTTTGCTGTCCAATCTGTCGTTGGACCACTACTGGACGATACCGGACCTCTGGGCAACCTGTCAGTACGCTTAAAATTATTATACGGTTTAGGCGTCATTGCCGATGATGTCTACCATGATATTGAAACCATCATCAAATTACGCAATCAACTCAATAGTGATGGAACGGAATATGTCTTTACCGACCCTAAAATCATTGCCGCCATTGAAGTGCTTAACCTCGTACAAAAGATGGGATTGTTACCAGTCAATAATATTGAGCCGGATGGCGATATTGATTTGGAATTTTATCACTTACAATTACAACGCCAACAACAAATCATTCGCTCAGGGCTCTCGTTAACCATTATTGAAATCTGCAATGAATTAAATAAAGAGAGCCCATTTTAATAAAGCGTCATGCTCTTCACCGATTTTGGGTATCAGTAGGGATCATCTTCCCAATTTTCACTCAGAAAACTATCGATTTTAATCACGGATGTTAGGCTTTTTATCACTGTCATCCAATTTAGGTCACTATGATGAAAATAGGCATTATCGGCTTAGGGGATATCGCCCAAAAAGCTTACTTACCCCTACTCACGCAATTTCCCGGTATTGAATGGATCTTTTGCACTAGAAATAGTGATCACTTACAAACACTAGCCAATCAATATCGAATTCAACACACCTGCACACGCTATCAAGATCTGCTGCATTTTCAGGTGGATGCCGTTATGATCCATGCCGCAACGGCGGCGCATCCGGATATCGCGGCTTTTTTTCTACGCCACGGCGTTGCCACTTTTGTCGACAAACCCTTAGCTGATAGTGCCGCCGCTTGTGAAACGCTCTATGACCTTGCCGAACAGTATCAAAAACCGTTATACGTGGGATTTAATCGTCGCCATATTCCCCTGTTTAACCAACATTTAACCGGGGTACAACAAGGCCAATGTCACGATTTACTCGCTTTACGGTGGGAAAAACACCGCCATGCGTTACCCGGAGAGATCCGCACCTTTATCTTTGATGATTTTATCCATCCACTCGACAGTGTAAACCTATTGGGCAAAGCGGATTTACAAGAGGTGTACGTGACTCATCAAATGGCGGGAAATCAGTTAGCCCGTCTGGATGTGCAGTGGCAACAAGGTGAGACTTTATTACATGCCTCCATGAACCGACAGTTTGGCACAACCTGTGAACGAGTCAGTGCGCAGTTTATCAATCAAAGTTACGAATTTGAGAATTTTACCACCGGTAAACACTGGCAAGAGAACCTGCAAACCCAATTAGCCTTACAAGATTGGACGCCCATGCTAGCCAGCAAGGGATTTTACGCCATGATCGAGCACTGGTTAATGGTTGTCCAGCAGGGCAAGCTTGAGCATGCCATTATGGAGAGGAATATAGCCAGCCACCAACTGGCAGAAGCACTCTGTGAGCGCATCACTCAACTTACCCGCCTTTAAGGTCGACACAAAATAGCGGATCGCACACGAGAAGCGTATAGTGATCCGCTGACTCTTTTTTCAAAGCCATAGCATCGTTATATGAACCATAAACAACGAACTCAATTACTCATCGCCTTTGAGCATAAAACGGAAGTTCCTATGCTCATCCTGTCATTGATTTATGTACTCTTAGCGTTAGTCCCCGACCTCGCTAAATTGGATGACCAAGAACGCTATTTTATCAACCAATTGATATGGCTAGTATGGGGAATTTTTGCTACCGAACTGGGCATAAAAATATTGCTGAGCACTCAACGTTGGCGGTATCTGATCCAGCATTGGCAAGATGTACTGATTGTTGCCATGCCTTTCCTCAGACCTTTACGTTTCTTGCGCATTTTATTTATTTTGCCTAAAACATGGCGTCAAACAAAAGCCGTTCTACGTCAAAAAACACTGAGCTTTATTGGTTTAACCAGTTTGTTAACCGTGATGTTAAGTTCTGCTTTTGTGTATCTGGTTGAAAAAGGCAGTGCCAGCCCAATCAAAGATTACAGTGATGCACTATGGTGGGCGATGACGACCATCACCACCGTAGGCTATGGAGATATGTATCCTGTGACATCATTTGGCCGTGGTGTGGCCGTCTTTTTGATGTTAACTGGAATTACCCTCTTTGGCTTACTCACCGCCAGTGTGGCTTCTTTTTTTGTGGACGATAATCAACAAACCCGGTTGAGTGAAAAAAAGCGCCCCCTCTCACCCATACCACGCCACACTTTTCATCTCGCTCGTTTTCGGTACCAATTAAAAGAGAAGCAACGCCAGCATCATAAACGTAAATAACCACACAAAAACCCGCTTACTGCCGCCTCTTCTCGATTTCCCCTCGAAGAGGCCCAAGCTTAATCTATCTGCTGAACAAACCATTGAGAAAATGCCTGCAATTCCAAAGCAAATTGAGGAAGATCTTCAAGTAATGGTGCTAGACGCTGTGCAATAGCGTGTTTGTTATAGGTTACGCCCTTCAACTGTTTCGCTACCTGTTCCATGGGATAAGGCTCTAACATATCGCTAAATAACGTCGCTTGCTGAATAACCCCTTGCTCAATGTCCAGATACACATCAACGCCACCCCAAGAAAAACGTTCATCCATACGATGAGTAAAAGGGGGAGTCTGTCCAAAGTTCCACTGCCAACTGCGCTGTTTAGCAAATTTTTCCTCAAAACCCGGCAAGTCAGCAAAATGCTCTGGAGAAATCCATTCTGGTGTCACCGTTTGTTGGTAATGCTCAAGATAAGCGTGCATGATAGCCTCACACACTTGCTCATGATGAATATCCGCCTTCACAGTATTCAGGTTAATAACTCGAGATTTTACAGACGTGATCCCTTTTGCTTGCAGCTTTTTCGGATCAGGGTTGAGGTAATCGGCCAACCGGCTCATATCCGCACTGAGTAATAAAGTACCGTGGTGAAAACCGCGATCCACGGTTTCTCGGTAAGCCGAACCTGAAAACTTGCGTAGGCCTTGTTCATCTTCCAGCACTAAATCATTTCGGCCATTAGCCACACCGGCAATGCCAAGCTTACTCAGACCAGTCAACACAATTTGAGTGGATACCTGTTTATCGTACTCAGGCTTACCCGCCATAAAAGTAAAATTGGTATTGCCTAAATCATGAAAAACGGCACCGCCCCCTGTTTGTCGACGGGCAAGTTTCACGTTATCTTGCTCCATTCGTTCCACTCGGCATTCTCGCCAAGGGTTTTGTGCCCGACCAATCACGACCGTATCGGCATTACGCCATAGAAATAACACACGTTGATCAGCCGGCATGGAACGAAAAATAGTATCTTCAACCGCAAGGTTAAACCAAGGATTGGTTGATTCGGAAATAAGAATACGAGTTCGGGTCATGGCTGCCGCATCAAAAAAATAAAGTCTCATATTACTGGCAATAAAGTACGATAGCGAGGAGTAATGTCGAAGATGCACATTTGGGTCCCACACGGTATACTTAGCCATCTAATCATGACCGAACCTATTTCAATGCAAACTGATTCTCCAAGCGCTCAACCCAATAATCCACTACATGGCTTAACCTTAGAAAAAATACTGAACCGTTTAATGGAACACTATGGCTGGCACGGCTTAGCACTCAAGATTGATATTAACTGCTTCAAAAAAGATCCATCGATTAAGTCTTCTCTCAAATTTCTACGCCGTACCCCATGGGCAAGGGAACGTGTGGAACAGCTCTATATCGACACCTTTCATTAATACCCACTTAGCACGATAAAGATATTGGGGAATATATGATCATCGTGTCCCCTTTATATCCCATACTCTGTATATTTATTTCAGGCTTGACCGTGTCTATTTTCTTTTAAAAATTCATTCACCAAATCTATTTCTTTTGCACAGTTAATAATAATAAGCAAGTAGGTTTTTTCCTAAATTCGACATTCAACCATCCGTGTACAAAAAAAATATATTACAATACTGAAAAGTCTTACAGGATGTTCTTTTTCATGGCAAAGCCTTCTATTTTTTCAAAATATAATTATTTATTAACAAAAATATTTTTTTCTTTAAGTGTCCTTGTTTTTATTTTCACCTTTGTTTTAGTAGCTGCTCATTATCAGAAACATGCGAATTTGCATCAACTGGGTTACGAGCAGATGTTAACCACACTGGAAACCACTTATCTCTATGAAATGATAGAAGAAAACGAACGTCAACTTTCCGTTCTTATCTCTCTCCTAGATAAAGAAAAAATTGAACGAGGGGAACCTGCCTTTAATTCAACTTGGCCTGTCGCCCATAAAATAAAAATGGAATCCGATCACTATATCTTTTTTTATAATCACCAAAGTGATCTGATTGAAACTTACCCTCATTGGGAACGTCCTGAGCATTTTTTATCAGAAAAACGCCCTTGGTATCGCTTAATCAAGAATCCAAGCCATGACTCCGTCTGGGTTGGTCCTTATATGGAATATAATACTCAGCAGCTAGTCTTAAGTTTAGGTCAAACCGTTTTTTCAGAAGATGGCAGAGTATTAGGGATGATGCTCGTTGACATGTCTTTAGAAATGCTAAATAAGGTACTAGAACGGATGTCTGGGGAACTTGATGTCTCACTATTCTTGCGCCAGCAAGACAGTGGCACCATGCTTTCCGTCGTCAATGAACACCTATTGCAACTAGAGCGCATCTCGAATAAAAACTCTTTTTTACATTTGAACGCCTTTACTCAAGGAGCATTACTGACAAAAAGCTTGCCTTATGTTAACTGGGAGCTCGGTATCTACATTCCTCCTCATCGTTTTCGAGCCGCTTTTTTCAATGAACTCGTCCTGCTCATTTTGCCGATCACGGCCATCACCTTAATGATGATATTAGGGATCTGCTCATTACTGAAAATTTTTCGCCAAGAGCTCAGGCTACTCGAACAAAGAGTTCGTCAATTTGATCCGAAAAAACATCCGTCTCAAATGCAGACGTCTGCTTGGTTTGTTGATCGCAGCCTCACCACCATAGAACAACAGCACCAAACTCACCTACTTAAATTACGCCTAGACCCGCTGACCGGAATCCTTAACCGCCGAGCTTTTGATGAAGATTTATATCACTACGCGGAAATGAAACAATCTTATACCGTGATACTGATTGATGTGGACCTCTTTAAACAAATCAACGATAGCTTTGGACACCCATTTGGTGATTTCGTATTACAACAAGTCAGTATCGTATTAACAGAGATCTTTGGGACGGAATCCGTATATCGAATTGGTGGAGATGAATTTGCTTGCCTATTACCAAGCAGCCAGCAAGAAACACTCGTTCAGCAATTAGATCAGCTAATTATTAACATCAACCAACATACATGGCCTGAAAAAACTTGCCATGTTTCTGTCAGTGTCGGAGCCACCATCGGCGATGGCCCTTCCGTTCAGCTTTTCAAACAAGCCGATATGGCGCTGTATCAAAGTAAACATGCAGGAAGAAATTGTTGGCATCTCCTCTAAATATTGCTCAACGTGATCGGCATGAAAAACCTTAACGTTGAGCAATGATTCCACTAATAAGCAATCCCAACACGTTGCTGTGTAAAGGATTCCGTTTCTAACATATCAATCATAGCTACGGCATAATCGCTAACAGAAATGCGGCTATTTTGTTCTTCATCAACCAGCAGTTGATCTCCCCCCACCCGATAAGCCGCCTGCTTGCCGCCAGGAAAAATTTCAGCGGCGGGGCTAACAAATGTCCAATTGAGTGTACTTGGGCTATTTCGAAAAACATCCAGTGCTTCGGATTGCGCCTGCGCTTCAGCTTTATACTCTTCAGGAAACTCGGGAAGAGAAAGCAAGGAAACACCAGAGGAAACTTCCAGTGAACCGGCACCACCCACCCACAATAAACGGTTAATACCTAGTCGTGGTAGCTGCGCCAGCATTAACTGTGCGGTTTGAGCAACAACATTGTGGTTACCTGTATTTCTCCCTCCAATAGAAGCTATAACCGCATCCACCCCCTCTAGTACCGAAGATAAGTCCGTCTCTTGCTGTAAATCACATTGACGCACTTCAACATCTTGACGAGTCACTTTCGCTGGGTCACGAACAATAGCCACTACTTGGTGTCCACGAGCTTTCGCTTCTTCGACAAGATGCTGTCCAATCCAACCGGATGCTCCAAAAACCGCAACTTTCATTCTCTTTCTCCTAATTGTTTATTTATTAACAAGATTGAGTTTAGTCAGAGATGAATTCGTGATAAAGAGCAAGAAAAGATGTAGATTGTATCAATTGACGATACTAATGAGAGAGAAACATGGACAAGCTTACCGCAATGCGCAGTTTTGTTGAGGTCGCCAACGTCGGCAGTTTTACTCAAGCGGCTGAAAATCTCAATCTTAGCCGATTGCAAATTTCTCGCCATGTTCAAGAGATCGAAGGTTGGCTCAAACAACGTCTCTTACACCGAACGACCCGAAAAGTCAGTTTAACCGCAGCAGGAGAAGAAGCTCTGAAACAGTGCGAACAAATTCTCCATCAAACAGCAGAACTAGAAATGCGCGCTTTAGAACAAGCACAATCTTTATCTGGCCGCATTCGACTTTCGGCACCAATCGGCCTTGCACATCATCTACTGCTCGATGCTATCGAGTCCTTTACGGAAAAGTACCCACAAGTCACCATTGACGTACTGGCTTCAGATAGACTGGCACAGTTAGTCGATGAACGGGTGGATATAGCCCTGCGTTTTACCCAACAACCGGATGATCACCTTATCGCGCGACGACTTTTTCAAGTCGATACCGTCATTTGTGCATCTCCCCATTACCTAACACAGCACCCACCCCTTCATGAGCCCAACGACTTACGCAACCACAACTGTTTCATTCACCTTTCGAATCATAAATGGGAATTTATTCGTGATAACCGTTCTTACAGTGTCAATGTCAATGGCACGCTTCGTGCCAATGACATGAGTTTACTTTGTCGTGCAGCAGTACATGGTAAAGGCATTGTGCTTTTACCTTGTGATTTAGCCAATCACTACTTACAGACAAAGCAACTGATTCGTCTTTTACCTGATTACCATATCCCGAGCAGTGCTCTTTGGGCCGTATATCTTTCACGAAGTTATCAAAGCCCACTGGTAAGGCAATTTATTGATTTTGTTTCAGAGCAATGGTCATCATTAGCCATGACCCTCTCTACTGAATCCAATCCATCACATTAAATAAAGCGAAGGAAACCAGAACATCGTGTGATACGAAACGCTTCTTCACCGATTCAACATCGACATCCTAGCCCTAAAAGTTAGCTAACCCAGTGGCTTAATCGTTCGATTGTTCACGTTTATGTTTAGGCACATAGTTAAGAATCGAGATAGGAACCGGTTTGCTTGGTTCAAATCCCTCAATCACTCTACGCTCAATTAAGTGGCCTAATCGGCTTTCAATCATGCAGAGGTTTTTAAAATTATCTTTCGAGACAAAAGAAATGGCTTCTCCCTTCTCATCGGCTCGTCCTGTACGCCCAATCCGGTGTACATATTCATCAGCCGGAAAGGGGAGATCATAGTTCACGACCCGAGATAACCCTTGAATATCAATACCACGGGCTCCAACACCGGTCGCCACCATGTATTGGATTTTACCCGCTTTAAAATCTTCTAAGAGCTGTACACGGATCGCTTGACTACGGCCACTATGAAAGGCTTCCGCATAAATACCACGCTTCTCTAACTGAGCCACTAATTTTGCTGCGCCATGTTTGGTTTCAATGAAAATCAGAGCCTGATCCCAATTATTTTCTGTGATCAAGTGACTCAACAAGGCTGATTTTTTATCTTTATCCACCGTAATGAGCCATTGTTCGATGTTCGTTTTAGAGGCTTGGTTGGCCGCAATCGAAATTTCGTAAGGATCGGTGACAGCGGTCTTCGCTAAGTCTCGAACTTTGTGCGACAACGTGGCAGAAAAAAGCAAAAATTGAGCGTCTCTTGGTAGACGATCAATGATTTTGTTAATCGGTTCAATAAAGCCCATATCCAGCATACGATCGGCTTCATCCAAAACCACCATCTCAACTTCATCAAAATGAACAGCACGTTGGCCATACATATCCAGCAAACGTCCCGGTGTGGCAACTAAGAGATCCACCCCTTCAATCAGATGCTGTTTTTGTGCCTGTTCATCAACCCCACCAAACATCGCCAGTGTCGTTAACCCCGTATACTTAGCATATTGCTCTGCGTTTTTTGCCACCTGAATAGCAAGCTCTCGAGTTGGAACTAAGATCAACGCTCGAATCCGTTTTTTTCGCTGAGTCGTGCTATTTTGCAATTTATGCAAAATCGGTAATACAAAGCTCGCAGTTTTTCCGGTACCCGTTTGAGCGGCCGCAATCAGATCCAGTCCCTGTAAAATAACTGGAATGGCTTTACGTTGAATGGTGGTTGGTTTTTGATAACCCAGTTCAGACACCGATTGAATCAATGCCTCGCTAAGTCCAAGTTGTGTAAATGACATGATGAACCCAAAGTCGATAAAGTAGAGCCAGAACGCTCTAGAATAGGACAAATTCTAACATGAAGAGAAAGGTATGAAGAGCGTTATCACACTTTCATACCTTTTTGCGCTACATCAATTAATGAAAATAGACAACGTCTGGCAATATCAACTAAGCCAGCTTCTGCTCATAAGCAAGACGATACTGCACCATGTCTTCGATTGTCAGCACTGGCATATTGTGTAAACGGCCAAACGCGATAATCTCTGGTGTTTTGGCCATCGTCCCATCTGGGTTAGTGAGTTCACACAAGACACCGGAAGGAAACAAACCCGCCATTTGCATCAAATCTACCGTCCCTTCTGTATGGCCCCGACGCGCCATAATGCCCCCTTTGCGAGCGCGCAAAGGAAACACATGCCCAGGACGAGCGAGATCTTCCGGCTTTGCATCAGGGTTAATCGCGGTCTTTATCGTGGTCACACGATCTTTGGCTGAAACACCCGTTGTCACCCCATGTTTCGCTTCAATCGATACCGTAAAGGCCGTTTGATTTTGGCTGTTATTGTGCTGCACCATCGGTGGCAAAGCCAATTTATTGGCTTGTTCATCGGTCAAACATAAACAGACGATTCCACTACACTCACGGATCATCAGCACCATTTGCTCGGTGGTTAATGTCTCTGCGGCATAGATGATGTCGCCTTCATTTTCACGATCTTCATCATCCAATAATAAAACGCCTCGGCCTTCTCGTAAGGCTTGCAAAGCATGTTCAATTCGGGTGATAGGGTCGCCAAACTCGGCAAGTAAAGATAACTGATTCATGGTTTACTCCTAATAATGACCAGAATCAGGGCGGTTATGAGGTAAACGAAATGCACCAAATACAGCGAATCGCGCAAGCGCATCAACGCTGAGTTTGATGTATACCTCACCAACAGAAACGATTGTGGAAACCCATGTAATGCTATCTATCCCTTGCGGTTACAATAAACATCACTAAGCCGCCACCATTCATGCCAGCAGGTATGATTGTCATTCTCTCTCATCCGGACTATAACCGTCGGCTCTGGCGTCTCACCAGATCTGCTGACCTCGAAGCATCGAGCGCTCGTGGGCTCACCCAATTGGGTATACCACCGGTGGGGAATTTCACCCCGCCCTGAGAATTGTATAAATTACGTATTCAATATAAAGAATGAAAGCCAAGCCCCATTCTTCGAGGATTATGGTAATACTTTGTTTCCCTTTTGCAAAGGGCGGTTCTCACAGACAACTCACTGCAACCATTTTTCTCTAAAAAATAGCCCCGACCAATTGAGTCAGGGCTAAACAACCATCATTAAGATAGCGTTACAGTTTAAAGCGGGCGATCTCTTTTTCTAGCTCATTGGCTAAAGCATGTAACTCTTTTGCCTGCTGAACAGCATCTATCGCATCACCAGCAAGCTGATCGCTCACTTCACGAACAGACTCTGTATTGCTATTGATATCCGAGGTAACGAGTGATTGCTCCTCCGCTGCTGAGGCAATTTGAGTCGCCATATCACTGATTAGCTGAATGGCTTCACTAATCGCATGCAAACTTTCTCCTGTATGATTAACATCTTCCACACTGGTTTCAACCAATTTATGGCTTTCCGTCATCACAGAAACCGCGTTACTGGTGACTTTTTGTAAACCCGCAATTTTCGTTTGGATCTCTTCGGTTGAAGAATGCGTACGCTGAGACAACACGCGGACTTCGTCTGCCACAACGGCAAAACCTCGGCCTTGTTCACCCGCTCTCGCCGCTTCAATAGCCGCATTCAATGCCAATAGATTAGTCTGTTCAGCAATGGCCCGAATGGTCGAAAGAATCGTTGAGATGTCATGCGCATGAACTTCCAACTCGCCGATAATGGCAACGGCGTTATTTAGCTCTTTCGCTAACTGGTCGATAGACTGTTTGCTCTGTTGCATCTGTCGATAGCCTTGCGCCCCTAACTCTACAGACTGGTTGGCATTTTTGGCGGTATTTTCTGCATTGCCTGCAATTTCGGCGGTTGCTGAAGCCATTTCGGTCACCGCTGTCGCCACCATCGTAATTTCATCTTGTTGAGTACGAATACGATCACTTCTCTGCGTCGCAGCACTCGCAGCATGATTTGCACCTTGGTTTAATGCTTCCGTCACATCCCGCACATTTTTCACCATGACATGCAGCCTATCGACAAACTTATTGAACTTATCCGCTAAGATGCCCACTTCATCTTGACTCTTCACGGGTAAGCGACGAGTTAAATCCCCATCCCCTTCAGCTATATCGCCTAATGCTGAAGCAATATGGCTTAACTCATTAAGCTGACGCGCCACAAACCAAGAAGTAAGCAGAGCCATAAGTAATAAGATCACCACACCAATCGATAACTGAGTAAAAAGCATCTGATTTAAAGGTTGTTCAAGAACCGCCTTATCCATCACCATCACCAACATCCAATCCGTATTTTCGATGGTTTGTGCCATTAAAATCTTGCTCTCCCCACTCACAGGAAAAGTCAGTAAAGAATGCTGTACCGCTGCATTTTGTAAAGCGCGGATCGTCAATTGTGGTGCAATCTCTTCGGTTGATTTCAAAATCAGTTTTTGATTTGGGTGAGCAACAATGTTCCCCTGCTGGTTAACGAGTGCAGCGTACCCTTTGCCCGGAACATCAATCGCTAAGATGTCCTTAATCAACTTTTCCAATACAAGATCAGAGGCGGCCACACCAATAAATTGTCCACGATAGTTTACTGGCTCTGCTAACGTCACCACGAGAGTGTTCATCGTGGCACTGATATAAGGAGCCGTCGTGATAGGAGTTTTTGCCGCTTTCGCTTCTTGATACCAACCCCGAGTTCTAGGATCATAACCCGCTCGGTTTAGTGATGGGTCTTGGCGAAACATTTCCCCTTGTTCATTACCATAAAAACTCAGGCTAAAATCACCAGAACGTAGGGTTTGTCTAAGGTGAGGCACCACATCCAACTGAGGGTTTGCTTCAATTTCTTCACGTAAACCTTGTAGAGAAGCTTGTTTGGAGAGGAACCAATCACTAATCCCTTTCGAGTAGGAGATTAAGATATTTCGACTTTCACTTTCTATCGCCCGCCAACTGTCTTTTTTAAATGTTTGATATCCCGCAATAACCAAAGCTATTGCGGTTAAAGCAATGGCAATAATCACGGAAAGTACCATTTTTCTTTTTAAACTCATTTTCATGAGTGAAACTCCTTATCTCAATAATAATGATGGCAACAGACTTATAGAAAAGTATCAAAATACTCTGTTTTCCCGAGTAATATAATGACAGTTCTCAAAGATAAATAAAGAAAATACCTATTTGGTCGTATTGACTATAATGAAGGGAATTACTGAGGTAAAAAGAAGACGGATCTTCGACATTCAAAACTAGACTCTCGATATGTTGAGAGCCTGTCATTGAACCGTCATCTGATTAGCTTACTTTTGCACGAGAAAAGTTAGTTGAAGGTAGAGAGGATGGTTGATTACATAGCCGACAAATGCCTTGTTTTTCCATTTTATAATAATGCTCACCGTGCATTAATAAAGACATAAACTGCTGAAAGCTTTGCCAGCCAGAACCCGTCGATGTTTGGCAGCGCCTCATTACCACTTTATGCGGAGTCACTTTGTGGCAACAACTGCAATAAACGTCAGGCATAATCCAATCCTTCTCAATTTATGTTATTGACAATTGACGCAGTATTGAGCAATTCGTTCCATAAATTCAGATTTAATATTTACATTTGTGATAAAAGTCAAAAAAAAGTATCCACCGGCATAGCCGGTGGTTTTTCATATGCGCCTATAAGGCTCTTCTACTGGCAGCGCCCTAACAGGCGCATATCGATCTGA
>NZ_FUXB01000008.1:58007-187271 GCF_900167345.1 Vibrio cincinnatiensis DSM 19608 | reverse complement strand
GAATAAGAGCCACTGTATATCCTAGCTCTTGAAATATTCTGCCCCAATGATGAGAAGTTGCACATGACTCCATTGCTAGAGCAGTTTGCTCTGGTAGTTGGCGGACAGTATCGAGAAGCTTATCTCGCTTTACCTTTCTGTTTGATAAAATTTGTCCATTTGTACCCAGAACACACACTTGGAAGAGATTTTTCGCTATATCAATACCGACAACTTTAATAGACATACTTGTTACTCCTGCTCTTAATGGTTGTACTATTAGTTTGGCACAACGACGCTAGAAGGGAGGTGCGTCCATCACATCAAAGCTTGTTAAGATTAACAAGCCAAAAGGAATCATAGATGAAAGTAATTAGCTTTAATATCAATGGATTAAGAGCAAGACTCCATCAACTCCAAGCCATGATCGATAAACATCAACCCGATATCATCGGCCTACAAGAGATAAAGGTTCACGACGAAGCCTTTCCGATTGAAGAGGTTAAAGCCATGGGCTACCACGTTTATTTTCATGGTCAAAAAGCCCACTATGGGGTTGCTCTGCTTTGTAAACACGAACCGATTAAAGTGATGAAAGGCTTTCCAACCGACAATGATGATCACCAAAAACGGATGATCATGGCTACTTTTCTAGATGAACAAGGGAACCCCCTCACCGTATTAAATGGCTATTTCCCTCAAGGGGATAACATCGCCCATGAAACCAAATTTCCTTATAAGCGCCAGTTTTACCAAGATTTAATGCGTTATTTAACTGAACATCATACCCCTGATGAACAGCTTATTATAATGGGAGATATCAACATCAGCCCGATTGACTTAGATATTGGTATTGGTGAGGTTAACCGTAAACGCTGGCTGAAAACAGGTAAGTGCTCTTTCCAACCCGAAGAACGCGAATGGTTAGCCCGCTTACTCGATTGGGGGTTTGAAGACACGTTTCGTAAACTGCACCCTATGGTCGATGATCAATTCTCTTGGTTTGACTACCGTTCACGAGGATTCGATGATAACCGAGGGTTAAGAATTGATGCCATCTTAGCCACGCCCAGTTTGGCCGCTAAATGTATCGATTCAGGCATTGATTATCCATTAAGAGCCATCGAAAAACCTTCCGATCACGCGCCTATTTGGTCAACCTTTGAGTGAAACATTAACGCTGAATCAACCAAAATAGCCATTAAACTTGTGCCCTACGCGAGATAGAAGAACAGGGCACAAAGCATTATTGCCTAGGGGCTAAATAAGCTAAATATCGTTTTTCTGCCTGCTTAAAGCAAGCAATAACAATGAAGGTTAGCCCCATATAAAATAGCCCTGCGGTTAAAAAAGATTCAAATGGTGCGTAGTGCCGAGAGTTGACCAATCGCGCCACTCCCGTTAAGTCCATAATGGTCACGATTCCGGCCACTGCGCTGCCGTGTATCATAAAAATCACTTCGTTACTGTATGCTGGTAAAGCCCGGCGCAAAGCGCTAGGTAAAATAATCCTTCGATACGTTAACCACGGTGTCATTCCATAGGCCTTTGCCGCCTCTAGCTCTCCTTTATCTAAACCATTAATGGCTCCACGAACAATTTCCGCGGTATAAGCTGAGGTATTAAGAATGAAAGCCACTAACGCACAAAACCATGCATTTTCCCACCAAGTATCTTTCACTGGGAAAAACTGATCCATTCCGTAATAAATTAAATAAAGCTGAACTAATAACGGAGTGCCACGAAAAAAATAAATGTATCCCCAAGCCGGAACCCAAATGATGCCATGTTGACTATTACGAGCAATCGCTAACGGGATCGCAACCATTAATCCAATAATAAGCGATAAACCGACCAACCAAGTTGTGGTCCACAAACCACTAAAGTAAAGGGGGAAACTCTCAACGATGACTGAAAAATCCATCATGACCTCGTATGCATACTGAATTTACGTTCAACTAATTTCAGTAAACCGGTCGATACGCTGGTAAAAAATAAGAAAATAAGAGCAACGGCAAGGTAGAAAGTAAAAGGCATTCTCGTTGAACCTGCGGCCATAGCACTGACTCGAACCATGTCTTCTAATCCAATAATGGAGACCAGTGCTGTGGTTTTTAGCAATACTAACCAATTGTTACCAAACCCGGGCAAAGCATGACGAATCATCTGAGGCAGCAATATTCGGCGAAAAGCTAACGAAGAACTCATTCCGTAGGCTTTTGCTGCTTCCAACTCCCCTTTATCGACCGCCATAATCGCACCTCGGAAAGTTTCAGCCATGTAAGCACCAAATATAAAGCCAATAGTTAGCACACCAGCAATGAATGGGCTAACATCAAGATAATCAGGAAGATAAGAAACCCACTGATGTTCTGAATCAAAATAAGCAAGCCCAGTATTGAGCCATTCATTGATAGAATATAAGCTGTTATTTAATAAGATTTGTCCACCAAAAAAGATCAACATCATGAGTACTAAATCTGGAATACCCCGAATGATGGTGGTGTAGAGTGTCGCTATGGCTCTTGCCCAACGAAAAGGCGCTAACTTGGCTAATGCTCCTAACATTCCCAGCAACATGGCAAATACAAGCGACAAAATAGCCACTTCAATCGTCACAAGAGCCCCTTTTAAAATTGCGGACTCATATCCTTGTAAATCGAGCATAGACTCTCTTCCTAGCTTTGAAATACCAGGAGGTTGGGTACAGCAGTCAGCTAGGGACCAACCACCCGGTTTAGTGATAACCAGCCGATTCCTAAAGCAATCGACTCGCTAATACGGCTTAATCACCATAAACATCATAATTGAAATACTTAGCCGCAATCTCTTGATAGATGCCTTTTTCACGTAAAGAGGCAATAGCTTTATTAAGCTGATCTGTTAGGGTTTTATCTTGTTTACGAACCGCAATGCCAAACCCTTCACCAAACCACTTAGGGTCAGTTAATGAAGGACCGACAAATTCATAAGCTTCTCCCCCCACGTTATTCAATACGCCCTCTTCTAACGCAGAAGCATCACCAAGGACGGCAGAAATACGGCCATTGGCTAAATCAAGATAAGCCTCATCGAAAGAACCATAACGAACGATATTGACCGAACGGCCATAATTGTCCGTCAAATACTTATCGTGCGTTGTGGCACGTTGCACACCGATTCGTACCCCTTTTAACCCTTCTGGAGTAAAGTCCAATCCAGCGCCTTTCTTAGCGATAAACTTATTTGGGATTAATGCATATTTCTCTGTAAAATCTACACGTTTCTTACGCTCTTCTGTAATGGACATCGCAGCAATGATCGCATCATATTTACGAGCCAACAGTGAAGGAATAATGCCATCCCAATCTTGTGGAACGATGCGACATTCCACTTGCATTTCTTGGCATAAGGCATTGGCCATATCCACATCAAAACCACGTAATGAACCGTCCGCTTCAGTCCAACTAAAAGGAGGATAAGCCCCTTCGATCCCAAAACGTACCGTTTGCCACTCTTTCGCTTGAGCAAATCCAGACACTGCCGTTGCAGCAACGGCTGCCATTAATAACCACTTTTTCATTTCCACACTCCTGTGATTGTTTTATTGTGTTACTTATCCTTAATACCACGTCAAGCAAGCGTGATGTTTTCGCCTGCTGCTGTTACTCACTCTGTATAGCCTAGTAAATAGAAGAAATAAACTGCCTCAATCTTTCTGACGAAGGACGAGTAAATAATTGTTCAGGCTCACCCTGCTCTTCTACAATACCTTGATGCAAAAACATAACATGGCTAGAAACATCCCGAGCAAACGCCATCTCATGAGTGACCACTAACATGGTTCTTCCTTCTTGGGCAAGATCTTTCATCACCCCTAAGACTTCTCCAACCAGTTCGGGATCAAGAGCTGATGTCGGTTCATCAAACAGCAAAACCTCGGGTTCAACAGCTAATGCACGAGCGATAGCCGCTCGCTGCTGCTGCCCACCCGATAAATGTCCGGGGTAATAATCTCGGCGTTCATAAAGCCCCACCTTTTTGAGTAAGGTTTCCGCATTAGCAATCGCCTGTTCTTTAGGAACCTTAAGCACATGAACAGGAGCTTCAATCACATTTTCTAATACCGTCATGTGAGACCAAAGGTTAAACCCTTGGAAAACCATAGCTAAACGTGAGCGAATTCGCTGTACCTGTTTATCATTCACGGGGCGCACGTCACCTTGGCGAGTGGTTTTCATCTGAATAAGTTCATTATTTACCCAAATTTCACCAGATGTCGGGGTTTCAAGTAAATTAATACAGCGTAGGAAAGTGCTTTTCCCTGAGCCAGAAGAGCCAATAATTGAAATCACATCTCCTTTGTGAGCTTGCAATGAAATGCCTTTCAGCACTTCATTCTGGCCAAAGGTTTTATGCAGGTTTTTGATATCCAGCGCGGGAACATCACTCATGCGCTTTAACTCCCTGTATTTATTTATATTAAGCAATCCAGCTTCATTTTTTCTACAAATTAGCACTCAAGCTCTCCACATGCAACATGTTATTAACCTGCAAATGAGAGCATATTTAGTTAGATAATATGAGTATTGATTCACGCAGCAGTCGTTTAAGCTGTTCTATTTGTATGACAAAATACGACTGATAAGTAAAAAATAAAAAACAATTTGATAACAAAAATAGCAAGCAGCTCGCTTACAACTTTCAGTAGATAACAATTCTCACATCAAAAAAATACCACTGAAAATTATCCATTCAGTGACAAACGGTAAGAAATGAAAAAAAATTTCACTAAAACTCACGCTATGTTACTGATTTTTCAGTATGTATGTAGTTTTATTTCATATTTATTCTTAAAGTGATCAAGATCAATCACCATAAAGGATTAGAACGTTAAACTCGCTAACCAATAAAAGAATACTCTATATTCATAACGTTGGTCGGTGAAAACTGCATAAAACGATCGTGGTTATGCAACGAATACATGTCGTGTTAGCAAGTTAAATAAAATTCAATAAAAATTTACTAACTTTTATTAATATGAGGAATCTATGTCAGACGTAATCAATAAAGAGCGCTCAGACATCGAGACGAAAAGTTATCAAGAACTGCATCGTCCATCATCTGAGTTTAAAAGCCGCTCCGATTACCTAGATCATGAGTTGCAAATCATGAAGCCACGTCGCTTCGGGTTAAACCTCCCTGGTCGAGACTTTCGTTTTGAGTTGGAAGACTTTGTCCCAGCGTTGGCAGGAACCATTGGCATTATTGCCATGTATTCTGCCGTCAGTATGTCTTGGGCAGAGGGACTCACCCAAACGTGGGATCATATCAATCTCGGGAAAGATTTCGCTATCGAAGTCGCTCGTGTAGAAATGTTATTCCCAGCACTGCTTTTCTGTATTCTCTCCTCTGGTTTTTTTAACCCACGAGCCAACCTTGCGGGTAACCACGGTCCAATGATTCCCCTTATCGGTACCATTGCGCTTGCTGGTGCCCACCCTCTTGCTCTCGCTCTTTTGCTAGGGGTATTTGGACTCATTTTAAGCTACTTTAAAGGGGGCTCCAAACTGGTCAACCTCACCTCGGAGGGAACAGCCGGAGGCCTACTTATCTTCCTCGGTTTTACAGGAACCATGAGCCAGATCACCTCAATACAAGAGTGGGCAACCAGTTTGCAATCTGCTGATATTGCTGCAGGAGAGATGGGGTATATCGGACTCGTCGTTCTGGGAATCAATATTGTTCTGTATGCGTTTCTTGCTAAGATCAACATGCGTTGGTTAGCCATCCCTGTTTGTGCCTTTACTGGATTGCTGCTGGCATTAATTTTTGGTGCCGGATTTGATCTGCAATTTGAAACCCAAACGGGCCTGCCAAACCTTAACCCAGTTTATTGGTGGGGAAGTACAGAACAAGGTTGGATGTTGGGGCTACCCACTATTGAGCATTTCATTGCGTCCTTACCTTTCGCTATTCTTGCGGTAGCGATGTGGTCACCTGATTTCTTAGGTCACCGTATCTTCCAAGAGCTGAACTATCCACGCAAAACCGAAAAAGTATTGATGGATGTCGATGACACAATGACCATGTGTTCTATCCGTCAAATGGTAGGTACATCACTCGGTGGTGGTAATATCACCTCGTCGTGGGGTACGTATATGATCCCAGCCGCGATTGCAAAACGCCCCATTCCTGGTGGAGCCATTATTCTCGGTACATTATGTATCATCATTGCCATTCTTGGTTTCCCAATGGATGTTGCGGTATGGCCTCCCGTTATGCGTATCGCACTACTTGTTGGGGTCTTCCTTCCTCTATTAGAGGCGGGTATGCAAATGGTTAGAGACACAAAAGATTCGCAAGCGGCGGGGATCTGCATCTTTGGTTCAGCCGTTGTAAACCCTGTACTCGCTTGGGCATTGACCATGTTGTTAGATAATAACGGGCTGATTGGTGATAAATCACGGGCAGAAAAACTTTCTTTTGTCGATAAGATTATTATCCCAGGTGGTGTGCTGATTATTTGCCTTGTTGCCATGTTGGCCGTCGGCATGCTCGATAGCCAGTACGGAATCAAAGCTTGGTTGCACTAAGATAAGGATAAACCGGAGTAAACCGGATAAGATCAGAAAATCTGTCTATACTCTCTAGGGACGAAACTTATCATTATTGGGTAGTGTGAATGCACTACCCAAATTTTATCTGTATTTTTTAAGTTTTATTGATTTAGTTTAAGGTTTGCGAATTTTTTTTAGCTTAAATTGACTCTCAACCGGAACCAATGACCATATTTATATTCAAATCAATGTATATATCGATTCGACTATAGATATTGTTATTCATAGAGTGTACTGCCTCCTGTTGCATACAGGATAGCTGGCTCAACGGCGAAACAGTACGTGTTTTTTCTACTAAAAAGGTAGGTATGTCATGGCAGAGCAATTTGCTAAAGCTTGGGAAGGTTTTGTTGCAGGTGACTGGCAAAACGAAGTCAACGTTCGTGATTTTATTCAAAAGAACTACACACCATATGAAGGTGACGAATCTTTCCTAGTTTCTGAAGGTACTGAAGCAACCAATAAGCTTTGGGAAAAAGTAATGGAAGGGATCAAACAGGAAAACTCAACACACGCTCCTGTTGATTTTGATACTTCTGTTATCTCTACCATCACTGCCCACGATGCGGGCTACATCAATAAAGATCTAGAAAAAATCGTAGGTCTTCAAACTGAAAAACCATTAAAACGTGCTCTCATTCCTAACGGTGGTATCCGTATGGTTGAAAGTTCGTGCAAAGCTTATGATCGTGAACTCGATCCTGAAGTGAAGAAAATCTACACTGAATATCGTAAAACTCATAACCAAGGCGTATTCGATATCTATACACCTGAAATTATGGCTTGTCGTAAATCTGGTGTTTTAACTGGCTTACCTGATGCTTATGGTCGTGGTCGTATCATTGGTGACTACCGTCGTGTTGCACTGTACGGTATTGATTACCTAATGAAAGACAAATTCGCTCAGTTCACTTCTCTACAAGAGAAATTTGAAAATGGCGAAGATCTTCAAATGACGATGCAACTTCGTGAAGAAATTGCCGAGCAACACCGTGCACTTGGCCAAATGAAAGTCATGGCTGCAAAATATGGTTGTGATATCAGCCGTCCAGCAGAAACCGCACAAGAAGCGATTCAGTGGACTTACTTTGGCTACCTAGCGGCCGTTAAATCTCAAAACGGCGCAGCAATGTCTCTTGGCCGTACTTCTACTTTCCTTGATGTGTATATTGAACGCGATATGAAAGCGGGCAAAATCACAGAAGAAGAAGCACAAGAGATGATCGACCATTTCGTCATGAAACTACGCATGGTTCGCTTCCTACGTACACCTGAATATGATGAACTATTCTCTGGCGACCCAATCTGGGCAACAGAATCTATGGGTGGTATGGGTCTTGACGGTCGTACTTTGGTTACTCGCACCAACTTCCGTTTCCTAAACAGCCTATACACTATGGGCCCATCACCAGAGCCAAACATCACGGTTCTATGGTCTGAGCAACTACCTGTTGGCTTCAAAAAATTCTGTGCCAAAGTGTCTATCGATACTTCATCGATTCAGTATGAAAACGATGACCTTATGCGCCCTGACTTCGAATCTGACGACTATGCTATCGCCTGTTGTGTATCCCCAATGGTTGTGGGTAAACAAATGCAATTCTTCGGCGCTCGTGCAAACTTAGCGAAAACCATGCTTTACACTATCAACGGTGGTGTGGATGAGAAGCTAAAAATGCAAGTCGGCCCTAAAATGCCTAAAATCACTGATGAAGTGCTTGACTACGCTGACGTGTGGGACAAGATGGATCACTTCATGGATTGGTTAGCAAAACAATACGTCACAGCATTGAACTCTATTCACTATATGCATGACAAATACAGCTATGAAGCTGCGCTTATGGCACTGCATGACCGTGACGTAAAACGTACAATGGCATGTGGTATCGCAGGTCTGTCTGTTGCTGCTGACTCTCTGTCTGCTATTAAATACGCGAAAGTAAAACCGGTTCGTGATGAAGATGGCATTGCTATCGATTTTGAAATCGAAGGTGATTATCCTAAATTTGGTAACAACGATGCTCGCGTTGATGACATCGCTTGTGAATTGGTTGAAGTCTTCATGAACAAAATCCGTTCACTGAACACTTACCGTAATGCAATTCCAACACAGTCTATTCTTACTATTACTTCAAACGTTGTATATGGTAAGAAAACAGGTAACACACCTGATGGACGCCGCGCTGGTGCTCCATTCGCTCCAGGTGCAAACCCAATGCACGGCCGTGATGAAAAAGGTGCAGTTGCTTCATTAACTTCAGTGGGTAAACTACCTTTTGCTCATGCAAAAGATGGTATCTCTTATACTTTCTCTATCGTGCCAAATGCACTAGGTAAAGATGAAGGTTCACAACGTGCTAACCTTGCTGGTCTGATGGATGGTTACTTCCACCACGAAGCTGGTATTGAAGGTGGTCAACACCTAAACGTGAACGTGCTTAACCGTGAAACGCTACTTGATGCGGTTAAACACCCAGAGAAATACCCACAATTGACTATTCGTGTATCAGGTTATGCTGTACGTTTTAACTCTTTAACTGCTGAGCAGCAACAAGACGTTATCGCACGTACTTTCACTGAATCACTATAATAACTTAACGGTTATCCGTTGCACAAAACCTCGCTCTTTGAGCGGGGTTTTTCTTTTTTCTGAGCCATCGACAAAAGAAGCTGTACAGTAGGTGGTAGATTTCCTAGAGCTGACTCCCGAGATAAGACGGTTTCCCCCTATTTAATCCCTACCTTTTGTAATAAAATAACGTTAAACACAGTAAATGAGAGCCGCTTATGTCTACTATTGGTCGTATCCATTCATTTGAGTCTTGTGGTACTGTTGATGGCCCTGGTATTCGATTCATCATCTTTTTACAAGGTTGCTTATTCCGTTGTAAGTATTGCCACAATAGAGATACCTGGGATACCCATTCTGGTAAAGAAGTCTCTGTAGAAGAAATTATTGCTGAAGCCAAATCTTATCGTCATTTTATGAATGCCTCTGGTGGTGGAGTCACCTGCTCTGGTGGTGAATCCATGCTACAACCTGAATTTGTCCGCGATTTTTTTAAAGCCGCCAAAGCAGAAGGTATTCATACCTGTTTAGATACCAACGGCTATATCCGAAAGTACACGCCAGTGATTGATGAAGTGTTGGATGTTACCGATCTCGTCATGTTAGATATTAAACAGATGAAAGATGAGATTCACCAAGACCTAATTGGGGTTTCCAACAAGCGGACCTTAGATTTTGCGCGTTATCTGAATAAAATGGGTAAAACCACGTGGATCCGCTATGTGGTGGTTCCCGGTTATACTGATGATGAAGAATCGGCTCATCTACTTGGGCAATTTATTCAAGACATGGATAACATTGAAAAAATAGAGCTTCTGCCTTATCACAAGTTAGGGGCTCATAAATGGGAAGCGATGGGAGAAAGCTATCCTCTAGACGGTGTTAACCCTCCCAGTAAAGAAACCATGGAGAGTATTGTCTCAGTATTGAAGCAGTACCATCCAAACGTCAAATACTGAGCCTTAACCATAAAAACACTGGGAACCCCCTGGTGTTTTTATTTTCATTCCAACCTCAATTAACCGACAAAGCATCCTCGGCCCCACAAACCACACTGTAAATGACTGTCTTCCTATTTTGATAACATCGAAATTTTAGGCTTTTAACATTAAATCCGTGTTGAGATCATGTTTCAAAATCATCGATTGCTGTTAACCTTATCTTAAGCAAATTGACTAACATGAGTATAGTGAGGCTAGCCATGGAAATGACTAATGCACAACGTCTAATCCTATCGAACCAATATGTTTTAATGTCCCAACTCGACCCCACGAATGCGGATAAATACAAACGCTTACAAACCATTGTTGAACGTGGTTACGAATTGCAAATGTGCGAATTAGACAAAGAATTTGGCTGCTTATCCGAAGCTCAATGCCGTGAAGTGATCGACGTGATGGAAATGTATCACGCTATGCAAGAATCTTACAAAATGCTCGATGATACTCACCGCCAGCATCTTGATGCTCGCCGTCTTAACTTCCTTGGTTATGACATTGCTTCAGAAGCTCAGTTAGTTAACTATGTCCGTTTTCTTGTCAATACAGAAAAACTGTATTCCCACTTTGAGCAAAGCGAACACCACTTTAATAGCCAAATCCCCATGCAGGACAAATATCGCCGGATGCTCACCACATGGCGAAATTGTCCAAGGCAATACCATTTATCTGCCAATGAATTAGCGCAGATCATTAACGCTTAATACGAAAAAGGGAAGCCATCAGCGCTTCCCTTCTATTACCCCCTTGCTAGAGGGCCATTAAAACAAGTAAACCATTCCCAGCGTTCCCATGGTTCCTGCACTACTCCCTACAACAGGGCTTGCAGAGATATCCCCTTCTAAATTGGTATAACGAATACCGCCAGAAATACGAATATTATGTGTGACCGCCCAGTAAGCCGTTGCACCAACAAAATACTGTCCATCCCAATCGGCATCATATTTCTCTAATCCACTACGAGCGGCTTCATGAGCCGAAACGCCATATAGGTGATTATTGAGTTTATCAGAATTATAAGCATAACCAATCGAAGGCGTAATTCCCCAACGTTCAAAACGAATCGGTAAACGCCAAGCTAATTCGCCATAGACACCGTTATGCCTTCCCGCGATATCAGAGCCAATACTGGCTTCCCACATTCCCACCATCGTATAAAGCTGATAACTCACTCTCCCTAACACCGTCGCCTTACGTTTGTCGAGTAAACGAATTTGTGGGTCATCGGAATCAGAAGGCTTCAGTGTTCTTGGGTCAAAGGCAACACGGAACACAATATTCTGCGTTGAGCCTTGTGGAAATAAACGATACCCCGCATCAAAGCCACGTAAGAAGATATGTTCGCCTTCATAGCCGATCACCGGAATGACCGTTCGATTCGATGGCGTATCTTTATAGACGGCAGGGGAATAAGCTGCCGCCACCCCTACCGACCATTGAGACATGTCAGCGTGTGCCACGGAAGAGAACAGCAGGAAGCAAAACAACCATACACGTTTAAGACTAAAATGGGACATATTAACCTGGTATTTATTCTCAATATAATATTGTGTGCGATAATACGACTTGCAATCTATTGATACAATCTTTAAGGCTCATTTGTTTTCATCGTTTCAGTCATATTATTCTCATTTCCCCCCTTTTGCTCAAAAACATTTGAGCAAAATATTAGCCCGCATCTCCTATAACAATTTTTAAATAAATACATAATCTTTAAGCAAAATCGACAAATACGATCTAGGCTTAACATGTTAGGGAGTTATGTTTTTAAGCAGTTATCTGTCTAATAAGACATTTAAAGAGGGGATGCACAATGAGTATTTTTGACCATTTTCAGGCCCGCTACGAAGCAGCCAAGGATGAAGAACTGTCTATACAAGCCTTTTTAGATCTCTGTAAAGATGACAAAAGTGCTTATGCAAATGCGGCAGAACGTTTACTGTTGGCCATTGGTAAACCAGAACTTATAGATACAGCCAAAGATCCTCGGCTTAGCCGAATTTTTTCCAATAGGGTGATTTCTCGTTATCAACCTTTTGCTGATTTCTATGGTATGGAAGAAGCCATTGAACAGATAGTCTCTTACCTTAAACATGCCGCACAAGGGCTTGAAGAGCGTAAACAGATTTTATACCTACTTGGCCCCGTCGGTGGAGGAAAATCCTCTTTAGCTGAAAAACTCAAAGCGCTGATGCAACAAATGCCCATCTACATTCTTTCTGCTAATGGGCAGCGTAGCCCAGTCAATGACCACCCATTTTGCCTGTTTGATGTAAATGAAGATGGTGAGTTACTTAAACGTGAATATGGCATTGATAAACGTTACTTACGTTCCATTATGTCTCCTTGGGCGGCGAAACGGTTACATGAGTTCGGTGGTGATATCACCCAATTTAAAGTCGTTAAAGTTCGCCCTTCGATTCTCGATCAAATCGCTATAGCCAAAACCGAACCGGGTGATGAAAATAACCAAGATATTTCCTCTTTAGTGGGTAAGGTTGATATTCGTAAATTGGAACACTATTCCCAAGATGATCCCGATGCTTATAGTTATTCCGGCGCTCTATGCCGTGCCAATCAAGGGTTGATGGAGTTTGTGGAGATGTTCAAAGCACCAATCAAAGTCTTACACCCGCTGTTAACGGCCACTCAGGAAGGAAACTATAACGGTACAGAAGGGTTATCCGCCCTCCCCTTTGATGGCATGATTCTCGCTCACTCCAATGAGTCAGAATGGCAAGCATTCCGTAATAATAAGAATAATGAAGCATTTCTTGACCGCGTATATATCGTCAAGGTGCCTTATTGCTTACGCGTCTCAGAAGAAGTCAAAATTTATGAAAAACTGCTTGAACATAGTGAGCTCTATCAAGCGCCTCGAGCCCCTAGTACATTAGAACTCTTAGCTCAATTTAGTGTGCTTTCCCGACTTAAAGTGCCAGAGAACTCGTCCATCTTTTCAAAAATGCGCGTCTATGATGGCGAAACCCTGAAAGATACCGATCCAAAAGCAAAAAGTTATCAAGAATACCGAGACTATGCGGGGGTTGATGAAGGAATGTCAGGTCTATCAACGCGCTTTGCTTTTAAAATTCTCTCCCGCGTCTTCAATTTCGATCAAGCGGAAGTCGCGGCTAATCCTGTCCACTTGTTCTATGTGATTGAGCAGCAGGTAGAACGCGAGCAATTTCCACAAGAAACGGCCGATCGTTACCTTGAATTTATTAAAGGGTACTTAGTACCTCGCTATGTGGAGTTTATTGGTAAAGAAATTCAAACCGCCTATCTAGAGTCCTATTCTGAATATGGACAAAATATTTTTGACCGTTACGTTACTTACGCCGACTTCTGGATTCAAGATCAAGAATATCGAGACCCAGAAACCGGCCAATTGTTTGATCGCTCAGCACTTAATGATGAACTTGAGAAAATCGAAAAAACTGCGGGGATCAGTAATCCGAAAGATTTCCGCAATGAAATTGTTAACTTTGTCTTGCGAGCTCGAGCCAATAACAATGGTCAGAACCCCATGTGGACGAGCTATGAAAAACTTCGTACGGTCATCGAGAAAAAAATGTTCTCCAATACTGAAGAGCTGCTCCCCGTTATCTCTTTTAATGCTAAAACCTCTTCTGAAGATCAGAAGAAACACGATAACTTTGTCGCTCGAATGATGGAGAAAGGGTATACAGAGAAGCAAGTTCGGTTGCTCTCTGAGTGGTATTTACGTGTTCGTAAAGCCTCTTAATTGTGCAAGTGGCTCAACCTGTCAGTGGCACTAGGCCACTGACCGTCAAGCCGACCCGCAGCGTATAAGCGATTTCAGCTTATTAGGGTGACGTTTACAGGGAGAATTTCATGGCGCAATTTATTGATAGAAGGTTAAACGGTAAAAATAAAAGCGCCGTCAATCGGCAGCGTTTTCTACGCCGTTATAAAGACCAAATCAAAGAGTCTGTTGCGGATGCGGTCAACCATCGTTCAATCACCAATACTGAATCAGGTGAAGACGTCTCTATTCCACAACGTGACATTAAAGAACCGATATTCCATCAAGGGAAAGGAGGCCTAAAAGAACGAGTGCATCCTGGGAACGACCAGTTTATTCGAGGGGATAAAATTGAACGCCCAAAAGGTGGAGGACAAGGTGAAGGTTCAGGGGAAGGAGAAGCCAGCCAAGATGGTGAAGGAGAAGATGCTTTCGTTTTTCAACTTTCAAAAGATGAATACTTAGATATTCTATTTGAAGATTTAGCCCTTCCTAACCTCGACAAAACCCAGATCAATAAAATTAAAGAGTGGAAAACACATCGTGCAGGTTTTCAGAGCGCAGGTGTTCCGGCCAACATTGCCATTGTCCGTTCTTTACAGAACTCTTTAGCTCGTCGAACCGCAATGACCGCCGGGAAACGGCGCTTAATGCGAGAGTTAGAACAGGAACTGGAAAAAATACAACAGGAAGAACCGGCACAGTTATTAGCAGAAAAACAGCTAAAAGAAGAGATAGCGGAACTCAGGCGTAAAATAGAGAGTGTTCCTTTTATTGATACGTTTGATTTACGTTTTAAAAATTATGAAAAACGGCCAGTTCCAACAAGCCAAGCGGTCATGTTCTGCTTAATGGATGTGTCTGGTTCAATGGATCAAGCCACCAAAGATATCGCCAAACGTTTTTATGTTTTGCTCTATCTATTTCTAACCCGAACTTACGAAAATGTGGAAGTGGTCTTTATTCGCCATCATACCCAAGCCAAAGAAGTCGATGAGCACGAGTTTTTCTATTCACAAGAAACGGGAGGAACGATCGTTTCCAGCGCACTGAAACTGATGCATGACATTGTTGAAGAACGCTACCCGCAAGGTGAGTGGAATATTTATGCAGCGCAAGCCTCTGATGGAGATAACTGGGCCGATGATTCACCTCGCTGTAAAGAACTGCTTGCTAGCCAGTTGCTCCCTAAATGCCAATACTTTGCGTATATTGAAATCACTCGCCGCTCTCATCAAACCTTATGGCATGAGTACGAAAAACTTATCGAAACTTTTGACCACTTTGCGATGAAAAACATCCGTAGTGTTGAAGATATTTTCCCTGTGTTTAGGGAGTTATTTCACAAGGAAACCGCATAGAGGGAATCTAAATGAGTCATAAGAAATCGGCAACGCTCTCTAAAAAAACTCGCCTACCCGATGGCCCCGATTGGACCTTTGATTTGCTTGAACAATATCATCAAGAGATTAAACGGGTCGCCAAATACTATCGTCTAGATACTTACCCAAATCAGATAGAAGTCATTACCTCAGAACAAATGATGGATGCTTACTCAAGTATTGGCATGCCCATCAATTACAATCACTGGTCATTTGGTAAGAAATTTATTCAAACAGAACAAAACTACAAGCATGGGCAGATGGGGCTTGCGTATGAAATTGTCATTAACTCTGACCCTTGCATTGCTTATTTGATGGAAGAAAACACCGTCACCATGCAAGCGTTAGTCATGGCACATGCTTGCTATGGGCATAACTCTTTCTTTAAAGGCAACTACCTGTTTCAAACTTGGACCGATGCCAGTTCAATTATTGACTATCTTTTATTTGCCAAAAACTATCTGGCTCAGTGTGAAGAAAAATATGGTGTTCATGAAGTTGAACAACTCCTCGATTCTTGCCATGCATTAATGAATTATGGGGTTGATCGTTATAAACGGCCGGAAAAAATCTCGATTGCGGAAGAGAAAGTTCGCCAAGAAGAGCGTGAAGCCTATCTACAATCTCAAGTAAATGCGTTATGGCGCACCGTCCCACAAAAAACGAAAGCTGCGGAATCTCAAGCTCGCTTTCCTAGTGAACCTCAAGAAAATATTCTCTATTTTATTGAAAAACACGCTCCACTACTTGAATCTTGGCAGAGAGAAATTGTGCGGATTGTCCGCAAAATCAGCCAATACTTTTATCCACAAAAACAAACCCAAGTCATGAATGAAGGTTGGGCAACATTTTGGCACTACACTATCCTCAATCATCTCTATGATGAAGGAGTCGTTTCCGATAAATTCATCCTTGAGTTTTTACATAGCCATACTAGTGTCGTTGCTCAACCCTCTTACAATAGCCCTTATTACAGTGGCATTAACCCTTATGCTTTAGGGTTTGCCATGTTTCGAGATATCAAGCGTATCTGTGAAGAGCCCACCGAAGAGGATAGACACTGGTTTCCTGAATTGGCAGGAAGCGATTGGTTAGAGGCGGTCCACTTTGCGATGCAGAACTACAAAGATGAAAGCTTTATTAGTCAATATTTATCACCCAAATTAATCCGGGACTTTAAATTGTTTGCTATCTGTGATGATGACCATAAAAACTTTATTGAAATCAGCGCCATCCACGATGAGTTTGGTTATCAGAAAATTCGTGAAAAACTGGCTGCCCAATATAACCTGAGCCATTTAGAACCCAATATTCAAGTTTATAATGTGGATGTTCGGGGGGATCGCTCAATCACCTTACAGTATATCCCCCATGAACGGATTCCTTTGGCCCCAAGCTACCATGAAGTACTTAAGCATATGCATCGATTATGGGGTTTTGAGGTGAAACTCGAAGAACGAAAAGAGAGTGGCCATCATGAACTCCTAGCAACTTGCCCTTCAAAGAATGAGCCCGACAGTAAACACTAACTTGCTGCTTCATTGATAGAACAAATGGGAGAAAAGAGACGAGGTTAACAATTGCAGTGATTCCCGAACGAGCGAAAAGCCGTTCGGGAGGCTTGCTCTAGCAAGCCATAATTCGACGGACAACGGCTAGATCTTCAGGAGTATCAACCCCTGCTGGTGGCGCTTCAAGTGCGACAGCAACATGAATTTTTTCCCCATACCAAAGCACTCTAAGCTGTTCTAGGCTTTCTATTTTCTCTAGCATACTAGGCTGCCAGTGAATATAGGTATTAATGAAACCAGCACGGTAGGCATAAATACCAATATGGCGCATCAGAGGTTGAACTATCGGTTTCTCTGGCAAAGCAAAATTATCTCTATCCCAAGGAATCGCCGCCCGGCTAAAATAAAGGGCATAGCCTTCTTTGTCTGTCACCACTTTCACGGCATTGGGGTTAAAGATTTCATCTTGATGATCAATCTCAACCGCTAACGTGGCCATCGGCGCTTGACTAGACGATAAGTTATCCGCAACTTGACGAATAATGCTCGGTGGAATCAAGGGCTCATCACCTTGCACATTGACAATGATATGATCATCCTCAATGCCCATTAAAGCGACGACTTCAGCTAAACGCTCGGTGCCTGACTGGTGTTCAGCCGATGTCATACACACCAATCCACCGAAATCGTGTACCGCTTGTTCAACTCGATGATCATCGGTTGCGACAATCACGCGTTCGGCTCCCGACTGCAACGCTTGTTCATACACCCACTGAACCATAGGTTTACCCGCAATGTCGGCCAGAGGTTTGCCCGGCAAACGGGTCGATTGATAGCGGGCGGGGATCACCACGGTAAATGACATTAGCGCCCCTCTTCCATTTTCATGGTACGAGCTTCCGGCTCAAGCAAAACCGGAATTCCTTCTTTAATAGGATAAGCAAGGCGATCAAGCTTACAAATTAACTCTTGATTCTCTTTATCGTAAATGAGCTTCCCTTTACAAACTGGGCAGGCAACGATTTCAAGCAGACGATGATCCATACTGTTCCATAACCTCTTTAATTGTGTTCAAAATGCACTGTGTCTCTTCCGACGAGATCTGAGCAGAAACGGGTAAATACCACCAGTTAGCTTCGGCAAATCCAGCACATTTAACGGCATCTTTCTCCGTCATAATGACGTGATCACCTTTCTTTGCTAACGCTTTTAATTGTGACTCATCAAAAGCTTGATGATCAGCAAACCCATGCGTCAAGATAGGTTCCACCCCTAAGGTTTCTAACGTTTTAAAAAAACGATCAGGATGGCCAATCCCCGCCCACGCCACAAGATGCGTAAGCTTGGTCAGCGCTATTTTCTCACCGGTGACAAGATTAACGGCCAAACTGGGAGATAAGGCCATCCCCATTTCACCAGTCTCTGCTTGCCCACCATTGGTAATAATAAAATCCACCTCTTGTAAGCGTGTCATCGGCTCACGTAGTGGGCCAAGAGGAAGCAGTTGCTGATTTCCAAAACGTCGCACGCCATCCACAACCGCAAACTCAATATCTCTTTCAAGCGCATAGTGTTGTAAACCATCATCGGTCACAATCACATCCACCCCGAGCGCTAAGAGAGCTTTAACCGCATTGGAACGGATAGGATCAACCGCAACCGGAGCTTGCGTTCTCTGGTAGATGAGTTTGGGTTCATCCCCACAGTGTGATGTGGAGGTGTCATTGGTTACTAGCAGAGGATAGCTGGGGGCTTTGGCTCCATAACCACGGGAAACGACACCGGGTCGATAACCTTGTTGCTGCAATCTTTCCACCAACCAGACGACAAATGGGGTTTTGCCATTCCCCCCAGCCGTAATGTTTCCCACCACAAAAACAGGAATGGGGGCTTTATAAGTCGCCTTTTTCCCTTGTTGAAAAGCACGACGTCGAGCTGTGCTTATCGCTTTAAACAATACACTCAATGGCCACAAGATTGGCCACAAGAGGTAGTAACCTAGATGACGCTCAAACCAGAGTTTTTCAATCACGTATTAGTCACCAAATTGAATGCGATGAAGTTGAGCATACGCACCATTCTGAGCGATCAACTCTGCATGTTTACCGCGCTCAATGATCTCACCATCATCAACGACCAAGATTTCATCCGCTTGCTCTATCGTCGAAAGACGGTGAGCAATGACCAATACCGTTTTATCTTTCTGTAACTCATCTAAAGCGGCTTGAATCGCACGCTCTGATTCCGTATCCAGCGCTGATGTCGCTTCATCTAAAATCAGCACGGGCGCGTCTCTCAGTAATGCCCGAGCAATCGCCACTCGCTGACGCTGCCCCCCCGAAAGGTTGGCTCCATTTTCACCTATCATGGTATCAAGCCCATCTGGCATGTGTTGGATAAAATCCATCGCATGGGCAAGACGAGCGGCCTCTTCTATTTGCTCTCTGGTGTACTGACCTTCGGCTGCATAAGCAATATTATTGGCTATCGTGTCATTGAAGAGGTGTACGTTCTGGGAAACAAGAGCAAAATGTTGACGTAAATTGGCTAAGGTATAATCACGAATATCATGATCATCAAGGCAAATAGAGCCTGAATCGACATCGTAAAAACGGGTAAACAAGTTAGCAATGGTCGATTTCCCCGATCCAGAACGTCCAACTAAAGCAACCGTTTTTCCCTGTGGAATAGTAAAACTGATATGAGATAGCGCGGGTTTCTCTTTACCTTGATAAGTGAAAGTGACATCTTTCACCGCAATATCACCACGGACTTTATCCGTTTCAAATTTACCGTGATCACGTTCTGTTTCCAGATCCATCAACGCAAACAACGTTTGTGTTGCCGCCATACCACGCTGAAAATCAGAGGTCACATTCGTTAATGCTTTCAGTGGGCGCATTAAGCCAAACATTGCCGAAAAGACCACCGTAAAGGTTCCGGGAGTTAAGTCAGCGCGAATAGAATCCACACTGGCTAAAAAAAGCACCGTCACAAGTGCTAATGAGGCAATCATCTGAATGATAGGATCCGCGACAGCTTGGGCTGAAACCAGCTTCATGGTCTGTTGGCGCATACGGTTACTCACACTGTCAAACCGTTTACGTTCAACCTCTTGCCCACCATAGCTCAACACCACCTTATGGCCCTTAAGCATCTGCTCAGCAGAAGACGCAACATGCCCCATTGTTGTTTGCATATTTTTGGATATTTTACGAAATCGCTTAGAGACAACACGAATACCTAATGCCACAACAGGAGCCACTACGATCAACACCAACGACAACTGCCAACTATTCCAAAACATTAAGGTTAATAAACCAACGATGCTTGCCCCTTCACGAACAATACTCACCAATGCTCGGCTAGTCGCCCCGGCTACCTGCTCTGAATCGTACGTAATTCGAGAGAGTAGCCCCCCTGTGGATTCTCGATCAAAAAAGCTGACGGGCATATGCATAAATTGATGAAAAATACGTCGCCGCATCTGCATCACAACGTTGCCTGAAACCCAACTCAAACAGTAAGCGGAGATAAAACTACTGCAACCGCGAATAAACATTAAGCCTAAAATAATAAAAGGCAGCACTTGTAAGAAGCGAGAATCTGTCCCGCCAAACCCTTCATCAAGCAAAGGTTTGAGCAAAGAAATCATATAGGTATCAGACAAGGCATTAATCACCAGCGCTATCACTGCTAAAACTAATCCCGCTTTATAAAGACGGATGTAAGTCCAAAGGCGCTTAAAGGTTTGCCAAGTTGTTTCGTCAGAATTGAGAGACATAGAGATGCTTAATAAATATGACAATATTGTTCTTATTCTACCTCGTTACGTAGCATCTGCCTATACCACGGCCGAATTCCTCTCTGACGAAGCGTCTGTAACTGGCGATCTTCTTTTCGATAGAGTAAAGAAATTTGCCCCATATCCCCAGTATCTAACCAGTTGATCCCTAAATCTTGATAACGAGACAACACATCCGGATGAGGTAAACGCCAGCGATGCCCCTTTGCTAAAGAAGCTAATGCAATCTGTGGATTCACTGTCTTGATGAAAGCAAGGGTTGATGAGGTTTGACTACCATGATGTGGCACGAGCAGAACATCACTTTCTAATATCTCAGCCTCTCGACTCAATAACCACTCGCCCACCGCGGTTACATCGCCAGTCAACAATAAAGAATGGCCGTATTCAGGGTCTTCAATACGTACCACACAAGAATGCGGATTTTCTGCCCGAGAAACGAGCTGCGGAGGCCAGAGCGCAGTAAAAGTTAACCCTTGCCACTGCCACTGCTCACCTTGTTTGCAAGGTTGAATACTAGGCTTATGCTGACTAGCGCGAATCCAAGTCGGAGAAAGTAACCGCTGAATGTCATACAAGCCCCCTGAATGATCATTATCAAAGTGGCTAATGATCACACCATCAAGATGGCTATATCCTCGATGAATAAGCAGAGGGGCTATCAATGATTGAGCATAGCTACCACCTTCCCAGCCACTGCCTGTGTCATACAAAACAAAAGCACCGTTTCGTTCAATGAGTACAGCCAAACCATGTCCAACATCCAACACATCTACTCGCCAGCCTTGTTTATCAGGAAAGCTGACCCATCCCATTGCCACAATCATCGTTATCGCAATCCCAGCGCTCTTCGATAACATTGGCCTAAGAAACCATAGCGTCAGTATCATCAGCAAAAAATATTGAGAGGATAAGCTAGCATCAATCCAACTCGGCGACGATAAACCCAATGACACATTGAACGGCCATAAAGCGCTCTCTAGCCATTCCCACCACCAAGAGGATTCATACTGAAATAATAGGTAGCAAATTAAGGCCATAAATAGCAGTGGAATCACCACAAAACTGAACCACGGAATGAATAATATGTTATAGAGAACCGAAGATAAGCTAACGCCAGCAAAGAAATAAGCGCTCATTGGAACCATTAATATTGACAAACGAAACTGCCCCAAAAGGAGTTTTTTCCACCAAACGAATTGTGGGTTGATGGTCGATATTTGATAAATCACCAAACCCACTGCGAGAAAAGATAACCAAAAACTCGCCGAAAGAGCCGTAAATGGATCCCACAGTGCCACGGCAGACAAGGTCAGTAATATTCGCTGTATTGCGGTGACTCGAACATTGAGTAATAGCAGCACTATGTTTAACCAACACATAATTAATGCACGTTGAGTGGGCAACGTAAACCCAGCAAGCCAAGCATAAGCCAATGCCAGCCCCCCTCCGAGTACAAAAGGCAGCCACAGCCGCCCCGTAAGTATTCGAATTAATAACAACCCAAACACATACCCCACCCCAAACGCCATCCCAATATGTAACCCCGAGATTGCCGTTAAATGAATCAGGCCGCTATTACGCAGCCCTAACCACTGCTCAGCGGTAATCAAACTGCGCTCACCAAAAGTCAGGGCAAGTATCATACCTTGTACTGGGCTCAACTCTGTGAGCTGTTTAATATGGGAATAGAGCTTCGAACGTAAATGGCTATTGGGAATAATTTGATAGGTTGAATTTTTTTTAACATTCGCACGGGCAACCCAACGCTGGCTAAAGTAAAAAGACTCCTGATCAAACCCAACTTCATTTAACCGTCCATAAATGGGTTTCACTTGCGCAATAAACTCAAATTGATCCCCCAGCTGTAATGCGATAGGCGTCGTTAAATGTATCTTAGGTGTTAGAAAAAAGGGTAAAGGCTGATGATTAATTGAACGAATAACCGCCGAACCAACAAAACCGTGTGAAGTTGCGTTAAAAAAGCTGTTAACCTCTCCTTTTATGGTAATATCGCCCTCAAATTGTAAGATTATATTGGACTGTGCTCTCACCAAGTTTCCTTGTGTTATTATTACCACCAAAGCCAGAGCGACCCCGATGCATCCCCTGCAACGGTTCATGAATAACATCATACTCATAGCAACCAGTATGGTGAATGCCACAAACCAATGAGGCATCCAAGGCCAATATGGGGAAGAGAGCGCTGTTAATGAGAACGAAGCCAGTGTCCAGTAATTCGATAAGAGAGTCATAGTTCCCTATGCCAAGAAAATTTATTAAGCGTTTTATGCCTGATCATTCGGTAATTAAACGTCAAAAGGCATTGAAAGTTTTTGGCACGGTCCTGTATAACCCGAATTTATGGTGTCTAAACCGCCGCTCAGCAGCAGGGGCTTTTGCTGTTGGGTTATTTATGGCGTTCGTCCCGCTTCCCAGCCAAATGATTATGTCTGCTGGAATTGCCATCTTGTGTGGAGTCAACCTACCACTGTCGGTGGCTTTAGTGTGGATTACCAACCCTATTACTATGCCTTTTATTTTCTATTTCTCTTATAAAGTTGGAGCTTGGGCCATGAAAGTCCCTCCGCAGGATTTTCATTTCGAACTCAGTTGGGAATTTCTTTACCATCAAATGCATACCATTGGGCCGCCCTTCTTATTAGGCAGTATGATTTGTGGCACCATTGCCGCTCTTTGGGGATATTTTGGCATTCGCTGGTTATGGCGTTATTCAGTGGTCCGAAGCTGGCAAAAACGCCGAACCAGAAAACTGTAATCAATAGAATGACATCTCAATAGAGCTAAAATCACCTTGATGCAGGCATATCAACCGATTTGCGAGTGAACAACGCTTTCGCTTGTAAAATGTTGTACGCAAAAAAGGTGAAAAAACCTCACCGCTCACGGTGTACTTACCGAACGGTTGTAAAAATGGTGTCAAATCGAGTTTTTACTCCAATAATTATTTGAATGGCCGTTCATTTTGGATAACTATTCCAGCAAGCAGAACAACCTTCAAAAAATTATGCTCAGCCAAAAAATCCTACTGCTTTACGCACACCCTTGTCCGCATAAAAGCAAAGCCAATCACCGGTTGTTTAAAGCCGCCCGATACCTTGATAACATTACTTTGATCGATCTTTATGCGGAATACCCAACCTTTCATATCGATGCAGAGAAAGAACAGCAGCGCCTACTTGATCATGACGTTATTATTTTTCAATTTCCGATGTATTGGTACTCCACCCCATCCATACTGAAAGAATGGCAAGATAGCGTTTTAGAGTATGGCTTTGCCTATGGCGAGAACGGACAAGCACTGCATGGGAAAATATTGTTATGTATGACTTCTGCTGGAGGAAAGGCCGAGAACTATCAGCATGGCAAAGCCAATCATTACACCATTCGAGAGTTACTTCGTCCCATTGAACAAATGGCTGGGATGACGGGGATGTGCTACCTCCCCCCATTTGTCCTCTTCGATGCTCAAAACGTCAGTGAGGATGAACGGCTCGATGAGCATCTCAAGCGCTACTTAAATCTGTTACAAGCACTAAGAAAAAACCAAATTGACGTTAAAAAGGCACATACATTACCGGATCTAAACCACTATTTTCTTTCTCAGGAACGAAGACACTCAGCATGACCAATTATTTTATTCAGGCCTTTATTTACTTAGTTGCCGCCGTTATCGCAGTCCCCCTTGCCAAACGCTTCGGGCTAGGCTCTGTTCTCGGCTACTTGATAGCAGGGGTTGTGATTGGGCCCATTGTGGGTTTAGTGGGAGAAGAGACCTCAACCATTCAACATTTTGCTGAATTTGGTGTGGTGATGATGCTGTTTCTCGTTGGGCTAGAGCTCGAACCCAAAATGCTGTGGTCAATGCGCCACCGCTTACTCGGATTAGGCGGGCTACAAGTCAGCATCACGACATTAGGTACCATGGCTGCGTGCTTAGTCTTTGAGGTTCCATGGTCGATTGCACTCACCATTGGTTTGATTTTTTCTCTCTCTTCCACCGCCATTGTGTTACAGACATTCAATGAAAAGCATCTCAATCGTACGGAAGGGGGGAAAAATGCTTTTTCCGTTTTGTTATTTCAGGACATTGCCGTCATTCCCATGCTGGCATTCATTCCTCTGCTCGCCTTACCTGAACTGATTGAGCAAGCACAAAATGCCGCCAGCATCGCCGCACAACATCATGAAGATCTCTCACTTATGACAGGCTTACCCGGTTGGGTATATGGCGTCATCATTACGGCGGCCATCGCCATCGTTGTGGTCGGTGGACATTATCTAAGCCGCCCACTCTTTCGCTTTGTTGCCAGTGCTGGAGTACGTGAAATATTTACAGCCACGGCGCTGATGTTAGTGGTGGGAATTGCAACTCTCATGAATATTGTTGGGCTCTCACCTGCATTGGGCACCTTTCTGGCGGGAGTTGTCCTGGCAAATAGTGAATTTCGTCATGAGTTAGAGGCAAATATCGAACCGCTTAAAGGCTTACTACTGGGGCTATTTTTCATCACGGTCGGAGCTGGAATTAAATTTGATGTCCTGCTGAACCATTTTTTCTTAATTGTGGGAGCCACTTTAGGCGTGATGCTGCTTAAGGCGATGATTTTATATCTCCTCACCTTTATTTTTCGTATTAAAGGTAGCAACCGTTGGCTATTTACACTCAGCTTAGCGCAAGCGGGGGAATTTGGGTTTGTCTTGCTCAGCTTTACCGAACAGCGACATGTTCTCGCTTCCGATCTCGTGCAGATTCTCTCTTTAGTCGTCACGCTCTCAATGTTTCTCACTCCGGGGTTGTTTATTCTGTTCGACAAGATCATCTTGCCCCGCTTTGAACAAAAAACGAATGATCAGGCGAGCGATAGCATCGATGAACAGGGAACGGTCATTATCGCCGGCATCGGTCGTTTCGGACAAATCGTTAACCGCCTCCTTGTGGCGAATGGCATCAAAGCGGTCGTTCTTGATCATCAGGCAGTTCAAGTCGAAAACTTACGAAAAATCAAAACCAAAGCCTATTTTGGCGATGCGACTCGTCCTGATCTACTGCATACCGCAGGTATTGAAGAAGCCTCACTACTCGTGGTGGCTATAGATAACCAAGAAAGCAGCGTGGAACTGGTCAAATACGTTAAAGACACTTACCCCCATGTCAAAGTCTTGGCCCGAGCTTTCGACCGAGGACATGGCTATCGTTTGCGACAAGCCGGAGTTGATATTGCCGTATCCGAAACCTATCACTCAGCATTAGAAATTGGAGCCCAAGCAATGATAAGTTTAGGTTTTCATCCTTTCTTTGTAGAACACCAAAAAAACACCTATAAAAAGGTGGAAAGTACTCACTCAGACAGCATGTACACCGCATGGAATGCGGAAGCACAAGGTAAAGAACGGGTAGATAATAACTACATAAAACTGTTTATCGAACTGGAAGAAAGGCTTAAGCAAGAAATGGCTTTTGATAGAACGGATCGACGTTTTGATGCTGAACATTCATGGGTACCGCCATTTAGTGAGCCCACCACCCCCCTTGACTCCAAGTAACCCCATACCTTAGGTTACACGGTCGAAGGAATCCAAGACCGTGTAACCTTTCACACCGTGTAACCATTCACAAAGCCTATTTACTGCTCAGCACCGATGCAGGGTGCAAACGGCTAGCACGAGAGGCGGGATACCACGTGGCTAATAAGCTCAGAACGATGGCCGTTCCAGAGACCAAGAAGACATCACTGATCAACAGTTGTGAGGGAAGAAAGTCCACAAAATAGATGTCTCCTGAAAGGAAGGAATGGCCAATAAGGGCTTCAAGCCCCTTAATCAAACGGGGGAGATTAAGCGCAATCACCACCCCTGCGAAACTCCCCGCTAGGCTACCTAGTACACCGGAAAAAACACCTTGCCACACAAAAATCCGCTTAATGAGGCCATCACTGGCACCCATCGTTCGCAAAATAGCAATGTCAGCCGCTCGATCTTTCACTGCCATCATGAGTGTGGACACAATATTAAAACTCGCTACCCCAATAACCAGCACCATCACTAAATACATGATAGTCCGAACCAACTGAATATCCCGATACAAAAAGCCATATTTTTGCTGCCAACTATGAATATAAACATATTCATGTAACGTATTCCCAACTTCGCGGACAATGTGATTGGCATTTAAAACATCCGAAACTTTAAGCGCAACCCCGGTGACTTTATTACCAAGCTGATGGTACGACTGAGCATCTTGTAAAGGCAAAAGTGCGAGGTTATGGTCAATTTGCCCATTCAAGCTCAGCAAGCCTGCAATTTTTACCCGCACTCTTTTTGGCGCTTGTACCCGTTGGCTATTGTGTTGCGTTGGAATCATTAACGTAATCCAATCCCCCATGTTTGCCTGTAACTGTTGAGCAACGCCTTGCCCTAAAATGACCTGCTGCTCACCAGGAATAAAGTGTTCCCATACATCAGCGGTAACAAATTGGTCTAAACGAGAAATGGCCCGTTCTCTCTCTGGCTCAATTCCTCGAACCTCTATCGCTTTTAGTTGCGTTCCTTTTTCAGCTAAAGCGGTAAACTTCACGTACGGCGCGGCAGCTTGCACACGCGGATGACGAGTCGCTTGCAGCACCATATCCGGCCAATCGTTAATCGGGCCTCGAACCCCTTCAAACTCACCATGAGGAATGACAGACAGCACCCGTTGTTGCAGCTCTCTCTCAAACCCATTCATCGCCGATAAGCCAATAATAATCACCGCCACTCCTACCGCAATCCCGATGGTTGAAGATAAAGAGATGAAAGAGACTAATTTATTACGTTGCTTGGCACGGCTAAAGCGAGCGCCAATCAATAAAGACAAAAACATTATGCCTCCGAAACCGTCAGCAATAGACCATCTTGCATATGTAACTGGCGATCCATTTTGGCCGCTAACTGTCCATCATGAGTCACCACGAGAAAAGCGGTAGCAAACTCACGGTTGAGTTCACGCATCAAATCATAGATGGACAATGCAGTTTTATTGTCTAAGTTTCCCGTGGGTTCATCGGCCAACACCAAATCCGGTTGATTGACCAGCGCTCGAGCAATCGCCACTCGTTGGCGCTCCCCCCCTGACAACTCGGATGGGCGATGTTGTAACCGATGCGCCAACCCAACACGAGCCAATAGCTGCTGAGCCGCCTGCTTGGCTTGTGAAACAGGCTGCCCACCAATCAATAAAGGCATAGCCACATTTTCTAGTGCGGTGAAATCGGCTAATAAGTGGTGGAATTGATACACAAATCCCAAATGTTGGTTACGTATTTTTGCTTGTCGATTCGAACTCAAGGCATTGAGGTCATGACCGAGGAATTCTATCTTGCCACTGCTCGCCTCATCGAGAGCCCCTAAAATATGCAGCAAAGTACTTTTCCCCGATCCAGAGGAACCAATGATCGACACCAACTCACCACGTTGCATGTCAAAACTAACCCCGTTGAGAACTTGCGTTGCTAACTCCCCTTCTTGGTAAGTTTTACAAATTTGGTGACAGCGTAAAAGGTTATTCATAACGTAAAGCCTCAGCGGGTTTAACCGCAGATGCGCGGTAAGAAGGATATAAGGTAGCCATAAAACTCAATAAGATAGCTAGCAACACCACAATGAGAATTTGCAAAGGATTAATCACCACAGGAAGCGATCCCCCCAAAGAAAAAAGAGCCACTTCGGCGAAATCGAGCAGAGTATTCAGATTGATCGCCAAGAGTATGCCCAGCGCACCACCGACAATCGCGCCAATAACACCGCTACTGGCGCCTTGCACCATAAAAATCATCAGTACTTGTCGATCACTCATGCCTTGCGTTTTTAAAATCGCCACTTCCGCTTGTTTCTCCATCACCACCATTATCAGAGCTGAGATAATATTGAATGCGGCCACACCGACAATCAACCCAAGCATTAACCCCATGATGTTTTTTTCCATTCTGACCGCTTGAAATAATTCGCCTCGCTGCTCACGCCAATCACGCCACTGCCATCCTGTAGGCAATGGCATCTGAGAGAATTCAGCTACATCAAAAGGATCATGCAAAAAAACCCGCCAACCGGAGATGGTCGAATCATCAAAACGCAGTAATCGTCCCGCATCCCGAAGGTGGGTGATCATCAGTTGTCCATCCACATCCGAACCGGTATTAAACATCCCAGCAACGGTAAAATTACGTTGGCTCGGTATTCGCCCTAAGGGTGTAAATTGACTTGCTTGAGTGACCATCAATCGAACCGTATCCCCCAACGACACATTTAAATTACGTGCGAGTGTATGGCCTAAAAAAACTTGATACGACCCTTGCTGTAAATCGGCCACTCGGCCTGCAATGAGGTAATGGTTAATCGGATCATCAGCGCTGGGCTCAATACCTACCATTAACCCAGCAGAAAGCTGTGAAGCGCTTTGAATCACCGTCTCACTACGCACAATGGGCTCTGGGGCTTTTTGCGGGGATAACTGGCGTACAAACTCAGGCGCTTGCGGCTGCCAAGGCGTTCTCTCTTGGGCTTGGCCGATCACCGCTTGAGGCAAAACCCCTAACACGCGGGTTTTTAATTGTGCTTCAAAACCATTCATTACAGAAAGAACCGTCACTAGCGCCATCACACCAATCGTGATCCCTGCGGTAGACATATAGGAAACGAAACGGCTAAACCTATCACCAGAGCGGCCGCGTAAATAACGTAACCCGATAAATATCGAAATTGGGTGAAACATAATAAAAACCAAATAAATAGAGTGTCGTTACTGTAACGATATTCCTGCTCAGGTTGTAGTTTTTCTTTGCTAAATCTCTGTTAGCCATCGTTTGATTCACACCAATAACAAGGACATAGCTTGATTCCTTGCTATTAATGACGATAATCAACACAGGTGAGAAGGAACCAACTATGACTGACCAAGAATTTTTTACTGTACACCACGCACTCAATATCAATGTCGAGCCTCTACCCTCTGAGTTTACTTTACCTTCTCAAATGGAGTTTGAAGCAGAAATTCCTGCCCCCTTCGTGGTCGCCAGTGAATTTAGTCAACTAGATCAGCTCAACGATGCGGCTCGCTTAGAGCTAAGAAACAGCGATTTTAAACACGTTATTCAATTATTAGAAACCCAGAATAGCAAGTTGAATTTACTCCTGAGTTTTATGCTCTCTCAACAAGATAACCCCACTCAGCGCACATCCACGACCTCGTTTGGTGCCAGTCAATTGACTTACCGATCCTGTACCCAATTAGCGTTAGGCACCCAGCTAAGATTGAAGCTATTTCTAGAGCACCCTGCCGCAGCAATATATTGCTATGGCCAAGTCATCGATTGTGACACTGAACAAAGCCCTGCCATCATCACCGTTAAATACACACTATTGCGTGATAATGACCAAGACTTACTCATTAAAGCAGCCCTTTATCGCCAGCAGAAACTGCTACGCCAGCGCTCTTTAGACCGAGACCAATCATAACGAACCACACGACTCATGATGATAAACACTCTACTTGATCTCCCGGTACTTCGCGGCGCGGGTGACAAAAAATATCTAGGTAACCTACAAGGTGCCAGTTTGGCGCTTACCGTTGCTGAATATGCGCATCGCCATACAAGCCATACCTTACTTGCGGTGCCCGATCCCCAAACCGCTTTAAGACTTGTCCAAGAAATCGAACAGTTTAGCCAAGTACCTGTCGCCCTGTTTCCAGATTGGGAAACGCTCCCTTACGACAACTTTTCGCCGCATCAAGAAATTATTTCCGATCGTATCGCTCGACTGTATCAGTTACCTTCACAGGGAAGGGGGATCACCGTGGTGCCTGTCAGTACCTTATTGCAACGGCAAAGTCCACGTGATTTTTTATTACAGCACACCTTAATGGTGACAAAAGGCGATCACTACTCGTTAGACCATTTACGTATCCAGTTAGAAAAGTCAGGTTATCGACACGTCGATCAAGTTTTTGGGCCGGGTGAATATGCGAGTCGAGGTTCGATTATCGACCTATTCCCAATGGGCAGTCATGACCCCTATCGAATCGATTTCTTTGATAATGAAATTGATACCATTCGCACCTTCGACCCTGAAAATCAGCGCTCGATTGAAGAAATTCAGAACATCCGGCTTCTGCCCGCTCATGAGTTTCCTACCTCAGAGGATGCGATAGAAGCTTTCCGCTCTCGCTGGCGACAACGATTTGAAGCTCGCCGAGAACCTGAATCTATCTATATGCAAGTCTCTAAAGGCACTTGGCCTGCGGGTATCGAATACTGGCAACCCCTCTTTTTTGAACACACGGAAACGCTGTTTGACTATTTACCCGAAAACAGTCAACTCATCACCTTAGGGCATCTTGAAGCTTCGGTTGATCAATTCTTAACAGACGTGGCTTATCGTTATGATCAACGCAATGTTGACCCTCTGCGGCCACTTCTTCCACCAGAAGAGTTATGGCTCAAAAAAGAAGCATTGTTTGCTCAGCTCAAGCGCTTTTCTCAATTACAACTCTCAATCGAGTCGATTGATGAAAAAGCCGGACGCAGCAATCTCCATATTTCGCCACTACCGAATCTGGCCGTACAGCATCAGCACAAAGAGCCGCTGATTGCACTGCGTCAATTTAGTGAAAGTTTTGCTGGGAAAATTATTTTCTCGGTGGAATCGGAAGGCCGAAGAGAAGCGCTACTAGAACTCTTGCAACGCATTAAGCTTCGCCCACTCCCTTCCCCCTCTTTTGCCCAAGCTTGGCACAGTCAGGAGCCATTTTCCTTAGTTCAAGGGTTTGCAGAAAAAGGGGTTATTTTTGATGATCAAAACGTTGCCTTAATTTGCGAAAGCGACCTACTGGGCGCAAGAGTAGTTCAACGCCGTAATAAAGATCGCAAACACGTCAATATTGATGCGGTTATCCGTAACCTTGCCGAACTCAAACCCGGACAACCGGTCGTTCATATTGATCATGGTATTGGTCGCTACCTTGGCTTACAAACACTGGAAGCAGGGGGAATAGCAACTGAATATGTGACGTTAGAGTACCAAAATGAAGCTAAGCTTTATGTCCCAGTTTCGTCACTCAATTTAATCAGTCGCTACTCTGGGGGCGCTGAGGAATCGGCACCATTACATAAACTCGGCGGAGAAGCTTGGGTTAAAGCCCGAAAAAAAGCCGCAGAAAAAGTCCGTGATGTCGCCGCAGAATTACTGGATGTGTATGCTAAACGAGAGCTAAAACCTGGCTATCAATTTCACCTTGATCGTGAACAATACGCCACATTTAAAGCGACCTTCCCCTTTGAAGAAACGGACGATCAAAACATGGCTATCAATGCCGTGCTTTCGGATATGTGTCAACCCAAAGCAATGGATCGCTTAGTTTGTGGTGATGTCGGATTTGGAAAAACCGAAGTGGCCATGCGAGCGGCTTTCGTCTGTACCGACAATAGTAAACAAGTTGCTGTGTTAGTCCCTACCACCCTGTTAGCGCAGCAACATTTTGAAAACTTCCGAGACCGCTTTGCAAACCTTCCTGTGCGGGTTGAAGTTCTCTCACGTTTTAAGTCGGCTAAAGAACAAAAAGCGATCATGCAGGATGTGGCCGATGGCAAAGTCGATATTGTCGTCGGCACCCATAAATTGCTTTCCAGTGAATTAAAATTTGCTGATTTAGGTTTATTGATTGTGGATGAAGAACATCGCTTTGGTGTTCGTCAAAAAGAGAAAGTCAAAGCCATGCGAGCAGATGTCGATATTCTCACACTGACCGCGACCCCCATTCCACGTACGCTCAATATGGCAATGAGTGGCATGCGAGATCTCTCCATTATTGCCACCCCTCCCGCTCGTCGTTTAGCCATTAAAACCTTTGTGCGACAAAGTGAACAGAGTGTTATTCGAGAGTCCGTACTACGGGAAATTATGCGGGGTGGTCAAGTCTACTTCTTACATAATCAAGTTGAGACCATCGATAAAGTGGCGGCCGATTTAGAAAAACTCATTCCGGAAGCACGAATCACGGTGGCACATGGTCAGATGCGAGAGCGAGAGCTCGAGCGCATCATGAATGATTTTTACCACCAAAAATATAACGTATTGGTGTGTACCACCATTATTGAAACCGGTATTGACGTTCCAACCGCGAATACCATTATCATCAACCGCGCTGATTCATTAGGCTTAGCTCAGTTGCATCAATTACGTGGCCGGGTGGGGCGTTCTCATCACCAAGCGTATGCGTATTTACTGACCCCACATCCGAAAGCGATGACCAAAGACGCCATCAAACGATTGGAAGCCATTGCGTCACTCGAAGATTTAGGAGCCGGCTTTACCTTAGCCACGCATGACTTAGAAATTCGTGGTGCAGGTGAGTTATTAGGTGACGAGCAAAGTGGACAAATTCAATCGATTGGATTCACTTTATATATGGAAATGTTGGAACAGGCGGTTGAAGCCTTGAAATCCGGCAAAGAACCATCATTGGATGAACTGTTACGTGAACAAACCGACGTTGAGCTGCGCATTCCCGCTCTGCTGCCGGATGACTATATTCCCGATATTAATACCCGCTTGTCTATGTATAAGCAAATTGCCAGTGTCCTCCATCAAGATGAATTGATAGAACTAAAAGTGGAACTGATTGATAGATTTGGCAAACTCCCAGATGCTGCATTAAATCTGTTAACAATTGCCGATCTCAAACTGACTGCAGCCACCTTAAAAATTCGCAAAATAGAGGCACACGATAAAGGCGGCTATATCGAGTTCTATCCAAATGCTGACATTAATCCGATGTTTTTGGTTAAACTATTGCAAGCTCAGCCAAAAATATTTGCTATGGACGGTCCGACCAAGTTTAAATTTACCCGTACTTTGGTCGATAGAAGAGAAAGAATTCAATTTATTGCAGACATGCTCAATGAATTCCAGCAAAATCTACTCCCCGCTGCCTAATGGCTTGATTTCTGCTGATGAAATAGAACACGTGCTAACAAGCACATAATGACGGAGTCATAATGAAAAAACTGATCCCACTACTGCTTTTGCTCATTGCTATGCCCAGTTTGGCACAACGGCAATTTGATATTGAAGTGATCATCTTTCAGCGAGCAGTAAACCCAGAGCAGACCAGTGAGTCATGGCCTAACTCGCTTCCTGAAATTAATGTTACCCAAGCAGGCAACTTTAGTGATACTCAATACCGTCATAGCAAAGGCGTGATGATGCTTCCTTACTCCGATTACAAGCTTAATGAGCAAGTACAGCGGTTAAGAAATCATGCGGGTTTCCAAGTCATGCTGCATACAGCATGGCGACAAGGTGACCAAGGTAAAGCTCGTGCACCTATTTTCCATATTAAAGCGGGGCAAGATTATTCACAGCAATTCAACCCCGATGGTAGTGAACGAGTAAAATCAGAACAGGGGGACAGCCCGATTGATGGCGTGATGGAGCAAACCATTGATCACCCACTGTATGAGCTGGACGGAACACTGCAGATTTACGTTCAACACTTTTTATATGCAGAAGCCATGCTCGATCTGAAAAAACCGAGTGTGCGTGAGATTACCCTTAAAGATCAAAAACTTGATCTTGATATAGAAAATGAGCAAGATTCAGACCCAACAGTACAAGTGGGCCACCTCACTGCTATCTCTCCTACGGTCGAAACCGAATCCTTCCTTAAGTCTTATCGTTTGGATCAGAAACGTCGAATGCGCAGTAGTGAAACTCACTATTTGGATCACCCACTGCTAGGAATCATTATTCAAGTTCGCCGAGTTCAATAGTTTTTTACGCCCCTTACTGGGGCGTTTTACTCTCACCGATTGGGCCGACCATGCACTGTGAATTTCTCATTAATACTCAACATTTACATTTACGCCTACTCACGTTGGATGATTCCCCCGCCCTCTCGACATTAATCCGTACCTCCTCCTCACTTCATCAATGGATCGACTGGTGTCACCCAGCCTTTACCCAAGAAGAGGCCGATCGTTTTATTTTAGCAACCCGACTCAATTGGGTAAAAGCTCGGGCTTATGGGTTTGCAATTATTCAGAAATCGACCCAACAATTAGTAGGTATGGTGGCGATCAATGAATTCTATCCCACCTTTAATATGGCAAGCCTAGGTTATTGGATCGGCGATGCTTTTCAACGTCAAGGGATGGCACTAGAAGCCCTAAATGCCATCACAGAGTGGTGTTTTAGCCAGTTACAGTTAACTCGCTTAGAAATCGTCTGCGATCCAGAAAACTTACCAAGCCAACACTTAGCCGCCGCTTGTGGTGCCAAAAAAGAATACTTAGCGAGAAATCGATATCTGTTCCATGGAAAACCGAAAGCGGGGGTCATTTTTTCGCTCATACCGGAAGATGTTGAAAAATATTGAGAGATACCCCAAATACGAGAGCCCTTCAAATTCATAATTGATAATTGATAATGGTTTTTATTTGTATTATCGTTACACAACACTATGACATCGTCAGTTTGGTGAGTCATGTTGTTGTGTCTGAAATCAAAACACTCACTCAACGTTTTGATGAAACAAAATCACAGGCTAACGACATCTGCTTATATAACGATCAAAGGATTTGGATTCATGAGTATTCCTCGAATTACCAGTTATACACTTCCAGACAAAGAACACTACCCGCTCAATAAAACTCAGTGGCAAATAGATCCAGAAAAAGCCGTTCTTCTCATTCATGATATGCAAGAGTATTTCGTAAACTTCTTTGACATCCACCACCCTCCCATGAGTGATGTCATCCATCGCATTCAACGCTTAAAAACCGTTGCTAAACGTTTAGCAATTCCGGTCATTTATACCGCGCAGCCCGCAAAGCAAGATCCGAATGAGCGCGCACTCCTAACCGACTTCTGGGGGCCTGGACTTCAGCAAGAAACGGCGATTATTGGCGAACTAGCACCAGAAATCGGTGACATTGAATACGTCAAATGGCGCTACAGTGCCTTTAAAAAAACGCCTTTGCTTCAATTCATGCAAGAAAACAATAAAGATCAACTGATCATCTGTGGAGTCTATGGCCATATCGGAATTTTATCGACGGCACTGGATGCGTTCATGCTCGATATTAAACCTTTTGTGATTGGCGATACTATCGCTGATTTCAGCCAAGCCGATCATATTCATACTCTACACTATCTTGCTGGGCGAGCGGCTAATATACAAACGCTGGCAGAGGTTGAGCAACGCCTGGCAGAGAAAAAAACCGCCCTCACACTGGATCAGATGTGCCTAGATGTCGCCAATACCTTATCTCTTGAACTGGATGAAGTTGATGTAAACGAGAATCTCCTTTTCCTCGGGCTCGATTCCATTAGAGCCATGGTCCTGTTAGAAAAATGGCGTCCATTCGGCGTTAATCTCACCTTTGCTCAATTAATCGAAAAGGTCACGCTGAAGGAATGGTGGGAGCTTATTCATGATCAAACTCCTCAGCAATCCATGGAATCCGCCTCGGCATAACCCTACATCCCTAAACGACAGAGCGTTGCTACCCAATCATAGGCTTAAAACGACATGCACAACTCACCATGCAAACAGGTCACTATCCGTTGGACAGAGAATGAAGTTCCCCACATCACCGCTAATAATTATGAAAGTCTTGGCTTTGGATACGGTTATGTCCATGCCCGAGACCGTTTATGTGAAGTCTCAGGGCAAGCCATTACCCTACGTGGTGAGCGTTCTAAGCACTATGGAGCCGAACAATTCTCCACCATTGGATTTTTGAAAACGACCAATCTGAACTCTGATTTAATGTTCCGCCTAAGGCTGCCTAAACCGTGGGTAGCGAATGAGCTGAATAAGTTGAGCAAAAATACCCGAGCATATATCCGTGGGTATGTCGCTGGCCTTAACCACTATGTCAGCCAGATGACAGAAGAAGAGAGCGCAACAATAAGCCCTGAGGAAGTGCTTGTGTATTTTGAAGAAGAGGATGTGGTTCGTGCTGCAATGCGTTTTGGCATTATGAAAGAGCTGGTCGAAATCGGCCCATACCTCGTTTCTTCTGCCACTCAATGGCGCGAAACCCCACCCCACCATGCTGATGATTCGCCTCATGCGAAGCCCATCGAAGTGGAAGGGGGTTTTGGTAGTAATGCTTGGGCTTATGGTGGTGATGTGGTCGAGGGGAAACACGCCATTTTACTTGGTAATCCACATTCAGCATGGAAACGAACACCACACCAGCAACGCATTTATATGCATCAATACCATTTAACCATTCCGGGAGAGTTGGATGTGGCAGGAACCTCGTTTCTTGGCTTTCCTTTTCCCATGACGGGATACAATAGCCATGTTGCTTGGAGCATTTTAGATGCCGCCACCGTGACCCCTTTTGTGTTACAAAAGATGGAGATCAACAGAGTCCAAGATTCATGGCGCTACCGAATGGACGATCAAGAGAAAGCGCTCTCCCTAAAGTCGATTGTCATCGAGGTTCTTGAAGATTCGGGGCAGGTTGCACCACGCTGTTATGAATTTCTTGAATCCGAATGGGGGCCGCTCTATTTCCTTCCCCAACGTCCCGGAAGACCAGAAGGGTGGTATGCCATTACCAACCCCGGTGAGCACAATGCCAAAGGGCTTGATCAATTTTTAGCGGCGGCCCATGCCACTTCAACCCGAGAATTTGTTACGGCAATTGAGCATCATCGTGGCATTTTATGCCAACTGATTGTAGCTGATAAGGCGGGTGATATCGCTTATGTCATCGCGGGTAATGTACCGCCCATCTCAGACCAAGAGCTGGAGCAATACCATGTGGATGATGATTCTGCCGCCTTTAACGTCCTTGATGGAACACGTTCTTGTGCATCATTACGCGATACTAACGGCCACCCATTAATGGCACCGACATCATTTTACCCAACTATTCTCTCGCGTGGCATCATCCATAACACCAACAATAGCTACAAATTTACCGAGTATGGAAAAACTCAGCCGGACTATCCTTCCGTTTTTGGTCAGCACAAAGAAAATTATCAAATAGGTAAACCGATTGCCGCGAAATTGCACTATGATCCTCGGCTAATCATGTCGGCTCAGCGCATGAAAGAACTGCTAACAGAAGGCCAAATTACGGCTGAAAAGGTGTTACCCGTGATCTTTGACAATCGTAATTATGCGGCTGAAACCTTTCTTGATGATCTCCTGATGTTAGAAAATGTTCATTCATCACAAGTCGTGCAACGTGCTTGTCAAGTATTACGTCGCTGGGACCGTAAAAACAATTCACAAAGTAAAGGGGCTTTGTTATTCCATCAATTTTGGAATCGAATCGTTCAGAAAAAACTTCTCCGAGTCCCGAGTAATGGCGATCCCGAACTCGGCTCTCAACTCGATATGAGCCCGAAGCATATCCCTATCATCTTACAAGCCTTAGAAGAGACCGTTTGTGAACTGGATTGTTTAGGTTTTGAGTTGGATAAAGCGTGGGGAGAGGTCCTATACCAAACGACGGGGGGCGTACAGATTCCTATGCATGGTGGATCTTATCAAGAAGGGTTACTCAATGGAGAAATGCCTGCCCCCCTTTGTGAAACAGGGTTCCCTTATATTCTCTTTGGCAGCGCTTACATTCAACTCGTCACATGGCAAGAAGGGGAGCTTGTCGTTCATGCTCTACTTAGCCATGGACAACGTGATGGAGTCGAGTCCTTAGGACGAACCGCTCAGTTAACTTTATTTGCCAATAAACAGCTCTATCGCATCCCCTATTCAAAACAAGATCTAGACATGGCTGATGTCATTGACACTTTAACCTTGTCGAGAAGCTCAATGGATAACCCAGAAATAGCAACGCCATCGATAAGATTAACTTAATGCTAAGCAGCGAGGCTGAGTTGCGCTAAAGTCACCACAGCCTCTTCGTTCCATTGATAATCAACCCGAAAAATTCGCCCATCACCGATATATTTTTTCGCAGTATGAGTAAGCTGCAACAGTAAATAACTCGCCGGTTCATTCCAAAAAATCAGGCGTGAGTCTTGAAAATCAAGATATCGGCGTACCCTTGGATACAGCGCTTTGAAGAGGCTTTCTTTGGCCGAAAATAGGGTGGTGATACGCTGAGTTGTACTGAGCGACAGCGAATCCAAAATGGCGGCTTCCTGCGGATCTGCAATGGCTGTTTGAATCAGAGACAATGAATGGGCGTCGATCCAACTTTCCACATCCGCTCCAAGCAGTAATGTCCCATTATCGACATATTGCGCCACCGCCAACGCGAGGTTTTCGTTGTGCGAAATCGACCCCACCACCCCTTCTGGCCACTGTGGAGCGCGATGTTTACCCACACTCAACATCTGTGGCGTAACGCCCGCCGCTTGCAATGCATCACACGCAGCAACTCGACCTGCCATAAATTCCGCCTGACGTTTCGTTACCGCACTCAGCAAGTCGTCTGGCTGTGTTAGCGAATAAGGCAGCGGTTGTTGAGGTGAATAGCGCGCAACATCAAACGGGCGCAGATGCAGCGTATACCCTCCCAATTCGATCTGCATTGCCGAGTGGAGAAAAATGTCATTCATGTCGTTCTCGACCCAAAGGAATCACTAACGGCGTATGGCTAACCGGATCATCAATAATCACACTTTCCAAGCCAAACACTTCCCGAACCAATTCCGCACTGATCAGTTCACTGGGGTTACCTTCAGCAATAATTCTTCCGTGTGCCATCGCAATCATGTGGTCCGCATAACGACAGGCTTGATTGAGATCGTGTAGCACCGCAATCAAGGTGTGGCCACTGTTACGATTGAGATCACGAAACAGCTCTAACAGCTCAATCTGATGGGCGATATCAAGATAGGTGGTCGGTTCATCGAGCAGTAGCAGAGGCGTTTGCTGGGCTAATACCATTGCAATCCATACCCGCTGACGCTGTCCACCCGATAATTCATCCACCTGTCGTTCTGCCAGCGTTTCAACCCCTGTCACCTGCATGGCATCACACACCGCCCTTTCATCCTCCAAGCTCCACTGTCGAAACAACTGCTGATGTGGATAGCGCCCACGAGCAACGAGATCCAGCACACGAATTCCATCTGGTGCAATTGCACTTTGTGGGAGAAGCCCTAACTGACGAGCCAACGCTTTGGTAGGAAACTGGTGAATATCATGACCATCAAGGCAAACCTGACCCGCTTGAGGTTTAATCAAACGACATAAGGTGCGAAGTAAAGTCGACTTACCACAACCATTCGGGCCGACAATCACGGTGAATTGATGATCAGGGATACAGACATCAATATCATCAAACACCGTATAATTTTCATAGCCAAGACGTAAATGGCTACCCTGTAAACGCGCATTCTGCTCAATACTCATTGCTTTTCCTCCTCAAGATTGAGCCTCTGATTGCCTGATTGTGGCTGAGCAAACTGTTCCAACATACTCTGAGTGGCGTGTGTTAGCATTTTGACTTGAGCATCCCCATACCGATCACTGCGATAACTCATCAAGACTCGGATACGATCTTCGCCACCGACACGCTCTTCCATGACCTCAAACTGCAAGCCCAACGCCGACTCACTCTTCTCTGGGTCAACCTGCTCAAATCTAACCATAGTCTGATCTCCGACTAGCTCTCCATGCAGCTTGTTTTTCGCATGCAGTTGGATCATCACTTCAAATAGGTGCTGTTTACGGTTTTGTTCACCCAGTAAGGCATCTTCTACCCAATCAATAGGCACATCGGAGTAATTGAGCGATTCATTAATGGTGTTTTTCACCTGTGCAATCAGTTCCGCCACCGAGTGTGCCCGATCAAAGTGCACCACATGCATTGCCAAGGTCGTAAAATAGCCTACCGTGTCAAAAAAATTGGCATCAATACGTCCTGACATTGGTGTCCCGACAATCAGTTTACTTGGAGCACCCAACTGTTTCAGTGCCAGCGAAATTGCGGCATAGACCACATTAAACAGTGAAGCACCTTGCTCACGAGCCAACTGATACAATCCTTGTACCACTTCTGTACTGAGTTTAAATTCTACCCAGCCACCGGCATCCGAGGGTTCAGAATTCGGTTGATTTTGCAACTCAGGCAGCAGCGGGGCATGGAGAGGAACCCCCTCAAACTGAGCTAACCAATACGCTAAGTGGGATTCATCCCGTCCGCTGTCATGCTGCCGAGCGGCGTATTCACTGAACGCCAATGGTTGGCTCTGCCATTTCGGCACATAACCTTTCGCCCGAGCCTGATACGCCTCGCGCAAATCATCCATCAGCAAGTTCACCGACCATTCATCCAGTACGACATGGTGGAACAAGAAAGATAAGTACTGCATACCCGAGGTTTGCTCTCGTACAAAACGGAGTCGAACAGGCAGTTCAGCACTTAAGTCAAAGACGTGCGAAGCCTCTTGATTGAGTACTGCCTGACAATCAACCTGACCCGCTTCATCAGAGCGCCAAAACCAGCGATAGCCACTGAGTTCTTTTTCTGGCACCACGGACTGTGTTACCGTTCCCCCCTCCATCACAAAAAGCGTCCGCAGTGCAGAATGACGGTGCATGACATCTTCAAAAGCTTGTCTGAATATCTCCTCATCAACACGATCTAAAAAACGCAGCGCAAATGGAATATTAAACAGTTCGTTGTAACCAAATGCAGCATAAGCTTTCCACAGTGACGCCTGTGCAAAAGAGAGCGGTACGTTTGTGCGTATGGGTGGAGCCCCCTCATTTTTTATCGGTTGAACGAGTGAATGGCTCAGCGCAACCGCATGATTAGCCAAGCCCCAAGCCGTTGGCTGGCTGAATAGGTCGTTGATATGCACTTCAATTTTATGTTCGCTTTTTAGCTTGCCGATCACACGGGTAGCAATCAGAGAATGCCCACCAAAATCGAAAAAATTGTCATGAACAGAAAACTCAGGCACATTAAGTGCCTGACCAAATGCCTCAGCTATCCGCTGAGCGATGTGCTCACGCTCATTCACTTGACGATCTATTGGGTGTGTCATCCGTACCAATGATGGCGTGGTGGATTCAGGACGAATATCCTGCACTAGAGAATCAATAAATTGCTCAAGCAACCAGCTACCAATATACGGTGAAAGACGTTCACCCGTGGTCAGTTCAAGTAGTAAGCTGTTGTCACAGCTTATTCCTAGAGCCAGAATCAGGTCAAAGTCACTGTGCAAAGGAGCAAGACGCAGCGTTTCTGCTGGCATTTTCTCCGCACGCAAATGTATCGCAGGATCGATACTCCAAGTGACCAAGCTACTCAACGCTTCAGCATGAGGGAGCGATAATGTTCTAGGCTCCGCCATTTGCCACTGCTTCTCGACTTCATCCAGCAGTTCACGACGGCATTGATGGTGAGTATTAAGAGTAAAACACTGTAAGCCACTTTGCACAACGCGGCCGTTCAATTCATGATGACGTTGCATTACCTTCTTAGGAGCAAAAATCGTTTGCACCGTCTCTCCGCTCAGTTGAGCAATGAACTGGGCAAACGCGGTGATGGCCCCACGCAACATCACGCCATGTTCAAGGCTGGCCTGTCTACTTTGATGTTTTGTCAGTTGTTCGAAGGCTTTTACAGGCAAAGAGGTTCGCACTGTCTCTGCATGACGCTGAATGGTTTTCAGCCGTTCACTACCCAGTAATTCGATATGGCGACTCACTCCCTCACGGGTGGCAAGCCATTGATAGGCGGTTTTGAGTGGCTCTTGGCATGAATAGAGCGGATGCGCGAGTGGCCACACCACTTCGTTGGGCTGCGTCCATGCCTGAACGTTGTGTTCACCATGATAAAAACGGCTCAGTAAACGAAACACCGTCTGCCAATTCAAACTTTGATCTAAAATGCGATGGTGACGTATCGCCAGTATTGGCTCCTCGTCCAATAATAAGCGAAATTCCATGGGTGCTTGTGAAGATAAGTTGATGCGCTCATGTTGCCAATTCAGCAGGTACTGAATCGCTTCATCCCGACCACCGAATGGTATCAATTCGACTCTCTGCCTCTTAGATGTCTTTTGCTTAATCAGTTCAAAATCTTCCGTGAGCTGGTAGCGGCTATCGAGCATAGGCAATGATTGAATAACCCGCTCTAATGACTCTAGCAGCAGAGAGAGATTGATATCGCAACTAAAACGAAAAGCGCTCAACCGCTGGTGCGAGCAATCATCACACTGCTGATGATGTAGCCATACCTGTTGCTCAAAATCGCTAATCAGGTGTACCGATGCCTCTGTTTCAACGTCATACCGCTCAGTGACAAAGTTTGCTTCGCTCATGAATCATTCCTTATGGTTGAGCCTTGAACACAAAACGGTTCAGGCGGGTTAATAAGAGAAGAAGACTGCAAAGCACTGTCAACCAATGCAATCCAGCAATTTAACGTTGGCTGAGATGCCAAGGGTAGATACCCAATGTAGACCCCACACTGTGCGCTGAAACATTCACTAAGACGTAAGATAAGCAAAGAGTGAAGACCGAGTTGATAAAGGTTCGTATCAAAAGAAAGAGAATGAGACGACAGCTTCAGCGCTTGAGTCACTTCGCTGATTACCAATTGTTTTGCATCAACCATTAGAGCACTCCATGGATTTTAGCCCGTCTCTTCTTATGAGCCACAATGAAGCAGACGGCCTTCAAGAGAAAAAGTACAGGAGCCCGATTTATCGGGCCCCATAGGACATCAGAAGTCCAACTGCAAAGAGACACCCACTAAACGTGGCTGTTGCGTCACCGCTGTATATACATCATTGTCGGTAATCATGGTTGGTTGAGTTGAGTTGAATAGGTTGGTTGCAAACAGCGTTGCACGGCCCATGCTGAAGTTGTAGGCCAACTGTACGTTGGTGATCCAATCTGCATCAATCTTACCCATCTCATCGTTGTCATAGTATGAGTAATAAGTGTCGGTATAGTTGACCGTAGTACTGAACACAAAGTTGTTAAAGAAGGTATAATCCGCACCAAAGTTCATGCTATAGGATGGCGCGCGCGGCAGTTCATTACCTTCATACTCGCTATCACTAAATTTATTGATCTTGGTTTCTAACAAACCTAATCCGGCTGATAGTTGAAGATCCGGCCTCGGTAACCAACGAGAGCTAAATTCCGCACCATATGTCCGAGCCTTTTCTGCATTAATAATTTTGGTCGTCCGCGCACTGATATAGAACGGCAGTTGCAAATCCTCATAATCGTTGTAGAAGAAGTTTGATGTCAGCTCAACTTTGCCATCGAATAAACGGTGACGAGTATACATTTCGTAGCTCCAAACATACTCCTCGTCATAAGTGTATGCCGTGTAGGGAGTATCGAAGGTCATGCCTGCTCCCCCTGCGTTATACCCCTTGGCAACCATCACACCGACCGTATGATCGCGGTTAAGTTTCCATGCAACATCCGCTTTAGGCAGAAAGACGTTGTAGGTTTCATCAAAGTCAACCTCAACCGTTGAACTGCCGCCTTTACGGGTACGATGCTCCCTTTCAAGTCGCCCAGCTAGCGTTAGATCCACCATGGGTAACACCGCATACGTCACTTCTGCAAAGGCAGAGCTGGTTTTTGTCTTGTCATCAAACGTACTACCACCGAAAAGGTAGACATATTCATCTTGTGAAGAATAGTAATAACGAAGACCAGCCAAACCACGCCATTTATCATCATTCGTCGCAAAATGTACCACTGGCTCTATGTGAAATTCCTCACCATCGATATTGGCATAAGGCAAAGTGGTGGCCGTGCGACGGTCAATAGTAAAATCGGTATAGGCAATTTGGTTCTCAAAGCGCACATTACCCGCCGTTTGATACTCTAAGTCCCAGACGCCGCTGGTGTTTTTAGTTTCAAACACAGGGCGACGCTCATCATAACGAGCACTCTGGTGCTCAGCAGAAGGAATCAGAGCTTCATTTTGTGGCGCTTTGCTGTCGAAATGGTTCACAGTCAGCATGGTAGAGAGCCCCGGTAATGCCGAGGGTTCATACAACAACTTGCCACGTGCGGTAATGGTTTCAATATCACGAGGATCGCCAACCGGATCGTAAGATGGCATATCAACAAAGCTTTCTCTAGTCTGCCTATCTATCGACAGACGAAACGCAAGTTCATTTTCAATGATTGGGCCGGACACAACGGCAGCGGTTTGTGAATACCCCTGCTCACCATAAGAACCACGAACCGAGCTTTCCCAATGATAAGTAGGATCTTTCGATTGTAAAACGACCGCGCCAGCCATCGCATTACGCCCCTGAATATAGCTCTGTGGGCCACGATAAACTTCCACTTGTTTCAGGTCCCAAAGAGATTGTGGACCAAAGGCCAATTCGTTGTAAGTCAGTGATCGACCATCCAGTGACACGTTCAAACGTGGACGAGTCCCGTTGAGGAAGGCGTTTGCGCCTCGTGCAGCACCCGAACCATCAATACCACGAATCGCTGGTACATCGTTCCCGACCCCCACATCGACAATATTGGGTGTGCTTTGTAGGAGATCCGTTACATTGGTCGCATTGGGCATAGAATCTATTTTGCCCTCATCAAACACCGTTACACTCGCACTGGTTTCTTGCATTGAACGCGTCGTTTTTTCTCCATACACCGTAATGGTCGACATCGAAACCGCAGAGGTACTGGCTCCCTCTTCTGCTTCCGCCATCGCCAATGGAGCATGGCATAAAGCCATCACTATACTCGACAAAATACAAGCCTTAGCCTTTGGGGCTGTCGATAGCTTGTTTTGTCGAATTCGAGGGGATCCTGTCATTTTTTTCTCCTTTCATCAGTATAAACGTCATACGCTCACGTTGAGTTTGCTAGGCAGAGCTAACCCACTGCATGCCAAAACAGCAAATCGACGACATGAATGAATCGGTTTGGTTACATTACAAATAGTATTGATGAACCACTTTAGAACTGAGAGGTTCAAATGTAAAGAGTTATCATTTACATTTAGTAATGATTTTCATTTGCTGCAATTAGGAGAGGGGGAGGAAATCCAAGCATATTCGTCGAGCATAAAAGGAAATGGGCATAACGTTTCGTAGCGTCGTAGCGCTTTTTCACAAACGCGGTGTACGAGTCAGCAGCCAAAGAAGATAAAAACCGCCCACAATACCTGTCATGCGGCCAATCGGCAGCGTCAGATTAAGCGGTTGCAGTTGGGTGATCAGATCCGCTACCACCATCAACAAAGCGCCCATCACCGCGCAACCATACACAGGTAACTGTGAGGCTCGTAACAGGCGGCTGATCAGTTGCGGAGCAGCCAAAGCAATAAATGCAATGGGCCCAGCAGAACCGGTCGCAATAGCGGCCAGAACCACGGCCATCAATAACATGACAAGACGGATATGCTCGACCTGAATCCCTAACTGAATGGCTAAATCGTCCCCCATTTCTATCATTGCCAATGGCTTAGCCAACAACATCACAACGGGAACCAGTAGCAGCGTTCCGACCATCACGGGAATCGCATGTAGCCATGTACGAGCGTGTAACGACCCTGCCAACCATAGATTGGCAGTAACTGCATTATCGATATTGCCTTTTACTAACATCAACCCATTGAGCGCGCTCAATACAGAGCCAATACCTATCCCGGTGAGGATCAAACGATAACCGCCAACCACACCCGCTTTGCGTGAGAGCAGGTACACCGCAACGGCAGTCACCATACCGCCAACAATCGCCGCCAACGCGACCTGCACCGGCCCTTGTTCAAACAACACGATTTGTGCAATCGCTCCGGTCGCAGCTCCGGTAGTAAAACCAATCACATCTGGCGAACCGAGCGCATTGCGTGATACAGACTGAAAAATTCCACCCGAGACGCCCAGTGCCGCGCCGACAAACACCGCAGTCACAATGCGCGGCAAGCGAATATTCCAAACAATACGTTCTTGAACCGAACTACCCTGTCCGAGAATAACCTGCCATAAGTCCGGCATCGAGATGGTGTAGCGTCCTATTGTCAATGCATACGCCGCCAGCAGCACGACCAATAGTGTTAACAGCAATAACCAACGTATAGAAACCACAGAATAGCGCACGGATAATTCGCCTCGGCGCCAGACTTGATAAACCGGTTGAGAAAAACGACTCATAACTGTGCTATCTTCCATTTGCGAACCAGAACCACAAAGAATGGCCCACCAATTAACGCGATCATGATACCGACACTGATTTCATCCGGATAACCGATCACGCGGCCAAGAATATCGGCGATGACCGTCAATAACGACGCAATCAACATCGAATACGGCAGCAGCCAGCGATGATCTGGACCGACCCAAAAACGCGCTAAATGCGGTGCTGTCAACCCCACAAAACTGAGTGGCCCAGCGGCAGAGGTTGCCGCTCCCGATAGCACCACAATCACGCTGGATGCCAATAACCAGATTCGCTGAGGATTAACCCCCAAAGCTTCACCCAAATCTTGCCCCAAAGAAACGGTATTGAGCGCTTGGCGAAGCGCCATGGAAAGTGCGAGCCCCACGGCCACCAGCAATGAAACGGGCCACAGTACATCGTATCCTCGCCCTTGCAGTGAGCCGACCGCCCAATGGCGAAACTGATTAAACACTTCCTGATCGCTATTGACAGTAATGATGTGAGTTAAAGCGAGCAAGACCACGGATAAAGCCGAACCCGCCAGTACCACTCGCACAGGATTAATGCCGCGGCGCAGCCCTGCTAGCAGATACACCGCGCCCCCCGCCATGGTGGCCCCCACCAAACCAAACCACATATAACCAAACACATCGGTAATACCAAACAGTGCAATCGCACTGACAATCGCAACGGTTGCCCCAGCGTTAACGCCAAGAATGCCCGGGTCGGCCAACGGATTTCGCGTCAGCGCCTGCATCATAGCGCCCGCCACACCCAGTGCACCGCCAACCACCATAGCCAGAAGAGTGCGTGGAATTCTAAGATAGTGCACCAATAGGTGTTCACTACTGCTAGGATCAAATGCCGTAATGGCCTGCCAGGTCACCGATGGTGCAACAAAACGTGTACCAATAAATACACTTAGGCAAGCACAACTGAGTAACAAAAAGAGCAACCCTACAATGCCCCATCTCTTACTCTGGTTTTGTCTAACCACCACCCTATGCTCAACCATTAATCTTGTCATTGTGTCGTCTTAGTTCCCAAAACGAGCCCGAATTTCATCGATCACTTCGTGAGCACTGAAATAATCAATCCGAAACGAATTAGCCCCAAGTCCATAGACCTGATTGGCTTTGACTGACGGTAAATTCGCCAGCACAGGGTCATGTAAAAATGGGGGCACTTGGGCATCAGTCGCGTTCAGTAAAAACGTGGTCGAAGCGGTCATTTCTATGAGGTGTTCATAGTGTGAGCGTACAAAATCATTCAACTGACCGGATCCTGTCTGCCAAGCAGGATTCGGCTCTTCAACATCAAACCCCAATGATTTAAGTAACATTCCATGTGAACCATTCTCTGTAGCAATCGGATTCGTCACACCGGGGCCATGGTAGCTAATGATGTTCACCTGTCCTTTAGGCAGAGTAAGCGTCGAACGAGTCTTGTCAATGAAATCATCAAACTGGCTAATTTTAGCCGCAACTTTCTGTTCAATACCCGCAACTTCACCGATTTTTTCTGCTAGTTGCTGCCAGTTCTGACCGCCGTAATCGAGCACCACCGTCGGGGCAACTTGGCGCAACACCGCCAACTGCCCCAATGCTGAGTCAGCACCACTGAGCGATACAATAATCAAATCCGGTTCATAAGCGTAAACCATCTCAAGATCCACACTGCCTGCTGGCCAAAGAGGCTCTACCCCTTTTTTCTCTGCCACCGCTTGCCACTGGGCAAAATAGTGGCCATTGCTGGTGGTGGCACTCGCCACTACCGGGGCATCCACGGCAAGTAGCGTCCCTGTGATAGACACCGACGTAGAAAGAATACGTTTTGCAGGTGCCATCAACGTTGTCGTCGAACCATCGGCATTATGAAATACCCGAGGCCAATCCTGTGCCTGAGTGGGGTAACTCATCAGCAAGGTGATGAATACTAATGTTTTAATCGCATTAAAGATCATTAAGTTCCTTATGGTATGAAACCAAGCGGCATAAACCTCTTACGTCTGATTGTGTCAAATTCTGATATTTATGCAAATGATAATGATTGCCATTAGCAAAAATAAAGCTAAACTTGTTTCGCTGTGACCTCTTGCTTCGATGTCGAACTCGCCTGAAACAAGAGACGTCACAACAATAGCACTTGAATCGGTACTTGCTTTGTTGCTACCACCTCTCTTATCACAGTTATAATTCAAGGTTTTTACATGTCAGTTAATGGGTTAACTCTACGTTGGATGCCGCTTACTCTGCCCCAGCTCGATTTTTGGGAAGAGTTTTCACTTCATCCCGATGATCCTCTTTCTACCGTCGCACACTTTATCGAGCTCAAAGGAACCATCAATGAAATCGCGCTATGTAAGGCCATAACACAAACCGCCAAAGAAACAGATGTACTCGCCCTGCGGTTTAAACTGAATGAGGATGGGAAAACGCCACTTCAGGCTCATGATCCAAACCGCATCCCTCAAGTTGAAGTGAAAGATTTACGCCGCTACGACAAGCCTTTCGAGCAAGCCAAAAAATGGATGGAAGACGATGTTAATGCGCGCTTAAATTTACTCCACGATCCACTCTCCGTTCAGTGGTTACTGAAACTCAGTGATGATCACTATCTATGGTACATTCGAGCACATCACATCATTATGGATGGCTTTGGTATGACGTTGTTTGAACAACGCTGCGCTACGCTCTATCAACACTATGTTGAACGAACCGAACTCGGTAAACCTTTCAACGCCTTTGCGGATTTTCTGAGTGAAGAACAACGCTATCAATCAAGCCAACGCTGCCAGCAAGATAAAATATTCTGGCAAGAATACCTTACTCATTCAACCCAGCTCACCATCCTCAATAAAGAAGAGGACAGTGAGGGTGAAACCCTCCATGCTGCACATGAATTAACCGCTACGATGAGTGACCATATCCGTCGACTTGCACAGAACGTTGGCATCGGATGGCCTGATTTGCTGGTGACCTTATCTGGCCTTTACTTGCACCGCTATCTTGCTAAAACATATATGGGTGCTCACAATACCATGCCACTTTGGATTCCATTTATGAGCCGCTGGGGTAGTATTGGGGCCTATATGCCAGCACTGCTGGTTAATATTTTGCCGTTATTTCTCGAGGTAGATACTCACATCACGTTACGAGAATATCTGACCCAAACCAGCACAACATTACGCCAGCTCTACACGCATGGACGTTATCGTGTCGAGCAGATAGCCCGCGATCAAGGCGTAACAGAAAATAGCCGCTACTTCTTCTCGCCTTTTGTCAATGTGTTACCCTTTGATCCGCCAAAATTCATGGGTTGTCAGGTAAAACACCACGTCATCACCAGCGGTCCTGCGGACGGTTTTAACCTCACTTTTCGAGGGCAGACGAATGCGGATGGCTTGGTACTCAGCTTAGATGCAGATTCACAAACGCATCCAGCAGAAGAATTTGAACAACATAGACAACGTGTGATGATCTTTATGAATTCAGTACTGGATGAAGGCGCTCTCGATCTGCCAATCGCAAAACTCTACCACACGATTGAACACCTTTAACCACACCATTAAAGAAACGATGTGCTACACCTTCTAACAAGAAGCGCCATCCGGCGCTTAGATTGCCCTCTGCTTATAGCAATTGTTGCAGCTTGTACTCGATGAAGGGATTGTCAGGGACGATTTGCTGGGCAATTTCCAATAGCTGTACGGCATCTTCAGGGTTGTCTTGTTGATGCTTCACCGCAATATCCACTAATGGTTGAATATCAATGGTTGTCTGATGTTCCTTCACATGCTCTTTTTTCTCAGCAATAAGCATATTGTGAGCTTTACTCAGCAAACCCAGACGATGAGAGGAATTGGCGTTCGCTTTGTTAAGACGCTGGTAATAGTCCTCTTTAAAGCGCAGGGTTTTAGTTTGATGCCGAAAGTGGGCAATATCGATATGCTGATGGCAAATAAAATCGATCGCCACCTGTTTATAAAAACCGAATTTATTAAGATAGGTGGCGTGAGTACCATGGCCCATGCCAAAAACTCTTAGATGGGTCAGCTCAGGATAACGCTTCGCATGGCGTTGATCGATTTTATTGGTCGGGTCATAAATGATATAGCCTTTGGCGCTTCCCAGATCTAAGTCGTGGTAATCGCCTTCCCAATCAAACTGTTGAGCAATCTCCGTGCTCGAACGAGTATCCCATGGTACTAACCTTTTGTTTTTGGTGCTCACGGGATAAAATAGCAATACTTGATTTAATTTCAGCAAATTAGCAAAAGCGCCAACGGCAAAACCGCCTCGGCTCAGTCCGTACCCCAAACGACATTCAAAAGGCGTCAGCAAGGTTGATAATTGCTCTAGGAAGACAATTAAGTTACGGCTACGAAACCAGTTACTTTTACCTAAGTGCTGAAAGGCAATAATATTCACGTTCTGCTTTTGGGCAAGACGATAACCCCAAGGCGAAAAATCTGAATGTAAGTCTTGTTCCTGTAAGTTGGTGCCCGCGGGTGAGAAGGTGAATAGTAGGGGTTGATTGAGATCCACAAATTCATATTTAACGAAAATATCGTCAAGTAAATCCTCACCAGACATCGGTAACTTGGCCTGTTGATCGTCTTTGGAAAGAGACAACCATTCATCCAGCCAATACAGTAACTTCATTTATCCTCCATCTAAATTGCATTAAGCAATGGTCTTAAAAATCTCGTTTTTCGTGTGCCGTATCCCCTAATGGGGCGCTATCAATCCTCTTTTAAAAACCAGTGCTTGGCTTGCTCGTGAAAATCAGCAATATCTATCTTTTGATGATGGATAAATTGTTCAGCCACTTGGTTATAAAAATCTAACTGATTAAAATCGTGGGAATATAGGCCATGTCCCATCCCAACCACCTGAAAATGGGTCAACTCTGGGTAACGTTTGGCATGAAGTCTATCGATATCATCGGTAGGGTCATAAACAATATAACCTTGGGCATGACCAAGATCCTTATCATGATAGTCCCCTTCCCAATCAAACTGTTGAGCAATATCGGTACTCGGTCGATCATCCCACGGCACCAGCATTTTATTTTTAGTGCTGACGGGGTAAAACAGCAGGACATGATCAAGCTGAAGCAAGCGAGCAAATGCGCTAATAGCAAAACCTCCTCGGCTCCAGCCATAACCCAAACGGCATTGGAAAGGAGACAACAACATCGATAATGGTTCAAGAAAAGCGATCAAAGCCGGGCTACGAAACCAATTGGTTACCCCAAGATGTTGAAAGGCAATAATATTGATGTTTTGTTGTTGAGCGAAATGATAGCCCCAAGGGGCAAAATGCGGGTGTAGCTCTTGCTCCTGCACATTGGTACCAGAAGGGGAGAAAGTAAACAATAATGGCTTAGTGACATCCACCAACTCATACCGAACAAACACATCGTCAATAAGGCTATGTCCAGATAATGGTAGGCGGTCTTGCTGCTCTGGTTGCGGGAGAGAGCCCCATTCATTCAACCAGTACAGTAACTTCATTTCACTTTCCCAACTCAGCAACACCCGCCGTGCACTTTATCAAAAAAACGATTAGGATGATATTTGAAATCAAAATACTGACGCCCCCCTGCTAACCCGTACACCGAGTATGCCCAGTTTAACTGCTCTCAAGTAATTTTGACACTTGCTCTACATTTTTACAGTTGAGTAGTAAGCGAGCATCCACGGGCTTGTTAAACATCTTACTGAGTTGTGTCGCAATGCTTTTGATATGTGAAGGCCGCAGCCCCGCTTGAATAAATGCGGAATGCTCGGTCAATGTCGTTGCCCGCTCCCCCAACACCTGCTGATAAACATCAAGGATCACTTGCCACGGTTGCGTTTTACTGGCTAAGCGTGCGTCTCGGCGCCTCTTATACCGTTCTTCTTCTACCGCCTCCTCCAAGCGTTGATCCTTTAGTAACGCCAACTGGGCAAGCAAAGCACGCTTGTCTTTTTTTCCATTTGCCGACAAGGGAAAATGCTCAAGCGCAATAAAACGCTGTGGCATATGGGATGCAGGTAAACAGTGATGAATCATTTCTCGCCACTGAGTGACACTGAAAGGCTCTCTCTCACTGACATAAAACAGGGCTAACTCCGTATCCCCCGTGAATGAATCCACATAATCAATCACTGCTAAATCCCGAACTTTGGTGGCATTGAGCAACACTTTTTCCACATCTGGTAGTGAAATTCGTATTCCTCTTACTTTGACATACCCATTGACTCTTCCTGAAAAAATAAGGCGACCATCGTCTCGATAGTAACCCAAATCCCCCGTTTTAAAGGCTCGAACCCGCTCTCCTTCGGGTGTCGTTATCTCTATAAAATCATGCTGAGCAAACTCTCCATCCATTAGATAACCAAGAGATAAGTTAACACCGGAAGTCACTATTCGACCGATCACGCCCTGAGGGCAGTGTTGATGTGCTTGATTAATGAGGTAGTACTGATTCCCGGGTAGCGGCTCACCATAGGGAATCAGATTGATATCTTCATCAACCAGTTCATGCCAAATGCTCCAAATCGTGGTTTCGGTCGGCCCACCCAGTGAGAATAGTCGTGCGGAGGGTAAACGTTCACGCAGTGTTTTAATGGTCTGCGGTTTGATGTAATCCCCCCCCTGCGCTATCAAGCGCAGCGATTTTCCTTGAAACTCAGACTGACACGCCAATAACATTTCCAAAATAGCAGGAACCGAGCACCAGAGTGTGACCCGGTGACGATCCACTAACTCATTCCATTGCAAGGCATCTTTTTCTGCTTGAGGGGGAGGAATGACCAGCGATGCTCCGGCGCATAATGAACCCAGCACATCAAAAACAGACATATCATGATGAAACGGTGTCACTGACATTAATACATCACTCTCATTCACCTGCCATTTAGCCAGCGTCTGATACAACACATTGGATGTCGCTTTATTGGTTAGCACCACACATTTAGGCTGACCTGTCGTACCTGATGTGTAGAGATAATAGGCCGGATCCTCACTATGGCTGCGTCTGCTCAAGGTCTGTTCATCTGGCAAGTTTGCTCTTTGTTGCGCCGGTTGCAGCAGTTCATTCAGTGCGACGCTATGACTCCGCCCTTTAAATTCGAGTGTTTTATCTATCGTCACCACCAAAGAAGGTTGGCAGTGAGCCAATAGATAAGCTTTACGCTCCGGTGGGCTCGCGGCATCAATCGGTACCCAAACAAGGCCTGCTAATGCGCAACTTAATGTAACCATCACGTGTTCTGCACTACGTGGCAAACAAATCGCCACAACATCACCGGATGTCATCCCTCTGGCGTGTAACTGAGCGATGATGCCCGACACCTGTTGTCCGAGCTGTCGATAACTCCAACACTGCTCTTTACAAATCAGCGCGGTACGATCTTGTGGCTGCCCAAACAAGCGTTCAGCTAACGTCACAAGAAAAGGAAACGGCGCAGTCTTCGGCGGCGTATCATTGAAACGATAGTGGCTTAAATCCAGCGCTTCACGGCTATACCACTGTAAGCTCTGGCGAGCGATCATCCCCAGAGCTGCACGTTTCCAGCTTTCAAGCCAAGCCCGAACTTGCTCCACTCCCAGCGCCTGTGTGACATAATCGGCACTCATGTGCAGATTTTTCTGTGCATCGTAAGTGAAACGAAAATCGATCGCTATCTGTGGTGTTTGCGTTAAGCCGTCATATTCTTGGATAGAATGATGTTCAGGTAACGTTTCCCACCCCAGCCCATTGGTCACCACAATAGGCAGAGGAATCGTCTGGGATGGCAGTTGGCTCAACAACAAACGGTTAAGGTCAACGCCAGAGAACGCAAGATGCGCCATCCCTTCAGCAATATCTCGCTGCACGCCCAGCGCTTGATGTTGAAAATCTTGTGATTCAAGAGAGTAGTTAAGTACTAAAAAGCTGGATTGGTTACTCAATTGACCAGTTTGAAATGGCGAAACGGGCAAACCGATACACAATGCGCTCTGCGGGCACCAAACCGCGACCGTCTGCATCACCAGTGTGGTCAATAAGCTATTTGGAAACAGCCGAGCCTGAGCGGCCAGTTTAAACAGAGCCCGCGCCTCTTCTCGACTCAGCGTGATCGTTTCTCTCGCATAGCTGGGCTGATAAATGGTATTAAGGGGCTGACGCCAAGGTAATGCCATAGGCTCTGTGACATGAGAGAGTTTCTTTTGCCAGTAATCTTGAGCAATACCGCGTTGCTCATCACTGGGATTTCCCGCCATCAAAACGGTAGGCACTATGAGAGGTTGAGGTGTGACCTCTAACATACGAGCAAGTATATAAGAAATGGAGTGTCCATCCGAAATCAGAGCATCAAAACTCGTCAACACCATATGGCTAAAAGCGGCACAACCCTCAACATCCTCCGCCTCTTTTGGCAGTGACACGACCCAGACTTTCCACGGTGATAAGGATAAATCATGTCGATAATGCGACACCTGTTCGATCAGTTGATCCGCCTTCTGTCGCGCCTGTGCTCGGCTTAGATCTCGCCAATCACAGTGGGTTAAATTCACCAACGCCTCGTCACTCACCCACTGAGTTAAAGCACTCTCATCGATACGCGTTCGTAGCACTGGAAGGGTCTGCACCATCGAAGCCAGACGGGTTTGCAACTGTGCAAGATCGACCTCACCACGATAAACTCTAAAATCCTGCATAGCGACCCCGCCCAATGCTAAGTGTTCACTACGGCCAACTAAATAAGCCTGTTGTAATCGAGTCAGTGGTTGCTCACTATGGCGTTTTTCTTTGGCAGGAGAGATGGTTGGCTTAACGGCATAAGGTTGTAACAGCGTCTCTGGATACTCTGCAATATCGCTTAGCAAGTTAACATAACGCTCGAACAGAGCACGATAAAACGCTAACGGAACGCTATCAACGCGAACATCCCAATTAATCAGCACACCACTGTTGTACGGTACAATTTGAGCATCGAGCAAAACATGCGCCCCCTGAGAGCTAGCCCATATCATGTCTCCTAAGGTGTCATGCACTTGAGCGGAATACAGATCACCACCGAGATTCCAACCCGAAGTAAACACCACCGGTGAAGTTTGTAGACAACCTTGCCGACGAGAAAGATCGCGCATCACGTTCACACCACTATAATGTCGATGTTCAAGACAGGCGATGAGTTGATGCTGCGTTTGTTGACAGTGTGTCAAAATCGACGCCGTTGACGAACAATGGGCACTGAATAATGTCAGGTTGGCAAAATCACCAACGGTATGACAAAACGTTTGTGGGCGTACAAAAAGCGGCACATTGATACGCAATGAAGGCTGATTCAGTGCATTGGCTAACACTAGGTTAAACAGGCTTAATGATAGATCCGTTAAACTGATATGGTGGTGAGTTGCCAACGCGGCTAATTTTTCCCGTTGCGAGGCATCTAACTGTGCGGCTAACCGCTCGGTATGCAGGAATGGCTGAGAGTCAGCCGCTTTGTGCTCGGGTAGCTGAGGCGCGGGCGCAATGTCATCTAATACTCCTTGCCAATATCGTCGGTCACGGGCAATGAGTGCTTGCTGATCATCCGTCACAGACTGAGTCAGATAGCCTGAAAATGAGGGGGGCTTCTCTTGCGGGAATGGTCCATGATACGCACGAACTAAATCTTCAATAATAATACGAAAACTGGGTGCATCTGCAGCAATCATGTCGATATCAACATGCAAACGAAAACCGTTGTCAGGCAGAAGTATTAAGGTAAATTCTGCCCCTTGTCCTTGATTAAGCGCGAGTTTCTGATGCATTTTTTGCTTACGTAGTGCAGCGCCATCTCTTTCACATTCGGCCGCATTTTTTTCTCGCCAATCGATTAAAAACAATTGATGCCAATCAGACAGATCGCTGACCCACCACTGGCCCTGTTCAGAAACCATAAGCCTTAACATCTCATGTTGACAAAACACGGCGTGTACCGCCTGTGTTAAACGAACCGTGTCGATTTCACGACCTTCAAATTCAACATAAAGATGAGCGGCATCACCAGTTAATGAGCTAGTAGGTTGCCGACCAATCCAATAGGCTGCCTGTAACGTTGTCATGTCATGCATGGTCATTTTTCTACGCCTCAGTTGTATTTTATTGACTGGCTATTATTGTTACAGACAAAACACAAAAATGACAATGGTTATCATTTGCATTAAATGCTTGACAACAAAATCAAGCAGTGCTGATAATCACCCAATCAATTTTTGATAATAATTATCATTTACATACCTATAAACCACCATCCCTTTAGGATACAGAGTCAGGTTGAGGAATATTCATGCCAATTTTCGACAACGTCATACGCTCTACTACCATCGGCCAATTGCCCTTTGTGGAAGCGCTACTTAGCGATATCCCAACGAACGAGAAGCAAAGAGCGTTTATAAAACGACAACGTAACCAGATTGCCGCTATTCTAGAAGGTCAAGATCCAAGGCTGTTAGTGATTGTCGGCCCTTGCTCTATCCACGATCCTCAGCAAGGTTTAGAATACGCTCATAAACTTGCAGCGGTGCAAGCCCAGTATGCCGACCAACTGTTGATTGTGATGCGGACCTATTTTGAAAAGCCACGTACCCGTACTGGCTGGAAAGGTTTCATTGTTGACCCTGATTTAAATGGCACACACAACATGGTTAAAGGCCTTACGATGGCGCGAGCTTTTCTACGTGAAGTGATCAGCCTTGAATTAGCAACCGCCACCGAGTTTCTCGATACCCATCTCTATCCCTATCTGTGCGATCTGATCTGCTGGGGAGCCATTGGAGCCCGCACCACCGAATCTCAAATTCATCGTCAGATGGCGTCAGCACTACCGTGTCCAGTTGGATTTAAGAATGGTACCGACGGCAACGTCACCATTGCGATTGATGCCATTTATTCCGCGCAAACAGAACATGTGATGGCAATCCCCGGAACCCAAGGTGAACCAAACTTAGTCATGTCTCATGGTAACCCACACGGACACCTGATTCTACGTGGTGGGAAAGTCCCTAACTATCATAGCCATGCGGTGATTTCCGTTGCCAAACAACTGGAAGAGAATGCACTTAATCCACGCCTTATTATTGATTGCAGCCACGGCAATAGTCTGAAAAAAGCGCACAATCAACAAGTAGTTGCTAACGATATCGCCACACAGTTGCGGGCAGGAGAAACCTGTATCGCAGGAGTAATGTGTGAAAGTTTTCTCAAGCAAGGTAATCAGACATTAGGAAAAAATACACTGATACCGGGCCTATCAATCACTGACGAATGCCTAAGCTGGGAAAACACCTTATCCTTGTTAGAGACTCTCGCTCAGGCGATGAATGACGTAAAGAGCCAGCGCTACTCGACGGTTGCTTAATCTCAATGAGCATCTATCCGCCCCCAAACAACTTGGTATAGCAGGTAGTAATCCAGTCAGTGAAACCCCATGAACATAGATAGACGATACAATTGGGGCGAATGAATATTGCCAATACCACGGATGCTTCAAGTGGTATTGGCGTCAGTTATCTAATGTCGCACCACCATCCACTCGCAAATCATGCATGGTGATGTGATTGGCGGCATCCGAAAGTAGAAACAAGATGGTGTGTGCAATATCTTCAGGTTCGGCTATTTTTTGTAGCGGAATACCAAGGCGATAAGTGGCGGCATCACCGGCAATGGCCTGCGCTTCACCATAGCTCTCGGTCCATAACTGCATTTGCATATCGGTACGCGTTGAACCCGGGCTAACAATATTACAGCGCACGCCATAAGAAGCCAGCTCAATTCCCATACATTTCACCAGCATATGCAACGCTGATTTCGAAGCACCATAGGCGCCCATATTGGGGCGTGGCGTATTGGCAGCGTTGGAACCAACAATCACCATCGAACCACGCTTTGCTTCTTTCATTGAATGACTTAACGCCTTCATTACATTGAGAATACCGAATGTATTGACCATGAATGTCTCATGTATCTGCTCAAATGGCATCTCGTGAATCGCACCTAAATGTAAAATTCCAGCACAGCTTACCAGATGATCGATAGGGCCATATTGCTGCTGAAGGTCGGCCATCATATCGGCAACCCTATCAATTTGAGCCACATCTAATTCTGCACATTGCAGTTGTTGTCCGTAACTTGCGCGTAATAATTCCGTATTACTTAGCAAGGTTTGCATTCGCACATCCGTTGCCACTACCTTAGCGTTCTGCTTGAGCAGTTGCTCCACCACACTCAAGCCAATCCCTCTTGCCGCTCCAGTAACCAATACGGTTTGATTGTTTAACGATACATCCATTTTTATAGCCCTTTGTAGAATTTGTCTCTCACTATTACTGATTGATTTAACAATCCATTCTTTACCAACAAAATGAGATCTTAACCTCAAAACAATAATGATAATTATTATTAAATAGCAATGATAATATTTATCATTTATGGCAATATAACTATATCGAGTTCCTGATGCATTGGCAATTGGCGCGGTTTCAACGTCATAAAACAGGAACATCAGGCTGCCGATATCGTCAGAAAGGAAAAGAAGGGTTCCAAATGCAACGTCAAGTCATTGGCTATACAAAAATGGAAAATGAAGTGCTGAGCGAACAACTCGAATCAGCTCCATTTTTCTTTGCTTCTCCGACCCATACCATGATGGGCCTAGGCATAGAACAAGACATTCACCAACCGATCCGTTTTGCTCAATTAGCGGAGCAAGCGTATACCATGTTACAAGCGGCAAAGTGTCATGAAGCGGATAACCCCGTCCTGTTTGGGATCGTGCCATTTCATGAACAGCACCCAACACGCTTTGTTATTCCCAAACAACTATGGGTATCGAGCAGTACCCGGGGGGCGGCTAATAGAATGAATAATCTGCCATCAAACGCGAAAGTGATTTCCTCTCCTTCCGGTCAACATTACCGCCAAGGGGTCACCGATCTGCTTAATCTATTTGCGAACACAGAGCTCGCTAAAGCTGTGTTATCAAGAGCCATAGAAGTTGAAACGGATGCAGATATTCATCTACCAAACCTACTTCGCAACCTCTTATCCATCAACACTAAAGGCTATACCTTCGCCGCAGATATTACTCCCGGTATCAAATTAATGGGAGCCAGCCCTGAATTGTTGATCGCCAAAAAAGGCAACTATGTGACCTCCAATCCCCTTGCTGGATCACGCCCGCGCACTTCAAATGAAGCGCATAATGAAGCGGCACGTTTATCGTTACTCAACACACAAAAAGATCTCTATGAGCACAGCTTAGTGGTAGAGGAAGTGGAACGTATTTTGAGCCAGTATTGCCACAATCTCTATACACCGATGACACCATCGGTTATCGAAACACAGACCATGTTACATCTTTCTACCTTGCTGGAGGGTCAAACCATCGACACTAACCTCAACGTGCTTAGTATTGCCTCCCAGCTTCACCCTACCCCAGCGGTATGCGGCTATCCTCGCGCTCATGCTTATAAAGCCATTCGTGCTATTGAACAATTTGATCGAGGCTACTTCACTGGCATCGTTGGCTGGTGTGACTCACGTGGCAATGGAGAATGGGTAGTGACTATCCGATGCGCAGAAGTGCAAAAAAGACAGATGAAGGTATACGCCGGAGCTGGCATTGTTAATGAATCAGAACCACAGAGCGAGTTAGATGAAACGGGTGCCAAGATGAGCACGATTTTGTCTGCCGCAGGCATTCAACTCAATGAACAACTGACCGCCTAGGAAGTCCGATGAAAAAACCACCAGAACTTGACTACACACCATGGCCACAAGCATTAGCCGATCAATACCGAGCCCTTGGCTATTGGCAAGATAAAACCCTGCTGGATTATTTACGGGAAAGTAAACAAAAATACGCTGAATATGACGCGATTATTTGCGAACAACGTACCATCACTTACCGAGAACTTGTCGATAGTGCTGCACAGTTAGCCGCTGGATTTCATCGGCTCGGCTTACAACGTGGTGATAATGTGGTGTTGCAAATGACCAACATCGCTGAATTTTATCAGTGTTTTTTTGCACTACTACAAATTGGGGTCCGCCCAATACTCGCACTCCCAGCTCATCGTCAAATGGAAATACGCTATTTCTGCCAACATGCCGATGTTAAGGCCTATTTTATTGATGGCCAAGCGACGACCTTCCATTATCAAGCGTTAGCCGCAGATATCCTCCAACAATGCCCAAGTGTTAAACACGTCATTGTCCGAGGTAAGGCCTGCGACCCCCGCTTTATCTCTTTGAACGAATGCTTTCAACCACCAATACAAGAACAGTATGCTCACGCCAATGACGTGGCCTTTTTCCAACTCTCAGGAGGAACCACAGGGACTCCCAAGCTGATCCCACGTACCCATAATGACTATGCTTACAGTGTTACTGGTAGCGTTCAGATCTGCCATTTTGATCACACGACGCGTTTTCTGTGTGTTCTGCCCGTTGCGCACAACTTTCCGCTCAGCTCACCGGGAGCATTAGGGGTGTTTTGGTCTGGAGGCTGTGTGATTCTCACCCAAGATCCCGCACCACAAAGTGCATTTGACATGATTGAGCGCCACCGTGTCACCGTCTCTGCCTTAGTGCCCCCTTTAGCTCTACTATGGATGGACTATGCAGAAAAAGCCACACAGGATATTTCTAGCCTTGAGTTACTGTTAGTTGGCGGAGCTAAATTCAGTGAAACTGCCGCACGAGCATTACCGAAAAAGCTTCATTGCCGCTTACAGCAAGTGTTTGGTATGGCAGAAGGGCTAGTCAACTACACTCGATTTGAAGATAGCGAACCAATCATTGCCAGTACTCAAGGCCGACCTATTTCACCCCATGATCAAATTCGAGTGGTCGATGAAGAAGGAAACGATGTAGCAATCGGTGAAGAAGGTTTTCTACTTACTCAAGGACCATATACCATTCGTGGTTACTACCGTGCCCCTGCACATAATGAGCACTCATTTACTGCTGATGGTTTTTATCGTACTGGCGATCTGGTGAAGCGTACTGCCGAAGGTAACATCATTGTCACGGGACGAGAGAAAGATCAGATTAACCGCGGGGGTGAAAAAATTGCCGCAGAAGAAGTAGAAAACTATCTGTTACGTCATCCTGCCATACACGATGTTGCTCTGATCGCCATACCTGACGATTATCTTGGCGAGCGCAGCTGCGCAGTCGTCGTAACACGCTCAGAGCACACAATAAAAGCGCTGGAACTAAAGCGCTTTTTACGTGATCTCGGCGTGGCCGATTTCAAGATCCCCGATCAAATACAGTTTATTGATACCCTTCCCAAAACGTCGGTAGGTAAGGTGGACAAGAAAAGTTTACGGGCGCTTTATAGCCAAACTTCACCGAAACAGCATCAACGAACAGGAGAAATGGCATCAAACCCATCGTAAGAGCAGAGATAACGTGAGAAATACAATAAGCAAGCGCAGTAAACACTGCGCTTGCTATTTAGCCTAGCTGAAGCCGATCACCCAAACTTGTTGGATCATGCGGTCCACTGAGTTGTAGCCACTCTGGCAGATTAATGAAGTTTGAGATTCGGTCTCAGTACTCGGTTAATTCTTCCCACCAACATCATCAGTCCCGTTTTTATCACACCATGCAAAGCCATTTGGTGCATGCGGTACAACGAAATATACACCACACGAGCAATACGGCCTTCAACCATCATTGAGCCTTTGGTTAAGTTACCCATCAAGCTTCCAACAGTAGAAAAACGGCTTAATGAAACGAGCGAACCATGATCTTTATAAAGGTAGGGTTTCAGTTCACGGCCATTGAGTTTAGCAACGATATTTTTGAAGGCTAAACTGGCCATCTGGTGCGCAGCTTGTGCTCTTGGTGGTACAAAAGAACCATCAGCTTGGGTGCATTGCGCTAAGTCGCCGATCACAAAAATATCATCGTCTCGCGTGGTTTGCAGTGTCTCTTTCACCACTAACTGATTAATTCGGTTAGTTTCTAGGCCCGCAATATCTTTCATAAAATCCGGCGCTTTAATTCCTGCCGCCCACACCATAATCGTTGCCGTGATTTTGTCACCGTCTTTCGTGGTTAAACCCTCTTTTTCAGCTTTTGTCACCATGGTTGACGTTCGAACATTCACGCCAAGCTTGGTCAGTTCACTATGAGCAGCGGCTGAAATTCTTGGAGGCAAGGCGGGTAAAATACGCTCCCCCGCTTCCACCAAGTTGACATTTAGCTTACTTGAGTCAAGATCGCCAAATCCATAAGTACGCAATTCTTTCACCGCATTATGCAATTCAGCCGAGAGTTCAACGCCCGTCGCTCCCGCTCCCACAATCGCAATATCAACCGTTCCTTGGCCATTTTTCGCATGGAGTTTTAGAAACTCATTGTTCATTTCGGTGCGAAAGCGATGGGCTTGCTCAGGGCTATCCAAGAAAATACAGTGCTCACGAACTCCAGGAGTATTGAAATCATTAGACGTTGAACCAATCGCTAGCACCAGTAGATCATAGTGCAGTTCACGCTTAGGCATCAACAGCTCACCATGTTCATCCGTCAGCTCACTCAAGACCACTTTTTTGCTTTCTCGATCAATCGCTTCCAGACTACCAAGTTGAAAATCAAAACTGTGATTTTTGGCATGTGCTCGATAACTTAAAGCATCCACACCTTCATCCAATGAACCTGTCGCTACTTCATGCAGCAAAGGCTTCCATAAATGGCTAGACTTTCGGTCCACCAAGGTAATGTTAGCGCGATTTTTACGCCCTAAGGTCCGCCCGAGTTTCGTTGCTAGCTCAAGCCCTCCAGCTCCGCCACCGACTACAATAATACGTGTCACTATGTTTATCCTCAAAGTATCAATAATCAGAGTCAGCACGACGTATCATGCTGATAAAATTCTTTAAATCAAATATGTAGGCTTCTAGAGAGGCTTGAGTGTTCATCAATAAGGATTAGCTTTCTGGTGATGCTATCCATCAATTTTTTGATGTCTATCAAGTTTTTTATTTTTGATTCATTATATAGGGCAAATTCAGGGGTGCAAGCCAAGATTAGCTTATTCTGGCTTCCCTTTAAGCGGACTTTAGGCGTCTGATGAATGATTCACCAATACAGAGGCCGTAAGGGACGGATGACACTCACAAACGTTAACATGGTCAGAGTAAAAAGCAGCTCCCATATCGAAGCTGCTTACCCAATTAAACCTCTTTGAAGGCCTTAATGGTTTGTAAATGTTGTGATATTTTTTTAAATTTATGAGGCTGTTCGTCATCCCAGACAATGTGATAATAGTCTTGCAACTCTTGAGCGGCCTTTTGATTGTCTAAAAACTCATCATGGCGGGAAAGGAAAACCAAACAACGCCCTTTGTTTTTTATTCGATACTGTTCAACACACTTTGTCGCAATATCGTCATACTCTTCAGGTCGATCAATTTTCCCTGACATGTTGATCTCAGGGTGTAAATTGGGATTAAACATCACTTGCTTAATTCCACACAAAAAACCGATTCGCTCAGACCAATACCCTCCCAGTCCAACACCGCAAATAAGAGGATGTGGATCATTGGATAACTCAATGGCTTTATGAACTTCCTTCAATAAGTGCTGCATATCATGTTTCGGATGTTGGGTGCTGTAGCTGATAAAACGAACATCGTCATCGATAAACTGTAATTGAAGCACTTTTTCGTGATTTCCTGGACTTGTTGAATCAAATCCATGCAAATAAATAATCATACTACCCCCGCTAGCTGGAGATTTTAATTTACACATGAAAAGCATGGTTTTAAAGCGTTAAATGCTCTATTGCCACTGATTTATGGCAATGGATGTTCAGCAATTAATTGTTCTTTAAAACGTAAAGCTTGCTGATAGTACTCATCCCCTCCCCACAGCTGATAAGCGAGTAAATACCAAAGCATCGCCATCATTCTCACTCTTGGCTGCCACGCTTTCACACCCTCAATCCAAGTGTCTACCTGCTGGATATTTCTCAACTGACAATAACGGAAAACAGCATCCAGTAACTTTTCACCCGCCACATCAATGCTAATCGCAAGATCTAACCGTGGGTCTGCGATGCTGGCGTATTCCCAATCAATAGCACGAAAACCTGCTTCTGTTTTAATCAGGTTATAGCCTGCTAAATCAAAATGACAAAGTGTTAATGGTAGTGATGCACAATTGGGCATTGTGCGCCACTGTTGGTATAACGGTTCAAAAGGAGAGGATTTAACGTCTGGCTTAAGATGTAACCAGTAATGATCGACACGAGCAGTATAGTTAAAAGGAGGAACAGGTATTCGAGACGTTTCTAGTTGGTGGATTTGAACCAGTACTTTGAGAATACTCTCCCATACACTCTCTTCGGCCTGCGATTTCCCCGCGATCCATTCAACTAATAAGCCTTGGTCATTCATCACCACGGCTTTAGGGCCAAGATGGCTTGATTCTATTGCTTTTAAGATTTGATACTCTTGAGCTCGAGATATCGATAACCCTTTCGTGATCAGCGTAATAGGACGCCAAACAAAAACCTGATCCGCAGTGTGAGTAATTTTCCAGCATCGATTGGTTAACCCACCAGTCAACGTTTGCGCATACTCTGGCGTTGAAGTAAAGAAGTGAGTTAACGACTGTAATGTCGGATCGAGTTGACAGGCTTCCCGCCATGACATCCTTGCCATTGTTCACCTCTTTACTTGCAATACATGATGCTCTACCAGCCCAAGAAACTTCTCGACTGCTGCTTACGAATTTCCGTTTCATCAGCCCATTCGATTAAACCGGTTTTTAAATCCATTAGGCGCATAGTCATTTTATAGTAGACATCTTTATCTCTTCCCGCATTTTTTACGATGCTGGATAAATTACCGTACAACATATATTGCGCTCCAACCATTTGACCAAATTGAATAGCCGCTCGTTGGTCAACAAGCTCATCATTATTCTGGAAATTCAATTGAGCTCGAACCGCCTCAACTCGGTCCATATCCACAAAACGGAACTTGCCTGAATTCAGCATTTTAGTACTGATGGTGTCGGTGATCGATTCTGTATCAATATGTTCACTGGTTTTATTCTTGATACGCTCAACAAAAACCACTGGACGCGTATCACGAGTAATCACGGCAACGGAGCCAGACATCATCATGCTATCGACCATATCTGCGGCAATTTTTTGTAGATCAGTGGAACCGAAATCTACGGTTACAGTTTCGACCGATTGGGCATCACCATAACTCACACGGTTAGAACACCCTCCCAACACCACAGCAAGCCCAAGAAGCACTACCACACTTTTTTTCATCTCTTTTCCTCTACTCATCCTACCCACTAATTCTTCAATTCTCGAATCTGCACTCGGAACTGTTTACCTTGTGGATTAACGGAGACTTCTGACAATGGCAACATTTCATCACCACGTAAAATAATTTGTTTCCAAGGCCCAGGCTGAACATTCACTTCCAGCCCCTCAGCATCATACCAATAGAAACGGTACTGCAAGTGTTGATCCCCTCGATATTGACTGGAGATACGGACAAGCCCCCGAGTTTGCCCATGAGTTTCTGTGGTTGAAATATCCTCAATCTGTATACGGCCAGCCAGGACTTGATCACCAAATAAAACCCGCTGACTAGCACCATCAACGCTCAACCCTGTGGTATTGCTCGCACAACCACTGATAAGCCATGCCGCTAGCAGTCCAAGAACCCTTCTTTTCATCATAATCTTCCCAATTGTTTATGCCAGAGAGTGGCATTGCTCCCCTGCCGAGATAACCAAACTAGGGTCGTTCCCCCATCTGGCACAGTAAATCGATAGCTCTGAGCTCCAACCTGCAACACTTGTTCACCTGATGTGACCACTTCACTATGAGCCAAAATACGATCAGGTAACGTTAACCAGCTACGAGTATCCGGTTGCTCGGTTAAGGTATTAAACACATTGATAAGTAAATTTCCAACCCCATCACTTTGCGTGCTCTCTTTTCGAATTTGATCTTTAGTGACAACACGCAACGCTTGCCGAATCACCATAGTAGGAATCCGCTCAGACAGATCTTGCTGCGCCATTAGGCGGACATCGGTTAACTCGTTTCCCATCACCATAGACTGATTCAGTTGTAATGGTGGAAAGACCGTTTGCGGGCTTGGTTCATAATAAGGTAAAGCTAAAGAATACAGCGCCGTATTTCCCCGACTGTCAGATAAGGGTAAAGATAAACGCCAGCCTTGCCGCTTATCTACAACACCTTGTTCTTCAATAATAATCACTCTTCCTTGCTGTGCTTGCAGAGAATTTGGTGCCCCATAGCGTTCACTCAATAGGCGCAAGTCTTCTCTCATCCCCAAACGCTGAGCGACTCTCAAGATTCCATCAATCACTGCCGAATTATTTTCAGCGACCGCTAAAGCTCGGCGATAATCGACATAAGCACTGTTTAAATCATTTGACGCTTCATACAATAAGGCTGAAAGATAGAATAAATACCCATTCTGAACGGCTTGCAATTGGGTCCCTGCATCGGGATATTGGGATAATACCGCCCCGATATTGGGAGACACACCATTACTACGCAGCTCTTTTTGTGCACGTTCCAACTCTGACTGACGATTTCTTCGTGCTTGTTCCTGAACCTGGTTAGCTCGACGCATTTCAACGAGCGCCCCTTCTAACTGGTTACTTTGAAGATAGTTCAACCCCAAATAAAGGTGCAAGAATCCCAGTTCATAATCGGCGGGAGTATAGTCACTTAAGTTATCGTTAATCGCCAATGCGCCAATACTCGTCGCTGTTGAGCTTACCGATATCATGGCTTTTTCTTGTTGCTGAGTGACCGCCATATCCGACAATTCCAATGCTGTTCTACTCAACGCATACTGCTGGTCAAGAAAGTAAACCCGGCCTTTTTCTAGATTATCAAGAATATCACCCGCCACATGATCCGATAAATACCCAGAAGCACGAGAATAGTCTCCGGCTTTTACCGCTTGATGAAGTTGATTGTTTTGAGCGCTATAGTGGCTAAAGAGGTTACCTGCGGTAAACTGAGCACAAGCGCTGAGTAACAGACAGACGAGTAAGGGGAATATATGTCGTAAATAAAAGCTCACGCCATTCACCGCCTCAAACCAGAGTTAAAACCATAAAGTGATGGCCCAATCTTGTTGGGCCGTTCTATATTAGCCAATCAATAGCGGTCCTAGTGGGCGACCACCCACTAAATGCATATGGATATGGTATACCTCTTGCCCACCGTGTGCATTGCAATTCACCAGTAAGCGATACCCATCTTCAGCAATGCCTTCTTGCTGCGCAATTTTCTTTGCTACCGTGAATAAACGACCAAGAGCCTGTTCATGTTCCGGTTTCACATCATTAACCGTCGGAATTAATTGGTTAGGGATAATTAAGATATGACTAGGCGCTCTGGGGTTGATGTCTCGAAAAGCGGTAACCAGTTCATCTTGATAAAGAATCTCTGCTGGAATTTCTTTACGAATGATTTTACTGAAAATGGTTTCTTCAGCCATGAAGCGCTCCGTTGATAAAATAAATTAGGCCATTAAGTCTGGCTGAGTATGCGACAAGGTGTATCAAATCTCAATAAAAAACACCGTTCACCTATCAAAACCCAAATTTACATTCACAAATTAAATGCCAAAAAGTATTTTTGCCGTCCCCGTCATAAAATGCGTATTTTAATCTCCATACAATACTGATTATTTTGTTAATTTTTTATGACGTTTTGTCATTACTATAATTCAGACCGCCAAATTGCATGATAGGCAGCACGTTTCACTAAGATAACCTAAACGGTACCTATCACATCATTTCATATTGAGCGTGTCATATTTTTAAATGAGAGAGATTTCAAGGGAGAGAAAAACATGCAAGGTTCCGTAATTAGGCGTATGTATGCCGGATTTGCACTCATTATTATTATGTTTGCCGTCACGGTCGCTATCATGATGGATGGGATGCAACGTATCCATTCCAATTTTGAAGAAGTATCCATATCCGCATTACCTCTGGTTTCCTTATCTAACCAAACCAGTGTTCAACTCCTATCCGCAGACAAATCCTTTAAGGACTTTTTAACCACACAAAATAGCGAGCGGATGGCGGAAAGACGTACTGAATTTACTCAAGCACAAACCGATTTTCGTGCAATATTACAACAGTTGGCTGAAGCCAGTGCCTCCCGCCCTGAACTGGAAGATCGCATCCGTGCATTACGGCAGTTAGAGCAGCGCTATTTTACTGAAGCGTACGATGCGATGGATAACTACCAAGCCATGTTTATCTCACAAGAAAAAGTACAAAATTCAACACGTAACTTTCAGCGTCTACATTCAGAACTCAGCGTGGGTATGAAAGAGTACGTGGACGAACAAAGCAGTATTTCAGTCAAAGTCATGGCAAAAAGCTATTTCATTAAGCTTCGAGATGCGGAAGTGATCACTTCCGATGCACTGGCCAGCTCTGATATGAACTTTGTAGAACAAGCGGTAGCCAATAACCGAAAAGCGGTGGCTCACCTCAATTATTCTTACCGTGGTTTAACAGCACAGCTTCCCGAACTCAAGAGAGTATTTGATGACTCCGTTGAACAGTTCACTCAAGATATTGGACAGAAAGGGGGGGTACTAGACCAACACAATGAGTATTTGAAATCTCGTTATGCCTTGTATGCCAACATTGATAACTTAGCCACAGAAGTGGACAATGCAATGGTGATTCTCGACTCATTTAACCAAACGGCAACTCAAGAGCTCAATGCCGCACTCATCGAGGCTGGCGAAGTTTATGATTTAGGTGTCTATCGAGCGATTGGTATTGGTATTTTAGTGGTCTTACTGGCAACAGGGATCGGCTATCATATTGCACATAGTGTCCGTAGCCCGCTCAACCGTATTCTTTCTACGCTGGAAAGCCTTACTCAAGGGGATATGACCAAACGTATTGAAGTTCGCTATAACAATGAATTTGCGCGTGTAAGTACCCATATCAACTCACTCGCTAATAACCTACATGACATTTTGATGAAGCTGAATGAAGCTTCAGATAACCTGACTATTACAGCAAACAGTAACCAATCTACCTCTCAAAGCGCACAAGACAAACTGAACAATCAACGAGAGCAGACCGCCAATGTCGCAACAGCAATGACGGAAATGGCACATTCTGTACAAGAGGTTGCCCATAGTGCACAAAATTCACTGCACATGGTTCAGCAAGTAGAAAGTGCCTCTGAATCCGGTCGCCAAGTAATGAGCAACAACATCTCCACAATTAATCAATTGGAAGCTCGTCTTCATGACTCAGTGAATGCCGTAGGTGAATTACATAAGATGAGCAGCCAAATTGGCTCAATTTTAGATGTCATACGCAACATTGCTGAGCAAACAAACCTACTGGCCTTAAATGCGGCCATTGAAGCCGCCCGAGCAGGAGAGCAAGGAAGAGGGTTTGCTGTCGTTGCTGATGAAGTGAGGGTACTTGCACAGCGCACAACCGAATCGACCTCTGAAATTGAGACGATGATCAGTAATTTACAGGCCAGTTCAGGAACGGCCAGTAAAGTGATTGAAACCTGTATGCAAGATATGGAGCAATCGGTTGAACAAGCCTCCAGCGCCAATAGTGCAATGGAAGAAATTCAAGCCTTGATCATAGAAATCAGCCAAATGAGTACGCATATCTCCCAAGCGGCAGCAGAACAAAGCGAAACCACCAGTTCAATAGCCCGAAGTATAGAAGACATCAACCATATCGCGGATGAAAGTTATAAGGCAATGAATCAAATCGCGCAAACCAGTGAAAACTTAACCCAGCTTGCCAACCAGCAAGGGCAACTCGTTCATCGATTTAAATTATAAGCGTCGGAAGCAACATTAAGCTTTCGGTACTTAACTTAGCGTAGATTGTTAGTACTACGTCAAAACTTCCCCAAAGGGTGACTTTTCCACAGAGTCACCCTTGTTTTTTTGTCCTGCCATCGTTATATGATGGATAAGGCTTGCGCGTTTCTTTTTCTTCTCTCTATTTTGCAAGCCAAACATGAGGATAAAATATGGCCGTTCATGTTGGCATCATAGATCAAGACCCAGTTCGTTTAGTCACGCCCCTACTCGATAATCGCACCATTAGTCGACACATTGTCTTTATCGGGGATAAAACACAAGAAGCCATGTATGTTCGCTTACATACGGTATTAGCCCAACGAGCAATCACCTCAGAATTTTTTGAAATTCCTTATGAAGCGAATATTACCGAAACAAAGCTAGCCATTCGCCAACTCGCAGAGGATCTCAAACAACGCCAAGTTGAAGTAAAACTGAATGCCAGCTGCGGGCTACGCCATCGATTATTATCTGTCTATGAAGTGTTTCGGACCTATCACTGGCCTATTTTTGTCGTTGAGCCTCGTAGTGATAAGTTGTGCTGGCTCTATCCAGATGGCAGCCCTGATACTCAAGTGCAAGACAACATTACCATTGCTGATTACCTGACTATTTTTGGGGCCCGAGGCGAGTTCAGCGAACATAACCGCCCCCCTCAATTGGATCAAAAACTGTATCAATTAGGTGAACGCTGGGCCAGCCACGCATTAGAACTTGGGCCGGGTCTTGCGACGCTTAACTACTTAGCGACGACCTGCCGTAAAGAACAACGTCTGGATGTTGAACTTTCCATCAAACAACAAGGCTATCGTGAGCTCAATTTGCTAATTTCCGATCTTGTCGAAGCCAACATTGCAACCTACCAAGAAGGTTTACTGACCTTTTCCGATGAAGATGCCCGTCGTTTTGCAAACGGTGAGTGGCTAGAAACACTCGTTCACAGTACGGTAAAACAGATCCAAGATGGGATGCCAACTATCCAAGATCGCTCACTTAATGTTCAGGTTTACCGTCAACTCGGTGAACGAGAAGTACGTAATGAGTTAGATGTCGCAACCGTTGTCAATAATAAGCTGCATATTATTGAATGTAAGACGAAAGGGATGCGTGATGATGGTGACGATACCTTATATAAATTAGAGTCCTTACGTGACTTACTTGGCGGGCTACAAGCCCGAGCCATGTTAGTCAGCTTCCGCCCATTACGTCATAATGATATTACTCGCGCCGAGGATTTAGGGCTGGCTCTGATTGGCCCTGATGAATTGAAAGATTTAAAAAGGCACCTAACCGGTTGGTTTCAAGCAGCTGGTGGTGATATATAAGGCTGGATACAGAAAAAGCCCATTTGGGCTTTTTCAATCACATCGTGACTTGTTAAAGAATTAACTATCATCTTCTGTAAAGTTTGACGGTAACGTCATTTTCATCTGATTCCAGATTTGTGCACTTTCAATACCATACTGACGAATCACAATCGGTAACTGTTCACGAGCTCCCGAATGGCACACCTCAAGTAAATCACGATAAAAAGATAGGGCCAGTTGACGCGCTTCTGTATTAGAAAAGTAATAACTGCCAACTCGATCATACAGTTTCTTCAACCCATTAAAAATCAAACCATAGATCTGATTACCCGAGTGAAAGGCTAAGCGTTGAAACAGCATATAGTCATAAAAGTTAAACGTTTTTGCTATCAACATTTCTTGACGAGTATAGTCTTCGTTATCCGCTTCATCTTTAATATGCTGTTTAATTTTATCGGCATATGGTGAGGTTGCAATAAACACATCCCACGATTCTGCTGCTAATAAAGATTCACAAGATTCAATCACATTACTGATGGTGCGTTCTGAACTCTCTTTATTTACTTTAAAAGCATAACGCATAAATATGGGGCTGATATTGGTTCGAGCAGCAAGCAAATCTTCCACAATACTGGTGGCATTTTCTGCATCCAATGTCATTAGTGTGTCTAAAATATGCAGGCTTGATGTTTCCATAAACTGATTTACTTTAGTCGGCTTGCCATGTTGAATGGTGAGCCAACCGTCTCGAGCGAGACGTTGAAGCACTTCTCGTAATGTGGTACGAGTAACCCCTATAAGTTCAGAAAGCTCTCGCTCGGCAGGTAAAATGGAGCCTGGTGGGAAACGACCATTCCAAATGCTTTCAATGATGTATTTTTCTGCAAAACCTGCTGGGCTTTTTGCTTTGATGACCATTAACTACTTATCCAGTTTCTAATTTATTTGGGTCGAATGGCACTCATCATACCACTAGTTTTCATTGAGCGGAAACAAACCCTAAGTAAACTTGTCACATCTTCAATATTAGAGTAACAACTCAATTTCAATCATAGATAGCGGTAATACCCACATTATATCCGCTCATTTCTTCAATTTAATTTATCAAAAAGCACCCGTGAAAAGCGGGTTAACACCGTTTACTCCCTCCGCATCATCCACTACCCTTCTATCGTCAAAATAGAGACATCTCCGGTTATCGCTATCGACGTTGTTTCATTCACAGGAGATAAGATTCAATTTACTTGGTTTAATTTACACTCAACTGCATAAATATGCTTATTTGTTAATATCTGACTCAGTAAAAATAGACGTATTCTTGTTTATCATATTATTCAGTCAGTATAAAAAATGATCCCATTCGCTGGTTTACCAATACAAGAGTCATCATCATGCCGATATCTCTCGGAAGTGCTTTTATTAAAAACTTTCTGGGTAAAGCCCCAGATTGGTACAAAATCGCCATCATCGTCTTTTTAATCATCAACCCCATGGTCTTCTTTTTTATCGACCCCTTTATCGCCGGGTGGTTATTAGTTGCAGAATTTATTTTCACACTCGCCATGGCTTTGAAATGTTACCCGCTACAACCCGGTGGATTATTGGCGATTGAGGCCATTGCCATTGGTATGACTAGCCCAGATCAAGTTAAACATGAACTCGTCGCTAATATTGAAGTGCTACTACTGCTGATGTTTATGGTTGCGGGTATCTACTTCATGAAGAATTTGCTGTTATTCATCTTCACCAAGATTTTATTAGGTATCCGCTCGAAGCTGATGTTATCAATGGCTTTTTGTATTACCGCCGCATTTCTTTCTGGATTCTTAGATGCACTGACGGTGATTGCAGTGATCATCAGTGTCGCCGTCGGGTTTTATGCGATTTATCATAGAGTGGCCTCCGGACAACCGTCGGCACTATCACACGATCATACGCACGATGAACAACTTTCCGAACTGACCCGTGAGGATTTAGAAAATTATCGTGCATTTTTACGCTCACTACTCATGCACGCAGGAGTTGGAACGGCTCTAGGGGGGGTAATGACCATGGTGGGTGAGCCGCAAAATCTGATTATTGCCGATCACGCTGGCTGGTTATTTGGTGAATTTTTTATTCGCATGTCCCCCATCACCATTCCTGTCTTTTTTTGCGGGGGAGTGACTTGCCTATTGGTTGAACACTTTAAAATCTTCGGCTATGGCGCACAATTACCCACCAATGTTCGCCAAATCCTGATGGATTTTGATAACGAAACCCGCATGAATCGAACTCAACAAGATAGGGCGAAACTATGGGTACAGGCTCTTATCGCTATTTGGCTGATCACCGGATTGGCGCTGCACTTAGCCGCTGTGGGAATAATTGGTTTATCGGTGATCATTCTTGCCACGAGCTTTTCAGGCATCGTCGAAGAACATGCTTTAGGTAAAGCGTTTGAAGAAGCCTTACCGTTTACGGCGTTGCTAGCGGTATTTTTCTCTATTGTGGCAGTCATTATTGATCAACAGCTGTTTACTCCAATCATCCATGGTGTGTTACACATTGAAGATAAAGGCACTCAGCTTGCTCTGTTTTATGTGGCCAATGGTCTTTTATCTATGGTGTCAGACAATGTCTTTGTTGGAACCGTGTATATCAGTGAAGTACAATCGGCACTGGAACATGGGTTAATTTCTCGAGATCAATTCGATTTATTGGCCGTTGCTATCAATACCGGAACAAACCTTCCTTCCGTCGCTACGCCAAACGGACAGGCTGCTTTTTTATTTCTCCTCACTTCTGCCCTCGCGCCATTAATCCGCCTCTCTTATGGGAGAATGGTATTCATGGCTCTGCCATATACCCTTGTGATGAGTTTAGTGGGTTTGAGTTGCGTAATACTCTTACTTGACCCCATGACTAGCTATTTTTATGAAATGGGGTGGATTACCCACCATAGCCTTAAATCAGCAGTGATTACAATGGGGCATTAAAAATTTGTATTGAATAAGAAACTATTCCACGTTAAAAAGCTCTGACTACTATATCAAGCCATTGATACTCATCAATATCAATGGCTCAAATACTATCCTAATTACGCAAGGATGATGATGTGAACGCACTTTTGCAACTCAAACATTTCTCTCATCGTCGCCTCTCTTGGGCGATATTATTTCTGTTCGTACTTTTTTTTGAGCTTTCAGCACTCTATTTTCAACATGTGATGCTGCTAGCCCCTTGTGTTATGTGCATCTATGAACGAATCGCCATGTTAGGCATTGGTATAGGGGCCCTTATCGGCTTCATCAAACCTAAACATCCAATCTTTCGGTGGCTAGGGCTCCTCATTTGGGGAGGTAGTGCCTACCAAGGGCTAGTCTTATCCATGCAGCATGTAGATTACCAACTAAACCCTTCCCCTTTTAATACTTGCGATCTTTTTGTCACCTTCCCAAGCTGGGCTCCATTGAATCAGTGGGCACCTTGGATGTTCGAAGCCTATGGGGATTGCAGTGATATTTCTTGGCAATTATTTACGCTAAGTATGCCACAATGGCTCATCATCATTTTTGCTGGAAACTTAGTCGCCCTTGCTGCAATCTTGGTTGCGCAATGCATTAAACGTGCTTCATAGCCTTAGCAGACATAACTTCCACTTCTCATAAAAAAGCCCACCAATCGGTGGGCAAACTAAGCAGTGCGAATTACGAATTAAAAGAAGTATTTGAAGCGAACACGAACGCCAACATCTTGGTCATCGCTATCGTTATCCACTTTAGAGAAGTAAGAACCAAGGTAGATAGAGAAATCTTGCACATCCATCACGTTAGCAATTTCATAAGATGCCCAAGTGGTGTTCATTTTCTCTTTGCTGCCCGTATCAGTTTCAGAATAGATATGACCTAAACCAAAACGTTTATACTGAATAACGGCACCAATCGAAGTGTCATCTTGTTTTACGGTATCAAAGTCACGGTAGGCATAGCTTAAATCTAAGCTAAAGTCCTGCACAGCATATTGAATCGTCGCACCATAACCGATGTAGTCATTCGCTTCATCTTTCTTGTCTGCCGTCAGGTTAGCTTCCATACCCGCAGCAAAACGCAAACTGTCTGTTGCTTGGAAAGCTAAAACTGGGCGAACAAATACCGCATTCTTGTCTGCGTCAGTACTGTTATTTTCTTTAAATAATGATGCTAATTCGAAATAAAGATTGTCGAACGATTTTGCATAGCTAACTTGACCATAATCACCACGGCCACGAGCCTCTTTCAAGCGGTAAGGTTCATCGCCCGCAAAATCGAGCATGGTATCTTGCCCAACAGGGAACATATCAAACGCTTCAAAACGACCAATCTTCAATTCCCAATCGGCTTGGCGACCAATAGCAAAGAAAGCATCATCTAAATCGACGTCCCCGCTTGATTTTAATAGCGGTTGAACTTGTACTTTTAGATAGTGATCATTAGCTACAGCACGCTCAGCAGCAATTTGAACCAAAATTCGGCCGTCTTGGTTGAAATTTTGTTTATCACTGTTACCACGTTCTTTATCAGTAAAGTTGAGATCATACTCAACGTCACCGCCAATCGTAAATAGACCCATCTCGTTCTCAACGCTGATACCAGCATTCGCTGCCAGCGCAGTAGAAACTAAAACTGAAGCAAGCGAAAGTTTACCAAAGGTATTGAATTTCATTATTATCTCCATTGACTTGATAGTCATTGTCTTAATTTTATTGGTTTAATGCTTTTCCTTAGCGCTACTCAGAAAGAACGTATTGATTAGGGGGTACATTGTTTCAATGTGGTAATCCTTTCATTTCTGAGGCCAGTGACCACTGTACATGCGCCTCCCTGCATGCCACTGACAGAGGAGAGTTTACATTCACCAAAACGATAGAAACCATGAATGCGATCACACAAGGAACCGTTCCCAATTAATCAATATTCAGGAATATTCCCTTCATCACGCTTATTGAATTAATTTGGATAAGAAATTAAATATTGGCATGATTATTATTGTTAATTTTTTTACTGAAAAAATTAATTCACAGAATAAATGTAAATAAACAGAAAATAGAAAGGCAGAAAATAGATCGAAAAGAGCTTGCTTGTCGCGTGAAGATAAAGGGTTAATGCTGGGACTCCATCAAATTGACTGAGAGAGGAGTATAAAAAATGCAGCTTAGATCACTCTAAGCTGCATGACGATGATAGAGGAGATTAATCTCTCGGTGGTGCGGGGGCTAAAACTTCTCGATTACCATTATGACTTGGAGCACTCACAATACCTTGAGCTTCCAGTTGTTCAACGATACGAGCAGCACGGTTATAACCAATTTTAAAGCGACGTTGAACCCCAGACACCGAGCCTCGTCGAGTTTCTACCACATGCTCTACTACTTGATCAAACAGAGGATCCATCTCTTCATCCTCCTCCATTCTTTCTCCCGGCAATAATGCATCCGGCCCTTGGTCACCATTAATAATATCGCTGATATAATTTGGCTTGCCCCGCGCTTTCCAGTTATTGACTACCGCATGAACATCATCATCGGAAGCAAAAGCACCATGGACACGAATGGTATGGCTTGAACCCGGCGGTAGATAAAGCATATCCCCCATTCCCAATAACGACTCAGCACCACTTTGATCCAAAATGGTTCGTGAATCGGTTTTCGTTGAAACGGTAAAGGCAACCCGTGTCGGAATGTTGGCCTTAATCAATCCGGTGATCACATCCACAGAAGGCCGTTGTGTTGCCAGAATAAGGTGAATACCCGCCGCGCGCGCTTTTTGAGCTAAGCGAGCGATCAGCTCTTCCACCTTTTTCCCAACAACCATCATTAAATCGGCAAATTCATCAACCACCACCACGATATAAGGCAGTTTCTCCAACAATGGAGGTTCCGTATCCATACTGTCCCCTTCATTCCAAAGTGGATCATGAATCGGATGCCCCGCCTGTGCCGCCATTTTCAGTTTATCGTTAAAGCCTTTGATGTTTCGAACGCCTAATACAGACATCAATTTATAACGGCGTTCCATTTCTCCCACACACCAACGCAATGCGTTGGAGGCATCTTTCATGTCAGTCACAACTTCGGACAATAAATGAGGGATGCCTTCATAGATTGATAACTCAAGCATTTTCGGGTCAATCATAATAAATCGAACCTCTTCCGGCGTCGATTTATACAACATGCTAAGAATCATGACGTTAACACCGACCGACTTACCCGACCCCGTGGTTCCAGCGACCAGAACATGAGGCATTTTTGATAAATCTGCGACAACCGCTTCACCCGCAATATCTTGGCCCAATACGATGGTAGTGGGCGACTTTGATTCTTTAAACTGGCTGCTACTGATCACATCGGATAAATAAACCGTTTGACGGCTCATATTGGGCAGTTCTAATCCAACATAAGGTTTACCAGGAATCACTTCAACAACCCGAACAGCCATCGCAGAAAGAGAACGAGCCAAATCCATCGATAAACTAGAAATGCGGCTTACTTTCACTCCGGGAGCTAAGTCTAACTCAAAACGAGTAATGACTGGGCCAGGGAAGATATCCACCACTTGCGCTTGAATTTTATAATCAGCCAATTTGGATTCAACCAAGCGAGCAATGTCTTCTAAAGCCGCTCGATCTATAAAGTTTTCTCGTTTCTCTGGATGATACAGAAGTTCTAACGTTGGCATCGGCTCTGTGGGTTTCGGTAAATTCACATCTTGCTGCATCAAAAATGGATTTTGTTTTGCGGCAATATTGGCTTGAGCCTCTGAAACCAAGGTTTGAAAAGCCTGTACATCAGGGTCATCCTCACTTTCTCCCTCTATTGTGGGTTCCTCAGTGTTCATCGATGATGTTTTCGCTGGATATTCTTCTGCTGACGTTTCAACCACATCCAGTGTTGAAATCATCGGTTCAGCAAAATCATCATCCGACTTGGGTAATGAAGAAAAGGTATGGTGACTCTCTTGCACTTCTTGCTCGGAGCCCACCGTTGCTGGCACACCAGAAACGTCATTGAGTTGTTCTATTTCTTCTTCGAGTACCACAGCAAAATCGTTATTCTGACGAGCCGCATTTTCTAGTTCTTCAATGGTCGCACCAAGCTGCGCCTCACGCGATGGTGTGGGCGATACGGGTTCAGCGTCATCTGGATAAGAAAATTCAGGAGGTTCCTGTTGAGAAACGCTCTTTGGTTGAACCGAACGAACATCAGCAGTACGCGGCTCTGGTATATGAATATTAAAGCGCCGCTCTTGCGGATCCTCTTCAAGCTCTATCGTTGAAAATTCAGAGTGAGCCCCCACCTCTTCATCAATGTGCTGAGGGTTCGGATTTTGGATAGGCTCAACCATTTGAGGTTCAGCGACTTGAGGTTCAACTAACTGAGGAGCGACTAATTCTGCATTTTCGCCACGGAAACGGTTAACCAGCCATTGAAAGGCGCTGATCGCCCCCTCTCCCAACCATTCCACAATAGTGAGCCATGATATCCCAGTCAGTAAGGTGAACCCTGCCCCCCATAAAAAGAGTAAAACAAGCGTCGTACCTAACAGATTCAACGTGGGTAATGCAAGGCTAGTTAAAACATCGCCAATAAGCCCACCAGAAGAGAAATACCAAATATCATCAAAATTAATATCAGCAAGGCCACAACTGGTTAAAATCACCATGACTAACCCCAGCAACCGCGTTCCCCATAGCGTGAAATCAAACTTTTCATCTGCCTCTCTCGGCCTTAGAAAAATCCAAGCAGAGAGTGTTAAAAGAATTGGCAATAAATACGCTAACGAACCAAAAATAAAGAAAAGAGTGTCGGCGACCCACGCCCCAACAATACCTCCTGCATTTTGGATATCAGAACCCCATGCGGTTTGTGACCAAGAAGGATCCGCAGGATGAAAAGTCAGTAAAGCGACTGACAATAAGATGGAGGAGAGCACAGCGAGAATCAATCCGCACTCTTTTAGTCGTTGTTTACCATTCAAGCGCAAAGACTGAGGCTCTTCACTGGTCTTGATAATCGTTTCAACTTTATGCTTGTTCTCTTTGAACATAAACCAACTTGACTATGATAATGCCCAATATGCACTACACTATACGCATACTGGAGAGATGAAAACAGTCCGAGCGGCCATAGCCGCTCGGTTTGTTTATTGATTTAACCATACCAAGGTCAAAAACCCAATGTCTCTACGTCAGAATGTGGCAAGAAGTTGATTTAACCACCTTCATTACCGTATTAACGGGTCTTAATGACCAACTGGTTGGTTTGTTTTACTTCTTCCATAACAACATAAGTACGCGTGTCATTCACCCCAGGTAGACGCAACAAGGTGTCTCCCAACAGCTTACGATACGCCCCCATATCAGAGACTCGTGTTTTAAGAAGATAATCGAAATCACCAGAGACTAAATGACATTCTTGAATATCATCCAGTTTTTGTACTGCTGTATTAAACTGTTCAAACACATCAGGAGCACCACGATTGAGCGTTATTTCGACAAACACAAGCAGTGAAGCGTCGAGATACTGTGGGTTAAGCAACGCGGTATAACCCGTGATGTAACCTTGACGCTCTAAACGGCGCACACGTTCTAGACAAGGAGTAGGAGAAAGCCCTACTCGCTTGGATAATTCTACGTTCGAAATACGACCATCTTTTTGCAACTCATTTAAGATATTGCGATCAATACGGTCAAGATCCTTGGACGGCCTTTTATAGTTGTCTGCCATTTTTTATTCCACCTTATTACTTCCTTGCAAAAAAATATACTTCAACTTCTTTATATTCAGCATCAAACTTTATATATGCGCAACTAAACTAGTTATAAATTCGACACAAAACAGCTACATTCATTAACACAACCCAACACATAAGGAGCTAGGATGATAATTGGCATCCCTAAAGAAATCAAAAACCACGAATATCGTGTGGGATTGATTCCCGCCAGTGTAAGAGAACTTCTCTCCCACGGCCACCAAGTGATTGTCGAAACCCACGCAGGCATAGGTATCGGTTTTTCAGACGATGATTACATCGCTGCAGGCGCATCCATCCTTCACTCTTCTGCTGATATCTTTGCGCAAGCAGACATGATTGTAAAAGTGAAAGAGCCTCAGATTGTAGAACGAGCAATGCTAAAAGAAGGGCAAATTCTATTTACCTATCTACATCTTGCCCCAGATTTTCCACAAACTGAAGCACTTATCAAGAGTAAAGCGGTCTGCATCGCCTACGAGACTGTAACAGATAATATGGGACGCTTACCACTATTAGCGCCTATGTCTGAGGTTGCGGGTAGAATGTCGGTCCAAGCCGGAGCACTCGCTCTGGAAAAATCTCATGCAGGAATGGGGTTGCTGCTTAGTGGTGTTCCCGGGGTCGCTCCAGCGAAAGTCGTCATTATTGGGGGAGGCGTGGTTGGGGCAAACGCAGCACGAATCGCCATAGGCTTGAAAGCTGAGGTGACGATTTTAGATAAAAACATCGACGCACTCCGTCGACTTGATGAAGAGTTTCAAGGCCGAGTAAAACTGATTTATTCCACTGCCGATGCGATTGAGCAGCAGGTTTTAGAGGCCGATTTGGTCATTGGTGCCGTATTAATTCCGGGGGCTGCAGCGCCAAAACTCGTCACGAAAGAGCATATCAAACGAATGAAACCAGGTTCGGCCATCGTCGATGTCGCTATTGATCAGGGAGGATGTATTGAAACTTCTCGTCCGACCACCCACGACAATCCCACTTACGTCATTGATAATGTCGTCCACTATTGTGTTGCCAACATGCCGGGAGCCGTGGCTCGAACATCAACCTTTGCTCTCAACAATGCCACGCTTCCCTACATTGTAAAATTGGCAAACTTAGGTTACCAACAAGCGTTGCTCAGTGATCCCGGATTTTTGAAAGGCCTCAATATCATTCATGGGCAGATCACGTGTCGAGAAGTTGCCGATAATTTCAAGCTTCCCTATGTTCCCCCACTCGAGGCCATCAACCACTGATATGATACCTGTTTATAGCCGGGTTATACCCGGTTATCTTTTTGAGCATGAATAACAATATTCCTTGGTGTGACTTCACGTGAGCAAAACACACTGATCTCAACTTGATACCCTTGCTCTTGTAGAAAGACCGCTCTATCCAACACTAACCATAATTCCAGTAAGCGTTGAAATCCTTGTTGAACTAGGCTAAGCCGTTCCATACGCCAAAAACGCTGAATGCCCTGTTCTTGATAATGGTTAAAATCAACCAGAGGTAAATCAATCCCTTTCTTATCCGCTGCCCAGAGACAGAAAGCTTGAAATCCATCACTTAGCTGCGATTTTTTAATACTTGGGGTGGGTAAGTATTCTTGATAACCCAATTCCGTTCGTAACAATGCATCCCACCCGAGACGATAACTCATCTCAAGTTGACGATGGCGTTTAACCCGCTCTCCTCCAGTCACCGTTTCCTGTAGCGGTATGCGCAATTCATTACGAGTCAAATTTAGACAAGAACGTTTCCCTGCCTCAGAAATCGGATGATAATGCTGTCCTTCGATAAGATGATAACAACAAGGAGAAAAGGTCATGGCGGCTAACTGGCCTTTGACAGCATACTGCATCAATCGAATATGTAGATCACCACAAGCATGCAAAGCAACAGCATGCTGATGGGCTTGAAATAGACTCTGGCTACCAACATCAAAGGCATCCCCTTGAACAAAAGTCATCGCCAACCCTAAATGATCCGCTTCATATTGCCCTTTTTCGCATAATGTTGCTTGATACTCAAAACTGACAACAGGATGTGAGGTGTGAGCAGCAAGCCAACGACCAAGATAACCTTTACCAGAACACCACTCAAGCCAAGCCTCAGCCTCTCCTTGATGTCGACTCACCAGAAAAGGGCCCAAACTCTGTATCTGCCTCACTTTTCGCCCTGGGACGCCCGTATAAAGGTCACGACACGCCTCTCGAGCACTTTCAACACTCACCTTCGATAGCAAAGCGTCTTGAAGACGAACCATGTTATCTAAGTCGGGAATGTACGGTGCTAAAAGATTCGTAAGTTGTTCTGGCTGCTGTTTCAAGGTAACGATATGTTCAAGAGAAAGACCCTCTAATCGGTTATCTAACTCAGGAATAATATGATGCCAAGGAGAGATTAAAGCGCCACTGTAGTGAAAAGGTTCAAAACGCCAGAAAGGCTGGGTTTGGTAAAGAAACGTATCACACTGTTGGAAAATGTCTCTCATGATCCCCCCTAAAGAAAGAGCTTATTCTAGAGGGAGGATAACCAAGAGGAAAGGGCTAACGAACTGGTAATTCGATATCTTTAAACATCTCTTCAATTTCTGCATTGGATTTTAAAGAAATCGCTCGCTCCACAACTGGGCGAGTGAGATGTGGAGCAAAACGTTCCATAAAATCGTACATATACGAGCGTAAAAACGTTCCTCGACGAAAACCAATGCTGGTCGTGCTCGCCCCAAAAATATGGCTAGCATCAATAGCAACTAAATCCGTATCCTGGATTTTATCAATCGCCATACTCGCAATAACACCGACCCCGATCCCCATCCGAACATAGGTTTTAATGACATCTGCGTCCGTTGCAGTAAACACAACCCTTGGGTGCAATCCAACACGATTAAATGCCGTATCCAGTTCTGAACGCCCCGTAAAACCAAATACGTACGTGACTAAAGGGTAAGCGGCTATATCTTCAATCGTCACTGCTGTTTTTTGTGCTAATGGGTGGTCTTTCGGTACCACAATTGAACGGTTCCAGTGATAGCAAGGCAACATGATCGCATCTTGGTATAAATGTAACGCTTCAGTCGCTATAGCAAAGTTCGCTATCCCTTTCGCTACCGCTTCTGACATTTGGCTCGGCGTACCTTGATGCATGTGTAAGGAAACTTTAGGATAGCGAGCCGTGAAGCCTTTAATCACATCGGGTAAGGCATAACGCGCTTGAGTATGAGTGGTCGAAATATTTAGCGTCCCCATTTCTGGGTGGGTATGTTCTGCCGCCACCGATTTAATACTTTCAGTCCGGGCTAAAATTTCCGTCGCAATACGGACTATCTCCTGCCCTGCACTCGTCACCTGTGTTAAGTGCTTACCACTACGTTCAAAAATTTGAATACCCAGTTCATCCTCCAGTAAACGCACTTGCTTACTGATACCAGGTTGCGACGTATATAGACTTTCTGCTGTTGCCGACACATTTAAGTTATGATTGACCACTTCTACAATATATTTAAGCTGCTGCAACTTCATAATTGATCCTATATTTCCATGCGAAGTGCGACATCGCAATTTCATAGTTTATAATTATTAGTTATAACGCTTCGTAAACATAATGCAAAGAGCTTACAAGAAATTGTTCTATAAAAGATTCATCTTTCGAGTATTTTAAGGGAAAATCAGCAGTTCCCACTAAAAATGATCGCTCTGTTGCATTTTTTTATGCGGAAAACAGAAATAATGGACATTGCCTATTGGTAGGTAGTGTAGAGAACAGCTAGGATAGTGTATCCTTTGGCATTGGGCCCTTTGAAAAAGATACGGATTTTATGAATATAGGTTTAATTATCGCTCTGGTGGCCATTTTACTGGTTTTAATCTTGGGTTATAACATTATGCTTCAATACAAACTCAAGGTTGAAACGACAAAAAAGCAAGAGTCGGCAAGATATCTGACCATTATTGATGCAACCGAAGATCTCATCGGCAATGCACATCATTTGCCGTTTAGCAAAGATTTACTCGTTTGTTTAAATAGTCGTATCCTTGATGCCTTACAGAACATGTTGGATCTCGATCCTAAAAATAAGCAACTAGCCCAACGTGTTGAAAACATGCAAACCCAAATCCAACATCTAAAGGAACACCACCAAGGTGGGGAAAGCACTACCTTTAAAGTCCCAAGTAGTGATAAACAAGCCATCGTAATGCTCAAACTCGTCAAGCGCTTACGAGATACCATCCGCAGTGAACACAATAAAGGCCGTTTTGACACCCAAGCTTACGTGACTGAAAATGCTCGATTGGAAACGATACAAATCCGGATCAACATTGAAAATGTGATCAAACGGGCAAATGATGCCATCGTACGAGGCCAACCCGGCACAGCACTTCAATTGTTACGAAAAGGCATTGATGTGCTAAGCACAAAAAATGATAACTACTCCAATCAGGCGAGAGAAAAACTACAGACCATGTATGATGAGGTCGAAGCTCGTCGTCAATCAAAAAATGCTTCTGAAGTCCAACAGCTTGAAGAAAAAGAGCGCAATAGTGATATGGAAGCCCTTTTTGGCGAAAAGAAAAAGTGGTAATCGCCTTCTGTGCGATTCATGTCTAACAAGGTCGCATTGGCGGCCTTTTTTAATTACTTATGATGATGATAAATACTCCAACTATCCAAGAGCTACTAAACCCTATTGATCAGTTTCTCGGCTGCACAACGCCAGAAGCTTGGATTGAGGAAGCAAAAAAGCCGGAAAACCTCCCTATTATTCTGCGCGATCATTTATTGTGTGAGCTGAAAGCAGCACAAAGCGCCATCTTCTTGCTCAAACGCTATGCAGTCACAGAAGAGGCTGGCCAGCTGTTGAGCCGTTTAGTTGAGCCGTATGAACAGTTTGCTTATAAATGCCTTGGTAACCTCAACACTCTAAAAGGGAAAAGCCAACTGTCAAAATCAATTCAAGCCAAACCCAACTGCTCTTATGGGCAGGAAATGATTGATAAAATGGTACTACTGATCAAAGAAGAGCTGCACCATTTTTATCAAGTTCTTGAACTTATCGAAGCAAAAGGGTTGGAGTATCATCCTATTAACGCGAGCCGCTATGCTAAAGGCATGATTAAGCATGTCAAAACATATGAACCAGATGCACTCGTCGATAAGCTGATTATTGGAGCCTTTATTGAAGCTCGGTCATGCGAACGTTTTGCGAAACTTGCGCCTTATTTAGAAACATCCATCGGAAAGTTTTACCTATCACTTTTACGCTCAGAAGCCCGTCACTATCAAGATTACTTAGCATTAGCCGAACAAATAGCAGAAAAAGAGATTCACCAACGCATCGACTATTTTCGCCTTGTCGAAGCTAAACTGATTTCGTCACCCGATCATGACTTTAAATTTCATAGTGGCAGTCCCATTGACACTACTCACAACTAGAGAAACAAAAAGAGGTGAACAGCCCACCTCTTTTTGTTTATGTAGATCCAGCGGTTTCAAAAATGGCCTAGCATAATGAGGCATTAATCTCTGCTAGCACCTGAGCTGGATTAACCGATTGTGTAATTGGCCGACCAATTACTAAATAATCAGACCCAGACTGAATAGCTTGAACAGGAGTCATAATCCGACGCTGATCGCCAACCTCAGCCCCTACAGGCCGGATCCCAGGTGTCACCAGTTTAAATGCTTGCCCAAGTTCACTTTTCAACATAGCCGCTTCCTGAGCGGAACAAACCACCCCATCTAAACCAGAATTTTTCGTCAATGTAGCTAAGCGCATCACCTGCTGCTCAGGTTCACTCTCAATACCAATACCCTGTAAATCATGCTTTTCCATACTGGTTAGCACAGTAACACCAATAAGCAACGGACGCTCATGGCCATAGGGTTCAAGAATTTCTCGTGAAGCGGTCATCATTCGCTCTCCACCACTAGCATGAACATTGACCATCCAGACACCAAGCTCAGCCGCCGCACGTACCGCTTTAGAACATGTATTCGGAATATCATGGAACTTGAGGTCAAGAAATACCGAAAAGCCTTTAGCATGAAGTTCCGTAACAAAATGGGGACCAAACAGGGTAAACATCTCCTTGCCAACTTTTAATCGACAACTCGCAGGGTCAATTCTATCGACAAACCGAAGCGCATCCTCTTTTTGTTCATAATCCAGTGCCACGATTACTTTTGGGTCCTTCATTTCTACTCCTAAGATATATTGAGCCTAAAAAAATGCAGCCTATAGAGCTGCAAATCTTAAAAATTATTCACCGTCCAAACCTCGGATAGGTTTGATCGAACCCCACCCTTTGCAAGATGGACAATGCCAATAGAGGGAATGCGTTGAGAAACCACACCGACGACATCGATAATGCGGCTTAGCTTTCAATTGTTCTCCTACCAAACGCTGTAATGTCGATAGGCTAGCTTTGGCCCGCCCTTCTTCTGCTTCTGCAATATGATAATCAATCAGTCGATAAAACCCTTTCATGGTAGGATTTTTCACTAACTGACGAGTCAGCAGTTCCTGAGCACTGGCAACGCCATCGTGTTGAGCAACCAGTTGAGCCAGCATAAGCTCTGCTGAAACCCCAGCATTACTATCAATAGATTGACGTAAAAATTCGACCAATTGTGCCTCTTGCCCAAGTTGGTGATAGCACTCAGCTAAAGAAGGTAAAACCTCCCCGATAAAATCAATATCTTGCTCTAAGACCTTCTCAAGATAAACCAGCGTTTGTTTATAATCTTGATGAGATAAATAGAGTTTTCCAAGGGAAATACTGGCTCGAACACATTTCGGGTCTTCATGCAGAGCTCGTTTAAATAACTGAATGGCTTTATGATCTTTCCCTTCCGCTTTTTCTTGCATGGCCAATTCACACCAAAAATGAGCAATGGTCTGCTTCATTCGCTTTCGCCCCAGCTTCACCAAGGCTTGTGCACAAGCAATCGCCTTATGCCATTCACGAGTCTGTTGGTAAATCGCAGTCAACTGTTGAAGCGCTGATTCACGATGTTCTGGCTCATCCACCAGTTGTTCAAAAATTTTTTCGGCCCGATCTAAAAAACCAGAGACCATGTAGTCTTTCGCTAGCTGTTGTAATGCAAGGTTTTTTTGATCAATCGTTAAGCCAGAACGAGAAATAAGATTTTGGTGGATACGAATCGCCCGATCCACTTCACCACGAGAACGGAATAAGTTACCTAATGCAAGGTGGGTATCAATCGTTTCATTGTCCACTTGCAATAATTCAATAAAGTGATCAACGGCCTTATCAGACTGATCAGAAAGTAACAGATTCAACCCCGTCACATATTGGCGAGAAATTTGGTGGGAATGCTTCTGCTTGTCTTGCTGGGCACTACGATTTCCCATATACCATCCGTAGGCGGCGGCAATTGGCAAGAGCAAGAAGAGAAGTTCTAACATCTAACTGATAGCCTTATTCAAGATTCGCTTTAGGTTTAGCAAGTTCTTGTAGCTCTGATTGTTTTTTAAGCTTCTTACTCAGTTTTCGAACTTCCAACTGAGATTTGAGGTATAAACTGCCAAAAATAACCCAAGCGATAAGAAAACCGGCGATAAAGACAGAACCGAGTAAAGTGGACAAATGAAACTCACCTTGAGCCAATAAGTAGTTAAATGTGACCAGTGCTTGATTCTGTGAACCTAACGCTAAAGCAAGTAAGAATAGAGCAAGCAGCGCAAGGATTTTTATAATTTTCATAATTGATGACCCATCCACAAATCTATTTACTGATTATGCAGGAAATTGCTCAGACAAACCATGTTCGATTCTATAATCAAATTCCATCGACGTTAACCGAAATCTACCATACCGCTCAGAGACCCTGTTTTTATCACTCTTCTTCAACCCAAAAACGATAAACGATCAAAAGAAAACACCGTCAAAGAGAGCACATAAAAAAACGGCACACTGTGACAGTATGCCGCTTATGAGGCCGTTCTACCATTATAGATCTTGATTAACTCTCTCACGTAATTCTTTACCGGGTTTAAAGTGAGGGACATATTTGCCATCCAATTCGACTTTTTCACCAGTTTTAGGATTGCGTCCAACACGGGGATCACGATAGTGCAAAGAGAAACTACCAAATCCTCGAATTTCGATGCGCTCCCCAGCCTCTAATGTTTTCGACATGTGTTCAAGAATATCTTTTACCGCATCTTCAATTTCTTTTGCTGAAAGATGGGGTTGCTCGGCACACAGCCTTTCTATTAATTCAGACTTAGTCATAGTTTCCCTCTTCGAGTTTTTACCCTGATTATAGTCAGTAATATCAATTCCAACAAACACTTGGTTAATATTCTATAAAAAAGAGCATTGCTAAGCAGCACTATGGGGATCAGGGAAGATCGACCGTATAGGAGACTTTTTGCTCGGTTTTATACCTCAAAAAATCAATAAGGTCTTTGAGGCTTGGTTATATTAGCATAACTAAACGGAATAAATCATCAGGTTATAATAATCAACCTATAAAAAAGGGGCCATATGGCCCCTTTCTAATCAGTAAGTTAGATTACTCACCTTTAGCAGCTTTGAAAGCGTCTGCCATTGCATTACCGAAAGCAGCGTCATCTTGTTTGTTGATTGATGCCATTGCTTCTTGCTCTTCAGCTTCATCTTTCGCTTTGATAGATAGGTTGATTACGCGGTTTTTACGGTCTACACCAGTAAATTTCGCTTCAACTTTATCACCAACATTAAGCAGTAGAGATGCATCTTCTACACGATCACGAGTAATTTCAGAGGCACGAAGGTAACCTTCAACGCCATCTTCTAGCTCAATGGTTGCGCCTTTAGCATCAACCGCTGTTACTGTACCGTTAACTAGAGTGCCTTTCTTATTATCAGCAACATAAGCATTGAATGGGTCATTTTCCATTTGCTTAACGCCTAGAGAAATACGCTCACGCTCTGCGTCTACCGCTAGAACAACAGCAGAGATCTCGTCGCCTTTCTTGTAATCACGTACCGCTTCTTCTCCAGGAACATTCCAAGAGATGTCAGATAGGTGAACAAGACCATCGATACCACCATCAAGACCGATAAAGATACCGAAATCAGTGATAGACTTGATCTTACCAGTGACTTTATCGCCTTTAGCTTGCGCTTCAGCGAATGATTGCCATGGGTTAGCTTTACATTGTTTCAGACCTAGAGAGATACGACGACGTTCTTCGTCGATATCAAGAACCATAACCTCAACTTCGTCGCCAACATTAACAACTTTAGATGGGTGGATGTTCTTATTCGTCCAATCCATTTCTGAAACGTGAACAAGACCTTCTACACCTTCTTCGATTTCAACGAAGCAGCCGTAATCAGTTAGGTTTGTTACACGGCCAGTCAGTTTATGACCTTCTGGATAACGTTTAGCAATCGCTACCCATGGATCTTCGCCTAGCTGTTTTAGACCTAGTGATACGCGAGTACGGTCACGGTCAAACTTAAGAACTTTAACTAAGATTTCGTCACCAACGTTAACGATTTCTGATGGGTGCTTAACACGTTTCCACGCCATATCTGTGATATGTAGTAGACCATCAACACCGCCAAGATCAACGAATGCACCGTAATCAGTAAGGTTCTTAACGATACCTTTAACTTCAGTACCTTCTTGTAGAGTTTCAAGAAGTTCGTCACGCTCAACACTGCTTTCTGATTCGATAACCGCACGACGAGAAACAACAACGTTGTTACGTTTCTGGTCTAGCTTGATAACTTTGAACTCTAGCTCTTTGTATTCTAAGTGAGCAGTGTCACGGATAGGGCGAACATCAACTAGAGAGCCAGGAAGGAACGCACGAATACCGTTTAATTCAACAGTAAAGCCACCTTTAACTTTGCCATTGATGATACCGATAACCGTTTCTGCTTCTTCGTAAGCTTTCTCAAGAACGATCCACGCTTCGTGACGTTTTGCTTTCTCACGAGAAAGTTGAGTTTCACCGAAACCGTCTTCAACCGCGTCAAGCGCTACATCTACTTCAGAACCAACTTCAACTTCAAGTTCGCCAGCAGCGTTCTTGAATTGTTCAGCAGGAATTGCAGACTCAGACTTAAGGCCAGCGTCAACAAGAACATAGCCATTTTCAATCGCAACAACAGTACCTTTAACAATAGTACCTTGTTGGAATTGGGTTTCGTTTAGAAACTCTTCAAAGAGTTGAGCAAAAGATTCAGTCATGTATTTAATCTTCAATAATTAAACGTCCATGGGTATCCTACCGCATGGGGTTATTAAAATCGCTGGTCATCATCCTTGCGACCAACGCTCTTAACTAGCGTGGTTTATTCCGCTAGTTTCGATTCGATATATTGTAGTGCTTTATCAACCACTTCGTCGATAGAAAGTGTGGTTGAATCAAGCAACAGCGCATCTTCAGCCGGGCGTAACGGCGCGACGGAGCGGTTGCGGTCTCGTGCATCTCGCTCTTGAATTTCGCTTAAAAGGGCGTCAAATTTAACATCAAGCCCTTTCAGTTGCAACTGCTTATAACGACGCTGAGCGCGTTCATGTGCACTCGCATCTAAGAAAATTTTCACTGTAGCTTTAGGGAAAACAACGGTTCCCATATCGCGGCCATCCGCCACTAAGCCATGACCTTGATCAAACGCTCTTTGTCTGCGTAACAATGCCTCTCTAACTCGTGGAAAGGCAGCAACTTTTGAGGCGGCCATACCCGTTTCCTCTTTTCGCAGCTCTCTTGAAACATCTTCCCCTTCAAGAATCACTTTGACAAGCTCACCTTCAGCAATAAATTGCACATCAAGGTGTGTCGCCAGTGGGACTAAAGCATCTTCCGATTCAATATCAACACCATGATGAATGGCTGCAAGAGCTAACACGCGGTAAATAGCCCCAGAGTCTAATAGCTGAAAACCCAGTTTTTTCGCTAATAACATACAAAGAGTGCCTTTACCTGCACCACTTGGCCCATCTACGGTAATGACCGCTGTTTGCAAGGACATGCTTTACTCCATCTATTTTTTATTTTCACGACTGACGGCGCGTTTAACCAGCGCAGAATTATATACCCTGTACTATCAAGATGCGAGTGTCCCAAACATTTAACTCTAGGGTAATAATGCCATCGCTTATCGAGGGTGAATACACCATCCTATGATTGAGAAATAAAAGAATAAAAACGCATAAAAATACTTAACACAACTGCATATAACAAAAAACTCAGAGGCAATGCCCTGAGTTTTTCCAAACAAACAGCCTCTAGACTCAAAGTAGGATGCGTTTCTCGTTCTTTCTCACCGTTGCACTGCCAATTCCTTTAACTTTCGCTAGATCTTCCTTATGTAAGAAAGCGCCATTGGTCTCCCTGTATTCGACGATTGCTTGGGCCTTTTGCAGCCCGACGCCTTGCAATAGCGTTGCTATCTCTTCTGCGGATGCAGTATTAATGTTTACTGTGATAGTAAACCCTTGGCTATTCTCTTTCATTTCTTCACTCAGCACATAGCTAGTCGGCCAGCAAAGCCCTAATAACAATACAATTATATATTTTCTCAACATTATGACTCTCCTTGTTTTTACCCTGTATGGCAATGCAGTGGGATAGTAAAGGAAACCTTGTTTCAACTGTTTATGAAAATATACAAAATCAAATGGGCTGCAAATGCAGCCCATTTTAATAAACATATCAATTACATAATTGCCGACTATTGACTCACAGCAAAATACTCAATTTTGGTATTTTGACGCAACACGCCAAGTACGGCGTTCAAATCTTGCTGAGTGCCGACACGAGCTAATTGCGCAGCAATAGGTTCATGGAATCGAACATCTGCTGCGGTTTCCACTTTATCTAATGCGATCACAACAACATTTCCCGCCTGATCTTTCGCTTGAGTATAAACCGTTTGATCAAGGTCTGGTTTAGACATCGCAAAAATCACATGAGCAAGCGGCGTATCACGGTCCACGATTTCTGGTTTACTAAAAGTGAGGTTATGCTCCGTCAGTAAGTGGTCATCTCCTGTCCGGAGCTCGTTGACTAGCTGACTGGCTAATGCTAACGCTTGTTGCTCAGCTTTTAATTGCGCCAGCTTGGTTTCAATAGACTCTCTCACCTCTGACAATGGCAAAATAATTTCCGGGCGCGACTCTTCAATACGGACAACAATAACGTGTTCTGGCGCGATTTCGATCGCCTCAGAGTTTAACCCATCGTCTTTTACTTCCGGTGACTGTAATGCTTGCATCACCGTTGGATGACGTAATAGTTCTGGAATATTATTCGTTGAAACAAAATCCGTTCTTTGAATAGAAGCATGGATAACTTTTGCGGCCTCATCTAATGAATCCGGCGACTCAAAGGCCACTTTTTCCAGCTCATTTTGTAATTGGTAAAATGTGTCAACCGCTTGTTGATCTTGCAGATCTGCTTTGATATCTGCCGCAACTTGCTCAAGAGGCTGAACCACTGGCGCTTTTAACTCATCAAGTTTAATAATGTGATAACCAAACTCTGATTTGACAAGCCCCGTAACATCACCCACTCGCTGCAAAGAAAATGCGGCATTTTCAAAAGCAATATCCATAGTGCCACGCTCAATCCAGCCAAGATTGCCCCCTTCTCTTGAGCTACCAACATCTTGTGATTTCTGGTTGGCTAAAGTAGCAAAATCAGCGCCATTATTGAGTTCATCAAGAATAGCTTGAGCAGACGACTCATCATCACCTTGAACCAGTATGTGGCTCACTTTACGCTGTTCATTCGAAGTATATTTATCTTGATGAGTTTGATAATAAGCGTTCACTTGCTCATCACTAATCACAATCGTCTCTTTTAGCTTTTTAGCCGCTAGCTCGATGTAAGATATTCTCATCTGTTCTGGACGGGTATAACGCTCATCATTTTGCTGATAATACTGCTCGATTTCTTCATCCGTAAGTTCAACAGATTGAGTAAAAGAAGCCGTAGGCAAGGTAATGGTACGAATTTCACGACGCTGAGTCATTAAAGCGTTTTGAGCTTCAACCTCACCCGTTAAGGTAAATTCACTACTTTGTAAAGCTGTCATCAATTGATTACGGACTAAATTACGTCGTAAATATTGTGCAAACCCTTCAGGAGTAAACCCGGCTCGACGTAAGGCGGATTGATAGATTTCTTGGTCAAATCGACCTGCTGATTGAAATTCCGGCATAGATAAGAGCATCTTCCGAACTTGTTCATCACTGACTCTTAGCCCAAGAGACTGGGCGTGTTGCTCAATCAAAACATCGTTAATCAAATTATCGAGTACTGATTTTCGAAATAAGGAGACGTAAGCGGGGTCAGCTAATAAGTTAGAAAAAGAATCACCAAACTGAGCTTGCATACGATTACGTTCATTTTGATAAGCTTGCTCAAACTCCCCCCGACTAATTTCAATACCGCCAACCTTAGCCGCTGCATTGTTGCCGCCACTGATCAGGTAGTTGCCTACCCCAGCAAAGATAAAAGAAAGGATAATTAATCCTAGGATAATTTTTACCGCGATGCTGTTCACGCCCTCGCGTAATCGATCCATCATAGTTTTACTGCTCTCCGGGTTTGAAGTAACACACTTCAGCTAAAATTGAATAGCGCGATAATATCAGAAAAAGAAATGCGCATCAGTATGATGCGCATAATTTCAAAAGGTTCGAATTAAATTTGCTTAGAAACAGCAAAAAAGTAACTCAATTAGTTACAAGCATCTTTTAATGCTTTTCCTGCTTTGAAAGCAGGTACTTTTGCTTCAGCGATTTGAATTTCTTCGCCCGTTTTTGGGTTACGACCTGTACGAGCTGCACGCGTACGAACAGAGAATGTACCAAAGCCGACTAATGCTACCTGATCGCCAGACTGAAGAGTATCGCTAACCGCTTCAATGAACGCATCAAGTACACGGCCTGCCGATGCTTTTGAAATATCAGCGTTAGCTGCGATTTTTTCTACTAATTGTGTCTTATTCACTGTGATTCCCCTTTGGTCACCAAGTTATTATTTTGTTCGGTGCCGATTTCGTTCCATTAACATTAAAAACAGGCTTAAAGCCTTGTGACAACTGGGCTTAAGCCATAGTGAGTAACGTTAGCTCTCAAAAAAAAGGCTGACAAGCCTTTTTCTGCCTATCAGCACAATCTTTTACTTATTTTTGCTGCATATCACTATTTTGCTACCGAAAAAGTGACCCCACTCGGATCTTTTTCCAGTGCAACACGTAAGACTTCATCAATCCACTGTACGGGAATCACTTGAAGGTCAGCAATAACATTGCTCGGTATTTCCTCTAAATCACGCTCATTATCTTTAGGAATCAGCACCACTTTGATTCCGCCACGATGCGCAGCGAGCAACTTCTCTTTTAAGCCACCGATAGGAAGAACTTCACCACGCAAAGTAATTTCTCCTGTCATGGCAACTTCAGCTTTAACAGGGTTACCCGTTAAGCTAGATACCAGTGCTGTACACATTGCAATACCCGCACTTGGACCATCCTTCGGAGTGGCACCTTCAGGAACATGGACATGGATATCTTTTTTCTCATAGAAATCAGTATTGATACCCAATTTCTCCGCACGAGAACGAACCACCGTCATCGCGGCTTGGATAGACTCTTGCATCACATCACCCAGAGACCCGGTTTGCGTCAGCTTACCTTTGCCAGGCATTGATTGCGTTTCAATAGTAAGAAGATCGCCCCCAACTTCAGTCCAAGCAAGCCCAGTGACTTGACCAATACGGTTACTATCATCCGCTTTACCATAATCACAGCGCTGCACACCTAAAAACTCTTTCAAATTCTCTTGGTTAACCGTCACGGTTTTCACATCTGTATTGAGCAAAATTTTCTTCACCGCTTTGCGACAGATTTTTGAAATTTCCCGCTCAAGTCCACGAACCCCAGCTTCCCGAGTGTAGTAGCGAATGATACCGATAATGGCCGAATCTTCGATCATAATCTCACTCGGCTTCAAGCCATTTCGTTCAATCTGTTTATTCACCAAATGGCGTTTAGCAATATTGAGTTTTTCATCTTCTGTATAGCCAGATAGACGAATCACTTCCATACGGTCTAATAAAGGTCCTGGAATATTCATCGAGTTTGATGTAGCAACAAACATCACATCAGATAAATCGTAGTCCACTTCTAAATAGTGGTCATTAAAAGAGTTATTTTGCTCAGGATCTAACACTTCTAATAAAGCGGAAGCAGGATCGCCACGCATATCTGACGACATTTTATCGATTTCATCTAATAGAAATAACGGGTTTTTAACCCCCACTTTTGCCATCTTCTGAATCAATTTACCCGGTAATGAGCCAATATAAGTCCGGCGGTGACCACGAATTTCCGCTTCATCACGAACCCCACCTAAAGCCATACGGACATACTTACGCCCCGTCGCCGCTGCAATAGAACGACCTAATGACGTTTTACCAACCCCAGGAGGCCCAACTAAACATAGAATAGGCCCTTTAAGCTTATTGATTCGGCTTTGCACCGCGAGGTATTCTAGGATTCGTTCTTTAACCCGTTCTAAACCATAGTGATCCGCGTTAAGAATTTCTTCCGCTTTTGATAGATCTTTCTTAACTTTAGAACGCTTTGTCCAAGGAACGCTCACCATCCAATCGATATAGCTACGTACCACTGTCGCCTCAGCAGACATGGGGGACATCATTTTTAGTTTCTGTAGCTCTTGCTCCGTTTTCTCGCGTGCCTCTTTTGGCATCTTCGAGCCTTCGATTTTCTGCTGTAGAGCTTCAAATTCATCAGGTGCATCATCCATATCGCCAAGTTCTTTTTGAATCGCTTTCATTTGCTCATTCAAATAGTACTCACGTTGGGATTTCTCCATCTGTTTTTTAACACGGGTTCGAATACGTTTTTCAACTTGCAGAAGATCGATTTCTGACTCCATCTGCCCCATCAAAAACTCCAGACGTTCAGCAACATCTAAAATCTCTAATACTTTTTGCTTATCCACTAATTTCAGTGGCATATGGGCTGCAATGGTATCGGCTAAACGAGCCGCTTCATCAATGCCGTTTAATGATGTCAGAACTTCTGGAGGAATCTTTTTATTTAGTTTGATAAAACCTTCAAATTGATTGATTGCGCTTCGAACAACCACTTCCTGCTCTTTATCATCTAACTCTGGCGTTAATAAGAACTCGGCTTCTGCTGAGAAAAAATCGCCTTCATTGAATTGATTGATTTTTGCGCGCTGCTGACCTTCAACTAAGACTTTTACCGTACCATCAGGTAGTTTCAACAACTGAAGAATGGTCGCTACCGTTCCCACTTCAAAAAGATCAGAAACTTTCGGATCATCGGTTTCCGCTTGCTTTTGAGCAACCAGAAGCACTTGCTTGTTGTTATCCATTGCCGCTTCTAAGCACTGGATGGATTTTTCACGGCCAACAAACAGAGGAATGACCATATGTGGGTACACCACCACATCACGTAGAGGCAGTACTGGGATCTCAATACGCTCGGAACGTTCCAAGTTCATATTATTCTCTCTTCCGCTTTTATGTATATCGCAGTATATGGGGGCTAACAGACTGGATTCAATGACAGAATTAAAAAAAGGAGGCTTAACAGCCTCCTTTTAAAACAGTCGAACAATTTTTACTCAGCACCTGCGGCTTGATTCTCATTTCCGGTGTAAATAAGCAACGGCTCTGACTCACCATTTATCACAGATTCATCAATGACGACTTTCTCAACGTCTGTCATTGACGGTAATTCATACATGGTTTCTAACAGCACGTTTTCAAGAATAGAACGTAGGCCACGAGCGCCTGTTTTACGCTTCATCGCTTTAGCTGCGATGGCACGTAGGGCATCCTCACGAAACTCTAGTTCTGTTGATTCTAGCTCAAAAAGAGCAGCATACTGTTTGGTCAGTGCGTTTTTCGGTTCACATAAGATTTGAATTAAGGCTTCTTCATCCAGTTCGGTCAAGGTTGCCGTTACAGGCAAACGGCCAATAAACTCTGGAATCAATCCATATTTCACTAAATCTTCTGGTTCAACTTGGGTAAAGAGTTCACTTAAAGACTTGCTACTATCTTTTGAGCGAACTTCTGCGCCAAAGCCAATTCCGGTGCCTTTCGCTACACGTTGTTCAATCACTTTATCTAGGCCTGCAAACGCGCCTCCACAGATAAAGAGGATTTTCGACGTATCCACTTGCAAAAACTCTTGCTGAGGATGCTTACGCCCACCCTGCGGAGGAACGGAAGCCACTGTCCCTTCCACTAATTTTAGTAGCGCCTGCTGAACCCCTTCACCAGAGACATCCCGAGTAATAGATGGGTTTTCAGCTTTACGTGAAATCTTGTCAATCTCATCGATATAAACAATACCGCGTTCTGCTTTAGCGACATCATAATCACATTTTTGCAGCAACTTCTGGATGATATTTTCAACATCCTCACCCACATAACCCGCCTCAGTGAGTGTGGTGGCATCTGCCATCGTAAACGGAACGTCTAAAAAGCGAGCTAAAGTTTCAGCAAGCAGTGTTTTACCACTTCCCGTTGGGCCAATAAGCAAAATATTACTTTTGCCTAATTCCACACCATCACTCGTTGTATCACCGTTACGTAAACGCTTGTAGTGGTTATATACCGCAACCGCAAGCACTTTTTTTGCATGTTCTTGCCCAATCACATAGTCATCGAGATGTTCACGAATATCACGCGGCGTAGGTAATGCCGACGATTCTTTCTTCGGTAAAACATCTTTGATCTCTTCACGAATAATATCGTTACAAAGATCGACACATTCATCACAAATGTATACTGAAGGACCTGCGATTAGCTTGCGAACTTCGTGCTGGCTTTTGCCACAGAAAGAGCAGTACAGCAGTTTACTACTACCACCCTCTTTGCTTTTATCTGTCATTCGCTAACCTCTTAGCCTTTACTCTTTATGGTTTCAGTGTATAACAATTTACACTAAATTGCGTTAACCAATTATCACATGGGTTATTCACCACGGTGAGTTAACACTGCATCCACTAAACCGTATTCTACTGCTTGTTCTGCTGACATGAAGTTATCACGATCAGTATCACGTTCAATCACTTCCAGTGGTTGACCTGTATGTTCTGCCAACAATTTATTGAGCTTATTCTTAATGCTAAGAATTTCTTGAGCATGAATTTGGATATCGGAGGCTTGCCCTTGGAAGCCACCTAATGGTTGGTGGATCATAACTCGAGAATTAGGTAATACATAACGTTTACCTGGCGCGCCACCAGCGAGCAAGAAAGCCCCCATCGAACAAGCTTGCCCAATACATAAAGTACTCACATTCGGCTTGATAAATTGCATCGTGTCATAAATTGACATACCAGCCGTCACACTACCACCGGGAGAATTAATGTAGAGAAAAATGTCTTTATCTGGATTTTCAGATTCTAAGAAAAGCAGCTGAGCCACGACAAGGTTTGCCATGTGATCTTCTACTTGACCTGTCAGAAAAATGACTCGATCTTTTAATAGACGAGAATAGATGTCATATGAACGCTCACCCCGAGAGGTTTGCTCTACCACCATGGGTACGAGCGCATCAATAATTGGCGACATTGTATTTTTTTCTTGGTAGCTCATATAGTCTTGTGTCCCTAAAATAAATGGCCCGAATGATGGGCATCACACGGACCATTGTTAGCAGAAGAGTTGACATTTCGTCAACCCTTCTACGTGACAACTTGCTGAAATCAAGCCGCTTCTGGATTCATTAGCTCATTGAAGCTAACGGTTTTTTCCGTCACTTTTGCTTTAGCAATGATCGCATCAATCGCTTGCTCTTCAAGAGCCACGTTGCGCATATTATTCATCATTTGCTCATTTTGTTGATAGTAAGCAATCACTTCTGATGGGTCTTCGTAGGCTGTCGCCATCTCATTGATAAGCGCATTCACTTTTTCTTCGTCTGCTTTCAACTCTTCAGTACGAATCACTTCACCAAGTAATAAGCCCACCACTACGCGACGTTTCGCTTGCTCTTCGAATAGCTCACGAGGTAACTGATTGGCGGCTTCTATGTTGCCACCAAAACGTTGAGCGGCTTGTTGGCGCAATACATTGATTTCTTGATCAACCAGAGCTGAAGGAACGAGGATTTCATTCTCTTTCACTAAACCTTCAATCGCTTGCTCTTTTACGCGAGTTTTGATTGCTTGTTTTAGTTCACGTTCCATATTTTTACGAACTTCTGCTTTCAAGCCTTCAAGTCCGCCTTCAGCCACACCGAACTTAGCCACGAACTCATCGTTCATTTCTGGTAGTTCACGAGCTTCAACTTTATTCACTTTGATTGCAAACTTCGCCGCTTTACCTTTTAGGTTTTCTGCGTGGTAATCTTCAGGGAAGTTAACGTCGATTTCAAATTCCATTCCTTTCGTTTTGCCAACGATACCGTCTTCAAAACCAGGAATCATACGGCCAGCACCCATTTCTAGTGGGAAGTTGTCCGCTTTACCGCCTTCAAATTCTTCACCGTCAATAGAACCAACGAAATCGATAGAAACACGCTTGCCTTCTGCCGCAGCTTCGTCCACTTCAGCCCAAGTAGCTTGTTGCTTACGAAGCGTTTCTAGCATCTCTGCTACATCGGCATCCGTCACTTCTGCTGATGGTTTTTCTACTGCAATGTTTTCCAAACCTTTTAATTCAACTTCTGGATAAACTTCAAAAGTTGCGGTAAATACAAGATCTTTATCCGCTTCATTTTCAACAGGAGCAAAGGTTGGTGCGCCAGCTGGGTTGATTTTTTCTTTCACGATCGCTTCGATAAAGTGACGCTGCATCACTTCACCCAATACATCTTGACGTACTGCTTTGCCGTACATCTTAGCAACCATCTTCATTGGCACTTTGCCTTTGCGGAAACCATCGAAACGACGGTTCTTTGCGATGTTGCGTAGTTCCGCTGTCACCGCATCTTCGATGTTTGCAGCTGGAACAGTAATATTGAGACGGCGCTCTAGGCCTTCTAGCGTTTCAACAGTAACTTGCATTGTTTATAAACCTCAAAACTGGCTCAGTATTTCTGAGCATCATGAGCCAATACAGTGATTGGCTGCATCCTTGTGTTGTGCTCGATTGAACACTTAAATGATAAATATTGAGCATCGATATCTCAGCTGAATAAGCCTTAATATCGGACTAATAAGTGATATCTTTGCCGATTTGCGCCGAATAAAGGTATCTCTGATTAGTCTCAGGGCAAAAATTTAGACGTGACATTCTACCGATCTGGGCTTTTCCTGTCGAGTTAAACCCAAAATCACGGCCACTGAATCTGTCAAAACTGACCTAAGTGCTAAAAAATTCATCAAACACTTAAAACCATGAGAGTTGAAATGGGGACAATAAAGGCTTTTTCAAGAGAATCGAGGCTTTTTTTTATCCAAATCCTTAAAAAGAGATCTTGCTCTTATTTTATAAGGCATAGAATCGACCATTTATCCCCTCTCTCCTAGGAAGAGCAGCTTATCGTCAGTTTTTTCCCCCACGCTGGTGGTAATTTTGCATACTGATCATGTTCAGGTTGTTCATCAAAAGGATGTCGCAATACTTGTGTGAGCGTTTCAATTTCACTGTAATTTCCCTGCTTGGCTTCTTCAATGGCATGGTGTGCTAAATAATTACGCAAAATATATTTCGGATTTACCCGCCTCATTGCTGAGCAACGTTCATGACAGGTTATCACCCGCCCTTGCTCATTTTTTTCTTCTTGGCAACGAGCCAGATAACGATCTAACCAAGCTCGCCCAGCTTGCCTATCTAGGATTAAATCTAAAACTTCCTGCTCGCCGGCGACATCTAGACAAGAGAGTTGACGGAAAAAACGCGTGTAATCGACCCGATTCGAGGTCAATAACTGAAAAAGTTGATCGAAACATTCACTGTCTTGCGAAAGCTTCGTTTTCAAACCCAATTTTTGTCGCATCAAGATACTGAAATAATCACGATATCGAACTTCATACTGATGAAGCGTGTCTTCAATATCTTGGCGTTCAATCAGTGGCGAGAGTGCGTAACCCAGCGCAGAGAGGTTCCATAATCCAACACGGGGCTGCTGCTCAAAGGCATAACGCCCTTGATAGTCAGAATGATTACAGATAAAACCCGGTTCATAGTCATCAAGAAAACCAAAAGGACCATAGTCAAACGTTTGCCCAAGAATGGACATATTATCGGTATTCATCACTCCATGCGCAAACCCCACCGCTTGCCATTGAGCGATCATTTTAGCCGTTCTCTCAACAACCTGTTGAAACCATGCCAAATAAGGCTGCTCTTCTTGCTGACAATCAGCAAAATGCCACTCAATCACTTTATCCGCCAATAAACGAAGTTCGTCTGTCTGCTGGGTATAAAAAAAGTGTTCAAAATGTCCAAAACGGATATGACTTTGTGCTACTCGTACCAGCAATGCCCCTTGTTCACACTGCTCACGATAAACAAGAGTCTCACTATTGATCATCGCCAAAGCCCGAGTTGTCGCAATGCCAAGGCCGGCCATTGCTTCACTGCATAAATACTCTCGAATGGTGGAGCGTAATACTGCCCTTCCATCTCCCATTCGAGAAAAAGGCGTTAGCCCTGCACCTTTAAGATGAAGATCGAACACGTCGCCGGAGAGAGTTTCGATTTCCGCCAAAAGCACCCCTCGCCCATCCCCTAAATCTGGGTTATAAACACCAAACTGATGGCCAGCATATTTCATCGCAAGTGGCTGAAAGAAATCCGGTATCACCTGCCCAGAAAAGTTGGCCAATAACTCATCATTAGGCACTCTAGGCAGGCATAATTGTTCGGCAAGATCACGGTTCCACATGACCCAATGCGGATTTTTGACCGGTTGAGGAACAACAAGGTAATAAAAGGCTTCGGGAAGTGAATAATAGCGATAGCTTAAATTCGTGGCTTGCCAAACTGACATGGTCGTTTCTCTTAACATCTGGGATTAACGGGAAATTAACAAATACCAGACTAAAACACTAGGTTTTATCGCCTCCTTTTACTGAATGACTCCGTTAGTTCCATCTATACTTATGATAAACAAATCCCGCAACATTTCGATGGGCAGCCAATCCATCATTTATCGGGAGCGACGACTCATGAAGCATGAGAAAGTGCCTGTTTAAATTGAGCAACACTGGAGCCACAATTATGCTGTCTATTTTTGATATTTTTAAAATTGGGATCGGTCCATCAAGCTCTCATACCAATGGTCCAATGTTGGCGGGCCATCAATTTTTATCCTTACTCAAAGATATCAGCGCTGTCACAAACGTTCAGATTGATCTATACGGCTCACTCGCTTTAACGGGTAAAGGTCATCACACCGATCGCGCTGTATTACTGGGCTTGCTCGGTCAACACCCAGCGACTCTTGATACCACTCAAGCCAGATTAGCCCTACAAGTGATTGAGCAAACCTCAACATTACTTTTAGCTGGGCAAAAACACATTGCCTTTTCGACGAGAGAGGATCTACATTTCCATCAGCAAAGTTTACCTCTGCATGAAAATGGAATGATGATAAGTGCATTTGATAGGCAGCATACAAAATTGGCTTGTGAAACTTACTACTCCATCGGCGGAGGTTTTATTGCGACCGCACACGAACTTGAACATGGTAATCAAACCATCCCGATAGCCGTAGAATTTCCGTTTACTTGTGCTGAGCATCTCCTTAAACAGGCACAGGAGAATGGATTAAGTTTAAGTGGATTAGTTCTACGTAATGAACTTGCCTTCCACGACACCCCTACCATTAATCAAAAAACAGAGCAAATTTGGCAAGTCATGTCTGCTTGTATGCAACGAGGATTTGAGACGGAAGGCATTTTAGAAGGAGGGTTGAATGTCACTCGTCGTGCTCCTGCGTTGTTGAAAAAACTACAATCAAATGCAAAAAATGTAACAGATCCTTTGGAAATATTAGATTGGGTTAACTTATTTGCCTTTGCTGTCAGTGAAGACAATGCGGCGGGTGGGCAAGTGGTTACCTCTCCCACCAATGGAGCGGCTGGAGTTATTCCCGCAGTTTTGATGTATTATCACCAGTTTGTTCAACCACTAGAGACCAAGCAGCTTAAAGATTTCCTATCCGTTGCGGGAGCAATAGGTATGCTATATAAAATGAATGCCTCCATTTCAGGAGCGGAGGTAGGGTGTCAGGGTGAAATTGGCGTATCCTCTTCAATGGCAGCGGCTGGGCTCACCTCGTTGCTCGGAGGAAGCAATGAACAGATCTGTATTGCGGCAGAAATCGCCATGGAGCACTCCCTCGGTATGACCTGCGACCCGATTGGTGGCTTGGTCCAAGTTCCCTGCATTGAGCGCAATGCAATGGGGGCCGTCAAAGCGATCAACGCTTCACGCATGGCACTTAAGCGAACCAGTAAGTGTCTTATTTCGTTAGATAAAGTCATTGAAACCATGTATCAAACGGGAAAAGATATGAACAAAAAATATCGTGAAACGGCATTAGGTGGTCTCGCTTTAATCCACTTAGCTCCACCCTGTGAATAAATAAAAACGGAAGAGGATCGTCCCCTTCCGTCATAATTGCTCACAATGCCCATAAAATCAGAGCTAATACCTGCGGTGACAATATTCGTAAACACATGACCAAAGGATAAACCGTGGCATACGCTAGTGCAGATGCACCACTGGTTTCATGTAATCCATTAGCAAACGCCAGAGCTGGTGGATCCGTCATTGAACCGGCTAACATCCCACAGACGGTTAAATAGTTCAGGTGACCAAATAACCGGGCGAGAATCCCCACCGTAATCAATGGAATCGCCGTAATTAACGCACCATACCCCATCCAGCTTACGCCATCCCCCTGAATCAAGGTATCAACAAAGTGCCCACCCGATTTCAGCCCTACAACTGAAAGAAAAAGCACAATACCAATTTCACGCAACGCTAAGTTCGCACTTGGCGGCATGAACCAATACATCTTACCAATACTGCCGATACGGGCTAAAATCAAAGCGACGATAAGAGGGCCACCTGCAAGACCAAGCTTGATCGCCGCAGGAAAACCTGGCAAGTAAAAAGGTATCGAACCCAATAATACACCGAGACCAATTCCGACAAAGACAGGCAACATTTGTACATGTTGTAATTTTTGATGCGCATTCCCAACAATACCACTCACTGATTCAATGGCTTCTTTGCGGCCAACCAAATTTAAAATGTCCCCAAATTGCAAGGTTGATTGGCTAGAAGGAATTAGCTCTACCCCCGCCCTATTGAGCCGAGAGACCACTACGTCATACTTTTCTTTCAGATCCAAATCACGCAGTTTTTTACCCAGCACAATTTCATTGGTGACCACTAAACGCTGCACACGTAACTCGGTTCCTCGGGTAGACAGCGAAGCATCAACCTCTTCACCGATCACTAACCGAGCTTTTTCTAATGCTTTCTTATCTCCAACAAGATGAAGTAAGTCATTCAGTTCAACACGAGAATCCGGTTTAGGGACATAAAGTTGCTCTCCTCGTTTTAAACGAGAACAAATAATATTACCATCACTTAACGCGGGGATGTCTTGTAAAAACAACCCATTTAAGTTCGGGTTTTTCACCGCGACATTTATCGTGTTTAGGCTCTCTTTTTTATGCCCGTTATGAATTTCAAATTCCTCGGCTTCTTGCGAAATATTAACTCGAAATAGCATACGTAATAGCCACATCGTAAGTAAAATACCGCAAATACCAAATGGATAAGCAATTGCATAGCCCATCCCAGTTAAATCGAGCAGGTTTTCTTGCCCTCCCAATTCTCCCAGAATTTGCTGCCCAGCCCCCAAGGAAGGCGTATTGGTTACCGCACCCGAAAACACACCCAGAATAACGGGTAATGGCACCTCAAATAAGTAGTAAAGTGCAATGGTCACTAAGCAACCCAGTAGAACAATTAAAGCCGCAAAGCCATTAAGTTTAAGGCCGGATGACCGCAAGGAAGAGAAAAAACCTGGCCCCACTTGTATACCAATTGTATAAACAAACAGGATAAGACCAAATTCTTGAATAAAATGTAGGGTATTGTAGTCGAGCTCGATTCCCCAAGCCGTCGTAAAATGGCCCACTAAAATGCCACCAAACAACACCCCACCAATCCCTAACCCAACACCATATATTCGCCAATTTCCAAGCCACAACCCCAGCACTGCTACCAGCGAAAGAATGCTGATAGATAGCGCAATGTCACTCATGATTCTTCTCCTAAATAGTAAAAATTAGACTTTTAAGGGCAAGCGTACTGAACAACAAGCAGGGGTAGGCGTAAGAACTGATAAGAGTGGTTAGTCTACAGCTGAAGGGTTCCAATCGGACGAGAATGCCATCTAAGCCGATTTGTCGTTGCCCTAAACTAAACACAGTAATACTGCAATTGTAAGGAAGTGTTAACTCTGGATAATCAGAAGTGTGCGTTCAAGCGAGTCTCAAGCTAAATCCTTTTTTAATCTACGATCTCGCTGACACCATCATGGAATTTCATTGACATTTCTATCAAATTTGACGATTTGCTCAATAATGAGAAATCAAGCATTACATAAAATAACCATCACTTATTTACCAACGTAACCGATGATGGTGTATCTAAGAAACGCTCAATTTTACTGCGCTGAACAATCCAGTGATAAGTGAGTGACAAAACACAGACTTGATATAGCCAGAAAAAATACATCGCGGCATTAAAAAGCAAGTCCCACTGTCCGGTGACATCCCACTGAATCAGAACCATAAATAATACCGTCAGGCTGTAAGGTAAAAGCCCCAGCAAAATAAATAGTGGTGTTTGATAGGGTTTCGATAAATTCCACGCCATTTTCAAGCCCCGCGGTTCCTGATCAATCGCTACGGCTGGAATGACTAAACTCCAACGAGCGAATAACCAGCAGCAGGGCAACGAAAAAAATAGATAAAGAATAAAAATGGGAAAGGAAGTAAGCCACGCCTCAAAGAAGTAAAAAAACACAAACACACTGCCCATAAGCAGGAAAAACAGCCCGGTCCCCATCAATATCCAATAACCAATCATTCTTAGCTCTCGAATTCCTGAAGAGGATGAATTTTCCAGAGAATCTAAGAGAATCTGTCTATGCAAACGAACCGTAACCCAAGCAGTAATAGCCATAAGAAGCGTACCCCATAGTATGGTTTGCGGAACACTGTATTCTTCTTTCGGCATAAAATAGTGAGCACTCAACGTCACCAACCAATAAGGCCACGATAACCGAAGAAACGGTCGCCACTGTTGTTTAAAAAGTTGAAGACTGCGGGATAACACATACAAAACTGGCAACTGACATAACGGCATGATCATTTACTCTGAGCCTAATTGAGAGAGTCATCATAGTGATGAATCACTACGATGATCGTGTTAGCAAACAATATGACCTAAATTGCTTATTTTTTCAGCGCTAATCTCGTGACAAAGCTCGAGGTTATCATGCAAGTTACTAATACTTTTATTATAAACCATCGCACATTCTCAATGTTAAGATGGCAAGCGTCTTACTGATGACTCACTCTATCCCAACTATACTGAATATCCTTTGAACTTGATTTAAAAGGAAATATTGTCCAGTATGAATCAAAAAGGATGCATAGTGTATGAGTAACCCAACACCACGATTGACTCTGCGTGTCATTGAAAAGAGTGACTATCCTGAATTGGCAGCGTTAATGGACTTAGTGTTTCACGATGTGGGTGGCGCTTGGCCAAGAATGACCATTATGGATTTAATTCATCAGTTTCCTGATGGGCAAATTTGCATCGAAGATGATGGTAAAATCATTGGAGCCGCGCTGACCATCAAGGTGGATTACAACCGTTTTTCCCTTCCTCATGTTTATACTGACATTATCAATGAACACAATGTCATTCAGCATAAAACCAATGGCGATGCCTTATATGGTTTGGATGTGTTTGTTCACCCTGACTACCGAGGCTTACGGCTAGGCCGCCGGCTCTATGCCGCCAGAAAGGAGTTATGCCGTAGTGATAACCTAAAAGCCATTTTAGCGGGTGGTCGCATACCCGGTTATGCTCAATATGCGGATGACATGCCAGTGATGGACTATATCGAGAAAGTGAAACGACGTGAGCTACACGATCCCATTCTCTCCTTTCAACTGGCCAATGATTTTGATGTCAAACGTATCATGCGCCACTACCTACCTGAAGACGATAACTCCCGAGGTTATGCCACTTTACTCGAGTGGGATAACTTTTTTTATGAAGAAGATATTCAATCTGTTCATGATATCGAAAAAACCTTAGTTCGTATTGGTATCGTTCAGTGGCAAATGCGGGCGGTACTCAGTGTAGAAGATTTACTGGATCAAGCAGAATTTTTTGTCGATTCACTTTCAAAATATCAAGCTGATTTCGCTCTATTCCCTGAGTTTTTTAATGCGCCATTGATGGGATTAAAACGCGAGCAAAACAGCGTCGAAGCCATTCGTTTTCTGGCTTCCTTTAGTGAACAGATAAAAACGCATTTCTCGAAACTGGCCGTGACTTACAACATCAATATCATTGCGGGTAGTATGCCCGTATTAGAAGATGGGCAACTGTATAATGTCGCTTATTTACTCCACCGCGATGGATCCATTGATGAACAGTACAAAATTCATATTACCCCACATGAAAAACGCGACTGGGTAATTGATGGTGGTAACCACGTCCAAGTGTTTGAGACGGATGCTGGCCGAGTAGGCATTTTAATTTGTTATGACAGCGAATTTCCAGAACTCGGGCGCATGTTAGCAGAACAAGGCGTGCAAATTATCTTTGTTCCTTTCTGGACCGATACGAAAAACGGTTATCAGCGTGTTCGTCTTTGCTCACAAGCCAGAGCGATTGAAAACGAGTGCTATGTCGCCATCGGAGGCAGTGTCGGTAATTTACCGCGAGTTGATAATGTGGATATCCAATATGCTCAGTCAGCCGTTTTCTCTCCCTCAGATGTTTTTTTTCCACACGATGCGACGATTACTGAAGCTAGCCCCAATACAGAGATGATTATTTTTGCTGATGTGGATCTGGATAAGCTGAAACAACTGAATACTGAGGGCTCAGTGACCAACTTACGTCATCGTCGGATGGATCTCTACGGAGGCTTCACCCATCCGAAAAAGTAGTATACGACTTTGTTTCAGTGTAACCCATAAATTATGCTGGAACATTCACTCAGTTGTTAAAAAAATGATAACAAAATCACCCTATTTACTCATTAATATCGATAGAATAATTATTCTAAAAACGTCAAGAAGAGCTTTTTATGGAACCATTACTCAACGATTTCCCCGTCATTACTGAAATTTCCGTCGTTTGGGGAGAAATGGATGCCCTTCAGCATGTTAATAATGTGGTCTATTTTCGCTACTTTGAAACCGCTAGAATTGATTACTTCAAACACATCGCCTTAATGGAAGAAACACAAACCAGTGGAATAGGTCCAGTACTGAGTGAAACCCAATGCCGCTATAAAATTCCCATTACCTTTCCTGATACTTTATTAATTGGTTCTAGAGTGGTGGATATTCAAACGGATCGTTTCACCATGGAGTATCAGATCGTGAGTAAAAAAATAGGGAAAGTCACCACGACAGGTTCAGCAACCATCGTCATGTTCAACTTTGTCAGTGGCCAAAAAGCCGCTTTACCCGACCGCCTCATTCAAACTGTCCAACAAATGGAGAAAAAGGCCTTAGGATGAAAAGAAAAGGCCTAGCCACCTCTTGCCTAAGCTTCGCTCAACGCTTATTGTGCAAAGAAATTATCGTTGATGGATCACTGCATGAATAGCGCATTACTCGGCTTATTTATTCCAACTTTTTTCTTTGTGTCGATTACACCCGGGATGTGTATGACGTTAGCGTTAACGCTTGGAATGAGTATTGGCTATCGACGAACCCTATGGATGATGATTGGTGAGCTGATTGGAGTTGCGGTAGTGGCTATCTCAGCCGTGGTGGGTATTGCTGCCATCATGCTCAATTATCCATGGATTTTTACCCTATTTAAGCTACTGGGGGCAGGCTATCTACTTTATCTGAGTATTCAAATGTGGCGCTCAAAAGGCAAACTCGCCCTGAGTTCGGTTGACCATTCTCAAATAGCAAACCATCGTCGTACCCTGTTGATGCAAGGTTTCATCACCGCCATCGCTAACCCTAAAGGTTGGGCATTTATGATTGCTCTATTACCCCCTTTTATTGATCAATCTCACCGCTTAGTTCCACAACTCACCCTTCTCGTCTCTATCATCATGATTTCTGAGTTTGTCTCTATGTCTCTCTACGCAATGGGAGGAAAAGGCCTAAAACAAGCACTAGGACAAGCGGATAATTTACGGGTATTGAATCGTATCGCTGGCACAATGATGATGGGCGTCGCTATTTGGCTACTGGCCAGCTAACCAAGTTTTTCACTGAATACTCTCTTAGTCACGCCGTTTTAATGATAACGCGCCGCGGCTAAGTTCTACTCGCTTTCTCATTATAAATCGGCTTTACGCCTCCCCTTTCTCTTTCACATTACTTTGATACTCATACGGTTAGTGATAAATCACACAATTTATTAACAAGCGTGACATGAGAATAAGAGAGCCAATGGCACATTTATAAAATTAGATTACTCTTATGTAGGCACCAATGTGTTTCATAACATCAATATGTATAACATCGCAGTCGGCAATGCTACTGCCTTCAGGGTACTTCTATGCGAAAAAATCTACCAGTTACAGACAAAGAAAAAACCTTTGATAAAAACACAAAACTGATTTCTGTCACGGATACCCACGGAACCATCTTGGAGTGTAATGACGCTTTCGTCAAAATTAGTGGTTTTCAAAAAGAGGAACTTATTGGTCAACCTCACAATATTGTGCGTCACCCTGATATGCCTTCAGAGGCATTTAAAGTTATGTGGGAACACCTCAAAACGGGACAACCTTGGATGGGGTTAGTAAAAAATCGCTGTAAAAATGGCGATTTCTATTGGGTAGATGCTTATGTCACACCGATCACCCAAGACAATAAAGTGATAGGTTATGAGTCTGTTCGTTCTTGCCCAGATAAGAAAGCCATTGTCCGAGCGGAACAATTTTATCAAAGAATCCGTTCAGGGAAATCCCCAAAAAAAACCTCACCCATTGAGTTAGAAAACCTCTTTTTAGTATTGGCTTTGATAGCCTCAAGCACCGCTTATGTCATAGGGTATCCAGAATTGTCTGAAAGCTTATTACTTGCAGGGGTGATCATCTTCGGAGGGTGGGTTTCCTACGCGAGGAAAAAAACACTCCGCTCACTCAGTGATATGCTCAAATCCGCCTTCTACCACCCACTCGCCATGTACACTTATACCGACGATAGAGGTGAACTGGGAAAAATTAAAGTGTCTCTCTATAGCCAAGCTGCGCATTTAAGCACCATCATTGCCAGAATAGAGAATGCTGCCATCGATGTCTCGACAAAAGCCAAACAAGGTCAGTCACTCACACAAAATGCTAAGAAAGAAATAGCTCGGCAGCAAAAAGAGACTGAAGCGGTTGCTGCAGCGATGCATGAAATGAGCACTTCCATCCATGATGTATCAAAGCATGTCAATCATGCTGCTGATCAAGCTGAAGTGGCAAATAAACTGACTCAAAACGGCGTTACCACCTCTAATACCACACGTGATGCTATCGAAAAACTCAAACACACTGTTCAACAAATCGGACAATCCGTACAAAGTGTTTCTGAACAAACCAATAAAATTGCTCACGTAGCACAAATTATTGAAAACATTGCAGAACAGACAAATCTACTCGCGTTAAATGCAGCAATTGAAGCGGCAAGAGCGGGCGATCAAGGAAGAGGCTTTGCCGTTGTGGCCGATGAGGTTCGAGTATTAGCGACACGAACCCAGCAATCCACACAAGATATCCATACGATTATTTCCGAACTCACACAACGCGCTCAGCAAGCGGTCAACGTATCACAAACTGGGGTTTCTGATGCTGAGCAAGGACTTACCTATGTGCTAGAAAGTGGTGAGGTATTAAAGGGAATTTCCCAAGCTGTTGAGCAGATCGCCGCCATGTCCTCACAAATCGCAACGTCAGTAGAGCAACAAACCCATGTCGTAGAAGAGGTAAATCAGCAAATCGTCAATATTTCCAATCTGGCAACTTCCACCCTCAAAGGATCCAATGAGCTCAGTGACTGCATTGATAATGTTCATAAAGTATCCGATGATTTACATGAACTTGTGGTTCGCTTTAAACGTTAATGTAGGTATAAAAAAGAAGGTATCACCAAAAACGATCAACCTGAAAAGGCTTTTTATAAGATGAAAGCCTTTTTCTTTAAGCACGCGGTAAAGCCCAACCATTCTTAAATATCGCGGAAAGTAGAGACTCTCGCTACCCCTTTATGTGTGTTTTCTATTCAGTAAGTGAAAACCTTGCTTTTCCTCGGTTGTTATTGAGGGCTCAAAACAGGATAATGCTCAGATCAGAATTGAAGACGACTTTCATTATGACCGAATATTTTTTGCTATTAATCGGTACAGTATTGGTTAATAACTTTGTACTGGTAAAGTTTCTGGGCTTATGCCCTTTCATGGGAGTGTCCAAAAAACTGGAAACTGCGATAGGCATGGGGTTTGCCACCACGTTTGTGCTTACGCTTGCCTCCGTCTGCGCATATCTGGTTGAAAGTTACATTCTTCGCCCACTTGGCATTGAATATTTAAGAACCATGAGCTTTATTTTAGTGATTGCTGTTGTTGTGCAATTTACCGAAATGGTCGTACATAAAACCAGCCCTACCTTATATCGCCTATTAGGTATTTTCTTGCCTTTGATTACGACAAACTGCGCAGTACTGGGTGTGGCACTACTCAACATTAATGAAAACCATAACTTTATCCAATCCATCATTTATGGTTTTGGTGCTGCCGTCGGTTTTTCTTTGGTTCTCATTCTTTTCGCCTCCATGCGTGAGCGTATTCAAGTGGCGGATGTTCCCACTCCATTTAAAGGTGCATCGATAGCGATGATTACCGCAGGGCTTATGTCCCTTGCCTTTATGGGCTTTACCGGATTGGTGAAATTGTAATGAGTACGTTATTGATCGCCGTTCTGGCTTTAGCGGCATTAGCCGCGATTTTTGGTGCTATCTTAGGGTTTGCCTCGATCCGTTTTAAAGTCGAAGGTGACCCGATCGTAGATCAAATCGATGCTATTTTGCCGCAAACACAATGTGGTCAATGTGGCTACCCTGGTTGCCGCCCCTATGCTGAAGCTATCGCTAATGGGGATGCAATCAATAAATGCCCTCCAGGTGGGCAAGCTACAATAGAAAAACTCGCGGATTTAATGGGTGTTGATGTTCAAGAGTCTGCACACGATCTCGACAACAAAGTCAAAACCGTTGCCTTTATTCATGAAGATATGTGCATTGGTTGCACGAAATGCATTCAAGCTTGTCCTGTCGATGCCATCGTCGGAGGAACAAAAGCAGTACATACCGTGATAAAAGACGAATGCACAGGCTGTGATTTATGTGTCGCGCCTTGCCCAACAGATTGTATCGAGATGATCCCTGTGGAAACAACGCCGGATACGTGGAAATGGCAAATGAATGCTATTCCAGTTGTGAATATCCCCCATTTTTCAACAGATGAATCCGGTGCGTCAAACGGTTCGCAAAATAGCGTGAATTAAGAATGAGTATGTTGTCATTAATCGAAAAAATTCGTACTGGTGCTCTATGGGACTTCCCCGGAGGGGTTCATCCACCAGAAAATAAAAAACAATCAACAAAGATACCATTGGTAGAAGCACGTCTAGCTAAGGAATTTGTCTTACCGATAAAACAACATATAGGTAAGTCTGGTGAGTTGTTGGTACATGTCGGTGATAAAGTACTCAAAGGGCAGCCACTTACCTCATTCTCCAGCACATTCATGCTACCTATTCATGCTCCTACCTCAGGTATCATTAGTGCTATTGAACCAAGAACCATTACTCACCCATCGGGGCTGAGCGAACTGTGTATTGTCATTAAAGCCGATGGAGAAGACCGTTGGTATGAACACTCACCTATCACAGACTATACTCAAGCCTCACCAGAAGAATTGATTGAAATCATCCGCAATTCAGGGATCGCAGGATTAGGAGGCGCGGGGTTTCCAACGGCAAAAAAAATTCATTCTGGATTATCTCGTGTTGAGATATTCATCGTGAATGCGGCTGAATGCGAGCCTTATATTACCGCCGATGATGCCCTTATGCGTGAACATGCCCGAGAAATTATTGATGGCATCAGCATTGTTGAGCATATTTTAAAGCCCAAATTAACCATTATCGGTATTGAAGACAATAAACCAGAAGCGATCAAAGCCTTACAGGAAGCCGCCGTAGATAAAGATATTGTCATTCGGGTTATTCCAACGAAATATCCTTCCGGTGCAGCCAAACAACTCATCAAGCTCCTCACCAACCTTGAAGTCCCCGCAGGAAAACATTCTGTCGATGTGGGCGTCCTTGTCCAAAATGTAGGCTCAATACACGCAATTAAACGGGCAGTTATAGACGGAGAGCCACTAATACGCCGAGTAATTACCCTCACTGGAGAGACATTCTCCCAACCATGTAATGTTTGGGTTCATTTAGGAACCCCCATTCAATCACTTCTCGATGAATTTGGCTATCAAGCAGACAGAAAATTACCCCGTTTGATCATGGGAGGCCCGATGATGGGCTTTACTCTGCCTCACGCTAACGTCCCTATTACTAAAACCAGCAACTGTATTTTAGCGCCAACAAGAAAAGAGATCGCTCTACAACAAGCAGAAATGGCCTGTATCCGCTGTGGACAATGTGCCGATGCCTGCCCAGTGTCTCTGCTGCCTCAACAATTGCTCTGGCATGCTAAAGCACAAGAATATGAAAAATGTGAAGAACTGAACCTCAAAGATTGCATCGAATGTGGCGCTTGTGCTTATGTTTGTCCAAGCGAAATTCCACTGGTTCACTATTACCGCCAAGCCAAAGCCGAAATTCACACTCGTAAACGAGAAACTGAAGCGGCTGAACGGGCTAAACAGCGCTTTGAAGAGAAAAAAGCGCGAATGGAGCGCGACAAAGCAGAACGGGAAAATCGTTTTAAGAAGGCGGCTGAAGATCGACGAAAAGAGATGCAACAAAGTGGTGGTGAAGACGCAATCGCTGCTGCGATTGCTCGGGTTAAAGCCCAAAAACACCGCCAAGAAACCAGCGATAATACCACTAAACCCGCTGTGGCAGCGGCCATTGCCCGGGCGAAAGCAAAACAAGCAAAAGCCTCGCAAACCGAAACTCAAGAGCCAGATAATTCTGAAATGATTAAACTGCGTGAAGAACGTAAACAACTGGCTCGACAACGTAAAGCTGAAAAAAATACCCCCGCTGAAACTGCGCCAACCACAGACACCGGCGATGAGAAAAAAGCCGCTGTAGCGGCCGCTATCGCTCGAGCTAAAGCCCGTAAAGCCGAGCAGCAGACCGTAGAAACACAGCCTGAACCAACGCCTGAAGCTGACCCCAAAAAAGCGGCCGTGGCGGCCGCTATCGCTCGTGCTAAAGCGCGTAAAGCCGCCCAGAAAACAGAAAATCAACAAAATAACGTTGAGGAGAACAAATAGTGGCCTTTTTTATTGCCAGCTCCCCACATACGCATAATAAGCGTAGTACATCGGATCTCATGAAGTGGGTGGCGATTTGCGCTTTACCAGGGTTGTTGACCCAGACCTACTTTTTCGGATGGGGAACCCTTATACAATTACTATTGGCCATCACCATCGCTCTAATGCTAGAAGCCAGCGTGATGAGGCTACGAAAGCGCTCCCCATTAATGGCAATCCGTGATCACAGTGCCTTAGTAACGGCGTGGCTACTCGCTATTGCCATTCCCCCACTCTCCCCTTGGTGGCTGATCACTATTGGTATTTTATTTGCCATTTTAATCGCTAAACAATTGTATGGTGGATTAGGGCAAAATCCATTTAATCCAGCGATGGTGGCTTATGTGGTTTTGCTTATTTCTTTTCCCGTACAGATGACCAGCTGGATAGCCCCCAATCCATTGGCTCCTGAGTCAGTTTCTTTGATTGATTCTTGGTCACTCATTATGAGCGGATTTAATCAAGACGGATTATCTCTACAGCAAATAAGAACCAGCATCGATGGTATGACAATGGCAACGCCATTAGATGCTTTTAAGATCTCAATCCATACCGGACACACCGTCTCAGAATCAATGAAGCAGCCACAATTTAGCGGTTTAGCCGGAATAGGTTGGCAATGGGTCAACCTTGCGTATTTCATTGGGGGGGTAGTATTGATTAAGCTACGGGTTATTCACTGGCATATTCCAATCGCTTTTCTAACTGGACTTATCACATCAAGTACACTGGCCATGTTACTGGTTCCCGATACCACAGCATCACCAATCATGCATCTGCTTTCAGGAGCCACTATGCTGGGAGCCTTTTTTATTGCGACCGACCCAGTAACCGCATCCACAACCCATCAAGGACGTCTGGTGTATGGTTTTTTCATTGGCTGCATGGTGTTTATCATCCGCAGTTGGGGTGGTTTTCCTGATGGGGTCGCTTTTGCGGTATTATTAGCCAATATGTGTGTGCCGTTGATCGATTACTACACTAAGCCTAGAACTTACGGACATTAAGGAAAAGCGATGCTGACTGCCATACGTAAAAATGGGCTGATCCTTGCTATCTTTGCTTGTGCATCGACAGGCGTTGTGGCCTTAACCCAATATTTAACCGCCAGCCAAATACAAGCTCAAGAAAAGGCCCAACTGTTATCGATATTAAATCAAGTGGTTCCACCGCATCTACACGATAATGAGTTATCACAAACCTGTACGTTAGTGAGTAATTCCTCACTCGGTACAACCAAAACTCTGCATGTTTATCAAGCCAGTTTGGAAGGTAAACCAACGGCCTTAGCGATGGAAGCCATTGCTCCCGATGGTTATAACGGTGCCATTAAACTCATCATCGGTATTGATAATGAAGGCACGGTCATTGGTACTCGAGTTCTTTCTCACCAAGAAACCCCAGGATTGGGTGATAAAATTGACCTACGAATCAGTAATTGGATCCTAAGCTTTACGGGGCGGCAAGTTACTGAAGAGAATCAGCAGCAGTGGCAAGTTCGCAAAGATGGCGGGCAATTTGATCAATTTACCGGAGCAACAATCACTCCACGAGCCGTCGTTAAAGCGGTGAAAAGAACGGTTAATTACGTTAACCTGCACCGTAATGAAATCCTGCAACAGCCACTCTACTGTGGAGGAGAGAATAATGAGTGATCATAAAACCTTGCTGAAAAATGGTCTCTGGGATAATAACCCTGCCTTAGTGCAACTGCTGGGGTTATGCCCATTATTAGCCGTCTCTTCCACAATAACCAATGCACTAGGCCTTGGGTTGGCAACTTTATTTGTCTTAGTCGGCTCAAATGTGACCGTATCTTTGGTGCGTGACTATGTGCCTAAAGAAGTTCGTATACCAATTTTTGTGATGATCATTGCCGCCTTAGTCACCTGTGTTCAGCTATTGATGAATGCCTATACTTATGGTTTATACCTCTCGTTAGGGATCTTCATCCCGTTAATCGTCACCAACTGCATCATTATTGGCCGAGCTGAAGCTTTTGCCTCCAAAAATGAGGTTCTGCCCGCGGCACAAGATGGGTTCTGGATGGGGCTAGGCATGACCTCTGTGCTCGTCGTACTCGGTTCACTACGCGAAATCATTGGCAACGGTACGCTCTTTGACGGTGCCGATCTACTGCTTGGAGATTGGGCAACCATACTACGTATCGAAGTGTTCCATTTAGACAACAGTTTTCTACTCGCACTGCTTCCTCCCGGCGCATTTATTGGAGTCGGATTTCTTATTGCAATGAAAAATATCATTGATAGGCAACTCGCACTGCGCCAACCTAAACAAGAAAAACCAACCATTGAACGTGCTCGAGTCACCAATGTATAAGTGCCTAAGATAAACAGGAAGCAAGATACCCATGAATAATACAAAACGAGTCGAAATTCTTCAGCGGCTAAGGGAAAACAACCCCAACCCACAAACAGAATTAAACTGGAACAGCCCTTTTGAATTATTAATTGCCGTCTTGCTTTCTGCCCAAGCGACCGATGTCAGTGTCAATAAAGCAACCGATAAGCTTTATGCTGTCGCCAATACCCCACAAGCCCTTTGGGATCTAGGCGTGGAGGGAGTAAAGTCATACATTAAAACCATCGGCTTATTTAACTCAAAGGCTGAAAACGTCATCAAAACATGTCGTATTCTGTTAGATAAATATCAAGGTGAAGTTCCAGAAGACCGTGCCGCTCTCGAATCATTGCCCGGCGTCGGACGCAAAACCGCGAATGTGGTACTCAATACCGCTTTTGGCTGGCCAACGATTGCGGTAGATACTCATATTTTCCGAGTCTCAAACCGAACCAAATTTGCAGTAGGGAAAAATGTGGATGAAGTGGAACAAAAACTACTCAAAGTCGTCCCTAAAGAGTTTAAAATCGATGTCCACCACTGGTTAATTCTTCATGGCCGCTACACTTGCATCGCACGAAAACCGCGCTGTGGTAGCTGTATTATCGAAGATTTATGTGAATATAAAGAAAAAATTCACCCTGAAAGCTAGGAGTCTTTTATGTCAAATAGTCGTATTCTTCATACTATGTTACGTGTAGGAGATCTTGACCGTTCTATCGAATTTTATACCAATGTCATGGGTATGAAGCTACTACGTAAAAATGAAAACACCGAATACAAATACACCCTTGCCTTCTTAGGCTATGGTGATGAATCAGACGGTGCTGTCATTGAATTGACCTATAACTGGGGGGTCGCAGAGTACGACCTAGGCAATGCCTATGGTCATATTGCCATTGGTGTTGATGATATTTATGCCACATGTGATGCGATAAAAGCCGCAGGCGGGAATGTGACACGTGAAGCAGGCCCAGTAAAAGGCGGCAGCACCCATATCGCCTTCATTAAAGATCCCGATGGCTATATGGTTGAACTTATCCAAAATACACAAGCCAGTGCGGGTTTAGAAGGTTAGTAAAAACCGCTCGAAAGAGCGGTTTTTCTTGCTATGTACCATCTTGTACAGGGGTAAGAAGCCTTTTATTAAATTTGTGTTCTCCCTAAAGAAATCACTACACGACGGTTTTTATCTCGCCCAACAGGTGAGGTGTTATCATCAATAGGACGACGGCGACCATAACCTTGAACTTGAATTCGGTCTTCCGGCAAACCCAGAGAGTGGAAATATTTCTGTAACGACTCGGCCCGCTTATCAGACAAACTCTGGCTCTCATTTTTTCCATCACTACTATCGGTATAAGTAGCCACCAAAACTAAATCAATATCTTGGTTATAACGAATGTAGTCTGCCACTTGCGCCAAACGTTTTTGTGATGCTTTATTAAGCTCAACGCTGTCACCGCGATCATAATGCAAAATCGTGAATGCAATATCTTCAAAGCTGTAAGGTAATAAATTAGCAATACAATCACTAAAAACATTGTATTGAGGCTGGAAAAGAACCGATGACAACATGATCTCAATCCGCTGATTACGGCTTTGCCAGTCTTGATAACTGAATGTAGGGTAGCGCCCTTTCTCCAACTCACTCAATAGAGCCCAAGCCGTTTGCCCACCAATGTAGCCATCAAACTGTTTAAAAAATTGAAGATTGGTAATGCGTTCTGCACTCTCACTAGGTCGCCATACAGGAGGCATAGACACTAAACTGACGTTTCGTGTTTCTCCCATTGGTCTACGCATTTTCAATTCAAAATCAAGATTGATTTTTTTGCTGGCATGAGAGGTAAAAACCGCATCACCATAATTAGGAATCGGATGAACCAAACGACATTCTAAAGGGGTATTAGTAACCATTTGCCAAGTCGATTGTTGTGGTGTGGCCACATACTGCTTACTCATCGCAGAAACAGTAAACGAAACTATCGTTCCTATCATGCAAAAGCTGGTCATAACCCATTTATTCATAACGTATTCTCTTACCACTTCTCGACAACAGGGGCGACGTTTTGCCGCTTATCGAATAAAAATCATCGTCTCTTATCTATCTGGCAAACATGATGCAAAAAACTCGCCATGTTTCCCAACATCCCTGCGCTATTTCGAATCATGAGTCTACCCTTGCTGATTCAAGAACGATACTGTAATTTTTCCAAACCCTATGATTCATCCCTCTCAATAACATTTATTGAAGGTAAGCAAAAACTATTACAGGGAAATCCCAGAGATTCGGTTTTGCTTAACTACAGAATCTGTAATAATGCCCTCATGTTTAGATAAGTTAGGCTCACATGACGGTTATTAATGAAGCACTCACGCTAAAAAAACGCTTTAGGGGCTATTTCCCGGTAGTTATTGACGTAGAAACCGCAGGTTTTAACCCATTAACGGATGCCTTACTGGAAATTTGCGCCATTACCTTAACGATGGACGAACAAGGCAATTTGCATCCAGCCTCGACGATTCATTTCCATATCGAACCTTTTGAAGGTGCCAATATAGAAAAGGCGGCGTTAGAATTTACGGGGATTTATGACCCATTTAGCCCATTGCGTGGGGCAGTAAGTGAAGAGTACGCCTTAAAAGAGATATATAAACAGGTTAGAAAAGAACAAAAAGCCGCGGATTGCAGCCGAGCAATTATTGTCGCGCATAATGCAGCCTTTGACCATGGATTTGTCATGGCAGCCAATGAGCGCTGCAAACTGAAGCGAGTCCCTTTTCATCCCTTTGCAACGTTTGATACTGCGGCGCTAAGTGGTTTGGCCTATGGGCAGACCGTTTTAGCAAAAGCGTGTAAAGCCGCGGGGATGGAATTTGATAATAAAGAGGCACACTCTGCCCTTTATGATACCCAGCAAACCGCAGAATTATTCTGTGGGATTGTCAATAAATGGAAAGCGCTCGGAGGCTGGCCACTCGTTGAACAGGCCACAACTACCGATGAATAATAAATAAATGGAATGAATTGAGAAGTCTATGAATCCTGTCGTTATCTCTGTTTGCGTCATGCTAATTTTAGCCCTGATGCGCATTAATGTCGTTGTTGCACTCACGTTCAGTGCAATTGTTGGTGGGCTCGTTGCGGGGATGAGCCTAAACGAAACCGTTTCTGCCTTTGAAAGTGGTTTAGGTGGTGGGGCAACCATCGCATTAAGCTATGCCATGCTTGGAACGTTTGCTGTGGCGATTTCACGCTCTGGCATCACCGATGTTCTCGCTCAAACCGTCATAAAACGTTTGCATGGAAAACAAAGTTCTGCAGCAACAACGGGGATGAAATACGCCGTATTGGTTGCCTTGCTTCTAATGGCTATGTCTTCTCAAAACGTTATCCCTGTGCATATCGCCTTTATCCCAATTCTAATTCCGCCACTCTTAGGTGTTTTTGCTCGATTAAAGGTGGATCGTCGTATGATTGCCTGTGTACTCACCTTTGGACTGATCACTCCTTATATGATCTTACCCGTTGGCTTTGGCGGGATTTTTCTCAACAATATTTTGCTGAAAAACCTGCGAGATAACGGTTTAGAACATGTAACAGCCAGCCAAGTTCCGATGGCGATGTTACTACCAGGATTAGGCATGGTCGTCGGTTTGCTCCTTGCCATCTTCTTTACTTACCGTAAACCACGAGAATATAAAGAAACCGAACTAACGGTTATCCATCAAGAAAATCATAAAATCAATCATAAACATATTGTCATCGCTGCGATTGGGATTGTCGCCGCTTTAGCCGTACAACTGGCAACCGGTTCAATGATCATTGGGGCTTTAGCCGGCTTTATGGTCTTTACTTTTGGCGGTGTGATAGCATGGAAAGAAACCCATGATGTGTTTACCAAAGGGGTACACATGATGGCAATGATCGGGTTTATCATGATTTCCGCAGCAGGATTTGCCGCCGTCATGAAATCAACTGGTGGCGTTGAATCACTGGTTACCGCTCTTTCTACCAGTATTGGGGATAACAAACCTCTTGCGGCATTGCTAATGCTTGTGGTGGGTTTATTAGTCACGATGGGGATTGGCTCTTCATTCTCAACCATTCCGATCATCGCAACGATTTATGTTCCCCTTTGCCTTGCTTTTGGGTTCTCTCCGATGGCAACCATTGCTCTAGTAGGGACAGCGGCAGCACTGGGTGATGCGGGGTCTCCAGCTTCAGACTCCACTTTAGGCCCGACTTCTGGCTTAAATGCGGATGGACAACATGAACACATCTGGGAGACAGTCGTCCCAACCTTTATTCACTATAACTTACCGTTAATTGCATTTGGCTGGCTTGCCGCAATGGTGTTGTAAATAAAGAATAACTACAAAAAAGAGAGCGCTAATTTTGCGCTCTCTTTTTTCTCTATCATTAAACCCACTAAAGAAACATTACGCCCCTTCGTTATGAAGCTCAAGGTTGGCGAGATCTTGCTGAATTTCCGCTTGAGTTTTTGCATCATCACAACGCATCGACTCAAGGTATTCTAAGTAAGCCTGATCGATATCTCCAGTGACATATTCTCCATTAAAAACTGACGCTTCAAATTGAGTAATATCAGGATTGCCCAAACCAACCGCTTGCACCAGATCCTCCAATGTTTGGAAGATTAGCGCATCAGCGCCAATCTGCTGACAAATGGCTTCATTATCACGTCCATGTGCAATCAGTTCATTCGCACTCGGCATATCAATCCCATAAACGTTAGGAAAACGAATTTCAGGGGCGGCAGAAACCAGATACACTTTTTTCGCGCCTGAATCACGAGCCATTTCAATGATCTGTTCAGAGGTAGTACCACGTACAATCGAATCATCAACCAGCAGTACATTTTTGTCTTTAAATTCAGAACGAATCGCATTCAGTTTACGGCGAACTGATTTTATCCGCTGTAGCTGCCCAGGCATAATGAATGTACGGCCAACATAACGGTTTTTCACAAACCCTTGTCGATAAGGTTTATCGATTGCTTGTGCAATTTGTAAGGCAATGTCACACGAGGTTTCAGGAATAGGAATCACCACATCGATATCCAATTCGCTAAAATTTTCTTTAATGCGTTCACCCAACTTCTTACCCATTTCCACTCGGGCACTGTAAACCGAAATTTTATCAATAAAAGAATCAGGGCGAGCAAAATAAACGTACTCAAAAATACACGGGTTCAAAACCGGATGATCAGCACATTGCTTGGTAAACAGCTCCCCCTCAAAGGTTGCATAAATAGCTTCACCGGGTGCGATATCGCGCATAAAGCTAAAGCCTACCGCATCTAGCGCCACCGATTCAGAAGCAACCATGTACTCCGTACGTTCGCCCACTTCTCGCTTACCTAAACAGAGCGGGCGGATACCATGTGGGTCACGAAAAGCAATCATGCCATGGCCAATAATCATCGCGGTGACGGCATAAGCGCCACGGATAGTACGATGGACATTTGCAACGGCACGAAACACATCCTCGGCGGTCACATTTCCTTTGACGGTATCTATCTCATGGGCCAGCACATTCAATAAAACCTCAGAATCTGAAGTAGTATTAATATGGCGACGATCTTTTTCGAAGAGTTTTTGCCGCACATCGGCCGCATTCGTCAGATTACCATTGTGCGCAAGGGTAATACCAAATGGAGAGTTGACATAGAAAGGTTGAGCTTCAGAAGCACTTGAACTGCCTGCCGTTGGATAACGGACATGGCCAATTCCCACCGTCCCTTGAAGACGCTGCATGTGCTTAGCTTCAAAGACATCCTTGACTAAACCGTTCGCCTTGCGCAGACGAAAACGATTGCTTTCTATGGTACAAATACCAGCGGCATCTTGGCCACGATGCTGCAATACCGTTAACGCGTCATAAATTGACTGGTTTACCAGCGTTGTACCCACGATTCCAACAATACCACACATGTCCTAATCCTCGATTTGCGACAATAACTGGCGCTTAAACCGCGCCAGAAAGAAAACTTGATGTTGCTTGTAGATGTTCAAAGAACGGAGCAATAATGCGGCTAAACTCCGGCACCAGCTGCGAACTCTTCCACCACTCTGCGCTTGGGGATGCAGTAAAAGCATCCATAAAAAATAAGGCGGCGGCAACAATCAGAACGCCTCGTAAAGCACCAAAAACGACGCCGAGAATTCTGTCTGTTCCTGATAACCCAGTTTTGTGAACCAACTGTGCAATCACGTAATTAACAATCGCTCCGACAATCAATGTTGCCACAAATAGCACGGCTATTGCCGCCCCATTTCGGAACATGTCATCGTTAATATTGCTAAAGTACACCGCTAATTTCGCATAATACTCGGAGGCGATATAAAACGCCGCAAACCATATCACTAACGATAATGCTTCTTTAGCAAAACCACGAACTAGGCTAATCAACGCGGACAAGCCGATCACACTTAAAATGACAATATCTAACCAATTCATGAGTTCTTACATTCTAAGTTGGCGCGCATTTTAACAGAAAAATACGCGACGCAAACGTTTTCTTATGGGTTTATTGGCTTAAACTTGAGCAATTGACCTTTTGCACCGGTAATTTTCTCTAATTCCACCAACTGTTTTTCTAGCTTACTTTTTGATACATCAGGCCCAATGATCACTCGCGTAAAGCTATTTTCTTGCTTGGTGTGGGCTTGGTAACCCCGCTTTTGTAGATCCGCCACAACCGTTTTAGCATTTTCGGCATTTTTCAGAGCCATCAGCTGAATGATCCAAGCACTGTCTTGGTAGTCATTTTTCTCAATAACAGGCCGAGTGGTCGTGGTGAGTTTCTGTGTACCTTTCTCAGCACCTTGCTCAACCGGAGCCGTATCAACGGCGGTCACAGGAGAGTCAGGAAGGGCAACTTGATCTTCGATAGGATCTAGAATTTCAAATCTTTCCACTTCACTGTCTAATTCAGGTTTAAGAGGAATGCTTGCGATCTCCTCTTGGTAGTGGAGTTTTTTTCCATCTAATAAGTCTGGTAGTACAATGACGCCGATAGCCACTAAAATAATCGTTCCCACTAATCGGCTTTGAAATTTACTCGCCATTTACTCTCCTTTCTCTTGCCAATACTCAAGCACTTCACCTACGGTATGGAACGAGCCAGCAACAACGATGACATCATCAGCCTGTGCTTGTGTCAACGCAGTTTTAAAAGCCGTGACAGGGTTGTCATAGTGTTGTAGGTCATAAGGAATGTATTGAGTAAGCGCTTGAGCGGTTGCGGCGCGAGGGCCTGAAAGTGAAGCTGGATACCAGTGCGTCACAATAGGAGCGAGCGCATCCAAGGTCGACTTAATATCTTTATCATGCAACATACCAATCACTAGGTGAATGCTCTTCTGAGGATACTGGCGTTCAAGTTGAGCAACGAGATAGTGAGCTGAATGGGGGTTATGTGCAACGTCTAATACAATGGTTGGTTGGGTATCTAACCGTTGCATCCGACCTGCGAGCGCTGCGGTACGCAAACCTTCAATGACATCAATATCGCTCACATTCAAACCTGAGCAACCGAGTGCCATCAATGCCGTCGCCGCATTCGGCAGCGGTAAATTGGGTACGGGTAAATCGGTCAACTCAAATGAACCACTTTTCCAGTTCCAGCCATTTTCAGACGATAATTCATAATGGTACTGAATCCCCACTTGGTAAAATTTCGCACCAATATCATCCGCATGCGCAGCGACGGTTGCAGGAGGAGAAGGTTGCCCACAAATGGCAGGCTTTCCTTTTCGAAAAATACCCGCTTTTTCAAAACCAATCACATTAATGTCACTGCCTAACCAATCCACATGGTCAATAGCAAGACTGGTGATAACCGCAATGTCATGCTCAACGACATTAGTGGCATCCAGACGTCCACCAAGCCCAACTTCCAATAAAATGACCTCAACTTTCTCTGTTTGAAAAAGTCGCAACGCTGCAAGCGTTCCAAATTCAAACAAACTCAGTGAAATATCCCCCCGTTTAGCTTCTACATAGGCAAAAGCTTGGGCGTGTTTCTCATCTGGAAGTTCTTGACCATTAATACGAACCCGTTCGTTATAACGGATTAAGTGAGGAGAGCTGTAAACGCCCACAGAATAACCTGCATGAAGAAGAATACTCTCCATTAATGCGCAAGTAGAACCCTTACCATTGGTGCCCGCAACAGTGATCACCATTGCCGCTTGTTGAGTCAGTTGTGCTTTTTCCGCAACCGCTTGGACACGTTCTAACCCGAGATCAATGGCTGAAGCGTGAATGTGTGATAAATAATCAAGCCACATCGCAAGTGGAGAGGTGGCTTGAGGAATAGAGTATTGAGTCATCTAACGTAGAACCGTGGTTATGCTTGGTTTTGTTAGCCCCTACTTTACCCTTTTTTATCCACTTCTGGTACAGAATAAGTTTCTTCCTGTGGCGCACCGTCCACAGAAACAACCAGAGGTGAAGAATGACGGGTCATTTTGGCTAATAATCCAGCAACACGTTGGCGCATTTCTCGGCGATCAACGATCATATCTATCGCACCGTGCTCTAAAAGGAATTCACTACGCTGAAAGCCTTCTGGGAGATCTTCACGAACGGTTTGCTCTATCACGCGACGTCCAGCAAAACCAATTAATGCTTTAGGTTCGCCAATATTAATATCGCCCAGCATCGCTAAACTGGCTGAAACTCCGCCCATCGTTGGATCTGTCATCACTGAAATAAAAGGCAACCCTTTATTAGAAAGACGTTCTAATGCTGCACTGGTTTTAGCCATTTGCATCAAAGACATTAATGCCTCTTGCATACGAGCACCCCCACTGGCAGAAAAGCAAACCAATCCACAGTTGTTTTCAATTGCAGCATCAACAGCACGTACAAAACGGGCACCAACAACAGACCCCATTGAACCGCCCATAAAAGAAAATTCAAATGCGCAAGCAACAACCGGAACGCCAATAACTTCGCCCGTCATCACCACTAATGCATCTTTCTCACCACTATTTTTCTGTGCTGCTGCAATACGCTCTTTATAGCGTTTTGAGTCTTTAAACTTCAGAATATCTTTGGGTTCAAGTTCATCTGCAATTTCACGACGGTGATTCTCATCTAAAAACGTTTCAAGACGTCGACGAGCATTCATTCGCATATGGTGATTACACTTAGGGCAAACTTCAAGATTGCGCTCTAACTCAGCGTAATAAAGCACCTGTTCACATGATGTACACTTGGTCCATACCCCTTCAGGTATAGACGCTTTACGTGAACTGACGATGTTGCTTTTCTCTAAAATCTTTTCAAGCCAACTCATGCAAGACCTTTTACTTTCCCATCTCCCGCTTTATTACGAAAGATATAAATTAGACATTAACGCGAGGATTAAAGCATACAAAATGCTAACTGTAGACAAAAAACTGGTTGTACCTATTTTTATGCCGACCACACCTTCATGTTGTTGGAAGTCACAATGACCAATTAGTTCAAATCTTCCGCTAAAAATAACGGACCAAGCGGAGCTTTGGGTAACTCAAACCGCTCGGGATAATCCACATCCACCAAGTATAGCCCTTCTGCTTTCGCCGTCGCGGCAGCAAGCTTGCGATCTTTTGCCGCGAGCAGCCATTCTATCCACTGCGGCTCCTGCTCACCACGCCCGACGCTGATAAGGCTTCCTGCAATATTACGAACCATATGATGGACAAAAGCATTCGCTTTGATGTCTATGACAACATAGCGCCCATGGCGAGTGACCGTTAAGTGCATAATATTACGCCAAGGACTACGAGACTGGCAATGCACAGCACGAAATGACGTGAAATCATTCTCACCCAGTAAGTATTGCCCGGCCAAATGCATCCGATCTACATCCAGCTCCCCATGATAATGACTCACTCCTGAAGATAAAATTCCAGGTCGGTAGGCATGGTTATAAATAATGTAACGGTAACGACGAGCGGTTGCGCTAAAACGAGCATGGAATTCATCAGAGACTTCTTTTGCCCAGCGAACAGCAATGTCTTTCGGTAAATTCGCATTGGCCCCCATGGTCCAAGCAACCATTTTTCGATCAGCGGTGGTATCAAAATGTACCACTTGCCCAGTTCCGTGAACTCCGGCATCAGTACGCCCTGCGCATTGCACCTCTATCGGATGGTTAGCAATCGTTGATAGGGCTTTTTCCAGCTTTTCTTGTACGCTGATAACTTCTCGTTGGCGCTGCCAGCCAAAGTAATGAGTACCGTCATACTCAATACCCAGAGCAATTCTCATGATCTACTTCTCGTTGAAAAATGGGGGTGGCAGTATATACCCAAGTGACTTAGAGATGCTAGGTTCAACCTTGCTGAAGGTTCTCAATCATTGAGGCAACAAGAGGAAACCCACATGACCTCTTGTTGCCTTTCTTTCCTCGACGGGTGATCATCTTCGACCATTAATTACATCGATAAGATGTTTGGCTTGTCGACGAATATCATCACTCCCATCAACAATCGCTTCTTCCAAGAGTTTAATTGCCCCTTTGCGATCATTCATCTCCATATAAATTTTGGCGAGATCTAATTTACCCGCGGCTTCAGCGTTGCTATCTACATCAAAATCGGTGATATCACCAATGACATCTGGAAACTCATCCAAGCCAACATCGAGCTTAAGCTCTTCTTCATCCGGATTGATGGAGCCTTCTTCTCTCTCCACCTGTGCCATCAATTCATCGATGGTCATAAACTCGCTTTTTTCAGGGTCAAAATCGACTATATCTTCTTGATGTCCCCAATTTTCGACTTCAACTTCTGGCTGTTGATTTTGAATCTCCGGTTGCCATATTGCTTGGTCTTCTTCAGGAACCTCATCAGGAATCGTCGCTTTTTGATCTTCGGTGAGATTAAACCCATTCCAATCTTCCCCACCCATTTGCAGCATGGCTTCAATATCCATGCCAGCGCTATCAATGGTTTGGTTATCCAACGGCGTATTCAAACGTTCACTAGTCTGTTCGATATGTTCATCCAACAAAGAGTCTAATTGTTGTTCATTAAACTTATCACTAGCTAACTCGGTAAAGTCGACCTCTTCGATATCAGGTTTGGGCTGAACCTCCATCGCAGAATCCCGTGACTCTGAAGACTCTTCAATATCCAGCTCTTTAGAGTCAGAAACACTGTCTTGCTCATTATGTTCATCTTCATCAAGATGGTTCACCAACTCATCAAAATCTGGCTGCCCTTCTCCATCAAAGATAAAATCGGATTCTGTTTCAAATTCACTATCGAATAACGCATCTTCTTCGCTGTATTCTGGTAGTTCACTTTCATCAATATTGAGTGGCGCTT
>NZ_FUXB01000008.1:0-57657 GCF_900167345.1 Vibrio cincinnatiensis DSM 19608 | reverse complement strand
CTCTGCCTCTGTATCGGCTAAAGCGTCTTCTTCGCTGTATTCCGGTAGTTCACTTTCATCAATATTGAGTGGCGCTACCTCTGCATCAACTTCTGGCTCAACAGGTTGAGACGCTAATTCACTCTCAACCTCTGGTGCTGCCTCTTCGCCAGCAAGCTCAGGCTCTGCCACTGTGTCAGCTAAAGCGTCTTCTTCGCTGTATTCCGGTAGCTCGCTTGCCGATTCAAGTTCATCGTCAACAAGCCAATCATCATCTTGAGGTATACCAAATTCATTGGCAACCGGTTCCGGTTCACTAAAGAGAGGCGTCTCGCTACCTTCAATTTGTGGATTAAAATCAAACCCATCATCTAGATCTTGTTCAGAAGATTGATTTTCTTCTGGGCGATCAAAATCTACTTCATCCAATAAAGGATCTTGGTTCGGAGCACTCTTTAGCAAGTCATCAATAAAGTTATCACTATTAAAATCGGAGTGATTTTCCGCTTGTTGCTCAATTTCACGAAGTTCATCCAAAAACTCCGTACCATCATTAATTGATGTTTCTAGCGTGGAATGAGGATCAATGGCTACTGTTTCACTTTCGGGTTTAGAATCAACCTCATCGATCCATTCATCGAGTAGTGTTGGGCTATCATGGTCAAATTCATTATTCTCATTACTCGACTCTTCCCCCAGTAACTCATCCAATAATTGATCCACCGTACTATCAAGATCATCATTAGACAGCATGTCGTTTTCAGACTGCTCATCTAACCACTCATCGAGTAAGTCGGTACTGTCGGCATCGATTGAGAGCTCATCATCGTTCTCTTCACCCACTAGCGGCTCATCTGCGAGACTAACAGAAGAAAGCTCCTCCGTTTGTAATTCAATCTGACTGAGTAAGTCTTCAATCTCTTGATCTGAGGCTACTTTAGTATCACTTAATGTGGAAACTTCCGGATCAATCGAGGCGTTGTCATCCAATAAGTCATCAAAATCAAGGTTCGTTTCCTCACTCTCATCATCGCCAGCAAGCAAATCATCAAGTAAAGCCTGATCAATTTCATCACTACCCAAATCATCATCTATATCATCGGTAGCCAGTAGAGAATCCATATCCTCTTGAGATAATGCCACGTCATCAGAAAGCTCAAAGGCAGCGTCATCGTCTTGTGATGACTCTTCATCCAATGCTCGCGTCATCTCATCTAAACCTAACGCGGCCTCATCCTTATTACTATCGACTAAATCAGCAAAATTAGGATTTAAGTCACCGTCATCATCAATACTGGCGAAGGGGTCATCCCCCTCTTCACTTTCTAAATTGAAATCTAAATCGCCTTCATCGAGATCAGCGAAGATATCGTCTTCTTTACTTTCTTCTTCAGTAAACAAGGTCTCGCTATCATCCGCCGAACCAAAAATATCATCATCTAATAACAATTCATCAGACAGATCGCCTAACTCAGCCTCTTCAACAGGCATAGGAGCAATCGTTTCATTAGGATCTTTCCGAGGTGAAGATGGTTGCGCCTCGCTCTCTTTCGTATGAGAACGGCGACTCAATAACATGGCAATCAGTAATGCAATCAATACTCCCGGTATCAATGACAGCAAAGCAACAAACCACCCATTGGATAACAGTTGTTCAAAGGTTGAGGGGCTCAGTTGCTCTATTTTTTCATTTTTTATTCGCTCTTCTTGCAAAAAGCGTTCAACTTCTGAACGAATACGAGTTTCATCACCCAATTCCTGTTTTAAGTCCGTCATTTCTGACTGCATTTGAGCAATCAATAACCTTAACCGGTGATTTTTCTCTTCTAATGCCAGGAGATCCGCTTGAGTAATTACACTTTCGCTACTGACTTCCGTTGGAGATGGCGTTCTCAGGTCTGAAGCGGGTGTTCGGTTTTCCACAGGAGCCGGAGGGGGCACAGGCTCTTTCACCGTTGAACTGACCTCAGGAACAGTTGGCCTAGCCGGAGCCGGCACAGCAGGAGCGGCCACGGGCGATGCAAGACGCGCTTGATGCGCCTCCATAATTTTCACCGCCTCTTGAGTTGAAGCTCGACTCACTTGTTCTAATGAAGGAATACGCAGAGTACTCCCTGGCAACAAGCTGTGGATATTTTGCTCTTCGAAAGCTTGGGGATTTAAACGATAAATAGCCAGCAACGTTTGTTGTACTGACACGTTCGTTGATGGTCTTAATTGGGAGGCAATTGACCATAACGTATCTTGTTCAGACGTTGGACCGAAAAACTGTGATGGCTCAGCCTGTGAAGCTGTGTTGCGCACAATCTCACGACTAAACTGTGGTGCCGATTGAATCTCACCACTAGGACCGATTAGACGGATCCCTTCTGCACTAACGATAGAAGTCTGAGTCACGGCGGCCATTGCTAAAGGCAACAGCAATCGCTTAAAAAATTGACACATAAAAGGCTCAGCTAGGTGCTTTAAAATAAAATGAATACAACAATCTGTTAAATATATCGGATTAACCAAGTAAAACTATAGGCAGTGATACAAAAAATGTGCCTTACCCACAATAATCGCAGGAATCTCACACAAATTATACGTCCATTCTTCTTTTCACTCTCAATAAGCCCCCTTTTAACTGGGTGACTAACTAAGTTATCATCAAAAAATGGGGAGCTCTTGGCATATCCGTCAGAGATAAAACAAAAGCCAACCCGTCTAGGCTGGCTTTTTCTTGAACAAAAAATAGCAATGAATTATTTATTCACTATCAATTTTTGCCCAAGTATCACGTAGGCCGACAGTACGATTAAAAACCAAAGCTTGTGGTTTGGATTCTTTTCTATCTGCACAGAAATAGCCCATACGTTCAAATTGATAACCAAATTCTGCTTCTGCATTTGCTAAGCTTGGCTCAACAAACCCTTGTAGTTTCACCAGTGAATCAGGGTTAATTGTTTCAGCAAAGTTATCAGCCGCAGCAGGGTTAGGAACAGTAAAGAGACGATCATACAAGCGGAATTCTGCTGGTAATGCTTTATCCGCAGAAACCCAATGGATCACCCCTTTTACTTTGCGACCATCTGCAGGGTTTTTACCTAATGTTTCAGGATCATAGGTACAGTAAATCGTGGTAATGTTGCCCTGAGCATCCTTTTCAATGCGCTCAGCTTTAATAACATAAGCTCCACGTAAACGGACTTCTTTACCCAACACAAGGCGCTTGTATTTTTTGTTCGCTTCTTCACGGAAGTCTTCACGCTCGATCCAAACTTCACGAGTAAAGGGAACGTCACGCTCTCCCATTTCAGGCTTATTAGGATGGTTAGCCACCATCAACATTTCTACGCTATCAGCAGCAAAATTCTCAATGACCACTTTAACCGGATCAAGCACCGCCATCGCACGAGGCGCATGTTCATTAAGATCCTCACGAATACAAGATTCAAGCGCACTAAACTCAATCATGTTGTCTTGCTTGGTAACACCAATTCGTTTGCAAAATTCACGAATAGAGGCTGGTGTAAAACCGCGACGGCGTAAGCCAGAAATCGTCGGCATACGAGGGTCATCCCAACCTTCCACTAATTTCTCTGATACAAGTTGATTGAGCTTACGTTTAGACATCACCGTATATTCTAAATTTAGGCGACTAAATTCATACTGGCGAGGGTGACAATCAATCGTAATATTATCGAGAACCCAGTCATACAAACGACGGTTATCTTGGAACTCTAAAGTACACAATGAATGAGTAATGCCTTCTAACGCATCTGAAATACAGTGCGTAAAATCATACATTGGATAAATACACCATTTATTGCCGGTTTGATGATGTTCAGCAAAACGAACACGGTATAACACCGGATCACGCATCACCATAAAAGAAGATGACATATCGATTTTTGCTCGTAAGCAAACTTTGCCTTCTTCAAACTCACCCGCACGCATTTTTTCAAACAGAGCTAAGCTTTCTTCAATCGGACGATCACGGAAGGGGCTGTTCTTGCCTGGCGCGGTCAATGTGCCACGGTATTCACGGATTTGTTCTGGGCTAAGTTCTTCAACATAAGCCAACCCTTTATTGATCAGTTCAATGGCATATTGATACAGTTGGTCAAAATAGTCCGAGGAATAACAAACGTCACCAGACCACTCAAACCCAAGCCAATTGACATCTTTCTTAATTGACTCAACGTATTCGAGATCTTCTTTCTCAGGGTTGGTGTCATCAAAACGTAAGTTGCACTGGCCCTGATAATCTTGAGCAATACCAAAATTCAAACAGATCGACTTAGCGTGTCCGATATGCAAGTAACCATTAGGTTCTGGCGGGAAACGAGTATGCACGCTAGTGTGTTTACCATCCGCTAAATCCTTATCAATGATTTGGCGAATGAAGTTCGATGGACGAGCCTCAGCTTCACTCATCTATAGCACCTCAAAATTTATTAGTATTGTCAAAAAAGTATTCTGCATAAATCTGGCATGAAAGCCCAGTCGCGCAGACAGATTACCGCTAATGATCCACAATTCTGCTTCAATTCACAATAGAAACTACGGTTTTACTCAGAATATTTGCCAAATCAGCAAGTTGAATAGGACCCAATAGCACTCTTCCCATGAGGTTTGGCAAAATAGTAACGGTATGGGCTTTCTTTCCTCAGCATTGCTTGTAACGCAAAAGCCTTCGCACTAGGCGAAGGCTTTTAGTATCAATAGAGAATACCTCTATTATTTTTCAATCATTTATTATCACTAGGTTGAATGTTTTTCATTTGACCCGCAATAATTTCTGCCAATGGACCAAGGATAACCTGTAAGTTGTTTGAACCCAGTTTAACCACCCCCATTGCACCCAGATCTTTCAGTGCTTTTTCATCAATGATAGACATATCATTCACGGTTAAGCGTAAGCGAGTAATACATGCATCAATATTAGACAAGTTGCTATGTCCACCTAGTACTTCTAAGTATTGTTTTGCTAGCTCAGAAGACTCTTGTGAACCTTTTACCGCAGAAGCTGAATCATCGTCTTCACGACCAGGTGTTTTCAGACCAAACTTAACAATCACAGTACGGAAAACCACATAGTAGATAGCAAAGAAGACAAAACCTTGAACAATCAGCATATACCATTGTACGGCAAGCGGGTTACGAGAAGACAAGAACATATCGACTAAACCAGCTGAGAAACCAAAACCTGCAATCCACTGCATTGATGCTGCGATGAAGACAGAAACCCCGGTTAATACCGCATGTAATACATACAATAATGGAGCAAGGAACATGAAAGAGAACTCAAGCGGCTCAGTCACACCAGTAAAGAATGAAGCAAAACCAGCAGCGATCATAATACCTGCGACTTTCTCTTTATTCTTCGCCGTTGATGTGTGGTAAATAGCCAGCGCTGCACCTGGTAAACCAAACATCATAATTGGGAAGAAGCCCGCTTGATACATACCAGTAATACCCGGAGTCGCCACACCTTCAGCAATCGATTTAGCACCGCCCAAGAAGTTAGGGATATCATTAATACCGGCAACATCAAACCAGAACACCGAGTTTAGAGCATGGTGAAGACCAACTGGGATAAGAAGACGGTTAAAGAAAGCATAAATACCAGCACCCGTTGCCCCCATACCTTGGATAGACTCACCAAAGTTTACCAAGCCGCCATAAATTGCTGGCCAAACATACATTAAAACAAACGCAATCACGATGCCCGCAAATGATGTCAAGATAGGAACCAAACGCTTACCGGAGAAAAAGGCTAAGGCCTTATGTAATTCAACCGTTGAATAGCGGTTGTAGATTTCAGCAGAAATAATACCAACCAAAATCCCTACAAATTGGTTATTAATTTTACCAAATGCAGCAGGAACAACAGAAGGATCAATACCCTGGATTTGGGCAACGGCTCCCGGAGAAAGCAATGTTGTCACAACCAAGAAACCCACAAAGCCCGCCAATGCCGCCGAGCCGTCTTTATCTTTTGACATACCAAATGCAACACCAACAGCAAACAATACTGACATATTGTCGATGATTGCTGCCCCTGCTTTGATCAGAAAGGCCGCCAACGCGGAGTTTGCACCCCAGCCATTAGGGTCAATCCAATAGCCAATACCCATCAAAATGGCTGCCGCTGGTAATGTAGCGACAGGCACCATTAGGGCCTTACCTACTTTTTGAAAATATCCAAGAATATTCACCTTAAGTTCCCCCTATAGGATTTTTGTATATATCGAACTACTTATTTTAGTCGCCCAATTTAGTCACTGTCAGTGTATGCCATTAATTTTGCTCCGCAAATTAAAAGCTCATCAATTGTGATCATAATCACCTGAAAAAGACAAAATAGAAGGATTTTGCTAGCGAGATCATAAAACTTATTTTACTATATAAAAAAACAATTTTTTGGCGCTACTATAACCGGAGTTATTGCGTGAAGAGGAAGAATGGTAGACTATAGCCTCTCTGGTTTTGAGCTCAACTATCATAAAAAATTCCTTATGTAGCAATGTTATTTCATACTTATTTCACTCTCCGATTTTGAGAAAGTGACTACTATAAAGATATTTCGCGACTTACTTGAAGTCAGCAAATAAAGCTGCTGATGCACTGAAAAGCTGAATTCGTGTCGCCTACCTGATTGACACCATTTTGACAGATAAGGATTAGCGGATTATGTACGCACTAACCAACGGCAAAATATACACGGGCAGCGACGTGCTTTCTCACCACGCCGTGATTATTGAAGATGGCTTTATTCAAGCCGTTTGCCCAATTGAGCACTTACCTCAAGAGATTAAAACCATCGATCTACATGGTGCAAATCTGAGCCCAGGTTTCATTGACCTACAATTGAATGGATGTGGTGGTGTTATGTTTAATGACGAAATCACCGCAGATACGATTCACATCATGCATCAAGCTAACTTAAAATCCGGATGTACGAGTTTTCTTCCGACCTTGATTACCTCTTCTGATGAAAACATGCGCCAAGCAATTCATGCTCAACGTGAATATCAGACTAAATATCAAAATCAATCACTAGGGCTTCATCTTGAAGGCCCCTACTTAAATGTGATGAAAAAAGGCATCCATTGCGTGGATTACATTCGTCAATCTGACGATGAGATGATCGATTTTATCTGTCAAAATAGTGATGTCGTAACTAAAGTCACCCTTGCCCCAGAAAACAATCGTCCGCAACATATTGAAAAACTAGCCGCCGCAGGTATCGTTGTTTCTATCGGCCATACGAATGCCACCTATGTGGAGGCCCGTAAAGGATTTGAAGCAGGTATTACTTTTGCGACCCACTTATTTAATGCGATGACACCGATGGCAGGCCGAGAACCCGGGGTTGTCGGTGCGATTTATGATACTCCAGAAGTCTATACAGGCATCATTGCCGATGGCTTCCATGTTGATTACGCGAACATTCGTATTGCTCATAAAATTAAGGGCGAGAAGCTCGTATTAGTGACCGATGCCACAGCTCCTGCAGGCGCAGAGATGGATTACTTTATTTTTGTCGGTAAGAAAGTATATTACCGTGATGGCAAGTGTGTTGATGAAAATGGCACTCTTGGCGGCTCAGCCCTAACAATGATTGAAGCAGTTCAAAATACGGTTGAGCATGTCGGCATCGCTTTAGATGAAGCTCTACGAATGGCTACCTTGTATCCAGCAAAGGCCATTGGAGTGGAAAAAACATTAGGTCGAGTGAAAAAAGGTTATGTAGCCAACCTGACAATTTTTGATCGTGATTTTAATGTAAAAGCGACGGTGGTTAACGGACAATACGAGCAAAAATAACAATGAATGGCGGACAAATAGGTAACGTAGATCTAGTTAAACAGCTAAATAGCGCAGCAGTTTATCGTTTAATCGACCAACAAGGTCCGATTTCACGTATCCAAGTTGCCGATGTCAGTCAACTGGCTCCTGCAAGTGTGACTAAAATAACCCGCCAACTCTTAGAACGAGGGCTGATTAAAGAGGTGGCCCAACAAGCCTCAACCGGGGGACGAAGAGCCATCTCTTTAACAACAGAAGTCGAACCTTTTCACTCAATTGCGGTTAGGCTTGGTCGAGATTATATCCAACTGAGTCTATATAATCTTGGAGGAGAAGAACTGGCTTTCTCCTCCTATGATTTTCATTACTCGCATCAACCACAATTGATAGAAGGGCTCATTAACCACCTGAAAACTTTCCTTTCCCAACAAAAGGAAAATATACATCAATTAATTGCTATTGGTATCTCACTACCAGGGTTAGTCAATCCTGAGCTGGGTGTGGTTGAATACATGCCCAATATCGATATTGATGCCTTGGCGCTCGGTGACATTATTCGAGACCACTTCCATGTAGAATGTTTTGTCGGTAATGATGTACGAGGAATGGCCTTAGCTGAACACTACTTCGGAGCAAGCCAAGACTGTCAAGACTCAATATTAGTCAGTGTACATCGTGGAACGGGTGCTGGAATTATTGTCAATGGACAAGTTTTCTTAGGGTCTAACCGAAATGTAGGGGAAATTGGTCATATTCAGATTGATCCGCTTGGGGAACAGTGCCAGTGTGGTAATTTTGGTTGTTTAGAAACCGTTGCAACAAACCCCGCAATTGTTGAACGAGTCAAAAAACGCTTGGCTCAAGGTTATGAATCCAGTCTTTCTTCTATAGATAAATTATCGATTGATGATATTTGCCAACATGCTCTACAAGGTGATGAGTTAGCTAAACAAGCTTTAGTGCAAGTGGGAAATCAATTAGGGAAAGCGATTGCCATCACCATTAACTTATTTAATCCACAAAAAATCGTTGTGGCAGGAAAAATTACCGCTGCACAAGAAATCATTTTTCCGGCTATTTTACGCAATGTAGAAAACCAATCTCTGAAAAAATTCCATCAACACCTGCCAATTGTTGCCTCTCAAATGGATAAACGCCCCACTATCGGTGCTTTTGCTACCATCAAACGAGCCATGCTTAATGGGGTTTTATTACAGAAATTGCTTGAAGATTGATAGTCACATTGTTCTATAATGCTAAGGCTGTATTGATTTAAGACAATACAGCCTTTTTGTTACCTAACCTATAAGAAATCTCATGGATTTAGTTTTTATTAGTGCGGCTTTCATCGTTGGCTATATTGCACAAAAGTGCCATCTTCCTCCTCTTGTCGGCTTTCTTATCGCAGGCTTTGCTCTTAATTTATACGGTTTTGAGTCAAATCAAACATTAGCAACATTGGCAGACCTCGGGGTCACTTTGATGCTATTCACCATTGGGTTAAAGTTAGAGGTTAAATCTCTGCTTGAGAAAGAAATTTGGGCCGGAGCAACAATCCACAACCTTCTCTCAACGGGGGTATTTACTCTCGCTTTAATGGGGTTTAAATATCTTGGCCTCACTAGCCTTGCTGAGATCCCTTTTACCAGCTTACTATTAATCGGATTCGCTCTCTCCTTTTCCAGTACAGTTTTTGCCGTTAAGTCTCTGCAAGAAAAAGGGGAAATGAACTCAACCTATGGCACACTCGCCATTGGTATTTTGGTTATGCAGGATATTTTTGCGGTCATCTTTTTAACGGCATCAACCGGAAAATTACCTGAATGGTACGCAATTGGATTGTTTGCGCTGCCTCTATTACGCCCTCTGTTCTTTCGTCTGCTAGAAAAAGCCGGACATGGTGAACTGTTAGTCTTATTGGGCATTTTCCTTGCCCTTGTGGTCGGGGCGGGCGGTTTTCAGTTAGTCGGAATGAAACCCGATCTTGGAGCGCTGGTGTTAGGGATGATGCTTGCTCAGCACAGTAAAGCCTCCGAACTCTCTAAAGCTCTGTTTAACCTCAAAGAGCTCTTCTTGGTCTGTTTTTTCTTAAATATTGGTCTGGCAGAAAAACCAACCTTAACCGGCTTCTTATTGGCAATCGTGTTGATGATTCTTCTTCCACTGAAAGGGGCTCTCTATTTTTGGGTACTCAATCGATTCCACTTTCGGGTACGAACGTCATTACTCTCGTCACTTTCTCTGTTTAACTTCAGTGAGTTTGGTCTGATTGTGGGTGGATTAGCCTTTAAATTGGGCTGGCTACCGGGTGATATCCTTGTTGCAATTGCGATTGCCGTTTCACTTTCATTTCTCATTGCTGCCCCACTCAGCCGTAAGGGAAATGAAATTTATCAGCACACCTCACAGTGGTTTAATGAACCACAACCCGAGGCTCTTAACCAACGAGATTCCGTGATTAATCCTGGTGAAGCTCAGGTCATCATTCTTGGCATGGGAAGAATCGGTACTGGTGCATATGACGAATTTTATTCGCGCTACGGCAATATCTGCTTAGGGGTTGAATTACGAGAGGACGCATCCAAACAACACAGAAATGAAGGGCGTAACGTGATTAGCGGTGATGCAACCGATCCCGATTTTTGGGCTCGGGTTCTACATACAGGTAACGTTAAGATGGTGCTGTTAGCGATGCCTCACCATCAAGCCAATCAAATAGCACTGGCTCAGCTCAAGAAGCGCCACTTTAGTGGACAAATCGCAGCGATCGCAGAATATCCAGATCAAATGAATAATTTACTTGAAGAAGGTGCACACGCCGCATTTAATATTTACAGCGAGGCAGGAACGGGCTTTGCTCGCCATGTGTGTGATCACTTACAACCCACCTTTGCACGAGATTAACTCTAGAAATAATGGCTAACACATGCACTCTGGTTAGCCATTTGCTCCCTTTTTCATCTCAATATAGATAAAATTCACTTAATTTGGCATTTTATTAAAAAACATCCATTAGTTTTGGTTTAAAATGAATTTTTGATCAAAGATAGGTTGCCTTTTTTAACCAAAGTGGCAAATTGTATTCATCTGCTTAAAACTCGTCTCATTAAGGAAGTTGTATGTGTTCAATCTTTGGTATTTTAGATATTAAAAGTGACGCGAGTGCATTACGCTCAGTTGCATTAGAAATGTCTAAGAAACTTCGTCACCGTGGCCCGGATTGGTCTGGGATCTACGCATCAGAGCGAGCTATTCTTGCTCATGAACGCTTGGCTATTGTTGGCCTTAATAGTGGTGCTCAACCTCTTTATAGCCCCGATCGTAACCTGATCTTAGCGGTGAACGGTGAAATTTATAACCACAAAGAAATTCGGGCTCGCTATCAAGATACTTACGATTTTCAAACCGACTCTGATTGTGAAGTCATCCTTGCGTTGTATCAAGACAAAGGGGCTGCTCTGCTAGAAGAACTCAATGGTATTTTTGCCTTTGCTTTGTATGATCAAGAGAAGGATGTCTTCCTTATTGGCCGAGATCATATTGGGATCATTCCTCTCTACCAAGGCCATGATGAACATGGAAACTACTATGTCGCGTCTGAGATGAAAGCCTTAGTTCCCGTCTGTAAATCCATTAGTGAATTTCCTCCTGGTAGTTATTTTTGTTCAACAGATCCAGAACCTTATCGTTATTACGTCAGAGATTGGAATGAATACAGTGCTGTCAAAGATAACGTAAGCAGTAAAGAAGAACTAACACAAGCATTAGAAGCCGCGGTTAAGCGCCAGCTAATGACAGATGTTCCTTACGGTGTGCTATTATCCGGTGGGCTTGATTCCTCTATTACGTCAGCCATTGCTAAACGTTATGCCGCAATGCGTATTGAAGATGATGAACAATCTGAAGCTTGGTGGCCACAACTGCATTCTTTTGCCATTGGGTTAGAAGGGGCTCCAGACTTAAAAGCCGCTCGAGAAGTCGCAACCAAAATTGGTACAGTCCATCATGAGATGACTTACACAATTCAAGAAGGCCTAGATGCCATTCGAGATGTGATTTACCACATCGAAACGTATGATGTCACAACCATTCGAGCCTCAACCCCGATGTTTTTACTGGGGCGTAAAATTAAAGCCATGGGAATTAAAATGGTGCTGTCAGGTGAAGGGGCGGATGAAATTTTCGGCGGTTACCTCTACTTCCATAAAGCGCCCAATGCTCAAGAATTCCATGAAGAGACCGTCCGTAAATTGCTCGCATTAAACCTCTTTGACTGTGCGCGAGCAAACAAATCTCTCGCGGCTTGGGGTGTTGAAGGTCGAGTTCCTTTCTTAGATAAGGAATTTATTGATGTAGCCATGCGACTCAATCCAGCAGACAAGATGTGTGGTAACGGTAAAATGGAGAAGCATATTTTACGCGAATGCTTCGAACACTACCTACCCGACTCCATCGCTTGGCGTCAAAAAGAGCAATTCTCTGATGGTGTGGGGTATAACTGGATCGATACATTAAAAGCGACGGCCGAAGCGAAAATAAGTGATCAGCAAATGGCAACGGCAAAGTTCCGTTTCCCGTATAACACCCCGACCACAAAAGAAGGGTATGTTTATCGAGAAATATTTGAGGAGCTCTTTCCTTTGGAATCCGCAGCTCACTGTGTCCCAGGAGGCCCATCGGTAGCTTGTTCATCTGCTAAAGCCGTAGAATGGGATGAGTCATTTAAAAACTGTATTGACCCGTCAGGTCGAGCTGTGAAAGCCGTACATAACGAAGCTTACTAAGTTTTCTTGATTCATCACTTAGTAAAACGCCCCCCCAGCTCTGCTGGGAGGCTCAGTAATCAAAGCGCCTTGTGCGCTTTGATTACATGGATAGCAATATCACCCTTATTGCATTAATGAACAATAGTCATCCTAATTAGCGAGATTTAAGCTCTAAATGCTTATTATCAATACTGAGTATCACGGGTTGATTAATCATTTTTACCAACATGAACGAACGTGTGTCGCCATCGGGTTCTTGATATATCGCTTTAATACCATAAAATTGCCCACTTTTGACTTCAATTTCTTGCCCAGCAAGAGGTAACTCTTTCTTGCAATACGCTTTTGCTAAGACATCCAGTTGTTTGAGCTCATCGACCAGTTCATCAGGTAATGCTTTGGGTTCAGGTCCAAAGCGAACAAAATCAACCACACCCCGCGTTGAACGTATCGTGGTAAACGTAGGCCCCTGCTGATAATCAAAATACACAAAGATATAAGAAGGAAACAACGGTTCTGTAATGGTTTTTCTTTTCCCTCTGATGATTTTCTCCACTTCAATTTGTGGATAAAAACATTCAACACCTTGATTTTCAAGATGCCCCTTTGCCCTTGCTTGTTCACCTCTCTTACAGTAAACCAAGTACCAACATTTCATTTTCTAGCCAACCTATTCTTTTTTTTATTTTTGTATGTCTAGACTTATCGTTCAGAGGACAAAACCTCAGAAAAGAGGTTAGGCATACAATGGGTTCACAATGCACATCACTAAGTATCACATGAATTAATGAATAATTGAACGCATCCATTTCGCAAATAAACCAAATATGGAATATTAGATTTCGCATTAATCACTTTGAAAAAAGAGGCGGAAAAAGTCATTTATTTCATAAAGATAAATAGATTAGCGTTAAAATTCACCAAACACCGAGTATTGCAGACATATTCACTTGGCGGTATACGTATTGCTCCATTACACACGCTTGTACATGGTTTACCTAAATCGTCAAGTGACGGAGTTGGGTAAAGATAAATACTACATGAATAACGTCTCCCCTTGCAGCCCATTTATTTACTCTCTGCCGTAAGAGAATTCTCGCAAGTTATTGAGCGATCACAACAGGAAGCCCCGTATGTCATCCGACTTGAATATCTTCAAGCAACCTAAATCCTTCTATCTGATTTTTTCTATTGAGTTCTGGGAGCGCTTTGGCTTCTATGGGATGCAAGCCATTTTAACCGTCTACATGGTTAAAATCTTAGGCATGAATGAATCCTCCTCATTTGTTCTATTTGGTGCTTTTTCTGCACTCGTGTTTGGGTTTGTCGCTGCAGGAGGCTGGATTGGCGATAAAGTTATCGGAACCAAACGAGCCATTACTCTTGGTGCTATCATTTTAATGGTCGGCTATCTGCTTTTAGGACTTTCAACCACCAAAGCACACTTAGGTGGCGAAACACTTATCTACATTGCGATGGGCTTTATTACTGTGGGAAACGGATTATTTAAAGCCAACCCCTCAAGCCTGTTATCTAAAGCATATGAGGATAATGACCCTCGCCTTGATGGTGCATTCACTATGTACTATATGGCAATCAATCTCGGTTCATTCTTCTCTATGATACTAACGCCGATGGTCGCAGAACGAGTAGGCTACGGGATGGCTTTCGGTGTCAGTGCGATTGGGTTGGCCATTACCGTGGTTAACTTTATGCTGTGCCAAAAAATGCTCAAACAAATTGGTTCACCGGCTGACCTCCAACCTATTAAAAAAGGCCGATTGAGTTTAGTGATCGTCGGTTCACTTATCGCTAGTTTGGTCTGTAGTTATCTCTTACAAAACTTATTCTTCGCTCACCTCATATTGGTGATGGCTGGCCTAATGATTGTCACCTTCTATTTTAAAGAAGCATTTTCGATGACCGGACTCGAGCGCCAAAAAATGTTAGTGGCTTTCGTGTTGATGCTGCAAGGCGTCGTTTTTTTCGTCCTTTACTTCCAAATGCCAACATCACTTAACTTTTTTGCCATCCATAATGTGGATCCAAATTTATTGGGTTTTCGTTTTGAGCCTGAACAATTTCAAGCCCTTAACCCTTTTTGGATTATGATTGGCAGCCCTATATTGGCCGTGTTATATGGCAAACTCGGCGAACGTTTTTCGATGCCATTTAAATTTGCAATGGGTATGGGCTTATGCGCCCTCTCTTTCCTTGTTTTATCGTGGAGCACAGGGTTTGCAAATCATCAGGGGATCATCAGTGCGAACTGGCTTGTGCTCAGTTATGCATTCCAATCGATTGGAGAGTTATTAGTGTCTGGGCTTGGTTTGGCAATGGTTGCTCAATTGGTTCCACAGAGAATGATGGGCTTTGCCATGGGTATGTGGTTTCTAACCTCCGCAACGGCGGCGGTAGTGGCTGGCTGGGTGGCTAGTTTAACTTCGGTTCCTGAACAGATGACGACCACACAAGAATCACTCACCATTTATGGTGATGTATTTGGAAAAATTGGCTATGTCACCGCTGGAATTACGGTTATTACATTCTTAATTGCTCCGATGCTGACAAAAATTTGCCAAGGTAATGTTGACGTGAGTCTCGAACCTGCTGAAGCTTGATTTCATTGGTGAGAAAAGTTAAAAGCCTCGTTAAGGAGGCTTTTAACTTTGCACTCATATCATGGTTATTGATTCATGGTTAGCGGCGACATGCGTTAACTAACTCGGCCATCATAGCAATATGAGCATCAGAATCGTTCAAACAGGGCACATAGTGAAACGCCTCTCCACCCGCTTCAAGAAAAATTCGCTGATTCTCCCCTGCAATTTCTTCCAACGTTTCCAAACAATCCACGGAAAACGCCGGGCAAATAATATCAAGCCGTTTTACTCCCTGTTTAGGAAGGTGCGCCATGGTTTGATCGGTGTAAGGTTGCAACCACTCTTCTTTTCCAAATTGTGACTGATAGGTCATCATAATTTGGTTGTCGGTTAATCCGAGTTCCTGAGCTAAAAGACGTGTCGTTTGCGTACACTGCGCAGGATAAATATCCCCGTTATCCGCATAACGTTTAGGAATGCCATGATAAGAGCAAACCAATTTATCACCTCGCCCATTCCTAGCCCACGACTCACGAACTTTATCAGCTAAAGCCCGAATGTAGAGAGGATGATCATGATATTCTTGAATAAACATCAATTCTGGTATGACTACTTGCTGTTTCATCACCTGAGCTAACCCATCAAAAACAGCGGCGGTGGTGGTCGCGGAATACTGAGGGTAAAGCGGTAAAATGATGATAGCGGTGACCCCCTGCTCACAAAGTGCCTGTACTCCACTTTCTAAGCTTGGTTGGCCATAAGTCATACCTAATTCAACCGGAAGTGAAAGTTGCTGCTGTAACTTCTCCTGCTGACGCTTTGAATAGACCATTAATGGTGAGCCTTGATCCATCCAGATAGATTGATAAAGCTTAGCCACTTTGGGAGATCGACTCGGCAGAATGATCCCATGCAATATTGGACACCATAACCAACGGCTTAGGTCGACAACGCGTTTATCGTGTAAAAACTGGCTTAAAAATTGTTTGACGGCTTTTGGGGTTGGCGCTTGTGGTGTTCCTAGGTTTGCAAGCAAAACCCCCCATTTTTTACGGTGATGCATAACGTCCATTCATATTTACCTTTTCAATCACGGTAGAAGGAGTGAAAAAAAGCGACCCTAGAGGTCGCCTGACTTATTTATATTGGAAAGCTTGCTAATCATGCAAGTGCTTTTTCAATATCGGCACTCACTTCAGCAACTTGCTTCGTACCATCAAACTTCAGATATTGGGTATTGCCGGCTGCCGCTTCTTTACCATAGTATTCAATCAACGGAGCCGTTTGCTCGTGATAAACACCTAAGCGAGCTCGTACGGTTTCTTCTTTATCATCATCACGTACAACCAAATCTTCACCAGTAATATCATCTTTACCAGCCACTTTAGGTGGATTGTAAACAACATGATAAGTACGACCGGAAGCAAGGTGAGCACGACGCCCAGCCATACGTTCAACAATCACATCATCAGCGACATCAAATTCGATTACGTAATCAACCGCAATGCCCATGGCTTTCAAGCCATCGGCTTGAGGAATAGTACGAGGGAAACCGTCAAGTAAGAAGCCGTTCTCACAGTCTGGCTGAGCGATGCGCTCTTTGATCAACCCTAAAATGATTTCATCAGACACTAGTTGACCAGCATCAATCACAGACTTTGCTTGTTGACCAAGCTCAGTACCCGCTTTGATGGCAGCACGTAACATGTCACCAGTAGAGATTTGTGGAATACCGTATTTCTCCATGATGAATTGAGCTTGTGTACCTTTACCTGCACCTGGAGCACCTAGAAGAATGATGCGCATGTTTAATCCTCTTTAAGAAATAATTTTATACCGAAGCTCACAGTACTTTTAATGAAAGACGATAAGTTTCGGTATAAGGAGATAAAATTGAGTTTGCTTTAGCGAATGAACGTGAACCTCTATCCGGTTCGCTCCCCCATTCAAGCGGGCAATTCTACCATAAAAAATGGCTAACAGATGAATCTAAGACTAAAGAATACTTATCAAACCCTTTCTTTAGGTTCATGGGTTTGCAAGAGTTCAAGATTCAAATACAAAAAGTACGCAAGCCTAACATAACGTAGGCTTGCGTTTGACATCACTATTCTACTTTAGTCAATAACTGATTGATGGCCGTCACAAATTGAGTGGGATCTTCCATGGAACCTCGCTCAGCCAGCATCGCTTGCCCAAGTAAGACTTCAACCCAGCGGCCGAACGCTTGCTCATCAGCTTCATCCGCCATCTGTTTAACCATTGCATGCTCTGGGTTAATCTCGAAAATATACTTCACTTCAGGCACCGCTTGCCCTGCTGCTGCAAGTAACTTCGCCATTTGTGTGCCCATTTCACCATCGTCAGTAACCACGACAGCAGGCGTTGACGCTAATTTAAAGGTAGTGCGAACGTCTTTGACTCGCGTCCCTAAATAGGCTTTCACCCGCTCAACAACCGACTGGAATTCCTGTTCAGTCTCTTTGTGTTTCTCTTTTTCTGTCTCATCATCAAATTTGCTTAAGTCTAAGCCCGCTTTGGTGATGGATTGGAAGGACTTACCATCAAACTCAGTTAAATAGTTCATCAACCACTCATCGATACGATCAGACATCAGTAAGACTTCGATCCCTTTCGACTTAAATTGCTCCAAGTGTGGGCTATTTTTCGCCGCAAGATAGCTATCTGCCGTTAGGTAGTAAATAACCTCTTGTCCTTCCTTCATCCGTTCCACATAAGAAGCCAGACTGATCGATTGTTCTGAACTATCAACATGAGTCGAAGCAAATCGCAATAGTCCCGCAACCTTTTCACGGTTAGCAAAATCTTCTGCGGGGCCTTCTTTCATCACTAAACCAAACTCTTTCCAGAAGGATTGGTACTTGTCACTTTCATTATTTGCCAAGCGCTCTAACATCGTTAGCACACGCTTAGTACAAGCATTGCGCAAAGACTGAGTGACTTTATTATCTTGCAAAATCTCACGAGAAACGTTGAGAGGCAGATCATTGGAGTCAATCAAACCACGCACAAAGCGTAAGTATGAAGGCATAAACTGTTCCGCATCATCCATAATAAAGACACGCTGAACATAGAGTTTTAAACCATGTTTATGATCTCGGTTGTACATGTCCCAAGGGGCTTTCGCAGGAATATATAACAAGCTGGTATAATCATTTTTACCCTCCACTTTGTTATGGCTCCAAACCAGTGGATCAGCAAAATCATGAGAAACATGCTTGTAAAACTCTTTATATTCTTCATCACTGACATCGGATTTAGACCGAGTCCATAATGCTTGTGCTTTATTGATCTGCTCCCACTTAGACTCACCGGTTTCTTTCCCTTCTTCATCACGCTCAGGTGTTTGAATATAAACAGGAATACCAATGTGATCTGAGTATTTAGCGATCACCTCACGCAAGCGCCACTCCGACAAGAACTCTTTGCCCTCATCACGTAGATGCAAGACGATATCCGTTCCCCGAGTCGCTTTCTCAACCGTTTCAACCGTATATTCCCCTTCCCCTTGAGAATGCCACTGAACGGCTTGCTCTGCGGGTAATCCGGCGGCACGACTGCGAACAGTCACAGCATCAGCCACAATAAAGGCAGAATAAAAACCCACACCAAATTGCCCAATTAACTGGGAATCTTTGGATTGGTCTTGAGAAAGTTTTGAGAAAAATTCAGCGGTTCCAGATTTTGCTATAGTACCAAGATGCTCAATCACTTCTTCTCGGCTCATTCCTATACCATTATCTGACACGGTCAGTGTATTGGCTTCTTTATCAAAAGAGAGCTTTACCCCTAAATCTGCATCACCTTGATACAAATCTGGATTTGATAAAGCTTGAAAGCGCAGCTTATCCGCCGCATCAGAAGCATTGGAAATCAACTCTCGTAGAAAGATCTCTTTATTTGAATACAAAGAGTGAATCATCAGGTGAAGTAGTTGTTTTACTTCCGATTGAAAACCACGTGTTTCTTTATTTTGAGTTGCTGTTTCGCTCATTTTAACTCCGTCACATCATATCAAACCCTATCAATAAAACTGAAAAGGGTAGGAAGAACATCGATTTGCTATTAACATGTGGCTCGAGAATGTAAATTCAAGGTCAAAAACCATAAAAACACTGTTTTTTGTGTTTTTTTTGATTATGCTCTTCTAGGCTTATTGATCTAAAAACCATACAATCCGTATTAGTACTAACGCCAACGCTTAAAATAGAACCCAAAAAATTCAATTAGAGTGATTCTAAGCTGTTTACAGTCGTGAATTTGCTATAAGGATATGACTGATTCGTTATTCGGCCACCATTTACAGTTCTAAGAGACCCTAATACTAAGTAGGTAAAATCTGTCAATGCCCCCATTGAACGAGATATGCCCGTTAAAAAAGAAGATCTCATGAGTAAATTCGACACCAAATTTATTGTTGCCAATCGGTTTACTTTCGACCCGACGAGCAATTTACTAATTGATACTGAAGCAGGATATGAAGAGATCCGCCTTGGTAGTAATGAAAGTCGCATCCTATTTATGTTCGTTCAGCACCCTAATGATGTCATTACTCGTAATGAACTGCATAATTATGTATGGCGAGAACAAGGCTTTGAAGTTGATGACTCAAGCTTGACCCAAGCGATTTCGACGCTAAGAAAGATGCTAAAAGATTCCACCAAAGCACCGCAATTTATCAAAACGGTCCCTAAGCGTGGTTATCAGATGATCGCAAGCGTTGAATCTTTAGAGCCAGAGCAAACTAAAGAAACGTCTGGGGAGTCAGAAACGTTTGCCGAATCTAATACCACATCTATGGTGGTCAATGAGCCCGAACTTGGCAATAAAGCCCACGATGTAGAAGTAAAACCGAGCTCTCCCAAACACCACTTTGATACCATATCAAAGGTTCTGATTGTGTGTGCACTGCTTTTACCCTTAATCGTGTTTTTACTGACAGTACCTCCAGCCTCAAAATTTCGCCGTTTAGCAATTATCGATGAGGTTATGATCAGCGCACCGATTAATCACCCCGACCTCTCTTCTTGGTTACCCATGATTGAGACGTGTGTTAAGAAATATCGCTCCATTCGTGGTACAGAGATATCGCTTAACCTTAAAGAAGTGATTGCAACGGGGGGTGAAAATAATCAACTGATGCTCAACTACATTCACACTCCGAATTATTCAAGTGAAAATATCACCTTAAGAATTTTTGCCAATATCAATGAAACTGAAAAAGTGTGCCAGTGAGGGATAACATGATGATGAAGAAAATCGCGGCACTACTCCTTATCCTTTCGGCTAGCGGCAGCCTATGGTTGTACCAGCAAAGCGATATTAAGCTTGAGAACATTCTCTGCTCTCGTGAATGGCAATCGAAAATGGTTACATTGATTGAGCGTCAATTGCCCAATAACGCCGTCGGCCCACTGCACCGAGTCGATGTCATATCTAATGTCAAATATTTACCCAATGGTAGCTATCTACGCGTATCATTGGTGAAGCTCTATTCTACAGAACAAACCGTTGCAGAGAACATCATCAACATTTCTGAATCTGGGGAATGGAGTATCAGTGGTAATTATCTACTTATCTCTCCCATTGAATTTAAAGATGCCTCATCCGCTTACAGTAAAGACTTTACTCCTGAACAGTTACAGTTAATTACTCAGTTGTTTAAAGTGGATGCTCAGCAAAGTCGCCGAATTGATGTTGTCAATGATAAAACTTTACTGTTGACTAGCCTAAATCACGGTTCAACGGTTCTATTTGGCAATGGGTGACCCTCAAGGGCACTCATGTGCCCTTGAGGAGTTCTTAAATAAGACGAGTCTGTGCTAATACCTGTTTATCGAAACTATAAACGGTCAACATCTCTTCCTCCAACAAGCCATAACTTGCAACGCCACGATTACGAGGAAAGGTCACGGAGCCGGGGTTAAACCGATAAATTCCCGCTTGTGATTCAGCAAGAGCAATGTGTGTATGACCTTGAATAAAAACATCTCCAGAACGGAGCGGAGGATGATTCTCCTCGTGGTAAAGGTGACCATGAGTCAAGAATAACCGACGACCAGATTCTAATAAAACCCACGAAAAGTCACTCATCATGGGAAACGCTAACAGCATTTGATCGACTTCACTGTCACAGTTGCCTCTTACCGCCATAATATGCTGCGCATATTGATTCAAGCATTCAGCCACAGCTGGTGGGTTATAACCGGTTGGAATCGGATTCCTTGGCCCATGATTAAGTAAATCCCCCAGTAAAATGAGTGTTTCCGCGCCTGAATCACTAAAAGCTTGAAGGGTTTTTTCTGTTGCGGGTAATGAACCATGAAGATCCGATGCGATAAATAGTTTCATCTGCTACCTCTAATCATTAATAACCTCATTGTACGTTCTTACTCCGTTAACGTCATCATGATGACTCATATCCTCTCTATTCTAAAGAAATGAGAAAAGCTTGAACCTGTTCAAAGATACACATAAGCTGAAACCACGCAATGGTAGGACATAACAACCGCAAGGAGGCTTTATGAAAATACTGATCACAGGAGCAACTGGGCTGATTGGGCGAGCACTCGTCAAGCAATTAATGACTCACGATTTAGTCATTCTCACCCGAGAGATTCACCGAGCCAAACAACAGTTAGCCCATATTCAGTCACAAAGCCTCTCTTTTATCAATAACCTAGATTCGTTGAATAACTTAAATGGCTATTATGCTGTGATTAATTTAGCGGGTGAGCCCATAGCAGATAAAAGATGGACCAAGCAGCAAAAACAACGAATCTGTCAAAGCCGTTGGTCGATAACAGAAAAATTAGTCGATTTGATTCATGGAAGTACCTCCCCGCCTTCCGTTTTTATTAGTGGATCGGCAGTAGGTTACTACGGCGATCAACAACTTCATCCTTTCGATGAAAGCCTTCAGGTTCAATCTGCACAATTTCCCCATTCTATTTGTAAAAAATGGGAACACATTGCACGAAGAGCCGAATCCGAAAGGACTCGTGTTTGCCTGTTAAGAACAGGGATCGTCCTTTCAACAGAAGGAGGGGCTTTAGCTAAAATGCTTCTCCCTTACCGCTATGGATTGGGAGGACCGATAGGGCGAGGTGAACAATATATGCCCTGGATCCATATTTGCGATATGGTTCGAGCCATCGTGTATTTGCTGGAAACAGAACATGCACAAGGCGCTTTCAACCTTTGTGCCCCTCACCCAGTACAAAATAGAATCTTTAGTCGTTGTTTAGCCTCAACACTCAAGCGCCCACACCTCTTATTTACTCCTAAGTGGGCCATTCGCTTACTCATGGGTGAGGCCAGTGTCCTGTTGTTTGACAGCATCCGAGCCAAACCTAAAAAATTAACCGAATTAGGTTTTCAGTTCACTTATTCACGAATTGAATCTGCATTAAAACAACTCCTTCAACATCATCATTAGTTGGATAAATCATGACCCGCTCAATCCTTATTACTGGCTGTTCATCAGGTATTGGCTATATGGCCGCTCTCGAACTCAAACAGCGAGGCTATCATGTCATTGCTTCTTGCCGTGATAGCAAAGATGTTCAACGCTTACAAAAAGCTGGCTTAACTTGTATTCAGTTAGACTTAGCCGATGAAAATAGTATCAAATCTGCAGTAAACTCAGCGTTATCGCTCTCTAATCATCAGCTTTATGCCTTATTCAATAATGGGGCTTATGGACAACCAGGCGCGTTGGAAGATTTACCGACCGAGGCATTAAGAGCACAATTTGAAAGTAACTTTTTTGGATGGCATACATTAACCACATTATTACTGCCTCATTTTCGTCAACAAGGTTATGGCCGAATTATTCAAAACAGCTCTATCTTAGGTTTTGCCGCAATGAAATATCGAGGAGCTTACAATGCATCAAAATTTGCTATTGAAGGTTGGACGGATACATTACGTTTAGAATTAGCCGGTTCAAATATTCACATTAGTTTGCTTGAACCTGGCCCAATAAATACCCAATTTAGAGCCAACGCATTACACGCTTTTACTCGTTGGATTAATATCAACACCTCCTTGCATAAAAACGCTTATCAAACACAGATCTCTCGCCTTGCCAAGGAAGAATCGAACCATCCATTCGCTCTTCCCGCTCAAGCGTGCCTTCCTCCTTTGCTTCATGCTTTAGAAGCGAAACGGCCCAAGCTACGTTATCGGATCACTTTTCCAACGAAACTGTTTGCAGTTCTGAAACGCGTATTACCAGGGCGAACACTCGATAAGCTATTGAATAAATCAGCATGAAATCTTGCTTACCCTAATGAACTCGTCAGTCCTTTCATCACCCTGCACCATTCCCGACCAAGCGTATTCATTCAAAGGATAATTCACTCGCACCTTGAGATTTATCCTTCTCTCCCCCATTCTCTACCTATATCCATAGATCATAAGGAATAACCATGCACTCACCTCATACACTTGATGTTAATCAACACAACTTTCGTGACGTATTAGCAAATTCAGTGCATCAGCCTATTTTATTTTATTTTTGGGCCCCCATGAGTGATGAAAGTGCTCAGTTGACCCCTCAGCTTCAACAACTGGCTCAACAATATGGCGGTGCATTCCAGCTAGCCACCTTGAACTGCCAAGAAGAGCAGTCAATCGCAGCTCAATTTGGCATTCAAGCACTCCCGACCATCGCACTATTTATTAATGGACAACCGGTTGATGGGCTGGGTGGGCCACAACCGATTGAGGCAATCAAAGAGATGTTAACCCGCCACTTACCGAGTCAAGAAGAACGCACCATACAGCAAGCGTTACAAATGGTGAGTGAACAGCAATACGAACAAGCTTTACCCTTACTGATAGAACTTGATGAACCGTGGAAAACTCAGGCAGAAGTCAAGCTGGCTCTCGCTGAGTGCTTACTGGCGAATCGGCGCTTTGATGAAGCAAAAGAACAATTATCCGCCATTCCTCTGGAATATCAGGATGGTTATTACAAGCGCTTAATCGCCCAAGTGGAATTGTATGAACAAGCCGCTGACAGTCCTGAAATCCAAGCACTAGAATCGACACTGTCCCAAAATCCAACCGATGCCAAAATGGCCAATGAGCTGGCCAGCCAATACCATCAAGTTCAACGAGATGAAGAAGCGCTCGATCTATTGTGGCGTTTTCTAAAAAATGACCTCAATACACTAGAAGGCGAGATGAAAAAAACCTTTATGGATATTTTGAGTACGCTTGGACAAGGTAACCCTATTGCAAGCCGTTACCGTCGCCAACTCTATTCTTTACTTTACTGATAGCCATTCAAACACACCAAACTCCCCCTGATTGGCAATAAAAATCTGCACCCTGCTCACATGACGATGCGAATAGGGTGCACATTCAGCAACAAGGTTAGCAATGCAGAATACATTGACGCATGGCTTCGCACATTGAATTTCATACTATTGTGCCCAATTTTAAGTCAGTCCCCTTGCCTGTTCTCTTGCTCTACTGCACAATTCGTGTCCAATCATTCTAATTTTTCAATTAACAAGGATTCGTCATGGCTATTGATTCTCTGATTACCATCGGTATATTTGTCGTTGTTGTAGTCTCATTTATTGTTTCGGCAGTAAAAACCGTCCCTCAAGGTAACCACTGGACGGTCGAACGCTTCGGCCGTTATACCCACACATTACAACCAGGGTTAAATATTATCATTCCATTTGTTGACCGAATTGGTCAAAAAATCAACATGATGGAAAGAGTGCTTGATATCCCAGCGCAAGAAGTGATCAGTAAAGATAATGCAAGCGTGGTCATTGATGCCGTCTGTTTTGTGCAAGTGATTAATGCCGCTCGAGCCGCTTATGAAGTCACCGATTTAGAACATGCGATTCGTAACCTAACCCTGACGAATATGCGTACTGTACTGGGTTCCATGGAGCTGGATGAAATGCTCAGCCAACGGGATATGATTAATACCAAACTATTAGCCATTATTGACCAAGCCACCAATCCATGGGGAATTAAGATCACCCGTATTGAAATAAAAGATGTTCAACCCCCAGCCGATCTGACGGCGGCAATGAATGCGCAAATGAAAGCAGAGCGAAATAAACGTGCAGAAGTCTTAGAAGCCGAAGGTGTTCGCCAAGCACAAATTTTACGCGCAGAAGGGCAAAAACAGTCTGAAATATTAAAGGCCGAGGGTGAAAAGCAAGCCGCTATTCTACAAGCGGAAGCTCGTGAGCGAGCCGCTGAAGCAGAGGCAAAAGCAACAACTATGGTATCAGAAGCCATCGCACAGGGAGATATGCAAGCCGTCAATTACTTTATTGCTCAAGGGTATACCGAAGCATTAAAATCGATTGGTCAGGCAGACAATGGAAAAATCATCATGCTACCACTGGAAGCGACTGGGCTTATGGGTTCAATCGCTGGTATCGCAGAGATGTTTCAACATTCAAACAATAAAGGAAATCAAGCTTGATTGATTGGTTAACACAATTTAACTATTGGCACTGGTTAGCCTTAGGCTTAGCATTACTTGCAGTAGAGCTCCTTGGTACCGCGGGTTATTTTCTTTGGTTGGGGCTATCGGGTTTGTTGGTGGGCATGTTAATGGTATTTATCCCCATGGGCTGGCAGTTGCAGTGGATGACGTTTGCGAGCTTCACGTTACTGACCACTTGGTTATGGTGGCGTCGACAATTTAAAACAGACCGTATTAGCGACAGTCAACGTTCTTTAAATCAAAAAGAGAAACAGCTCATTGGTCAACGAATAGCAATAACGGATGATGTAAAAGCTGGAATTATCACACGTATACATCTTGCTGACAGCACGTGGTCAGCGATAAGTGATGAGGACATCAGCGCAGGCAGTATCATCGAAATTGTTGAGCTTGATGGCATTACCCTTAAAATTAAGTTGTATCAACCAGTAGAGAAATAACATCTCAACTTAGACACAACCTATCGTGGCAAAGGTTCGCATCCAAACGAACCTTTACCGCGATAGGATTTCGCTGTGATAAACACGGCTGTCGCTTTCAGAAAGACGCTTTCTGTGAAAAAACATCAAATAAGTAAGAAAAGCCACTCGCTCTTCTTCTTTTTTATCCATTGTTTTCTATCTGTTGTTCGTTGGAGCCTTATTTTTTCATACAACATGATTGGGAAACGGAAGGATAGTGGTACAGATTCTCTAAAATGGGGCATTCTGAGCCACCATCACCGGGGCATTCGCGGATCCATAATTGTAATTGTGATTTAATCTGCTCAAGTTGCTCAATCTTGCTCTCAATATCTTGCACTTTACGTTGAGTTTTTTGCTTAACTTCTGCACTGGTTCGGTCTTTTTTTTGCGCCAGTTGTAATAGAGAAGCACACTCTTCTAAGCTAAATCCAACCTGCCTAGCGCTGGCAATTAAACGCAGTGATGCCAAATGACTTTCCGAATAATATCGGTAACCATTGCTGCCTCGCTCAGGAGCCGCAATCAACCCTTTTGATTCATAGAATCGAATTGATTTAGCACTTAACCCCGTTATTTTTGCAACATCACTAATTTGCATATTTCTCCCACTACTGACTTACCGCCCAAGATAGAAAAGCTTTACGCTGTGCTTCATCAAGATCAAGATAAGCCTGTTGGATCATCTCAAGTTTACCCGTTTCAAGGCCGGCGACTGTCGATGTCTCTTCAACCCGAGAAGCGACCACAGAGCGGGTCAATGAGGCGCGGTGAATCGCCGCTTTACTTTCTGTACGATTAAACTGTGCCAATTCTTTGCGATAGTCCCCCATTAAACCAAAGGAGCGGCCAGGAATAAAGTCTTGTTCTACCTCCAAAGTGCCTTGTGTAAATTTGATGTCTAAAGCCGGATGGCGGTCAAACTCTCGCGCATTATCTTCATTACGAATAGTCATGGCCGGGGCAAGGGTTAATTTTCCCTCATCACCAGAAATTTTCACAACCATCAGCGGTGACTTATATTTATTTTTCTTTCCTGACATCGGAATCACTCGCTCTGCTCGAACCAATAGCTGATGCTCTCCCGGCTCTAATGTCAGATCTGAACGGTGCCCAAAAGTAAACCCTTCCGATTCACCATTGACAGCCAACAATTGAATATCACGATCAAAGGTCACGTCAATATTGGCATAACTGCCTACCGAAATAGACAGTAACGATGCCAGCAAGCTAATAGGTAATAATTTCATAGTCTATCCTTCAAAATAAAATGGCGAGCCTAAGCTCGCCATACTCTATAACAAAAATTCACGCTTTGCTTAGAAGTAATACTCTACACCCACTGAGTACTCATCATAATCGGCTGATTTCCAACGATCATTATAAGCTTTGCCAAAATCTAAGGTACGTGCACGAGCATACAGCACCGCTGATGGGTCAACAAAGTATAGCGCTTGTACAGATAACACATCGTCATCCGAACCTTTTAGCTTATCGCCACCCACTTTAAGTTCTTCGTTCTTCGCATAACCCACTTTGAACTGCCAATCACCCGTTGTATAAGCAACACCCGCAGAGTAAGCATTTTGCTTCTCTTTATCGCCAGCAGAAGGTTTCGCTTCCATCATCTTATACTGAGCGTAGAAAGAAAGGCCATTATCAAACCAACCTTGCACGCCAAATAGGTAAGCATCGTTATCCCACTCAGTCTCTTCTTTGGCTACGTCACGGTTGCCTTCATAGGCTAAGTCAAATTGGAAAACCGAAAGTTTGTAGTGTGCTGCCGCACCCATCCAGTAATCTTTACCGTCACCTTTTTGTGCACCATCTTTACCTGCTACGCCGTAAGCTAGGTTCAGAGATAGACTATCAGCAAATGTTGGTGTATCCCAGCGAATGGTGTTTGAAGCGCGATCTTGGTGTTTAGTACCACCAATCGCACCACCCCAGTCAAAGACATCGCCCAAACCTGGGTTAGAGGCTGGCCAGTCAACCAATTCATAAAGAGGTGACAAAACGCGACCTAAACGAACTGTACCGTAGCTGTCATGTTTAAAGCCAACAAAGGTATCACGTGCACCCCATTCTGAACCTGGGTCAGAGAAGGATGGGTCTACATAACCCGCTTCGATTTGCCAAATAAAAGTAGATTCAATATTTTTGAAATCTTTCTCACCACGGAAACCAAGACGAGATTCGTTGTTAAACTGAGTACCACCTAAATTATCATCACTCGCTTTACTGCCTGTATCATAATCACGATAAGCCGCTTGCAGTGCAATAACCCCATAAACTTCATAGTTTGCGGATTCTGCAGCCGAAACACTAAATGCTGCACCAGAAGAAAGCATCGTAGCAACGGCCGCACCCAATAGAGAGCGTTTAAACATTTTGTCCATGGAAAACTCCTAAAAATAGAGATAGCTGTTTTATTTTTCTCCCCAAAGTTGGCCGCCGAAGGGAGAAAACTTTTCCTTGCATGAGAACCTGATTAAGAATCTCATCGCTGTCTGTATACACACTTGTGTATCCATGCCTTAAGACTAACGGCCGCAGATAAAACATCAATCAGAACTTAATTTTTAACTAAAAAAATATGACCCAAGACAAACTTTAAGCCAGTAAGTGATCAAGATCTAATTATTCAAACGAACACCACGCAAGAAAATAAAATAAATAAAAAACAATAAGTTAATAACAACAGCTGGCGATTTTATTGAAGTCACTCGCATTGATAGAAAAAACCAGGTGACAAAAAAATCCAAGCGTTTCTTTTCATTGAAGACGAATCGTCCATGTTCAAGTAAGTTATTTTCAACAAATAAAAAACCCTCAACAGAACTGCTGAGGGTTTCTATAACAAGGGAATTATCGCTATTGGATCAAATTAATTAAATCTTGCTCTCCTAAGATTTCAACCCCTAGCTCTTGGGCCTTGACCAATTTTGAACCCGCCGCTTCACCAGCAAACAAAATATCGGTATTTTTAGAAACGCTTCCCGTCACTTTGGCTCCTAACGCTTGTAGTGCGGCCTTAGCTTCACTTCGTGAAAGCTGTGATAACGATCCCGTCAATACTACTGTTTTTCCAGCCAATGGCTGTGGTTGTTCATCACTTTTTGGCTCGATGACTGGCCAACTAATTCCTAAAGCCAATAACTCTTTAACCACCTGTTGGTTACTATCTTGACTAAAAAACGCTTGAATGTGGCTGGCAACCACCATTCCAACATCTTGCACCTCAATCAACTGCTCGGTAGATGCCTTCATCACAGCATCCAAAGTACAAAAATGCTGAGCAAGATTCAGTGCCGTTGCTTCCCCCACTTCACGAATGCCAAGCGAATATAAGAAACGGGGCAATGTGGTTTGTTTCGCTTTTTCTAAAGCTTGAGTAATGTTCTGCGCTGATTTAGGCCCCATTCTTTCCAGAACGGTCAACTCTCCTGCTCTGAGTTTAAACAGATCAGCGGGCGTCAATACCATTTCACGATCAACCAATTGCTCAATGACTTTATCTCCGAGCCCATCAACATCCATGGCTTTACGCGAGACAAAATGCTTGAGCGATTCTTTGCGCTGAGCCCGACACACCAGCCCGCCAGTACAACGGGCAACGGCTTCACCAATCACTCGTTCAATATCAGAGTGACAAACCGGACACTGCGTGGGGAAAGAAATCGCTCTCGCTTCATCGGTTCTTCGTTCGGGCACCACCGCAACAATTTGTGGAATCACGTCACCTGCACGGCGAATAATCACCGTATCGCCGATCATGACGCCTAATCGCTCAATTTCATCGGCATTATGCAAAGTGGCATTACTTACAGTAACCCCTCCGACAAAGATCGGTTCAAGTTTAGCAACCGGCGTGATCGCTCCTGTCCGCCCAACTTGAAACTCAACATCATTGAGTAGAGTCATTTCCTCTTGAGCAGGAAATTTATAGGCAATCGCCCAACGAGGGGCGCGAGCCACAAAACCCAACCGTTCTTGCAAATGAACATCATCGATTTTGATCACCACTCCATCAATTTCATAAGGTAATGCACCACGCCGCTCAACGATATCTTGGTAGTATTCTTTTACTTGCGCTAAATTTTCAACCCGTTTTGCCTCAGGGCTAATGGGTAACCCCCACTGTTTTAACTGTAAAAAGCGCTCATAATGGCTATCCGCTAAGGTTCCACCTTCTACCACCCCGACACTATATGCATAAAAGGCTAATGGCCTTGTCGCAGTAATACGAGAATCCAACTGACGTAAACTTCCTGCCGCCGCATTACGCGGGTTAACAAAAACTTTTTCCCCTTTTTTCAGCGCTTGTGCATTCATTTGCTCAAAACCCGCTTTCGGCATGAAGACTTCGCCACGTACCTCAATCCTTCTCGGCCAACCAGTACCACGTAATTTCAAAGGGATAGATTTAATGGTTCGAACATTTTCCGTAATGTTTTCACCTGTTGCCCCATCACCACGGGTTGCGGCTTGTACCAGCACACCATCAACATAGAGCAAACTGACCGCCAACCCATCTAATTTCGGTTCACAGCAAAATTGTGCCTGCTTGGCTGCAGCAACACGTTCGCTCATACGACGGTAAAAACTGTCTAGTTCTTCCTCTTCAAATGCGTTATCGAGTGATAGCATAGGTAGCTCATGAACTACAGGCTCAAAACCAGAGAGCGGTGCACCTCCCACACGTTGGCTGGGCGAGTCAGCCGTGATCCATTGAGGATTTTGCGCTTCAAGCTCTAATAGCTCTCGCATAAGCCTATCGTACTCCGCATCCGGAATGGTCGGTGCATCTTCTACGTAATAACGTATGGCATGCTCATGCAGGGTTTGACGTAATTCTTGTAATTTTTGCTCTACGGGTTGCATCGTTATTCTCTCGAATCATGAAAAAAGGCTCCGACCTGGAGCCTTTATTTACTATCAAGCAGTTAAGCTTGTTTAGCTTTAAACTCTTGGATCTGTTTACGGTATGCAGACAGGCGATCAGGCGTCATTAAGTTTCTTGCATCATCTAAGACATTAGCCCCCAGATCATCTGCAATTTGCTGGGCCGTTTTTAGCATCAACTTAAAGTTTTGCTCAGGATCGCCAAAGCAAGGAAGCGTCATAAAAAAGGAAATACCTTTGGTCGTAAATAAAGCAGGATCATCATGCTTCAGTGTTCCCGGCTGCATCATATTGGCAACACTAAATAACACTTTTCCCGTTCCGGATAAATCCGAGTGGCGATGATAAATATCCATTTCTCCATACAACAATCCATTTTGTTGCAGGCTATCAAAAAGCTTAGTCCCAATAAATGGCTCAGTACCAGCACAATGCACATTCAATACGAGCACTTGCAAAGCTTCTTCTTCGGTTGACTCATGCTCTGCCACCGCAGCCGTTGTTACCGATGATACGTCATTTGAAGAGTGCGTCTCTGAGGGTTCAGACACCGGATTTGCAGAGATCACTGAAGACGGCTGAACATCAACGTCATCAGAAAGGGGCAGCGAGGTAGCGGGAACGTCTAACTCATAATCGGCAATCAAAGGATCGACCTCATGACTCGATAAACCAAAATCAGGCTCTTTGCGTTCCTTACGAACCACCTCATCCAGCGAAGCCTTTGATGATGACGTATCGTCATGGCGCTCAACCGCGATTCGGCCCAGAGGCTTATCACCAAATTTAGACTTTCCTTCCTTTTTACTGGTCCAAAGACCATGAAATAGTAAAGCGGCTATCGCTAGCGCGCCGACAATAATGAGTACGAATCGCAATTCCTGCATTTTAAACTCTCAGTTTCTCGGTGTTGATGTTCTGAGCTCTAACGCCTATGACGCACGTTTACCAAGGTAGATTTATCGGTTTATTCGGTTACTTTACCAAAACTTACCCCAGTTTTAGAACAACTTAATGTTAGAAGTTACGTCTATGAGCAAATTTTTATTTGCATCTCACTCCGTTACCATGAAGAGATGAGTTAATATCATCTCTCATTTCGTTGAGGAACCGTCATGCCAATCACATCACAACGTTCGGGTCTTGGTTATTTTATCGAAGGTATCAAACTCGCATTCTCACCAGGGATTCGACGTTTTGTCCTATTTCCGTTGTTAGCCAACTTACTGCTCGTCGGTGGAGCGATGTATTACTTATTTACCCACTTAGACCGTTGGATCAATCAATGGATCGAAGTGCTTCCTGATTTTTTATCTTGGCTAAGTTATCTACTCTGGCCTTTACTGACATTGACTATTTTAGGAACCTTTTCCTATTTTTTTAGTACATTAGCCAATTTTATTGCCGCCCCTTTGAACGGATTGCTCGCCGAAAAAGTGGAACAAAAAATCACTGGGCAAGCAGTCACAGAACAAGGCATTGTGGACCTCATCAAAGATATCCCACGTATTTTACTCAGAGAATGCCGAAAAATGGCCTATATGATCCCGAAAGCCATCGGGTTATTTCTGTTACTGCTGATCCCAGCATTAGGACAAACCGTTGGGCCCGTTCTATGGTTTATATTTACAGCATGGATGCTGTCTATTCAGTATTGTGATTACCCCTTTGACAACCACAAAGTTGATTTCAATACTATGCGAAACAGTTTGAAACAAAAACAAAGCCAAGCGTATGGGTTTGGTATTGTTGTTTCAATGATCACGGCAATTCCTGTATTGAACCTTTTTATCATGCCCGTTGCCGTGTGTGGAGCAACGGCCATGTGGGTTGGGGAATTTAAAAACCAATATAGAGCGTGATCACTCAGTAAATTTAAATCCTTAATAAGTTATAACTTTTTAGTCCTTTACCTTATCTATTCACCCCTTATTCTTGGATGGTATCGACAAATTATCTCCACGCATCCAAGACTAAATCTGCGTAATGAAGGAATATAACTATGAGTAAAATTTACGAAGACAACTCCCTAACCATTGGTAACACACCACTTGTTCGCTTAAATAAAGTGAGTAAAGGCAAAGTGCTGGCAAAAATTGAAGCTCGCAACCCAAGCTTTAGTGTGAAATGCCGAATTGGTGCAAACATGATTTGGGAAGCAGAAAAACAAGGCAAACTCAAAGCTGGAATCGAGCTGGTTGAGCCCACCAGTGGTAATACGGGGATCGCCCTTGCCTTTGTTGCTGCCGCTCGTGGCTATAAATTGACACTCACCATGCCAGAATCCATGAGCCTTGAACGCCGTAAATTGCTCAAAGCACTAGGCGCAAACCTTGAACTGACTGAAGCGGCGAAGGGAATGAAAGGCGCTATTGCAAAAGCGGAAGAAATAGTGGCAAGCAACCCAGAAAAGTACCTATTACTTCAACAGTTTGATAACCCAGCTAACCCGGAAATTCATGAAAAAACAACCGGACCTGAAATTTGGGATGCCACTGACGGCCAAGTCGATGTCTTTATTGCAGGTGTCGGTACCGGTGGCACCCTGACGGGTACCAGCCGCTATATTAAAGGCGAAAAAGGCAAAGCCATTGTGTCTGTTGCTGTAGAACCAGCAGAGTCCCCCGTCATTACTCAAGCATTAGCTGGTGAAGAGATAAAACCCGCACCTCACAAAATTCAAGGTATCGGAGCGGGTTTTATCCCAGGTAACCTAGATTTATCCCTCATTGACCGAGTGGAAACGGTAACCTCCGATGAAGCGATTGAAATGGCTCGTCGACTCATGGAAGAGGAAGGCATCTTAGCCGGCATTTCTTCAGGTGCTGCGGTAGTTGCTGCAAATCGACTTGCTGAACTACCTGAATTTGAAGGAAAAACCATTGTTACTGTGCTACCAAGTTCAGGTGAACGTTATCTCAGTACCGCTCTATTTTCTGGTATTTTTACCGAAAAAGAAAACCAACAGTAATAGGTGGTTAAATCAAATTTTCGTTTAAAAAAGCCCCGTTCAGGGGCTTTTTTGTTGATCCTTGCCCCACCTTTGGTAATATCGGGGTGTTTTATTTCTAGCTTCAAAATAAAAGAAGCTAACTAGATTAAAATCAATGGTTATTGTTAGCTAAAAATAACAAAGCGATTGATTGTTTTAGACGAGGATAAGCTCTGACACGAAAATACTGTTACTGCGCTAGCAGAAATTGACGGTTAAGGTTAAGCTTATGCAAGTTAACAACTTACAAAAACTAAATTAATTGGGGTATAAAACATGTACGAGAAGAAAGTAGAAATTACGGCAGAGAACGGTCTTCACACTCGTCCAGCTGCACAGTTTGTTAAAGAAGCAAAAGCTTTTGATGCAGACATTACCGTAACATCAAACGGTAAAAGCGCGAGTGCGAAAAGCCTATTCAAACTTCAAACACTAGGTTTAGTAAAAGGTACTGTCGTTTCTATTTCAGCAGAAGGTCCTCAAGCAAGAGAAGCGGTTGATCACCTAGTTGCACTAATGGACCAACTTCACTAATTGGTTTTTTCCAATTAAATAATAAAAGCCATTTTGTTACCCACAAGATGGCTTTATTGGAAATATGTCCGAAAATAGGCTACATATTATCGTTAGCACTAACGTCCATTTCCTCCCGTTTACAGTTGACCAATTTAAGGTAAGGCTATGATTTCAGGCATCCTAGCATCTCCTGGTATTGCTATAGGTAAAGCATTACTACTTCAAGAAGATGAAATTGTCCTAAACACAAACACCATTCCAGAAACTCAAGTTGAAGCAGAAATCCAATGTTTCTATGACGCCCGCAAAAAATCAGCGGCTCAACTTGAAGTCATTAAGCAAAAAGCGCTGGAAACTTTTGGTGAAGAAAAAGAAGCCATCTTTGAAGGCCACATCATGTTGCTTGAAGATGAAGAGCTAGAAGAAGAAATTTTAGCCCTCATCAAGAACGACAAACTTTCTGCCGACAATGCAATTTACACCGTCATTGAAGAGCAAGCGACCGCGCTGGAGTCTCTTGATGATGAATACCTAAAAGAACGAGCAACCGATATCCGTGATATCGGCTCTCGCTTTGTAAAAAATGCACTCGGTATCAACATCGTTTCAATCAGTGATATCAACGAAGAAGTCATTCTAGTTGCTTACGACCTAACGCCATCAGAAACAGCACAAATCAACTTAGATTACGTGCTGGGCTTTGCCTGTGATATTGGCGGTCGTACTTCTCATACTTCGATCATGGCGCGTTCTTTAGAATTACCTGCAGTTGTTGGTACTAACAACATTACCAAGCAAGTCAAGAATGGCGACATGTTGGTTCTAGATGCGATCAACAACCAGATTTTTGTTAACCCAACAGAAGCTGAGCTTGAGCAAGCAAAGCAAGTTCAACAAGCTTTCTTGGCAGAAAAAGAAGAACTGGCGAAACTTAAAGATTTACCCGCTGAAACACTTGACGGTCATTGTGTCGAAGTGTGCGGTAACATTGGCACAGTGAAAGATTGTGACGGTATTATCCGCAACGGGGGTGAAGGTGTCGGCCTTTACCGTACTGAATTCCTATTTATGGACCGTGATGCACTGCCTACGGAAGAAGAACAGTACCAAGCTTATAAAGAAGTCGCAGAAGCGATGGAAGGCCAGTCTGTTATTATCCGTACTATGGATATTGGCGGTGATAAAGATCTCCCTTACATGGATCTGCCAAAAGAAATGAACCCATTCTTAGGCTGGCGTGCAGTACGTATCAGTTTAGATCGTCGTGAAATTTTACGTGACCAATTACGTGGTATTTTACGCGCTTCTGCACATGGTAAACTGCGCATCATGTTCCCAATGATCATTTCTGTTGAAGAAATTCGTGCCTTAAAAGAAGCCATTGAAGAGTACAAAGCTGAACTTCGTAGCGAAGGGCTAGCTTTTGATGAAAGCATCGAAATTGGTGTGATGGTAGAAACCCCTGCTGCTGCAGCGATTGCTCATCATTTAGCGAAAGAAGTTTCTTTCTTCTCTATCGGTACGAACGATCTCACCCAGTACACCCTTGCGGTTGACCGTGGTAATGAAATGATTTCTCACCTATATAATCCACTGTCACCAGCAGTATTGACGGTTATCAAACAAGTGATTGATGCCTCTCATGCTGAAGGAAAATGGACAGGAATGTGTGGTGAGCTTGCTGGTGATGAACGAGCAACACTGTTATTGTTGGGTATGGGCTTAGACGAGTTCTCTATGAGTGGTATTTCGATTCCTAAAGTGAAGAAAGTCATTCGTAACTCAAACTTTGCTGAAGTAAAAGCAATGGCACAAGAAGCTTTATCTCTACCAACAGCGGCAGAAATTGAAGCTTGCGTTGAAAAATTCATCGCCGAGAAGTGTCAATAAGGATAAACCCCCTACAATAGGTGACTATGAGCAAACTCCTTGAAGGATATAAAAATAGTCGTCTATTGTTTGGGATTGGTATACTATACTTCAACAAAATAAATCTAAACGTTAGGAGCATGACACAATGGGTCTGTTTGACAAACTTAAAAAGCTAGTCTCTGACGACAGCGCTGACGCGGGTGCAATTGATATTATCGCACCTCTCTCTGGTGAAATTGTAAACATTGAAGACGTGCCAGATGTCGTGTTTGCTGAGAAAATCGTTGGTGATGGTATTGCGATTAAACCTGCAGGTAACAAAATGGTTGCCCCTGTGAATGGTACTATCGGTAAGATCTTCGAAACTAATCACGCATTCTCTATCGAGTCTGACGATGGTGTTGAACTGTTTGTTCACTTCGGTATCGATACCGTTGAATTGAAAGGCGAAGGTTTCAAACGTATCGCTGAAGAAGGTCAATCAGTAAAAGTCGGCGACACGATTATTGAATTCGATCTTGCTCTACTTGAAGAAAAAGCGAAATCTACATTGACTCCAGTTGTTATTTCTAACATGGATGAAATTAAAGAGCTAAGCAAGTTATCTGGCTCTGTCACCGTAGGTGAAACTCCGGTTCTTCGTGTAACGAAGTAATCTCGAGCTATGTTACTGATAAAAACGCTGCCAACTAGGCGGCGTTTTTATTGTTCTCTCTAAAAGCTAAAGTCCAAGTGCATAACGTAAAACCTGCGCTTTAATTGGCCCAGAATGTTCCGCCCCTTTTAATAAAATATTACGCATCAGCTTTATGGGAGCCAAATCATTACTGAAGGCTTTATAGAAAACATCCATCCCCGTTTGCATCAATAAATTATCAGGGCGACGTTTTCGTTCATAGCGTTGAAACTGTTCCAGTGTTAATTCTTCCATCTCATCTGTCACCGCCAATAACGCAGCTACGTCTTTAAACCCTAAATTCACGCCCTGCCCAGCTAATGGATTAATGGTATGTGCCGCATCTCCGATAAGCACACAACCATTTTGAACATAACTTTGCGCATGACGACGGGTCAAAGGAAATGATCCTCGCTGAATCACATCAATATCCCCCAATTCTGGAGGAAAGTGGTTTAGTATCTCTTCACGTAACTGATCATCACTCAAGTTCATTAACTGCTTGATTCGCTTCGGTGAATCATACCAAACCAATGATGCTTGTTGATCTTGCAGTGGTAAAAACGAACGAGGACCAGAGGGGAAAAACTGCTGCCATGTGATATCTTGCTGTGGTTTTGCCGTCTGCACATTAATCAACATACAGTGTTGGCGATAGTCCCAGGCTGTAATACCAATATGGGCAAGAGAACGGACTTGAGAATTAGCGCCATCGGCACCAATAATCCACTGTCCAACCAATGTCGTACCAGACTGCAGGGTAACTTGGTGAGCTCCCGTTGGCTGAAATTGGATCTTACTCAGGGTATCTGGGCAAAAAAGGACTAACTCAGGGTATTGGCTAAATTGCTCCCAAATGGCTAATTGAATCAAGCGATTTTCAACCATAAACCCTAGCTGTGCTAAGCCTAAACTCTCACAGCTAAAGCGAGTTCGGCACTCTGGGTGCTCCCACGTTTCTAATCGGCGATAAGGGCAAACACGTTTTTGCTTCACCCCCTCCCATGCCCCTAATTCTTCGAGTAATGAAACCGAGGTCTGTGAAATCGCAGAGATTCTAACATCCATCGCCTGATCTGGTGAAAAAGCCGAAGGGGCATTCCCTTCAACAAGCGCTACTTTTCGACCTTGTTGAACAAGGCCTAATGCTGCTGCTGCTCCCACCATTCCCCCACCAATGACTATCACATCAAACTGGTTCATCTTCGCCACTTTAGGTTAATTTCACTTAAAAACCATTGTACGTATTAAGGTTTTTTTTGCGAATATATTTCATCAAAAACCTTGCTCTCTGTAAGGAGAAAACCAAGCAATAGCAATGGTTAGCAGAGATTTTTGTCTATTACTAGTCAGTCACAAACGAAAGCAGTACAATACGCCGCTACCGCCGAGATGGCGGATTCCTATTTCAACGAATTATTGAACGAGCGAAAGTGAGATGAGTAAGAAACTGCTAATAAAAACCTGGGGCTGCCAGATGAACGAATACGATTCATCCAAAATGGCCGATCTGCTTAATGCAGCAAATGGCTATGAGCTGACAGAAGAGCCAGAGGAAGCAGACGTCCTACTATTAAATACCTGTTCAATCCGTGAAAAAGCTCAAGAAAAAGTCTTTCATCAACTGGGACGCTGGAAAACGTTAAAAGATAAAAAACCAGGCGTGGTGATCGGCGTTGGAGGTTGTGTGGCGACCCAAGAAGGGGATCACATCCGTGAACGTGCACCATTCGTAGATGTGATTTTTGGTCCACAAACCCTGCACCGTTTGCCTGAAATGATCAGACAATCCCAATCGACTGACGCTCCGGTCATGGATATTTCTTTCCCTGAAATTGAAAAATTTGATAGCCTGCCAGAACCTCGAGCAGAGGGGCCGACGGCTTTTGTTTCTATTATGGAAGGGTGCTCTAAGTACTGTACTTACTGCGTTGTGCCTTATACTCGTGGTGAGGAAGTCAGCCGTCCAATGGACGATGTCCTGTACGAAATTGCCCAGTTAGCAGAACAAGGTGTTCGTGAAGTTAACCTGCTTGGGCAAAATGTGAATGCCTACCGTGGCCCAATGCACGATGGAACCATCTGTTCATTTGCCGAGCTACTTCGTTTAGTCGCCTCTATTGATGGTATTGACCGTATTCGTTTCACCACTAGTCACCCACTAGAGTTTACTGACGACATCATTGCTGTGTATGAAGATACCCCTGAGCTCGTCAGTTTTCTACACCTCCCAGTGCAAAGTGGTAGCGATCGCATCTTAACGATGATGAAACGTCCGCACACGGCGATTGAATATAAGTCGATCATTCGTAAATTACGTAAAGCTCGTCCTGATATTCAAATCAGTTCAGACTTCATCGTGGGCTTCCCCGGTGAATCCGATAAAGATTTCCAAGACACCATGAAGCTGATTCGTGATGTCGATTTTGATATGAGCTTTAGCTTTATTTTTTCTCCTCGACCAGGAACTCCGGCCGCAGATTACCCATGCGACCTTTCTGAAGAGACCAAAAAAGCACGCTTATATGAATTACAACAGCAGATCAACAGCCAAGCCATGCGCTACTCTCGTCTGATGATGGGAACAGAACAACGTATTTTGGTTGAAGGCCCATCGAAGAAAAACCTGATGGAGCTACGTGGCCGTACTGAAAATAACCGAGTGGTTAACTTCGAAGGCCCTGCCGAACTTATCGGTCAGTTTGTTGATGTGAATATTGTCGATGTTTTCCCGAACTCATTACGTGGAGAACTCGTACGCACTGAACAAGAGATGAACCTTCGCGTCCTGATTTCGCCCTCACAAATGATGGCAAAAACTCGCCGTGAAGATGAGCTAGGCGTGGCGACCTTCACCCCATAAACGTTTTGTACTGCATAGCGCTCGGAGAAAGGAATACTCACGCTTGGTCATAGAATTCAGCTCCGCTGATTCTTCCACCAAACAAGAACATAGTGTCATTGTGTGCCCGGTCATAATCGGGCACCGACGAGTGACTGATTGAGAGGCCAATTTGAGCAATAAAGTCGTAACCTTAGAAATTAATCTGGAACCTTCTGATAACCGTCGCTTAGCCAGTTTATGCGGGCCATTTGACGATAACATCAAGCATTTAGAGCGTCGGCTTGGAGTGGAAATTAACCACCGTAGTAACCTATTTACTATCGTCGGTAAAGCGCATACCGCCTCAGCGGCCTTAGACATTCTCAAAACCCTTTATGTAGATACCGCACCGGTTCGTGGCCAGATCCCCGATATTGAGCCAGAGCAGTTGCACCTTGCCATCAAAGAAGCCGGCGTTTTAGAGCAAAATCAAGAATCCGCCATTATCCATGGTAAAGAAGTCTTTATTAAGACCAAGAAAGGAGTGATCAAACCACGCACTCCGAATCAAGCGCAATATTTGGTCAATATGGTGACTCACGATATCAGCTTTGGTATTGGCCCAGCCGGAACTGGGAAAACATATTTAGCGGTCGCCGCAGCCGTGGATGCGCTGGAGCGACAAGAAATTCGCCGAATTCTGCTCACTCGCCCTGCGGTTGAAGCAGGAGAAAAATTAGGCTTTTTGCCTGGAGATCTCAGCCAAAAGGTTGACCCCTATTTACGTCCGCTCTATGACGCACTGTTTGAAATGTTAGGGTTTGAACGAGTAGAAAAGCTGATTGAACGAAATGTGATTGAAGTGGCCCCTCTAGCTTACATGCGTGGGCGGACACTCAACGATGCCTTTATCATCCTTGATGAAAGCCAGAATACGACCGTAGAACAGATGAAGATGTTCCTCACTCGGATCGGTTTTAACTCCCGCGCAGTGATCACTGGCGATGTAACCCAAATTGATTTGCCACGTGGAGCTCGTTCTGGTCTACGTCATGCCATTGAAGTACTCAGCGAAGTGGAGGAAATTAGCTTTAATTTTTTCCAGTCAGACGATGTGGTTCGCCATCCGGTTGTTGCTCGCATTGTTAATGCCTATGAAAAATGGGAAGCGCAAGATCAAAAAGAACGTAAGGCTTATGAACAGCGTCGCCGTGAAGAGCGAGAAGCCAAGTTGGAAGAAACCAGCCCAGCCGCCCCCCAATCCACCCCTGAGGAATCAAATCCATCATGAGTATTGAACTGGATTTACAAATTGCCGTTGAAAATGAGCAAGCTCTACCAAGTTTTGATGATTTTTCACACTGGCTCACTACGGCTATTAGCCCATTTCAAAGCCAAGCTGAAGTCACTATTCGAGTGGTTGATCAAGATGAGAGCCACCAACTAAATTTAGACTATCGTGGTAAAGATAAACCAACCAATGTGCTCTCCTTTCCTTTTGAGGCTCCCCCTGAAGTGGAACTGGATCTATTGGGTGATTTGGTCATCTGCCAACAAGTTGTCGAACAAGAAGCGCTTGAGCAAGAAAAACCGCTAATGGCACACTGGGCGCATATGGTTGTACATGGTAGCCTTCATCTGCTAGGTTATGACCATATCGATGATCAAGAGGCTGACGAAATGGAAGCGCTTGAAACTGAGATCATGCAAAAAATGGGGTTTGATGACCCCTATTTAGCGGAGAAAAACTAAGTGATTGGTGGGAGAAATACCTTTACTGGTTCACTTTATGTGAGCTATCACACATCTGATAGCGTAATAAATAAGAGACACAATGAACGACGATAATTCGCCCCATTCTACTGAAGGAAAAAAAGAAAAATCTGAAGGTCCGAGTAGAAAGTCCTTCTTTGAACGCCTAGGTCAACTTTTTCAGGGGGAGCCCAAAGATCGCCAAGAGCTAGTGGATGTGATCCGAGACTCTGAAGTGAATGACCTTATCGACCATGACACCCGAGATATGCTTGAAGGGGTTATGGAAATTGCAGAGATGCGAGTGCGGGATATTATGATCCCTCGCTCACAAATGGTGACGGTTGAGCGTAACGATAACCTAGACTCTCTGGTCGCTTTAATCACAGATGCACAGCACTCTCGCTACCCAGTGATTAGCGAAGACAAAGATCATGTCGAAGGCATTCTACTAGCAAAGGACTTACTCAAATACTTAGGCTCAAATAGCGCTCCGTTTGATATCGAAGAAGTCATTCGACCTGCGGTGGTGGTTCCGGAAAGTAAACGCGTTGATCGCCTACTCAAAGAGTTCCGCGAAGAACGTTACCATATGGCGATAGTCGTCGATGAGTTTGGTGGCGTATCTGGCCTCGTCACCATTGAAGATATTTTAGAAGAAATCGTCGGTGATATTGAAGATGAATTTGATGATGAAGAGCAGCTTGATATTCGAAAATTAAGCAAACATACCTATGCGGTAAAGGCTCTGACAACCATCGAGTCTTTTAATGACACCTTTGGCACAGAATTTAGTGATGAAGAAGTCGATACCGTAGGCGGTTTAGTCATGACCGCATTCGGGCACTTACCTTCACGAGGTGAAATCATTGAGATCGGTAAGTATCACTTTAAAGTGACCGCTGCCGACAGTCGACGAATCGTTCAACTTCAAGTCACCATTCCTGATTTCGAAACACTTCCTGAAACTCAGGAAGAGTAAACTGGTGCCAACTTTGCTCAGCTAAATAAGTAGCTGAGCACATTACTTTAGAAAGTTATCGTTGATGAAAAATTATATTCATCGCCTAATACGGCCATTTCTGGCCTTATGTGTCGGCGCAATCACCCCCCTAGCTTTTGCACCCTATCAATTATGGCCATTGGCGATTCTCAGCCCATGCCTACTATTACTACTGATTCATCACCGTTCAGCTAAACAAGCGGCGTTCATAGGCTATTGCTGGGGCTTAGGTCAATTTGGCTTTGGGATCAGTTGGGTTCACGTCAGTATCGATACATTTGGTGGCTTACCCAAAATCGCCAGTTTCTCCCTCATGCTGCTTTTGGTAGGGTATTTATCCTTTTATAGTGGCCTCTTTGCTTGGGCACTCAATCGTTTCTTTCCTCGCGCTCATTGGTCCAGATTTTTACTCGCCTCTCCCGTTCTTTGGCTCACCTTTGATTGGCTCCGTGGTTGGGTAATGACGGGGTTTCCTTGGTTATGGTTAGGCTATAGCCAAATAGATAGCCCATTGGCTTCTTTTGCCCCTCTTGGCGGTGTCGAGCTTATCACCTTGGTTGTGCTTATGTGTGCAAGCTCATTCAGCTATGTCTGCTTGACTCACGCATGGCGTTTTTTACTGATCCCTATCGCCCTTTTCTCTATCAGTTTTGCCTTCAAAGCGCAAACTTGGGTTACGCCTGAACCAGAAAGGACAACCACACTGGCTATTATTCAAGGCAATATTCAGCAGTCTCTCAAATGGCACCCCAACCAACGTTGGCCAACCATTATGAAATACACCGATCTCAGCCGAGAGAATTGGGATGCCGATATTATTATCTGGCCAGAGGCCGCAATTCCTGCTTTTGAGTTAGAGTTAGGTCCATATCTCAGTAATTTAGATTCAGCAGCTCGAATGAATAAGAGCGCGGTGATTACCGGTATTTTGAACTACAACGAACAAGGCCAATACTTTAATAGTGTATTGGCGTTAGGTAATACCCCATATGGTGGTTACCGTTACGACGTTGAACACCGCTACCATAAGCATCACTTATTGCCATTTGGTGAATTTGTACCATTAGAGAAGTGGCTCAGACCTTTAGCCCCATTATTTAACTTACCCATGTCATCTTTTAGCCGGGGAGAATATGTTCAGCCAAATATCTTCGCTGCAAATTATGCCTTTGCACCTGCACTATGTTATGAAATCATTTTTAATGAGCAGCTAAGAACAAACGTAACAGAGCAAACGGATTTTTTACTGACACTCTCCAATGATGCTTGGTTTGGTCGATCAAACGGGCCTCTTCAACATATGGAGATTGCTCGAATGCGAGCCTTAGAACTGGGTAAACCCTTGGTTCGATCAACCAACAATGGTGTCACCGCAATCACGGATCAATACGGTAAAATAACTCATCAACTTCCGCAGTTTAAAACGGGAGTGCTCAGAGCAGAAATCACCCCAACTCGAGGGCAAACACCGTATTATCGCTGGGGAAGCTGGCCACTCTATATATGGTGTAGCTTAAGTTTAGCGATAAGTTTTCTGGTCACTCGTCGCCACTAAGCAAAGCTGACGCCCCTAAAGCCATTCGCTCGAGGGGATTGACTTATGGCTGTAATGGCTGGCGGCTAAACAGGGTATTCCCACAGTGCGTACATGGCACAATCTCGGTCGGATGGTTATATTCCACCTTATGAGCACAGTTTTCACAGACTAAAATACCTAAACCAATCATCTCTCCTGCCTGATAGATCCCCTGATGTTCCAGATCTTGAAATAACTCTACCCACTCTACTTTGGTTTTATCGGTGATTTCCAGCAGCCCTTGCCACAATGTATTGGCAATCATTAAAGAGAAGGGACTATTTTTACTTTGTTCATATTCCTCAGAAAAGGCTTTTAGATCGGCTTTAACATAGGCTGAAATTAATGCCAATTCATCTTTGGTTAAATCGTTGGCGGCTGCCACCACTTTGCCGGATGTCTCTATAATATGGTCAACTTCTTCTGGACTTTGTTTGAGGGTTTCCACCACTTCTTCCAATAACGCTTCATAGCCCGTTTTCTCTTTTCTCATAAGTCACCTCTCTCAAAACCGATTGGCTATTGTTGTGCTGTGCTGCTTTAGGTATTCTATGTCGATCTATTAGTACCTGTTCGAACAGAACTCACAAATTCCAAGATAACCGGATGTCATCGATGCAAGAGCAATATAACCCGCAAGATATTGAACCGAAAGTTCAACAGCACTGGGACAACAATAACACCTTTGTTGTAAGTGAAGACCCAAATAAAGAAAAATTCTACTGTCTTTCTATGTTCCCTTATCCCAGTGGTCGACTGCACATGGGCCATGTGCGTAACTACACTATCGGTGATGTGATCTCCCGCTTTCAGCGTCTACAAGGTAAAAACGTCATGCAGCCCATTGGCTGGGACGCATTTGGCCTACCAGCAGAAAACGCAGCCGTCAAAAATAAAACTGCGCCAGCGCCTTGGACGTATGAAAACATCCAATACATGAAAAACCAGCTCAAGTTATTAGGTTTTGGCTATGATTGGAGCCGCGAATTTGCGACTTGCCGACCTGAATATTACCGCTGGGAACAAGAGTTTTTCACAAAGCTGTATGAAAAAGGCTTAGTGTATAAGAAAACCTCTTCCGTTAACTGGTGCCCCAATGATCAGACCGTTCTTGCTAACGAACAAGTAGAAGATGGATGCTGCTGGCGCTGTGATACGCCCGTTGAGCAAAAAGAAATCCCACAATGGTTTATTAAGATCACTGCCTATGCACAAGAGTTATTGGATGATCTCGATAACTTAGAGGGTTGGCCAGAAATGGTCAAAACCATGCAGCGTAACTGGATTGGCCGTTCAGAAGGGGTCGATCTAAAATTCCAGGTTAAAGATAACGATCAAGATTTAGAAGTGTATACCACACGCCCAGATACACTAATGGGTGTGACTTATGTTGCTATCGCAGCAGGGCACCCTCTAGCGGTCCAAGCAGCGGCCAACAACCCACAACTGGCTGCATTTATCGACGAATGTAAAAATACCAAAGTTGCAGAAGCAGAATTAGCGACCATGGAGAAAAAAGGTATGGCAACGGGATTAACCGCTATCCATCCTTTAAATGGCCGTGAAGTACCTATTTATATCGCCAACTTCGTATTAATGCATTATGGCACGGGAGCCGTCATGGCGGTTCCCGCTCATGATCAACGTGATTATGAATTTGCAACCAAGTATGGCTTGGACATTGTTCCCGTGATTAAGCCAGCCGATGGTTCTGAACTCGATATTAGCCAAGAAGCCTATACCGAAAAAGGCATTTTATTTGATTCTGGTGAATTTGACGGACTTGAGTTCCAAGCTGCATTTGATGCAATTTCAGCTAAGCTAGAAGCCGAAGGTAAAGGCACTAAAACAGTCAATTTCCGCCTACGTGACTGGGGCGTTTCTCGTCAACGCTATTGGGGTGCCCCCATTCCAATGGTGATGACCGAAGATGGTCAAGTCCACCCAGTTCCTGCCGATCAACTGCCAGTAATTCTGCCTGAAGATGTCACTATGGATGGAGTAACCAGCCCGATTAAAGCCGATAAAACCTGGGCAGAAACCACCTTTAATGGTGAACCTGCACTTCGTGAAACGGACACCTTTGATACCTTTATGGAATCTTCTTGGTACTACGCTCGTTACTGTTCACCACAAGCAGATGATATTCTTGATCCTGCAAAAGCCAACTACTGGCTACCGGTGGATCAATACATCGGTGGGATTGAACATGCTTGTATGCATCTCCTTTACTCTCGCTTCTTCCATAAACTGCTCCGTGATGCAGGCTATGTCACTTCTGATGAGCCATTCAAACAGCTATTGTGTCAAGGCATGGTATTGGCCGATGCCTTCTATTACACCAATGAAAAAGGCACCAAAGAGTGGGTTGCCCCCACCGAAGTCAAAGTAGAACGTGATGGAAAAGGTCGCATTGTTTCAGCGATAGATAACCAAGGCCGCCCAGTTGAACACTCAGGCATGATTAAGATGTCTAAGTCAAAAAACAACGGTATCGACCCACAAGAAATGGTGGATAAATACGGCGCAGATACGGTACGTCTATTTATGATGTTCGCCTCACCAGCCGATATGACACTAGAATGGCAAGAGTCTGGTGTGGAAGGGGCAAACCGTTTCCTAAGACGTGTTTGGAAACTGGTTGCCGAGCATACCGCTCAAGGAGCGGCGGTAAGCGTTAACCCTGCTACTTTAAATGCAGACCAAAAAGCGCTACGTCGTGATGTTCATAAAACCATTGCTAAAGTGACGGATGATATTGCTCGTCGTCAAACCTTTAACACAGCCATCGCTGCTGTGATGGAGTTGATGAATAAGCTCACTAAAGCGCCACAAGAGTCAGAACAAGATCGTGCAATTTTAGATGAAGCAGCAAAAGCCATTACCGTGATGCTTTACCCTATCGCTCCCCATATCTGTTTTGAAATGTGGCAGGCATTGGGTGAAACAGACATTGACCATGCCGCTTGGCCAACTTACGATGAAGCTGCATTAGTTGAAGATGAAAAACTGATCGTTTTACAAGTTAACGGTAAGTTACGTGGAAAACTTACCGTCGCTGCGGATGCCAGCAAAGATCAAGTAGAAGCATTAGGCTTGCAAGATGAGAACGTTAAGAAATTCACCGATGGCTTAACTATTCGCAAAGTGATCTATGTACCAGGTAAGCTACTCAATATTGTAGCGAACTAATTGACCTAATGATGGTCTGTAAACAGGGCATACCGCCCTGTTTACTTATCTCAGCCGACCCAAAGGGTCGGTTTAGATAAGTAAACTCACTCATGAGAACCAGCAACCCATGCGTTTTAAATTTTCTTCGATATCAACATTACCATTGCTTCTTTTGACAACAGCCTTACTTTCCGGCTGTGGTTTTCATCTCCGTGGGGATTATGACATCCCAGAAACACTCAGTACGATGTCGTTAACCAGCTATGACCAATACAGTACCTTTACTCGAATGGTGCAAAGGCAACTACGTATGAATGAAATTCAACTGGTTACGCCTTCTGCAGAAACACCTAACCTACATTTAATGAGTGAAAGTACCAGTGAACGAACACTGTCGCTTTATCAAAATACTCGAGCAGCAGAAAAAGAGCTGACCTTCCGTGCGTCATACCGAGTCACGATTCCAGAACTCGGAGTCAAAACATTTTCAACCAGTGTCACTCGTAGCTACCTAGATAACCCATTAGCAGCACTAGCAAAATCGGTTGAACGTGAAATGATTGTTGATGAAATGCGTAAACTGGCGGCCAGTCAAATTGTCCGCCAAATGGCTCGCCTTAAAGCTGCAATTCAAAATGGAGATATTAACGATATCGATATTCAACCCTATTCAGAATCCAAAATAGATAAAGAGCTGGATAATTCAAGTGCTATTACGACCCAATAACCGAGCTTTAGCATGAGAGTTTACGCGGAAAAACTGCCAGAAACCTTAAACCGTAGCCTAGCCCCTCTCTACTTGGTGTTAGGTAATGAGCCATTACTGATTCAAGAGTCACGGATAGCCATTGAGCACAAAGCCCGAGAGCTTGGCTTTGAAGAAAAACATCAATTTACCGCAGACACGAGCCTTGATTGGAATGACGTCTATGACCGCTGCCAATCTATGAGCCTTTTTTCTCAACGGCAATTGATTGAAATTGATATTCCAGAGAGTGGCATCAATGCTGCAATGGGAAAAACTCTCGGCACACTAGCACAAAGCCTAAGTCCTGACGTGTTATTGGTTATCGTCGGTAATAAACTCACCAAAGCTCAGGAAAATAGTGCTTGGTTCAAGGAACTCAGCACTCAAGGCTGCTGGGTCAATTGTCTGACGCCAGACTTATCTCGCTTACCTCAATTTGTCACAAAACGCTGTCAATTACTGGGATTAAAACCGGATGCTGAAGCCGTGCAGATGCTCGCTCAATGGCATGAAGGCAACCTGTTTGCCTTGGCACAAAGTTTAGAAAAACTGACCTTGCTTTATCCTGATGGCCGATTAACCTTAGTTCGCTTGGAAGAATCACTCAGCCGGCACAATCATTTTACCGCCTTCCACTGGGTTGATGCCTTATTGGAAGGGAAGGCAAATCGAGCCCAGAGAATTCTTCGCCAATTAGCATCCGAAGAGATTGAAACCATCATTTTAATTCGAACCATTCAAAAAGAGTTGTTTCAACTGCTATCAATGCGCCAAGCAATGAATACACAGCCTATAAACCTTATTTTTGAACAATATCGAGTGTGGCAAAATAAACGGCCGCTCTATTCTGCCGCTTTACAACGTTTATCGCTCAATAAGTTACAGCATCTGTTACAAACACTTGCACAAGCAGAATTGTTGGTAAAAACGCAATACAGCCAACCCATTTGGCCATTATTACAACAACTCAGCGTAGAGTTCTGCTTACCGGAAGCAAACTTACCTTTACCGAATTAAAACCATGGTATACTGCCGCGCTTTTTAATAACTCAACGATTTAACATTCAGAGGATCTCCCCCTTGCTACATGAAGAATTAACCCATTTTCTTGCAGATAAAGCCGATGATATGAAAGCGGTTAACATTATAACCCTAGATGTAAAAGGCAAATCGAGTATTACCGATTACATGATCATTTGCACCGGAACATCAAAACGCCATGTTGCCTCGATTGCGGATCACGTTGCTAGCGAAGTCAAAAAAATGGGCGTAGAACCCTTGGGTATGGACGGTGAAAATGAAGGGGAGTGGGTCGTTCTGGACATGGGTTCAGCGATGTTACATGTCATGCAAGAAGAACCACGAGCCCTATATCAACTAGAAAAACTTTGGGGTTAATGGTGAAACTTCAATTGATTGCGGTCGGTACCAAAATGCCCAAGTGGGTTGAGGAAGGATTTCAAGAATATCGCCGTCGTTTCCCTCATGATATGCCGCTAGAATTAATAGAAATTTCTGCGGGTAAACGAGGGAAAAATGCGGACATTCCTCGTATCTTACAAAAAGAAGGTGAAGCAATGTTAGCCACCGTTCCCAAAGGAAATCGAATTATCACTTTAGATATCCCTGGTAAACGTTGGGATACAGAACAGTTAGCCGAACAGCTTGAAAGTTGGAAATTAGATGGGCGTGATGTTTCTATTCTCATTGGGGGGCCAGAAGGTTTAGCTCCAGCGTGTAAAGCCGCCGCCGATCAAAGTTGGTCACTCTCCCCATTAACCTTACCTCATCCGTTAGTTCGGGTCGTGATGGCTGAAAGCCTTTATCGGGCATGGAGTATCACCGCGAATCACCCTTACCACCGAGAGTAAAGAGCGATGCGACGTCAGCGAAGCCCAATTAGAGATTACCAAGCCGAAGCGCGATTATTCCGCCATCGAGCAATCGTTGCTTTTATCGGTATTGTGATCGCCATCGGTATTTTGATCACTAACCTGTACAATATTCAGGTTAAACAATATCAAGATTACAAAACACGCTCTAATGATAACCGTATTAAAGTCGTACCTATTGCCCCTAATCGTGGCTTAATTTATGACCGTAATGGTCACTTACTCGCTGAAAACCGCCCTGTTTTTAACTTGGAAATCATTCCTGAACAAGTCAAAGATATGGACGATACCCTAGCTCGTTTACAAGAAATCCTGACGATTCCCGAGGAGCGTATTGCCGCTTTTGAAAGAGATCGTCAACGTACACGCCGATTTAATGCCATTCCTTTACTGACCCAATTAAGTCAAGAAGATGTCGCCATATTTTCTGTTCAACAACATAAATTTCCTGGGGTTTCTGTCAGTGCCAATCTCAAACGCTTCTACCCATATGGAGAAGTATTAACCCATGTTATTGGCTATGTTTCACGAATTAATGACCGAGATTTAGAACGGTTAGCTCGTGAAGATAAAGCCGCCAATTATCAAGCGACGCGGGATATCGGTAAGCTCGGCATTGAACGATATTATGAAGATCTACTGCATGGCACCCCCGGTTATCAAGAAGTCGAGGTGAACAGCCGTGGTCGAGTGATCCGAACGCTAAAATACGTCCCACCAACACCAGGGAAAGATATTGTTCTCAATCTTGATATAGCGTTGCAATTGTACGTACATAAACTGCTGGATGGGCGACGAGGCTCGGCTATCGTGCTTGATCCCAAAGATAATGGTGTCTTAGCCATGGTCTCTAGCCCAAGCTATGACCCCAATGCTTTCGTACATGGCATATCCTCACAAGATTATAACCGTCTACTGAATGACATTAATCGCCCTCTCGTTAATCGAGCCACGATCGGTATTTACCCCCCAGGTTCTACCGTCAAACCTTTTATTGCCGTTGCGGCTTTGCATGATAAAGTTATTACCCCGAATACAACACGTAATGATCCGGGTTACTGGCGAATTCCTAACTCTAATACTCGCCCTTTTCGAGATTGGCTACGTTGGGGACATGGCCGAGTCGATATCATCAAAGCATTGGAAGAATCCGTGGATACCTTTTTCTACCAAATTGCCTATGATATGGGAATCGATAGCCTATCGCACTGGATGATGAGGTTTGGATTCGGTGATTATACGGGCATTGATATTTACGAAGAAAGCAAAGCCAACATGCCGACTCGTGAATGGAAAATGGCTCGACACAAAACGCCTTGGTATCAAGGGGATACTATTCCCGTTGGGATAGGCCAAGGCTACTGGACAGCAACACCGATGCAGTTAGCAAAAGCCACCTCGGTTGTTGCCAATAAAGGAAAAGTGATAGCACCTCATTTACTGCGTTCCACGATCAATAATGGTGAACTCTTTTCCACTCAAAAAGAAACAGAGTATGTCACTTACCCGCCGATTAACGAAGTCTCTGATAAATACTGGAATATGGCTATCGAAGGGATGTATTTAGTTAACCATGGGAAACGTGGCACGGCACGCCGAGCATTCCAAGGTTTAAAATACAAAAGTGCTGGAAAATCTGGGACAGCTCAAGTGTTCGGTTTAGCCGAAGGGCAAGAATACAATGCTGAAGAGTTATCGGAACACTTACGCGATCATGCCCTATTCACCGGCTTTGCGCCAACAGAGGATCCACAATTAGTCGTGACCATTGTTCTTGAGAATGCCGGTGGAGGCTCGACCAATGGCGCACCGCCTGTTAGACGAATTTTTGACCATGTCATATTAGCAGAGCAAGAGGTCAGTGAATAATGAAGATGGATCCAGCAACAGGGCGAAATCGCGCCTTCTTTGAACGCCTACATGTCGATCTCCCCCTTTTACTTGGTTTATTGGTGTTAATGCTATTTGGCCTTGTCGTTATGTATAGTGCCAGTGGACAAAGCCTAGACATGATGGATCGACAGGCGATGAGAATGCTCATGTCTCTCTTGGTTATGCTAGGCCTTGCTCAACTCTCGCCTAGAAGCTATGAGCGCTTAGCACCTTTGCTTTTTTTCTGTGGGGCATTGTTACTGCTTGGGGTATTATTTTTTGGTGAAACCTCCAAAGGCGCACAGCGTTGGCTTAACTTTGGCTTTGTACGCTTCCAACCATCAGAACTACTTAAATTAGCCGTCCCATTAATGGTTGCCCGTTACATTGGGAATCGTCCTATCCCTGCCAATTTAACCACCATCACAGTTTCGTTATTAATGGTGTGTTTTCCAACCATTTTAATAGCGAAACAACCCGATTTAGGAACCGCTATTTTGATCGCGGCTTCTGGAATCTTTGTGATTTTCTTAGCGGGAATCAGTTGGAAAATCATTGCTGCCGCCGCTGTGGGAGCGGGAGCCTTTATCCCCGTATTGTGGTTTTTCATTATGCATGAATACCAAAAAACCCGAGTCCGAACTTTATTTGATCCTGAATCCGACCCTCTAGGGGCTGGCTATCACATCATCCAGAGTAAAATCGCTATTGGTTCTGGAGGGATTTCAGGCAAGGGGTGGTTACACGGTACACAATCCAATCTTGAATTCTTACCCGAGCGCCATACCGACTTTATTTTTGCAGTCATCGCCGAAGAGTGGGGAATGATCGGAATTTTGGCACTGCTCTCTGTCTATTTATTTATCATTGGTCGAGGGCTATATCTTGCAAGTAATGCACAAACCGCTTTTGGTCGAATGATGGCTGGAAGTATTGTACTCAGTTTCTTTGTATACGTATTTGTTAATATTGGGATGGTCAGCGGGATCTTGCCAGTGGTTGGCGTTCCTCTCCCTCTAATTAGTTATGGTGGCACATCAATGGTGACACTGATGGCTGGATTCGGTATTTTGATGTCCATTCATACCCACCGGAAAGCATTTTCAAAGGCAAATTAACTCTAATGAAGTCACTCTCTCTTTATTTCAGTCTAGGCACATTCGTACTTCTCGTTGGCTGTAGCAGCCCTCAACCCACGGGGCGCTACTCGATGGATGACGATGTCGCCCCAAGTACTCCTCTTTCCGTAGCACATATTGAAGATGCAACACCACAGTATGAACCATACAGTTTAGGCGGTAATCGTGATTACACATTACGAGGACAACACTACCAAATTATCCGTGACGCTCAAGGGTTTGTCGAAAAAGGACAAGCCTCTTGGTACGGTAAAAAATTTCATGGCCACTTAACCTCCAACGGCGAAATTTATGATATGTACTCAATGACTGCCGCACACAAGACACTACCGCTACCTTCTTACGTCAAAGTCACCAACCTTGATAATGCGAAAACAGCCATCGTCCGAGTGAATGATCGAGGCCCTTTTCATGAAGGTCGAGTTATTGATTTAAGTTATGCCGCCGCCTACAAATTAGGGGTGGTACAAAGTGGAACAGCCAATGTAGAAATAGCGGTGATAACCCCACCTAAACCAACATTAGCCCCGCTGAACGCTCAACCGATCCACTATATTATTCAAGTGGCCGCCTCACAACATGAGCAACGAGTGCGAACTCTCGCTGAAGAAATTGGTCAAAATTTAACGGTGCCAAGCTTTGTGGATAACGAAAACCAGCACTATCGGATATTATTAGGCCCGTTTACTGACTATAGCTTGACGCAAGAAACCTTAGAGCGAGTAAAATCGCTCGGTTATCAAACCGCCTTTATTCGAAAAAACCTCGCTAAATAGTCACCGTAATACACGCAGATCATAAGCACTCTGGCCTGATTTGCACGGCGGTTTCTGTTAGGATACTGGACAACTAACCAATCAGTTTTGCATTCACTATGAAAAAAAATACTTTACATATTATTTTAGCGTCTTCCATTACGCTTTCTGCAACTTCCATTTTTGCTTCACCTGTCGTTATTCCTGATGCCCCACAGATTGCGGCTAAAGGCTATGTTTTAATGGACTACCATTCTGGAAAAGTACTTGCAGAAAAAGAGATGAATACGAAACTCTCTCCTGCAAGCTTAACTAAAATGATGACCAGCTATGTGATTGGACAAGAAATCAATCGAGGAAATATTTCTCTGAATGATGACGTGGTGATTAGCCGCAATGCTTGGGCTAAAAACTACCCAGATTCATCCAAAATGTTCATTGAAGTTGGCACCACCGTTAAGGTCAGCGATCTAAACAAGGGCATTATCATTCAATCGGGAAATGATGCTTGTGTCGCTATGGCTGAACATATTGCTGGTTCAGAAGACGCGTTTGTGGATTTAATGAATGCTTGGGCCACATCACTAAACATGAACAATACTCACTTTGCTAACGTTCATGGATTAGATCATGACAACCTCTACTCAACCCCATACGATATGGCACTGTTAGGGCAAGCTCTGATTCGTGATGTACCAGATGAGTATGCGCTCTATGCAGAACAAAAATTTACCTATAATGGTATAACCCAATACAACCGTAATGGGCTGTTATGGGATAAAAGTATGAATGTGGATGGCATTAAAACAGGACATACTTCAAATGCAGGATACAGCTTAGTCAGCTCGGCAACTGAAGGGAAAATGCGTTTAATTGCTGTTGTTATGGGCACTAAAGACATCAACGCTCGTAAATCAGAAAGTAAGAAGTTACTGAGTTATGGTTTCCGTTTCTTTGAAACCGTTGCACCACATAAAGCGGGTGAAACCTTTGTGAATGAAACCATTTGGATGGGGGATAAATCCACAGTATCACTGGGTGTGAACGAAGATACTTATGTCACCCTTCCTCGTGGTCAAGCCAAAGATTTAACCGCTAGCTTTGTCCTTGAAAAAGAGCTAAAAGCCCCCATTAATAAAGGTGATGTCGTAGGTACGCTTTACTACCAATTACAAGGTAATGATGTCGCTCAATACCCATTAATGGCATTAGAAGATGTCAAAGAAGGAGGCTTGTTTAGCCGTCTTTGGGACTACATCGTATTATTGTTCAAAGGACTCTTTTAGTTTCGACATGAATGAGGAATGGACGGCGCTTGAGTTAGCTGGCGTCCATTCGTCTTGTTTGGGCAACTTGAGTTCTTTTTTGATTAACGCTACTATTCGCCACCGCTTAATTTGATGCCAAACTTGGAGTCTCCACTATGATGACAATAAACTCTGATGCAAAACTGAAAGATCTGCTAGAGTTCCCTTGCTCCTTTACGTATAAAGTAATGGGTCATGCGAAACCTGAGCTACCAGAGCTTGTCTTGGAAGTGATTCAACGCCATGCTCCAGGTGATTACAGCCCACGAATCAAACCCAGTGGCAAAGGAAATTATCATTCGGTTTCTATCACCATTACCGCCACCTCCATCGAGCAGGTTGAAACACTCTATCAAGAGTTAGGCAATATTGAGATCGTGCGTATGGTACTGTAAAACACCACCATCAATTATTTTTAGATAAAATCAATTATTTTTTAAAGCAGCCTAGGCTGCTTTTTATTTATTTATCAAAAAGTTAAAATAATTGTATAAAAAATGTGGTTAAAAAATTCCACCTCATGAGTAGTTCGAATAGCCTAAGACGTTTATAATCGAAAAACTTTATATATCACGAATGGGCAGACCATGGACACTCAGCTTGTTATCAGACAATTAGGCCGGCAAGATTACTTACCGGTTTGGCAAGCGATGCACCAGTTCACCGATCAACGAGATGAAACGACCTGCGATGAAGTCTGGTTCGTTGAACATAATCCCGTATTTACTCAAGGCCAAACCGGAAAACCTGAGCACCTTCTCAATCCCGGTGATATTCCTATTATACAAAGTGATCGCGGAGGCCAAGTCACCTATCATGGTCCAGGTCAACTCGTGGCGTATATCCTTATCAATCTAAGACGCAAAAATCTAGGCGTACGAGATCTGGTCAACCATATTGAACAATTAATCATCGATACACTAAAAACCTATCATATTCACTCCTCCGCTAAACCTGATGCGCCTGGAGTTTATGTCGCAGAGAAAAAAATCTGTTCTCTCGGTTTACGTATTCGTCGAGGCTGTTCATTTCATGGTTTGGCCCTTAATGTCAATATGGATCTCTCTCCTTTCCTACGTATAAACCCTTGTGGTTATCAAGGGATGGAAATGACTCAAGTTTCCGACTTAGGAGGCCCTCATCGCCTTGAAGATGTTGAACAAAAGATGATCCAAGAGCTTGTCCGTTTATTCGGTTATCAACAAGTCGAATTCAGCACAGAAGCACCTTTAATAGGTAAAACAGCATGAGCAAACCAATTCAAATGGAAAAAGGCGTTAAATATCGTGACGCCGATAAAATGGCTTTAATTCCGGTTAAGACAATGCCAACAGAACAGCAAGAAGTCTTACGCAAACCTGCGTGGATGAAAATCAAGCTGCCCGCTGATAGTCAGCGTATTCAAGATATAAAGGCTGCAATGCGTAAAAATAATCTTCACTCCGTGTGTGAAGAAGCCTCTTGCCCAAACCTCGCAGAATGCTTCAATCACGGCACTGCCACCTTTATGATTCTTGGCGCGATTTGTACTCGTCGCTGCCCCTTCTGTGATGTTGCCCATGGCCGCCCTATCGCGCCCGATAGTGAAGAACCCCAAAAACTGGCCCAAACCATCCATGATATGAAACTCAAATATGTGGTGATCACCTCCGTTGATCGTGATGATTTACGTGATGGAGGAGCCCAACATTTTGCCGATTGTAACCGGGAGATCCGAGCACTCAACCCAGGCATTCGAATAGAAACACTAGTACCCGATTTTCGGGGTCGCATGGATATCGCTTTGGATAAACTCAATGATAATCCACCCGATGTTTTTAACCATAACCTTGAAACCGCACCTCGTTTGTATCGTAAAGCTCGCCCCGGAGCAAACTACAAGTGGTCACTTGAACTGTTGAAACAATTTAAAGAAAGGCACCCTGAGATTCCCACAAAATCAGGCTTAATGATGGGGCTTGGGGAAACCAAAGAAGAGATCATTGAAGTACTCAAAGACTTGCGTGCACACGGTGTCACCATGCTAACGCTAGGCCAATATCTAGCCCCCAGTCGCCACCACTTGCCGGTTGAACGCTACGTACCACCTGAAGAGTTTGATGAGCTAAAAGAAATCGCTCTTGAGCTTGGCTTTACCCATGCGGCTTGCGGGCCATTTGTACGCTCTTCCTACCATGCTGATTTGCAAGCTAAAGGCATGGAAGTTAAATAAATCACCGAATCAGTCAATAGATAGAGTCGCTTCAAAGAAGGAGCGACTTTATTTACTCAAACGAACGCTCAGTTTCACTCTTTTTTATTTTTATTAACACTAATCTTTTATTCAAAAATCGTTTATAGCATCATGCTGCTCTACTGGACATGATGCTATACACGATATATTTCAACAGGTTCATACTCGGCAAAGCCTCGATTCTATCATTGAGTTATTGAGTAAATTTCAGTGATCTCTGTTCAAAGATTCTCTTTTTCTTTCTTATTGAGATTTTACACACCAAATTATTGTGTGGAGAATACCTCCGTTTCTACCTTTCATCG
>NZ_FUXB01000007.1 GCF_900167345.1 Vibrio cincinnatiensis DSM 19608 | reverse complement strand
TGATTGGTCACTCAGTTCATCGATAAATCTTTTTGATTATCATCAACGAGTGCCCACACAGATTGATTGGTTTAAATTGTTAAAGAGCGGTGCTTGCGAGTCTCATGAGAGCTTCGAAGCGGAGGTGCATTCTAGCGAGTTAATTTGGCGTGTCAAACACTTTTTCAAATTTTCTTTTTTAGAAGCTTTCCCTCAACTGACACTCCCTAAAGCCTTGCGGCGTCTGCCGTGTCAGTGAGGGCGCATTATAGGGAGTTAATTAACGTTGGCAATAGATAAAATGATAATTCTTATAAATTCAAGTTCAAACGCTCAAAAAAACGACTAAAACTCCATATTAATCAAATTTGAATAGAAAAAGAGACTTAATCTCCTCAGACCAAGTCTCTTTTTTACCTAATTACTGATGAGCTGTAATGTTGCCATCTTTCACTTCTAAGTAGATTGGCATTCCAGGCACAAACTGCCCTGCTAAGATTGATTTAGCTAGCGGGTTTTCAACCGTTTGTTGAATTGCTCTTTTCAGCGGTCTTGCACCATAAACAGGATCAAATCCCACTTGTGCGATTAAGTTTAACGCTTCATCATTTACGTTCAACTCATAATCTTTGTCTGCTAACCGCTGACGTAACCGTTCAATCTGGATAAGAGCGATGGATTTAATGTGCTCTTTACCTAACGGATGGAATACAACACTTTCATCAATACGGTTTAAAAACTCAGGGCGGAAATGCTTACTCACCACCTCCATCACTTGCTCTTTCATCCCTTGATAATCCAGAGAGGCAAACTGTTCTTGAATTCTTGATGAACCTAGGTTCGAAGTCATAATCACAACGGTATTGCGAAAATCGACCGTTCTTCCCTGTCCATCGGTCAAACGCCCATCATCTAATACCTGTAATAGAATATTAAACACATCAGGGTGTGCTTTCTCGACCTCATCCAGTAAAAGAACAGAATAGGGTTTCCGACGCACAGCCTCGGTTAAATATCCCCCTTCTTCATACCCTACATAGCCCGGAGGTGCACCAACTAGTCGAGCTACAGAGTGTTTCTCCATAAACTCAGACATATCAATCCGCACCATGGCATCTTCACTATCAAACATGAAGTTCGCTAACGTTTTACACAGTTCGGTTTTCCCAACCCCTGTTGGGCCTAAGAATAAGAACGAGCCAATTGGGCGATTGGGATCCGAAAGCCCAGCACGACTACGGCGAATGGCATTCGCAACCACTTCAACGGCTTCAGCCTGTCCAATCACTCGCTGGTGAAGAACCTCTTCCATGCGCAGTAATTTCTCTTTCTCCGCTTCCAGCATTTTAGAAACCGGAATCCCCGTCTGTTTAGAAAGAACTTCCGCTATCTCTTCATCGGTGACTTTGTTACGCAGCAATGTCATCTCTTGCATTTCCGCTTGAGTGGCTAAGTCGAGTTGTTTTTCCAGCTCAGGAATTCGCCCGTACTGCAATTCGGACATGCGACTTAAGTCTCCCGCACGTCTAGCGACTTCTAAATCTAAACGAGCTTGCTCCAGTTCTGCTTTGATATGTTGAGTCCCCGAAAGCGCAGCTTTTTCGGTATTCCAAATCTCTTCTAATTCTGCATACTCTCGCTCTTTCTCCTTCAGTTCATCGTTAAGGATACTGAGCCGTTTTTCACTAGCCTCATCATGCTCATTAATTAAAGCTTGTTGCTCAATTTTGAGTTGGATAATTTTTCGTTCCAGTTTGTCTAAGGCCTCGGGCTTAGAGTCCATTTGCATGCGGATACTTGAGGCTGCCTCATCAATCAAATCAATTGCTTTATCAGGCAATTGACGATCCGAAACATAACGGTGTGATAGTGTTGCCGCAGCCACGATGGCCGGATCGGTGATCTCAACATGATGGTGTAATTCATAGCGCTCTTTGAGGCCACGCAAAATAGCAACCGTATCTTCGACCGTTGGCTCATCCACTAATACTTTTTGGAAACGACGCTCCAGCGCTGGATCTTTTTCTATATATTGACGATATTCATCCAGTGTGGTGGCTCCAACACAGTGCAACTCACCGCGCGCCAAAGCGGGTTTCAACATATTACCCGCATCCATTGAGCCTTCGCCTTTACCAGCACCAACCATAGTATGCAGTTCATCAATGAAAAGAATGACATTGCCTTCTTCTTTGGCAAGTTCATTTAAAACAGATTTCAATCGCTCTTCAAATTCACCGCGATATTTGGCCCCCGCAACCAGAGCTCCCATATCCAACGAAAGCACTCGACGCCCACGAAGCCCTTCAGGAACTTCATTATTAATGATCCGTTGTGCCAGCCCTTCGACAATCGCGGTTTTACCCACCCCTGGCTCCCCGATAATCACCGGGTTATTTTTAGTGCGGCGCTGCAACACTTGGATGGTACGGCGAATTTCATCATCACGCCCAATCACAGGATCAAGTTTACCTTGCTCTGCTCGCTCGGTGAGATCGATGGTGAATTTTTCTAAAGCTTGACGAAGCTCTTCTGCATTAGGATCATTCACTTTCTGACCACCACGGATACTTTCAATGGCTTCAGAAACTTTCTTTTCACTCAATCCTATCTCTTTTAATAGTTGACCCAGAGGGCCACGATCTTCCAATGCGGCGAGTAAAAATATTTCCGAAGAGATATAAGCATCTTGACGCTTTTGCGCCACTTTATCACAGAGGTTAAAAAGTGAACCGAGTGCATTAGAAAGCTGAATATCACCGCCAATCCCACTCACTTTAGGCAAACGATCAAGCATTTCACCCAATTTAGAACGTAACTGGGCAACATCCACACTGAGCATGGTTAATAATGGACGAATCGGACTGCCATTTTGATCGAGTAATGCCACCATCAAATGTACAGGTTCGATATACTGATGATCGCGCCCAAGTGCGAGCGACTGAGCATCGGAAATCGCTATTTGAAATTTGCTGGTAAATCTATCGAGACGCATAACCACCTTCTTAATCTCGTCGGAGATAAACTAATGACGTATAGAAAGATGGTTACGCAGAGGGGAAATTTCAAGCCAATACCATAAACTTTATAAGACTATTCCATCCAAATAAAGCTGGCTTGCCGACCTGTGATGCCCTCACGGCGATAAGAATAAAATTGTTGGGGGTGTTGATAGGTGCAAAGGTCGCAGCTATAGACTTGGTCAATACCCAATTTTGCTAACCGTAACCGAGTTAACTTCACCATATCAGCCAACCATTTGCCTTGCTGTGAAGTCGCTAAAAACGCCTGTGTCGCATCGCCATCATGATCGCAAAACGCTTCTCTGACCTCATTCCCGACCTCAAAGGCTTGCGTACCAATAGCCGGACCTAACCAAACAAGAGGGTGGCCGGTCAATTTTTGCAGCGCATTTTCAACAATACCTCCCGCCAACCCACGCCAACCCGCATGAACAGCCGCAACTTGTGTTCCTTGGCTATTGGTGAGAAGTACGGGTAAGCAATCGGCTGTCATCGCTGAGCAAACCACACGAGGAGAGGCGGTGAAAAGACCATCAGCATCCAAGATCGCTTTTGTTGGCTGATCAACTTCCACAACCTTAGTTGAATGCGTTTGATTTAACCAGATGGGGGATGAGGGCATTTGGCTCATCATCTGCACCCATTCGCGGTTACGTAACACCAATTTCGGATCATCCCCAACATGCGTACCGAGATTTAAGCCCTGATACGGCGGATGAGAAAACCCGCCGATTCGTGTAGAAGCAAAGGCTTTAATATTGTCCGGTGCTGGCCAGTTGGGAATAATCTTATTCATAATTAATACTCTTGTGAATAATTCAACTTAGCATCTTCACGTAATGCTTCAGCCATCACAACCATATCATCGGGAACTGGCGCATGAAATTCCAACACTTCCTCGGTAATAGGGTGAGCAAACTTCAGCATCACCGCATGCAGCGCTTGTCGGTCAAAATGACGAATCATTTCTGTTAGCTCTTCAGATGCACCTTTTGGAATGCGAGCCCGCCCACCATAAGCGGTATCTCCTAATAAAGGATGTTGCAAATACGCCATATGGACACGAATTTGGTGCGTGCGACCCGTTTCCAGACGAAGCCGGATTCGAGTGTGTTCACGAAAATGTTCAGCAACACGATAATGCGTTACGGCAGGTTTTCCCATTGGAGTAACCGCCATTAAAGTTCGCTTTGTAGCATGGCGACCAATTGGCTTGTCGATCATTCCACCGGCGGTCATTTTACCAATCGCTATCGCTTCATATTCACGAGTAATATTGCGTTTTTGTAGTTCACGGACCAATCGGGTTTGTGCAGGGACAGTTTTCGCCACCACCATTAACCCAGTCGTATCTTTATCTAAACGGTGCACAATGCCTGCACGAGGCACTTCCGCAATGGGAGGGAAGTGAAATAATAATGCATTTAAGACCGTACCATCCGGCGTTCCTGCACCGGGGTGCACAACGAAATCTCTAGGCTTATTGATCACGATAATATCGTCATCTTCATAAACAATATTGAGTGGAATATCTTGTGCTTCCCACCGTTGCTCATCTTCTAACTCGGCCAAAACCGTAATATTTTCTCCACCCATCATTTTTGTTCTGGGTTTAGTGACAACAAGACCATCGACGGTAATTTTCCCGTCCAATAGCCATTCTTTCAGCCGTGAGCGAGAAAAATCGGTGAACAATTCTGCTACCGCTTGATCTAAACGCTGACCAAGCTGGCTTTCTTTTACTGTTTGAGTTAATTCAATCTGCTGAGCCATATCGAACTTTTTTAAAAACCGTGAGACTAATAGCCACTAGTGTGGAAAAATAGGCTTTATTGTATCTGTTACTGAAAAGAAAGTAACGAAACGATTTATGGAGCATCCTGCTCCTAGTCTAGAAGCTTTATTGCAAGGAATCGAATCCTGACATGAAATACCAAACTTTATCGGGTTTACTCGCGTTATCTTTATTACTGACAGGCTGTTCGAGTAAAGAAGAGATTGTCCCAGACGTTCCCCCCGCAGAACTGTACAGTGAGGCACAACTATCGCTGCAAAGTGGCAACTGGCTCACCGCGATAGATAAGCTCGAAGCACTGGATTCTCGCTACCCTTTTGGCGCTTATTCAGAGCAAGTACAACTTGATTTAATCTATGCCTACTACAAAAATGATGATCTCGCACTCGGGCTAGCAACGATAGAACGCTTTACTCGTCTTAATCCAACCCATGAAAAGATGGATTGGGTGCTCTATATGCGAGGACTCACTCATATGGCTCAAGATCGTAATTTCATGCATGCACTATTCAATATTGATCGAAGTGATCGGGATCCTGAGCCCGCTAAATCGGCTTTTGCTGCTTTTAAACGTTTATTAGAACGCTACCCGAATAGCCCCTATGCTAAAGACGCTCAGCAACGCATGTATGCTTTAAAAAATCGATTAGCCGATTACGACTTAGCCACCGCTGACTTTTATTTACGCCGTGAAGCTTGGGTTGCCGCAATCAATCGCTCTCAAGAGTTGCAAAAAACCTACCCTGGAACAGAAGCGGCTCGTAAATCACTGACGATTCAATTAAAAGCTTATCAACAATTAGGGCTAGACGAAGCGGTTGAACGAACCCAACAACTCATTCAGCTAAACCCACGCCCATAGATAGATTGATACGAAAAGAGATAGACAAGCTAGAAACCAGTAGTTAAACGCTGCTGGTTTTTTCTTTGAGAAAACAAAATGAAGCTCTGACAAGAAGAAGAGAAGAACCAATGTGACTCGATTCACACTTATAAGATGAACAAAAACAGAGCAATCTTTTTTTTGAGTTGATACAACGCCCTAAAAAATAGAAAGTTTTTAGTAAGACCTACAACCCAATCTAACCATTTTTATCGAAATCTCAAGCTTTTTCCTTACCTCACACACCGACTCCTTGCTAAAGATCACGTTTATTTTTAAAGAGTCATACACCCAACCAAAAGGAGAGGTAGATCACATTCTTTTGCTATTGAAACGCTAATCTGTAGGTAACCCATGAGGGATGCAACAGAGGAAAAATCACTATGCAAATGAATATTACTGGTAAAAACATTGAAATCACCTCTGCGATCCGGAATCACATTGAGAGCAAATTCAAAAAGCTAGAAAAATGGCAAGTAGAAATTACGGGGTGCCAAGCCAGTTTTAGCGAACAACCAAACAAACAGAAAAAGTTTGAAGCAACAGTGACGATTCCAAAAGGTCAACTGGTTGCCTCAGCGATTCACGATGACCTTTACGCTGCGATTAATGAGGTAGAACAAAAACTTGAACGTCAATTAAATAAATTGCGTCACAAACCAGAATCGCGGCGAGCAGATAAACCCGAAGTGGAAGAAGAAGAGACTGAATAATCTGAACCATTGCAGAGATAGCGCCTTAGGGCGCTATTTTTTTGCTTGACGCTCCTATCTGGCTTGCTTATTGTGTCGCTTGGATAAATAACCTAACAACGATGAATCATGATAGATAACTCACTGTTCCTTTTTGACTTCTTTTTTCTCCAATAATCCTTGGAGGCGAGCTCGTTTACGGAAATAAGTCAAAAACGAACAGGAAGCCTCCCTAGGGAGGCTTTTTTTATAAGGATTTTATAATGACAAACCATTCCCCTTCATTGGAAGAGATTCGATTACGTTTAAACACCATAGATGACCAACTGCTAAAGCTGCTTTCTGAACGACGTCAACTCAGTATTGAAGTGGCGAAAAGTAAAGTGAAAACCTCCAAACCCGTTCGGGACATACTGAGAGAACAACAACTGTTGGTAAAACTTATCCAATCAGGAAAAGAGAACTATCAGTTAGACGCCCAGTACATTACCAAGCTGTTTCACACTATCATTGAAGACTCCGTCTTACTTCAGCAAGCCTACTTGCAAAATTTAGCGAATCCAGAAAATCGCAAGCCTCTCGCTCGCGTTGCCTTTTTAGGTTCTAAAGGATCATACTCCCACTTAGCAACCCGTGAATACTTCAGCCGTAAGAATACCAAATTAATTGAGCTCAATTGTGAGCAATTTAGAGAAGTGACAAAAACGGTGGAATCAGGACATGCAGACTACGGCGTTCTTCCGATTGAAAATACCAGTTCAGGCTCTATCAATGAAGTCTATGATCTTTTACAACACACAACTTTATATATCGTAGGAGAAATCACGCAACCGATAGAACACTGTTTAGTGGCGACTCAAGATATCCGATTAGAAGAGATCAAAATACTCTACTCACACCCACAGCCCCACCAGCAATGTAGTGAATTTTTGAGTCGATTAAAGGGTGTGAAACTAGAAACTTGCATCAGCACCGCTGATGCTATGAAGAAAGTTCAAGACTTACAAAGAAAAGATGTGGCAGCCATCGGTAATGCCTCTAGCGGTAAACTCTACGGATTACAAAGTATTCAAGGCAATATTGCGAACCAAACTGAAAATCATACACGCTTTATCGTAGTCGCACGTAAACCCATTGAGGTGTCCACCCAGATCCCCGCAAAAACCACCTTAATAATGTCAACGTCTCAAGAGGCGGGAGCCTTAGTTTCCACCCTCTTGGTTTTACAACGTTATGGGATCAATATGACAAAATTAGAATCTCGTCCAATTATGGGAAACCCATGGGAAGAGATGTTTTATGTCGACTTAGAAGCTCATGTCGATTCACAAGAGATGCAGCAGGCACTGGGTGAATTAACCAAACTTACCAAACATTTGAAAGTGTTAGGCTGCTATCCGAGTGAAAATATCAAACCGACACACATTAAGTTAGCCAATCAATAAAGATAGAGTCTGCCATGAAAAACGTTATTGTCGCCTCGCTCAATCCAGCAAAAATTAATGCCGTTAAAAGTGCATTTCACGACGTGTTTCCAGATCAAGCATTTCATTTTCAAGGCGTTTCCGTTGCTAGTGGGATTTCTCCTCAGCCAATGAATGATAATGAAACCAAGCAGGGGGCACGCAACAGAGTCAGCAATGCAGAGCAGGCCATCCCCGATGCAGATTATTACGTTAGTCTTGAAGCAGGAATTGAAAATGGTTCGACCTTTGCTTGGATGATCATCAAGTCAGGTCAGCGTTATGGTGAGTCACGTTCCGCAAGCTTACCACTTCCTCCAATGGTAGCAGAGCAACTCACACCGGATAATGAATTGGGTCATGTGATGGATAAAGTGTTTGCCACCGAAAATATTAAGCAAAAAGGAGGCGCTATTGGTTTGCTCACTCGTCATAAGCTCACTCGTAGCTCGGTCTATCATCAAGCGTTAATACTTGCCTTAATTCCATTTACCAATCCGGATCTCTTCCCCATCAATAACCTCAAGTCGTTCGGAGTTACAAGATGAACAGTCAGCGAATTCCCTTTAGCGAACAAAATGCGAGAAAAATGGGCATTAAGTCATAAGGTTGTTAAGGTAACAATAATTTGGCTAGAGAATCTCGCTCTTGCTCAGAGCGAGATTTTAGTTCATTAGACCCCCGTGTAATGGTTGCCACTCCCACTCCTAACATCTGGCTAATCTGACGCTGAGAGAGTTCGCCTTTAAGCAGTTCACATAAAATGTTCACTCTCGCCACCAGCGCTGCTCGTTCATCAGGAGTCATTAACATAGTTAACAGCATTTCATGTTGTTCATGCGTTGTAGCTTGCTTGACTAATGTTAATAGCTCACACCAGTCACTATACTCAGGTTGTGATGACATTTTTGTACTCGTTGGGTGATACACTCCTCTATTGTAGAGAACACTCAGCCGGAATCAATATCTTGTTGCTAACTCTTGTTGTGTTAAGAATTCTCCATCCATTGCCATTAAATCGCGGTAATAGGTTTCAAACATCAAAATATTCTGTACATATCCACGGGTTTCACGAAAAGGGATGGATTCAATAAACGCATAAACATCTAATTGACCTTGCGTTTGTTCTCTCCAGCGATCCACTCGGCTTGGCCCCGCATTATAAGCCGCAAAAGCAAAAATTCGGTTATTATCATAGCGCTCAAGTAGGCTATTTAAATAGTGGCTACCTATCTCTATATTTTTCCCTACCTGATAAAGATCATCCTCACTGTCATAATTAAGGTGGTATTTTTTTGCCGTATAACGGGCTGTTGCTGGCATCACTTGCATGATCCCTCTGGCTCCTACCGAGGAGCGCGCCTCTACATCCATCGCACTCTCTTGCCGAGCCAACGACATTAAAGTCACAGGATGAATACCATGTTTCTTACCATAAAAATTAAACCACCATTGATGAGCTAATGGAAAACGCAGTTGCGTGTTATCCCACAAATTCGCAGAGATGGAAGCTTGTACAGTTAGGTGATGCCAGCGCTGGGTAGCCGCATAAACCGCTAGCATTTCTTTCTCTTCTTGATTGGCTTGCTGCAATAGCCAATTCCACTCACTTTTCGCTGCCGCAATTTTGTCTCGCTCAATTAACTCACCAATACGTACTAACGCTTTTTGATAAGGCTTTAGCAATGAGCGTCTTAAAGAGAGTGAAGAGCTAGGATATTGGATAGACTGTTTCATCCACTGAGCGGCAGCAACACTATAAAAATTACGTTGCCCAAGTAACGCCCGCATTCGCTCCAAGCCTTGTGATTCTTTTCCTTGAGCAAGCTCAGCTCGAGCAAGCCAATACTGCCAACGCAGTGAGTTTCTCTCCTCTTCAGATAACTGGTGAATCCATACCGTTAGACCTTGCCAATCTTGCTCACGCAGTGCAAGCCGTATGCGCCTTTCAATAAGGTGAACATGAGAGCTGTTAAGAATCACCGAATCTCGCCATTGTCTAAGAGACTCACTCTCTACATCCATCATGCGTAGAGCAATATATTGAGCAACCCGAGTTTGTTGAGAAGAGGGCCAAGATACCCTTTCATTGACGGCTAACCAACGATTTTGAGCCTGAATGGCATCACTACGCGCCAGCTTTTCTAGCGCCAGTTCGACGGCTTGATATAACTTATTAAAGGAGTGATTCTGCTGAATAAATGCCAATACCGTTTCAGGAGCATCGTATAATTTCAGCAGCGCCGCTGCATTGGCTTCACTCACTTTTCCTGCCAGTTTCCCTGTTAGATGCACCATTAAAGCGCGGTTACGCCCATCAAAAGCTAATAACATTCGCTCAAGAATCATGGTTTCGGTTAAGCCCCCCCTCTGCTCCCAAACCATAAATAACTCATCACATGCCGAAGAAATACTCGCACCATTTTTCCATAATGATTGAGCACCACTAAAAGCTTCTGAATAACGCCCTGTTTTTAACTTGGCGGTATAGTAGTAACAGCGATACGTTTCACCATTAGGAACATTGGGTGAAAATTGAAGGAGTTCCGCCCACTTACCTTGACGAGCTAATGCTCTTAGGTAAGGGGCACTAATGCGGTTAGAGAAAGGAAAGTCTTTATGAGCATCGATAAAAGTGCGCACCACAATAGGGGGCTTTTCCCCCAAATCAATTAAGAAGCTTCGATAATCTAAATAGGGTGTCAAAGGATAGTCCGCCAACTTTGAGCGGGCTTTTTTAAAACGGCTGACTTCTTTATTATCTAACCAACCATGGGCCTGTTCATAGAGTTCACGCTGAGCCTCCAAATCCAACGTTCCAGACAACGCATGCCCACTTAATATCCCCCACCCAATCAACACGACTGACAAAATTCGAGATGACTGAAAAAAATCCCCTAGCGTCATAACGCTTTATTCCTTTATAAACAAACAATCCAATGCAGGATTCATTACGCAGACTCTTGCATACAATGTAAAGAGCGCAGATGTAAAATTGAAGTCAATTATGAAACCATCGATTAAATCTCCAATGACCGCTCAAATTTATCGATAGCACACCCTATCATCGAGAAGTAAAAACCAAAATTACGGCCCACTAGTAACAAATGAATATGCTTTAGTATAGAATAGCGGCTTTGTTCTGTTTGAAAGATTAGGAATGATCGGCAATGGCTGAATACGTCTATACCATGTCTCGGGTGAGCAAAATCGTGCCCCCTAAACGTCAAATACTTAAAGATATTTCTTTGAGCTTTTTCCCCGGAGCAAAGATCGGGGTATTAGGTTTAAATGGTTCAGGTAAATCGACCCTACTACGTATCATGGCTGGCATTGATAAAGATTTCGATGGTGAAGCACGTCCGCAACCAGGGTTAAATGTGGGATACCTCCCCCAAGAACCGGTGTTAGATGAAAATAAAACCGTCCGTGAAGTTGTTGAAGAAGCCGTTGCTGACGTGGCCTACGCACTTAAACGTTTGGATGAAGTGTATGCAGCCTATGCCGAGCCCGAAGCCGATTTTGATGCACTTGCCAAAGAGCAAGGGGAACTCGAAGCCATTATTCAAACTAAAGATGGCCACAATTTAGATAACGTTCTTGAACGAGCTGCCGATGCACTGCGCTTACCAGAATGGGATGCCAAAGTCGCAACATTATCAGGTGGGGAACGTCGTCGAGTTGCCATTTGTCGCCTACTGCTTGAAAAACCAGACATGCTATTACTCGACGAGCCCACCAACCACCTAGATGCAGAATCTGTGGCTTGGTTAGAGCGTTTCTTAGTCGATTATAGCGGCACCGTCGTAGCCATTACCCACGACCGTTATTTCTTAGATAATGCGGCGGGGTGGATTTTAGAGTTAGACCGTGGTGAAGGTATTCCATGGCAAGGTAACTACACTTCTTGGTTGGAACAAAAAGACGCCCGTCTACAGCAAGAAGCTTCACAAGAGAAAGCTCGTCAGAAAACCATTGAAAAAGAGCTGGAATGGGTTCGTCAAAACCCTAAAGGCCGCCAAGCTAAATCCAAAGCTCGTATGGCGCGTTTTGAAGAACTACAGAGCACTGAGCATCAGAAACGGAATGAAACCAATGAACTGTTTATCCCGCCTGGTGATCGCTTAGGTGATAAAGTGATTGAGGTGAAAAACCTCACCAAATCTTTTGGTGATCGTGTGCTGATTGATGATCTCTCTTTTAGTATCCCTAAAGGAGCGATTGTCGGCATTATCGGGGCGAACGGTGCCGGTAAATCAACGTTATTTAAAATGCTCAGTGGTGTCGAGCAGCCAGACTCTGGCAGCATAGAAATGGGGGATACGGTAAAACTAGCCTCGGTTGATCAGTTCCGTGACAGCATGAATGATAAAAACACAGTCTTCAAAGAGATCTCAGAAGGTGCTGATATTATTCGTATTAATAACTTTGAAATCCCAGCTCGTGCTTACTGTTCTCGCTTTAACTTTAAAGGGGTCGATCAACAAAAAGTGATCGGTGAACTGTCTGGTGGGGAACGAAACCGTGTGCACTTAGCCAAACTTCTCAAAGCTGGCGGCAACGTACTGTTACTCGACGAGCCAACCAACGACCTTGATGTAGAAACCCTGCGTGCTTTAGAAGAAGCACTCCTTGAGTTTCCGGGTTGTGCCATGGTGATCTCGCATGACCGTTGGTTCCTCGACCGTATTGCGACACATATTCTCGACTACCGTGATGAAGGTAAAGTGAACTTCTATGAAGGTAACTACACTGAATACATGGATTGGCTCAAACAGACATTAGGGGCACAAGCGGCAGAACCTCATCGCATCAAATATAAGCGCATTACGAAATAACCCTATTCAGGCCGCATTCGCGGCCTGAATTATCTTTTTATTCATAAACCTGATGAGATAAATAGCTACGCCCTTGAAGCAGCAACTCTGCTATGCTTAGGCTATATGCTATTCTCTCTTTTATACGGTGGGTATTATGACAGACCGACGCCGATTTTCTCGTATCCTTTATCAGGCACCAGCAACACTGATACAAGGCCAAAGGCAACTGGCTACCTGTATTCAAGACCTCTCTTTACATGGGTTGCTTTTATGGGCGGTTGATGAGCCAAATATTAACCCTTCTGAGCCTTTAGACGTTGAATTCACTTTACCAGAGAGTGATATTACTCTCACGATGGTAGCGAAGTTAGTCCGGCAAAATGAACGCATTCTTCACCTTAAAATTGACCATATTGATATTGAAAGCATCGCACATTTAAAACGTATGATAGAACTCAATGTGGGCAATGATGAACTTCTGCATAGAGATATTGAGCACTTAGCAAGTTTAGGCGACGAAAAAAGGGAATGATGGCGAGTCAGTGTCTACTAACTCGCCATTCTATATGCTAAGCCCGATGAATCGCATCATTGGCTTGTTTCAGCAAGTTTTGACTCTCGTTCATAAACTGCTGAGAATATTGGCCAAACCATTGGCTTACTTGCTCAAACTGTTCGATAAACCCCTGCTTGTCTTGCTGTTCGATTAAACTGACCGCTTGAGCAAAACTTTGCTGAAAACGCTGGATCATCTGCACATTTTCCTGAGAAGAGAGGATGATGTCCCCGTACAAGTGAGGATCTTGACCAAATAAGCGCCCAACCATAGCCAATTCAAGCCGATAAATCGGAGAACTTAATTTCAGCAATTGTTCAAGATTCGGGTTTACCTTAGAAAGGTGCAAGCCGTAAACAAAAGAGGTAAAGTGGCGCAAAGCTTGGATCAATGTCATGCCATGATCGTGTTCATCGGCATCAATTTGACACAAGCTCGCCCCCCAAATCGCAAACTGATCTAATAACCACTGATACTGTTGTTCGCCACGACCATCACAATACACAATCACTTGTTTAGCAAGGCTTGGGACATCGGGGCCAAACATCGGATGCAATCCAACCACGGGGCCTTGGTGAACCTTTAGCATGGCCGCTAATGGCTTCGCTTTAATCGAGGTTAAATCACATAAAATACAGTCTTGGGGTAACTGGCCCAGCTTATCAATGACGCCAAGCGTTAAATGAATAGGCACAGTGACCACGACCAACCCAGCATCATGCAAGAGTTCATCGGCCTGTGCCCAATCTTGGCTTCCCAAAATTTTCACAGGGTAACCCGATAAACGGAACATCCGGGCAAATAAACCACCCAGTTGTCCTTTTCCCCCCACGATCACTACCGAACGTAACTTAGGATTTAAACACTTAAAGCCGGAATCTTTCTCACTAGCATAAGATTCACGCATTGTACGACGCAAAATATCTTCGATTAACTGAGGAGGAACACCTTTACGCTCAGCCTCTGCTCGTCGAGACGCTAACATGGAGGCTTCACGCTCTGGCACATAAATCGGTAAGCCATAGCGGCTTTTCACTTCCCCCACCTTTTCGACTAAAGCCAAACGACGAGCCAGCAGCTCAACCATCTGTTTATCCACATCATCAATTTGGTCGCGTAATACGTTTAATTCTTCGGCCATCGGTAAATCCTTTCCCTTACTTAACCTTTGAGGCGATTTTCTAAAAATGGAACCAGCTCTTGATGAGCATGACGCAATAATGCCTCAGTCGCTTGCCAATGAATACAGGCATCCGTAATAGAAACACCATAAGCCATTTTCTCTTTTGGAAGATCAGCCGACTGATTACCCTCATTTAGATGGCTCTCTATCATCAAACCAATGATAGAGCGGTTCCCTTGACGAATTTGATGAATAACATCTTCAGCCACCAAAGGCTGACGGCGATAATCTTTGCGCGAGTTAGCATGGCTACAATCAACCATCAATGCAGCGTCAAGGCCTACCTGCTTCAGCTCTTGCTCACATTCTGCAACAGAAACTGAATCATAGTTAGTTTGCTTACCACCACGGAGAATGACATGCCCATTGGTATTTCCTTGAGTCGTTAACAATGCGACTTGTCCTTCACGGTTAATCCCCATAAAACGATGGCTTGATGATGCCGCCTGCATCGCATTAATCGCGGTCGCTAAACTGCCATCCGTGCCATTTTTAAAACCAATCGGCATTGAAAGACCACTGGCCATTTCTCGGTGCGTTTGTGATTCTGTTGTCCGAGCACCGATGGCAGCCCAACTAAAGGTATCGGCTAAATATTGAGGGCTAATCGGATCTAACGCTTCCGTGGCTAAAGGAATTCCCATTTCAGCCAGATCAACGAGCAGTTTACGACCAACATGTAAACCGTGTTCAATATCAAAAGTGCCATCCAGATGAGGATCGTTAATTAACCCTTTCCAGCCCACCGTTGTTCGTGGCTTTTCAAAGTAAACACGCATCACAATATAGAGTTGATCGCTTAACTGCTCTGATAATACTTTAAGCTTGCTCGCATACTCTTTAGCTGCGTCAATATCATGGATAGAGCAAGGGCCACACACCACCAGCAAACGATGGTCTTTTTTATGAATGATGTCTGCTATCGTTTGGCGTGATTGACGAATAAACTGGCGAGCCTTATCGCTCAATGGTAATTTCTCTTTTAACGCATCTGGTGTGATTAAAATCTGTTCATCGACAATATTAATGTCACTTAAGTCACTTTTTCTCATACTTCACCTGTAATAATTTATTTACACCCATTCATTGGCGAATCTTAAATCTGAATAAACGTTAACTTATCAGCCTTTGGTTACATTGCAAGTGTAAATTATAAAAAACATACATCGTAAAAATAAATTTACATCCAGACTTTGTTGACGTTATCCTCAATCTCCGTAAACAGCCATGTTTTATTCAAGTAAACTTCCCTAAAATAGGCTATCCCTGCAATTGATCTCTAGGCTGTTTATGGAATTGGTGCTTTCTCTGCTACAACAAATGTGTGTTTACTTTGTACTGGCTTATATGCTGAGTAAAACACCACTCTTTCTTCCCATTCTTAATATCTCTAGCCACTTCACACATAAACTCAGTGTGTATGTATTGTTTTCGCTCTTTTGCATCTTAGGCACCTATTTAGGCTTGCAAATTAATGATGCGATTGCTAACACTCGGGCCATCGGTGCCGTCATGGGCGGAGTATTTGGTGGGCCTGTTGTTGGGTTTGCTGTTGGTTTAACAGGTGGCCTTCATCGTTTTACATTAGGCGGTTTCACAGACCTCGCCTGTGCGATTTCAACCACAGCTGAAGGGCTCATTGGTGGTCTCTTTCACACCTATATGATCAAACAAGGGAAACGCCAACAACTCTTTAATACTCGCACCGTATTCACCATTACTTTGATCGCTGAAGTGGTGCAAATGCTCCTCATTTTATTAATTGCCAAACCTTTTACTGAAGCCTATGAACTTGTTTCTGCGATAGCCATTCCTATGATCATCGCTAACGCTTTAGGAGCCGCTCTGTTTATGAGTATCCTACAAGATAAAAAAACGATTTTTGAGGAATATTCAGCCACCTTCTCACGCCGAGCTTTGAACATTGCCGAACGCTCGGTCGGCATTCTTGCTGCAGGTTTTAACCCCAGTAATGCAGAAAAAATCGCCAGAATTGTTTATGAACAGACCAATGTGGGGGCTGTTTCTATCACTGATCGAGAAAAAATTCTCGCGTTTGTGGGGATTGGAGATGATCATCATAAACCCAATACGGCTATCTCCTCTCAAAGTACACTCGATGCGATTGCTCGTAATGATATTATCTATTTAGATGGTAAAGAGCACCCTTATCAATGTTCATTATCCTCCACCTGTAAACTGGGGTCGGCGTTAATTATTCCACTCCGAGCGGGTGATCGGGTAATTGGAACCATTAAACTGTATGAACCTAAACGTAAACTGTTTTCCACCATCAATATGTCGATGGCGCAAGGGATTGCTCAGCTACTTTCTAGCCAGATTCTGTATGGTGAATATCAAGAAAAACAGATCCTGTTATCACGAGCTGAAATCAAGTTACTTCAAGCTCAAGTTAACCCACATTTTTTGTTTAATGCATTAAATACCATTAGTGCCGTGATCCGCCGAGATCCAGCAAAAGCGCGAGAACTTATCCAACATCTCTCACAGTTTTTTCGCAGCAACTTAAAACAAAATATTGGGACCGTGACACTCAAAGAAGAGTTAGCCCATGTGAATGCATATCTCACCATTGAAAAAGCGCGTTTTAGTGATCGTCTTGATGTAGAAATAGACATCAATGAAGGGCTATTCGAGAGAAATGTTCCCAGCTTTACTCTGCAACCTTTGGTTGAGAATGCAATCAAACATGGCACTTCAAATCTGCTAGAAGGAGGTAAGATTCGTATCTACAGCATAGAAGAAGAGACGGGAAGCCGGATTGTCGTGGAAGATAATGCTGGAAGCTATCAAACACCAAAGCAAGATCATGATGGCCTTGGAATGCAAATTGTGGCGAAACGTTTAACTTATAAGTTTGGCAATGCATCATCACTCAATGTGGATGTTGAACCCCACCAATACACAAGGATGAGTTTTCTCATCCCACAGAAAGGAAGTTATTGAAGTATGAGTATGCTGTCTGCGTTAGTCATTGATGACGAACTTTTTGCTCGTGAAGCGCTCATGGAGTTATTAGATGAAAATGGCAAAATCAACGTGATTGGTGAAGCCAATAATGCCATTGAAGGGTTAAAGAAAATTCATCAGTTAAAGCCGGATGTGGTGTTTCTTGATATACAAATGCCACAAATTACGGGGATTGAGCTGCTCGGTATGCTCGATCCTGAGGCCATGCCCAAAGTGGTATTCGTTACCGCTTATGATCAATATGCACTACAAGCTTTTGAAGAGAATGCCTTTGATTATTTACTCAAACCCGTTGATCCGGCTCGGTTGGATAAAACGATTCAACGCCTACAGCGTAATCTCACCAAGACGCAAGATTTCACGCTATTGACTCCTCCGCAACTTGATCATATCCCCTGCATTGGCCTTAATCGCATCATGATCATTCCAACTCAAGCGGTAGAGTTTGCTTTTAGCGATATCAGTGGAGTACATGTTCAAACCGCTCAGCAACGTGCCACCAGCCAATTAACCTTAAAGATACTGGAAGAGAAAACCCCATTACTTCGCTGCCATCGTCAGTATCTAATCAACCTTAAAGCGATCAAAGAAATCAAACTACTGGAAAATGGATTGGCTGAAATTATTACCCTAGCCGAACATTCAATTCCTGTCAGCCGCCGCTATTTAAAAGAATTGAAAGAAAAGCTAGGGTTTTACTCTTAAATAAAGGCATATAACACGCCTTTATTTACCCATACTGCTCAGTAATACGCCGCATAGCGACGCTGGCTTGCTGCCATTTATCTAACGACCGGAGCTCTTGGTAGGTAAAACTCTTCTGTTTCAGCAGAGAAGTGGCCTGTGCTACCTCGGTGATAGGCAAGTTATCTAACACCGCAACCGCAGACTCACGCTTATTACACATTAAAATCATATCGCACCCAGCGGCTAACGCCTGCTGTGCTCTTTCTGCAGGTCCGCCCATAATTGCAGCCCCTTCCATACTTAAATCATCAGAGAAAATAATCCCTTGAAAACCGAATTCCTGACGCAATTTTTGTTTTAACCAATAAGCAGAGCCACTGGCGGGCTGTGCATCATAATGAGGGTAAATAACATGAGCCGGCATCATCGCATCCAATATGCCTTCATCAATTTGCGCTTTAAAAATCTCCATATCCTCATCAATCGAATGACGTTCATCATAAGGTGTTTCTAGATGAGAATCGGCCACTACCGCGCCATGCCCAGGGAAATGTTTACCGGTTGTTGCCATCCCTACTGACTTCATTCCACACATATAAGCTCGGCTGTAGGTCAGTACGGTTTGAATATCGTCACCAAATGCACGGCTACCAATAGCGCGGCACTCAAATCCTTTATCCAAAACGGGAGCAAAGCTGAGATCAATATCATGCGCAATTAACTCCGCCGCCATTAACCACCCCCCCAGTTCCGCTAAGGTTTCTCCGTTTTCACACTGAGCATAATATTGCGCAGCTGGAATGGGGCTAAAGCCTTCACGAAAACGCTGCACCCGCCCCCCTTCTTGATCAACTCCAATCAGAATCGGGCGTTTTGCCGCTTGACGAATGGCTTTATTCAACGCCAATAACTGTGCATTATCGTGATAGTTTCTAGCAAATAAAATAACGCCACCCACCGTTGGATGCGCCAAGATTTCACGATCTTCAGCCGTCAGTTCACAGCCTTCGACATCAAGCCATAACGGTCCCATTTTTGCCCCTTATTGAGTAGTGAAAGGTGAAAGTGAAAATTATCACAGCCAATGAGGTTATTCAGTTTGTTTTTCAATTACAATGACTTTTCATAACCTAACCCACTCTACAGCATGGGATAAAAGCATGGCTGAACGTGAACTCTACATTGGCATTATGTCTGGAACCAGTATGGATGGCGTCGATACCGCACTGGTGGCATTCACAGATCATCACATCGAGTTACTGGCACACCGTTTTCTCCCCATGCCAGAGAAGCTCAAACAGCGTTTACTCAACATTTGCCTCGGGCAAGCCACCCACCTGCAAGAGATCGGGCAGTTAGATCATCAACTCGGCCACCTGTATGCCGATGCGGTTGAGCAATTACTGGCACAAAGTGGTTATCACGCGGCGCAGATCACGGCTATTGGAAATCATGGACAGACCGTTTTTCACCAGCCCGATGGGGAGTCCCCGTTTACCCTTCAATTAGGTGATGCCAATATTCTGGCCGCTCGAACCGGAATCACCACCATTGCTGATTTTCGCCGCAAAGATATGGCCCTAGGTGGCCAAGGAGCCCCATTAGTCCCCGCTTTTCATCGCACCATTTTTAACGTCACGGATTCAACCGTTGTGGTGCTTAACATTGGCGGCATTGCCAATATCTCGGTGTTATTCCCCGATAAAACCGTCTTGGGATACGACACCGGCCCCGGAAATGCTCTGATGGACAGTTGGTGCCAGCGACATACTCAGCAGAGCTATGATGCCAATGGAGAATGGGGACGTCAGGGGAACCTTAATGCTTCCCTACTGCAAGCATTAAAGCAAGACCCTTACTTCCTTCGCCCAGCCCCCAAAAGTACGGGACGCGAATATTTTAACCTGCCGTGGTTGGAGGCTCATCTGGTCAATCATCCATTGAGTGCCCCCGATGTGCAGCGGACATTATGTGAATTGACGGCTCAAACCATTACCGATGAGGTTTGCCGTTATGCTCAAGGGCCGACACCAAAACTATTCGTGTGTGGCGGAGGCGCTCAAAATGACCTCTTGATGGATTGTTTACAAGCTCACCTCCCAACATGGCAAGTGGCTTCAACTGACAGTAAAGGCGTCAATGGAGATTATATGGAAGCGATGGCTTTTGCTTGGCTGGCGCAACGAAGAGTTCACGGTTTACCCAGCAATTTACCTGAAGTTACTGGGGCTAAACAGCTCGCGTCTTTAGGCGTTATCTACCCGGCTGATGAGAGGGTGAACCGATAAAATTTGTAACACTATGCTAATCTCATTCTCTCTTCATCGGTAACCGCCTGTACCGATGAAGGAGGAACGATAAGCATCTTCAGATAGAGCTCAGCGGTTATATTCATTCCAACCGCGTTGCCATTCCATACGAAACTTTTGGGATTGTTCGGTTCCTTCACACACCCCTTCATAATATTGCCCATTCACGCCCATTTGATAGGCAAAGTTAGGATTACAATATTCCATAATCCCTTTGAGATAACCACTCTCATAATCATTATGCTTTACTGGCCCCAATTCAGATAAAGCCTGATACGAACGAGGAGTATAACCAGCAATACCATCATTGTAGCCAATTTGATGCCAATTCCCCTTTTGAGCCAAATCATTTTCACTAGCAACACACCCCATTAAGGCGAAGGCGATTCCAACCACTATCACTCTGCTCATCATTACCCCTTTACTTAATAAAACACGAAAAACTACGGTATTAACCATTTATTCAAAACCACTCAATGAACTTAAATACCACTTAACTTTTTATACGACCACTCACAAAAAGACTCAATGAGCGAATTCGACGAATAGCTTACTATCGGCACCGTTAAACACTCTCTAACTGATTGAAAGCTGAGAGTTGAGTATAACGATCCATTTAACGATAAACCCCTACGCATCATACAAATATAAAGGATAATGACTATGTTGTGGTTTCTAACCTGCGTTGCAGCCTTAATTGGTGGGTATTTTCTCTATGGCGCGATAATTGAGAAAATATTTGGTATTAATGAACAGCGCCGAACACCGGCACATACTCAAACCGATGGGGTGGACTATGTACCGATGTCTACCCCCAAAGTTTACCTCGTTCAACTGCTTAATATTGCCGGTGTTGGCCCGATCTTTGGTCCTATTATGGGTGCTTTGTATGGCCCAGCAGCGATGCTGTGGATTGTGGTTGGGTGTATCTTTGCCGGAGCCACCCACGATTACTTCTCTGGCATGCTATCGGTACGTAACGGTGGAGCTTCCGTTCCAACGATTACGGGCCGCTATTTAGGCAATGGCGCTAAACATTTTATGAACATTTTTGCCATTGTTTTATTGCTATTGGTTGGCGTTGTCTTTGTGTCTGCTCCTGCTGGGATGATCACCAATTTAATCAATTCACAAACGGATGTGACGGTTAGCATGACGGCCATGGTCGTTATCATCTTCGCGTACTACATTATTGCTACTATTGTCCCCGTTGATAAAATTATTGGTCGCTTTTACCCACTATTTGGGGCATTACTGATTTTTATGTCCGTAGGGCTGATGACGGCTATTGCTTTTTCTAGTGAGCACCAAGTACTGGGTGGCTTTAAAGTCAGTGATATGTTGACTAACCTCAACCCCAATGATATGCCGCTGTGGCCCGCTCTTTTCATCACCATTGCTTGTGGTGCGATTTCCGGTTTCCATGCAACCCAGTCCCCACTGATGGCTCGTTGTATGGAAAATGAGAAGAATGGACGCTTTGTCTTCTACGGCGCAATGATTGGTGAAGGGATTATTGCTCTAATATGGTGTACCGTTGCGCTTTCATTCTTTGGCTCATTAGAATCGCTCTCTGATGCCGTTGCTAACGGTGGCCCAGGCAATGTGGTCTACAGTGCATCATTTGGCTTACTAGGCGTGTTTGGTGGCATTCTTGCTTTCCTTGGTGTGGTGATTCTACCGATCACCTCTGGCGATACCGCATTTCGCTCTAGCCGACTCATTTTGGCTGAATACTTTGGCATGGAGCAAAAGTCATTACGTAACCGATTGATGATGGCGCTACCACTCTTTGTACTAGGTGCCGTCTTAACTCAAGTCGATTTTGGTATTATCTGGCGCTACTTTGGCTTTGCTAACCAAGCAACAGCCGTCATGATGCTATGGACAGCCTCGGCATACCTACTCCGTCATAACAAACTGCACTGGGTGACCACGATTCCTGCGATCTTTATGACGTCTGTCTGTATCACCTTTATTCTCAACAATAATGCACTGGGCTTTGGTTTACCGATGTTGTTATCCACCATTGTTGGCATTACCTCATCACTGGCCATTATGTGGTATGTGATGCGAATATCGAAAGGTAAAGGAGAGATTGATCTCGCAGAGCAGCAAGAGATCGAAAAGAAAGCCATAGAGACAGCTTAATCGAGTATGTCTATCATCCATAACCCAGCCAACGCTGGGTTATTCTTATCAGAAATGAAAAGGGAGCATCTTTGCACCCTTTTCATTTTTCATCAGAGAGCCTTTGGTGAATTAGTTTATCTGCTTAATCTGTAGTTCTTTGGGGACTTCAAAAAACATATTTTCTTCACGACCAAGCACTTCTTCCACTTCGGTCGCACCTAATTGTTGAATACGCGCTAAGATTTGGTTAACTAACTCTTCCGGTGCAGAAGCACCTGCCGTCACGCCCACGGTTGTTACCCCATGAAACCACTGAGGCTGAATATCTTCCGAGCAATCTGTCAAGTAACCGGGAGTACCCAGTTTTTCTGCCAGCTCTTTCAGCCGAGTTGAGTTAGATGAGTTTTTCGAACCCACAACGATCATCACATCCACTTGCTGCGCTAACACGCGAACCGCATCTTGGCGATTTTGAGTTGCATAGCAAATATCATCTTTACGCGGCCCCTGAATATCAGGAAAAACTTCACGTAATTTATCGATCACATCCGAAGTTTCATCAACCGATAGCGTTGTTTGACTCACATAGTGCAGATGAGTTGGGTCTTTTACTTTTGCTTGCAGAGCAAGAACATCATCTGGTTTTTCAACCAGATACATTCCGCCAACATCACTGGCATATTGTCCCATGGTGCCCTCTACTTCCGGATGCCCAGCATGACCAATTAGCACCACTTCCATATGTCGTCGACTAGCACGAGCCACCTCCATATGCACTTTAGTTACTAATGGACAGGTCGCATCAAACACGGTTAATGCTCGCTCTTTGGCCTCTTGACGCACCTGTTGAGAAACACCATGTGCAGAAAAAATGACAATATTGTCATCAGGAACTTCACTTAATTCCTCAACAAACACAGCCCCACGCTGTTTGAGGCCTTCTACCACAAAACGGTTATGAACCACTTCATGTCGGACATAAATCGGAGGCTGGTACAACTCTAGTGCACGTTCAACAATGCTAATGGCACGATCAACACCAGCACAAAAACCGCGGGGATTCGCTAACAATATTTTCATGTTATTGCTCATGAGTTAAAAATCTGGCTATGGTCAATCGTATTAATCTACCGAGACTATTTCGACGTCAAACACAACATCTTGCCCAGCCAGTGGATGGTTAAAATCAACGGTGACTGAATCGCCCGCTATCGCGGTAATAATACCAGGAATTTCCACACCATCGGGACCGCTAAAAGCCATTATCGTTCCGACTTCGACCTCGCGTTCACCAACAAATTTGCCTCGCTCCATATAGTGAATGTTATCAGGATTTGGCAAACCAAACGCATCTTGAGCCGCTAAAGCGATGGCTTTTCGCTCCCCTGCTTTCATTCCTAATAAGCACTGTTCAAAGTTGTCGCTTAAGCTATCATCACCGATGATAAGCTTGGCTGGTTTGCCCATATTATGTGTGCTATCAGCAACAGAGCCGTCTTTAAGTTTAATGGAAAAATGCAGCGTTACCGCTGAGTTGTGGGTAATGGTTGTCACGTTAGGCTTCCTTAAAAGGGTAGACCGACTCTTAATGGCTCGGTTTGTTCTATTTATTTTGTTAAACGTCTTTCTAACAAAAAGCGCCGACCGAATCAACGGGCGACGCCTAAGGTTATTCAATTCGCATCAGACGAAATTCACTGTTTTTTCGTTCGAAAACTATCAAACACAATCATAGCCGCACCAATGCAGATGGTACTATCAGCTAAATTAAACGCGGGCCAGTGATAAGTTCCCCAGTAGAAATCGAGATAATCTACCACAAAACCGTGGACCACTCGGTCAAATACATTCCCGACCGCCCCACCAATGATCAGTGCGTAAGCAATATTGTTCCATTTTTCCGAGGCGGGTAAGTGTCGCATCCAATACACTAACAATCCAACAACGCCTACGGCAATGCCAGTAAAGAACCAACGTTGCCAGCCCGCTTGATCGCTCAAGAAGCTAAAGGCAGCACCGTAGTTATGAACATAAAGAAGATTAAAGAAAGGAAGAACTTCAATACGGTTCCCCCAGCCATAACCCATTTTATTCATCACTAACAGTTTAATACCAATATCCGCAAGGAATACGAGTAACGCTAGCCATAGCCAGCGCGCTCCTGATTGTTTTAATGACAATGCTTGTTGAGTCATACTCTCGCCTTGAAATTACGCAAACTGACGTTGTTCACCTTCGCCTTCTACGTTAGAGACACAGCGACCACAAATCGTTTCGTGACCTTGGATAGAGCCGACATCAGAGGTGTAATGCCAACAACGATCGCATTTCTCTGCCTCAATTTTGCTCACCTGAACAAACAAGCCTTCAATCTCTGTTGCTTGTGCTGCATCGCTCTTCTCTTCCAGCGCTTTTACTGTGGCTTTCGAGGTTAACAATACAAAACGCAGTTCATCTTGCAATTTACTGAGTTTCTCAACTAATGCGGGTTCAGCAAAAAGAGTGACTTCTGCTTGTAGTGAACCCCCAATAGTTTTTTCACTACGAGCATTTTCTAGCAGTTTATTCACTGCACCACGAACATCCTGAATATCATTCCAGAAGGCACTGCTGAGTACTTCATTCTCATCTAATGCGAACAGGTCCTGATACCACTCGGTCACAAAGACAAACTGGCTACGTTTTTCACCATTGGCTTGTAATGGTGGCATCGCATTCCAAATTTCATCGGCGGTAAATGACATAATCGGTGCCATCCAACGCACTAAAGCTTCAACAATATAATAAAGCGCTGTTTGGCAACTGCGTTGCGCATGACCACCACGCTTCGCGGTGTATTGGCGGTCTTTGATCACATCGAGATAGAAAGAGCCCATTTCAATAGAACAAAAGTGCATCAAGCGCTGTACTACCGCGTGAGTGTTGTATTCTTCATACGCTTTAATAATTTCCTGCTGCGCAGCTAAAGCTCTTGCGACGGCCCAACGATCCAATGCCACCATCTCTTGTGCAGGAATCATATCCGTGGCTGGATTAAACCCATTCAAGTTCGCTAAGAAGAAACGAGCAGTATTACGGATTCGGCGATACGCATCTGCACTACGTTTTAATATTTCATCAGAAACGGCGACTTCGCCCGTATAATCAGTTGAAGCGACCCACAAACGTAGAATATCTGCCCCTAGTTTATTGGTCACATCTTTCGGTGCAACAACGTTACCGATCGACTTAGACATTTTACGCCCTTGTCCATCCACCACAAAACCATGGGTTAACACCTCTTTATATGGCGCTTTACCTTTCATGGCGACCGATGAAATCAATGAAGATTGGAACCAACCGCGATGTTGATCAGAGCCTTCTAGATACATATCAGCCTGAGCACCATTAAATTCGGGTCGATTGTCTACAACCGCATAGTGTGTCACACCGGAATCAAACCAGACATCCAACGTATCCAGCACTTTTTCATACTGATCAGCATCGCTACCCAAGAACTCGGTGGTATCAAGATCCCACCATGCTTGAATCCCTTTTTGTTCAACCAACTGAGCAACTTTTTCAATCAGTGCTGGTGACTCAGGATGCAGCTCAGCCGTCTCTTTATGAACAAACAGGGCAATCGGTACACCCCATGTCCGTTGACGAGAAATACACCATTCAGGACGACCTTCGACCATGCCTTCAATTCGGCTTTGACCCCAATCAGGCATCCATTTCACGCCTTTAATTTCACTTAGTGCTTGCTCACGTAACCCGGCTTGATCCATCGATACAAACCACTGCGGGGTAGCACGGAAAATGATCGGCGTTTTATGACGCCAGCAGTGTGGGTAACTGTGCTCATACGCATGGTGATGTAACAGCGCCCCTCTTTCTTTCAGCACCTCAACAACCGCATCATTGGCTTTAAATACGTGCTGACCAGCAAACAGTTCTGTATCCGGAAGATAAACACCGTTAGAACCGACAGGGTTAGCGACTTCCAAACCATATTTTTGACCGACTGCAAAGTCTTCTTGACCATGGCCTGGGGCAGTATGCACCACACCCGTACCTGATTCAGTTGTAACATGATCACCTAAGACCGCAGGCACAGTAAAATCGTAGAATGGGTGTTGGTATTGAGTCAGTTCAAGATCCGCCCCTTTCGCAAAACCTAGGTTATGGAAATGTTCAATACCCGCACGATCCATCACCTCTTTGGCCAATTCTGCTGCAACGATGATTCGCTCGGCTTGTTCACCTTCAACTTGGATCAACACATATTCAAGATCATCACGCAAACAAACGGCACGGTTTGCAGGTAATGTCCAAGGGGTTGTCGTCCAGATAACAATAGATAAGTCACCATGACCAGTATGGCCTTGCGCTAAACTAAATTTACTGAGTACCGCTTCAGGATCAGCCGCTTTAAAACGGACATCAATAGAAGGAGAAACTTTATTTTTGTATTCCACCTCAGCTTCAGCCAACGCCGAACCACAGTCGGTACACCAGTGAACCGGCTTAAACCCTTTAAGTAGGTGGCCATTATCGGCAATTTGTCCCAAAGCACGAATAATGTTCGCTTCGGTTGCAAAATCCATAGTGCGATACGGTTTATCCCACTCGCCTAAAATACCGAGGCGTTTAAAACCTTCTTTCTGGCCTTCAACTTGCCCTGCCGCATATTCACGGCACTTTTCACGAAACTCCGCTGCCGTCACTTTCTGACCGGGTTTGCCCACTTTTTTCTCAACCATCAATTCGATAGGCAAACCGTGGCAATCCCAACCGGGAATATAAGGGGCGTCAAAACCTGAAAGTGTCTTGGATTTAATAATAATGTCTTTAAGAATCTTGTTGAGTGCGTGACCAATGTGAATATCACCGTTGGCATAAGGAGGGCCATCGTGTAATACGAATGATTTTTTGCCTTGTTTGGCTTGACGGATCGCTCCGTATAGATCTTCTTTGTACCAACGTTTTAGCATTTCTGGCTCACGTTTAGCCAGATCGCCGCGCATTGGAAACCCTGTTTCAGGTAAGTTCAGGGTATCTTTATATTCACTCATCGATTCTTAATTCCGTTCTATTGGGCGAAGTTAGACATTATGTGTATCGGTGGAATCAACCGACGCACTGTAAAGCTGACGCAGCCACACCCTTGCTGCCTCAGCATCCAATTCAATTTGTTGTTTGAGCGCATCAAATGACTCAAACTTACGTTCATCACGTAGCTTATGTAAGAGCGCGACTTCGAGCTGTTTTCCGTACAAGTTGCCTTGAAAGTTAAATAGATGCACTTCCAATTGTTGGCGAATACCATTAACCGTGGGCCGTTGACCTATATTCGCCACCCCCCCAATCGGTTGTTCTCCCAAACCATATGCTTGAACCACATAAACTCCAGACACAGGAGAAACACATCGTTTTAGAGGAATATTGGCGGTCGGAAAACCAATGGTACGACCTAATTTTCGACCATGAGAAACTCGGCCACTGATACTGTAATCTCTTCCCAGCATACTGGCAGCAAGAGGGAGATCATCAGCAGCCAGCGCTTCTCTTATTAAGGTACTACTCACTCGAGCATGCTCAACACAAAAACTGTGCGTATTCACAACCTCAAAGCCATATTGTTTTCCCGCTTGACGAAGCATGGCAAAATCACCTTTACGGCCTTGCCCGAAGCAGAAATCATCTCCTACTACCAGAAACTTAACACCCAATTGGGTGACCAACAAGTCACGAATAAAGGCCTGAGCATCTAAATTGGCAAAATGATGATTAAAATTGACACACAACAAGCGATCAAGCCCTAATTTTCCCAATTGAACAAATTTATCTCTCAATCGAGTTAACCGAGCTGGTGCACGCTCTTTGAGAAAGAGCTCCATCGGCTGCGGTTCAAACGTCATCACCACCGAAGGCAAATTCAGTTGCTTTGCTTGTTTGGATACCTGACTTAACACTTTCTGATGCCCAAGGTGCACGCCATCAAAATTACCGATGGTCAGTACGCAGCCATGGTGATGAGGCTTAATGTTATGAATACCGCGGATCAATTCCATTGCAATACGCTTAAAACCTATTGTTCTCAATTATATGGGTGTAAAACTGGCGGATTATACCTTAACTATCTCTCTTCTGTCGCGGCTTTTAGGTCTTTTACTCGGACCCCAAAGAGCAAAGCACTCAGAAGGTAAGCTAAGGCACCAAAGACAATGAGACCACTTAAAGTCAAAGTTCGTTGGGTTAATCCCCATTCTAACCAGACTGGCATAGCCTCCAATTGCCAATAGATGGCTGTCACCATAACTGCACCGGCTAAAATCAAACGAACCACAAACCACACCGTTTGACGACTCACTCGATACACGCCTTGACGATGCAAACCTCGATATAACAGAGCCATATTAATAAAAGCAGAAAGTGCAGTAGCCACCGCGAGCCCCACATACCCATAAAACCAAGCCAAAATGGCGTTGAACACGATATTACTTAACATCGATATAATGCCGTAACGTACGGGGGTTTTGGTATCTTGCCGAGAGTAGTACCCCGGTGCTAACACCTTAATTAACATAAAATTCAGCAAACCGGCGGAGTAAGCAAATAAAGACAATGAAGCTTGCTGTACATCACTGGCGGTGAATTCACCACGCATGAAAAGCACCATCAACATAGGTTTAGCTAATACCATTAAGCCTAACATGGCTGGAATGCCGAGTAGAATCACCATCCGTACCCCCCAATCCATGGTTTGTGCAAACCCAGTTTGATGCGCATCGACATGTTTACGAGATAGAGCGGGTAAAATAACCGTTGCGATGGCAATACCAAATAAACCTAATGGAAATTCTAATAACCGATCAGAGTAATAGAGCCAACTGATCGAACCAGTTTGCAAGAAACTGGCAACAAAAGAATCAAATAACAGGTTAATCTGGCTAACTGATACGCCAAATAATGCTGGTATCATCAAGGTACGAATTTTCACCACGCCGGGATCTTTCCATCCCCATTTCGGCTTAACCAACATGCCGGCTTTGATTAAAAAAGGCAGTTGAAATAAAAATTGCACCAAACCGCCTAAAAAGACCCCAATGGCTAAACCCACCTCTGGCTTGGCGAGGCTAGGCGAAATATACCATGCGGATAAAATCATCATGACGTTCAGAAAAACAGGAGTGAAGGAAGAGACCGCAAATTTTCCTAACGTATTGAGAATCGCACCGGATAAAGCAACAAAAGTGATAAACCACAAATAAGGGAAAGTAATTTTCAGCAATAAGCTGGCTAACTCAAACTTTTCCGCGGCTGGGCCACCATTTAGCCAATCCAAAAACCAACCTGCACCAAATAGTGCCGTTACGACACCAGAAAAAACGATACCAAGTAGCGTCACCACCGTGACGAGGACACCTAAGGTGCCTGACACTTTAGCAATCAATGCTCGGGTTTTTTCTTTGTCTCCGGAAGCGTGGTATTCCGTTAAAACGGGAACGAAAGCCTGAGAAAAAGCCCCTTCAGCAAATAGACGGCGCAAAAAATTAGGAATACGGTTGGCAAAGAAAAACACATCTGCGCTCGCCCCTGCGCCCATTAAATTCGCCACAACAACATCACGAACTAATCCCAAGACACGGGAAATAAATGTCATAGCACTCACAATGATGCCAGACTTGAGTAAACGTTTACTCACAGTAACCTCGAAAAATCAGCGAAAAGAGCCAGCCAACAACCAATACCACAGAATCAAGAAGCCTGATTATCAAGGCTTCGTCTTCTATAAATACCAGTCAGTTTATTCACTTAGTGATTATCTCTCACTATTGAGTCAAAGAATGTCAGCGTAAGATCCGGATAAGTATTAGCATTGGTAAAAAAATACTGTTAGAATCCACGCCATCTTAACCGTGAAGGCCTTGTGATACCAAACTTGTTTGGTTTAGACGGGTTTTTGCACAAATCATTTGACATTTAAGTGCAAATAAGGGATATTTCCGGCCCTTAAATTGTCACCGAACTAAAGTTTTTGGGAGTTAGACCCTTGGCAAATAACAAATCTGCTAAGAAGCGCGCTATCCAATCTGAAAAACGCCGTCAGCACAATGCTAGCCGTCGTTCAATGATGCGCACTTACATGAAAAAAACTGTTGCTGCAATTGCTGCTGGCGACAAAGAAGCTGCAACTGCTGCGTTTGCAGTCGTTACACCAATCCTTGACCGCATGGCGACTAAAGGCCTTATTCATAAGAATAAAGCAGCTCGTCATAAGTCTCGCTTCTCTGCAGCGATCAAAGCTCTATAATTGAGTTTGATTTCTCAGTGATGAAAAAACCGGCTAAGGCCGGTTTTTTATTTTATCTCTATTTTTTAGCTTTTTCCGCTAAACCCATCCCCACATCATCGAGTTCAGTGAGAACAATATAAACGATGTAACAACTCAATCATGGCTTTTACTTCGCTACTGCTTAACGTATAAAACACGGTTTGCGCTTCTTTGCGCGTCTCAACTAAGCCATCCCTTCTTAGCCAAGCCAAGTGCTGTGACAACGCCGACTGGCTCAACTCTAACTTTCCACACAACTCACCAACGGAGAGTTCCTGATTGTGTAATAAGCACAGAATTTGCAGCCGCCTCTCATTTGCCATGGCTTTTAATAACACCACTGCTTGAGTGGAGTTCTGTTCCATTTGTTCTAGGTTCATGAGTAAGCCTCTTTTTCATAACCACTTAAGCTACCCCATACCCACGCACTGTTTGACTCACCAAAACCCAAGGCGAGTAAGTCACACCTTACTGCTCTGACATTTTCTAGCCGGGCAATAAACGTAGAGAAGTAAGTGAACAGCTACAGAGGGACACTTAAATATATCGAACAGATAAAATAACAGCAGACGCTACCTTATCAAGTCGCCCGATCTGGCAGATAGTAATCTATTTGTTAACAATAATATACACCCAAAACGTACCATAAAAGCGAACCTCAGGGTGCCTCGACCAGTTATATTTGCTCAAAAAAATGTTGAAAATCAGCATCACACACACTTTTTACTGCCGGATGTTGAATCATCCGCTCAGCAAAAATTACGTAATATTCCTCTTTAATTTCTTCTATTTGGCTGATCAAATGCAACGTTCCTTCTTGCTCCATTTCTGAACGCAGTAATAGTGGGGCCATGAAAATAACGTCTGGATGATACAAAGCAAAAGCCTTCATCAATGCCGCATCATCAAACTCACCCAACACATTAGGCTGTAATCCTTTCCGTTCAAACCATTGGCGAACTTTGCGTCCCATCGCAGTCCGGCTGCCCGGTATCAATAATTTTTGATTGGCTAAGATAGCGGGATACGCCTTTCTATCCACTTTACTGCTTGAAAATAACCCCATATGGCTTTCACCCAGTTTTTTACTAAAAAGCCCCGGACTCTGACTTGAATCGACAGGGCAATCGGAAAGGATCATGTCTAATTTATGCTGTGATAGCTGCTCAAGCAGCAATTCATGGGTCGACTCAAAGCAGCGTAGGTGAATTCGGTTATCTTCCGGCACGGTCGTCATTAATATTTTACTCACTAAACGCTTAGAAAGCGCATCGGCGACCCCTACATCAAACAACACATTAGCACGTTGACTATAATTAACGATATCCAGCATTTCATAGCTCAACCCAAACATACGATCAGCATATTTAAACACCAACTGCCCTAACTCCGTTGGCTCAATACTGCGCCCATTTCGCTTAGTCAGTTTGCCTTCTAATCGCTCTTCCAATGCCTTAATTTGGCCTGTAACCGTTTGAGGTGTTAAAAATAGTGCTTCCGCCGCCCCCGTGACAGAGCCTTGTTTACATACCATCCAGAAATAATAGAGATGGTTATAGTTGAGATGTGACATACCGTGAGCTTCAAGATGAAAAGTGAAGTTGTGGTTATAACAAACCTCATGATTGACTGCAAACATTTCGATAATACCGATACGTCGTTAATTTATTGCCATGTAAAAACGAAAAGAAAATGCATAATCGTCATGATCATGACATATAAGAAAGCAGATATTATCTAGAAAACCCCCTTTCCCATTCAAAACATAAAAATAAAAACCTTTAAATATCAAAGTGATGAAGATTAATCTTAAACAAAATAAGAAGTAAATAACAAAACCATCATTTAATCATGCCTTTGTCATATTACTGAAATATTTCCGTTCTACTATCGCGCACAGATTCAACAACCGACCTATGGTGTTCATAAGGTCAATGGAGAACCCCATGATAAACCAAGCGACATCAACAACGTATTCAAGCGTCGCAACGACTCGCTGGCTACGTTGGATAAACTTGGCCTTTATGCTGTACCTATTGTTACTTGCCGTTGCGATGGTCGGCAGTGGATTTAAATGGTCAGTAGGAGAGCAAGCCAAAGCACTTTTTGCGTTTGCTTCACACCCTGTAGCAGGATTAATGATAGGTTTGGTGGCAACGGCCCTCATTCAGTCGTCCAGTACGGTGACGTCCATCATTGTCGGATTAGTGGCAGGTGGCCTACCAGTAGAAATAGCTATCCCAATGGTGATGGGGGCGAATATTGGTACAACCGTAACGAATACGCTGGTCAGTTTAGGACATGCCCATTGTAAAGATGAATTTAAACGCGCCTTTGCCAGTGCAACCATTCATGATTTTTTCAACTTACTCGCGGTGCTGATTTTCTTACCATTGGAGATGATGTTCGGGATATTAGAAAAAATATCCTACTGGCTGGTCTCTCCACTCATGTCGACAGGCAATATGAGCATGAAAGGATTAGACTTCATTGGCCCTGTCACTAAGCCCATCATTAGTACTCTCCAGTCTCAGCTGTTTTCACTCGGTAATATTTGGGGTGGAGTCGCTATGATAGTGATCGGTATTCTGATTATTTTCTTTGCTATCTTAGCCATGGGAAAACTCATGAAAAAACTCATGGTTGGTCCCGCTAAAGAAATTTTGCAAAAAGCCATTGGCCGAGGTCCATTACATGGCATCGCCTCTGGAAGCATTGTCACCGTACTCGTTCAATCCTCTACGACAACCACCACTCTCATCGTTCCTTTAGTCGGCTCAGGGGTGCTCAAAGTCCGTGATGTTTATCCTTTCACGCTAGGCGCAAATATTGGTACTTGCATTACCGCTCTGTTAGCTGCAACCGCAGTATCCGGAGAGTTTGCGGTTTTTGCTCTACAAATTGCGCTGGTTCACTTAGTCTTTAACTTGATGGCAACGCTATTAATTTTTGGCGTTCCATTCTTACGAGAGCTCCCGCTGAAAGGTGCCGATTGGATTTCTGACTGTGCGATTAAAAATAAAGCCGCCGTTGCTGCTTATCTGTTAGCGGTATTTGTGGTTTTACCCGGCTCCATTCTGACCTTAACGACCTAATTCAATCATCGTCATTTCGTAATAAAAAAACCGCCGTTGGAAAAGACGGCGGTTTTTTTATTCTGCAATTTTAAACATTGCCAATAAGACAGACCATTGAACAATCTCAGCCAATCGGTAATTACACCGCCTTGGCTTTACTTTGAGAAGGGGAGTTATACTGAGAATGGGTACTGAATCGCCTCATGATGCTGGTAATCAGTGACTTCAAAGTCATCTAATGTTACCCACGTTTCTAAATCTTCTAATGAACGAATGTCAGGATTGATCTTAAAGTGGGCAGCACCCAATGGTTCACGCTTCAATTGCACGTCTCGCATCAGTGCCAATTGGTCTTCATAAATATGAGCGTTCACAATTTTATGATATGCCTGTCCCGGTTTCTTACCCGTGATTTGCGCCATCACAGCAAGAAATACATAGACTTGAACCATGTTAAAATTCAACCCAAGCGGTACGTCACAGGAGCGTTGAGTACTATTTAAGTACAAAGTATCGCCTAACAAAGAAAAGTGGTGACTGTACATGCAAGGGCGCAAGCACCCCATATGAAACTCTCCGGGGTTATAAAAATTGAGAATCTCTCCTCGATCATCAACACCATGAGTCAGATCGTCAACAATCTTCTTGAGTTGATCGATATGTCCGCCATCAGGCTTTGCCCAAGCGCGACCTTGAACTCCATAGACCCGCCCCATGTCATCTTCACCTTTTCGGTAAGGATTGTTCAGCCAGTCTTGGTTTAAATTCGCATTCGCATCCCATGTTTTAGTGCCTAAACGACGAAAATCAGCGGCATTATCGTAACCACGAATATACCCCAGCAGCTCTGCCACGGCGGCTTTCCAAAAACTTTTACGCGTTGTGACCAACGGAAACTGATTATTGGCGACATCGTAAGTTAAGTCGGCATTAATGACGGTCAGGCAACGCTTACCGGTACGTTTATTTTCAACCCAAGCGCCTTGTTCAACAATTCGCTGGCAAAGGTCTAAATACTGCTTCACTTCAAGCCCTTATTTCTTTTGAGATGCATCTTGATAGACTCGGCGCTGATACGCCCAAAACATGAGTAGTCCACCAACCATAATCATTGGTGTGGAAAGAATTTGCCCCATTGAGATCATGTCACCAAATAATCCAAGCTGCACATCAGGCTCACGGACAAACTCAACCAAAAAGCGGAATGTACCATATCCGATTAAAAATAACCCAGAAACCGAGCCCAGAGGACGCGGTTTTTTGATAAACCAGTTCAAAATAAAGAACAGAACAATGCCTTCTAATGCCAGCTCATACAGCTGAGAAGGATGACGAGGCAGTGGCCCGCCATTAGGGAACACAAATGCCCAAGGTACATCCGTCACTCTTCCCCAAAGCTCTGAATTCATGAAATTACCTAACCGCCCCAATCCCAAACCAAATGGGACTAAAGGAGCAACAAAATCGGCCACCGAAAAGAAAGCACGTTGATGTCTGCGCGCATACCAGAACATGGCCGCAATCACCCCGAGCAATCCACCGTGGAATGACATTCCACCAGTCCAAACTTTAAATAGGTATAAAGGGTCTGCTAAGAAGAGGTCGAAATTATAAAATAAGACATACCCAACTCGACCACCAATGACAACCCCAAGAAAACCGGCAAAAAGTAGGTCTGAAACTTGCTCTCGGGTCCAGCCACTACCCGGTTTATCTGCTCGACGGTTTGCTAACCACATAGCAAATAAAAAACCCAATAAATACATCATGCCATACCAACGAATAGAGAGTGGCCCGATGGAAAACAACACAGGATCGATGTTCGGAAAAGTTAAATATCCCTGAGACATAAATGACGTTCTCTTATTTTTAAGAAAGAAACATTATTGCAGTAACATTGTCAGCGCAACAAACATGAGGAAAATAGCAAAAAAACGTTTCAAAGTCGCCGTAGGAAGCTGTGAAGCCCATTTAGCGCCAATGCGAGTCGTAAACATAGACGTTGAGGCTATCGCCAATAAGGCAGGAAGGTAGACATAACCAATGCTGTAATCAGGTAAATTTTCTAACTGATAACCATGTAAGATAAAGCCCACCATACCCGACAGCGCTATCACTAAACCACATACCGCAGAGGAGCCAACCGCTTTTCTCATTTCAACACCATGTCGATTTAAAAAAGGAACCGAAAGAGAGCCTCCACCAATACCCGCTAAAGTAGAAATAATACCAATACCAGAACCACATATTAGGGTGACCCACGGCTTGGGCATGGGATGGTTTGAGCGGGCTTGGATAGAAAAGGCCATCTGTATCGAAAGCAGTAGGACGATCACACCAAAGACTTTGGGTAAATATTGATTAGGAATCCACTCTGCAACCACTGCCCCTAAGAAACCGCCTAATAACACCCCCGGTAATAACCATTTAACGACAAAAAGATCAACATTACCCAATTTCAGGTGATTAAATGCTGAAGAAGTTGAGGTGATAATAATCGTGGCAAGAGAGGTGGCTAAAGCTAAGTGCATCACAATCTCCGTCGCAACTCCCGCTTTAGGCAATAGAAACAATAACGCCGGTACGACCAACAATCCGCCGCCAATTCCCAGCAGACCCGCCAATAACCCTACCACTACACCAAGCATCACCAGCAGAGCAATTAACTCAATACCCACATGATATTCCTATTTTTTCCCTGCACGCACAAACCCAGCAAAGCCCTGAGCTTCAAAATGATCAAGCATCATATTATGAATGTCGTGCCCATAAGATTGCATCAACGCCTTTTGGGCTAATAGCTGCAAATCGCTTCGAGTTGAGTGGCGAACTAAATACTTCACTTTAGCTACGTTAGACGCATTCATACTTAATGTCGTATAGCCTAAACCGATTAATAGCAATGCACCAACAGGGTCACCTGCTAACTCACCACAGACACAAACAGGAATAGAATATTGCTGACAAATCTGCTGAATTTGTTTCAACGCCATGATCACCGCTGGATGCATAGAGTCATAGACATCAGCCACATGGGCATTGTTCCGATCAACGGCTAACAAATATTGGGTAAGATCATTGGTGCCAACCGAAACAAAATCAATTTTATTGGCGATCATCGGCAGTAAATACAACATGGAAGGAACTTCCAACATCACCCCAATTTTAGGCATCACAATACTGGCATCCAGTTTTACCGCTTCTTGATAAGCTTGTTGAATGAACATCAAAGCACCATCTAATTCTTTCGCCCCAGAGACCATGGGCAATAAAATACGCAAATTATGATGTTCGCTACTGGCTCTCATCATCGCTCGTAATTGAATAAGAAAAATATCCGGATGATCTAGGGTAAAACGAATGCCTCGCCAACCAAGGAAAGGATTATCTTCTTCAATAGGTAGATAAGGTAACGGTTTATCCCCCCCAATATCGAGGGTTCTCATCACCACCGGACGATCAGGATAAGCATCCAATACCCCTCGATATTGCAAGATCTGTTCTTCTTCCGATGGAAAACGGTGTTGTAGTAAAAATGAGATTTCCGTTCGGTATAATCCAATCCCATCAACGCCTTGATTAATCGCAATATTGGTGTCTGCACTTAATCCCGCATTCAGCAACAGTTCGACATGTGTACCATCTAGAGTAAAAGCAGGCTCAAAAATTGCCTCATTAACCATTTTGGATAATTGTTGTTCTTCATAAGCTAACGCTCGATATTCAGCTAGAATTTGTTTCGCTGGGGAGATAAACAACTTGCCACTGTAACCATCAACAATCCCTTTTTTACCATTGATCTGCTTTAAATTAAGAGAAACCCCCATGATGGCAGGAATACCCAGTGCACGCGACAAAATCGCCGCATGAGAGTTAGCGGCCCCTTCTAAAGAGACCACAGCGAGTAATTTATCTTTAGGTAAGGTTGCTAAGATAGAAGCGGTTAACTCACGAACCACCAAAATGATCGGTTTACTGAGCTGTTGCTGTTCGTGCTCAGTATTGTAGAGAAAATACAGCAGACGCTGCCCAAGCTCTCGTATGTCTTGTGCTCGTTCTCGTAAATAAGCATCCGACATTCTGGCAAAACGATTCGAATAACTTTCGACCACCTGACGTAAGGCCCAATCCGCACGATCTCCTTTTTGGATCTGCGATTTTAAGTCATTACCCAACATGGGATCGTTTAACAAGTGAGTGAAGAGATCAAAGATAGCTAATGCTTCTTTATTGATCTCGTTATCCAGTTTTTTTCTCAGTTTACGAAAATCACTGAGTGCACTTTCCATCGCTCGGGTTAACCAAGCTTGCTCTTTTTCCACATCCAGTGTTGATGCTGGGTAGACATCCGCCAACTGAGGTTGAGAGTCGTCCCACCACAATTCTCCGATGGCCACTCCCGTAGAAGCTGGAATACCGCTGATCGCTTGCTGCTTTTTAGTCAGTAGCCAGTGCCCTTGTGTTTGAGCATAAGCGACGGTTACCGCTAACTGGGCTGCCAGAGTAACGAGGAAGGAAACCTCCATCTCACTAAACAAGCGGGGAGATTTTTGCTGAACCACCAGCACCCCCAGTACTTGTTTACGGTAAATAATGGGAGTACCAAGAAAGGAGTGGTATACCTCTTCTCCCAACTGTTTAAAATATTTAAAGTTGGGGTGCTGAGAGGCTTTGGCGAGGTTAATAGGCTCAGCCGTTCTTTTCACTAAGCCGACTAATCCTTCGTCAAAGCCGATATGTATTTTATCGCCTTTAAACTTTAAGCCTTGGGTTGCCATTAATTCTAAGCGACCCATTTCTTCATTAGCTAAGTAGACAGTACAACACTCCGTCGCCATCGCACTGCAGGTTTGCTTCACAAAAATATCCAACGCTTGGTAAACATCTTCTACTTTTGATACTTGTTCAACTATGTCCCTTAGCTGAGAAAGCATATCTATCCTCTTCGATTTTTACGTTTACCCTTTATTTTGCGTTCCTTAAAAGGCATAGCTAATGAAGCAAACTCTTTCATCGCTCGTCGATAAACATCACGCTTAAAAGACACCACTTGCCTAACCGGGTACCAATAACTGACCCAGCGCCAACCATCAAATTCAGGGGTACTTCCACGCTGCATGTTGATTTTAGATTCATCACATTCAAGACGCAGTAAGAACCATTTCTGTTTTTGTCCAATACAGACGGGTTGAGAGTCCCATCGTACCAAGCGCTTTGGTAGCTTATATCTTAACCAATGACGGCTGGTGGCGATAATTTTGACCTCTTTTTTGGTTAACCCAACCTCTTCGTAAAGCTCCCGAAACATGGCTTGCTCAGGAGACTCTCCCTCATCAATTCCCCCTTGCGGGAATTGCCATGAGTGTTGTCCATATCGTTTCGCCCAGAATACCTGACCATGGTTGTTACAAATCACAATACCTACATTGAGTCGGTAACCATCGCCATCTATCACTGGCAAACCTCTAATAAAACCTTAATGGTGTTGATTTTTCCACATATCCCCAGCGGGAGCAAATGAACTCGTCGAATTCACTCGATATTTATGATGTAAAGAGCTTAAGTGGTATAGGTTTCATACAGAAAGGGAGTTATCAACAAAAGAATGAGAGATTGAGCACATTTATTCACGTTTTCTGTGAATAACCATGTGCAGAAGAAAGGGAACAAAAGAAATTGGCGCTTTTTTATCATTTTTCATCGAAAAGAATGAAAGAAAAAATAAGCAACAAATAAACTTAATATCAATAAGTTACTAATCAGAGTTTCAAAAATTTCAGTGAAAGCCACCACCAAGATCCAAAATGAAACCGCAATGCTTAAAGATCCACCAACCCTTCTGTTATCCACACAGATAAAGAGTAACTAGCGATAAAACGAATAATTTTCTAAAAAACAGCCTCCGGAAACCCCTGTTTATTCATACATATTCGCTTGATGTGTTTATTTTTTTGAGTATGCTGTGGATAAAATCAGGTTAGGATCTTCTCTCTTTGAGATAACGCCTCGATAAGATCCTTCTTTGCGCTTTTTTTGCTACACTCTTTCTTTTTCCCCTTAAAGAACCATGAAACCAGAACCTCAAAGTGAACAAGAATTACTCGAAAGGGCTCAACAAATAGCCGGGTTAACTTTTGCCGAGTTAGCTCAACAGGCCAATATGCCTGTTCCGATTGATTTAAAAAAAGACAAAGGGTGGGTTGGGCAGTTATTAGAGTGGCATTTAGGCGCAACGGCGGGTAGTAAACCTCAGCAAGATTTTGCCAAGCTAGGGATTGAATTAAAAAGTATTCCTATCGGCTACACAGGTAAACCCTTAGAAACAACCTTTGTCTGTGTTGCACCTTTAACAGGCATCCAAGGATTGACTTGGGAAAATAGCCATGTTCGACATAAGTTATCTCGCGTCTTATGGATTCCTGTGCAAGGAGAAAGGGAGATCCCCCTATCGGAACGGCGAGTAGGTTCTCCATTAATTTGGAGCCCCTCAGAAGAAGAGGAAGCACAGTTAAAAGCCGATTGGGAAGAATTAATGGAATTGATCGTATTAGGTCAAGTGTCACAGATCACCGCCAAGCATGGGGAAGTGCTACAAATTCGACCTAAAGCAGCGAATGGGCGAGTCAAAACGGAAGCGTATGGCACAAATGGTCGCCCAATTAGAACGCTACCAAGAGGGTTTTATTTACGAACACAGTTTACCGCAAGATTACTCGAGCAATATTACGCACTGCCAAGTTGAATCGATTGCCCATCATAGAAGAGCCAATCGGTTACTTAACTGAGCCCCTCAACAGACAATAACGCTCAATTTTATTTTTATTATTGAGCCAGGTTCGCTTATAGTGAAACTTCCTATCGAAAAGCATTGACGTTGTACAAAAGCTATAAGCTTGTTTTTCTACATCAACAAGGAAGTACTATGCAATATACCAAACTGCCGCATTCCACCTTAGAAATCAGTAAAATCGGCTTAGGCACCATGACATTCGGTGAACAAAACAGCCAAGCCGATGCTTTTCAACAATTAGATTATGCACTGGAACGTGGAGTCAACTTTATTGATACCGCAGAAATGTACCCAGTGCCCCCTACTGCCAAAACGCAAGGAAAAACCGAAGAATATATTGGTAACTGGATAGAAAAATCAGGGAAACGAGAAAAAATAGTGTTAGCCACTAAAGTAGCTGGCCCTCGTAATGTGGATTATATTCGCGGAAAAATGGCACTGGATCATCGAAACATTCATCAAGCGATCGATGATAGTTTACGCCGTTTAAAAACCGATTATGTCGATCTATACCAATTGCATTGGCCACAACGCAAAACCAATACCTTTGGCCAATTGAACTACCCCAACCCAGAAACGCAAGAAGAAGTGACGCTACTTGAAACGTTAGAGGCTCTGAATGATCTCGTTCGCATGGGGAAAGTTCGCTACATTGGTGTTTCAAATGAAACCCCTTGGGGGCTAATGACCTACCTACGTTTAGCTGAAAAACATGAACTGCCTCGAATGGTTTCCATTCAAAACCCTTATAACTTACTTAACCGTAGCTTTGAAGTCGGCCTTTCTGAAATCAGTCATTTTGAAGGCGTTAAATTACTCGCTTACTCCCCCATGGCGTTTGGAGTATTAAGCGGAAAATATCTCAATGGCGCTCGGCCACAAGGAGCACGCTGCTCATTATTTGAACGCTTTCAACGCTACTTTACTGAGCAAGGCATTAAAGCGACTCAAGCTTATGTCAATCTCGCTCAAGAGTTTGGTTTAGATCCCGCGCAAATGGCTTTAGCTTTTGTTAACCAAAAACCGTTTGTTGGCAGCAACATTATTGGCGCGACCCAGTTGTCTCAACTAAAAAATAATATTGATAGTTTAGAGATAACATTGACAGAAGAACTGCTCAAAGAGATAGACAAGATAGCAACACAATACTCAAACCCTTGTCCATAACCCTTCAAAGCAGAGCGAACCGCCCATGATTCGCTCTGTTCTCTTTTTTCGTTAGAAAATAAAATCTGTCATTAAATTATGCTTATTCAACAAGCGGTAAATGGTGGCCCGTGAAATCCCCAGCTCTTTGGCTGCATTAGAGACTTGCCCATCATGTGACTCTAATACTTGTACGAGAGCCTCTCGTTCTGAACGCTCCCGAATACTTTTCAACGTACGCTTATTTTCAATACGTTTAGGTAAGTCTAGATGGCATTCATCTAACATGACCGTGTCAGACATGAGCACAACCCGCTTAATTTGGTTCATCAGTTCTCGGACATTTCCAGGCCAATGATAACGGGCCAACAAGAGTAAAGCCTCTTCAGAGAAGCTACGGGCTTGAGCATTGTACTCTTTCGCGTACTCCTTTAAAAAATGGTTCGCTAATAAAGCAATATCCCCGCCTCTATCTTTCAAACTAGGTACCTGAATTCTCAACACATTAATATAGTGGTAAAGCTCTTCATTAAAGTCACCATCAATCAATGCTTTTTCAATATCCATTGAATGTGCAGCCAATATTCGCACATCAATCGGCTGAGAACCTTGCGGGGTATTTATTTTTCCTTCTTGTAAAAAACGCAGCAAATTCCATTGCTGGCTCTTAGGTAAAGCCAAAATGTCATTAAGCAATAATGTACCACCATGAGCTTGCTGAAGTAGGGAAGGCGTTGAACCTGAACTATCGATTCCAAATAGCTCCTGCTCCAATCTTTTTTCCGCCATCGCTCGGCAATTGATGGTAATGAAAGGATTTTGTGAACGAGAAGAGGTTTTATGAATGGCTTTCGCTACCGTCTCTTTTCCTGCGCCGCTTTCCCCTGAAATCAAAATACTCACATCAGTAGGAGCAATACGCTTAATTTGATCACGCAGCCGCTTCATCGCCATCGATTCGCCCAATAACCCCATGTCGGTGTGATTTCCGTAATCAGGCCAAACCTTTTTCTCTAACTGAAGCATCCCGAGTTGATGACCAATCGTACTGAGTAGCTGAGTATCTGGAATGGGGGCGGTAAAAAAGTCGATACAGAAATTCACAATAAACTGGCAAATGGTATCTGAACGAAGCTGTGGTTCTCGAATAAAAGCCAACCAGCGAACCTGCTTATGACTACTCACTAAATTAGCTACGCCATTTAAGCTAAATTCATCATGGCTAAGATCAACAATACCAATACAGGGTCCTACCTCAGAAAACATTTGATCTGCTTTGCGCAAATCAGCACACTGTGTACATTTCCATCCAGCTTGCTCTAAAACAGATAGCCACGGCTCGTAGGTGCCTCCAACGACAATTAGCGAACCGGGAACACAACCCATGCGAAATTGAGTACCCATTAACTGGTTTCCTTATTAGTTTTTTATTTTTTATTATGCGCTACATTGGCGCAAAATTTATCGTCGCTACCTTAGCGATACTCTAAGATAGAATCTGCCTCACTTATAAGACTACACGATAAATCCCTATTAATTGGACCAGTAAATGACAGAATTTTGATCTTAACGGGATCACTTCCCTTGAAAACCCAAATTCAAAGAACATCATTCTTTATTAAGATGAAAAGCATAGGAACAAGAAACAAAAAACCGCCCAAAGGCGGCTTTTCTTACACTAAGAACAATTACTGCTGAGGTCTCATCGCTGGGAATAAGATCACATCTCGTATTGTATGTGTGTTGGTTAATAGCATCACTAAACGGTCGATCCCGATACCTTGACCAGCGGTTGGCGGTAAGCCGTGCTCTAGCGCAGTGATATAGTCTGCATCATAGAACATCGCTTCATCATCTCCCGACTCTTTCGCTTCAACTTGTGCTTTAAAACGGGCATCTTGGTCTTCCGCATCATTGAGCTCAGAGAAGCCATTCGCCACTTCACGGCCGCCAATAAAGAACTCAAAGCGATCAGTAAAGAATGGGTTATCATCACTACGACGGGCGAGTGGTGAAATATCCGCTGGGTAACCAGTAATGAACGTCGGTTGCATCAACTTAGGTTCAGCGGTTTCACCAAAGATCTCTTCAAGAAGCTGGCCACAAGTCCAGAACTCTTCCACTTCAACGTGAACCGATTTGGCAATGGACACCATGAGATCACGATTTTGTATATCATCTTCTGTGAGCGCTTGGATTTGTGCGTGATCGGGGTTGTAGTGTTTGATCGCTTCAAACATGCTCATGCGCGCATATTTACCGCCAAATTCTACCGTTTCATCGCCATAAGGCATGGACGTTGAGCCCAAGACTTCCAGTGCGATAGTGCTTAGGAGTTCTTCGGTAAAATCCATTAAGTCTTTGTAATCTGCATACGCCATATAGAATTCCATCATGGTGAATTCTGGGTTATGGCGAGGCGACAAACCTTCGTTACGGAAATTACGGTTGATTTCAAACACGCGATCAAACCCACCCACCACAAGACGTTTGAGGTAAAGCTCAGGCGCGATACGCAAGTACATGGGCATATCGAGCGCATTGTGATGAGTGATGAATGGACGTGCACTTGCCCCCCCCGGAATCACATGCATCATAGGGGTTTCAACTTCCATGAACTGTTTAGAGATCATGAAGTTACGAATGGCAGACATGACTTTCGAACGGATCACAAACGCATTACGTGACTCTTCGTTGACGATCAAATCCACATAACGCTGACGGTAACGCATCTCTTGGTCAGTCAAACCATGGAATTTTTCAGGTAATGGACGCAGCGCTTTCGTCAGAAGTTCGAACTCTTCCATATTCACGTAAAGATCGCCTTTACCTGATTTATGCAATGCACCTTTGACACCGATGATGTCACCGATATCTAATCCTTGGTATTTTTCTTTGAGAACCTGTTGCACCTCTTTTGAGGCATAAGCTTGAATACGGCCAGACGTTTCTTGAATCACCAAGAATGGACCACGTTTAGCCATAACACGTCCCGCAATCGCTACCACATGGTTCAGGGTTTCTAACTCTTCTTTGCTCTTTTCACCGAACTTCTCTTGCAGATCACCCGCCAAGCTGTCACGACGGAAGTCATTGGGGTGACCATTCGCCTTACAGCCCTTACGGATGTGCTCTAACTTACTACGACGCTCTGCAATCAGTTTATTTTCTTCTTGCGCGATTTGTTGTTGATTCGCTTCGTTTTGAACAGCATCAGTCATTTTGCATGTACCCTGTTTTTGTCGGTAAAAAGCTTATAGGCCTGATTTCAGGCTAGCTTCAATAAATTTATCTAGATCACCATCTAGAACCGCTTGCGTATTGCGATTTTCAACGCCAGTACGTAAATCTTTGATTCGAGAATCATCTAATACATAAGAGCGAATTTGGCTTCCCCAGCCGATATCCGATTTGGCATCTTCATTGGCTTGCTTTTCGGCATTCTGCTTTTGCAGCTCAAGTTCGAATAACTTAGCGCGCAGCTGTTTCATTGCCTGATCTTTGTTTTTGTGTTGAGAACGGTCATTTTGACACTGCACCACTGTATTGGTTGGAATATGGGTAATACGAACCGCAGATTCCGTGGTGTTAACGTGCTGACCACCCGCACCTGACGCACGATAGACATCAATACGAAGATCGGCAGGATTAATATCAACCGCAATGTTCTCATCAATTTCTGGATAAACAAACGCAGAAGCAAATGAAGTATGGCGACGACCACCTGAATCGAAAGGAGATTTACGTACTAAGCGGTGAACACCGGTTTCTGTACGTAGCCAACCATACGCATAGTCTCCGATAATACGCACAGTCGCCGATTTAAGTCCAGCGACATCGCCTTCCGAAACCTCGATCACCTCAGTTTTAAAGCCTTTATCATCCGCCCAGCGCAAATACATGCGCAGCAACATCGATGTCCAGTCTTGTGCTTCAGTGCCACCAGACCCCGCTTGTAAGTCGATATAACAATCAGAGGAATCATGATCACCAGCAAACATACGGCGGAATTCTAATTGCTCAAGTTTACTTTCAAGATCGCTCAGTTCAGGCTCAATTTCATCAAACGTTTCTTGATCTTCAGCCTCAATGGCTAATTCAAGCAAACCTTCAACATCATCGACACCGTGTTCTAGTTGATCGATGGTTTCAACCACCGCTTGTAGCGATGAACGCTCTTTCCCCAAAGCTTGTGCTCGCTCTGGTTCGCTCCAGACATCCGGTTGTTCTAATTCAGCATTGACTTCTTCTAGACGCTCTTTCTTCGACTCATAGTCAAAGATACCCCCTCAGGATTGTTGTGCGTTGTAACACATCCTGAATACGGTTTTTTATAGGATTGATTTCAAACATGTTGATTTTTGGCTTTATGAATAGAATTTAACCGAAGAATTCTACTGAAAAATGTGACGAAGATACAGGGAAAAATGGGGAACTTGTCGCCTTATCGAACCTCACAGTTCATCATTCCTATCCTTTACCCGATAAAAAAGGCGGATGAAGTTCATCATCCGCCGATAACCAATTCAATGTTTATTATGCCGTTCTTTCATGAGGCGCTTCACTACGCACTCTGCCTGCCACAAAAAACATGCAGATTAAGGCGGCCAATGAAGGTAAAACCCAGCCCATGCCAACCTCAAATAAAGGCAACATATCAAACATAGACATATCAAAACCGAGTACCTTTGCGGCATCAATCAAGGCAAATAAGAAAGCCACCAGCGTTACCACACGAAAAGCCGCTTGAGGATTCGGCATTTTATGGCGAACAAAAGCCAGTACCACCAATGCAATAGCCACTGGATACAAGGCAACTAAAACAGGAATAGAAAGCGCAATTAATTGAGTTAAACCAATATTCGCAACCGTAGCACAAGCCACCCCATTGATGATCACCCAAACACGATATGGGATCGGGGTTAAAGAGCTGAAATAATCAGAACACGCAGAAATCAAGCCAATCGCCGTGGTTAAACAAGCCAACAAGACAATCGTCGACAAAACCATTTGCCCATAAGGGCCAAAGAGCGCTTGAACGTACTGGCTTAAAATAAATCCGCCATTATCCGCTCCTCCAGCAATCGCTGAACTGGTCGCACCAAGATAGAACAAAGAGATATAGACAGAAGCCAAGCCAAAAGCGGCGATAAAAGCAGAACTTATCAGGTATTTGGTCGTGGCCCGCTGGTCGGTGATCCCTTTAGCGCGTAAGGCATCCACGATTAACATGCCAAACATCAGTGCCGCCAAGGTGTCCATGGTGTTATATCCTTCCAGAAAACCTTTGGTAAATGGCTGTTTCGCATAAGGCCCTGTTGCCGCCATCCACTCCCCTTGGGGATCAAGAAAAACGCCAATGGCTAAGATAATCAATCCCACAAAGAGCGCTGGTGTTAGCATTTTACCAATCAGATCGATCAAACGGCCTTGTGACCAAGAGAAAAACATCGCTACCACAAAGAAAAGGATAGAGAAAATCGTTAAATGAAGTTGTGATGTCTCAGCAAATAGTGGGCTGACTGCCATTTCATAAGCCACTAGCCCTGTTCTCGGTGCAGCAAAAGCAGGACCAATAATGATAAAGATCAGCACCGCCATGAGCGTGGCTATTTTCGCTGGCAAGTCTTTCGTTAGATGATTCCAACTGCCTCCGGCAATCGCCACGGCAATAATAGCAACCAAAGGTAAACCCACCGCGGTTAAGAGAAAACCACTCATCGCAGAAAGCAGGTTCTCACCCGCTAATTGACCCGCCAATGGTGGAAAGATAATATTTCCAGCGCCCAGAAAGAACGCAAAAAGCATAAAGCCTAACGCGGCAATATCTGTTAATTTTAACGTCTGTTTCACAGATAACCCTTAAATTATTAATGTAATGAATGTTGTGTATGCATCGAGAGGGAAGTCAGGCTTCCTCTAACTATTCGGGGTCGAATAATGACGAACCTATTATCTTTTCGCAATAGCCAAGCAAAAAACACTACATTAATTTATCATTAATGTTAAAAAGCAGTTGATTACACTATTTGTTAAAAATAATACAGAATCATATTTCAACAAAAAACCATTACAACTCAGTAACAGTCAGAACAAAACACCAAACAAGATCGCAACAATAGACAAAATCACCCAGCAACTAACATATGACGACATTTTCATAAAAAAGCAAATGAATGAAAAATAAGCAATTCAAATTTAAACAATTTTCGATTGATAGCAAAGCGTGTGGAATGCCAGTCAGTACTGATGGCGTACTACTGGGGGCTTGGGCATTTACCCATCTGCCAAAACGAATCCTAGATATTGGCAGTGGCACAGGATTACTTTCTCTTATGTGTGCACAACGCTTTGCTCAAGCACACATTTTCGCCATCGATGTTGAACCACAGGCTTTTAGCGCGACCACTTACAATGTGGCACATTCACCTTGGCAGGAACGCATTGAGGTTCAGCAACAAGATATTCTTACCCATTCATATCCTTCCCGTTTTGACGCTATCATCTGTAACCCGCCTTACTTCACCAGTGGAGAGATGGCTCAGTCTTATCAACGTGCACTCGCTAGGCATACTCAGACATTAACGCACTCGAACTTAATTCAACGCTTAGACGATCTCTTAACCCATAATGGGCGAGCTTGCTTTATTTTGCCCATCCAAGAAGGAGAGGTATTCATTCAGTTAGCCCAACAACACGGTTGGCATCTACAACGATTATGTAAAGTCTGCCCTTCCCCTTCAAAGCCAGCCCATCGGTTACTGTTTGAACTGGGCAAAGAAATGAACGAAGTTGAACAGAGTCAGCTGACTATTCATGCTCAAAATGGGTATAGTGAAGACTTTATTGCCCTTACTCGGGATTTTTATCTTAAGATGAAGTAATTAAAGATGTGATCTGAGTAAGGATCCAACTATAATGTGCGCCCTTTATTTTAGACTATTCAGCCCCCAGCCTTGCGGAGTAACCTCACTGTGACTAAAACCTTTGCTGACTTAGAACTGGATGACAATCTTCTTGAAGCCATTGAAGAAATGGGCTTTCAACGCCCGACTCAAGTTCAAGAGGAAGCGATTCCCCATGCACTGGACGGTAGAGATATTCTTGCCTCTGCACCAACAGGTACAGGCAAAACCGCAGCCTTTGTCATTCCTGCTCTACAATATTTACAAGATTTTCCTCGTAAAAAAGGGGGGCCAGCACGAGTCTTAATTCTCACCCCGACTCGTGAGTTAGCCATGCAGATCACCGAACAAGCACGTGAACTGGCCAAGCATACTCATCTGAATATTTTTACCATTACCGGTGGTGTGCAATACCAAGAGCATGCTGAGATCCTTGCGACCACTCAAGATATCGTGGTAGCGACCCCTGGCCGTTTGTTGGAATACATAGAAGCGGAACGGTTCGATTGCCGAGCGATAGAATGGTTGGTACTCGATGAAGCGGATCGTATGTTAGATATGGGTTTTGGCCCAGTGGTTGATCGCCTTGCCTCAGAGTGTCGCTGGCGCAAACAGACCTTACTTTTCTCGGCCACATTAGAAGGTCGTGGCGTGGAAGGATTTACGGCCGATCTCCTAACGAACCCAGCAGAAGTGAATGCAGCCCCCCCTCGCCGTGAACGGAAAAAAATCGCTCAGTGGTATCACCGTGCCGATGATATGGCGCATAAGCTTGAACTGCTTAAAGTGATCCTCACTCAGCAATCTGAACGTGCTATCGTTTTCTTAAAAACTCGTGAACGTTTAGCGGAGCTGCGTACTGAACTAGAGCGAGCACAAATTGCTTGTGCTTGGATTCAAGGTGAAATGCCACAAGATCGCCGTAATAATGCGATTACTCGTTTTCGTGAAGGCGATGTCAATGTACTGCTAGCCACCGATGTAGCAGCACGGGGTATTGATGTTCCTGATATTAGCCATGTGATTAACTTTGACCTGCCACGCAGTGCTGATGTCTATTTACACCGCATTGGCAGAACGGCTCGAGCGGGTAAAAAAGGCAATGCCATCTCTTTGGTCGAAGCACACGATCAACCCATGATGGATCGCGTCGCTCGTTACGTCAAAGAAGAGATCAAAGAACGCTTTATTGAAGGGTTACGTCCTAAACACAAAAAACCAACCTTCAAGAAAAAGAAAAAAGATGAGAAAAAGAAAGTCGTCGTGAAGAAGAAAGCGAAAAAGAAGAAGTGAGCCTACACCGTCGATAGCAAAAAGCCGATGAGACATTCATCGGCTTTTTATTGCTTGCAATACGTTTTCCTAAAGAGGTATTGCTGAGTATCGATATTCTAGTGTCATGCTGGAAAGCAAAGATTAATGTTCTCGAGTCGCTCGGAAAACGATCTCCGGTGCACGTTCTTGCGCTAGATTCAAGTTAACCATTGTTGGTGCAATATACGCGAGGTTATCCCCCCCATCTAAAGCTAAGTTGCTTTGGTTCTTGCGTTTAAACTCTTCCAGCTTCTTCGCATCGTCACACTCAACCCAACGAGCAGTTGCAACATTCACCCCTTCATAAATCGCTTCAACGTTATATTCCGATTTCAAACGAGCCACTACAACATCAAACTGCAACACACCAACCGCGCCTACAATCAAATCATTATTTTGCAGCGGACGGAAAACCTGTACCGCACCTTCTTCAGAAAGTTGTACCAAGCCTTTGAGCAGTTGTTTCTGCTTGAGTGGATCTTTTAAACGAATACGGCGGAACAACTCAGGGGCGAAATTAGGGATTCCCGAAAACTTCAAAGCCTCACCTTGAGTAAAGGTGTCACCAATTTGAATGGTTCCGTGGTTATGTAACCCAATAATATCTCCAGCATAAGCTTCTTCTGCACGTGAACGGTCCCCCGCCATAAAGGTGACCGCATCAGAAATACTGACTTGTTTGCCTAAGCGAACGTGATTCATCTTCATGCCTTGCTTATAGGTACCTGATACCACTCGCATAAAGGCAATACGGTCACGGTGTTTCGGATCCATATTGGCCTGAATTTTAAACACAAAGCCTGAGAATTTATCTTCTGTCGCTTCCACAACACGCTCATTGGCTTGGCGAGGTAGAGGAGAAGGCGCCCACTCGGTTAAACCATCGAGCATATGATCCACACCAAAGTTCCCCAATGCCGTACCAAAGAAAACCGGTGTTAAGTCACCACTTAAAAAGAGCTCGTGGTCAAACTCATTCGATGCACCAACGACCAATTCCAATTCATCACGCAATTGTTGAGCTAATTCTTTACCCACTTGGCTATCTAGCTCTGGGTTATTAAGCCCAGCAATAATACGTACTTCTTGAATAGTATGACCTTGACCAGTGCTATAGAGGATCGTTTCATCTCGGTGAATGTGATACACACCTTTAAACTCTTTACCACAGCCAATCGGCCAAGTCACTGGTGCACAGGCGATATTTAGCTCATTCTCAACCTCATCCAACAGTTCCATTGGATCACGAATATCGCGGTCAAGCTTGTTCATAAAGGTAATGATCGGCGTATCACGCAAGCGAGTCACTTCCATGAGTTTTCGTGTTCGATCCTCAACCCCTTTTGCCGCATCAATGACCATCAAACATGAGTCAACCGCCGTCAAAGTACGATAAGTATCTTCCGAGAAATCTTCGTGCCCTGGGGTATCGAGTAAGTTCACCAGAGCATCACGGTAAGGAAACTGCATTACCGAGGTGGTCACTGAGATTCCCCGCTCTTTTTCCATTTCCATCCAGTCTGATTTGGCATGTTGAGCAGAGCCACGACCTTTCACCGTTCCGGCTTTTTGAATCGCATTTCCAAACAACAACACTTTTTCGGTAATGGTGGTTTTACCCGCATCAGGGTGCGAGATAATGGCAAAAGTTCGACGCTTAGACACTTCGCCAATAAAAGGAGTATTAGACATGCAAGAAATCTTCTTTTTTGGGGTAGCTAGCATCGGGTTGCCGATACTAGTCTTTTGGTTCAAATTACCGGATATTCTCGCTGATCTTCACGATGGGAGCAACTAAACGCATCGAGTTTTAACGGTTGATTATCCAATAGAGAAATGAATGGGAGGAATCCATTAAGCAAAGAAAAAGTAACTCATGATAATGGCATCTTCTTTTCCTTGTGCCGTCGGGTAATAATTGAACCGCCGATCAATTTCATTAAAACCCAATTGCTGATACAGATGAAAGGCTCGCTGATTACTTTCTCTCACTTCTAGCCAAGCACTTTCAGCTTTCCCTTGCTCGCATTGCGCCAAAAAGTGTTGAGCTAGCTGTTTCCCGTACCCTTTCCCTTGTTCATTCGGCGAAATCGCAATATTAAGCAGGGTCACTTCTCCAACAATATGTTGCGCATAGTAATAGCCCACTAACCGTCCATTGACCATCATCACCTGATGGCAAGCGCCACGGCTGGTGACATCATCAATCATATTTTTCGACCAAGGATGTGAATGCGCATGTTGTTCAATCTGCCAAATCTCAGGCAAATGGGCAGAAGAAAGAGGTAAAAACTGGATAGTCATAGGATTATTGTGAACCGTAAGAGCAAATTTGCTGCCAGAGATCTCGACGATAGTGTGTATCGTTTTTGATCGCGCTTAATAACGGAGTCTGAAGTAAGTTCGCTTGAGCACGGATAGACACCTCACACCCTGCATACCAGATCCACGCCAAAGTAGAGAGATCCAACTGCGCGAGGTGTTCAGGCGCAACGTGGTTAGCTTGAGCTAAAGTCACATCAAAGGACTTTAGCACTTTCTCTAACCAGTGAATGTCTTGTGGTGAAGGAAAAACGGGCGTGACCAGCAATAGACGGCATTGTGGATCAAGCGATATAAATTGAGGTTGATAACCCGCTAATCGCTGCGGATGAATCAATTCCCAATTCTGGATACCCATTGCTTGTAAATACTGCTGCTGATCAATCATGATGTTCTACTTCACTCAACGTGTGGCGCATGCTAACAAATATCATCAAGTCAGCTCAAGCAACTTGTGCTTACAAGAGTTGAGAAAACTCATCGCAATATTCAATAAGCCCTTGACGATCGGTCAACGCATCTTCCCATAGTGCGACGACCTGAAATGCGGATTCCGCCTCAGGCCATGGGCAGTGAAATCCCTGTTGTTTCGCCACACTAAACCCAAAGCGTTGATAGTAGTTAGGCTCGCCTAAAACCACGCAAGCAGGATACCCTAATTCACCCAGAGAACTTAATCCCTCATTCACTAACTGTGCACCAATACCTTGACAACGATATGTCGCTTCAACCGCTAAAGGGGCTAACCCTTGCCAATTGAGATCTTCTCCATCTAACGTGACTGGGCTAAATAAAGCGTAACCGACCACTTCCCCATCATCATCACAAGCAACCAGTGATAACGTTCGGTGCCCATTTTCTCGCAACGCCATAACTAAATTCGCTTCTTGTTCGGTATCAAACACCGACTTGAGTAAACGATCAACGGCCAAAATGTCCGCAGGAGCCTCAGTTCGAATAAGCATTTTCGACCTCATTATGTGTGTTCGGCATTTGCATGCCTTTATGCACAAAATCAGCCAATTGGTGAAGCAAAATTTGTAAAGCTTGAGGTAATTGTTGTAAATCCACACTATCCATCAAATTTTTGACTTCCAACCCCAGTTCGGTATCCCCTTCAATCGATAAACGACGTTGGAAAAATAGCGTATCGGGATCTTCTTTACGTCCTGCAATTAAAACTAAATCATTCAGGTTACCACTGAAGCTGACATCTTCTTGTTGTGGTGCATCGGCCACCAACAGACGATCTTGCTGATAACTGATGTACCAACGTAAGTCGAGATCACGGATTTCTACTTTCAGCCATTTATCGTTCAAAAATTCAAAGTCTCCCTCTTCCAGAGCTTCATGAAACACCATTTTTAGCCCATCAAGTAAGACTTTTTTTTGTACAAACTTAGGCAATAAATGGATTGGAGATCGCAAAATTGATGCTGCATTTTGAACGAGTTGAGTTCGAATCTTGTTTATCACGCGTGTTATCCGTTACCTTAGAATCATAATGAGCAATCATAATGGTTCAGCCGAGTCTCGTACCTGTTATGCATCAAAGAAAAGGAATTTTCTCCATTTCTACCATAACGCCTCTCGCTGTTGAGCTTGGCAAACAATTATTAATCAAAGGTTTTTATGTCGCTTTCCAACCTTGTGAATCAACGTTATAGTTGATGAAATTTAGACGAGTTAATCACTTGTGAATAGTACAGTTTTTCTAGGTTTGGTCACCTCTTAATGCCCACTCAATATTTACCCTATTGGTTTAATAAAATAACCGAACATAGCGCTATTTGGATCGCTATCTTTGATCGCCAACATCAATATGTGCTCGTGAATGAACGCTATGCGGAACTCAGTGGTTTTACGACCTTTGAAATGGTAGGCATGGATGACAAACACATTTTTAACGAAGAAGTGTATCAGCAACTAAAACCCTATTATGACCGAGCTTTCCATGGTGAAACGATCAACACTGAGATTGAGATTGACTGGCTCGGATTCGCAACCCACCTCCATATTTCGCTCTCACCCATTTTTCATGAAGAACATCCCGATTATATTCTTTTTCAAGCGACAGATGAGTCAGAAAAGCACACATTGCAGCACTCTTTAAAAGAAACAGAACACCGGTTTCTTGCCTTAAGCCAGCTACTCCCACTTGGCGTTCTACTAGTGGAAGAAGATTACATATTGTCAGCAAACTCATCAGCCATACAGCTACTAGGGTATAACGAAAGCCAAAGCTTACTCGGTGAATCGCTTTCTCAACTCTTTATCGATGAATTAACTCAGCAACCCTTTGATTCTTCAATAATGGATAAGCTCATCCACGAGCCGTTCTTTTGTTTAACTGGACCACGTTGCGGGGGTGAACGGCGAATACAACTCCGAGCGACTCAAACAACCTTATTTCGCCAACCGGCATACCTTGTTGTCATTCAAGATGCTGAGCAAACCGCCCATCCCTTAGTTTCCCCTCAACAAAATACTCATGTTGACCCGTTGACTGGCGTTAATAACCGCTTAGGATTCACCAAACGTCTCGACCATTTTATTGATAACCAAATTCCATTGGTCATGCTTTATCTAGATATTGATAACTTTAAAAATATCAATGACTCATTAGGGCACCACATTGGAGATAAGGTGATTAAAGAAGTCTCAAGTCGCCTGAAACGCCTACTCCCGCCTCAAGCCGTATTAGGCCATTTAGGTGGCGATGAGTTTGGACTCATCATTCCAGAGCCAGAACACGAAAAAGTCGGAGAAAGGTTAGCCGATCGCATCATCACTCTTATTAATCAACCTTTCGACCTGCACCATTTTAGCAAACGTCTGGCATGTTCTATCGGTTGTGTTCAATTTCCAGGAGATGGTAATAACGCAAGGGTATTACTACAAAATGCCGATACCGCCATGTATGAAGCCAAAGAGCGAGGCCGAAACCGCTGGATAACCTTTAATAACCAGATGAATAAAGAAGCGCGAATGCGTTTATGGCTAGAAATTGAACTACAAAAAGCCCTGCAACAAAATGGCCTAGAGGTTTGGTATCAACCCAAAGTCAATGCGCGTGATTTCAGTATCAATGGCGCTGAAGCCCTAGTTCGTTGGAAGCACCCCATTGAAGGTTACATCAGCCCCGGCGCATTTATTCCTGTAGCTGAAAAAGCGGGATTAATTGAACATCTAGGACGAGTTGTCATACGAGAGGTTTTTGTTACTGTCAAACGCTGGCAGCAGCAAAATATTTTACCCGGTAAAGTAGCTATTAATATTTCTCCGGAACAGTTTGGTAATGCGCACTTAATCCATCATCTTGAGAAATTACTTCAGCAAACTGGCGTTGACCCTAGCTGTATTACCTTTGAACTTACCGAAAGTGCGGTGATGAGTGACAGTGCACATACTCTTCAAATGTTAAATGCTATCAAGAAATTAGGGTTTTCGCTGTCTATTGATGATTTTGGTACTGGCTATTCATCACTGGCCTATTTAGCCCGTTTTCCCATTGATGAATTAAAGATAGATCGGACATTTATTGCCGACATAGATACCCTTCCTAAACAAGTGACGGTCATTGAAAGCATCATTAAATTAGGAAAAGCCCTCAATCTCAGTGTTGTGGCCGAAGGGGTAGAAACGCAGGAACAAGCAACACTACTCTCTCATCTTCACTGTCATACCATTCAAGGTTTTCATTTTTATCGCCCCAAACCTAAGTATGAAGTCGAAGAATTATTCGCTCAACATCGACGCGCCCCCATCAATATCGAATAACCGCTATCAGCCAGCGTACCGTGTGGGGCTTATCGCAATAAGCCTTTATAGGTAAATACGCATTGAATGAATGAAACCTGCCTTATATCAAGGAGATTAGATCTCGCTGTTTCTAAAATATAGAAACTTTTCCTTTAAAAACAGTAATGAGCAATGGAACTACTCTGTCCCGCAGGTAATTTGCCTGCCCTGAAAACCGCCATTGATTGTGGCGCAGATGCGGTTTATATCGGTTTTAAAGACGATACCAATGCCCGTCACTTTGCCGGCTTAAACTTTACGGGTAAAAAACTAGAAAAAGCGATCGACTATGTACACGATCGAGATAAAAAACTGCATATTGCATTAAATACATTTGCTCACCCTGATGGCTTCCAACGTTGGACCCAAGCGGTGGATCAGGCGGCAGCTCTGGGGGTAGATGCTCTCATTATTGCCGATATTGCCATTCTGGATTATGCAGCAGAGCACTACCCAGAACTTGAATTGCACCTTTCAGTACAAGCTTCAGCCACCAATGTTAAAGCCATTGAATTTTATCAAAAAAATTTTAACGTCAAGCGTATCGTTTTACCCCGAGTTCTTTCCATCCACCAAGTCAAACAACTGTCTCGCAATATTTCATCAGGCGTTGAATTAGAAGTCTTTGCTTTCGGCAGTTTATGTATTATGTCGGAAGGTCGTTGCTATCTTTCTTCCTATATGACAGGAGAATCCCCCAATACAGTCGGAGCTTGCTCTCCAGCTAAATATGTACGCTGGCAAGAAACAGAGCTAGGGCTGGAGTCTCGCCTGAATGACGTATTGATTGACCGCTATGCTTGTGGGGAAAACGCAGGCTACCCCACCCTATGCAAAGGGCGCTTTATTTCAGAGCTTGAAGGAGAGCAAAAACGCTATCATGCTCTGGAAGAACCCACTAGCTTAAATACGTTGTCGATGTTGCCTGAATTGTTTGCCGCCAATGTTGCATCGGTGAAAATAGAAGGACGCCAACGCAGCCCCGCCTATGTAGAACAAGTCACGCGAACATGGCGAGCAACTATCGATCACTACCTTGCCAATCCAGAACAGTATCAAGTAAAACCAGCTTGGGATGCCAGCCTCGCTAATGTATCAGAAGGTACCCAAACGACCCTTGGCGCTTATCATCGTAAGTGGCAATAATGAACAGGGAGAAAACCATGAAATACGCATTAGGCCCTCTACTGTACTTTTGGCCCAAAAACGAGGTAGAACAGTTTTATCAGCAAGCTTGTGAAAGCTCAGCCGATATCATTTACTTAGGAGAAACGGTCTGCTCTAAACGTCGAGAGCTCAAAGCCGCAGATTGGTTTGATTTAGCAAAACAGCTCACCGCCCAAGGCAAGGAAGTTGTCCTGTCAACCATGGCATTACTTGAAGCGCCGAGTGAAATCAATGTAATGAAAAAGTACATTGATAATGGTGAATTTACATTGGAAGCGAACGATGTGTCTGCCATTCAAATGGCTCATGAACAAAACGTCCCTTTTGTCGTCGGCCCAGCCATCAATTGCTACAATGCGCAAACCCTGAAACTTTTTCTCAAACAAGGGATGATTCGTTGGTGCATGCCCGTTGAGCTTTCACGTCAATGGCTCATCAATGTACTAAAACAGTGTGAAACCTTAAACATTAAAGATAAATTTGAGACCGAAGTATTTGCTCACGGCTATTTGCCTCTGGCTTATTCCGCTCGCTGCTTTACGGCCCGCGCTGAAAACCGAGCAAAAGATGAATGTGAAACCTGCTGTGTTCGCTATCCCACGGGAATCCAAATACAAAGCCAAGAAGGACAAGAAGTCTTCAATTTGAATGGTATTCAAACCCAGTCAGGCTACTGTTATAACTTAGTCAATGATTTACCCAGCATGGAAGGATTCGTGGATGTCGTGCGCCTAAGCCCTCTGGGTATAGAAACCTTTGACCACCTTCAGCGTTTCAAAGCCAATGAGCAAGGTAAACACCCCCAACCGCTCGCCAGCCATCAATGTAACGGTTACTGGCACCACATGGCTGGGTTAACCTTAGTCAATGGTTAAAAGAATAAAGGCAGCATCATGAATAGGATGTGATGCTGCCCAAATCATTATGAGGCTTTATTTTGTGCTTTTGCCAATTGGGCTTCACGTAAATTGTGATAAATACGTCCTAGCTCAAGGAAAGAGTAGCGATGCTCGACATATTCATAGACATTAAAAGAGAGCGCCAGTTTGTAAAGAGAGATGGCATGAGCATAATTGCCCTGCAATTGGTAACGCTTACCTAGATAAAAATAGGTTTCCGTTAACTGTTGAGCCAATGCTGTATTATCTCGGGTATTATTGAGCAAAATCTTAAACAGCTGTTCTTCTGAGATGTTATCCAACATCAACCCAACCATCACCCAACCCCACTGTTCATCATGTTGCTGGTAACGTGAAGCTAACGCTTCTCTTGCTTGCTCTGGGTTGAGTTCACTTTGAATAATATAAAGCCAGAGTGCTCGAAATGGGTCAGACGGATCTTGTTGATAATGTTGAGTTATTTCATCAAAAGCCAGCTCGGTACGCTCCCCATAATAAAGCGCAATGGCTCGATTACGTACGGCATATTCATTACTTGGATCCAATTCTAAAGTGGAGTCAAACGCCTCATAAGCGGCATCAAATTCCCCAGCTTCGGTATAGTAAACCCCAAGTAAATTAAAAATATCGGGTTGAACAGGATTGAGCGACAGTGACTGTGTGAAATCCAAACGAGCGAGATCACGTAAGCCCACATTGTCATAGCTATTTCCCCGCTCAAAAAACATTTTTGCTCGAATATCATCACTCAAATCTGTACGTTGCAATAATTGAGTTAAACGAGCTATTTGTACTTCTTGCTGCACACTGGCCTGTAGTGGAATAGCCATAGGAGGATAAGCCCACTGAGCCTGTTGAGATCCCGTAGAGACACATCCAGCAAGCAGCAAAAGTGTCATATTAACGAGAGCGGTTTGAAACCATTTCACAAATCCATACTCCTGTTGTTTCGCATGGTAAATTAAAAAGGGAGCGAATCACGCTCCCTTTATAACATGCTTTATCACCAAAAAGCGAAAACTGTTCTTAGTGATAATCTCTCAGCAATTATTCCGCAGCAGGTGCAGCATTTTCTTGTTGAGTGACTTCTTCCGCAGGTTTCTCTACCGCTTCTTTCATGCTCAGACGAACACGACCTTGACGGTCGATTTCCAATACTTTCACTTGAACTTCTTGGCCTTCAGAAAGAACATCAGACACTTTTTCGATACGCTTATCAGCAATTTGTGAAATATGGACTAAACCATCTTTACCCGGTAGCACGGTCACGAACGCACCAAAATCAGCAAGACGAGCAACTTTACCTGTATAAATTCGCCCAACTTCGACTTCTGCGGTGATCTGTTCAATACGACGAATCGCTTCTTTCGCTTGATCGCCATCAGTCGCTGCAATCTTAATTGTGCCGTCGTCTTCGATTTCAATGGTTGTGCCTGTTTCTTCGGTCAGCATACGAATAACCGCACCACCTTTACCGATCACATCTTTGATCTTCTCAGCGCTGATCTTCATCGTATGAATACGAGGGGCAAATTCAGAGATATCGTCACGAGCACCAGCAATGGCTTGATCCATTACAGAAAGAATGTGCAGACGGGCACCTTTCGCTTGGTTAAGCGCAATTTGCATGATCTCTTTAGTAATGCCTTCGATCTTGATATCCATTTGCAGTGCAGTCACACCATTAGAAGTACCTGCAACTTTAAAGTCCATATCGCCCAAATGATCTTCATCACCAAGAATGTCAGAAAGCACGACAAAGTCTTGCTCTTCTTTCACTAAGCCCATGGCAATACCTGCAACAGAGGCTTTAATTGGCACACCCGCATCCATCAGAGCAAGCGAAGAACCACAAACCGAAGCCATAGAAGAAGAACCGTTTGACTCTGTAATTTCAGATACAACACGCACTGTGTATGGGAATTCATCAACCGATGGCATTACCGCCGCAATGCCACGCTTCGCTAAACGACCATGGCCAATTTCACGACGCTTCGGAGAACCAACAAATCCAGTTTCACCAACACAGTATGGAGGGAAGTTATAATGCAATAAGAAGTGATCTTTCTTCTCACCGGTGAGTTCATCAATGATTTGAGCATCACGCTGAGTACCTAGCGTTGCAGTAACCAATGCCTGTGTTTCACCACGAGTAAAGAGCGCGCTACCGTGGGTACGAGGTAAAACACCCGTACGAACATCCAGAGCACGAATCATATCTTTCTCACGACCGTCGATACGTTTTTCACCAGCGATAATGCGGCCACGTACCACTTTTTTCTCAAGAGAACTTAGCATCTTCTTGATGTCCATAACATCAAGCGTCTCATCTTCTGCTAATAGCGCATCAATCACATCAGACTTGATCTGACCCACTTGCTCATAACGCGCCATTTTTTCAGTAATTTGGTAAGCCTCGGTAAAACGAGCTTCAGCCAATAGCGCAATTTTCTCTTTCAGTGCGGTATTTTCTTCTGGAGCTTGCCATTCCCAAGCTGGCGTTGCTACTTCAGCAGCAAATTCATTAATCGCCTTGATGACCACTTGCTGTTGATCATGACCATAAACAACGGCCGCAAGCATTTCTTCTTCAGTCAGAATATCCGCTTCTGATTCCACCATCAGAACCGCACCTTCAGTACCAGCAACAACAAGATCAAGACGAGATTTGTCTAATTCTTTTGGACTTGGGTTTAACACCAATTGACCATCGATATGACCCACACGAGCAGAACCGATAGGACCATTAAATGGAATACCAGAAATCGCCAAAGCTGCCGAAGTACCAATCATAGTGATGATATCTGGCTGAACATTCGGGTTAACAGAAACTACAGTTGCAATCACTTGAACTTCATTCGTGAAAGCATCTGGGAATAACGGACGAATTGGGCGGTCAATCAAGCGAGCAATTAAGGTTTCGCTTTCAGAAGGGCGACCTTCACGTTTAAAGAAACCACCAGGAATTTTACCTGCTGCGTAAGTCCGCTCTTGGTAGTTTACAGTTAGCGGGAAAAAGTCTTGACCTTGTACTGCTTCTTTTTTACCGACAACAGAAACAAATACTGCGGTGTCGTCCATGGTTGCCATTACCGCTGCGGTGGCCTGACGTGCCATTACGCCAGTTTCTAAAGTAACGGTATGATTTCCGTATTGGAAGGTTTTTACTACTGGTTTTTCGAACATTGAGTTTTCCTTTTCTAGGGGGAACCCTAGATAAATTAATCAACACTCAAAGCATTACCAATCGCGACTAGTAAAAAGAGATTCTATAATCCAAATCACTTTTTAATAGCCGCGACCTGCTGGCCGACTGGGGTGACTGTAATGCAGTGAGAGATAACAAAGCCAACACTGAATGTTGGACGGCGTGTAGTATAAACTACTTACGTGGGGATATGCCAAATTTAGATAACAAAAAAGGGGCTAATGCCCCTTTTTTAAACAAACTGTACTATGCAGCCACTGATTAGCGACGTAGGCCTAGACGTTTGATTAGGTCTTGGTAGCGTCCTAGATCTTTACCTTTTAGGTAATCTAGAAGTTTACGACGGCTTGAAACCATGCGTAGCAGACCACGACGGCTATGGTGATCGCCTTTGTGTTCTTTAAAGTGATCTTGTAAATGGTTGATAGAAGCAGTCTGTAGTGCTACTTGTACTTCTGGTGAACCAGTATCGCCTTCGCTACGAGCATATTCAGCAACGATTGCTGCTTTAGTTTCTGCATTCAGAGACATCATTCTCTCCTAAAGAGTTAAGTTAATCGTTGTGTCAGCCAATCTCTGATTCAGCCGACACGAGAAGCGCGAATTATAGGGAATAAAACCCATTCATACAAGCGCAAATATTGGGTTAGTAATTTTCAGCTTTGAGGATAAACCACTAAACGTTTTGGTGCGATTTTCCCATCCTCATCGATGTGAGCAACGCCGAGAAAACGTTTTTCATCTCCCCCCGTCATTCGCACCATTCCTTCGCTTGGAGCACCAAACACTTGGACAGCTTGACCATGCTGCACCATATCCACCAATTCAGGGATCAAGTTCACTTCTGGTAAGTCTTGTACCGCGGTATCCATAGGTAACAAAAGTGCATCCAGCAATGAGTAAGGATCCGTGCCTTCATGCTGAGCTTGTTCAACCCGTTGGCTAAGCTGTTCTAGTGTCACCATACTCTGCGCAGGGTAGTTCGCCACACCGATACGACGTAGCATCGTCACGTGCGCACCACATCCAAGCATTTCACCCAAATCATCAACAATGGTTCGGATATAAGTCCCTTTAGAACAATGTACTTCCAATTCCACTTCATCGCCTTCAAAACGGTGCAAAATAATCTCATAAACCCGTATTTTACGTGCTTCTCGTGGAACCTCGATACCTTGACGAGCATATTCGTAAAGCGGTCGACCTTGATATTTAAGCGCTGAAAACATCGAAGGCACTTGCTCCGTTTCACCGCGAAAACGGTCTACCTTAGCCAGTAAGGTTTCCCTATCGACCTGAACAGGACGAGTCTCAACCACTTCACCATCCGAGTCTGACGTGTTGGTTCGTTCACCCAGCTTGGCAATAACACGATAGCGTTTATCAGAATCTAGCAGAAACTGAGAAAACTTAGTCGCTTCACCAAGACAGATAGGCAACATCCCCGTTGCCAAAGGATCCAACGCGCCGGTATGACCCGCTTTTTCGGCAAAATAAAGTCGTTTCACCTTTTGCAAAATATCGTTTGAAGAAATGCCTGTCGCTTTATCCAGTAGTAATACGCCGTTTATTGGACGACCTTTACGACGACGTGCCATTACTCTTCGTCCTCTCGACCTGCATCTTGTTGGCGACGTTTATCTTGGTTGACCACTTCAGTGACTAAGTTAGACATTCGCATCCCTTCCACCAATGTATTGTCGTAATGAAAACGAATTTCAGGAGTCAACCGTAAACGAATGCGTTTTCCCAACATCATTCGAATGTGAACTTCATGTTCACGTAATGCTTTTAGACAGGATTCTGGTGTCTGTTCGCCCACACACAAAAAAGTGACAAATACTTTGGCGTAGGCTAAATCACGAGAGACTTCAACATCTGAAATGGTAACCATGCCTAAGCGTGAGTCACGGACTTCACGTTGTAGGATCATGGCGAGTTCCTTTTGTAATTGCTGAGCCACACGTTGGGTTCGGCTAAATTCTTTTGGCATATTTTTCTCACTAGTAGAAAGAATGGGGGGATGGTTTCCCAGCCCCCCATGGTGTATTCAACAACCTAACATTACCGTTAATGCAATTTTAGTTGCTAATCGATCGTGCGCTGGATTTCGATGGTTTCGAACACTTCGATCTGGTCACCCACGCGTACGTCGTTATAGTTCTTAACGCCGATACCACACTCGTAACCATTCTTCACTTCAGAAACGTCATCTTTAAAGCGACGTAATGATTCAAGCTCACCTTCGTAAATAACAACGTTATCACGTAGAACACGAATTGGACTATGACGTTTAATCACGCCTTCTGTCACCATACAACCCGCGATAGCGCCCAATTTCGGTGATTTAAACACATCACGAACTTCAGCAAGGCCAATGATTTCTTGTTTAAATTCAGGAGCAAGCATACCGCTCATTGCCTGTTTCACTTCATCAATCAATTGATAAATGATTGAGTAGTAACGTAAGTCGATGTTCTCTGCTTCAATTGTACGGCGAGCCGAAGCATCAGCACGAACGTTAAAGCCAACCACGATAGCATTAGAAGCCGCAGCCAGAACAACGTCCGTTTCAGTAATACCACCCACACCAGAACCAACGATGTTCACTTTCACTTCGTCTGTTGAGAGTTTTTTCAGTGATTCTGCAATTGCTTCTACCGAACCTTGTACATCAGCTTTCAGTACAACGTTCAATTCAGCCACATCACCTGCTGCCATATTTGAGAACATGTTCTCAAGTTTAGATTTCTGCTGACGAGCCAATTTCACTTCGCGGAATTTACCTTGACGATAGTTGGCGACTTCACGGGCTTTACGCTCATCACGGACAACTGTCGCTTCATCACCGGCAGAAGGAACGCCAGATAGACCAAGAATTTCAACAGGAATCGATGGGCCAGCATGCTCAACTTCATTACCGACTTCGTCACGCATGGCACGAACACGGCCATATTCTTGACCACACAGTACGATATCGCCTTTGTTCAAAGTACCAGACTGAACAAGAACCGTTGCCACAGGGCCACGACCTTTATCTAGGCGAGACTCAATAACCACACCGGATGCCATGCCATCTTTAACCGCGGTCAGTTCAAGAACTTCAGCTTGCAGCAAGATTGCTTCTAATAAGCCATCAATATTCGTCCCTTGTTTCGCTGAAATGTGGACGAACATGTTCTCACCGCCCCACTCTTCAGGAATGATATCGTACTGAGCAAGCTCATTTTTCACGTTATCAGGGTTAGCGGCTTCTTTATCAATCTTGTTTACTGCAACAATAAGAGGAACACCCGCCGCTTTCGCGTGTTGAATAGCTTCAACCGTTTGAGGCATAACCCCATCATCGGCAGCAACCACTAAGACAACGATATCTGTCGCTTGAGCACCACGAGCACGCATTGAGGTAAATGCTGCGTGTCCAGGAGTATCCAAGAAGGTAATCATACCGCTTGGTGTTTCTACGTGATAAGCACCGATATGCTGGGTAATACCGCCCGCTTCTGCATCAGCAACGTGAGTACGACGAATATAGTCCAGTGTTGATGTTTTACCGTGGTCAACGTGGCCCATGATGGTCACAACTGGAGCACGAGAGACTTCTTCAAATTTATTGTCACGATCAGACAGAATCGCTTCTTCTAACTCGTTTTCTTTACGAAGAATGACTTTGTGCCCCATCTCTTCCGCAACTAACTGAGCGGTTTCTTGGTCTATCACTTGGTTAATGGTCGCCATCGCGCCCATCTTCATCATCACTTTGATGACTTCCGTTGACTTCACAGACATCTTATTGGCTAATTCAGAAACCACGATCGTTTCACCAATAACAACATCGGATTTCGCAACAACTGCACTCTTATCAAAACCATGTTGCATAGAGGTAGGTTTGTTGATGCGACCTTTACGACCCGCTTTACCACCACGAGGACGAGAGTTACGCTCTTGTTTATCATCACGAGAAGACATTTTCGTCTTCTTCGCTTTCGCTGCACGACGAGCACCTTCTTCACGACGGTCTGCTTCATCTTCCGCTTCACGAGCATAATGTGAAGTGGTTAGATGGTAATCTGTATCTTCTTGCATAGCACCTGTTTTCTCTTCTTCAGCAGACCAACGCTCTTTATTTTTTTCGGCCAATTCGCGCGCTATTTCAAGCTGACGCTGACTTTCCTCTTCAGCCTTACGCTTCGCCTCTTCTTCCTGGCGACGTTTCAATTCCTCGGCCTCTTTTCGCGCTGCTTCTTGCTTTAATTTATCTTGTGCAGAACGCTCACGTTTTGCTTTCTGCTCTGGCGTATCATCACGTTTGGCATTTTCTTGTGCTTCACGCTTTGCCTTCTCTTGTGCTTCACGCTCCGCTTTTTCTTGCGCTTCGCGTGCTGCTTTCTCTTCAGCTTCACGTTTCAACGCTTCTTCAGCTTCGCGTTTGGCTTTTTCTTCCGCTTCACGCTTCGCTGCTTCTTCAGCTTCACGTTTCGCTTCATCTTCGATTGCACTGCGCTTAACATACGTCCGTTTTTTGCGCACTTCAACCTGAACATTCTTACTTTTACCACCACCCGCATTTACACTCAGTGTGCTACGGGTTTTACGCTGGAGTGTTAAGCGAGTCGGTTCAGAGCCATCACCATGCTCTTTACGTAAATGAGCAAGAAGTTTTTGCTTCTCATCTTCAGTCACGCTATCTGAACTCGCTTTTGTCATACCAGCATCAGCAAGTTGTTCTAATAAGCGGTCAACTGGCGTACCAATTTCTTCACTCAGTGCTCTAACTGTAAGTTGTGTCATGCCGCTTCCTCCCCTTGCTGAAACTTATGCGTCTTCGCCAAACCAACAAATGTTGCGAGCCGCCATAATCAATTCGCCCGCACGTTCTTCGGTTAGGCCTTCAATACCTTCGAGATCGTCGATGCCTTGGTCCGCGAGATCTTCCAGTGTCGCCACTCCCTTCGCTGCCAATTTGAATGCCATTTCACGCTCTAAACCTTGCAGAGCTAATAGATCATCTGCAGGCTCAAGCCCTTCAAATGATTCTTCTTGGGCTAGAGCGATGGTGGTTAAAGCATCTTTTGCACGAGTTCGTAATTCTTCGATGAGATCTTCATCTAATCCATCAATTTCCAGTAACTCGTTAACTGGGACGTAAGCTATCTCTTCTAACGTAGAGAAGCCTTCTTCTACTAACATTTCAGCAAAATCTTGCTCAATATCGAGATACTTCATGAAGTTTTCGATTGAAGCCATAGACTCTTCTTGATGTTTTTTCTGTAAATCTGCAACCGTCATTACGTTCAGTTCCCAACCCGTTAGCTGAGAAGCAAGACGTACGTTCTGACCGTTACGACCAATCGCTTGAGCAAGGTTATCGGCTTCAACCGCAATATCCATAGCATGGGCATCTTCGTCAACAATGATCGATGCAACATCCGCGGGTGCCATTGCGTTGATAACAAATTGTGCTGGGTTATCATCCCAAAGCACAATATCAATACGCTCACCGCCCAGTTCACCAGATACAGCTTGAACCCGAGCGCCACGCATACCGACACAAGCACCCACAGGGTCGATACGTTTGTCGTTTGTTTTCACCGCAATTTTCGCACGCGAACCGGGATCACGCGCCGCACCTTTCAGTTCAATCAGCTCTTCACCAATCTCAGGCACTTCCACGCGGAAGAGTTCTGCCAGCATTTCAGGCTTAGACCGAGTGATAAATAGTTGGAAACCACGCGCTTCAGGGGCAACTTTGTAAAGTAACCCACGAACACGGTCACCCGAACGGAAATTCTCACGTGGTAGTTGGTCTTCACGCAAAATGACCGCTTCCGCATTATTACCTAGATCAAGGATAACGGTGTCACGGTTAACTTTTTTCACTACTCCCGTCACCAGTTCACCTTCATTATCGATGAACTGCTCTACGATTTGTGCGCGTTCTGCTTCACGAACTTTCTGTACGATAACTTGTTTCGCCGTTTGGGTTGTGATCCGGTCAAAAGTCACAGACTCAATTTGGTCTTCAATGTAGTCGCCCAATTTTACCGTTTCATCATCATAACTTGCCGCATCAAAAGAGATTTCTTTTGTTGGGTTTTCAACGTTTTCAACCACTAACCAACGGCGAAAAGTTTCAAATTCACCCGTTTTGCGGTCGATAGCAACACGAACATCAATTTCAATTTCATGTTTTTTCTTGGTTGAGGTAGCCAGCGCCACTTCTAGCGCTTCAAAAATACGCTCACGAGGGACCGCTTTCTCATTCGAAACCGCCTCAACAACCGCTAAAATTTCTTTACTCATGTTATAGCCTCTTAAGCTCTTTTCTCTAGCAGAACTAAAATTTAGGGATAAGGTTAGCTTTGGCAATGTTGCTGAGAGCGAAATGCTCTTCTTGACCATCAACCATTATATGGATTGTTTCACCGTCTACAGCGTGAATTTGTCCTTTCCATTTACGACGGTTGCCTACCGCCATTTTTAAAACAATGCTGACCTCGTGACCAATAAACTGCTCATAATGTGCTGCTTTAAAGAGTGGTCTTTCTAAGCCAGGCGATGATACCTCAAGGTTATAAGCAACCGTGATGGGATCTTCAACATCCAATACAGCACTGACTTGGTGACTCACTTCTGCACAATCATCAACGGTAATGCCATTTTCATGATCGATATAGATACGTAATGTTGAGTGCTCACCAGCACGTACGAATTCTAGACCAACGAGCTCATAACCTGATGCGACCACTGGAGCTTCAAGCATTTCAGTAAGTTGTCTTTCTAAACCTGTCATTTAAACCACTCCAGAAACAAAAAAAGGGCATAGAGCCCAATTTAAATTCCAAGCAAGCACCTGAATTTATCGAATGAAATTCAGATAACAAAAAACCCCGATAGTCGGGGTTTTTTGTTGCTGGACCCAGATATAAATTGAGAATTCCTTCCCAATTGCAGTGAGGTTGACACTGCCAAACTTGTATCCATAGCGACGAAAGCTAAATGGTTGCGGGGGCCGGATTTGAACCGACGACCTTCGGGTTATGAGCCCGACGAGCTACCAAGCTGCTCCACCCCGCGTCCGACTTGTAAGCAATTATACGCTTCACAAGGTATGATTTACAAGTTTGTAAATAATGGTGCCGAGAGAGGGACTCGAACCCTCACACCTAAGGCGCTAGCACCTCATGCTAGTGTGTCTACCAATTTCACCATCTCGGCATAACCTGAACTTATCTTAACGATAAGTTATTGAGGAATTTCATCACCAGATGCGGCGGGAATATCACTCATTACATCATTAGCTTGCTCAATCACTTGACCTTGTAGTGGGTCAACCCATTGAGATTCGGTTTTGTGAGTAGACATATTGCCTAACACTAAGCTAATAACAAAAAATACTGTTGCAAAAATTGCAGTCATTCGGGTTAGAAAACTACCTGAGCCGCTCGCGCCAAACACTGTGTTTGAAGCACCAGCACCGAATGAGGCTCCCATATCTGCGCCTTTACCTTGCTGAATCAATACGAGGCCAATTATACCAACCGCTGCCAACAGGTAAATCACAAGTAGAACACTAAACATGACTTCCACCTATGTTCCAAATTGTTGAGCCAGCGCCGTTCAATCATTCGACTAAAACAAGGCTAGCGACCTCCTCACTGAAGGCGGACGCAATACTAACGAATGCGAGTTTCGCTGACAAGAGGTATTTATCAAAAAATCCTTTTTTATCAATCAAACGGTCAAAAAAGGCTCAACCTTCAATAAAAAGAGAAACCACTCCATCAAAATCCATTGATTGACGGAGTGGAACCCGCTAACAATTTGCTTTAACTGCCTCTGCTATGCGTAAAGCTGAAGATTGCACCAGTTCTGCTTCTTCACCTTCCACCATCACACGAATAAGAGGCTCTGTTCCTGACTTACGCAATAGCACCCGCCCTTTATCCCGAAGCTGAGACTCAACCTCTTTAACCGCATCAAGTACCGCGCCAGACTCCAGTGGATTGCTATCGCCGTTAAAACGGACATTTTCAAGAACTTGAGGGTAGAGTGTCATGCCTTGAGCGAGATCATGCAACGACATATCACTGCCAACCACGGAAGCCAGAACTTGTAAGGCAGCAACAATCGCATCTCCCGTCGTCACTTTATCCAGTAAAATGACATGGCCTGAGTTCTCAGCACCAATTTTCCACCCTTTCTCTATGAGTTTTTCCATTACATAACGATCACCAACCGCGGCACGGACAAATGGGATCCCTAACTGTTTCAGGCCATTTTCCATCCCTAGGTTAGTCATTAAGGTTCCGACAACGCCCCCTTTTAACTCACCACGGCGTAAGGCATCGCGTGCTATGATATAGGCAATTTGGTCACCATCAATTTTATATCCTAAGTGATCAACCATAATGATTCGGTCGCCATCACCATCAAAAGCAAGCCCAAGATCGGCCTGTTCTTCTACTACTCGTTTTTGTAATGCTCTTACATCGGTCGCACCCACCTGATCATTAATATTTAAACCATCAGGTTCTGTTCCCATCGGAATAACATCTGCACCCAGTTCTTTAAATACATTCGGAGCGATGTGGTAAGTGGCTCCATGTGCGCAATCCACCACAATTTTTAAACCAGAAAGGCTTAATTCTGATGGAAAAGTACTTTTACAAAATTCAATATAGCGTCCAGCCGCATCAACTAAACGCGTCGCTTTACCTAGCTCAGCCGATTCCACGCATTCAAGGGGTTTATCTAATTCGGCTTCAATGGCCAGTTCCAATTCATCGGGTAATTTAGTGCCTGCTGAAGAGAAAAACTTAATGCCGTTATCATAATAAGGGTTATGTGAAGCCGAAATGACGATTCCCGCTTCCGCTCGGAAAGTCTGAGTTAAATAAGCGACCGCTGGGGTCGGCATTGGCCCAGTAAAAATCGCTTTTAGCCCTGCTGCCGCGAGCCCAGCTTCTAGCGCAGACTCGAGCATATAGCCAGAAATTCGCGTATCTTTACCGATGATGACTTTTTTTGTGCCCTGTTGTGCCAGCACTCGTCCCGCAGCCCAGCCCAGCTTTAATACAAAATCTGGAGTAATCGGATACTGTCCAACCTTACCTCGCACCCCGTCAGTACCAAAATAACGTCGTGTCTCAGACATGATAATTCCTTATTGTTTTTGTTTATTTTTATTCACCATTTGCAATATTGCCATGGCTTCTATCGTCTGCTCAACATCATGGACCCGCAAAATTTGAGCTCCTTTTGTTGCCGCAATCGTTGCGCAAGTCACACTGGCGACCATGCACTCAGCAGGCGTTTTATCAAGCAATTTAAAAATCATAGATTTGCGCGACATTCCTGCAAGAATGGGTAAACCAAAATGGTGAAATTTTTCTAAATTTGCCAGCAAATGATAGTTGTGCTCGAGAGATTTACCAAAGCCAAAGCCGGGGTCAAGAATAATATTTTGCTTTTTGATGCCAGCCTGTACGCAGGCTTCAATACGCAGATTCAGAAAATCATCCACCTCTTCAAGTACATCATTATAGGTAGGTGAGTTCTGCATGGTACGCGGTTCACCTTTCATATGCATGATACAGACAGGAACCTGGGCTTGGGCTGCAATTTGCAATGCTCCGGGCTCTTGTAACGCTCGAACATCATTAATAAGATCAGCCCCCGCCTCCACCGCTTGTCGCATCACTTCCGCTTTACTGGTATCAATAGATATCCAGAGTTCAGGATAGTGGGAACGGATAAGTTTTATCAGTGGAATCACCCGTTCCAATTCTTCAGCAAGGGAAACGTCAGGCGCTCCAGGTCGGGTAGATTCCCCTCCGATATCAATAATATCAACCCCAGCAGCAATCATTTGCCCAGCCCGAGCAAAGGCATCATTTAAGTGCGAGTAACGCCCACCATCTGAAAAGGAGTCCGGAGTGGTATTTAAAATCCCCATGATTCGAGGACGATGTAAGGAAAGCTGTTTAATATCCGTTTGAATGTCCATAATTCCCTGAATATCTATAGTCACTACAATAAATAAGATAAGAAATAACATTTAGGCTTGAAACAGAAAACCCCGAACAAGTCGGGGTTTGTTTAGCATAATGATTTTATTCTGCGTCTTTTTTCTCAGAAGGGGTTGAATCATTATCCACCAGTTCTTCTGACTCTTCTGACATTGAATCTACCGGTTGTTTTTCTGCTTCCGGTTTATCCTCATCCGAGGGTTCTGCTTGAGTAGATTTGGCCTGATCCCCCCACCCTGCAGGTTCACGAATCACAGACTTACGCGCCATAAGATCGTCAATTTGACCAGCATCAATCGTTTCATATTTCATTAATGCATCTTTCATCGCATGCATGATATCCATATTATCAAGCAAGATTTGGCGAGTACGCTCGTAGTTACGATCAATGATCTTACGAATTTCATCATCAATCAGCTTCGCGGTATCATCAGACATGTGCTTCGTTTGCGTTACGCTTCGGCCAAGGAAGACTTCACCTTCATCTTCAGCATACAGCATAGGACCTAACTTCTCAGAGAAGCCCCACTGAGTAACCATTTTCCGCGCAATTTCAGTCGCTCGTTCAATATCATTTGATGCGCCCGTAGAGACCTTTTCTGGTCCGTAGATCAGCTCTTCTGCTAAACGGCCACCATATAAACTGGAGATCATAGACTCAAGGTGTTGCTTGGACATACTTACACGATCTTGCTCTGGTAAGTACATGGTTACCCCAAGCGCTCGGCCACGAGGAATGATGGAAACTTTATAAACGGGATCATGCTCAGGAACTAAACGACCAACAATAGCATGTCCGGCTTCATGATAAGCAGTAGAGGCTTTTGTCTCTTCCGACATCACCATTGAACGACGTTCTGCCCCCATCATAATTTTGTCTTTCGCCAGTTCAAACTCCACCATCGAAACGTTGCGTTTATTGCCACGAGCAGCAAACAGCGCAGCCTCGTTAACTAAGTTAGCTAAGTCAGCACCAGAAAACCCAGGTGTACCACGAGCAATCAGTGAAGGTTCAACATCCCCTGCAAGCGGTACTTTACGCATATGAACTTTAAGAATTTGTTCACGGCCTCGAACATCCGGCAAGCCTACCACCACTTGGCGGTCAAAACGGCCCGGACGAAGTAACGCAGGGTCAAGAACATCAGGACGGTTCGTTGCAGCAATAACGATGACCCCCTCATTTCCTTCAAAGCCATCCATTTCAACCAGCATTTGGTTTAATGTTTGCTCTCGCTCATCATGACCACCACCGACACCCGCGCCGCGTTGGCGACCAACCGCATCGATTTCATCGATAAAGATGATACATGGTGAGGCTTTTTTGGCTTGCTCGAACATATCACGTACACGAGATGCACCAACACCAACGAACATTTCCACAAAGTCGGAGCCTGAGATAGTGAAAAATGGCACCTTAGCTTCACCCGCTATCGCTTTTGCCAATAGCGTTTTACCTGTACCGGGAGGACCAACCATAAGTACACCCGTTGGAATTTTGCCCCCTAGTTTTTGAAAACGACTAGGATCTCGCAAGTAATCGACCAATTCTTTAACATCTTCTTTCGCTTCATCACAGCCAGCAACGTCACCGAAATTGGTTTTTATCTGCTCTTCACCCATCATACGAGCTTTACTCTTACCAAAGGACATTGCGCCTTTGCCTCCACCACCTTGCATTTGACGCATGAAGAAAATCCATACACCAATCAGCAAGATCATCGGGAACCAAGAAATAAAAATCGTACCAAGTAAGCTTTGTTCTTCAGGAGGGGTGCCTTGTACTTTGACATTTTGATTGATTAAATCATCAAGTAATTTTTGATCATACACAGGCATATAAGTAACGAAACGACCGCTACTGCCGCGGCGAGTAAAGGTAATTTCGCTATTTTTAAATTGCGCTTCTTGAATTTGGCCTTGACCAACTTCCTGTACAAATGTGGTGTAATCGACGGTTCTTCCGCTACTTTCTCCGGGGCCAAAACTCTGGAAAACTGACATCAAAACAACGGCAATCACCAACCACAGTATTAAATTTTTTGCCATATCACTCAAGGTGCAAGCCTCGCGATAACTAGTTGTAATTAAAGGTAGGGTACTACAGTTTTTTCGCTGTAGCCATAGTGTAAACATTCTCGTTTCAGGCCAAATGGTTAGCCTTTGTAACCAGTCGCCACCAGGTAAACTTCACGAGAGCGCGCTCTTGATGAGTCAGGTTTACGGATTTTGACTGCTTTAAACAGCTGACGCACTTCTTGTACGTACTGATCAAATCCTTCACCTTGAAACACTTTGACCACAAAACTACCATCTGGAGCAAGAACTTGTCGACACATATCTAAAGCTAATTCGACCAAATACATGGCACGCGGTTGATCCACCGACAAGTTTCCAGCCATATTGGGGGCCATATCAGACATGACGACATCCACCATATCGGGCTGAATTCGTTCTAACAAAGCTTCGAGCACGCTTTCTTCTCTAAAATCACCTTGTAAAAAAGCCACACCCGCAATGGAGTCCATCGGCAAAATATCACACGCGATGACTTGCCCTTGCTCTCCAACAATTCCCGCCGCATATTGAGACCACCCACCAGGAGCAGCCCCTAAATCGACAACGGTCATCCCAGACTTTAGCAATTTGTCTTTATTTTGAATTTCTTCCAATTTAAAGATAGCACGTGAACGATAACCTTTTTTCTTGGCTTCATTGACGTACTTATCGTCAAAATGTTCTTTCAACCAGCGGCCAGAGCTCGCTGAATGCTTTTGTTTACTCATTCGATTCCTAACTAAAGCCGCCTCTATCAGAGAAAGTCGGGTAGAAAATATAGTCTTCCTGGATAGATGGCGTTAAAATGGTGGTTTTCAACCCTATAGTAAATAAATTTGGTCACGTAATGAACCTAAGCAACAAACAAAAACAGCATTTGAAAGGTTTGGCACACCATTTAAACCCGGTCGTGTTAATGGGCGCGAATGGCCTCACTGAAGCTGTTTTGGCAGAAATCGAAATTGCGCTTAATCACCATGAACTGATTAAAGTGAAGGTGGTATCAGAAGATCGTGACACGAAACAATTGATTGTCGATGCCATTGTTCGTGAAACGGGAGCAGAAAAAGTCCAACTTATTGGTAAAGTTGTGGTTCTCTATCGCCCGTCTGAACAGCGTAAAATCGAATTACCACGAAAGTAATCTATCGTACATGAGGTTACAAAAAGGTCGCTTATAGCGACCTTTTTATTTTCAATTCATCACTGTTCATCAATGAATTATAGGTATTCAACCTGATCTATCTCAAACAATTTTTCACCACCTGGAGTGCTGATCGAGACTTCATCACCTTCACATTTACCAATTAAACCACGGGCAATCGGTGAACTAACCGAAATACGTCCAGCTTTGATTTCGGCTTCATCATCACCCACGATTTGGTAACGCTTCTCTTCTTCGGTATCCACATCGATCAAAGTAACCGTAGAACCAAAGATAACTTTGCCCGAATTTTCCATTTTAGTTACATCAATGACTTGAGCTACGGAAAGCTTATATTCAATATCACGAATTTGTGCTTCACAAATGCCTTGCTCTTCTCGTGCAGCATGATATTCAGCGTTTTCTTTTAAATCCCCCAACTCACGCGCTTCAGCGATCGCTTGAGTGATTTGTGGACGCAGCTTTAATAACCGTTCAAGTTCGTCACGCAGTAGTTTTTCACCGCGGACTGTCATAGGAACTTTTTCCATAATTACCTCTATGCCAAAACTCTCTTTGGACAATACAAAACTACCCAACCCAATATAGGTTAGGTAGTGATTGATGAATGCATTGTCGGCTAGTGTAAACAAACATGGTGATGAAATCATCCAAATTCAAGTATTGCGACCAGAAATTGAATTTCATTGTGAATATCTTAATTTAGCGTGATCTTGTGCACACTTAGATTGTATGAAAAACCGGCATATAAAATAAAAAAAACTAAATAATTCAATTTATTTCACTGATCAGATCAGTAACAAAAAACAAAAAAAATACCTTAAAATCAAATAATTGATATTTTTACATCCACAATAAAACAGTGTTCAGAAGTGGGATTTATATCATTTTACTAACTCATAAGGGAACTTTACCGTTACAAATATAAGCACGAAGAAAACATGTTTCTCTGGCTTTGAACAAGTTTTGATAAGCAAGGTGATGCATTTTAACATTCGTAGCTCAAGTAACCCTCTTTCCCCTGATGGATTACTTGCAGACAATAATGATTTATGGACAGTAAATTAGGATTTAATAAGATGAACAAAACTCTGATCGCTTTAGCAGTTTCAGCTGCAGCAATGGCAGCTGGCGCAAATGCTGGTGAAATTTATAATCAAGATGGTACTTCGCTTGCTCTTGGCGGCCGTGCAGAAGCACGTCTATCTCTAAAAGATGGTAAAGCTCAGGATCAAACTCGTATCCGTATCAATGTATTGGGTAAAACTCAAATCAACGATAGCCTATACGGTGTTGGTTTCTATGAAGGTCAGTTTAATACTGATGATTCTGGTGACGAAGGTGCAGACGATCTAGAAAACCGTTATGCCTATGCAGGGATTGGCGGTAACTTTGGTGAAGTAACATACGGTAAAAACGATGGTGCATTAGGCGTTATCACTGACTTTACCGACATCATGGCATTCCATGGAAACAGTGCTGCTCATAAAATTGAAGTAGCAGACCGTGTCGACAATATGGTTGCTTACTCTGGTCAATTTGATGACTTAGCAGTCAAAGCCAGCTACCGTTTTGCAGACCGTGAAGAAACCTCTGACTTTGGTGATAACAAGCAAGACGGTTACTCACTATCAGCAATCTATGCATTTGGTGATACTGGCTTTAAAGTCGGTGCCGGTTATGCGGATCAAGATAAAGCGAATGAATATATGCTAGCGGCTTCTTATGCTGTGGCTGATTTCTACTTTGCTGGTGTCTTCACTGACGGTGAACTAGATAAGCATGATGCAGACTATACTGGTTATGAGTTCGCAGCTGCGTACACACTAAACCAAACAGTGTTTACTCTGACTTATAACAACGAAGAAATTAATAAAGAAACTTCTGCTGATAACCTAGCGGTAGATGCAACTTACTACTTCAAACCTAACTTCCGCGCTTATGTCTCTTATAACTTCAATATGATTGATAAAGGCGACAAATTTGGTACTGTAGGTAACAGAACTACAACAGCAACTAAAGCACAAGCTGAAGACGAAGTAGCACTAGGCCTACGTTACGACTTCTAATTTGCTTTTTTAGCAATACGTTCTCGACAAAACGCCTGCGGCTAGCAGGCGTTTTATTCTCTGGTATACTCTTCCCATTCTTTGCTTCACTCTTGAATGGCCTATGCGTTTTTTTGTCAGCTTAAAAGCTTTACTACTCACCGCCCTGATTCCCTCTTATAGCCATGCGATATCCAATCTAGATGATTTATCCTTATTACCTCAAGGTGCTCGTCGTGGATTGCTGATTCAGACACAAGGGGAAGTAACACTCAACCTCCAGCCCACAAACAGTGGCTACTTTCCTCCAGCCAGTACCTTAAAAGTGATTACCGCCCTCGCCAGCCAGCTTGAGCTGGGTGATCAGTTTTCCTTTGAAACGCAACTACGCAGTAATAACCAAGACTTAGCCTTGATTTTTTCCGGCGATCCCACCTTAACCACCGAACATTTAAAAACCTTATTACTTCGCTATAAACAGCAAAAAGGTATACGTATTCGTGGGGATATTTGGTTAAATACTCAGCATTTTACTGGCTATCAGCGGGCAGTGGGCTGGCCTTGGGATAGCCTCGGTGTTTGCTATAGCGCTCCCGTTAGTGCGGTAAATATCGATGGCAACTGTATTCAAGCCTCTATTTATACACAAGAGGAGGGGACAACTCGGGTTTATGTTCCCCCTCACTACCCTATTTATGTTGAAAGTGACGCTCAAACGGTAACCCAAGCGCAACAACAAGCGCAACATTGTGATTTAGAGTTGATAGCAAGCCACGATAACCATTATCGACTATCAGGTTGTCTTGCTCAGCGCAGCCAACCGCTTCCGCTCAAATTTGCCATACAAAATACCGAATTGTATGCACAAAGAGTCATCTATCAATTACTCAATCAATTAGGGATGGCACTAGAAGGTGAAGTCAAAATCGGCGCACCAGAGAGCCAACACTGGGATAATATCGCTACTCATCAGTCTGAACCCTTACCCCAGTTGCTCACAACCATGCTGCAAGATTCTGATAACTTGATTGCCGATGCCCTACTCAAAACACTGGGGCAGAAGTTTTTTCTGCAACCCGGTAGTTTCAACAATGGCAGTGAAGCGCTCAAACAAATTATTTTTGCCCGCACTGGTATTGATCTCAATGATGCTCAAATTGTGGATGGTTCCGGATTATCAAGAAATAACCGTATACGCCTTGAATCCATGCGACAAATTCTTTATTACCTTTGGCAGCATGATAGTGAGTTAAACTTAATACAGTCGTTGGCAACCGCTGGCGAGAGTGGCACGCTACGCTATCGGCGTAGTATGCGAAATGAAAATATCCGTGGGCGATTAAAAGCCAAAAGTGGTTCACTCTACGGAACACATAATATGGTCGGCTATTCACTGGATAAAGCGGGAAAGCCTCAAGCGCTTTTTGTTCAATTTATTACCGATTATTTTCCAGCCGAACCCGATCCGCTAAAACCCGTCGAAGCACCCATCACCCGATTTGAACAGCAGTTTTACCAAATGATTTTAAATACTCATGACTAAGGCAGATAAACAAAAAGCGCATTCATGCGCTTTTTGTTGCTATCAATCACATATTATTCGAGAGTAACCCGAGCAAACTTACGTTTGCCTACTTGATAAACGTAAGTGCCAGATTCAGGCACCTGCTTTGCATCTTCAAGCTTTTCACCATCTTGCTTAACTGCGCCTTGTTTTACCATGCGCATTGCATCTGAGGTTGAGCCAACAAGCTCTGCATCTTTCAATAAATTGGCGATAGCAATACCTTGTGCGAACGTAAACTCTGGCATTTCATCGGGCAAAGCGCCTTTTTGGAAACGGTTAATGAACTCCTGCTCAGCCGCATCAGCATCAGCTTCTGAATGGAAACGGGTAATGATCTCTTTCGCCAATAAGATTTTAATATCTCTTGGGTTCTTACCCTTCGCTACCTCTGCTTTAAACTGCTCGAGTTCTGTCAATGGCCGGAAAGAAAGCAATTCATAGTAGCTCCACATCAGATCGTCTGAAATCGACATGATCTTCCCAAACATTTCGCTTGGAGCTTCGCTAACCCCAATATAGTTATGAGCGGATTTAGACATTTTTTTCTCACCGTCTAAACCGACCAATAAAGGCATCATCAAAACAACTTGAGGCTTCTGACCATTGGCTTTTTGTAGCTCACGCCCCATCAGCAAGTTAAATTTCTGATCGGTTCCGCCCAACTCGACATCGGTTTCCATCGCCACTGAATCGTACCCTTGTAATAAAGGGTACATAAATTCATGAATAGCAATCGGCTGACCACCAGCATAGCGCTTTTTAAAATCATCACGCTCCAGCATTCGGGCTACGGTTTGATTAGCCGCTAAACGAATCATCCCTTCAGCACCCAGTTCAGATAACCATTCAGAGTTAAACTGAATCTTCGTTTTCGCTGGATCCAGAATTTTGAATACTTGCTGTTTATAGGTTTCCGCATTACGAAGCACATCTTCTCGTGTCAACGGTGGACGGGTGGTGTTTTTTCCTGTTGGATCGCCGACCATACCAGTAAAGTCTCCAATCAAGAACGTAACATCGTGGCCTAAATCTTGGAAAGTGCGTAATTTATTCAGAATTACAGTGTGGCCTAAATGAATATCTGGCGCAGTTGGATCCGCTCCTAATTTAATACGTAAAGGACGACCTTCTTTCAGTTTTGCCACTAATTCTTCTTCTGGAATTAGCTCTTCAACACCACGCTTAATCTCAGCTAAAGCCGCTTCAATACTCGCCATTCTTGTTCACTCCCACAGATTTGGCAAAAATTTAATAATTCGACATCTTACTTGAATAGCGATGACTTTTGAAACCAGTTAGACTAACCAACTGGCGATTTTATTATTAATTATTGAACGAATACGAATATGCTAGCAATTTTTGCTCGTCTTCCCTGGGTTCATCGGGCTTTTATTGCCTTTTTTACTGCATTGATTGTCATTGCACTATTTTTCCTCCCAGATCCAGAAGCATTAAGAAACCACCCTGAACGCCTACAAATTGGCAGACATTATCCATTAACGATCAATAGTGAAGCTCTTTCACCCGGCCATACTATTTTGCCATCTGCGCTACTGCGTTGGGAAACTTATCGCGTAAATGCCGGAGAAAGTGCCGCCATACTGTTTCAACGTATTGGTTTGTCATCTCGTCTTTTATATGAACTGACCGCCAGTAGCCCAGAGATCAATCAACAACTCAGCCGATTACGCCCGGGCGATGAGCTACAATTTGGCTTTAATGAGACCAATCAGTTAATTCAACTGAAACGTCGAATCAGTGCTTATGAGACTTTTGATATCACCCGAACAGAGTCTGGCTTTTCCTCCAAAGTGGATAAAAAAGAGGTTTTTTATCAATACAACTACGCTCAAGCAGAAATTCAATCGAATTTCTGGAATGCCGGAAATGCGGCAGGGCTAACGGCAAACCAAATCATGGAATTGGCGGGCATTTTTGGTTGGGATATCGATTTTGCTTTGGATATTCGTGCAGGTGACCGCTTCCAGTTACTCTTTCAAGAAAAAGTGGTAGAAGGTGAGGTGATTGGCCGTGGAAATATCATTGCTGCTATTTTTACCAACCAAGGCAGCACTTTTACGGCTGTTTTGGATGATCGTACGGGGCAATATTTTGATGAGAATGGCCGAGCCATGAAAAAGGCTTTTCTACGCTCACCTCTCGATTTTCGCCGAGTCTCTTCTAATTTTAATCCTCGTCGCCTTCATCCGGTAACGGGGCAATTAAAAGCCCACCGAGGAACAGATTATGTTGCACCTGTCGGCACGCCTATTTGGGCCGCTGGGGATGGGGTGGTCGAAAAATCGAGCTATAACCAATTCAATGGTCACTATGTTTTTATCCGCCACAGTAATACTTATCTCACCAAATATCTGCACTTAACTCGCCGAACGGTTAAAACTGGGGAAAGAGTCAAACAAGGGCAAGTGATTGGAACATTAGGGGGCACGGGGCGAGTGACAGGCCCCCATCTACATTATGAGTTTTTAGTCAATGGCGTTCATAAAGATCCTCGCACTGTGGACTTACCTCAAGCACAGTCGTTGACAGGAAAGAATAAAGAAACCTTTATTGCCAATGCCAAAATTCGTTTAAATACCCTTTCTCGGTATAGTCAGCTCCTTTACTCGGCACCATAATCATCGAGTGTGTCGCCACTCATAACAAAAAGCCCTTGTAAAAATACCAAGGGCTTTAAGAAAGAGTCTCAGATCTCAAAAACTTATACGCTAAAGGAAGCACCACAACCACACGTTGTGGTGGCATTAGGGTTATTCACAAAAAAGCGTGAGCCTTCTAACCCCTCAGTATAATCAACCACACCACCAATTAAATATTGTAAACTCATCGGGTCAACCACTAGAGTCACACCACTATTTTCAATGGTGGTATCTCCTTCATTCACTTTCTCATCAAAGGTAAAGCCATACTGAAATCCACTACAACCGCCTCCGGTAATGTAAACACGTAGCTTTAGCTCTGGGTTTTCTTCTTCGGCAATTAAAGCCCGCACACGTGTTGCTGCGGCATCCGAGAAGGATAAGGGGATATTGACTTCGCTCACAACGACCTCTCTCATTCGTTTCATACTCATCTGCGATCTATGAGCATCATTATTTTTCTATCACTCCGATTATCTAATACCTGACTTATTCGTTCAAGTATTAGCCGCCATGCTAATGAAATCATCCGTGGTTTCTTATTATACGAAGATAAACAAACAAGGTTTATTTTTATTTAGTGAGGCAAAATGTAAAACGCCTCTCACCCGGCTATCAAATCTAAAGAGTATTCAAAAAACCGCACAAGAATACCGCCATTGAGCATTAGCACAAACATTGGCTCTCATAAATAAGGGAAATGATTTCACCTCTCGCCTCATCAGCGTACAATGCACAGCGCAATAGGTCGAGCAATCATAAAGAGGATGTATCCATGACCAAATCAGAAGATCTTTACCAAAAGGCACAAACCAAAATCCCTGGTGGAGTAAACTCCCCTGTTCGTGCATTCAGCGGTGTCGGTGGCTCCCCCATTTTTATTGACCGTGCCGATGGAGCTCTGATTTTTGATGCCGATGGAAAAGCCTATATTGATTATGTGGGTTCATGGGGGCCAATGATTCTTGGTCATAACCATGCGGTGATCAGAGAAGCGGTGATCGATGCTGCACAAAGAGGCTTAAGTTTTGGCGCACCAACGGAAATGGAAATAGCCATGGCCGAGTTGGTCTCTGAGCTGGTCCCATCAATGGAACAACTTCGGATGGTTAACTCAGGCACAGAAGCGACCATGAGTGCGATTCGCCTCGCTCGTGGTTATACTGGCCGAGATAAAATCATTAAGTTTGAAGGTTGTTATCACGGCCATGCAGACAGTTTACTGGTTAAAGCTGGCTCAGGCGCACTCACACTCGGCCAACCAAGTTCTCCTGGCGTTCCCGCAGATTTTGCTAAATATACCCTAACAGCACGTTTTAATGATTTGGATTCCGTCCGTCAGCTGTTTGCTACCAATCCGGGAGAGATCGCCTGCATTATTGTTGAGCCTGTTGCTGGCAATATGAACTGTATTCCACCAGTTGCGGGATTCCATGAAGGGCTGCGTGAAATTTGTGATCAAGAGGGAGCCCTACTGATTTTTGATGAAGTGATGACAGGCTTTCGAGTCGCACTCGGCGGTGCACAAGCCCATTACAATATAAAACCCGATCTGACGACATTAGGTAAAGTCATTGGTGGTGGAATGCCTGTCGGTGCTTTTGGTGGCCGAAAAGATGTGATGCAATACATCGCACCAACAGGTCCCGTTTACCAAGCGGGCACCTTATCGGGTAACCCTATCGCAATGGCAGCTGGGTATGCTTGCCTTTCACTTTTAAAAGAAGAAGGCAATGAAAAACGCTTGGCCTCAAAAACCAAACAATTGGCACAAGGGTTTAAAACATTAGCGGATAAACATGGCATTCCTTTGGTTGTAAACCAAGTCGGTGGCATGTTTGGTTTCTTCTTTACTGATCAAGCCCAAGTGACGTGCTACGAAGAAGTGGCCAAGTGTGATGTTGAACGTTTCAAACGCTTCTTCCATTTGATGTTGGGCTACGGCGTCTACCTAGCTCCTTCTGCATTTGAAGCTAGCTTCACCTCTTTAGCCCATGGCAGCAAAGAAATTGAAGCTACGTTAGAGGCGGCTGATCGCAGTTTTGCTCAACTTGCTCAAGAAAACTAAGCATTGAATACGAAAAGGGCTGCATCGCAGCCTTTTTTATTCCAAGAGCATTATTACTGCCAATACACCATCACCAAGAGAACCAAAACACACAGAATAATCAGCAACCACGGCACCCGCTGAAAGAAAGATTTCTTAGATTCGCAGCAAGACTCTTTATCACAACATCCCATTTTTATCTCCCCATTGCCCGTTTTCTCAATTGCGGTCATTATATACCCATAAAAATCAGAGCGGCAGATTGTTCTAGATTTTAGCATCAACCTATGTTCACGAGTCGAACCATAAATCATCAAAGAAAGGGAATCTCATTGTGTCAGATAAAGTCAAGTTCAACTCAAACCATTGGGTATTAATTGCTGCACTGATTGTTGCTGTATTGAGTTGTTATCTATTACTCAAGCCCTATATCAATGCCATCGTCATGGCCTTTATTATCTCTCTACTGATGTTTCCTATTCACGAAAAACTGGAAACCAAACTCCCCTCTCATAAAAATATCGTTGCCCTACTTTCGTGTATTATTCTGGTCTTTATCATTGTGCTCCCCTTGTTACTGGTCTTTACCGCCATTATCCAGCAAGGTTCGAAATTTTCTCAAAACCTGTATCACTGGGTAACTGAAGGAGGAATTCAAACGGTATTATCGCATCCGTGGGTAACAAAGGGGTTAGAACTCGCCAATGAGTACCTTCCCTTTCATGAAATTACGCCACAAAAGATAGCGCAAAGAACCGCACAATTAGCGACGACATTAGGTAGCGATCTCGTCTCGGTCAGTGCCAAAATTTTAGGTGATGCCACCAGCTTTGTGGTCAATTTCTTTTTGATGCTGTTTGTCTTATTTTTCCTGCTGCGAGATCACGATAAAATCATTCTCGCTATCCGCCACATTGTGCCATTATCACGTAGCCAAGAAGACCGTTTACTCCATGAAATTGAACAAGTTTCTAAATCTGCAGTGATGGGGTCGTTTCTAACCGCCATTGCGCAAGGCATTGCTGGTGGATTAGGCATGTGGTTGGCGGGTTTCCCTGGTCTATTCTGGGGTACCATGATGGGGTTTGCCTCTTTTATCCCTGTCGTTGGTACGGCTCTTATTTGGGTTCCTGCCACACTTTACCTCTTTATTATGGGCGACATCAGTTGGATGATTTTCTTATTGATCTGGAGCATCGCCGTTGTGGGTTCTATCGATAATTTACTGCGCCCTTTGCTGATGCAAGGGAGCGCAGGTATGAATACCTTGATGATTTTTTTCTCACTACTGGGAGGGCTACAGCTATTTGGATTAATCGGCTTAATCTACGGCCCCTTAATCTTTGCGATTACCATCGTGTTGTTCAACCTGTATGAAGAAGAGTTTCAACCTTTTTTAAATCGCCAAGACAATAGCTAAACTCCTTCAAGCTTAGGGGCAATTGTGCGAAAATCCTTGCCCCTGAGTTTGTTCTTGAGTTTGTTATGTCTCACTACACCGCCCCAAGTCAAATTGCTGAACGTCAACTGGCTTATTTCGCTGGAAAAAAAGTGCTTATTGCTGGAGAAATGGAAGATCTTTTTCCTTTACAGCTAGCGCAGCACTGTCAGTCTGTTTCTGTCTTTACCACTCACTATGGTTATTACCGCCAATTACAACACTCATCCACCATACAGAGCTATTTTGGGGCCGAATTAACTGAAGATGTGGAAGCTGACCTACTGGTTCTTTATTGGCCAAAAGCCAAGCTAGAAGCTCAATACCTGTTAGCGATGTTACTGGCAAAGCTTCCATCGCCTTGTGAAGTGATCGTGATTGGTGAAAACCGCTCTGGGGTTAAAACCATTGAGAAAATGTTCACCCCCTATGGTTCTATCAAAAAATATGACTCCGCAAGACGCTGCTCATTTTATTGGGGGCAATGTCATCATTCGCCAAATTCTTTTGATTTAGAAGACTGGTTTAAATCTTACTTAGTTCAATATCAACAACATACCTTAACTATTCGCAGTTTACCGGGAGTTTTTAGCCATGGTGAATTTGATTTGGGTAGTCAGTTACTGCTTGATACCCTACCTTCATTGCAAGGAAAAGTGCTTGATTTTGGCTGTGGTGCAGGAGTGATTGGTAGTGTTATGGCTATACTTAACCCACATATTGAACTAGAAATGTGCGATATTAGTGCCCTTGCCATTTGCTCTAGCCAAGCGACTTTAGCCGCGAATGGATTATGCGGACGAGTGTTTGCCTCAGACATTTATTCAGACACCGCCACAAATTACGATTACATTGTTAGTAATCCTCCCTTTCATTCCGGTCTAGAAACCAGCTATCAGGTTACAGAGACACTGTTGCAATCCGCTCCGGATTACCTCGCAAGATCAGGGCAACTCTTTTTGGTCGCCAATAGTTTTCTTAAATATCCTCCCATTATCGAACAAGCCTTTGGTAATTGTGAGACGCTAAATAAGACCAATAAATTTTCAATTTACCACGCAAACAAGTCGTAAACCTGACGCTATTTTGCCGATTTTAACGGCAAAATAGCCAATTACCGATAAAAACTGAGCTCACGACCACGCTTTAAGTGCAACTTACTTGTCAAAGTAAAAAAACTCGTTAATTTCGTTACTTTCTCTATTCCTTTGTTCAATTTTCTCACTAAGGCTTTGTTCATCGTGGGTATCATTAGAAGTAACGCTTTCTCTATGTTCAGGTTTAATCGAAAACAGAAATTTAAACGTCTGCAAAATACGTTAATGTTGGCATTTTTAGTGCTTAGCCTTACCCCTCTCACTGTGACGGCGCTGTTTTTCCTTCATTCTCACAGCAAAGATTTACAGGAACAGAGCACTTCTCATCTGCTATCTGTACGCGATACCAAGCAACAACAAGTGATTGACTACCTAAGCGCGAAAGAATCTGAAGTGATGGGCTTTGTTCGTTCAGAACTGGCTTATGCAAGTGGTGGGCGATTCTATGGCTTAGTCAACGCCTTTCAACGGTTAGGTGATGATATTGAGCAAGCCCGCCTACATGCCCAACAACGCTATATCCCCGGATCCGGCGATCAAATCAAAACCTCTGTACTGCCTAAATCAAGCAGTTATGTGGGCAGTGAACGTTATCGCCTACTGCACAAACGCTACCATTCCGCTTATCTTGAACTTCTGAAACGCTCGGATTTCGACGACATTTTATTGGTCGACCTCAATGGTAACGTGGTCTATTCCATTTACAAATATGACAATTATGGTACGAACCTACTCACTGGGCGCTATAAAAGTTCGAACCTAGGAACCACATTTCAGCATTTAGAGCAAATCGTCACAGAAAATCGGAAGCTCAATGAAGATTATACCCCCGTCGTGTTATCCGATTTTATTGAAGAAGAGGGGCAGCAATACGCTTGGATGGGTGCCCCCATTATTCAACAAGGCTACCTACACAGTTATGCTATGTTTCGGCTGCCAAATAATGGGATAACAAAACTCATTTCTGAAAATAACAGCGATTCCTCAAAACGCACATTGCTGGTCGGGCAGGATCAGCGATCACGAATCCTAGCTCATAACCAAGTCGATATAAAAACCAGTACCGATGTCATCAATATGGCACTCAATGGCGGTCGAGCCGTTGGAACCTATAAAAATACCTTAGGCGAGAAACACATTGCCGCCTATGCCCCGATAAAAGTGAAAGAGTTAGACTGGGCTATAGTCGTAGAGCTACCAGAGAAAGAAGCCTTTGCGCGAGTTCGTCAATTAGAGAAATTGTTTATTTTTGCAATGCTCACCGCCATAATCCTCGTCGTGATCGCCTCTCACTACCTATCTAACTTCATCACCTCTCCGTTATTGAAACTGACATGGGCGGCCGAACGGGTTTCAGCCGGAGATCTGGATAAAGCCATCATTAATACTGAACGCCAAGATGAAATTGGCCGGTTGGCGGTGAGCTTTGAACGAATGCAACGTTCAATTCGAGAAAAAATTCAACTGATCAAATCGCAAAACATTGAGTTAGAAAATAATATCCAAGTCATCCGTAAACAAAATGACGAATTACAGTTAGCCAATAAACTTAAAGATGAGTTTCTTGCTACCACTTCACATGAATTACGTACCCCACTACATGGCATGATTGGCATCGCGGAAGCATTGATTTCTGGGGCAAATGGTCCCATTAATGGCGCACACAAGTATCAATTAGATATTATCATCAGCAGTGGGCAACGTTTGGCTAATTTGGTAGATGATCTATTGGATTACCATAAAATGCGTTATGGCCATTTAGATATGGAGTTACGTGCAGTCAACCTTGCAAGTGCAACTCAACTCGTCTTAGCGCTCTCTAGCCATCTATTGGGGAAAAAACAAATTCGAATTATTAATCAAGTCGCTGAAAACCCCATTTGGGTGTGTGCAGATGCTCAGCGTCTTGAACAAGTACTCTATAACCTTATCGGTAATGCGATTAAATATACCTCTGAAGGAAAAATTGTCATTTCCGCCACTCAGCAAGAAGATCACGTTCGAGTGCAAGTTGTTGATACGGGGCAAGGCATCCCCGCTGAGCAACTGGAACATATTTTTGAACCTCTTATTCAAGCTGGGCACGATAGTAGCCGTTACCGTCAAGGCGCGGGATTAGGCCTATCCATTAGCCGCCAATTAATCGGATTAATGGATGGATCTTTATATGTCAGCAGCCAACCAATGGTGGGGACCACCTTTAGCTTCACTCTCCCACTTGCGACATCAGAACAGATAGAGCATGCCCAACAAACCCAAATGGCACATTTCCAAATACCAGAGTTAACGGAACTAGAGAAAGATGAAGAAAATCATCTGCCAGAAAATCCTGATGGACCTCTTCTTCTGGTTGCCGATGATGAACCCGTCAATTTACGGGTTCTCAAAAGTTTTTTACGCTTAGAAGGTTATCGGGTCAAAACCGTACAAGAAGGCAATGAAGTACTATCAAGTGTAAAAGAAGAACAGCCAGAACTATTACTGCTCGATATCATGATGCCAGGCATGAACGGTTATCAAATCTGCGAACAACTACGCCAAGATTACGACCACGCTCAACTGCCCATCATTATGCTCACCGCACTAAACCAGAGTGATGACCGATTGAAAGGCTTTGAAGTCGGTGCTAATGATTACTTATCCAAACCTTTCAATAAACAAGAGTTAGCCGCTCGTATTCAAGCACATTTAACCGCAAGTAAAGCTGAACAACGACGAATAGAAAATGCTCGGTTACAAAAAGAACTAAAACAACGCGCCATGGTAGAAGCCAGCCTGCTTGAAACCCAAGGGCGGCTGTTAGAACAACTAGATTCCGCTCCCGAGGCCATTTTATGCCTTCGAGAAGATAATAAAATTCGCTTTGCGAATGAGTCTGCCGCCCGACTATTTAAGCGAAGCCAAGAGCAACTGAAACGCTCCGATGCTGAAGAACTGATTGCCCCCAAATATTTACTGGTCGAACAAGAACACTACTGTGGCAATATTGATATCTATGTCGATGATATCAGACAGCATATTTCGGCCGACATCCTTCGACTTCCTGAAGGATCTGGCTTTAAAGCTATGTACATCTTTAATGTCGGAGGCAATATTAATGCAGCCAGAATCCATAACCTAGAAACGGCACTAGAAGCTTTATCCAGTTATGCCTTTGAAGGAGATAAAGACAAACTTCAGCAATTAAAAGAATTAGGAGGAGAATTTACTCGTATTGCCGAAAAAGTAGCCGGAGAGAACCAATCAAAACAGGAATTAATGCGATCAGTATTGGTCGAAGCGATGAGTAGTGCTCTTGATTACTGGGAAAAAGTGACAGGGCAAAGTAAATTCACGTTTGCTGAACAAAGTGGTTTATGGCGCGTCTATTTAGACCGTAGTACGCTGCAAACCCGTACATTGGATAAATACCTGCGAATTGAAACTCTGCCGAAGACTCCTCGTTGGCGTACCGTACTAAATTCACTGGATTATATTCTCGAACATTGCAAAGAGCAGTCCCCAGAGCGAACCTATATTGAAGTACAAAGAGATAAACTTCAAAAGCTACTCACCACAGACTAATCATCAAATATAAACTTAAGCCTGCTTTAGCAGGCTTAAGTTTATATAGCACCTAATCGTAAAATGCACTTAGCGCACCTCTTCTCATTTCTTCCCATAAGCAGCCTTTATTATGCCCTTATCTATTATATTAGCCGACTCCCCTTCTCAAGAAGGCGTCATCGATGCACAATCCACCACCGACCTTTAGTTGATTTACACGCTAAAAAAACCATTCTATCCAACGATTCCCTCTAGTTAACAACGGTAAAAATCCGTCATTTTCTGGCTAAAAATAGCGAAAATCAGATTCATCTAGTGTTTATTGAACAAGTTTGCGATGATAATCACAACAATTTGCCAGATTTAATTTACGAATAAAATTTTCTATTTTTACGAGTAGTGAGCAAGATCTCAATAATACCAGAAAAGAAACAAACTCAATATATACATATAAAAAACAGGTAGTAACTACTTACATACAGTACTAAAAAGCCAATAGAACGTGAGCCCACTCACTGTTCGTTTTTCGGTCAAAACTAAACAAGAAATACAAATTTTAACGATAATAACGTGCCTAACCCTATTTTTGACACTTTTGACGAGAATTGAAATTGATAAATCTTCCTACAAGGTGTTTCCTTACTCATGCCAAAGGCCTACAGGCCACTCATTTCATTCTGCTCCTCCGGCATGAATGAACATAATGAGGTAGGTCATTGCGAGAGTTAATCCAATGATGACATTCATATCCATTTGTGAAATGAAAGCAAAATAGTAAGGAACAGCTATGCTTGCCAATATAAAAAAAACAGCACTAGCCGCAGCCGTAATTGCCGCTGCCAGCAGTGTTTCCGCTCCCGCGTTTGCACGCAGTGAGCTGACCATCGTGCCAGATTTCTACCCAACAATGGTACGGAACTTCAACCCCTATCTAGCCACCAACTTACGTACCACGACTGATTTTATCTATGAACCATTAGTTGTTTTTAATGAAATGCATGGCAACACACCAGTCATGCGTTTAGCTGAAAACTTCAAAATGTCTGATGACTTAATGAGTGTCACTTTCGATATTCGTAAAGGAGTGAAGTGGTCTGATGGTAAAGGGTTTAGTGCAAATGACGTTATTTACTCATTTAATCTACTGAAAGAGAAGCCAGAACTTGATCAACGTGGCATCAATAAGTGGGTCACAAACATTGAAAAAGTTAACGATTACAAAGTCCGTTTCCGTCTAAGTGAAGCTAACTCTAACGTACCGTATGAAATTGCTCAGGTACCCATTGTGGCAGAGCACATTTGGAAAAAAGTCAAAGATCCAGCTACCTTTACTAACGAAAACCCTGTAGGTACTGGGCCATTTACTGAAATCGATACCTTTACCCCACAGCTTTACATCCAATGCCGTAACCCAAATTACTGGGATGCTGCAAACTTGGAAGTCGATTGCCTACGCGTACCACAAATCGCCAACAACGACCAATTGCTGGGTAAAATCATTAACTCAGAGCTAGATTGGACCTCTTCTTTCGTTCCAGACATTGATCGCACTTATGCGGCGGCAAGTCCAAAACACCATTATTGGTACCCAGCAGCAGGTACACAATCTTTCATGGTGAACTTTAAAAACTCAGATCCTGCTAAAAAAGAAGCGCTGACGAACGTTGATTTCCGTCGTGCATTCTCGATGGCGTTGGATCGCCAAACCATCATTGATATTGCGTTCTACGGCGGCGGCACCGTCAATGACTTCGCTTCAGGCCTAGGTTATGCGTTTGAAGCATGGTCAGATAAAGCGGTTCACGACAAATATAAAGGCTTTAACACCTACAATGTAGAAGGTGCTAAAGCACTGTTAGCAAAAGCAGGCTTCAAAGATATTAATGGTAATGGTTTTGTTGAAACCCCATCAGGTAAATCGTTTGAACTCTTAATTCAATCACCAAATGGTTGGACCGACTTTAACAACACCGTTCAGCTCGCTGTTGAGCAGTTACAAGAAGTGGGTATCAGAGCTCGAGCTCGTACGCCTGAATTTGCGGTTTATAACCAAGCCATGCTAGAAGGCAATTATGATGTGGCTTATACCAACTATTTCCACGGTGCAGACCCTTACACATATTGGAACAGTGCATACAACTCAGCATTGCAAAAAGGTGATGGAATGCCTCGCTTTGCTATGCACTTCTTCACCAATAGCAAACTGGATAGCTTACTTGATAGCTTCTACAAAACCGCTGATAAAAATGAGCAGCTAGAAATTGCTCATGGCATTCAGAAGATCATTGCAGAAAACCAAGTGACTATCCCTGTATTGTCTGGTGCTTGGATGTATCAATATAACACCACTCGCTTTACGGGATGGTGGAACGAAGAAAATTCTAAGGGCCGTCCAAGTATTTGGGCTGGCATCCCAGAACGTCTACTTCATGTCCTGGATTTAAAACCAGTTAAGTAACGTTCATTTCGGCGGCGTACTGGTTACGCCGCTATTAAAAATCCCCTCGCTTATCCATTGTAAGTATGGCGCATGTCGTCAGGGGATTTCTCGCTCTTAATTTCGCAAGGAGCGACCTGAATGAAAGATCAGGAAAACTGGGTGAGTAAGGTGTAAGTTATGGGTTATTTTTTAAGACGTTTGTCGTTCTATTTTGCCGCGTTGCTGGTTGCAGCAACACTAAACTTTATTATTCCGCGAGCGATGCCAGGTGATCCGGTCACCATGATGTTCGCACACGCCACAGCACAAGTAACCCCTGAACGAATTGAGGCCATGCGCCAACTACTTGGATTCGTGGATGGGCCTATCTTAGTGCAATACTTTACATATATGAAAAGCATCCTTAGTTGGGAGCTGGGCACTTCAATCAAATTTTACCCGCTAAGTGTTAATGAATTATTAGCCGGAGCCTTTGGCTGGTCGCTCTTTTTAGCAGGCACCGCCGTTATTATTTCTTTTTCAATTGGCTCCATTCTTGGCATTTTTGCAGCATGGAAACGAGGTAGCTACTACGACACTTTTGTAACACCTGGCATGCTAGTCATTCAGGCTGTACCACAAGTCGTCATTGCCATGTTAGCTATGTTTACTTTTGCCATTGGCTTAAGGTGGTTTCCAACTGGGTATGCCTATACCCCAGGGACACTGCCAGACTGGACAAGCTGGGAGTTTATTAAAAATGTCGGCTACCACGCTGTTCTCCCTCTTCTCTGCGCCTCGATTGTGCAAATTGGTGGTTTCTTAGTCAACATGCGCAACAACATGATCAACCTACTCGCAGAAGACTATATCACGATGGCGAAAGGGAAAGGGTTGAGTGAAAACCGAGTGGTATTCAACTACGCCGCTCGTAATGCGCTACTCCCCAGTGTCACCGCACTATCTATGTCTTTAGGTATGGCGATTGGCGGACAATTGATCATTGAAATCATCTTCAACTATCCCGGCCTTGGTACTGTACTGTTTAACGCCATCACTGCACGTGATTATCAAGTACTACAAGGTCAGTTAATCATTATGACGCTCTTTATGCTGTTCTTTAACCTGCTAGCCGACATGCTCTATGTTGTGCTCGACCCTCGCTTACGTAAGGGAGGCAAATAATTATGAAAGCACTATGGAAACTACTTCGTGGCAACCGAATGGCAATGCTTGGCGTGACGATTCTCAGCCTATTTTTATTAATGGCGCTCTTTGCCCCTCTTATCACACAACATGCTCCAGATAAACGTACGGGTAACCCCCATGAATATCCAAGTTTTGTTGTGAAAGCGGCCAAAGCTAACCCTGATGGATGGGTGGCTGAAAATCTCGCCAATGATCGTCGTAAATTAGCAATGTCGAAAAAAGAAAACCACGTGTTAGGAACAACTCGAATGGGACGTGACGTTTGGGCTCAAGTCGCTTACGGTGCACGAGTTTCTCTAGCTGTTGGCTTTGGTGCCGGGATCACCGTTTGTTTTCTTGCTACCGTGATCGGTATTTCTGCTGGGTATTTTGGCGGCAAAATCGATGACTTCTTAACTGCTGCAATGAACATCATGCTGGTTATTCCCCAATATCCTCTGTTGTTTGTCGTGGCCGCCTTTATTGGACAAGCAGGGCCATTAACCATCGCTCTGATTATCGGCTGTACCTCCTGGGCTTGGGGTGCTCGGGTTGTTCGAGCCCAAACCATGGCTCTGAGAGAAAAAGAGTTTGTGAAAGCGGCTGAAGTGCTTGGGGAATCCTCTTGGCGAATTATCTTTGTTGAAATACTGCCTAACCTGATTTCCATCGTTGGTGCCAGTTTCATTGGTTCGGTTATGTACGCCATCATGATGGAAGCGACTATCTCCTTCCTGGGCTTAGGTGACCCTAACACTATTAGCTGGGGCATCATGTTGTATAACGTACAAACTTCATCTTCGATGCTGATTGGTGCTTGGTGGGAACTGCTAGCCCCCTGTATATCCTTGACCTTATTGGTGACCGGTTTAGCCCTGCTTAACTTTGCTGTCGATGAAATTGCCAACCCGCAATTACGTTCTCACAAAGGAATGAAGCGCTGGAAAAAACTGGCTAAGCAAGACAAACGTCAGCGTAAACCAGTACTAGAACCTCAACCAGCCATTTGGAGCGGAGATAAATAACATGACTGAACCACTAATCTCAATCCGCAACCTTTGTGTTGACTACATTACCGATGCCGGAGATGTCCGAGCTTGTAACAATGTTAGCTTTGATATTGCCCCCGGCGAAGTATTTGGCCTAGCAGGTGAGTCCGGTTGTGGTAAATCCACGGTGGCTTTCTCGTTGATGCGCCTACATAAGCCGCCCGCATTTATCACCGGAGGCGAGGTCATTTTCAACGGTGAAAACATCCTGAAATACAGTGATGACCGTATGCAATCTTTCCGCTGGAATGAGATGTCCATGGTATTCCAAAGTGCAATGAACGCACTTAACCCGGTTCTCACCATGGAAGAACAATTCTGTGATGTGATTATGCGTCATACATCGATGACTCGCGCACAAGCCAAACGTCGAGCAGAAGGGCTACTCGAAATTGTCGATATTCACCCAAGCCGATTAAATGACTACCCACACCAATTTTCTGGTGGCATGCGTCAGCGGCTGGTTATTGCGATAGCGTTAGCATTAAACCCCAAAATGATCATCATGGATGAACCTACAACCGCACTTGATGTGGTCGTTCAACGGGAAATATTGCAAAAGATCTATGCCTTAAAAGAAGAGTTTGGCTTTTCTATTTTATTCATCACACATGACTTGTCTTTGATGGTCGAGTTTTCAGATCGCATTGGCATCATGTATTCAGGTGAGCTGATAGAAGTCGCCCCCTCCAAGCAAATTCTGGAAAGCCCTTTCCACCCTTATACCAAAGGATTGGGTAGTTCTTTCCCTCCATTAACAGGGCCCAAAACGAAACTAACAGGAATTCCTGGCAACCCGTTGAACTTACTTGAAATACCGAAAGGTTGTCGCTTTCAAGCCCGTTGCGATCGCGTCCACGAAGCCTGCACCAAAGTGCCCACAGAGTTACGCCAGATCGAGCCGAGTCGGTTCTCAAATTGCCATCTTTATGGCGAACCGATAACCCAAGTAAAACTATAGGCTGCGACACAGGCAATAACCGTATTTCTGGAGACAATTATGAGTAAAGCATTAGGTGAGCTGTTAGTGGAAGGGAAAAACTTAGTCAAAGATTTCCCGATCAACAGTAATGCTCTGAAACAACCCATGATGCGTGCTATTAACGACGTATCATTCAAAATGTACAAAAGCCGTGGTCTATCCGTCGTGGGGGAATCTGGCTCAGGTAAATCAACCACGGCAAAAATGATTGCCAAAATGTATGCCCCAACCTCAGGTACGATTGAATATAAAGGGAAGGATATTTTAGGCATAAAATCCCGTAAAGAGCTGATGCACTACCGAGAAGGGGTACAAATGGTGTGGCAAGATCCCTTTGGATCACTCAACCCTACGCACACCATTTTCCACCATATTGCTCGACCACTACTGATCCATAAAAAAGTAACACCGGGTAATAAGAAAGAACTGCAAGAACGTGTTTATGACCTACTTGAACAAGTTGGGCTGATTCCTCCCAAAGAAACAGCAGAAAAATACCCGCACCAGCTTTCAGGCGGACAACGGCAACGGGTCAACTTAGCGCGAAATATCGCCGTAGGTGCGGAAGTTGTGCTTGCCGATGAACCCACCTCAATGCTGGATGTATCCATTCGAGCAGGGGTACTCAACTTGATGGAAGAGATGAAGTTTGAAAAACAGATGTCTCTACTTTACATCACACATGATATTGCAACGGCGCGCTATATCGCAGAAGACCTTGCTGTGATGTATGTCGGACACATGGTTGAATGGGGAGATACCGACGAGATCATTCACGATCCGCAACATCCTTATACTCAGCTTCTTGTGTCTGCGGTTCCCGATCCGAAAAAATCGATCCATGAAAAACTGAAAGGTAATAAAGGGGAAATTCCACTCTGGACTCCCGATTCACTTGGCTGTCCATTTGCCGGGCGCTGCTTACATGCTAGCGATAAATGTCGTGAAACATTGCCATCGGTCACCCAGTTATCGGACAACCACTTTGTTCGCTGTTATCTATACGAAAACTAATAAGTAATCCTCTGCGCTCTGTAAATTGAGCGCACTTTTTGTGTGAAGTGCGGAGAAGTTAAATGCAATTGATCACCAACCATATTGGCTATGAAACCTTTGGCCCCAAGCAAGCCATATTACTGACCTATGGCTCCGGTTTATATACCGAAGAAGCGAGGTTGGTGTGCGCGCACAGTTATCAAACGGTCGCTCATATTGCTATCCAGTATGGTGGGCGGGTCGATAATTGGCATCAAGGTCATTTTCATCCGATCGACTTTTCTCACATCACTCAGGAAGGGGTGTTTTATCTTTGTTTTGATAATACTCAGTCTCCTTGTTTTGTTATTCAACAAGGGCTACTGATGCAATCCACCTTTTCAGATTTACTGCACTATTTTAAATCACAACGATGCTCTGGCATTTTTGATAAGCAAGACAAGCACGTACCGCTTCTAGGCACTCAAACCACTGCCGATGTGCATGGAGGCTGGTACGATGCTTCTGGTGACGTAAGTAAATACTTAAGCCACCTTTCTTACGCTAACTATTTGAACCCACAACAAACACCAATGGTGGTCTGGAACATGCTCAAAGGGTTAGCGCTTTTAGACCATCACTCGGGTTTTGCTGCATTTTCTCGTACTCGTCTCATGGAAGAGGCGTTGTTTGGTGCTGATTTTCTGGTTCGAATGCAAAACGCCGAGGGTTTTTTTTACATGACCGTCTTTGACCGATGGAGCAAAGAGATTCATCAACGGGAGATCTGCGCCTATTCAACTCAACAAGGCCATAAATCGGCACAATTTCAGGCAGGATTTCGTCAAGGCGGTGGCATGGCGATCGCCGCTTTAGCGGCCGCGGCACGGTTAGAGGTAAGCGGAGATTATTCCGCACCGACCTACCTTGCAGCGGCAGAGCGAGGCTATCAGCACTTAAAAATCCATAACCTCTCTTACTTAGATGACGGGCAAGAAAATATCATTGATGAGTACTGTGCTTTACTCGCCTGCTGTGAACTTTATCGTACGACGAAACAAGAACCATACTTGTTAGAAGCACGAGACTGGGCTCAACGCCTGTCGGCCCGACAACATTGTGATGAACAACAAACGTATTTTTGGTCTGCCAACCACGATGGATCACGTCCTTATTACCATGCCGTTGAAGCTGGATTGCCCGTAATTGCGTTGTGTGAATATTTGGCTATTGAAACGTATGAAAGCCATAAAAGAACCATTCAGCAAGTGGTTGAACGAGCTTGCCAATTTGAACTGGCTATCACTCAACAAGTTCATAATCCTTTTGGTTATCCACGGCAGTATGTTTGTGATACTCATGGCAATAAACGCCCCGCTTTTTTTATCGCTCACGAGAACGAAAGCGGTTATTGGTGGCAGGGAGAAAATGCTCGCTTAGCTTCTCTCGCCGCCATGGCTTACCTTGCCCAACCTTATTTAAGTGATGTAAACACCCAATCCTTGTTGCTTGGTTTAGCCAATGATGCACTGAATTGGATTTTAGGACTCAACCCTTACGACATGTGTATGCTCGATGGGCATGGTCGAAATAACCCAGACTATTTGCCCCATTTAGGCTTTTTTAACGCCAAAGGGGGAATCTGTAATGGCATCACAGCCGGCTTTGAAGATGAAACCGATATCGCCTTTAACCCCGTCGGTCAAAAAGAAGACATGCTGCAAAACTGGCGCTGGGGTGAACAATGGATCCCTCACTCAGCATGGTATTTATTAGCGATCACCTGTCAATTTGTCCACTTTTCACCCGTACAAGGAAGCGGTCAATGATGATTTACTATGTAGGCATCGATGGGGGAGGAACCTCATGCCGAGCCAGAATTCGAGACCAGAATGGAACGCTCATCGGTGAAGGAAAGAGTGGAAGTGCCAATATCTTACTCGGCGTTGAGTCATCAATGCAGTCGATCATCGCGGCCATTAGCCAAGCAGCCAAACAAGGTGGGCTCAATAAGCAGCACTTCGCTCACATGCATCTTGGATTAGCGCTTGCTGGAGCTGAACATCAAGCAAGCTGGATTAAATTTATGCAGCAGCCTCATCCATTCGCCTCTCTCACCCTCAATACCGATGCCTACGGGGCTTGTTTAGGTGCTCATAACGGTGAAGAGGGTGCGATTATGATCGCAGGCACCGGCTCTTGTGGCTTATTCATTCACCAAGGTCAACAACATGTTGTGGGCGGACGGGAGTTTCCCATTTCCGATCAAGGGAGCGGGGCCGCAATGGGGTTACATCTTATTCAACAATTAGTCTTAATTCATGATGGTATTCGCCCTGCAACGGCGCTGAGTAACGCTATCTTCGTTCATTTTTCTGATGATATCGATCGCGTTGTTTCTTGGTCTAAAAATGCACTTCCCCGAGATTATGGCCAATTCTGCCCACAAATTTTTTTATTTGCAGAGCAAGGTGATTCACTCGCCATTGAGCTTCTCAAAAAAACGGCTCGTGATATTGAAATGTTTATCTTTGCGCTTCGAGCCAAAGGGGCCACACAGTTTTGTTTAATGGGCAGCATTGCTGAACGCATCGTCGATTGGCTCTCTCCGCCTGTTCAACAATGGATTGTCCCTGCTCAGTTTGATGCGATTGAAGGCGCATTAATGTTTGCAGGCAAACCTGAACACAACTTGTATAAAGGATAGGATATGAACTATCGAATAGACTTAGCGGTACTCTCAGAGCAGCCTTCCCACTGCCGTTTTGGTCTAACATTACATAACCTAAGCGATCAAGATCTACATGATTGGAGCTTGCATTTTTCAATTGAGCGTTACATTGAAGTTGATACCGTCACTCAAGCTCAATTAGAGCAAGTGGGTAGTTTTTGTTCTCTCGTTCCAGCGCAAGAAATACTAGCTGCCAATCGGCATTTTTACTGCGAGTTCTGTGTAAAAACAGCGCCTTTCCATTTTTACAGTGATGGCCTTAAAGAAGCCTTTATCCAACTTAATGGAGAACATCCCGTTACTCGCCACTCCGTCATCGTTACCCCTATTGCTCTGGCCTCGCCCTACCGAGAACGCAGTGAACTTCCTCCGGTGGAAGCGGCGGAATTATGTTTAATTCCATATCCAAATCAGATAAAGCAACATCAAGGAGTCTTCCAGCTCACACCTAACCACTCGATGGATATACAAACCCCTCAGGCAGACGCTGCCGCTTGTTGGTTAGCGGAAGAACTCAAGCACTTACACCATTTTACGTTGATGGGTGACAAGGCGATCGGTATTACCTATCGGTTAAACCCTATTCTTAATGAAGGTTGCTACCATCTCAACATTAACCAAGAGAGCATTCGAGTCGATGCCAGTAGCCAGCAAGGGTTTATTCACGCCAGTGCCAGCTTGTTACAACTCGCTAATTCCGATCAACAAGGGTTAACTTTTCCGCAAGTCAGTATCGAGGATCATCCCCGCTTCTCATACCGAGGAATGATGCTCGATTGCGCTCGCCATTTTTATAGTATTGAGGAAGTAAAGCGGCTCATAAACCAATTAGCCCACTATAAGTTTAATACCTTTCACTGGCATCTAACCGATGATGAAGGATGGCGAATTGAGATTAAATCCCTCCCACAACTGACCGATATTGGCGCATGGCGCGGAATGGATCTGCCTCTCGAACCCCAGTACAGCAAACTAACAGAAGTGCATGGTGGTTTTTATACTCAGCAGGAGATAAAACACGTTATTGAATATGCTGAAAAACGTGGCATTACCATTATCCCTGAAATTGACATACCCGGTCATAGCCGTGCCGCCATTAAATCGTTACCCAATTGGCTCATCGATCCAGAAGATAGCTCCACTTATCGTAGCATCCAGTACTACACCGATAATGTTCTCTCTCCGGCACTACCGGGGACTTATCGATTTATTGATTTAGTACTGGAAGAAGTTGCTGCCCTTTTTCCGAGCCATTTTATTCATATCGGAGCCGATGAAGTGCCCCATGGTGTTTGGATCGGTAGCCCAAAATGTCAGGCCTTAATAGCAGACCATGGCTATCAGGATGCAAAAGAATTACAGGGCCATCTACTGCGCTACGCCGAAAAAAAACTCAAGTCGCTAGGCAAGCGGATGGTGGGCTGGGAAGAAGCTCAACACGGCAACAAAGTCAGTAAAGATACGGTTATCTATTCTTGGCTTTCCGAGCAAGCGGCTTTGCAGTGTGCTAAGCAAGGGTTTGATGTCATTTTACAACCAGGTCAATTCACCTATCTCGATATGGTGCAAGATTATGCTCCCGAAGAACCCGGCACTGATTGGGCTGGTGTTATCCCCCTCGAACGAGCTTACCGCTATGAACCGTTGGCCGAGTTAGCTGACGACGACCCTTTACGAAAACGTATTTTAGGCATTCAGTGTGCCTTATGGAGTGAACGAGTCAATAACACATCACGTATGGACTACATGATCTACCCTCGCCTCACCGCCTTAGCGGAAGCTGGGTGGACGGAAAAACCGCAACGCCACTGGCTCAATTATCTTGCTCGCCTTAAAGGACATTTACCTTTCTTGGACAAACAAGATATTCATTACCGAGCTCCGTGGAAAGCATAAAACTAAACCGAGAGCAATCCCTCTCACGTTTTCTCTAGCATCGATATGAGCGATACCCCGTATCGCTGTTTTAAAAGGAAATTACCATGAAATACGGCTATTTCGATAATGAACATCGTGAATATGTCATCACTCGTCCTGACGTGCCTGCCCCTTGGACCAACTACTTAGGGACAGAAAAATTTTGCAGCGTGATCTCTCATAATGCTGGGGGTTACTCTTTTTATCACTCTCCTGAATACAACCGCGTTACCAAGTTTCGTCCAAACTTTACGCAAGATCGTCCCGGTCATTATGTCTATTTACGCGATGATCAAACCGGAGATTACTGGTCTATCTCATGGCAACCGGTCGCCAAAAGCCTAGACCAAGCGAAATATGAAATTCGCCATGGCCTGTCTTATTCTAAATTTCAATGTGAGTATAACGGCATCACCGCCAGCAAAACCTTATTTGTACCCAAAGGGGAAGATGCCGAACTTTGGGATGTGGTGATCGAAAACACTTCCGATCAAGTGCGAACGATCAGCGCTTTCAACTATGTAGAGTTCTCTTTTAGCCATATTGTGTCTGATAACCAAAACCATCAAATGTCACTCTATTCAGCAGGAACTGAGTATGCCGATGGTGTGATTGAGTACGATCTCTACTACAACACCGATGACTTCTTAGGTTTTTACTACTTAACCTCAACCTTTGATCCGGATAGCTATGATGGTCAACGTGATGCTTTCCTTGGTATGTATCGAGATGAAGCAAACCCAATTGCGCTTGAACAAGGCCATTGCTCTAACAGCGCACAAACCTGTTACAACCATTGTGGTGCCTTGCATAAGCAATTTGTTCTACAACCGGGAGAGACAGTCCGTTTTGCCGTGATTCTTGGCGTCGGTAAAGGTAATGGCGCAAAACTGCGTAAAAAATATCAAGACTTAAATCAAGTGGATAACGCCTTTGCTGGTATCAAAGCTCACTGGGATGAACGCTGCGCTAAATTCCAAGTGAAATCGCCGAATGAAGGGCTAAATACCATGATCAACGCGTGGACACTTTATCAAGCGGAAACTTGCGTAGTTTGGTCTCGTTTTGCCTCTTTTATTGAAGTAGGAGGGCGTACTGGGCTTGGCTATCGAGACACCGCACAAGATGCGATTTCCGTACCTCACACCAACCCAGCCATGACACGCAAACGTCTGGTGGATCTGTTACGTGGGCAAGTCAAAGCCGGTTACGGTCTGCACTTGTTTGATCCCGATTGGTTTGATCCAGAAAAAGCGGATGTCAAACCCTCCAAGTCACCAACGGTGGTTCCTACCCCTTCTGACGAAGATAAAATTCACGGTATTAAAGACACATGTTCAGACGATCACTTATGGATCGTACCAACTATTCTCAACTACGTTAAAGAGACCGGAGAACTGGATTTTATTGACCTCGTCATTCCTTACGCTGATGGTGGAGAAGCCAGTGTGTATCAACACATGATGGCCGCCCTTGATTTCTCGGCCGAATATGTGGGTCAAACGGGGATTTGTAAAGGTTTACGTGCTGACTGGAATGACTGCTTGAACCTAGGTGGTGGGGAATCGGCGATGGTTTCTTTCCTACACTTCTGGGCGTTAGAAGCATTCTTAGAACTTGCAAACTATCGAGGCGATAACGTAGCGATAGAAAAATACCAAGCAATGGCAGATAAGGTACGCCAAGCCTGTGAAACTCATTTATGGGATGAACAAGGGGAATGGTATATCCGTGGCTTAACCAAAGATGGCGATAAAATTGGCACTTTCGAACAGCAAGAAGGAAAAGTGCATTTAGAATCCAATACTCTCGCCGTATTATCTGGCGCCGTTTCCGCAGAGCGCGGCCAAAAAGCGATGGATGCCGTTTATCAATATCTCTTCTCAAAATACGGCTTACACCTCAATGCACCTTCCTTTGCCACCCCCAATGATGACATCGGTTTTGTTACCCGTGTCTATCAAGGTGTGAAAGAAAATGGCGCGATCTTCTCACATCCTAACCCATGGGCATGGGTTGCAGAGGCCAAACTTGGCCGAGGAGATCGAGCGATGGAGTTTTATGACGCCCTCAACCCTTACAACCAAAATGACATGATAGAAACCCGAGTCGCGGAACCTTATTCCTACGTGCAGTTTATTATGGGGCGCGATCATCAAGATCATGGCAGAGCCAACCACCCTTGGTTAACCGGAACTTCTGGTTGGGCTTACTATGCGACCACCAACTACTTACTCGGTGTGCGCTGTGGATTTGATACGTTAACTATTGATCCCTGTATTCCGACTTCATGGCCTGGCTTTGAAATTACACGTCAATGGCGTGGAGCGACTTATCAGATCAAAGTGGAAAACCCCCAAGGAGTCAGTAAAGGCGTGAAAAGACTCATCCTCAATGATCAGGAGGTTGAGGAGATCCCCACGCAACCAGCAGGCAGTATCAACCACGTTACGGTCATTATGGGTTAAACAATTTTGGGCGTAGTAATACTGCGCCCACATAAGGAGTACAGCAAATGATTCAATTTGGCACCGGTGGCTGGCGAGCCTTTATTGGTGAAGAGTTCACGAAAGACAACGTTCGTTTGGTTGCTCAAGCACTGGCCAATATTATCAACGCAGAGCAAGTCGCTCAGTCGGGATTTGTAATTGGCTATGACCGACGTTTTTTGTCCGACAAAGCAGGGCGCTGGTTTGCAGAAGTGTTAGCCGGAAACGGTATTGTCGTCAGTTTTATTAATAAATTTGTCCCCACTCCCGTGGTTATGTTTAAGGCGAAAGAGATGGGGTGTGCCTATTCGGCTTGCATTACCGCATCACATAACCCTGCTGATTACAATGGTATTAAAGTCTTTATTCGTGGCGGACGAGATGCTGATGAGATCATCACAAAAAAAATTGAACAGCAAATATCAACCTTAAGTAGTAACGATGTTCGTTCTATAGACTTTGAATATGCGGTTAGCCAGCAACAAGTCATGATCATTAACCCCATGAACGAATTTGTCGATTCAATCATCAATGCCATTGATATTGAAGCGATCAAAAAAGCGAATTTGCGCGTATTGATCGATCCTATGTTTGGCGTTGCCAAAAATGCACTCCAAACGGTTTTGATCAATGGTCGTTGTGATGTCGATGTGATCAATGATGGTAAAAACCCTGACTTTGGTGGGCTAATGCCTTCACCCAGTGCTGCCACCCTTTATCGCTTACAACATCTGGTCAAAAATGAAGGCTACGATATTGGGATCGGCACCGATGGTGATGCCGATAGGCTGGGGATCATTGATGAGAAAGGCAATTTTATTCACCCAAATGAAGTACTGATCCTGCTCTATTACTACTTATTAGAGTATAAAGGGTGGAAAGGTTCCGTGGTGCGCAATATTGCGACCACCCACCTGCTGGATAAAATTGCCGCCGACCATGGTGAACAATGCTTTGAGGTTCCCGTTGGCTTTAAACATATCTCTTCACAGATGGAAGCCGATGATTCTTTGATTGGTGGAGAAAGCTCAGGAGGCTTAACCATCCGAGGCCATATCAAAGGGAAAGATGGCGTCTTTGCCTCAAGTTTATTGGTGGAAATGCTCAGTGTGACAGGTAAAAAACTCTCAGAATTGCTGGATGAAATTTACCACCGCTACGGGTATGCCTATACCGCAGAAGGTGACTGCACTTTTAAAGCCGATGAAAAAGCCACCCTTCATCACAAAATCTATGTGGAGAAACAGCTCCCTGATTTTGCGTATGAGATAGAAAAAGTCAGCTACGCCGATGGTGCAAAAGTGTACTTTAAAAATGGGGGTTGGGTGATTGCTCGTTTTTCTGGTACCGAACCTTTACTACGGATTTTTGCCGAAATGGGAGATAAAGTCAGTGCTGAGCGTATGGTTACAGAAATGAAAACCTTCTTACTCAATTAAGTGCGCTACCCTATCTTTCACCCCTTACCATCAAACCATTAACATAATGAAAGGTAAAAGAAACATAAATTGTTACAATTACCTTTCATTACTCTCTTCTTTTAACTTCAAGACGTTAACTTTCATTCTCTCCTTTTTTCTTCCCCATCACAGCAAAGCATTGACCTTAAGATTGTGTTTGATAATAATTATCAAAACTATTCATATATTTATTTTTACTCATTGAGATAAAGGGTTTGTTCATGCAAAAGAAGTTGCTCTCAACGTTCGCTCTACTCGGTAGCTTAGCGGTTACTCCATTCATTCATGCTCAAGAAATTACACTCTACTCAGGGAGAGGAGAAACATTAGTCAAACCCATTATTGAGCAATTTGAAAAACAAAGCGGTATTAAAGTAAAGGTTCGTTATGGTGATACCGCTCAACTGGCAGTCTTACTGCAAGAAGAGGGGGCCCGCTCTCCCGCCGATGTTTACTGGGGACAAGATGCAGGAGCGATGGGAGCCTTAGCAAATGCAGGATTATTGGCGACTTTACCTGAAGGCGTTTATAAAAAACTCCCTGATATTTATACAAGTAAAACCGGACAGTGGGTCGCAGCCAGCGGTCGCTCTCGCGTCATTGCTTACTCGACAGAACGCGTCCTTGAAAAAGAAATACCCGCTTCTATCTTTGAGTTAACACAAGAAAAATATCAAGGCCGTATGGGGCTAGCACCGACCAATGGGGGGTTTCAATCCTTTGTTACCGCAATGCGAGTTCAGCATGGTGACGAAAAAACGCTGGCATGGTTAAAGGCGATAAAGAAAAATCAACCAAAGCTCTATCGCAATAACACGGCACAAGTACAAGCGATTGGCGATGGGGAAATCGATTTCGCTTTAGTGAATAATTACTATTTACCTCGCTTTGTTGCGGCAAATTCAGCCTACCCAGCCAAACAGACTTATTTTTCCGATGGGGATATTGGTAATCTAGTCAATGTCGCTGGCGTTGCTTTGCTGAAAAGTAGTAAAAAACAGCCCCAAGCGACTCAATTTATTGAATATATGCTTTCTCCTGCCGCCCAGCAGTACTTTACCTCTGTCGTGGGTGAGTACCCAGTCACTCAAGGAATTATTCCTAACCCAGTACTGGGAGATCTCGAAACATTACTCAATGCCGCTCCAAGTATCGACCTTGATCAACTAGCGGATTTGGAAGGAACATTAAAGCTGCTGCGTGATGCCGGTTTACTCTAATTTTTGATAATTTCATACCTTCCTGATAAAGGTTAATGGTAATATCCCCAGCAAAGCCAGTGCGCAAGCATTGGCTTTGTTATTTATCATGAATTGGCGAATGGCCATTCATCAGGGATGCTTGATACAGGTAGTAATTCAATGAGTGTTATATCTAACCCCTATGACTCGATACGGAAAAAGCGCCAACGCGCCCCACTTTATCTATTGCTCAGTGCAGGTTTTATCTCACTATTAATGCTCATCCCCTTGTGCTATCTCGTTCTACGAGCTTCCCAAGCCGAATATAATCAGTTGATTGAGTTAGTTTTTCGAGCTCGTAACTGGCAACTCTTGCTCAATACCCTCTCTCTCACCGGAGGGGTGCTATTGATTGGTACTTTGCTGGCTCTACCATTAGCTTGGTTAGTTACCAGATCCAATATTGCAGCAAAACGAGGGTTAACCGTCTTAGCCATTGTTCCCTTAGCGATACCAGGCTACGTTATGGCATACGCCTTACTAGGTATTGGCGGTAACATGGGGGCTTTAGCGCATTTATTTGGTCTCCGTATCAGTAATATTTCAGGATACTGGGGAGCGGTATGGGCCTTAGCCCTTTATACTTACCCTTATATTTTCCTCAATTTACGTGCTGCACTACTGGGGTTAGATAGCAGTTTAGAAGAGAGTGCTCACAGTTTAGGTTACTCTCGCTTTGCTACCTTTCGTTTCATTATGCTGCCCCATCTATTACCAGCCTTGTTAGCAGGATATATTGTTGTTGCTTTATACGTATTAGGAGATTTTGGTGCCGTTGCACTCATGCGTTATGAAGCGTTTAGTTTTGCTATTTTTAACCAATATTCAGGTGCCTTTGACCGTATTTATGCCGCTTGGTTATCGATCATGTTACTGGCTCTTGCTGGTAGCTTTTTATTAGTGGAATACTATTTATTAAAACGTAAACGTTTAGCAAGCGTGGGAAGTGGTATTGCTCGTCAGGCTAAACCCTTCATTTTAGGGCATTGGGCTCTGCCCGCTTGGCTATATATCGGAACCGTATTCCTTCTTTCCATCGGGTTGCCCCTTGCTATGCTCAGTTATTGGATGATCGTCATTCCTCCAGATTACAGCTTATTGATGCAAGTTCCTTTCACGTTTGCTCGTTCAGCACTGGCCGCGGCGCCTGCTGCTCTGCTGGCTGCCATTATGGCAATACCACTCTGTTATTTGGCGACACGCTACCCTTCTCCTTTAACGAGAACAATGGAACGCTGTGCCTATATTGGTTACGCATTACCTCCATTAACGCTGGCTTTAGCTATGGTATTTTTTGCGCTACACAGCGCTTTTTTCCTCTACCAAACCTTAACACTGCTGATTTTCACTTGGAGTTTAGCCACCTTGGCTCTTGCTATGGGGCCGATTCGTAGCGCTCTGATTCAAACTCGAAAAAATACTGAAGAGGCAGCACAATCATTAGGTTATAGCTCTGTCGCCTGTTTTTTTTATGTCGTCTTACCAAGGTTAAGACGAGGCATTCTAGCCTCTTTAGCCTTAGTTTTTCTGTTTTGTATGAAAGAACTTCCCATTACATTTTTACTGGCTCCAACAGGTTACCATACCTTAGCAGTGACGGTTTTTTCCCGAACCTCTGAGGGAATGATGGCAGAGGCGGCTCCTTTTGCTACCGCTATCGTGCTATTTTCTAGCTTATCGATTGGATTGATATTAAACCGTGAAAAGATCAAAGGAATAGAATGAGTTCATATCCCCTTACCATTGAGTCGACCGAGCAAGGGCAACCCATAGACTCGATCAAACACTACCAGATAGAAGCTCATCGGTTAGTGAAAACGTTCTCTGGTAGTGACTTACCTGCGGTCACGGATGTCTCTTTTCAGTTACAAGCCGGAGAGATTCTCGCTCTACTTGGTCCAAGTGGCTGTGGAAAAACCACAACGCTACGTATGCTGGCGGGGTTTGAACAACCCGATCAAGGAAAAATTGCACTACATGGGAAAGAGGTTACCCATCTTCCTGCTCAACTACGCAATATTGGTATTGTTTTTCAAGATTACGCCTTGTTCCCTCACATGACAGTGGAACAAAATATCATGTTTGCTATGCGTAGTACGCCCAAAATTGAACGGGCGGGGAAAGCCTCTCCTTGGTTAGAACTTATGCGCTTAGAAAACTTACGTCATCGTTATCCTAGCGAATTATCCGGTGGGCAGCAGCAACGGGTAGCCCTAGCCCGAACCTTAGCCGCCGAGCCAGATCTGGTTTTGCTTGATGAACCTTTTAGTAATTTAGATGCTGCACTGCGTGAGTCGACTCGAAATGAGATGCGCCATTTATTTAAACGCTCAGGAACCACGGTTATTTTGGTCACCCATGATCAAGCCGAGGCCCTTTCCTTCGCCGATAAGATTGGAGTGATGCAGCAAGGCAAACTCACTCAAATCGGTACCCCACAACAAGTGTACCAACATCCACACAATGCGTTTGTCGCACAATTTTTAGGTCACACTAACTTATTACCCGGTCTGGTTGAGGGGGAATATGCCAACACACGTTTAGGTGAGATTCACTTACCAGGGTTAACTCAAACAGCAGTCACCTTATCGATACGCCCAGAAGATATCCATCTTAGTAACGCTCTGAATAATTCTCACCCTAAAGCGATCATCATCAATCGAGAGTTTCGCGGTCATGACTATTTTTATACTCTCCAGCTTGATGATCTCACTTTGTCCGTCATTACCAGCCGACAATACGAATATGCCATAGGGCAAACGGTTGCTATCGATGCAATTTTGTATGCTTATCCGCTACAGAAATAAAAAATCCCCTTGCTAAATTCACTCAGCAAGGGGATCACTTTCAAGGCTATTTATTTAATCGTAACTTATTTAACCGTAACAAATTCGGGATAGGCATCCACACCACAATCATGCATATCCATCCCTTCCATCTCTTCCTCTTCAGAGACTCGGATCCCCATGGTCGCTTTAAGAATGGCCCATACCACGATACTTGCACCAAATACCCAAGTAAAGATGACCGCCGCACCTAGTAACTGAGCCCCAAAGCTCGCCTCACCATTGCTCAGCGGTACCACCATCAAGCCAAATAAACCACACACGCCGTGTACTGAAATAGCGCCGACAGGATCATCAATTTTTAGCTTATCCAACGCAATAATGCTAAACACGACTAACACACCAGAAACCGCGCCAATCGCCACCGAATAAACAGGGGATGGAGAAAGAGGGTCAGCCGTGATCGCTACCAGCCCTGCTAAAGCACCGTTAAGAATCATGGTTAAATCAGCCTTACCCCACGTTGTTTTACACACCAAGAGTGCAGCTATAGCTCCAGCGGCAGCAGCGGCATTCGTATTAAGGAAAATTTGTCCAACCGCGGTCGCATTTTCAAAATCAGATAACATCAATTGAGAGCCACCATTGAAGCCAAACCACCCAAACCACAGAATAAAGGTGCCGAGTGTCGCAAGCGGCATGTTTGATCCTGGGATAGGGTAAACTTCACCGTTTTTACCGTATTTGCCTTTACGGGCGCCGAGTAACAATACTCCCGCTAGCGCGGCCGCGGCGCCTGCCATATGCACGATACCTGAACCTGCAAAATCACTAAATCCCGCTTCATCTAAGAAGCCACCACCCCACGTCCAATAACCATGTATAGGATAAATCAATGAAGTCAGTACCACCGCAAACACTAAGAATGCCCATAACTTCATCCGCTCAGCAACGGCGCCTGAAACAACCGACATAGCAGTTGCCACAAAGACCACTTGGAAGAAGAAATCAGATTCTAGTGAGTGATCGGTCCCTGCCTCTTGGCTACCAATTAAAGCACCAATGGAAGGTAACCAACCACCTTCACTGTTATCAACATACATGATGTTGTAACCTACAATTAAATAGGTTGTACAAGCGATTGCGTATAATACAAAGTTTTTCGTTAAAATTTCCGTCGTGTTTTTTGAACGCACCAATCCCGCTTCCAACATGGCAAAGCCGGCGGCCATCCACATCACTAACGCCCCTGAAATCAAGAAAAAGAAAGTATCCAGTGCGTAGCGCAGTTCTGTTACTGTCACTGACAAATCCATAGTCATCATCTCCAATCCTTTGAATCTTAAAGTGCTTCGCCATCAGTTTCGCCAGTACGAATGCGAACTGCGTGGCTTAAGTCATAAACAAATATTTTTCCGTCACCAATTTTCCCAGTGTGTGCAGCTTTAATGATCGCCTCTAACACTCGATCAACATTATCCGCTTGGGTAGCGATCTCGATTTTTACTTTGGGAAGAAAGTCCACTTGGTATTCAGCACCTCGGTAAAGCTCCGTGTGTCCTTTCTGACGTCCAAAACCTTTAACTTCAGACACCGTCATACCTTCAATGCCGACATCGGCTAAGGCTTCACGTACATCATCTAATTTGAAGGGTTTAATTATGGCGTTAATCAGTTTCATCGTATCCTCTCTGAAGCAGTAGTCCATTTACACTTCAGTTAATCCAAGGTACGTGCCAACTTATTAACTAGTTGAATAGTAATGATTTTGTTAAAATAAAAGGCATTCTATAAGAGTAAACGCACCAATAAGGTGCACATCATTCACTGAAATAAAGCAAACGAGAAATTATTCACCATCAAGGTGCAATTACTCATTTAAGCGGCGGTGATGAAGGCTTTCCACTGAGCCACTAACTCGTACAAATCAGGTAAGCCACACTGAGCCAGGCTCTCACTATCATAAAAGCCCCACTCCTCTTCGCAAGAAGGTTCTGAATCATACCCCAATGCATTTTCTTGAATTCTCGCTTCATGTTCACTCATAAATAAAGAAATCTCTTTCCCTAGCAAACGAAACTCTTGATTAGGCTGTTGCTGCGCTGACTCGATTAAGCGAAGTAATCCTTCAATGCACTCTAAGTTGATTGAGATTTCATCTTGCAGCCAACGAGCAATCACTTCAAATCCCATGTCGCATTGGACCGTGTATTGACCCAAAAATTGGTGACGGACGAACTGATATTCCACAGATAGAGACTCGATAAAAAAGATAGAGGCCGCAGTGTAACGAACATCTTCCCTATTCCCAAGACGTTAAAGAGTAAAAAACACCATCGCCGCTTGTCATTGCAAAGCAACCACAAGCGGCGATGAGTCATCTCAGATTACGTGTCAGTCGTGAAAAACTTAGAATGTATAGTTTGCGGATATCCAGAAACGTCGCCCTTCTAAGATAGCCCCCTTAGTCGACTGCTGAAGATGGCTGTATTGGCTCGCGTAATAGATCTCTCCGTCATATTCATAAGCACTAAGTTGACGAAAATCTTTATTAAATAAGTTATAAACAGCCGCGTTAAGGCTAAAGTTTGAATTCACTCGGTATGCTGCACCAAGATCAAACAAGGTATAAGCTTTTATATCACCGACTGCATCATAAAGCGCTTTATTGGCAGGAGAAAGATCTTCCACCAGCCCATCAAAGCGGCGGCTTTCACCACGGTAATTAGCCGCTAACCAGAGATCCATCTGATCTGTCGTAGCCCAATTGATTCTTGCACTCGCTTTATGCTTAGGCGTATCACTTAACTCACCCGCCGCTTTTCCGTTTTCCTTTATCTCACTTTCGGTAAAGGTGTAGTTCATGGAAAAGTTCACGCGTTCCATAATGGGCATAGACAAAGCAAACTCTATCCCACGAGAATAAGCCTCATCCACGTTGGTCTGCTGAGAAAAGGTATCCTGAGTCCAACTGTCCCCAAAACTGACGCATCCTGGTCGATCAGGGTTAGTTGAAGAAAAGCAATTATACAGAGGTGTACCGGTTGTGATCTTATCATCAAATTGGTTATGGAACAGAGTTACATTGGTCGAGATCCCTTGTTCACCATTGTAGTAGAAGCCCAATTCCGTTGTACGACTCTTCTCGGCTTTGAGATTCGGAGAGCCCACCGTGATTTGCGTGCCTTGTGCGGTAATACCGTTAATTCCATCATGTAACGCATTCACCTGTGGAGCTTTAAAGCCCGTACTGACTCCCCCTTTAACCGTCATGGTAGGAGTTAAGCTATACACAGCGTAAGCTCGAGGGCTAAAGTGCCCCCCGAAGGCATCATGACGGTCATATCGCCCACCTAAAGTCAGGCTGAGTTGATCTGTCAATAACCAATCATCTTCTGCAAATACCGACCACGTTGTCTGTTCAAAATCATCGCTCACCATACCATCGGTCATTGAGGCTCTCCAGTATTGAGCACCAACGGTTAGGTAATGATCACTCCCCACCGTAGTATTTAACTTGGTATCAAGCACAATATTAGTGGTTTCTAGCTCACGATCATCTTTGACGTTCTTTCCTTGGATGCCACTTGGAAGATTTGGGTTACCAGGGATCGTCCGACCGATGGTTTCAGAGCGATTATACATAACGCTCGACTCCCAAGTGCCAAGATCCACTTGTGAAGTATGGCCTAAAGCAACTTGTTGGTTCTCGTAGCGCAATTCATCATCATAACCACGCCAATATGTCGAAGTATCATTCGCGCTAAGTTTGCGATTATCAGCAGTACCGTTATCATACTCTTGTCGTGATAAATCCATATCTAGCCATAGATTATGATCCTCAATAGCGATGAAGTCTAAACGAGCACCAAGCGTGTAGTTTTCATTATCAACTTTACTCTGCCCACGAGAATCAAATTCACGTCCATCTGCTCCTTTGGCAGTTAAGTTCGACTCATTACGTTTATAGAAACTACCACGCACCGCTAACCCTAAGGTATCCTCAATCAATGGACCGCTGGTATTAATGCTGGTTTTATGAGTATCACCAAACTCTCGTTCTTGCTGCCAAGTGTAATCTTGAGTAATCGAAGTACTCCACTTATCACCCACTTTACGGGTAATAATGTTAACAACCCCACCCATGGCATCAGAACCATATAAAGTTGACATCGGGCCACGTACAATCTCAATCCGTTCAATTGCATTAACAGGCGGCATCACTCCTCCCGACATTTCACCAAAACCGTTCGGGGTGATATTTCCTGCTACATTTTGTCGGCGACCATCAATCAAGATCAAGGTGTATTCTGAAGGCATACCACGAATACTAATGTTTAGCCCCCCGGTTTTCCCAGTATTGCCAAAGACATCAATCCCTTCTTGATCTTGCAAAGCTTCAGCTAAGTTTGAAAATCGCTTTCTTTCAAGATCTTCTCGAGAGATAACACTGATCGTAGCCGGCGCGTGAGTTAACTTTTTCTCAAAACCAGAAGCCGTGACCACCATCACTTCATCCGTTTTCGCTTCTGTTTGGGCTGCGACCACTGGCAAATGATAAAGCGAAGCTATTGCTAGCGCTAAGCTCGTTTTACGAGTTAACAACATGGTTAGTTTTCCTTTCTTATTCCATCGAGCCCACTCACTTAAAGCCGTTAAATCTTTAAGAGCCAATCATGGGCGTGAATTATCAATAGAGGGAAATCTAACTGATAGTGATTATCAATTGTATTTACTTTACAAAATTTACATAACTTTACGGAACTTTATTCAACCCATCATAACGAGGGAAAGTGAAATCAATAACCAACCCTTGCTCGTTTTTGGCGCAAACTCGACCATTCATCTTGTGAACGCTTTGTTTTACAATCGATAAGCCTAAACCATAACCCGAACACTGGGTCGGTGTTTTTTTAACCTGATAAAAAGGTTTAAATAAGTGCTCAAGGTCATCATCACTCACGCCTTGGCCATTATCTGCAACCGAAATCAAGAGTTGAGTTGGGCGTACGTCAACACGCATGTTAATGACACCGCGTTCTCCTGCATATTTTACCGCATTGGTTAATACATTATTGACAGCACTACCCAGTAGTACTCTATCGGCCAAAATCCACCCACTCTCCATAGATGCAAAGAAATGGAGTTGTTGTTGAGGCTTAAGGTGTGGACGAAATTGTTCAACTTGTTCAGTCAAGTAGGCATTAACATCCATCGGAATAAGAGTAACGGGTAAACGACAACCTTCTAGCCGACTCAATGCCAAAATTTTCTCAATCATCGAATCCATCAACTCAGCTTCTTGCCCTGCGCGATCTAACCATTCATGTCGATCTTCTTCATTATTCGCCTGTTGGGCTAAATGTAAGGCAAGTGACTGCCGAGTAAGTGGTGTTTTCAATTCATGGGATAAAGTACGAACTAACTTACGTTGCTCATCCACCAATTGTTGAATCTGCTCTGCCATCTGATCAAAATCGGTTGCCAGTTCTTGGAACTCTTGTGCCGTCCGACCTAAGGTGTTTGCCACCCTTGCCTCCGTTTCTCCTAATGCAAGGGCTCGACTGGCCGATTGCAAGCGAGTTAATGGACGCTGTAATTGACGGCTCAAAATCCAGGACATCAACGCCAATATGGGCATGGTCACAATCAAATTCGCAAACCAAAGATAATAACCAGCCCGAGAGGCTGGATGCTGTTGCCATGGTAGTTGAACCATAAGCAGCTCATGGTCGGTTAAAGGTAGACGAATCATGGGTTTTGATACTTTCGCCCCCATGGGCTCATCCCATTGACGGCTATACCGCATTTTTTGTAAGACATGGGGGTGAATATTTCGCTCACTCAATGGTTGGAGACGATCATTCACCACATGCACAAGATAAGGCGCTGAACGCTCCCATTGTGCCAACGCTTGTCTGTCTTCATGTGCTAACTGTTGTTTGGCTTGCTCAGCAAGCAAACGTAGTTCTGTTTGTAATGCTTTGGGAAGTGTTAAAAAATGATCAAGAAGTAGCATTTCAACTGCCGTGAAGGCAGTTAAAACCAATAAGACACTGAGTGCTAAGCTGGCAAATAAACGAATGACTAATCTTTTTTGTAAGGCAATGCATTGACGAAAAAATGCTGTTATTCGGTTAAGCATGACCTAACTCGAATTGATAACCAACCCCACGTGCAGTCCGAATGGTTGATTTTGGCCATCCCGCTTGAGACAACTTACGCCGGATATTACTAATATGCATATCTAAATTGCGATCAAAAGGACACAATTCTCGTTTAAGGACTTGATGCTGAAGCTCAGCTTTAGAAATGACTTTCTGAGAATGAGCAGCCAGATAAGTGACTAAGTCCAGTTCTGTTTGGGTAAAAGGCAAACGACGTAAGGTATCAAGACGGTGAGATAGCCCCACAGAAGGCGCAAAGCTGAGCTTATGGCTGTAGCGCTGTTTTTCTAAAGCAACACGCCGTAAGCTCGCTTTGATTAACGTGAGTAATTTAGGAATGCTAAAAGGTTTTGCCAAATAATGATCGGCTCCGGCCTCGTACCCTTCAATTTTAGCGGCTTCATCAGAAAATGCGCTAATCATTATTATGGGGGTTGAAAAACGCTGGCAAATACGCCGAGCGGCCTGCAATCCGTTAAGCTTTGGCATCATGACATCAAGTAAGACCAAATCAAAAGGGGTATTAGCAAGCAAAGAGAGTGCTTGCTCTCCATCATGAGCACAATAGACTTGGTAACCTTCGGGTTTTAAAACCGATTCCAATAACTGACACAGCACTGGATCGTCATCAGCAATCAATATTGTAGGCATGGTGAAAGACAATAAAATCAAATAGGAATGGTTATTATTCTATTTATTATTAACATAAACACAAGCACTATAAAGACTTTCATCCGGTGAAGATCACGACATAACAAAGATGATGACGTCAATACCGAAAAGATCTGATCCAATTGAATCATCAACCGTAGAAAGAACAAAACCGCCTTCAAGAAGGCGGTTTGATCATTAAAGCGTGTTATACCGCTTGTTGAATAATGACACTATCAGCTTTATTGGTATAACTCGGCATCAAGTGGAAGTTCAAATAACGATAGGTATCAGCAGCAGTCGCATCAATTTGTTTTGCGTACTCGAGGTATTCATCCATGGTCGGAATTCGACCAAGAATCGCACCCACGGCGGATAATTCCGCTGAAGCTAAGTAAACATTCGCTCCCGTACCCAGTCGGTTCGGGAAGTTACGTGTTGATGTTGACATCACCGTCGCTTTATCCGCAACACGCGCTTGGTTACCCATGCAGAGTGAGCATCCCGGTGTTTCAATGCGAACGCCTGCACGACCAAAAATACCGTAATAGCCTTCTTCTGTCAGTTGATCTCGATCCATTTTGGTCGGTGGTGCAACCCATAAACGCGTATCAAGTTGACCGTTGTATTTCTCAAGCAACTTACCTGCGGCACGGAAGTGACCAATGTTCGTCATACAAGACCCGATAAAGACTTCATCGATTTCGGTTCCTGCGCAATCAGACAACAAACGCGCATCATCAGGATCATTTGGCGCACAAAGAATCGGTTCTTTAATGTCTGCCAAATCTATCTCAATAACATGTGCATATTCTGCGTCTTTATCAGCTTCCATCAACTGTGGATTCGCCAACCATTCTTCCATCGCTTTAATACGGCGTTCTATCGTACGACGATCACCATACCCTTCTGCAATCATCCACTTAAGCATGGTAATGTTGGAGTTAAGGTACTCAGCAATGGATTCTTTGGATAACTTGACCGTACAGCCCGCCGCAGAACGCTCAGCAGAAGCATCCGACAACTCAAATGCTTGCTCAACGGTTAGGTGTTCAACCCCTTCAATTTCTAGTACTCGACCAGAAAATTCATTGATTTTTCCAGCTTTTTCAACGGTTAGTAACCCTTGTTTGATGCCGTAATAAGGGATCGCGTGAACTAAATCACGCAGGGTAATGCCGGGCTGCATCTTGCCTTTAAAGCGAACCAAAATCGATTCTGGCATATCCAGTGGCATCACGCCTGTCGCCGCAGCAAACGCGACTAAACCCGATCCAGCAGGGAATGAAATTCCCAATGGGAAACGAGTATGAGAGTCCCCGCCGGTCCCCACGGTATCAGGCAGCAGCATACGGTTTAACCAAGAATGGATAACCCCATCTCCGGGGCGTAGCGAAACCCCACCACGATTCATAATAAAATCCGGCAGCGTATGATGCGTATTAACATCAACAGGTTTTGGATAAGCAGAGGTATGACAGAAAGACTGCATCACAAGGTCTGCGGAGAAACCCAAACAAGCCAAATCTTTGAGCTCATCTCGAGTCATGGGCCCAGTGGTATCTTGCGATCCAACCGTAGTCATCTTAGGTTCGCAGTAGGTTCCCGGACGAATTCCCGCGACACCACACGCTTTACCCACCATTTTTTGCGCTAAGGTAAAGCCTTTATCACTTTCCGCAACCGGAGATGGGCGACGGAATACAGTAGAAGGTTCTAATCCCAGTGACTCACGCGCTTTATCGGTTAAACCACGGCCGATGATCAGCGGAATACGTCCACCAGCACGGACTTCATCCATCAAGACATCGGTTTTGAGTTTAAAGGTGGCTAATACTTCACCCGTTTGGTGATTGCAGACTTTCCCTTCATAAGGGTAGATATCAATCACATCCCCCATATTGAGCTTGGATACATCCACCTCAATAGGCAGAGCGCCAGCATCTTCCATGGTATTAAAGAAAATAGGCGCGATTTTTCCACCTAGGACATACCCGCCTGCCCGTTTATTAGGCACAAATGGGATATCATCGCCCATAAACCAAAGCACGGAGTTTGTGGCTGATTTCCGTGAAGAACCCGTACCAACCACATCTCCTACATAAACCAATTGATGGCCCAGTGTTTTTAACGCTTCGATTTGCTTGATGGGTCCCACTTTTCCTGCGTCATCAGGCTCAATCCCTTCACGCTCATTTTTCAGCATGGCTAATGCGTGCACAGGAATATCAGGACGAGACCAAGCGTCCGGTGCGGGAGACAAATCATCGGTATTGGTTTCACCCGTCACTTTAAATACCGTCAAAGTGATTTTTTCTGCTAGTGCAGGTTTGGATAAAAACCATTCGGCTTCAGCCCACGATTGCATCACCTGCTTAGCAAAAACATTTCCTTTTTGAGCTTTTTCTTCAACATCATAAAAAGCATCAAACATCAGTAAGGTGTGAGATAAAGCTTCAGCCACAATAGGAGCAAGTTCATTATCGTCGAGCAATGAAACCAGTGGTTCAATATTATAGCCACCTTGCATCGTACCCAGTAGTTTCGCGGCTTTCTCACGGTTCACTAAGGGAGAAGCAACTTCACCTTTCGCTATCGCTGTTAAAAAACTGGCTTTAACATAAGCGGCTTCGTCAACACCAGGGGGAATTCGGTTTTCAAGCAGGTCAAGAAGAAACGCTTCTTCACCTTGTGGTGGATTTTTCAGTAACTCAACAAGTCCGGCAACTTGTTCAGCATCTAAAGGTCTAGGTACAACCCCTTCAGCAGCACGCTCTGCGACGTGTTTACGATAGGCTTCAAGCACGACTTTTTCCTCTCATTGCGGTTCACCCAAATTATTATTAAAAGGTGAGTGAACATCCTTGGAAACTTGGCTCTCCGTTGCCCATGTTTTCATTCAAATTGACTGAGAAACAGCGCCCTAGAGGCCAAACTGTGGGCAATAGAATAGCAAAATTAACGATAAATTAAAATCTCGTCATGTTGACCAACATAGCAAGTTAAGACGAAAGTTTAATCTTGTTCTTCCTGCTTATCTGAATCAGAACGTGGTTCCCACGATCAAATAAATAGAGTCAAAATTTTGTTCAGTTCGCCCATAACCAAACATGACTGGACCAATGGGTGAGTCGACTCCGGTAAAAATAGACCCAGCCAGATACATTGGAGCCGTATCCACATTTAATTCTGGATCAGACCAAATCCCACCATATTCTAATGAGGTTCCTAGATAGACTGGAGAGGTAAATAAACCAAAATCGTTATCAAACCAACGGTAACGATAAACCAAACTCGTATACGCCTTATTCTGCCCCATCAAGCTATTACGAGGGATCCCTGAAAGGTTTAAAAAACCACCAATGGTTTTGGGGTCAATAGGAGTAATGGAATTTTTACTTCTTACCTCACCATAATCTAAATTTGCGACCAAAGTATGGCGACCAAAGCTATGCGCGCCCATCAACTTGGCGGAAATTTCAAAGACGGTATCAGTGGATTGTTCAACCAAACCATCGACATTGGCATCAATATCATCATGGGAAATAACGTACTCTAAATTCAAGTAAAGCCCTTCACGCGGCAGGCTGAAATCATCCAACGTATCAATACGATAATTAAAAAAGACCCCTTTACGCTTAAACTTCACATCCGCGTAATCTGGTAATGTTGCATAGCCCGCTGAGCCATCGGTATAACGGCCCCCCATTTTAAATTCACGCCACAAGGTATCTTGGTAACCCAATGCTAATTCGGTAACAAAAGTTCGGTAACTGGTGGGAATATAATTACGAGAAGCCGATAAGCTGGTGTCGTCAAACCCTGAATAAGGTACATTTCGATTGTCATCGGTATAACGTACGGCTAAGGTGGTGAAGGTTTTCTGACTCGATAGAAAGGGGGAATACAGCTCGGCCTCTAACTTTTTGTCTGTACCAATATCCATATTCAAAGCTAATTCAGCCCCGTGGGTATTAATATCCGTAAAATTCAAGGATGCCCCAAGAGAATACTGGCTATCGGTATTGAAATCATCTTCTAAGAAAAAACGAAAATTAAGATAGTTTGGTCCCCATGGTTTTTCATGGACATCAATCACTAAATTGGTCTCTTCCTCATGCTGTTCATACTGATAGCGAACAAGCTTAAAACGGTCCAGAGCATAAAGATCTTGTACGCTCGACTCAATATCCACCGTAGAGATCCCCTCTTTCGGCGATAGATTTAACCGATTTTGTAGTAAGCGATCACTATAGTGAGTGTGATTACGAATTTTCACATTATCAACCGTTAATAAGTCAGCATACTGAAGCTGACTACGCCGGACGGCCTTCTCATTTTGATAGGCTTGATACTGTTCAGAAGTAAGGGCTAATGCTTTCAAACGTGCTTGATTTTCGATAGCCACATGAAAACCTTCAGCAAAAGCATCCGGCATTTTGTCAAATTCCGTGGTTTCCATCTGCCCAACATCGGGGTGTAGTAAAATATCCTGTTCTGTTAATGTTTTAGCCTGCCGTTCGGTCGTTCGCCGAACCAAATAATTGGAAATCTGATTGGCGGCACTTAAAAAGCTATTGAAAGAATCTTGCTGTTTATAGTCAGAACTAATGTCTACCGCGATGACGATATCCGCTCCCATCTCTCGAGCGATGTCAACGGGCATATTGTTCGTTACCCCGCCATCCACTAACCAGCGGCCATCGACTTCATAGGGAGGAAGTGCTCCGGGTACTGACATGCTGGCCATCATTGCATCCACCAAATAGCCTTTGTCCAAGACAACCTGTTGCATTTCAATGATATCCGTTGCGACGGCTCGGTAAGGAATCACTAACTCATCAAATGACTCAAAAGGAAGTAAATTTCCTGATGTTTCCCGCAAAATACGCAGCATACTCTGCCCTTGTACCACTCCGCGAGGGACTCGAATGCCGTCCCAACTGACACCAAGCTCTGTGGTTAATTGATAACGGTCTTCATATTCTTTATCTCTCACTCTGCGTTGGCTACGACTCACACGATCACGATAACCTGAATTCCAGTTAACACTGTAGATAACTTCTTCGATCTCATCGGCTGTCATCCCTGTTGCATAAAGCCCAGCAACATAAGCCCCCATGCTGGTTCCTAATACAATATCCACGGGAACTTTCATCTCTTCCAGCGCTTTGATAACCCCCATATGAGCTGCACCTTTAGCGCCACCACCAGCAAGAACGAGTGCAATCACTGGGCGAGGAGGGTTTAACTCATTTTGCTGAGCTTGCTCAGCGTGAGCCACAGAAAGCCCAGAAAACATAGTGCCTATCATTCCTATGATACAGAGTTGCCAACACCTCACATCGATTTCCTCTAATCCTTTAAAATCAATTTACTATAAACGCGCCCACCTACCATCGGAAGATATTTTTTAACCATTCTTTGGGGCGATTCTCACACTGTTGTTTCAAATTGCCTGACTTATCCCAAACAGGCAAAGTAAAAGGATTATCACAATCAAGAGATAATGCTCCAGACGGCGTTTTCATAAAGCCAAAGGTACTGATTCCTTGTGGCCAAGGAAGCAATAATTGTTCTGGAACTCGATGCTGTAAATAGTCAGCATACACTCGCAAAGCACCACTCGAACCAGTGAGCTGGGTGGCTTGGTTATCATCTCGGCCAAGCCAAATGGTGGTCACTTCACGCCCATCTACGCCCACAAACCAACTATCACGACGGTCACTACTGGTACCCGTTTTCCCTGCTAAAGCAGCCCAAGCGAACTGGTTATTTAAGTAACGCCCCGTTCCTTCTCTCACCCCTTGTTTCATGGCGAAAGTAGTTAACCATGCAGCTTGTTGATCCACCACCTGAGAGGCTTTCGGTATCGATTGATAAAGTACATTTCCCTGAAGATCTGAGACCGACCTCAAAGCAGATAAAGGGGCTTTTTTACCCGAGTTTGTGATGGTTTGATACATTTGGGCCACTTGGAACGGAGAAAGAGAAAAAGAACCTAAAAACATAGAAGGTACTGGACGAATTTCATCCTTACTGACACCAAGCTTCTGCAAGGTGTTAGAAACTGTATCGATCCCCAACGACATCCCTAACTGAACCGTCGGAACATTTAATGATTGAGCTAAAGCCTGATATAAAGGAACCTCACCTCGATATTGGCGATCAAAATTACGCGGTGTCCATACCGTTCCCCCACTGCCTTTTAAACTCATAGGCTTATCCATTAAGGTCGTCGCAAGGTGATATTTTTCTGGCTGTGCTAATGCAGTGAGATAAACCGCCGGCTTTACGAGTGACCCTATTGGCCGACTGGCATTCAATACTCGGTTAAAACCATCATACCCTGTGCGTTTTCCTCCCACCATGGCACGAATTTCACCACTGGAACGATCCACCGCTATCGCCGCGGCTTCTAATTCATTTCCCGCTTGTTTTGCTAGAATAGATACTTGCTGAGAAATGGATTGTTCCAGCTTAGCCTGTGATACCGGATCTAAAGAACTAAAAACTCGTAGCCCTTTATCCATCTGAAATCGCTCTCCAACCTTCTCCTTTAATTCAATCGACAATTGCTGAAAGTAAGCAGGCTGTCGGCTAGCAATATGGGGGTGTTTTTGTACATCTAGGGAACGAGACACCGCCTGTTCGTATTGATTTGCGGTGAGGATATTTTGCTCCATCATCAGTTTTAGCACTAAATCCCGTCGCTCTTTGGCTCGTTCAGGATAGCGCACAGGATGATAATAAGAGGGGCCTTTCACCATCCCGACTAACAGAGCAAGCTGATCAATACGTAATTCTTGCAACGGTTGACCAAAATAAAGCCGAGAGGCAAGCCCAAAACCATGAATTGCCTCTCTACCATTTTGCCCCAAATAAACTTCGTTTAAGTAAGCCTCTAGTATGCGGTCTTTGCTATAGCGGTAATCAATAATCAAAGCCATATAAGCTTCTCGCAATTTACGCCACAACGTCCGATCGCTAGACAAAAAGATATTCTTCGCTAACTGCTGAGTCAGGGTACTGCCCCCCTGTACCGTTCGCCCAGCCTTAATATTAGCTAACATCGCCCGAGCAATAGAGAAAGGAGAAATGCCATCATGCTGATAAAAATAACGATCTTCCGTTGCGAGTAATGCATCCACCATCACTTCCGGAAATTGTTCACGACGTAAAAAGAGCCGCTGTTCGATGGTGTCTTTTTCTAGCATCCCTAGCATTTTTGGATCAAGACGCAGATAGCCGAGTTGACCACGTTGCTCAAGAGATTGGATCTGTGTTAATGAATGTTGATCAAAAGAAAGCATGACATGGCGATCAGGTTCAGGACCATCAGAAAACTCAAACGGACGGCGAATCAACTCGATCTTAGTCGAGGATGAAGAGTACTCTCCGGGAAAGCGAGGATGCGCGACTTTTCGATAATTCAACACATCCAATTCATTACGCACTTCTGATAACGTAATCGGATCTCCGGGTTGTAAGGTTAAGATCCGTGCGTAAACCACGGTTGGCAAATCAAATAATTGCCCCTCAAAGCGTTGTTTAACCACACTGTTTAAGTACAGCCCACTAACAAGCAATACCGCTGCCAGTGCAAATGTTCCTTTCCAAACCACACCCCATAAACGTAATCCCCATGAGGTTTTCTTGGTTTTTGAATTCGGGTTTTTTCTGCTGCTCGACCGTTTAGTCGGCGTTTTTTTCTGTGTCATTGGTTTAAGTGCCGTTTGGTTTTTGTTGTTGCACGATGAGTGGCGGGATCGTCGGGCCAAACATGTTTAGGATAACGACCTTTCATCTCTTTTTGGACATCACGATATGCCCCTTGCCAGAAGCTGGCTAAATCCCGCGTGATCTGTAAAGGTCGTTGAGCGGGCGACAATAATTCCATCACAATCGCTATTCGCCCTTTCGCTATGACGGGGGAAGCTTGCTCCCCAAATACCTCTTGTATACGAACCGAAAGGACCGGATCGCCGCCAGCTTGGTAGCGAATCTTCTTACGATTTCCCGTCGGCAGTTGATGGTGAGTCGGTAGCCAATCATCCAATTGCTGGGTCAACGGCCAAGCCACATAGGCCATCAATGCCTCAAGCACGGAGACGCTATGCAGTTCTTTTACCGAGCGAAGGCCAATTAAATAAGGGGCTAACCACTGATGTAAGGCTGCTAACAACCCGGCTTCACTCATATCCGGCCACGCTTCTTCGGGTAACCATTCACTTGCACAGCGAACTCTTGCTAACCACTCTTGACTCTCTGAGTTCCAATTCAACACGGAAAGCCCTTTGCGTTGGACATAATTAAGCAAAGCTTGGGTCATTTTTTCTAAACTTGGTTCAGCAAGAGTTTGACGATGGATGATCAAACGTCCAATACGTCGCTGACGTTCCGCAACTAAACGCCCTTGTTTCTCATCCCAGTCAACCCATTCTAGCTCAGAAAAGAGCGTGGGGACTTCCGCAAACAGTTGTTCAATGTCAACCGTTAATGCAGAGAATATCTGACTCGACTGCTGCTGACCACGCATCAAATCCACAGCCAACAGGTAACATTGGCTAGCTAATGGATGAGTTTCATGAACAAACGCACCATGGCCATTCGCCAGTAAATAATGCCCATACTGCCCCCGCTGCTGGGCTAGGCGCTCAGAAAAAGCAAAACAAGCCGCCATGGTCATTTGGTCACTATCGACCTCATGCAGAGAAAACGGACCTTGTAACTGCTGGGCTAATGCTTGGGCTCGTTGCGCCATCAACTTGCCTTTACTGTGCTCCCCTTGTTGCCATCGGTGTAAACTGTGTTGAAGATCTAAAATCTGATGTTCAGGCTCTTCCACTAAAACAGCCAACGCTAAGGCTGAATGTAAATATCGGGAACCTTTTTCCTTCGCCCACAGCAACATAGCAGCAATGCGAGGATCAATGCCCAAACGATGCGCAGCTTGCCCACTTGGCGTTAACTGACCTCGTCCATCCATCAGTTGCAATGCCGTTAATCGATCACGCGCCTGACTTAAGGCAGCTGATGGCGGTATATTTAACCACTTGAGTTCACTGGCTTGTTGCGCTCCCCATTGAGCTAACTCCAAGGCTAAAGCGGTTAAATCACTGTGCAAAATTTCCGGTTCTGGAACCGATGGCTGCAAGTTTAATTGTGCTTCACTATAAAGCCGAACACATAACCCCGCTTCCAACCGCCCAGCTCGCCCGGCTCTTTGCTGCGCAGAAGATTGCGCAATGCGCACTTGCTCTAACCGAGTGATCCCTGTTTTGGGTTCAAAACGAGCACGACGTTCCCATCCGCTGTCTACAACCAGTCGAATGCCTTCTATCGTCAATGAGGTTTCAGCTATGTTGGTAGCAAGAACCACTTTACGCCGTCCATGAAGTGCAGGGGCGATGGCCTGTTGTTGCAAAGTAAAGGGCAATTGACCATATAAGGGGCAAACATCAATATCACTGGGAAGATTGCTCAATCGATCTTGCAGTTGACGAATCAGCCCACTACCCGGTAAAAAGGCCAATAATGATCCCGTTTGTTGAGCCAGTAAGAGACGTATTTGCTGCTCAACCCCATTCACCAAAGAAAGGTTATCTTTCATGGGTTGATAACGGATGTCTACCGGATAGTGACGACCTTGAGATTCAATATAACGCGCTTCCGGTAACAGCCCTTGTAAAGCTTGCTGATCTAACGTAGCCGACATCACCACAATGGTGAGATTTTCTCGCAGAGCCATCTGCACATCTAAGCTCAAGGCCAGTGCCATATCGGCATGTAGACTCCGTTCGTGAAACTCATCAAAGATCAAAAGATCAACCCCAGTCAATTCAGGATCGTGTTGAATCATCCGAGTCAGGATCCCTTCTGTAACGATCTCTAATCGAGTCTTCGCACTGACCTGACTTTCACCTCGAATTCGATAACCGACACTTTCCCCCACATTCTCACCCAATTGTTGAGCCAGATAACGAGCAATATTACGAACAGCTAATCGCCGAGGTTCCAGCATCACAACCTTCCCCTTCACTTGCGCAGAACGAAGAAGAGCTAGAGGAAATTGCGTCGATTTACCCGCACCGGGAGGGGCTTTAAGAATCACTTGGGGGGAATGTTGGATCGCCGTTAATAACTCTGGGATCACAACATCAATAGGCAGATCTGACAACGTGACATCCTTTCTAAAATGAGCGCCACATTGTACATAAGAAGTTTAGAGAATAAATAGCCTATCGACGGCTTATCGTTATAAACCCTTTATGCTTTTGATTGCCGCTATTGATTTTCAAATAACTCAATAGGTTAGATAACTCAGTACGGATCATTTCATAAAGAGAAAGCGGTGACACAAGCGAGTTATCCGCCCTTAAGTCACCTCTCAGAAGAGTATTATGAAGAAGCCAAAGTCACAGGTGTTTCAAAATGATCCGGTTTTAACGCCAATACAGAGCAATCTAACTGGCTAATGATCTCTTCTGAGGTATTGCCAATTAACATGCCACTAATCCCCGTTCGAGAAAGCGTTCCCATCACCACCAAGTCAATCTCATGTGAGGCGATCAAAGGAGGAAGAACATCGACTGGCTTACCTTGTGGCAGGTGAATCTGTGGTTGGGTAAAACCTTCCGTTTGCAAAACAAGGGGGTGAATAACCTGTTCAATCTGTCGATATCGCCGCTGCTGTTCGCCTTGCCACATCCGAGCCTCAGTGTCTTTATTCTCTCCCCCCCAAATACTGGCAAAGCCCGCATAGGGAATATCCCAAGCGTTAGCGATATGTAATTGAGCAAACTCTCCCAAGGCTATCTGAAAAGCCATCTGGCAAATTTTATCGTTGAGGTGGCTTTGTTGTTCAAACAATCCAAAATCTATGGTCGCAAGAATATTTTTATACCCTGACAAAGGACGATTCGGTTTCGTCAACAGAAGCGGGCAAGGGCATTTTCTGAGCAGATGAACATCATTACTACCAAATAAACTATCACTCCAGTGCGGGTTTTCAGCTTCTTTGATGACTAAATCCACCTTTTCTCTTAATGCCGTTCGAATCACTTCGAGATAAAGTTTTCCCATCACCAAATGAACTTGAGGCAGAGGATCTATCGCTAATTGTTGGCACTGTCTGGTAATTTTGTCCTTTTGGAAAACCAAAATACTGTGCTCAATTTCATCCAGTTTTTCAAAATCATGATTATCTTTTTCCAGCACATAAATAATCGATAATTTGGCTTGTGAATTCGTTGCTAAATGAACAGCATGAGCAAGTGCATGCTCATCGGCCTGCTCAGAACAGACATAAAGAATATGATTGAAAGGATACATAATGCCCTCCTGATCAGGCTTGTTCATTACACGTTATCACCTTGTACTGAGTGACGAATTTTGTCCAGCGTCTACCTTAAGGATTGTGGGATAATCCGCGATATTATGCTTAAATATCTCTTACTCTTCTGGGTATAGGACAATGTAATGCAGTTTGTTCCACCACTAAAGAAAGCCACATTAATTCAGCGTTATAAACGATTTCTCGCCGACATTACATTGAGTAACGGAGAGCAATGCACCATTCATTGTGCCAATACTGGTGCTATGACCGGATGTGCCGATACTGGAAGCACCGTCTGGTACTCCACATCAGATAACCCTAAACGTAAATATCCTCATAGCTGGGAACTGACAGAAACCTCCGCTGGACACCACATTTGTGTCAATACGGCCCGTGCCAACACCTTAGCCATTGAAGCCATTCATAATGGAACCATAAAAGAGTTACAGGGCTATGAACAGCTACTCACCGAAGTAAAATATGGTCAAGAAAATAGCCGAATTGATATCTTGCTCACCGCACCACAACGACCAAATTGCTATATAGAAGTAAAAAGTGTCACCCTACTGGATGAACACCCTTTCACTGACAATGAACTCGCACTCTCCATGGGCCAAGGCTATTTTCCCGATGCGGTCACCCTTCGAGGGCAAAAACATTTACGTGAATTAACAGAAATGGCTAAAAATGGAAGCAGAGCCGTACTTTTATTTACTGTTTTGCATTCAGGGATTGAAAAAGTCTCTGCGGCTCACCATATAGACGCGAACTATTCACAATTATTAACAATGGCTCAAGAAGCTGGCGTAGAAGTACTGTGTTACAAAGCACAACTGACCGAACAAGAAATTCGATTGAATTCGCCAATAGAATTTGTACATCTATAGTAAAAAAATGATGTCGCCTTCACATTGACGATAACTTTACGATTCAGTGTTTGCCACGCCCACTTCTTTTTGCTATAGATACCCGCCTTAAATTAACTGCTCTCGCAGTTGACTAGGTGTTAGTAGGAGATGCTGTATGCCAGAATCCAAAAAGAAAACGCTAGGCATCCTAGCCATTGCAGGTGTTGAGCCGTATCAAGCAAAAGCCGGTGAAGAATATATGTCACCGGATCAGATCGCTCATTTTACAAAAATCTTAGAAGCTTGGCGTAATCAGCTTAGGGAAGAGGTTGATCGTACGGTCCACCACATGCAGGATGAAGCGGCAAACTTTCCCGATCCCGTGGATCGCGCATCTCAGGAAGAAGAATTCAGCCTGGAACTGCGTAACCGAGATCGTGAACGCCGTTTAATCAAGAAAATTGAAAAGACGCTCGATAAAATCAAAGAAGACGATTTTGGCTTCTGTGAATCTTGTGGCGTAGAGATAGGTATTCGCCGCTTAGAAGCTCGTCCAACGGCCGATCTTTGCATCGACTGTAAAACACTGGCCGAGATCAAAGAAAAACAGATGATGGGTTAACTTCTTCTGTAACGAGAATCGTCCATGATAAAAAGGGAGCAAAATGCTCCCTTTTTACTTGTATAACAGGTTACAATCCCTACGCTTTCGATGAGTTAGCCTTATCTTTTCATTGAATTTGATTGTGACAACTATGAATTATCTTGGTCGTTTTGCCCCATCGCCTTCTGGCCCATTACACTTTGGTTCACTGATCGCTGCACTGGGCAGTTACTTTCAGGCACGTAGCCAACAAGGGCAATGGATTGTACGTATTGAAGATCTCGATCCTCCCAGAGAAATGCCCGGTTCTGCACAATGGATTTTACAAGCCCTAGAGGCTTATGGTTTATACTGGGATGGTGAAGTGGTTTATCAAAGTCAGCGCCATGAGCTTTATCAAACCCAAATCGAGGCATGGTTACAATCGGGACAAGCTTACTATTGTCAGTGCTCTCGTAAACAGGTAAAACAGGCAGGAGGCTACTACCTTGGTACTTGTCGCCATTTAGTGCTGAATAGAACACCGTCGAGTGCGATTCGTTTACGGATGGATCACCCCGTCTACTCTTTCATCGATTTGAAACAGGGAAAAATTACGATTCCCGATGCCCTAGCAGAAGAAGATTTCATCATTAAAAGACGGGATGGGCTGTTTGCTTATAACCTTGCCGTGGTGATTGATGATATTCAGCAAGGCGTCACACAAGTGGTACGCGGGGCAGATTTAATTGAACCGACAGGTCGACAAATCAGTCTGTATCACAGTTTGCAACAAAAGCCAGTTAGCTACTTACATTTACCATTGGCGATGGATGGCAACGGAAATAAACTCTCTAAACAGAACCATGCAACGGCCATTAATATTGACCAGCCAAAACCGACATTAATTCGGGCAATGACGTTTTTAGGCTTTGATATACCAAAAGATTTTATGGATGCTCGACTCGAAGAAATGATCACTTGGGGCAGCCAGAACTGGCAGATAAAACAATTGCCAGAAGAGACAGAGATCACACCGTGATTCTCAAAAGGCGCTGTGTACGCTATTATTAGCCGAAATTTCGGCCCATTTAAGCCTCAAAAGGTGCACCACAACGCTTGAATAGCCAACACCAATCATTGTCAGATGCACATGAATAATAATGAATTAGAACCACGCGAACCTCATGCTTATCCTGAGTTAGCGCTCAATATCATCACTCGCCAAGATCACAATATCTCTCGGCAGTCGATCAGTGAAAATGCTCTCAAAGTTTTGTATCGGTTACACGGTGCTGGCTTTGAAGCTTATTTAGTAGGAGGCGGTGTCAGAGACTTACTCCTCGGCTCCACTCCAAAAGATTTTGATATCGCCACCAATGCCACACCAGAACAAATTCGTCAGCTCTTTCGCAACTGCCGATTGATCGGGCGTCGTTTCCGCCTTGCTCATATTATGTTTGGACGCGATATTGTTGAAGTCGCCACCTTCCGTGGGCACCATCAAGAAACCAATCAACACATCGCTGCCCAGTCAGAAGCGGGGATGTTACTGCGCGATAATGTCTATGGCACTATCGATGAAGATGCGGAACGTCGTGATTTCACCATCAACGCCATGTATTACAACATCGCCGATTACAGTATTCATGACTACGCTGGTGGGATGGAAGATCTTGAAGATAAACTGGTGCGCCTTATCGGTGACCCAGAAGTCCGTTATCGAGAAGATCCGGTCCGCATGTTACGAGCGATCCGATTCGCCGTTAAACTTGATTTTGATATTGAAGAAGATACCGCCGCTCCCATTGAACAATTAGCGCCGCTATTACGAGACATTCCATCGGCTCGTCTCTATGAAGAGTCGTTGAAAATGCTACAAACTGGCTATGGGTTAGAAACCTATCACCTGATGAGAGAGTACAATTTGTTCCAACAACTCTTTCCACAGATAGCCGAGCATTTTACGGAAGATGATTCCTCATTGACGGAACAAATGCTGGATTTAGCACTCGATTCTACCGATATTCGTATTGAAGAGGGGAAACGAATCAACCCAGCCTTCATGTTTGCCGCCTTCTTCTGGTATCCGATGATTAAGCTGGCCGAACAGATCATGGAAACGCATCAATACAATTTTTACGATGCCGTCATGGAAGCCAGCAATAAGATCCTCGATCAAGTGGTAAAAACGATTGCGATTCCCCGTCGTCATACCACAACGATCCGCGAAATTTGGCAAATGCAGCTTCGCCTGCCACGTCGTACGGGTAAACGAGCTTTCCGCCTACTTGAATTAAATAAATTTCGAGCTGGGTTCGATTTTCTGGAAATGCGGGGAGAAATTGAAGGTGGAGAGGTCAAACAACTGGCGAATTGGTGGCAGACCTTCCAAAATGCAGGACGAAATATGCGCCAAGCGATGGTCGCTGACTTAGGTAGCAGTACTGAAAGTCATAAAGCTGGGCCTCGCCGACGTAAACCTTCAAACCGTAAACGGAAACCAAAAGGTAAAACCGCATCATGATCACCACTTATATCGCTATCGGTAGCAACCTTGGCGATCCAGTGAATCAAACGAAACAAGCGATTGAGGCTTTAAAAAAGCTGCCTCAATCCCAATTTATTGTCGCATCATCGTTGTATTCCAGTACACCGATGGGGCCACAAGATCAGCCCGATTACATCAATGCGGTGGTGGCCATCACAACACAATTAAGCCCGCTTGAACTGCTCGATTGCACCCAAGCTATTGAACAGCAACAAGGGCGAGAGCGCAAAGCTGAGCGTTGGGGGCCGAGAACGCTCGACTTAGACATCGTGCTCTATGGACAAGAAGTGATAGATTGTGAACGATTAACCGTACCACATTATGGGATGAACGTTCGTGAATTTGTCCTTTATCCGCTGTATGAAATTGCCCCGCATTTACAGCTTCCCGATGGAACTAAGCTTAGTGATCGACTTAACCAAGTGGCACGGAATGGGCTTAGTATTTGGCCGTCGCCAACGGCAAGTAAGGATATCGAATGAAAAAAATCACCATTAATGATCTGATCAAGTGGAAACAGGAAGGTCGAAAATTTCCCACCTCGACCGCCTATGATGCCAGTTTCGCTCAATTGTTTGAAAGCCAAGAGATGCCGGTTTTATTGGTGGGTGACTCATTAGGAATGGTTCTCCAAGGGCAAACCGATACTCTCCCCGTCACGGTCGAAGAGATAGCCTACCATACTCGCTGCGTACGTGCGGGTAGCCCTAACTGCCTACTAATGGCCGATATGCCTTTTATGAGCTATGCAACGCCAGAACAAGCCTGTGAAAATGCCGCCACCTTGATTAGAGCCGGTGCCAATATGGTAAAAATCGAGGGGGGAGATTGGCTGGTTGATACGGTAACAATGCTGACCGAGCGAGCGGTGCCTGTTTGTGCTCATCTGGGTTTGACCCCTCAGTCCGTCAATATTTTTGGTGGTTATAAGGTCCAAGGCCGCGAACAAGATAAAGCAGATCGCATGGTTAAAGATGCGATTGCCCTCCAAGACGCGGGAGCGCAAGTCATATTACTGGAATGTGTCCCAGCAGGCCTTGCAAATCGAATCACTGAATTGCTGGACGTGCCCGTCATTGGTATTGGTGCTGGCAATGGTACGGATGGACAAATTCTGGTTATGCACGATATGTTTGGTATTTCAGCCAACTACATGCCAAAATTCTCAAAAGATTTTCTCGCAGAAACCGGCGACATGCGCCAAGCCGTTGCCAAATATATGGCTGATGTTACCAGCGGCGCATTCCCTGATGATGCACACACTATTGCCTAAAGGAGTACTCCATGCAAACTTTTGCTGATATTTCAGCTCTTCGTGAGCAGATAAAACAGTATAAGCGTGATGGTCGCCAAGTGGCTTTTGTTCCGACAATGGGCAATTTACACGAAGGTCATTTGACCTTAGTTCGTAAAGCACGCGAGCTGGCCGACATCGTTGTGGTCAGTATTTTCGTCAATCCGATGCAGTTTGATCGAGCAGACGATCTCAATAACTACCCACGAACACTGGATGAAGATCTGAGCAAATTAAACAGCGAAGGGGTTGATCTCGTCTTTACACCGACTCCTGATGTGATGTATCCCCATGGATTAGATAAACAAACATTTGTCGAAGTGCCAGGGCTTTCACATATGCTTGAAGGGGCCTCTCGTCCTGGTCATTTCCGTGGTGTGGCCACCATTGTTAGCAAACTCTTTAATATTGTGCAGCCCAATATTGCCTGCTTTGGTGAGAAAGACTTCCAACAATTGGCTGTCATTCGCCAGATGGTTAACGATCTGTGTTTGGATATTGAAATTGTCGGAGTTCCTACCGTTCGTGAAATGGATGGATTGGCAATGAGTTCACGCAACAATTTGCTGACCATCGATGAACGCCAGCGAGCACCAGTATTAGCAAGAACCATGCGTTGGATGAGCAGCGCCATTCGAGGTGGCCGAGACGATTACCCTTCTATTATTGAAGATGCGATTGATCAGCTACGAGCTGCCGATCTCGAACCCGATAACATCTTTATTCGAGATGCACACACATTGCAACCCATCACTAGCGACAGTAAACAAGCTGTCATTTTAATCGCGGCACATTTAGGAAAAGTAAGGTTAATTGATAACCAAGTTCTTGATCTCTCTGGTGAGACTAAAGAGAGCTCTGAAGAAGAATAATGCGATACTTTTCGGTAAAAGAAATAATGGTCATTCCCATATAAGTGAGAATGACCATTTTTTATTAACAACGTTTTATTAATAAGTGCCCATGACTGAATAGTGCAAGCCGCCAATCCAATAAAAATAGCCGCTTATCCTCCAGCCCTGAGAATTTAGCTGCGTAGCCCCTTCCCTTTTGTCACCAGATAGTGAGCAACGGCATAAAGCATCACCACAAAGATCCCAAGCACACTGAACGATGTCACAATATCCACATCGGACACGCCTAAGAATCCATACCGAAACGCATTCACCATATAAACGATGGGGTTAATTTTTGAAACACCTTGCCAGAAATCGGGTAATAAACTGATCGAATAAAACACACCACCTAAATAGGTCAGCGGAGTGAGGACAAAGGTCGGAATAATGGAAATATCATCAAATGTTTTAGCAAAGACGGCATTGATTAACCCCCCCAGAGAAAACACCACCGACGTTAAAAAGACCGTTGCACAAATGATTCCCCAGTGATCCACATTTAAATCGACAAAGAAAAGTGAAACAGTAGTCACAAAAGCGCCAACGAGCAAACCACGGGCCACTCCTCCCATCACATATCCGGCAATAATGACGTAATTGGGAACAGGGGCGACCAAAAGTTCTTCAATATTTTTTTGAAACTTAGCACTGAAAAAAGAAGACGCCACGTTAGAGTACGAGTTGGTGATCACCGACATCATGATCAAACCGGGCACGATGTACTCCATATAACTAAAACCATTCATCTGCCCGATACGAGAACCGATCAAGTTACCAAAAATGACAAAGTATAAGCTCATCGTGATCACGGGAGGCACTAATGTTTGTACCCAAATTCGCGTAAAACGAGTAATTTCTTTACGTAGCAGGCTACAAAAAGCGGTCCAATAAATCGCGTACATTATTTATCTCCCTGACTCTGATCACGCACAATGGTCACGAACAACTCTTCTAAACGGTTCGCTTTGTTACGCATAGAGAGCACCTTAACTCCCTGTTGAGTCAACTGAGTAAACACGGAATTCAGCCCTTGGCTTTTTTCTAACTCAATCTCTAATGACCCATCGACAATACGCTGAGAAATCACATCGGTCAGTGGCTGTAATAGACGTTCATCATCAATATCCAAAATAAAGGTTTCTACGCTTAACTTACCCAGTAGCCCTTTCATCGAGGTGTTCTCAATGAGCTCCCCCCGATTAATAATGCCAATATTGCGACATAGCATCTCTGCTTCTTCTAGGTAGTGGGTCGTTAGAATGATGGTAATGCCTTGCTGATTGATCTGCTTTAAAAACGCCCACATTGAACGACGTAGCTCAATATCAACCCCTGCCGTCGGTTCATCCAAAATCAATAACTGGGGTTCATGCATCAAGGCACGAGCAATCATCAAACGACGTTTCATTCCCCCAGAAAGGTTACGAGCCCTATCTTTACGCTTATCCCAGAGATCTAACTGTGTCAGATAGGTTTTAGCTCTCTCTTTCGCTAGTGACGCTGACACCCCGTAATAGCCCGCTTGCTGCATCACAATCTGTTCAACCGTTTCAAAAGGGTTAAAGTTAAACTCTTGTGGTACCAAGCCTAAATGTTGTTTGGCTTGCTCAAGATGGGTGTCGATATTGTGGCCAAAAACCTTTACCTGACCGGAGGTTTTATTCACTAGGGAAGAAATAATACCAATCGTGGTGGACTTACCTGCGCCATTAGGGCCAAGTAAGGCGTAAAAGTCCCCTTTTCTAACGGTTAAACTGACCCCTTTCAGTGCCTCAAAACCACCTTGGTAGGTTTTGCGCAACTGATCGATTTCTAATGCATACATAGTGGTGCAAACTCTTACAGTGACAACCTAGTAGATGTGCTGCTTAGCGACTGAATTTTCAACCCCTTAGCTTAAATATATCCACTTATCACACAGAAGAAGAAAATGACATTACCCAAAGCGATAAATTGAGCTTATCTATAGATGTTTAAAATGTACCTTACATAAAAGTCTACCTATAATGTGTTTTGGTTCTCATCTTTATCAACAATATCTTGCAAAAAAATTGCTTACATTAACTGCTCAGATGAGTAGGCTGTTAACACATTTTTCAGAGAATCACGTAATGACATTGTGTATAGTTGGCTCAATCACTAAAGGGAACGCAGATGCCAGAACTTAAACAGCTTTTTGAAAATAATTCACGTTGGTCAGAATCAATCAAATCTGAACGACCAGAATACTTTGCCAAACTCGCCAAAGGACAAAACCCCGATTTTTTATGGATTGGCTGCTCCGATAGCCGAGTTCCAGCAGAGCGCCTAACTGGGCTTTATTCGGGTGAATTATTTGTTCACCGAAATGTGGCGAATCAAGTAATTCATACCGATTTAAACTGCTTATCCGTGGTTCAATACGCCGTAGATGTGCTTAAAGTAAAACACATCATCATTTGTGGTCATTATGGCTGTGGCGGTGTAACGGCGGCAATTGATAACCCTCAACTTGGCCTTATCAATAACTGGCTACTACACATCCGAGATCTTTATTTTAAACATCGGGCGTATTTAGAAAAAATGCCAGAAAAAGATCGTTCCGATAAGTTGGCAGAAATTAATGTTGCGGAACAAATGTATAACCTAGGTAACTCCACCATTATGCAAAGTGCCTGGCAACGAGGACAAGATGTGGAACTGCATGGGGTCGTTTACGGGATTGAAGATGGGAAACTGGAATATCTCGGTCTACGCTGTGACTCGCAAGAATTAGTTAATGATAGCTATCAAAAAGCACTAGAAAAAATCCTGAATCCAGAACATACACTCTTGTGTCGTTAAGCTTGTTGATTCCTATTCAAGAGGTTAACCAGCAACGTGCCCACTTTCGTGGGCATTCTTTTCTCAAAAGACCGATCATTCCAGAGGGATCACTTTCCCGATAAAGGGTAAATGGCGATATTTTTGTGCGTAATCAATGCCAACCCCCACCACGAATTCATCGGGGATCTCAAAGCCAATCCATTGCACATCAACGTTGACTTCACGTCGAGAAGGCTTATCAAGCAAAGTACAGATATGGATTGATTTAGGCTCACGCAAAGATAAAAAGTCTTTTACTTTACTGAGTGTGTTACCCGTATCAATAATGTCTTCTACCAGTAAGACATCTTTACCTTTAATATCATCATCCAGATCTTTTAATATTCTGACATCTCGGGAACTTTCCATACTGTTCCCATAGCTAGAGGCCGTCATGAAATCCACTTGATGAGTCAACGAAATGGCCCGGGCTAAATCTGCCATAAAAACAAAAGAGCCGCGCAAAAGACCGACCAAAACGAGGTCTTCACTGCCTTGATAATGTTCCGTTATTTGTTGACCTAACTCACGAATTCTTTCCTGAACCTCTTGTTCAGAAATCATTACTTCAACTGTATGTTTCATACCTATCTCGTTGGTTAGAGCGATATTGACCGTTAAAAAAGTGATATATCGCTAAATTGTTCGGCGCGTATAGTACCACTGCATAGAGTGAGTGTTAACCTTTGTGCGAGGTGAGTGCCATCTAGCCCCTTAAGAGAAAAAGCCCCCGACCCCCATGATTTTTAAGTCATCAATAGAAGGTCTTGAAAGTGAAACACTTTTGTCTTAATGGCGATTATTTAAGCATAATATATTGACCTGACACATATGCACCATTACACTCATAGCGTTTAAAACACATTATAAAAAATCATTAGCGTGACAAACACGCAACAACTCAGTCAATTGGCAAGGATACAACTATGGACGCATCTATTGAGAAACGCCCCAGAACACGGCTTTCTCCGCAAAAACGTAAACAACAACTCATGGAAATCGCACTGGAAGTGTTTGCCAAACGAGGGATTGGTCGTGGAGGGCATGCAGATATCGCTGAAATTGCCCAAGTATCTGTGGCAACCGTCTTTAACTACTTTCCTACTCGGGAAGATTTGGTGGACGATGTACTAACCTTTGTTGTTCGTCAATTCTCTAACTTTCTCACCGATCAGATTGATCTTGACCTCGATGCTAAAGAAAATATGCACAACATTGCTTCAGCAATGGTAAATCTGGCTATTGATGATTGTTATTGGCTAAAAGTATGGTTTGAATGGAGCGCTTCAACTCGAGAGGAAGTCTGGCCTTTATTTGTCTCGAGCAATAAAACGAACCAGTTATTGATTAGAAATATTTTTGTCAAAGCTATCGAGCGTGGTGAAGTTTGTGCTCAACTTGATGCCGAAAATTTAGCGATGCTATTTCACGGCGTTTGTTATTCTCTCTTTGTACAAGCCAACCGAGTGCGTGATGAACAAAAAGTCTGCCAGTTAGTCAACCATTATTTAGATATGCTGTGCATCTATAACCGAGAACATTTATCTATCGCCTCTTAGTGCACACTCTCGTTCAGTAAAAAAGCCGCTTGAACAATCAGCGGCTTTTTTATGTTACTTTAAATTAACCATTACTTTTTCTTTTTCGCTTTCGCGTTCGGTAAATCAGTAATCGTTCCTTCAAACACTTCTGCTGCAAGGCCAACCGACTCATGCAGTGTTGGGTGAGCGTGAATCGTGAGCGCGATATCTTCGGCATCACATCCCATTTCAATCGCAAGACCAATTTCACCCAGCAGTTCACCGCCATTGGTACCGACAATCGCGCCACCAATCACACGATGCGTCTCTTTATCAAAGATAAGCTTAGTCATACCATCAGCACAATCTGAAGCAATGGCACGGCCTGAGGCTGCCCATGGGAAAGTGGCCACTTCATAGCTGATACCTTCAGCTTTGGCTTCTTTTTCTGTCTTACCCACCCAAGCCACTTCTGGCTCAGTATAAGCAATTGAAGGAATCACTTTTGGATCGAAGTAATGTTTCTTACCAGCAATAACTTCAGCGGCTACGTGGCCTTCGTGAACACCTTTGTGCGCCAACATAGGCTGACCGACAATATCACCAATTGCAAAAATATGAGGAATATTGGTGCGCATCTGCTTATCGACATGGATAAAGCCACGCTCATCCACCTCTAAGCCCGCTTTCTCCGCATCCATCAATTTACCATTTGGAACACGGCCTATCGCCACTAGCACAGCATCATAACGCTCAGCTTCTGCTGGTGCTTTTTTACCTTCCATTGACACATAGATGCCATCTTCTTTGGCTTCTACTGCTGTCACTTTGGTTTCAAGCATCAAGTTAAATTTGTTTTGGATACGCTTGGTATAAACTTTAACAATGTCTTTATCTGCCGCTGGAATGACTTGGTCAAACATTTCAACCACATCAATCTGAGAGCCAAGAGCGTGATAAACCGTTCCCATTTCTAGACCGATAATACCGCCACCCATGATCAGCAGTTTCCCTGGGACCTCTTTCAGTTCCAGTGCATCGGTTGAATCCCAAATACGAGGATCTTCATGTGGAATAAAAGGCAGTTTAATTGGGCGAGAGCCCGCAGCAATGATGGCATTGTCAAAGTTAACAACGGTTGTCCCCTCTTCACCTTCCACTTCAATGGTATTGGGGCCAGTAAATTTGCCAAAACCGTTAACCACATTCACTTTACGCATCTTAGCCATACCGCCAAGACCGCCCGTTAATTGGTTAATCACTTTCTCTTTCCATAAACGAATTTTATCGATATCCGTTTGTGGTTCGCCAAATACAATGCCGTGTTCAGCAAGCGCTTTGGCCTCTTCTATCACTTTCGCAACATGAAGTAGGGCTTTTGAAGGGATACACCCAACATTGAGACACACACCGCCAAGCGTGTTGTAACGTTCGATAAGTACGGTATCCAGACCTAAATCGGCACAGCGGAACGCTGCGGAGTAACCAGCAGGACCGGCACCAAGTACAACAACTTGGGCTTTAATTTCTTTGCTCATTTCGACCTCTTATAGTCAATATCCCTAACAGGCTAAGTGGAAGGTTCTATCTTATGTGTTAAAAAGCGCATCGCTTTAAAACGATTATTTTCAGACCGTAACAGTTTACAGAGATGTTAATGGTGTGAAAAGTAAATCCATGTAGCCTGTGAGCTAGACAACAATTCAATGACAAAAAAATTCCTTATCATCAAATTGCAAGATTATGCTTAAATCAAGGCGGCTCAACGCCGCCTTATTGTTTATGTCATGCTTATAATACTAAGCGACGAATATCGCTCAAACAGCCATTTAAGTACGTGATAAAACGCGCACCTTCCGCACCATCAATCACACGGTGATCGTAAGAAAGAGAGAGCGGAAGTTGTAAACGTGGCACAAACTCTTTGCCATTCCACACTGGCTTCATTTCCGATTTAGATACCCCAAGGATACCCACTTCTGGCGCATTAACGATTGGGGTAAATGCCGTACCACCAATACCGCCTAAGCTTGAAATCGTAAAGCAGCCACCTTGCATATCTGCCGCCGTTAATTTACCCGCACGAGCTTTTTTCGATACTTGCGCCAGCTCTTCAGAAAGTTCATAGATGCCTTTCTTATTCACATCTTTAAAGACGGGAACCACTAGGCCATTCGGTGTATCTACGGCAATACCCACATTAACATACTTCTTAAGGATCAAGCTTTCGCCATCTTCAGACAACGAAGAGTTAAACGCAGGGAAGGCTTCTAATGCTTTAGCGACCGCTTTCATGATGAACACCAGTGGGGTGATCTTCATTCCGGTGTCTTTCTTCGCTTCGATAGCGTTCTGCTCTTTACGGAAGTTTTCTAGCTCCGTGATATCCACGTTATCCCATTGGGTTACGTGTGGGATCATCACCCAGTTACGGTGTAGGTTCGCGCCAGAAATCTTCTTAATGCGTGAAAGTGGTTGAACTTCAGTGTCACCAAACTTGCTAAAGTCCACTTTAGGCCAAGGAAGCAAACCAAGGGCCGCACCATCGCCTTTACCAGAAGCTGCTGCCACAGAACCAGACTCAAGACGTTTTAGCGCTTCTTTCACATAGTTCTGCACATCTTCTTTTAAGATTCGGTTCTTACGACCAGAGCCTTTTACTTTCGCTAGGTTTACACCAAACTCACGAGCGAGACGGCGAACCACTGGAGAAGCATGAGCGTATTCATGATTCTCTTGGAAGTCTGCGGTCGCAGGAGCGCTCGCTTGTGCAACTGGAGCAGGGGCAGCGCTTGGTGCAGAAGTTTGCGCAGGAGCAGAAACCACTACTTGGGTAGGCACTGCGCCTGCCACTTCAAACACCATGATCAGTGAGCCAGTAGAAACTTTATCACCGGTCGCCACTTTAATCGCTTTCACTTTACCAGAAAAAGGCGCAGGGACTTCCATTGACGCTTTATCACCTTCAACGGTGATCAACGATTGTTCTTCTTCAACCATGTCGCCAACCGCAACCATGATTTCAGTCACTTCAACTTCATCACCACCGATATCTGGCACTTGAACGTCTTTATCTGCTGCTACGGCAGCCGGAGCGGCTGGAGCGCTAGCTTGAGCCACAGGCGCTGGAGCCGCAGCGCCAGAACCGGCAACTTCAAAGACCATGATCAAAGAACCCGTGGTCACTTTGTCACCAGAGGCAATTTTGATCTCTTTCACTGTACCAGCGAAAGGCGCGGGCACTTCCATCGAGGCTTTATCGCCTTCAACGGTGATCAACGATTGCTCTTCTGTTACCACGTCGCCGATGGCAACCATGATTTCAGTGACTTCAACTTCATCACCACCAATATCCGGTACTTGAACTTCTTTTAATTCAGCAGAGGCAGGAGCAACGGCCGCAGCAGCAACAGGAGCCTCAGCCACAGGAGCCGCTGCAGCGGCACCTTCAGCTTCAAACACCATGATCAAAGAACCCGTTGTGACTTTATCACCGACAGTCACTTTGATCTCTTTAACAATACCTGCTTGAGACGCAGGAACTTCCATTGAGGCTTTATCACCTTCAACAGTGAGAAGCGATTGATCTTCTTCAACCTTGTCGCCAACGCTGACAAGAATCTCAGTAACTTCAACCTCATCGGCACCGATATCCGGTACATTAATTTCGATTGCCATTATTCTTTCCTACCTTCAATTAAGCGTATAGCGGGTTAGTTTTTTCGGTGTCGATATCAAATTTCTTGATCGCTTCAACCACGACCGATTTCTCAACTTCACCACGTTTAGCCAGTTCGCTTAGTGCTGCAACCACAACATAACCCGCATTCACTTCAAAGTGACGGCGAAGGTTTTCACGGCTGTCTGAACGACCAAAGCCATCAGTACCCAATACTTTATAAGAGGCAGCTGGAACGTAAGCTCGCACTTGCTCCGCATAGTTCTTCATGTAGTCGGTTGCCGCAATCGCAGGCTCTGTACCCATCACTTGCGCGATATAAGGGACTTTCGCTTCCGCTTCAGGATGAAGCATCGCATCACGCTCACACGCTTGACCATCACGAGCTAATTCGTTAAATGAAGTCACCGCGTAAACATCCGAAGCAACGCCATACTCATCACTCAGAATTTGCGCGGCTTTGCGCACTTCATTCATGATAGTACCTGAGCTCATCAACTGAACTTTCGCTTTTGAACCAGTATAGGTTTCTAGCTTGTAGATACCTTTACGGATGCCTTCTTCAGCGCCTTCAGGCATGGCTGGCATTGCGTAGTTTTCATTCATGAGCGTCAAGTAGTAGAAAACATTCTCTTGTTCGCCATACATACGACGAATACCGTCTTGAATGATCACCGCCACTTCATAAGCGAAGGTTGGGTCATAAGAGATACAGTTTGGTACGGTGCTGGCTAGGATATGTGAGTGACCGTCTTCGTGCTGTAGACCTTCACCATTTAGCGTAGTACGACCCGCCGTTGCGCCCAATAGGAAGCCACGCGCTTGTTGGTCACCCGCCATCCATGCCATATCACCAACGCGTTGGAAACCAAACATTGAGTAGTAGATATAGAATGGGATCATGGGCAGATCGTTAGTACTGTAAGAGGTCGCCGCGGCTACCCATGACGACATTGCGCCTAGCTCGTTGATACCTTCTTGCAATACTTGACCTGACGTCGCTTCTTTGTAGTAAGAAACGATATCACGGTCTTGTGGGGTGTAGTTCTGCCCGTGTGGGTTGTAAATTCCGATTTGACGGAACAGACCTTCCATACCAAAAGTACGTGCTTCATCGGCAATGATCGGTACGATGTTTTGAGCAATATTCTTGTCTTTCAGAAGAATATTCAAGGTACGTACAAACGCCATAGTAGAAGAGATATCACGCTTTTGCTCTTCAAGTAGCGGTTTAAATTCTTCCAACTCAGGAATAATTAAAGGCTGAGTAAAGTTAGGCAAACGCTGTGGGGTATAACCGTGTAAGGCTTTACGACGCGCGTGCAAGTACTCGTACTCTTTTGAACCTTCTTCTAGCGTTAAGTAAGGTAAATCGTTGATCGCTTCATCTGAAATAAGATCTTGTAAACCAAGACGATTACGCATCGCAAGAACATGAGTCATGTCCATTTTCTTCACTTGGTGCGCAATGTTTTTCCCTTCTGCCGCATCACCCATGCCATAACCTTTCACGGTTTTCGCTAGAATAACGGTTGGGCGACCTTTCGTTTGTTGAGCATTTTTGAACGCAGCAAACAGTTTGGATGGCTCGTGGCCGCCACGTTTTAGAGCGAAGATCTCATCATCGGTCATATCGGCAACGAGCGCCGCTGTCTCTGGGTATTTGCCAAAGAAGTGTTCACGAACGTAAGCACCGTCTTTCGCTTTGAACGTTTGGTAATCGCCATCAATGGTTTCATTCATCAATTGCAGTAACTTACCAGAGGTGTCTTTCGCTAATAGCGCATCCCAGTTGTTGCCCCAAATCACTTTCACCACATTCCAGCCAGCGCCTTTAAATAGGCCTTCTAGCTCTTGAATGATCTTGCCGTTACCCATTACTGGGCCATCAAGACGCTGTAAGTTACAGTTGATAAGGAAACAGAGGTTGTCCAGTTTTTCACGAGCTGCAAAAGAGATTGCGCCGCGTGATTCTGGCTCATCCATTTCACCATCACCCAGGAAAGCGTAAACGCGTTGCTCAGAAGTGTCTTTAAGACCACGCCCCTCTAGGTACTTAAGGAAACGAGCTTGATAAATAGAAGCGATTGGCCCCAGACCCATAGATACGGTCGGGAATTGCCAGAATTCAGGCATCAATTTCGGGTGTGGGTAAGAAGGAATCCCTTTACCATCCACTTCTTGACGGAAGTTATCTAACTGTTCTGCGGTCAATCGGCCTTCAAGGAAAGCACGCGCATAGATCCCCGGAGAAATATGGCCTTGATAATAAACCAGATCGCCACCATCTTTCTCATTCGGCGCACGGAAGAAATGGTTGAAGCAAGTTTCATAGAATGCGGCCGAAGATTGGAAAGAGGCCATGTGCCCACCCAAATCCAAATCTTTCTTAGAAGCACGCAACACGATCATGATCGCGTTCCAACGGATGATGGAACGAATACGTTTCTCAATCGTCGTATCACCGGGATAAGCGGGCTCTTGGGCGGCCGGAATCGTGTTGATATAGTTTGTGTTGATACCAGTGGGCATATCAACGCCATCGAGACGGGCTTTCTCTAGAACTTCTTCTAATAAGAATTGCGCACGCTCTACGCCTTCTTCACGTACAACGGATTCAAGAGCGGCAAGCCACTCCTGAGTTTCCAGTGCATCTACGTCATGCTTCATGTCAGACATGGCGATCTATCCTTCTGTTGGTTGGATTTATTTAGAATCGCAATGGACCGCTATTGCGGCTCATTACCCTGTTGGATACGGCGCAGAGAACGCTCACGTCGAGACTCTTCCCGGGTCAAATCCAACAATGTTTCTTCAATATAAGCTAAGTGTGAGTGAGACATCTCGCGTGCCTTTTCTGGCTGGCCAGATACGATCGCATCCACAATATTAGCTCGGTGCTTACTTACTTTCTCAACCGCTTCGGGGCGGCGATGTAATAATTTAAAATTTTGTAGAATGTTTTGCTCAAGCAATGGAGCGAGACTCCGAACGATATGCAATAGAACAACATTATGGGTTGCCTCGGTGATAGCAATAAGAAATTCCATAACGCTAACAGCTTCAGCTTCCAGATCATTTTTTGTTTGCATTTCACTAATTCGCACCACACTGGCTTGAATACGAGCAAAATCTTCATTAGTACCACGTAATGCCGCAAAATAAGCGGAAATGCCTTCTAACGCATGGCGCGCTTCCAGTAAATCCAATTGAGTTTCTGAGTGGCTAGACAATAAATTTAGCAGAGGATCGGAGAAACTTTGCCAGATATGTTCACTGACGAAAGTGCCCCCTCCTTGACGACGCGTTAAAAGACGTTTGGCTTCTAAACGCTGTATGGCTTCACGGACCGAAGGTCGAGAAACATCGAACTGTTTGGCGAGTTCACGCTCGGGAGGTAATTGCTGCCCAGGCGTTAATGTTCCTTCCACTATCAACCGTTCTAACTCTTGCTCTATCACATCAGAAAGTTTCGGCTGACGAATCCTTTGATAAGCCATAATTTATTGTTCTTTTACTCTTTATTTTACCGTTGGCAATTGGTAATACCAATTTCAAGTTGAGATAGAAATTAACATAATTAAAACGTAATTGTCCAGCCAAAAATTGACGTAAATCATAGAACAGGGCTGAAGAAAACACTTTGATAACAATAGCACACTAAAACAGAAATAGGATTGGTCAGACCAATTACAAAAAACACACAGATGGGAGAATGGCGGGCCACAAAGAGTACGGATATCACTGAAAACGTAAAAATATAGAGATAACAGTAAGATAAAACTTGAGTGATCAACAGATTCACCACTCAAGTGATTAGCAGAAGGGTTATTTGGCTTCGATATGATCAACTAATAGCTGTAAAGATTGGTTGCCACGAAATTCATTAATGTCCAACTTATAAGCCAGATGGACGGTTTTCACTGAAGTATCCGGCCAACGGCGCAAATCCACATTAAAGGCGATACCATCGATCATCACATGAGTGGGATGCCCTTTAAATAATGGCTCTAACATGAGTTTGAGGTGCTTTTCTCCCACCAATTTTTGATTAAGCACTTTAAATTCACCATCAAACAAAGGTTCAGGAAATGCTTGGCCCCATGGTCCTCCAGCACGTAGGGTTTCCGCCGTATGCATAGAAAACTCTTCAGGTTTGAGTTCACCATCACTCAGTAGTATCCCTTTCAGGTTGGCTTCGTCTAACTGTTCACTGACCGATTGTTCAAATAACTGACGGAAACGTTCAAATTGACGCTCTTCAATGGTTAACCCTGCCGCCATAGCATGACCACCGAATTTAATAATCACCCCCGGATTTTGCGTATCAATGTTGTCTAATGTATCACGCATATGCAGGCCAGGGATCGAGCGACAAGAACCTTTCATTAGCCCCTCACCTCCGTCAGCAAAAGCGATCACGGGACGGTGGTATTTATCTTTGATACGAGAGGCCAATATACCAATAACACCTTGGTGCCAGTCTCTTTGAAATAGCACTAAACCGGCGGGTAATGTGCCATTCTCGCCAAATTGTAGCCGCTCACAAAAAGCCAACGCTTCTTGTTTCATTCCTTCTTCGATCTCTTTACGTGTTTGATTAAGCGCATCCAATTCATTCGCCATTCGGCGAGCGGCATGAATATTGTTGGTCAGCAAGAGCTCGACCCCAAAAGACATATCATCTAAACGCCCAGCTGCATTAATGCGAGGCCCTAAAGCAAAACCAAAATCAGCCGCAATCAATCGACGAGCATCGCGTTTCGCCACTTCAATCAGCGCTTGGATTCCCGGACGTGCCTTACCCGCTCGAATACGTTGTAAGCCTTGATGGACCAAGATTCGGTTATTTTCATCCAACGGCACTACATCAGCAACCGTCCCCAATGCAACCAGATCGATCAGCTCCATTAATTTAGGTTCTGCCATTCCTTGCTGATGAAACCAACCTGACTGGCGCATGTGCACACACAGTGCCATCATGAGATAAAAGGCCACCCCAACGCCAGCCAGTGCTTTGGAAGGAAAAGCACACTGTTGTAAGTTAGGGTTGACCATAGCATCCACCTCAGGCAACACCTGTCCCGGTAAGTGGTGATCCGTCACCAATACGGTTAACCCATGCTGCTTGGCATAACGTACGCCTTCAATAGAAGAAACACCGTTATCCACCGTCATGATCATCTCTGCGCCAAGCGCTAAGGCTTGATCGACCACTTCAGGGCTTAATCCGTATCCATCTTCAAAACGGTTAGGAACCAGATAATCCACATTACGGCAACCAAGCATACGTAAGGCTAAAACCGATAACGCACAACTGGTTGCCCCATCAGCATCAAAATCTCCAACAATAATAATGCGCAGCTGCTTCTGAATCGCGTTGAAGAGTAATTCAACGGCTTTCTCAATCCCGTGCAATTGTCGGTAGGAGTGCAACGCTTTCGCCGCTTTTTCAAGCTGTTCAACCGTGGTTATCCCGCGGTTAAGATAAACTCGTCTGAGTAAATCAGGAATGGAATCTGGCAGTTGAGTCAGATCAGGATCAGGTCTTCTTTGAATCTCTATCATAAAAATAATCAGGCTTGGATAAACCAAGCCCGCTTCCTAAGTTAGTCGATAAGGCGAAATACTTACTGCTGTTGCAGGCGCTTTTTGAGTTGGGCTGCAGGTAGATAGCCCCCAACCATTTCACCATTGGGAAGGAAAATCGCGGGTGTTCCGGAAATACCCAGTTCTCGACCTAGCTGATAATGTTGCGCGATCGTCTGCTGACACTGTTTAAGATCCCCCTTTGCTTGGGCTTCTTGTCTTTCAATCTTGACACTATGCATCGCCGTATTCGGATCATCAGCACACCAAATAGCCGCCATTTGATCCGCCACTTGCCCAACAGGCCCTTGCCGAGGATAAGCCAAATAACGCACCGTAATTCCCAAATCGTTATACTCTTTCATTTGGCTATGTAGACGCACACAATAACCGCAAGTGGTATCGGTAAAGACCGTCACCACATATTGCTCATTGGGTGCTTTATATTCAATCATACTGGATTTTAGCTGCTCAATTTTCTGAGCATTGATCGGAGCTTGTCGTTTCGCAAGCACATCCACATAGCTACCATCCTCATTTAATGCATATAAGGTTCCGGCAATAAAATGCTGGCCATCTTCAGAAGCAAACACAACCCCACCTGGTGTTTGCACTTCCACTAAACCGGCAATATCCGCAGGCGCCACGGAAAGCACTTCCAGCCCCAATGGCGCAAAGCGTTTTGCAAACACATTTTTATCAATACCTGTCGCCCCACCCTGCGCGTAGCAGGCCGTTGTAACAATCGTTAGAAGCAGTAATGGTAACCGGTATAAAACCTTCATAAAAAATCCTTTCTATCAAGCCCTTGGATGGTGCTCGCTGTGTATTTGTTTAAGTCGTTCAGTGGCGACGTGAGTATAAATTTGTGTGGTGGATAAGTCACTATGGCCAAGTAACATCTGCACGACGCGTAAATCTGCCCCATAGTTAAGTAGATGGGTAGCAAAAGCATGACGCAGCACGTGAGGGGAAAGTTTTTCCACATCAATACCAGCGATCACCGCATAATGTTTAATACGATGCCAAAAGGTTTGCCGGGTCATTTGTTGAGCGCGTTTACTGGGAAAAACCACATCAGACGTCTGCTCGCCCAGCAGGTAAGACCGCCCTTGAGCAAGAAAAGTTTCAATCCATTCAATGGCATTTTCTCCCATCGGGACTAAACGTTCTTTGCCTCCTTTACCGATCACCCGGACCACCCCCTGCCTTAAGCTCATATTTTCCATCGTAAGGGAGACCAGCTCCGTCACCCGCAACCCTGTTGCGTATAACAACTCAAGCATGGCTTTATCACGTAGCTCTAGAGGATCACTAGGATTGGGGGCATTTAATAGGGATTCCACTTGCGCTTCACTGAGATCTTTCGGTAACCGTTGCGGCAGTTTGGGGCTGACCAACAAAGCACTGGGATCGTCACTGCGAATCTTTTCACGATGTAAATATTGGAACAAACGGCGCATCGCTGAGATCATTCTCGCCCGCGAGGTTTGCTTATAATTTTGATCAGTCAGCCAACTTTGATATTCCAATAGGCCCGCTAAGCTTATGAAATCTAAGCGATAGTGGTGTTGCTGCATCCAGTTCAGTAATTTATTAAGATCATTACGATACGAGCTTAACGTATTTTCTGCTAGCCCTCGCTCCATCCACATCGCATCTAAAAACTGCTCGATCAGCCCTTGATCGGCCGACAATTGCTCTGACACCGTTGATTCTCATTATATATTGTTAGGATAACCCCAACTTAATACCACAAATTCTTCACCACTCCTAGGTCGTCGGCTCTGGCATCTCCTGTTGAGTTAGGTATAGAATTCCCTCATCAAAAGAAATAAAGAATAGAAACCCTATGAAAATCGGTCTGTTTTACGGCTCAACGACTTGCTACACCGAAATGGCCGCAGAAAAAATGCGCGCTATTATTGGTGAAGAATTACTTGATATCCACAATGTCAAAGACACGCCACTTTCTCGAATGCGCGACTATGACTTGTTGATTCTGGGCATTTCCACTTGGGATTTTGGTGAAATCCAAGAAGATTGGAGCGCGATATGGGATCACATCGATGGCGTACCGCTAAACGACAAGTTCGTCGCATTGTACGGCTTAGGCGATCAAGAAGGCTATGGCGAATGGTATCTGGATGCGATGGGAATGCTGCACGATGCAGTCAAGAAGAACGGAGCTAAACTCATCGGCTACTGGCCAACTCAGGGGTATCAGTTTGAAGCCTCCAAAGCGCTCACCGAAGATGGTCAGCATTTTGTTGGGCTAGCGCTTGATGAAGACTCACAATATGAGCTGAGTGATGAACGGATTGCCACTTGGATTGAACAGATCCTCACCGAATATCAGCAATTTTCATAACCTCTATTAAGGCTGAATTTGGCTAAGAAAGTAGCGCCAATCAAAGACTAACCCTGGGTCTGTTTTTCGCATTGGCGCGATATATTGATGGCCAGTAATGCGCTCTCGGGTCAAGGCAGGATAGTGCACCATCAATTGCTCCGTTAAACTCACCAATGCTTGATACTGAGCTTGGGTATAGGCAATAAAATCACAGCCTTCAAGTTCAATGCCGATTGAGTAATCATTACATCGCTCACGCCCAGCAAAAGAAGATTGCCCTGCATGCCAAGCTCGGGCTGAAAAAGGAACAAATTGCACCACTTCTCCATCTCGACGGATCAAACAGTGCGCCGAGACTTGCATCTTCTCAATCACTTTAAAAAAAGGATGAGCTTGGCTCGCTAACGTGCCACTAAAAAACTGTTCAATATAAGGCCCACCAAATTGACCAGGAGGTAAACTGATGTTGTGCACCACCAGTAGTGAAATATCACGCTCATCTGGCCGTTGATCGTAAAACGGCGATTTAACACGCCGAGCCTCTTGATACCAACCATGTTGATCAATCATAACCTGACTTCTGCTCTTGTTATTTCCCGTCAGTATACTCGAGAAAAAAGGCTTATCACTGCCCATTCCCGGTTATTTATCATCAGATAATCTTTTTCCTACCGCCTCATAAAGCCAGAATGGGAGATTAACAGCTGAATTTCTAAGCGACTCATCGTATCATGCCCCCTTTCCTCCACAACCAAAGATGATTTGCGATGAAACACCCCCACAATAGTCAACAGCGCTTAGATTATCTCAAGCAACAACTGCCGTTAGAAATCACGCGCTCCGTGACCGATAGCTTAAAAGAAGATTTAGGCGGAACCCTCGATGCTACTGCAGATATCACCGCCAGTTTGATCCCTGCTGATGTCCATAGCTGTGCCACCCTCATTACCCGAGAAGCGGGTGTTTTTTGCGGAAAAATGTGGGCAGAAGAGGTGTTTAAACAGCTAGGTGGTCAAGTCACCATTGAATGGCAAGTTGAAGATGGTGATGTTCTGACCGCCAATCAAACACTCTGCACGTTAACTGGGCCAGCTCGTATTTTGCTCACGGGTGAACGTAACGCGATGAACTTTATTCAAACGCTGTCTGGTTGTGCTACCACCACCGCGCAGTATGTCAAGGCGTTACAAGGCACACAGTGTCGGCTACTCGATACTCGTAAAACCATTCCGGGATTACGTAGTGCCTTAAAATATGCCGTGGCCTGTGGTGGCGGTTTTAACCATCGAATTGGTGTTTTTGATGCGTATTTAATCAAAGAAAACCACATCATTGCCTGCGGTGGCATCACCCAAGCGATTCATACCGCAAAACAGCTCAACCCCGGTAAACCGATTGAAGTAGAAACCGAAAATTTAGCCGAATTGTCTGAAGCTATTCACGCTGGCGCGGATATTGTTATGCTCGATAACTTCTCATTTGAGATGATGCGTGAAGCCGTCAAAATTAATGCCGGACGCATCGCATTAGAAAACTCCGGTAACATCACCCTAGAGACGATTCGTGATTATGCAGAAACAGGCATTGACTACATCTCGGTCGGCGCGCTCACCAAACACATTAAAGCATTAGATTTATCAATGCGTTTCCAACAATAAATAACCTAGAATTTAAAGGCTTAGGGGCCATTCCTAAGCCTAACCTTTTAGCTGACTCGCAAACTTTATGTAACGTTTTTTACACCTCGACCAAAAACGTCGCCTGACTCGAAACCCATTCTTGAAGCCATTCTCTCAACTCTACGCTGTGCTTATTCTCTGTCTGTCTTAACTACACAACGAGGATGACAGTGTAATGAAAAAGAATCCAAACCATAAACAACAAGGTTTTACCTTAATTGAACTGATGATTGTGGTCGCAATCATTGGCGTTTTATCCGCCATTGCTGTTCCCGCCTATAAGGACTACGTAACGAAAAGTGAGTTGGCTTCTGGGTTTGCTACCATAAAATCCGTTATCACTCCCGCTGAGCTTTATATACAAGAAACAGGTCCATTATCTGGTGGAGTGAACATTCTTGGAATTGCAGAAAAAGCTAATCCATTAGGTGAACTCAGTTTCGGAACAGATAATAGTATTATCTTTGAACATAAAGATGGCGCGGCTAAAGGGGCTAAATTTACCTATACAAGAGAAGAAACTAATGGTTGGACATGTGCTCTTTCAGGATTAACTGATGACAAGAATGCACCCAAAGGTTGTCCAGCCACCAAATCATAACCATGCTTACCAACCTTATTGCTATCTTGCGACAAGCTCAACTTATGAGTTTGGCGCAAGAGCAAGCCGTGGTCGACCATATCCAAACTTCCGGTGCCAGTGTACCGGAAGCTTTATTGGCTCTGGATATTTTTCACCACCATGATTTAACCGAACACCTAAGCCAAATATTTGGTCTGCCCGAAACCGATGTAACTCGCTTTGACTACGCTTCATTGTGTCAACAGCTGGGTTTGCGAGAACTAATAACACAATACCAAGCCTTACCATTACAGCGGAACGGACAGGTACTGACCTTAGCCGTATCCGACCCCACACATCTACAAATTGAAGATGAATTTCGCTTTGCCACCGGGCTACAAATTGAACTAGTACTGGCGGACTATAAAGCCTTACAAGCGGCCATTCGTAGATTGTATGGTCGAACAATCAACCATGCTACGGCGCAAGGTAAAGAGATCAGTCAAGATGAACTGGCTGATTTGGTACAGATCTCGGATGATGAAAAGCAATCCGTTGAAGATCTCAGCCAAGATGACTCTCCAGTGAGTCGCTTTATCAACCAAATATTATTGGATGCCGTCCGTAAAGGGGCCTCCGACATACACTTTGAGCCTTACGAACAGCAATACCGCATTCGCCTACGCTGTGACGGAATTCTGGTGCAGATCCAGCAGCCCGCAAGCCACTTAGGACGACGGCTCGCTGCACGGATAAAAATTCTCTCTAAACTGGATATTGCTGAACGCCGGCTCCCACAAGACGGGCGAATAAAACTGCGCTTAAATGCAGATACCGCCATCGATATGCGAGTTTCAACCCTTCCTACATTATGGGGAGAGAAAATTGTCCTGCGCTTACTCGATAGCAGTAGCGCAAGTTTAGACATTGATAAGTTAGGTTATAACGATACACAAAAACAGCTTTACCTAAACGCGTTGAAACAGCCGCAAGGGATGATCCTGATGACGGGGCCAACAGGAAGTGGCAAAACGGTTTCACTTTATACAGGCTTAAGCATTCTTAATACTGAAGATGTTAATATCTCTACCGCAGAAGATCCGGTGGAGATCAACCTTCCTGGCATTAATCAAGTCCAAGTTCAACCCAAAATTGGCTTTGGCTTTGCCCAAGCGCTACGCTCATTTTTGCGTCAAGACCCTGATATTGTCATGGTTGGTGAAATCCGCGATTTAGAAACCGCAGAAATCGCAGTCAAAGCCGCTCAAACAGGACACTTGGTTCTGTCAACGTTACACACCAACTCAGCCGCAGAAACCGTCATTCGCTTAGCCAATATGGGCATAGAACCCTTTAACCTCGCCTCTTCACTCAGTTTAATCATTGCTCAGCGCTTAGCCAGACGGTTATGTCCACACTGCAAAGAAGCCTATTTTCCAAGCTTAACCGAGCAACAACAGTTTGCGTTAGACGCCGATCAAACCATTTACCAAGCCCATTCGAATGGCTGTAACGAATGCACCAATGGTTACAGTGGACGAGTCGGTATTTATGAAGTGATGGCCTTTGAGCCTCAACTGGCTGAAGCCATTATGCAAAAAGCTTCCATTACTCAAATTGAAGCCATCGCTCAAACCAATGGCATGCAAACTTTGCAGCAATCTGGCATAGAAAAACTCAAAATCGGCATCACCAGTATTCAAGAATTACAGCGTGTACTCTATTTCTAACTGATTGGAATTAATCTGTTATGCATTCATCTAAAGTTTATGAACTGAAAAATTACCGTTGGAAAGGCATCAATAGTTCTGGGAAAAAAGTGGCTGGGCAGTTACTCGCACTCAGTGAACTGGAAGTACGCGATAAACTCAAAGAGCAGCATATTCAGATCAAGAAAATAAAAAAAGGGGGTGTTTCACTCCTCACCCGCTTAACTCACCGAGTCAAAGCGAAAGATATCACCCTACTTACCCGCCAATTATCGACCATGTTAACCACGGGGGTTCCCATTGTTCAAGCACTCAAATTGGTCGGAGATAATCACCGTAAAGCAGAAATGAAATCGATTTTGGCTCAAATTACTAAAAGTGTCGAAGCCGGCACTCCGATATCAAAAGCAATGCGTACCGCCAGTAGTCACTTTGATCCCCTTTATGTCGACTTGATTCAAACAGGGGAGCAATCTGGAAATTTAGCCGAGGTCTTTGAACGCCTTGCTACCTACCGAGAAAAAAGTGAACAGTTGCGCGCTAAAGTCGTCAAAGCGCTTATCTATCCGAGTATGGTTATTTTAGTTGCGTTGGGCGTTTCCTACTTGATGCTAACCATGGTGATTCCTGAATTTGAAAGTATGTTCCAAGGTTTTGGCGCAGAGCTACCTTGGTTTACCCAACAAGTTCTTAAACTCTCCCATGCTGCGCAAGCTTATAGTTTAGGGGCTATATTGCTGATCAGCAGCTTGTTTCTGGCCCTGAAAACTGCTCGTAAAAAATCCTTTCAAGTCCGCCTTAAAACCAGCCGCTTAGGCTTAAAATCTCCGATTATTGGCGGTGTCTTAGCAAAAGCTGCCATTGCCAAGTTTAGCCGTACCCTTGCGACCAGCTTTGCGGCGGGTATCCCTATTCTTGCCAGTTTAAAAACCACCGCCAAAACTGCGGGTAATGTGCATTTTGAAACCGCGATTGATCAAGTACACCGAGATACCGCATCGGGAATGCCAATGTACATTGCCATGCGCAATACAGAAGCCTTTCCCGAAATGGTGCTACAAATGGTCATGATTGGAGAAGAGTCGGGAAAACTGGATGATATGTTGAATAAAATTGCGACCATTTACGAATTTGAAGTGGATAATACCGTGGATAATTTAGGAAAAATCCTAGAGCCGTTGATTATCGTCTTCCTAGGAGTGGTGGTAGGAGGATTAGTGGTGGCGATGTATCTTCCCATCTTTAACTTAATGAGTGTATTAGGTTAATATACGACCTTTCCCTGATCCTGCGATTTCGAGCGCCTAAATGGATATTTTCTATTATTACCCTTGGTTATTTCCGGCCTTAGCGACCCTGTTTGGTTTAATGATTGGCAGTTTTCTCAATGTGGTCATCTATCGTTTACCTAAAATCATGGAGCGAGAATGGCGTAAAGAGTGTGCCGACTCTTTTCCTGAATATGGTATCTCCCCCCCCAAAGGAAAGTTAACGCTAAGTACACCTCGCTCGACCTGTCCTCACTGCCAAACTCCGCTCAGGATCCGAGATAATGTCCCGCTACTCAGTTGGCTATGGCTAAAAGGGCAATGCGCACACTGCCAAGCTCCAATCAGCGCTCGCTACCCTTTAGTAGAACTGCTCACCGCACTTAGCAGTTGGGTGGTCGCTTCTCACTTTGGCCTTAGCGACTATAGCCTCGCCTTACTGTTTTTTACCTATGTATTAATCGCCGCGACCTTTATTGATTTTGATTGCATGTTATTACCCGATCAATTGACATTACCTTTAATGTGGGTGGGAATCAGCTTGGCATTACTTGGTATCAGCCCCCTATCACTGACAGATTCGGTGATCGGTGCCATCACGGGTTATCTCTGTCTTTGGTCTATCTACTGGCTATTTAAAGGCTTAACCGGCAAAGAAGGCATGGGGTATGGGGATTTTAAACTCTTGGCGGCGCTAGGTGCATGGTTCGGCTGGCAATTGCTCCCGCTGATTATCCTGCTCTCCTCTTTTGTTGGCCTTATCTTTGGTATCGTTCAATTACGCCTACAAAAACGAGGCATAGATAAAGCCTTTCCTTTTGGGCCTTACCTCGCCATGGCGGGATGGTTAGCCATGCTATGGGGTGATAAGCTCATTACTTGGTATTTACACTCATTAGTAGGATAACCTTTATGCCTTTGATCGTCGGCCTTACGGGAGGCATTGCAAGCGGAAAAACCACTGTCGCAAACTTGTTTCAACAACACTTTTCGATTGATATCGTCGATGCCGACATCATCGCCCGAGACGTGGTTGCCCAAGGAACCAAAGGGCTTACCGCGATTGTGGAGCATTTCGGCCCAGACATCTTACATCGTGATGGCAGCTTAAATCGCACCGCGTTACGAGAGCGTATTTTTACCGATGCGACGGAGAAAAACTGGCTAAACCAGCTTTTACACCCTCTCATTAATCAAAAAATGAGTGAAGAATTACACAAGGTAACGTCTCCTTATGCGCTATTAGTCGTGCCTCTACTGATTGAAAACCAATTACAGTCGATGGTTGATCGTATTTTGGTGATTGATGTGGATGAGCAAACTCAGATTGAACGAACTCAGGCCAGAGATAAGGTGAGTAAAGAACAAGTACTCGCTATCTTATCTGCTCAGGCAAGCCGAGCAGAGCGGCTCGCTTTTGCTGATGATGTCATTGAAAATAGTTCACAAAACCAGAGACTTTTGCCACAAATCACGAAATTGCATAAAAAGTATCTAGCCATAAGTAGTACAAATCGGTCAGAATAGCCTCAAATACACCAAGGCTAGTTTCATGATTACACATAAGTTTGAACATCCGCTCAATGAAAAAACTCGCATTTATTTGCGGGTAGAAGCGTTGCTCAATCAAATGGAGCAAGCATGCCAATTAGCGGACAAACTCCAGCATCAATTGCTGTTTCGCGCCCTTTTTGACCTACTTGATATTTTCGATCAAATGCAGCTCAAAAGTGAATTGGCCAAAGATATTGAAAAACAACGCCTAGCTTACCGCCAATGGCAAGGCATTGAAGGTGTCGATCAAGAAATGCTCATGACTTTATTAGCTGAGATTGACGAAGTGCACCGTAATTTACTGGCGGGGGAACGGTTTGGGCAATCACTGAAAGAAGACCGCTTTCTGAGTACCATCCGACAGCGATTTAACTTACCCGGCGGATCTTGCTGCTTTGACCTCCCAGCCCTACACTACTGGCTCCACCTCTCCATCGAACAGAAAATCCAAGATGCCAAACAGTGGATGTCCATTCTCCAACCACTGGCGGATGCACTGAAATTGTGGCTCAAACTGACCCGAGAAACAGGTCAGTTTAGACCTCATATAGCTCAATCTGGTTTTTATCAAAGTGATGCTGAAGGGGCGAATATTCTTCGTTTATCAATACCTCTGGAATATGGGGTCTACCCAATGATTTCTGGGCATAAAAACCGCTTTGCCATTAAATTTATCGATTTTCACTCCGGTCAAGCCAGTAACCAAACGGTTCCTTTCGATCTGGCGATATGTAGTTAACCTTGCAAAATACCGTTAATCTTGCAAAATGTCGGTTTTTACCCAGAGGAGAATCCCATGTCTAAGAAGCTGACAGTGGTAAAATGCCCACAATGCGGTGTGTCGGTAGAATGGGGAGAGCAAAGCCCTTACCGCCCGTTTTGCAGCAAGCAGTGTCAAATGATTGATTTTGGTACTTGGGCTGATGAAGAAAATGCGATTCCCGGAGCCCCTGATATGTCTGACAGCGATGGCTGGTCAGAAGAACATCTCTAGTTTATTCCTGTTTACAATAATAAAGCCCCGAAATGGGGCTTTATTATTGTTCGTTAATACAGATTTATTCTTTACTCGATTCTTGGCTTGGGTCAGCTTCAATATCGATACTCGTGACTCTTTGTAGCCCTCGTGGAAGTAAACTTCCCCGACGACCACGTTCACCACGGAAGTTATCTAAATCTGTCGGTTTTAAGCCCAACTTACGTTTTCCTGCATAGAGAGTAATGGACACGCCCGCAGGTAACGCCATTAAGTGAGAAACCACCTCTTCCCGAGCCTTCGCTTTGGCACTTGGAATATTGATGATCTTATTCCCTTTGCCTTTACTCAATTGTGGTAGATCTTTAATCGGGAAGAGCAGCATACGCCCTTGGTTGGTGATCGCTAAGATCTCGTCATGATCCAAATCGTTCACCGCTTGCGGTGCTAAAATCTCTGAATTTTCAGGTAAATTCACTAAGGCTTTACCACTGCGGTTTTTCGAAAGCAAATCTGCCCCTTTACAGACAAAACCGTATCCGGCATCAGAACCAACCAGCCATAGCTGTTCTTCTTCCCCCATGATCACTTGGCGAATGGAACTGCCTTCGGTAATGTTTAACCGTCCCGTGATGGGTTCGCCTTGCCCTCGGGCAGATGGCAAGCTATGGGACTCAAGGGAGTAACTACGTCCATCGCTACCCAGTAGCACTACAGGCAGGTTACTTTTACCACAAGCATGGGCTAAGTAGTTATCTCCCGCCTTATAACTCAAGCTCTGACAATCAACGTCATGACCTTTCGCATGGCGGATCCAACCTTTTTCAGATAAGACAACGGTGATGGCTTCACTTGGCATCAAGTCACGTTCGGTTAATGCTTTAGCCTCTGCTCGCTCCACGATAGGAGAACGGCGATCATCGCCATATTTCTCGGCATCCGCTTTGAGCTCTTTTTTCAGTAAGGTATTTAAGCGACGCTCGGAGCCAAGCAGTTCTTCTAACTTTTTGCGCTCTTTCTCTAGTTCCTCTTGTTCCGCACGGATTTTCACTTCTTCTAGTTTAGCTAAGTGACGCAACTTGGTATCAAGAATAGCATCAGCTTGAATGTCGCTAATTCCAAAACGTTGCATTAACACCGGTTTGGGTTCATCTTCACGGCGGATAATTTCAATCACTTCATCAATGTTGAGATAAGCGATTAATAAACCTTGTAAAATATGTAAGCGTGCCAGTACCTTATCCAGACGGAATTGCAAGCGAGAACGCACGGTCGCACGACGATACTCAACCCACTCAGAAAGAATTTGTGTTAATCCTTTTACTTGAGGTCGGTTATCAAGGCCGATCATATTCAGGTTAACTCGATAACTTTTCTCAAGATCCGTCGAAGCAAATAAGTGGTTCATCAAGGTATCGCAATCTACCCGATTGGAACGAGGTACGATCACGATACGCGTGGGGTTTTCATGATCCGATTCGTCGCGCAAATCTTCCACCATCGGCAGCTTTTTCGCCCGCATCTGGTTGGCAATCTGTTCCAATAATTTTGCGCCTGACACTTGATGAGGCAAAGCGGAAATGACGATATCAGCCCCTTCTTTATGCCATACCGCACGCATTTTTACGCTACCACGCCCGGTTTTGTACATTTTCTCTAACTCAACCTGAGGCGTGATGATCTCCGCTTCCGTTGGAAAATCAGGCCCCTTGATGTATTGCATCAAGTCAGGTAAAGATGCATCAGGATGCTCGATTAAATGAATCGTTGCATCAACCACTTCCCGCACGTTATGTGGCGGTATATCGGTAGCCATTCCCACCGCAATCCCTGTTACCCCATTGAGTAGGATGTGTGGCAGACGTGCTGGTAGCATTTTGGGCTCTTTCATCGTGCCATCGAAGTTAGGCTGCCACTCAACGGTTCCTTGCCCTAATTCACCCAGTAAGATCTCAGCAAATTTCGATAACTTTGCTTCGGTATAACGCATAGCGGCGAAAGATTTAGGATCATCCGGAGCCCCCCAGTTACCTTGTCCATCAACCAGAGGGTAACGATAGGAGAAAGGCTGGGCCATCAATACCATGGCTTCATAACAGGCGGAATCACCATGTGGGTGGTATTTACCCAATACATCACCAACCGTACGAGCCGATTTCTTGTATTTCGCTGCGGCTGAAAGCCCCAGCTCAGACATCGCATAAATAATACGTCGTTGAACCGGTTTTAGCCCATCACCAATGTAAGGCAGGGCTCGGTCCATGATGACATACATGGAGTAATTCAGATAAGCGTCTTCAGTAAACTTACGCAGTGGCAGTTGTTCGACGCCGTCAAAATTAATTTCTGTCGACATTTATTGTACCTCTGCCATATCGGCCATATCACCGTTGCGTTGTAGCCAACTGCGACGATCATCGGCGCGTTTTTTACCCAGCAACATATCCATCATTTCGTCAGTTTCTTTATCATCATCAATGGTTAATTGCACCAAACGACGTGTGTTTGGATCCATGGTAGTTTCCCGTAATTGGAGCGGGTTCATTTCCCCTAGACCTTTAAAGCGCTGGACGTTGATCTTAGCTTTTTTCTGACTTAAACGCTCAAGAATGGCGTCTTTTTCACTGTCATCCAAGGCATAATGCACTTCTTTACCACAGTCGATACGATAAAGTGGAGGCATGGCTACATAGACATGACCTGCACGAACTAAGGCGCGGAAATGGCGAGTAAACAAGGCACACAGCAGTGTGGCAATATGCAATCCATCGGAGTCTGCATCCGCTAAGATACAGACTTTGCCATAGCGCAACGCCTCAAGATCATCACTGTCGGGATCAATGCCCAAAGCAACCGAGATGTCATGTACTTCTTGTGAAGCTAACACTTGATCTGCGGACACTTCCCACGTGTTTAAGATCTTACCGCGTAGGGGCATAATGGCCTGAAACTCACGGTTACGCGCCTGTTTCGCACTGCCGCCGGCGGAATCCCCTTCCACTAAGAAAAGTTCAGTTCGGCTAAGATCTTGCTGCGAACAGTCGGTTAATTTTCCCGGTAACGCTGGGCCTGAAGCGACTTTTTTCCGCACGACTTTTTTACTGGCTCGCATACGGCGATGAGCATTCGCAATGCAAGTTTCAGCCAATAATTCAGCCAGTTGAGGTTTTTCATTGAGCCACAAGCTAAACGCGTCTTTTACCACGCTAGAAACAAAGGAAGCTGTTTGACGAGAAGAGAGCCGCTCTTTAGTTTGCCCAGCAAATTGAGGGTCTTGCATTTTGATCGATAAAACATAAGCACAGCGATCAAACACATCTTCACCGGTTAATTTAACACCACGCGGCAGTAGATTACGAAACTCACAAAATTCCCGCATCGCATCCAGCAAGCCTTGGCGTAATCCGTTAACATGCGTCCCCCCCTGAGGCGTTGGAATCAAGTTAACATAACTTTCGGTAATTAAATCGCCCCCTTCAGGAAGCCAAATAACGGCCCAGTTGGCCGCTTCAATGTCTGTTTTTAATTCACCAGTAAACGGCTCTTCGGGCAATAAGGTATAGCCTTTAACGCCCTCCGCCAAATAGTCTTTTAAACCATCTTCATAGAGCCAGCGGTACTCTTTATCGTTCACCTTATCGGTAAAGGTGACTTCTAACCCTGGGCATAAAACCGCTTTAGCGCGTAAATTATTGATTAAGCGAGAAACGGAGAAGTTGGCGGAGTCAAAGTAACGCGCTTCAGGCCAAAAATGTACAGAAGTTCCTCGATTACGCCGACCACAAGTTCCGGTCACCGTAAGATCGGAAACTTTGTCACCGTGTTCAAAGGCAATGTCATAGACCTGCCCATCACGGCGAACGGTGACTTCAATACGTTTGGATAAGGCGTTAACAACCGAAATACCCACCCCATGTAGGCCACCGGAAAATTGGTAGTTCTTATTAGAAAACTTACCACCAGCATGCAATTTACATAAGATCAACTCCACACCAGAGACTTTCTCTTCTGGATGAATATCAACGGGCATACCACGCCCATCATCAATAACTTCTAATGATTGATCGGCATGAAGAATCACCTGAACCTTAGTGGCATATCCGGCCAACGCTTCATCGACACTGTTGTCGATAACTTCTTGCCCTAAGTGGTTAGGGCGCGTGGTATCCGTATACATCCCAGGTCGGCGACGTACTGGTTCTAAGCCATTTAAAACTTCAATGGCTCCAGCATTATATTGTTCTGTCATAATACGGAATGCTTTTATCGAAAAATAATGGGGTTACTTTACTACGCGTTTATGCTCTATCTACAAGAAAATTGTCACTAAAAATGCACAACACCCCGTGATATAGAGCTATAAGCGAAGAAAGAACAAGAGAAACATACTCAGGAAGAGCCCTTGAGATGTCAAGTGACATCCGTTAGCAAGGGATAAATTTATGACTCTTCCCTCAAGACATCCTCAAAGATTTAAGAATTGGATAATTTGCTGAGGATAACGCTCAAAATCGACAAAACTATGATCACCATTGGGTTCCACCGTTTGTCGGGCGTAGTGATACTTTTCTACCGCTTGGCGATAGTCTAACACTTCATCCCCCATTTGTTGTAGTAACCAAAAGTGATCAGGGTTTTGAATCTCAGGGATATCCAGTGCCATTAACTCTTCAATGTGCGAATGATCTAGCACATAGTGTTCACCAGTATAAGGATTTTGTTGTTCACCAAGAAAATCAGCAAGCAGCTCATAAGGTTTCACGGCTGGGTTGACCAATACTGCGGGAAAAGAGAACTGAGCATTCAACCACGTTGCTAAGTAGCCACCTAATGAACTACCGACCAGCCCGATACGATATTGATCTTGGTAGCTTGTGACTATACTCGATAACAAATCAGCCGCTTGTTTAGGAAAATGAGGTAATTTAGGCACCACAACTTTGATATCAGGTCGATACTCAGCACAATATTGTTGCATCACTTGCGCTTTATGTGATTGTGGGGAACTGTTAAATCCATGAATGTAGAGCAGTAGTGAAGGTAGTGATGACATAGCCTTAATATCCAGTAGAGGTAAAATCCGGCACAAACGCCCCTTTCATTAGCCGTTTGACTTGCGTCGTCACTTGACCATTATGATGGAGCTCTAATTCACGCCACCCCGGAGAGCAGAGATCAAGCGCAAAATCATCTGAATTGGGCTTAAATTGAACACAAGTCGATGGCGTTGCCATCACTCTTACGCCTTGATGCTCTCGATCCATATTCTGGTGCACATGACCGCACAGCACCGCTCGGACATTTTGGTGTTGGCTGACGACATTCCAAAACGCATCACTATCTTTTAAGGTGTGCTGATCAAGCCAAGCACTACCAACCAATAAAGGATGGTGATGCAGTAATACCAGTGTAAAGCGATCAGGGTATTGAGTGAGTTTTTCATCCAATAAGGTGAGTTGGTAATCACTTAAACGGCCATGAGGAACGCCAACGACCTGAGAATCGAGTAAAACCATCTGCCAGTGTTCCCCTAACAAAACATGCTCTAGCGCATGAATTTGCTCCGATGGCATTACACTGCCCATATTGGGTTTATAATCGTGGTTGCCCGGTAACCAGAAGCACGGCTTTTGCAATTCACGGATCCCTGAAGCGAAGCGCTGATAGGATTCTGCACTGTGATCTTGTGAAATATCTCCCGTCGCAAGAATGGCATCAAATGGCATTTGCTGTTCATTAATCGCTTGGACAATAGCACGAAAGCTGTCTGCGGTATTAACACTGAGTAAACAACCATCATCAGGCGCAAACAGATGCGTATCCGTAATTTGGACAAGCTTGATATTCTCTGATGGGTCTAAACTGGGCGACACGTTCAAAGCGATAAACCTAATGCTGTTGATGATTAATATTCATGGGAGTTCGACTTATCCCTCTTTTTAAACAAAAGGTGAGCCAATCACCTAAAAAGCGATTCACTTGAGCTTTCTCATCTTTTTGTACCATTTTGTCGTTGGGATAGTCATAGCGAGCATCCACTCGACCAAGTTGTTCACTGGCACAAACTTCAGCGACCCGAGCATCGTGATATAGCCTGACAGACATTGTCGGTAATGGAAATATCGAAATATCATCGCTTTGACAAATCTCCACCAAAGTTGTGTACTTTGTGACCTCTAGCACCTGAAGTTGATAGGTTAAGTGAGCCGCTTGATAACAACGTACATCACCGATATTCGGTTGGCGAGGGATCAGAGCATTCAACTTTGCATAGTTGGTTTCATAAGTGCGCATCAATTCAGCAAGATCAACATGATACGGCTTAGACGCCATTAACACCGACATACTAAACGCCACTCTGCCATTGCGAGGCTAACTGCTGATAATTTAGCTCTAACCACTGCAAAGCAATAATAGAGGCTCCATTTTCAATCCTGCCCTCTTTCACCAACTGATAAGCATCAGAACGATTCATAACATGAACTTTGATGTCTTCCCCTTCCACAGCCAAACCATGCACGCCCCCCGCGAGTGTCGCATCCACTTCTCCGACATAAACATCCAATTTTTCAGAGCATCCTCCAGCCGAAGGATAATAAGTGGTAATTTTCTCTAAACGCCCTACCGCTAATCCGGCCTCTTCTTGCGCTTCTCGACGAACGACATCTGGTGCAGATTCGCCAAGTTCGATAATGCCAGCCACAATCTCTAACTGCCAAGGTTGAGCATGCTCTAATGCCCCAACTCGAATTTGTTCGATGATCACCACCTCATCACGTAGAGGATCATAAGGTAACATCGCAGCAGCATGTCCACGTTCAAACATTTCTCGCTCAATCGGTTCGCTCCATCCACCTTGAAACAGACGGTGTTTAAAGCGGTATTTCACCATGCGGAAAAAACCTTGAAACAGTGTCTGTTTTGAGACGATATCAATATCATCCGTCGTAAACGGACTTTTCAATGGATCTAACGGTTGCATGAGCGCTCCTTGTTGGTGAATCTTATAGTTTACTCAGGAAGTTTTCCCTCTGCCAACGACATTGCTCAACTTTTTATACAAAAATTGTATTTATTTTTAAATTATAGGCTTGGGAGAATAAAAACAAGGAACGAGATAGATTGGCTGAATCCGCTATCTGACTATTTTCCCGAATTTCAAGCCCAACCAGAGCAAATAATTATATTGCACAGATGGATAATTAAGTGTAAAAAAGTGCAAACTTTCGCATGAAATACCAGCAATTTGAGTTACACTCTGTCAAAGTAACTCCTTTCATATATAGGCAGGAATAGGACCGATGAAAAAACTGCTTCCTTTATTAGTAAGTGCAACCCTTGGTAGCGTGAGCGCATGGGCCGATGATCTTGCACAAATTTATGACCAAGCAAAAGAGAATGATCCTCAACTGCTCAGTGCTGCCGCTCGTCGTGATGCCGCCTTTGAAGCGATTACTTCCAGCCGAAGCTCTCTTTTACCACAAATTAATTTAACGGCTGGCTATAACCTAACCCGCAGTGACGAAGACTCTCGAGAAAGTGATCGCCTAAGTGCTGGCATTAGCTTTTCACAAGAACTGTATAACCGTTCCAGTTGGGTCACTTTAGATACCGCAGAGAAACAAGCTCGTCAAGCCGATGCAGAATATGCGGTTATTCAACAGAATTTGATTCTTCGGGTCTCCCAAGCTTACTTTGAAGTCTTAAGTGCACAAGATAACCTAGAATTTGTCCGAGCTGAAAAAGCGGCCGTGGCTCGTCAGCTCGAACAAACCAAACAACGTTTTGAAGTTGGACTATCGGCGATTACCGACGTACATGATGCCCAAGCACAATATGATAGTGTATTAGCCGATGAAGTTCTGGCTGAAAATACGCTGATCAATAGCTATGAATCTTTACGTGAAATCACTGGGCAAGACTATGCTAATCTCCATATTCTTGACACAAAACGCTTCTCTGCCAGCCGTAGTACGGAATCGATGGAAGCGTTAATCGAGCGAGCACAACAGCAAAACTTATCCTTGCTCTCTTCCCGTATTGCACAAGACATTGCTAAAGATAATATTGCTTTAGCCAGTTCAGGCCATTTACCTTCGTTAACTTTAGATGGGGGATATAATTATGGTCGAGAATCTAACAGCAGTAGTGGGGTATATAGCTACAGTGGCCACGATTACAATGATTTTGCCATTGGGCTAAACTTAAGTGTTCCACTCTATACGGGTGGTAATGTGACCTCGCTAACTAAACAAGCAGAATATACTTACGTTGCGGCTAGTCAGGATTTGGAAGCGTCGTTTCGAACCGTTGTGAAAAATGTTCGCGCTTACAATAATAATATCAATGCCTCCATTGGAGCTCTACGCGCTTATGAGCAAACTGTCATTTCTGCTCGCTCGGCCTTAGAAGCTACAGAAGCCGGCTTTGAAGTGGGTACTCGTACGATTGTGGATGTATTGGATGCCACTCGCCGTCTCTACGACGCAAACCGTAATCTCTCTTCTGCACGTTACGACTACATTCTTAATGTATTGCAATTACGCCAAGCCATTGGTGCATTAAATGAGCAAGATGTTCTGGATATTAATTCTGGGTTAAAAGCGGCAAAAAAATAGCCTATAAAACCAGTATAAAATCATAAAGGGCTCATTTGAGCCCTTTATTCATCTACTGAGGGCCCCCTACTGCATATGTTTTCGAACATCGCACCGTTTAGGGAAACCGAGTGGTTGATTGATGAAAATGGATCCGTTGGTTAGCCTTTTCCGCCTCGAATAGCTTGAATAATTTCTGTGGTTGAGCAGCCATCTTCAAAGTTCAATACTTTCACTTCGCCCCCAGCCGCAATCACTTCCGCACCACCAGCAATATCTTCAGGTTGATAATCCCCCCCTTTGACTAATAAGCTCGGCAATACTTCACCAATAAGGCGTTGTGGCGTATCTTCTGCGAACGGAACCACCCAATCCACCGCTCCTAACCCAGCAAGAACCGCCATACGACGATCCGTTGGGTTAACCGGACGTCCCGGTCCTTTTAAACGTTTTACAGAATCATCCGTATTCACAGCAACAATCAGTCGGTCACCAAGCTCAGCGGCATGATTTAAATAAGAAACATGGCCAGCATGTAAAATGTCGAAACAGCCATTGGTCATCACCACTTTTTCACCACGAGCTTTGGCTTTTTTGACAGCTTCGATCAAGGCTTGCTCACTGATAATGCCAAATTCAGAATCTTTACTGCCATGAATCGCTTCGACCAGCTCAATCGTAGAAACCGTTGAAGTGCCAAGTTTCCCCACCACAACACCAGCCGCTGCATTGGCTAATGCACAGGCATCATCTAAGGATTTTCCAGCAGCAACCGAGGCAGCTAATACGGAAATGACCGTATCGCCAGCCCCAGTCACATCGAACACTTCTTTGGCTTGGGTCGGTAGATTGAACGGTTCCATACCTCGACGCAGCAAGGTCATGCCATGTTCACTTCGAGTGATCAACAAGGCCTCGAAATCAAACTGTTCGATCAAGGCTAACCCTTTCTCAACCAAATCTTGTTCTGATTTGACTTTACCAACCACTTGCTCAAATTCTGCCATATTAGGAGTGAGCAGTGTTGCACCTCGGTAGCGTTCAAAATCCGCCCCTTTAGGATCGATAAAAACAGGTAAATGAGCAGCACGTGCTCGTTGAATCAGCACCTGTACATGCTCTAAAGCCCCTTTTGCGTAGTCAGATAAAATGACCGCGTTCACACGAGGTAAAGCATCTTCCATCCGAGATAACATTTGTTTGGCGTCGTTTTGTTCAAATTTTTCTTCAAAATCCAAGCGAATTAACTGCTGGCCTCGGCTCAATACGCGTAATTTTGTGATCGTCGGATAATCTGCCAATGCGACAAAATCACACGCTACATTTAATGAGGTGAGTTTTTCTTCCAAGACTTGAGCAGGTTCATCCATACCAGTTAAACCAATGATGGTAGCCTTCCCCCCCAAAGAGGCAATATTCATAGCAACGTTAGCGGCCCCACCTGGACGTTCTTCATTATGCTCAACTTTGACGACGGGAACCGGAGCTTCTGGTGAAATACGCCCCGTTGGGCCATGCCAATAACGATCAAGCATGACATCACCGATGATCAACACGCCCGCTTTGTTATAGTCAGGTAGGATCGGTTTCATTATGGAATCTCCACTATTAATTTCGTCGCGCAGTGTAGCACAGGGCTTTGAGTCGCTAAAGATTTCACCCCAACCACTTATGCCAAATTTGTGTCACAATTTTCCGTTCATCAATAAACTTTCCTTCATCAACATCCGCCTCTAAGTTAAGCAAATTACGATGATGGATCTGGTCACGCATACGGGTATATGCATGAGTGAGTGCCATTGCAGAAGATTCATCCAATACGCCCAGTTTAATCAATGATTCAAAAATTCGGACATTGTCAGACCAGCGAGTTAACTTCGGTAACTGGTGGCTATAGAGTAACACCCAGTATTGTGCTAAAAACTCAATATCTGCGATACCCCCTTCATCTTGTTTGAGCATAAAGCGGCCCGCTTTTTTACTGCCTAAGTGCTGACGCATCTTTTGACGCATTTCAATCACTTGTTGTTTCAGTGTTTCTTGATCTCTCGGTAACGATAAAATGGTCTGTCTCAGTTGCTCAAAATTGTTCAATAAAACTGCATCACCATAAATCATACGGGCTCGTACTAAGGCTTGGTGCTCCCATGTCCACGCTTCTTCTTTCTGGTAAGTGGCAAACGCATCGATGGGGGAAACCAGTAACCCTGAAACACCCGAAGGGCGTAACCGAGTGTCCACTTCATATAAAATGCCAGAAGTGGTACGCGTTGAGAACAGGTGAATCACACGCTGTGCGAGACGTAGATAAAATTGGCGACCATCAATCGATTTTTCCCCATCAGTCATAGAAGAAACGGGGCAATCATGCACAAAAACAATATCCAAATCGGAGTTGTAGCCTAATTCCCAGCCACCTACTTTACCGTAACCTATCACCGCAAATCCTTTGCCATCTCGCTCCGTAAGATGATCGGGTTCGCCATATTTAACACTGACTTGTAACCACGCCTGATGAATCACGGCTTCGACAATTGCTTCGGCTAAATAAGTCAGGTGATCACTGACCTTCATGACTGGCAATACACCTGCAATGTCTGCCGCGGCAATTTTTAAAATACAAATTTGCTTAAACTGGCGCAGCGCTTCCATTTGCTGCTCCATGTCTTCTTCAGGAATCCGAGCCAGAAAATCACGCAACTCGGTTTTATAACTGTCTAGCGCAATCGGGTGATATAGCTGTTGCGGATCAATCAGCTCATCTAACAAAATAGGATAACGCGATAACTGCTCTGAAATCATCGGGCTGGCAGTACACAGACGAACCAGTTGATTCAGTGCCGCTGGATATTCATCCAATAGTTCCAAATAGGTAGTACGCGTCGCAATGCGATTGAGTAAAGAGAGCACTCTGGCTAAGCCAAACTGAGCGTCTGGATGAGAAAAAATCACCTGATAAACTTTGGGCATCAAACGGTTCAGCACTTCTCGCCCTCTTGGGCCAATGGTTTTTTTAGCCAAATCCTGCTTAAAATGAATACAGGTGTTCGCCACCGTCTCAACATCAGGAAGCGCTAAATCGTGCTCAACGATATGTACCACCACCTCGGGTTTGTGGGCCATGTCCCAAAGCTCATGAAAATGCGGAGCAATCAGCAGATCGTCTTCCTCCTCCTCTTCACCAATAAGTGCAATAAAGATCTGATGAACACCTGCCATTTCCTGCTGAATTTGCTCGGTTAAGGCATCCCAAGAACAATACCCCATTGCATAGGCCAGCCGCAGTTGATCATCGGTTTTATCCGGTAACGTTTGAGTTTGTTTATCTTCTATCGCTTGCAGTAAATTTTCTAGTCGACGCAAAAAGCGATAAGCACTCGTCAATTGCTCGATTTGCTCTGGGGTCAGTAATTCCAACTCACCAATCGCTTGTAAGGTTTCCAGCAGGCCACGATAGCGCAAACTGGGTTCTCTTCCTCCACGGATCAATTGAAAAACTTGTGCGATAAATTCGACTTCTCGAATGCCTCCCGCTCCTAACTTGATATTGTTACTTAACCCTCGCCGACGGACTTCACTGCGTATCATCGACTTCATCCGGCGTAGTGACTGAATAGCACTAAAATCGATATAACGACGAAACACAAAAGGGCGTAACATTTGACGCAGCTCTTGATACTGTTCGTACATTTCACTTCCCATAACCCGAGCTTTGACCATGGCATAGCGTTCCCAATCACGCCCTTGCTCTTGGTAATAATCCTCAAGTGCGGCATAACTCATCACCAAGGGGCCACTCTCTCCAAAGGGACGTAAACGCATATCGACGCGGTAACAAAAACCATCTAATGTCTGCTGATCGAGCATTTTGATAATACGTTGGCCTAGGCGGGTAAAAAACTGAGCGTTATCAATTGAACGTCGCGCCCCTTGAGTTTGGCCGTTCTCCGGATAGGTAAAGATTAAATCAATATCGGAGGAAAAATTTAACTCTCCCCCCCCTAATTTTCCCATGCCAATAATCAGCATGGGTTGAGCTTGCCCCTGAGCATTACAAGGCGTTCCCCACTCTTGACAACATTGTGCGTATTGCCATTGATAGGTTTCAAAAATAAGCGCTTCGGCCAGCTCTGACAGGTGAGCGAGGCTCTCTTCTAATGACCAATCTGATAAAAAATCACGCCAAGCGATGTAGACCATTTCTCGATTACGGAACAAGCGCAAAATACGCTGGCCACAAACATCATCCCCACACAACGCAAGTAATTGATTTAATTGCTGCCGGTAAGCCGAGCGCCGTTGCTTTTCCTGAAGCCGAAGAGGCAACTCTTGGCATAACACTTCATCGCGTAGCAGCGTCTCTGCAATAAAAGGACTCAAGCCAAGCAAAGTGCGTAGTGTATTGAGCAACGGCAGAGGCCAGGTTTCGATAACGGAATGCTGAGTAAGAAGCTGCTGATAGTATCGTTCAGCCTGATCGGCTAGCGGTTGGGGTAATGGCATGGTTCATCCTTGTCTGCTTACTGGGAAAACCCAAGGCGATCACTTTATCCCAGTCCGATAAAAATAAAAACGCCCACTGAAGAAAGTGAGCGTGTTAATTAACGAACAGAAGGGAAAGATCACACCTTAAACACGGTGATTTTACTGTCCAGTTCTTCTGCATTACGTTGCATGATTTCAGAGGTTTCAAGCAGTTCACTCACCACCGTAACTGAAGCTTCAACCAGTTCTCGTACGTTAGTTAAGTTTTGGTTCATCTCTTCTGCAACACTACTTTGCTGCTCTGCAGCGGTCGCAATTTGGAAGTTCATGTCATTGATATGCTGAACTTGTCTAACAATACCGTCAAGTTCACCGCCCGCATTCGTTACGAGTTCAACACCATCTGCGGCTTCTACCACACTCTTTTCCATCAAATCGACCGCAGAATTGGCACTGCTTTGCAATTGAGAAATCATTTCTTGGATTTCGACTGTCGCTGATTGAGTGCGTTGTGCCAGATTTCGTACTTCATCGGCGACAACAGCAAAGCCACGACCAGCCTCTCCCGCTCGAGCCGCTTCAATGGCAGCATTCAGAGCAAGCAAATTGGTTTGCTCTGAAATGCCTTGAATGGTTCCAACCACACTACCAATAGCGACAACACGCTCTTCGACTTGGTTAACGGCTGAAGCAGAGGCTGTAATATCTTTGGAAAGCTGCCCAATTTTACTGATGGTCTTTTGAACAAACTGTTGCCCTGTCTTCGCTTGCTGTGAAGCACTTTCTGTCAATGACGAAGCATTTTGTGCATGTTCAGCAACGGTTTGTACCGTAGACGACATCTCACTCATCGCGGTCGCCAACTGATCAATTTCATTAAACTCTTCTTGAGCAGAATCTTTGGTTTCCGACATGCTAATGGTCATCACCTCCGTCAAAGCGGTCAGCTCTTGTGAGGTGTTGATCTGCACTTTGATCAATTCTTGTAGTTGATGGCGAGTGATTTCAAGCTCCCGAGCCACATCTCCGTACTCATCTTTACATTCCATCACAATCGGCTCAGACAAATCTCTCTGAGCCATCTGCTTTATTGATTCACTCAAAAATTGAGTTTGGCGAAGCATGACTCGAGCTGCAAACATAAGCAAGGCAACAAAGACCACGATCAATAGGCCCGTTTGCCAAACCACTTGTACAAGATAAGTATCATAATGATGCTGAGCCACCTCAATATTTTGAGTTGCGGCTAATAAAGAGTCATAGAACAGGCTGGCATCCCATAACTGTTTAGCTATCACCAATAAGGTACTGAATATCATCAGCATAACCATCTTTGGTATCAGACGTATATCTGTGATAACCCGTTCCCACGGTTTAAATGCTATCCTCGCCATTGTCTGTTCTCCACTCCGTTTAAATGTCTATTTTCATGCCTTTCACCGAAAAGATGATAAGTACCATGAATTATTTCGAGCCTCGTATGAAAATAATAATATCAAAAACAAGCCACCATCGATGAGCGGAATCTCGCTTATTTGATCATTGATGGTGTGATTTGTGATCTCAAGCGGATTGTCTACTCTGGCTCGAAATTCAAAGAAAAGGCGAGAGACAAAATCATTCCTCGATCTCTTTCTCTATCGACTGAGTATGGAAACTCTCAAGCCCTTTGCCGAAGAGATGACACCAAGTGTGATCTAGGTCGAGATTTTATGTCAATAACGTGGGTTTTTAGAAAAGTGGGTAGCAAAAACTAAGAGGCAGGTAACCGGAGAATAAGCGTCATATCAATCGTAGAGGGGAACGAAAAAGTGGAGGAGAGGCTTTCTCATCCTCCATTTTCATTTTGGTCAATTACTCACGCCAATAAGGTGGGTTTTCAACACCAATCGCTCGAGTTTGCTCCATCGCATGGAGAAGAGAATTCTCTTGCCGAATTAACCAGCGATTAACGGCGTCTTGATCTTCTTCTTGCAATGTATCAAGCAATTTCTCTAATGTTTTGAGTGTGAGAAGGTCATCAATACCATGCAGTAAATCAGCCCACGGCATTCGAAAAGCTAACCGCTTTTCCGCATCGTATAAACGGGCAAAACCAATGCCAGTATACAGGCTACGCGTCAAACGATACTGCTGATCAATATATTCTTGGCTAGATAATCTCTGCTCGGGAGGAAAGACATCCATCAGCTCAGCCCAAGCTCGTTCAAGCTGCTTAACAGAAAAGCCTCGAATATTTCTGGCCATTCGTTCGCGTGCTTTTTCATCCAAAAATGGCTGCCACCCTCGGGTTAAAATCCAGCGGCTGAGATCCAGCAATAGTCCTGTATAGCGCGCTGAATGAAGTAGCTTGAGAGATTCTTCTCGTTGAGGTAGCGACTCTTGTCGTTGCTTTAACTCTGCAACCAAAAATTTTCGGGCTTCTAACTTACGCAGCACATAACCTTTATCTTTGAGCAAATCATCCAGATAATCGTAATGTTTCAGCCAAGCTAGCTCACCGTCAAGCCATTTCAGCTCTTGCCGTAAAATTGCACTCGCTCGGCGTGGAACAATGCCACCATAAACGGTCAATAATTGACGAATGAAGCTAATCGCATGGCTAATTTCATGTAAGGCCGCAATGGAGTCACGTTCGATATAAATTTGCTCATGATAATGCCAATGAGACAAGGCGTGCTCTAAAGAACGAATAAAACAGGACTCAACGCTATCATCACTTTGCGTATTGACTAGCTCCAACGGTTGAACGTCATCTCCCGAATAATTCGCGGCTAAGCGATAGCCTCGCGCAGCTTTACTCAAGTTACCTAAACGCATTCCACCTTGGTCACTTAAATGACGAGCCAGAACAAACAGAGCGTCGGTTTGACCTGATTTCAACTCAAGTTCCACTTCACAAATCGGGGCTTGATTTTCTTCCGCTTCAACCACACCTTGGTCAAATGCGACTTCTATCTGACTACCGTCCGCCATCCCCACCAACCACTGTTCACGGGTAAAATTCGTGGCAAATAAAGGCAAGAGTTGCGCTTGTAGCTCTGCCACCTCTCGTCCTTCAGGCCAGATATCGGTGGGATGAAGGGAGAGTTCGGGTTCATTACTACAATGCTCTGCATTATATTCAGGACGCTGATGTAAACCAGCGACGACTCGCCCCGCCGTTTTGACGGTTTGTACATATACCTCATCAAAACGACGAATTCGCAATCCAATATCGTGTTGACGTAACCAATTATCAGCAGTATCAAAGTAGGTATTTCCTAATTCTCGACAACTGTGCTGAAGTACTTTGGTTTCAGAAATTTTATTGCGTAAAATCTCTGAAAAATCTGGAGAAACAAAAAACTTCAGTTCTATTTCGGTTTCCATATTTATACCTTTCGCAGCAGATAGCGACAGGATATTGCCTAAAAGGCAGTGGGGCAAGAAAGAAATATAGACCGATTGATGATCTAAAACAGTTTTAATGCGCCAATTAATGGGTTAACATGCGCGCCTTTATAGCCAACGCTCAACATTTCGCCATAATATGGTATATGTTCTTTTTCGGTTATAGCTATTAGGTTGAATGACCATGCCAGTAAATACCATCATGGGGTTATTTGCAAAGTCCCCGATTAAACCTTTGCAACGACACGTTGTGTGTGTCAATGAATGCTGCTCTCACTTAGTGAATTTCTTTGAGGTTTGCGCTCAAGGTGACTGGGACAAAGCAGAAGAGATACGCGCACAAATTTCTCATTTAGAGAAAGAAGCCGACGTGTTAAAACGTGAAATCCGTCTAAAACTCCCTCGTGGTTTGTTTATGCCGGTCGATCGAACTGACATGCTTGAGCTTCTCACTCAACAAGACAAACTTGCTAATCTTGCTAAAGATATCGCAGGCCGTGTTTATGGTCGTCAGCTTACTATTCCTGAACCTCTCCAAGAAAACTTCATCGCTTATGTGAATCGCTGTCTTGATGCCGCGAAACAGGCGCAGAAAGTCATCAATGAACTCGACGAGTTATTGGAAACCGGATTTAAAGGTCGTGAAGTCACCTTGGTGGCAGAAATGATCAATCAACTGGATGTGATCGAGGATGATACCGATACGATGCAAATTCGACTTCGCCAACAGTTAATGGCCATGGAGTCAAAAATGAATCCTATTGATGTCATGTTCTTATACAAAATATTTGAATGGGTTGGTGGTATCGCCGATCAGGCTCAGCGCGTTGGTGCTCGGCTTGAAGTGATGCTTTCTCGCTCTTAAATCATAAAGTTAACCAAATAACTAAGAGTATTAATCGTACCATCACAGTTTAGGCGTTGATTATATTTCTCGCTGATGGGATTTTTCGTGCCGAAAAAGTACTGCGATTTTGCTCCGCTTGTTATCAACAACTAGGTATTACGATGGATATCCTTGCGAACTACGGCACAGTCCTGATCATTGTTGCAGCGATCTTCGGTTTATTAATGGCCATTGGTATTGGGGCAAATGATGTCGCCAATGCGATGGGCACATCCGTAGGCTCAAAAGCCCTCACCGTCAAACAAGCTATCATCATTGCGATGATTTTCGAATTTGCTGGTGCCTATTTAGCCGGTGGCGAAGTGACGGATACCATCCGTCGAGGCGTTATCGAACCCGCGCTCTTTACTGACCAACCAGAATTGCTCGTGTACGGCATGATGTCTTCTCTGCTCGCAGCGGGAACCTGGCTACTGCTTGCCTCTTATATGGGCTGGCCCGTTTCCACAACGCATTCCATTATCGGTGCGATTATCGGATTTGCTTCTGTGTCAGTGGGAACTGAAGCCGTAGATTGGAGTTCGGTGCAAGGTATTGTGGGCAGTTGGATTATTACGCCATTCATTTCCGGCTTAATGGCCTACGCCATTTTTGTTAGTGCGCAAAGGCTTATCTTCGATACTGAAACTCCCCTCATCAATGCCAAACGATTTGTACCTGTCTATATGTTTATCACCACGATGGTGATCGCCTTAGTGACCATCAAAAAAGGCTTAAAACATGTTGGATTGCATCTAAATAGTACGGAGGCTTGGCTCTGCTCTATTGCCGTATCCGCTATTGTTATGTTGGTTGGCTATCTGTATATCTATAAGCGCTTTTCCAATACAGAAGAAAATCACGGTTTTTCCAGCGTTGAGCGTATTTTCTCGGTATTAATGGTGATCACCGCCTGTGCGATGGCGTTTGCCCACGGTTCAAACGATGTGGCGAATGCGATTGGTCCTTTAGCGGCTGTTGTTTCTACTGTTGAACATCTTGGACAAGTGGCAGGGAAAAGTGCAATCGCTTGGTGGATTCTGCCACTCGGTGGCATCGGTATCGTAGTCGGCCTTGCTACGTTAGGCCACAAAGTAATGGCTACCGTAGGTACTGGCATTACTGAATTGACCCCAAGCCGAGGCTTTGCTGCTCAGTTGGCAACGGCATCAACCGTTGTGTTAGCCTCAGGCACTGGCTTACCTATTTCAACTACCCAAACCTTAGTCGGCGCAGTATTAGGGGTAGGTTTTGCTCGTGGTATTGCTGCACTGAATTTAGGCGTGGTACGTAATATCGTTGCATCATGGATTGTGACTTTGCCAGCAGGAGCCTTACTGGCCGTCATTTTCTTTTATGTTATTCAAGCCGTGTTTGGTTAATCCATCACGTAAAAAAACTGTCAGTCGTTTGTCATTATTGACTCAAACGCACAGAAAGGGAGGCTTTGCCTCCCTTCTTGGTTGCACCAAGTTCGGAAAGTTTTTACTATCTGCCAAACAAACCTTAAAGCGAAGATCAAATTCTCATGAAAGACACTGGATTGTGTCTCAACTCTCTCAATGAGATGATTTGTTCATATCGCTATATTGACCATCACTAAGGGATAAACCGTGAAAAAACTCGTCTGCATGGTGCTATTTTCTTTGTTGGCTGCACCAACGCTCGCTCAAGACCGCTATATCGCAGATAAACTCTTTACTTATATGCATTCAGGTCCAAGTAATCAATTTCGCATCATTGGTTCGATTGATGCGGGAGAAAAAGTCAAACTGCTCTCGACCAATAAAGAAAATGGTTACAGCCAAATTGTTGATAGTCGAGGCCGTAATGGCTGGGTGGAAAGCCGCTTTGTCACTCGAGATATCAGCATGGCAGTACGCCTTCCTCTGCTGGAAAAAGAGTTAAAAGAAGTAAAAAGCCAATTGGCTAATGCTCGCCAAAATGCCGATAGTGAAAAAGCGGGATTAGTGGATTCACTCGAAATTCGCAATAAGCAAATTGCCGATTTAGAAAAAAGTTACGGTGATATCAGCCAACAATTAACCGCTTCACAAACAGAAATTCGTGAGCTTCGAGCAAAACTCGATACCCAAAAAGAAGACTTACTTCTAAAATACTTTATGTATGGGGGCGGTGTTGCTGGTGGCGGCTTACTGTTTGGCTTAGTCTTACCCCATATTGTCCCACGCCGTAAGCGTAACCCAGCTGGGTGGGCATAATCTTTATTTTTCTTATTACGGTCACCTCAGGTGGCCGTTTTTGTCTCGCTCGATGAAGGAAGAGATGTGCAAGTTTACTTAGTTGGCGGAGCCATCCGCGATCAATTACTCAACCTTCCTGTCTATGATAAAGATTGGGTAGTGGTGGGTAGCAGCCCAGAACAGATGCTCCAAGCTGGCTATCAAGCCGTTGGGAAAGACTTCCCGGTATTCTTGCACCCAAAAACAAAACAAGAATACGCCTTAGCACGCACTGAACGAAAAACTGGTGCTGGCTATACGGGGTTTGCCTGCTATTACGATCAAGAGGTGTCACTTGAGGAAGATTTAGCTCGACGTGATTTAACCATTAATGCCATGGCACAAGACGCACAAGGCAAACTGATCGACCCTTATGGCGGGCAAAAAGATATTGAGCAGCGTGTCTTACGTCATGTTTCACCAGCCTTTGTCGAAGATCCCCTACGAGTCCTACGTGTTGCACGTTTTGCGGCTAAACTCACCCACCTCGGTTTTACCATTGCCAAAGAAACGCAACAATTGATGCAGCAAATCACTCAATCGGGTGAACTCAGCCACCTAACGCCTGAACGGGTTTGGCAAGAGTGGCATAAGTCATTGGCGACTCAACATCCTGACGTTTTTCTTTCTGTACTCCATGAATGTGGCGCACTCGCCGTGGTGCTGCCCGAGCTTGATCGTCTATTTGGGGTACCACAGCCCGAAAAATGGCACCCAGAAATCGATACGGGCATACATACTTTACTGGTTGCCCAGCAAGCCGCTCAACGCTCCCCCTCTTTAACCGTGCGCTTTGCGGCCCAAGTTCATGACTTAGGTAAAGGTGTAACCCCCAAAGCGCAATGGCCGAGTCATAAAATGCACTGCCAGACTGGCATTGGCATTATCAAGCAGTTGTGTGAGCGTGTACGGATCCCTAATGAGTTTAAAGAGTTAGCGTTATTAGTCTGTGAGCAGCACTCAAACATTCATAGAGCAGCGGAATTAAAAGCCAGCACCAAACTCAAAATACTCGACAAATTAGACGTATGGCGTAAACCAGAGCGTTTAAATGAGGTATTACTTTGCTGCCAAGCGGATCATGCAGGCCGATTAGGATGTGAAGAGGCACCTTATCCACAAAGTGAACTCTTTAAGCAAGCTTATCAGGCGGCATTAACCGTCAATGTTCAGCAGATTATTACCGAGGGGTTTCAAGGGAAGGCCATCAAAGAAGCGTTAACTCAGCGCCGAATTCAAGCGATTGCCGCTTTAGAGACACACTGATGGTTTTTATCAAATCAGCCCATATCATAAAAAGATTGTCAGCCCTATAAAAAACGCCCTGCATTGCGGCAGGGCGTTTAGCGATAACAAAACTAAGCTATTTCAATAGAAATTAAGCTTGGCCTTTCACTTCTTTAAGACCGTTGAAAGGAGCACGAGCACCTAGCGCTTCTTCGATACGGATCAATTGGTTGTACTTAGCAACACGGTCAGAACGGCTCATAGAACCTGTTTTGATTTGACCTGCAGCAGTACCTACCGCAAGGTCTGCGATAGTTGCATCTTCAGTTTCGCCACTACGGTGAGAGATGACAGCAGTGTAACCTGCATCTTTAGCCATCTTGATTGCCGCTAGAGTCTCAGTGAGAGAACCGATTTGGTTGAACTTGATTAGGATTGAGTTAGCGATGCCTTTCTCAATACCTTCAGCAAGGATCTTAGTGTTTGTAACGAATAGATCGTCACCAACCAATTGGATCTTATTGCCTAGTAGTTGAGTTTGGTGTGCAAAACCATCCCAGTCAGACTCGTCTAGACCGTCTTCGATAGATACGATTGGGAACTTCTCAACTAGCTCAGCTAGGTAATGGTTGAACTCTTCAGAAGTGAAGGTTTTACCTTCACCTTTCATGTTGTAGATGCCAGCGTCTTTGTCAAAGAACTCAGAGGCTGCACAGTCCATTGCTAGAGTGACGTCTTTGCCTAGCTCGTAGCCTGCAGCAGCAACCGCTTCTGCGATAACTTCTAGTGCTTCAGCATTAGATTTAAGGTTAGGAGCGAAACCACCTTCGTCACCAACAGCGGTGTTATAGCCTTTAGACTTAAGAACTTTAGCTAGGTTGTGGAACACTTCTGCACCAATGCGTAGCGCTTCTTTAAGCGTTTTTGCGCCAACAGGTTGGATCATGAACTCTTGGATATCTACGTTGTTGTCAGCGTGCTCACCACCGTTGATGATGTTCATCATTGGTAGAGGCATAGAGAACTGACCAGCAGTACCGTTTAGCTCAGCAATGTGCTCATATAGAGGCATACCTTTCGCTGCCGCAGCGGCTTTAGCGTTTGCTAGAGAAACCGCTAGGATAGCGTTAGCACCGAAGTTAGATTTGTTTTCAGTACCATCTAGGTCGATCATGATTTGGTCAACAGTTGCTTGGTCTTTTGCATCTTTACCAATCAATGCTTCAGCGATAGGGCCATTAACCGCACCAACAGCTTTAAGAACACCTTTACCTAGGAAACGAGCTTTGTCGCCATCGCGTAACTCAAGCGCTTCACGAGAACCCGTTGATGCACCAGATGGAGCCGCTGCCATACCAACGAAACCGCCTTCTAGGTGAACTTCCGCTTCAACAGTTGGGTTACCACGTGAGTCGATGATTTCACGACCTAGAACTTTAACGATCTTAGACATTAATGTTTCCTCTCATTGAATTTAAATGTCAAAACTAAAAGGATAGTGACACAACTTACGCCACTATCCATATCCTTTTACTTCAATTCACCGCGCTGGAATTGGCCTGCGGCTTTCACAAAACCAGCAAATAATGGATGTCCATCACGCGGAGTCGATGTGAACTCTGGATGGAACTGAGCAGCAACAAACCATGGATGTGCTGGGTTCTCAATCACTTCAACCAGTTTCTTGTCCGCTGACAATCCAGAAACTTTCAAGCCGGCTTTTTCAATTTGGGGACGAAGGTTATTGTTCACTTCATAACGATGACGATGGCGTTCATGAATCGTGGCACTTCCGTACAATTCATACGCTTTTGTCCCTTTCGTTAAGTGACAAAGCTGAGAACCTAAGCGCATCGTACCACCCAAATCAGAGGTTTCAGTACGTTCCTCAACTTTACCTTCCTTGTCCACCCACTCTGTAATTAAGCCTACTACAGGATATGGGCTTTCTTTGTTAAATTCTGTTGAATGTGCACCTGTCATACCCGCCACATTTCGGGCATATTCGATAAGGGCAACTTGCATACCTAAGCAAATACCAAGGTAAGGAACATCATTCTCACGAGCGTATTGGGCAGCAAGGATTTTACCTTCAATACCTCGGTCACCAAAACCGCCTGGGACTAAAATAGCATCCACACCTTGTAAGATGTCAACCCCTTTGGTTTCCACATCTTGCGAATCAATATACTTAATTGTCACGCTCAGACGATTTTTCAGCCCTGCGTGTTTTAACGCTTCATTGACTGATTTATACGCATCCGGTAATTCAATATATTTCCCCACCATCCCGATAGTGACTTCACCCGTGGGGTTGGCTTCTTCATAAATAACGCGTTCCCATTCTGAAAGATCCGCTTCTGGCGCTGTGATACCAAAACGCGCACAAACTAAATCATCCAAACCTTGAGATTTGATCAGTTGCGGGATTTTGTAAATAGAATCAACATCCTTCATTGAAATAACGGCTTTTTCTGGCACGTTACAGAACAGGGCGATTTTTTTACGTTCATTGGCGGGGATCACGCGATCACTACGGCAAACCAAAATATCTGGTTGAATACCGATAGAAAGCAATTCTTTTACTGAATGTTGGGTCGGTTTGGTTTTCACTTCACCAGCCGCCGCAAGATATGGCACTAAGGTTAAATGCATAAACATCGCATTTTCACGACCCACTTCAATGGCAAGCTGACGGATCGCTTCCATAAAAGGAAGGGACTCAATATCACCAACCGTACCACCGACTTCAACAATAGCGATGTCGTGGCCTTCAGAGCCAGCGATAACACGATCTTTGATCGCATTAGTAATATGAGGGATAACCTGAATCGTGGCACCTAAATAGTCACCACGACGCTCTTTACGGATTACATCGGCATAAACACGACCAGCAGTAAAGTTATTGCGCTTGGTCATTTTGGTACGAATAAAACGTTCGTAATGGCCAAGGTCAAGGTCAGTTTCAGCGCCATCTTCCGTGACAAACACTTCACCATGTTGAGTTGGGCTCATCGTGCCGGGATCAACGTTGATGTAAGGGTCAAGCTTCATCATGGTCACTTTAAGACCACGAGCTTCTAAAATAGCCGCAAGCGATGCTGCTGCAATACCTTTACCTAGAGAGGATACGACCCCGCCAGTAACAAAAATATAATTTGTCGTCATGTTTAACCTGAAATTGGTTGAATGAGGGAAATGGATTTCTTCTGGACGGGATGAAACTATACCAGAACCCATTTATCGCCACAACGTGAAATCTATCACACTCAGTTTTTTATTTTTTGCTTCAAATCAAACAGATTGAACTCGGCTTCTTTTCTCTATTCAATCGTGCTTTTTATTGCTGTTTTTACTTAAAAAAGGCGCTATTGCCTCTTTTTCTTCCTGTTTGACTTGCTCCCACATAGCATCAAGTTCGGCTAATGAAAAATCCGTTAAGGGTTGATGATATGTCTGCGCCAATTGTTCCACCCCTTGGAAACGGCGCACAAACTTTTGATTGGCCTTCATTAACGCCACTTCCGGATCTTTCCCTAAGTAACGCACTAAATTGACCGTGGCAAACAACAGATCGCCTAGCTCTTCTTCCACTTTTTGTTCATTAATTTCAACCTGAAGCGCTTCTTCCATCACTTCAGCTAACTCTTCCTGAACTTTCTCTGCGACCGGGCCCAATGTGTCCCAATCAAACCCATATTTCGCACATTTTTTCTGGATTTTGTTGGCTCGCATTAAAGCGGGAAGCGCTTGTGGTATTGAGTCTAGAATACTTTGTTCATCTTTGCCTGCTTGGTGTTTTTCTTTGGCTTTTTCTGCTTCCCAATTAGCCTCAAGCTGCGCTTGATCTGATACCTGAACATCCGAAAAAACATGAGGATGACGACGAATTAACTTCTCATTCACCGTTTCAACGACCTCGGAAAAATCAAATAAACCTTGTTCTTTCGCCAGTTGACTATAAAAAATCACTTGAAAAAGAAGATCGCCCAGCTCTTCTCGCAGGTTTGACCAATCTTGATGAGCAATAGCCTCCACTACTTCATAAGTTTCTTCAATAGTGTGTGGCACTATGCTGGCAAAGGTTTGTTTAAGATCCCATGGGCAACCATGCTCTGGGTCACGTAACTGATTCATGATCTGTTCAAGCTGTAAAATAGGGTGCGCCATGTTACCTCTCAATAAAAAACGAGGCAGAACCCATGTTCTTGCCTCGTTATAAACGATGCTCTATTAACCTAACCGCTTAACCAGCATCACATCTTTAATTTGTTCAATCCGTTTACAAATACGTTGTAGAACCTCAACATTGTTGAGCTCCAGTTCAAAGTCCATAATGGAGAGCTGCCGCTTATAGTCACTGCGACTTTTCATACTGGTTATTTTGATTTTTTCATTCGCCAGTAATGTCGTGATGTCTTTGAGTAACCCACCTCGCTCCATGGCTTCTACCCGTAGCGTTAAGCGGTAAGTTCCGACAAAACCCCGCCCCCAAACAGTATCAATGATTCGCTCAGGAGCATGGTGACTCAGCTCTTCGAGCTGCTCACAATCGCTGCGATGAACTGAAATTCCGCGCCCTTGGGTAATGTAGCCGCGAATTTCATCACCGGGAATCGGCTGACAACAACGCGCCAAATGCGTCATCAGGTTATCCACCCCTTCAACCACCACTGCATCTTTATGCGTTGGGCTACTTACGGCTGGTTTGGTTTCTCCCACCAGTTTTTCAAGGGCCAGTTTATCTTCTTCTTCAGCGGTCGGTTTGTTGACCAGTGCATTGATGTGGTTGACGATTTGGTTAATCCGTAAATCACCGCTGCCTACCCCAACATACATTTCATCAGCACTATTCACGTTAAAACGTTTAAGCGCATAAACCTCAGCATCTTTTAAGGTGGCGCCAATTTTAGCCAACTCGTTTTCTAAGATTTCTCGCCCAGCTTCTAAGTTCTTTTCTCGGCTTTGTTTGCGGAACCAAGCATTGATTTTTGCCCGGGCCCGTCCAGAGTGAACAAAACCCAGTGATGGGTTTAACCAGTCACGCGAAGGGTTTGGCTCTTTGGCAGTAATAATTTCAACCTGATCGCCCATATGTAATTTATGAGTAAACGGCACGATACGCCCACCCACTTTAGCGCCAATGCAGCGATGCCCTACTTCCGAGTGAATATGGTAGGCGAAATCAAGCGGTGTAGCGCCCATCGGTAAATCCACCACATCACCACGCGGTGTAAAGGCATAAACGCGATCATCAAACACTTGGCTGCGCAATTCATCCAACATTTCACCAGAGTCGGACATTTCTTCTTGCCAATCCAAGAGCTTACGTAGCCAGGTGATTTTTTCGTCGTACCCACTTCGTCCAGCACTGCTGCCTTCTTTGTACTTCCAATGCGCAGCCACCCCCAGCTCCGATTCTTCATGCATCTGCTTGGTGCGTATCTGGATTTCTATCGTTTTCCCTTCTGGGCCTAAAATCACCGTGTGAATAGATTGATAACCATTGGGTTTAGGGTTCGCCACATAATCATCAAATTCACTGGGAAGATGCTTATATTTCGTGTGCACTATCCCCAATGCGGCGTAGCAGTCTTGCAGTTTATCCGCAATGATTCGTACCGCGCGTACATCAAACAATTCATCAAAAGCTAGGTTTTTCTTCTGCATTTTGCGCCAGATACTGTAGATGTGTTTGGGACGCCCACTCACCTCTGCATTGATGCTGGATGTTTTCATCTCTTGGCGTAGATCATCGACAAAGTCTCGGATGTACTGCTCACGAACAATTCTTCGCTCAGAGAGTTGCTTGGCGATCTGCTTGTAAGTATCCGGCTGTTGGTAACGAAATGCGTAATCTTCAATTTCCCATTTAAGCTGACCAATTCCAAGGCGGTTGGCTAAGGGGGCATAAATATTGGCACACTCTTTTGCGGCAATACGGCGCACTTCGTCGGGCTGATCTTTCACTTCCCGCAAATTACAAATGCGTTCAGCCAGCTTGATCACCACGCAGCGGAAATCATCAACCATGGCTAATAACATTCGCCGCACATTATCCACTTGTGCCGAGGCTTCACTACCACGCATGGTCACGTTGAGCTGCCCGATGGCGGCCATCTCTTCAACGCCATGGATTAATTTAACAATCTCTTTTCCATAGCACTCTTCCAGTTCTTCATTATCAAGCAAGCCACTGGTTGCAATTGGGAAAAGAAGAGCAGCCACTAACGTGGGCCTATCCATCGACAAGGTGATCAATATTTCGATCATCTCCCGTCCTCGCCATAACAGCAGTGAGCCTTGAGAATGACCTTCAAGTAATTGCTCACATTGGCGGTAGACTTCTGTCAGTCTTGCCGCCGTTTTGGCTTCTTGCTGTAAACTAGCAATCCATTTTTCTAGCTCAAACTGTTCGTCTGGGTTTAAGTGTGCGCTACGTACCGCAACCATAGGGGTGTCCTAATTGTTATAATTTATGGTTTCGACTGACTTTCACATTTGAAAGTTCGGCCGCTGACCGATTTTTTACAAACAGAGCCATAGACTCCAAGTGGCTGGTATGTGGAAACATATCAAGCATGGTCAATTTAGCCAACTGGTATCCCTGACTCAGTAAACTGTGGCTATCTCGTGCCAGTGTCGCGGGGTTACATGAAACATACACCACACACTCAGCACCAAACCTTGCGACGTGATCGATCACCCCTGCTGCCCCCGCTCGAGCAGGGTCAAGTAAGATTTTATCAAACTTTTCGACGGCCCACGCCTGGCTGGTCATATCTTGTTCCAAATTTGCTTGATAAAAGGTTGCCGTCTTGATCTGGTTCAACTCAGCATTATGTTTTGCCCATTCAACCATCTCATCTACCCCTTCAACACCGACAACCGAGTGAGCTAATTTGGCGATAGGTAGACTAAAGTTACCCAAACCACAGAATAAATCTAGCACTCGATCATCACTTTGAACATCCAACCAGGTGATAGCTTGCTCAACCATCTGTCGATTGACGGATTGATTAACCTGAATAAAGTGGCTCGGTAAAAAGGAAATAGAGGCCCCCACCTCTTGGTAGTTTGGATGTTCACCGTATCGATGCTCAAGCGGACCTGCTGTGAGCTGTAAATAGAGCGAAAGTTGATGTTCTGAGGCGAAAGTCAACAACTGCTGTTGATCCGCTTGGCTCAGAGGGGCCAAATGGCGAAGCATTAACACTATGGTGTTTTCACCTTTTACCAGTTCAACATGGCCGAGTTGATGCGGCTGGCTCAAATGAGTGAGCCGTCCTTTAAGCGCTGGCAATAAAGCATTAAGGCTGGGTTCAAGCACTGGGCAATCGGTCACGGTAACAATTTGCTTGCTCTGCTTACGGCGAAAGCCAAATTGAAGTTGTTGCGTTTTTTTATCCCACAACAGGCTTAAACGCACTCGGCGACGATAGCCTTTTTCCTTCCCACAAGTCGGCTCCGACAGGCCGAGCTGCTGGTTGGCAAACTTATTCATGAGCTGAGAAAGCGTCTGCTGTTTATGGGCGACTTGCGCTGCATGGTTGAGGTGCTGTAAATCACACCCACCACACTGCTGATAATACGCACAAAACGGTGTAACACGCTCAGAACTCGCCTGTAGGACTTTAATCATTTTTGCTCTGGCAAACTTACTCTTACTTTCCGTTAATTGAATCACAACCTCTTCACCCGGTAAGGCACCATCGATAAAAATGGGTTTCCCCTGCTGATAAGCGATACCAGCACCGAGATGGTCTAACTTGATGACACTCACCGACTGATGTTTCGATGAGAGTGAAGGATTCTTCTTCGGTTGAAAAAAACGTGCCATGCTCTGTGCCTAACTGTGATTGATAAAAGGTTTTTTGCCCGAGCATCACTATTCTGCGCGGGGAAGATTGTCGAGAATGGGGTTATTGCATTAAGCTATCTGCTCATTGAATAGCTTAGCAATACTCGATGTGAGCTATTTTCCCATATCCACACCACGATGTTTAGACAATAATGACCAAATATGGCTTACGTGCGCGTGTTATTACTCTAACTTTAGCTCCAACCTTAATTATCGGGTTATTGCTTAGCGCCTTATTTTCCTTTAACCGTTATCATGATTTGGAAATTCAAGTGATCAATTCAGGGGCAAGCATTATTGAACCCCTTGCCATAGCCAGTGAAGATGCCTTAAAAAATCAAAGCCGAGAGTCCGTTCGTCGAATCATCAGCTACGCTCACCGGAAACACTCGAAATTTGTTCGTAGTATTGCGGTTTTTGATGCGCGCCATGAACTGTTTGTCACGTCAAACTTTCATCCCAATTTTGAAGCGTTAATGTACCCTAAAGATCAACCGATTCCGGTTTTGGGTAGCTCACAACTCTATGACAATACACTGATTTTACGCACCCCAATTTTAGCAGAAACACGGTTAATTGAAGAAAATGTCAGTGCCAGCTCGACTCCAGCTCTAGGTTATATCGCTATTGAGTTGGATCTCTCTTCTTTACGTTTGCAACAATACCAAGAAATATTTTCAGCCTGTTTGGTGTTAATCATGGGGCTAACTCTGTCCGGAATTTTTGCTTTTCGATTGATGCATGATGTCACTCGTCCTATTTCTCATATGAAAAATATGGTGGATCGTATTCGTCGTGGCCATTTAGATGTTCGGATTGAAGGGAAAATGCACGGTGAGTTGGATGCCTTGAAAAAAGGCATCAATGCCATGGCGGTCTCGCTCTCGGAATATCATGTCGAGATGCAGCACAGTATTGATCAAGCCACCTCCGATCTACGTGAAACATTAGAGCAATTAGAAATTCAAAACGTTGAATTGGATATAGCCAAAAAACGCGCTCAGGAAGCCGCCAGAATCAAGTCTGAATTCTTAGCCAATATGTCGCATGAGCTACGTACACCACTCAATGGCGTCATCGGATTCACACGTCAAATGCTCAAAACTCAGTTAACGAACAGCCAAGCTGACTATCTTCAAACCATTGAAAAATCAGCAAATAATTTATTAACCATCATTAATGATATTCTAGATTTCTCTAAACTCGAAGCGGGCAAGCTAGCATTAGAAAATATTCCATTTGAATTCCAAGAAACCCTTGAAGAAGTCGTCACTCTACAAGCCACCAGCGCCCATGAAAAAGGGTTAGAAATTACCCTTAAAGTTGACCCGAAAATTCCTGTTGGTTTGGTTGGCGATCCACTTCGTATTCAACAAGTTTTAACCAACCTCGTTGGTAACTCCATCAAGTTTACTGAACGGGGAAATATTGATATCAGTGTTGAGATGCGAGTACAACGCGATGATAGCGTTGAGCTGCAATTTATGGTGCGAGATACGGGGATCGGTATTTCTGAACGTCAACAAGCTCAGCTATTCCAAGCCTTTAGCCAAGCTGATGCCAGTATTTCCCGTCGCTATGGTGGTACAGGGTTAGGCTTAGTCATCACCCAAAAACTGGTCAGTCAAATGGGGGGGGAAATCAGTTTAACCAGCCGACTTCACCAAGGTTCAACTTTCTGGTTCACATTACGCTTACATGCCACTGAGTTGCCTATTAGCGACCGTATTGATCCTAAAGTCTTGGATCAAAAACAGTTACTCTTGATCGAACCGAATATGCAAGCCGCTTCAATTGTCCAACAACAATTGGTTCAAGCGGGCTTAGTGGTCACATACCACTCCGCAATTCCTGAAGAATCCGAGCATTATGATTATGTCCTGCTGAACTTATCTCCAACGAAAGAAACGGACACCGCTCAAGTTGAGCAGTGGGTCAAGCGAGCTATCACGCTTGCTCCACATGTCATTCTTGGGATACCGAGTACCGAACTGGCTTTAGCTGACCAACTGATGAAAAGCTACCCGGTTCAGTGCATGACAAAACCTTTGGCTCGTAAAAAACTGCTACAAATTTTAATCGCTCATCAACCTCAACCCGTTGAAATGATTGAATCGGTGACCAGCCAAGACAAGCTTCCACTGACAGTCATGGCGGTAGATGATAACCCGGCCAACCTGAAATTGATCACCGCTTTACTTCAAGAACGCGTTGAGCAAGTGATCGCTTGTGCCGATGGTATCTCTGCGGTAGAGCAAGCCAAATTGCATCCATTTGATATTATTTTGATGGATATTCAAATGCCGCACATGGATGGCGTCACAGCTTGTAAAGCGATTAAGCAGTTACCGCTCAATACCCGAACCCCTGTGATTGCAGTAACCGCTCATGCCATGCTTGGAGAGCGGGATCGCTTACTAAAAGCGGGAATGGATGATTATCTGACTAAACCAATTGAAGAGCATGTTTTACAGCAAGTACTTCTCCATTGGAGTCCCAAAAATACGGCCGATAAATTAGAGACGCTCCCCTTGTCAACGGTCATGCATCCCCTCAAAACAGAAGCTTCATCAACAGAGATAAAACCAGTGATCGACTGGGATCTCGCATTAAAGCAAGCAGCAGGGAAAGCTGACCTCGCACAAGAAATGCTGACGCTTTTGGTTGACTATATTCCAGAGGTCGCTCAAGTGGTCGAACAAGCCTTAGAAGAAGCGTCCTACCCTATTGAAGATTTGCTGCACCACATTCATAAACTGCATGGTAGCTGCTCATACAGTGGTGTACCGTCACTCAAAGCCGTATGCACATCACTGGAACAAATGCTGCGTTCAGGCAGTGTTATTCGTGATGTAGAACCTGAACTGTTTGAGTTACAAGATGAGATGGAGAAGGTATTAGCCAAAGCGAAAAGCTATATTTCACCTAAAAAATAGCCTTAAGCACAGGACTCAAGAATAACCGTCGCCAAAGCGTAGTGGCGCTCATCAGACAGGGAAAGATGGATTGAGGTAACCTGAGCGGCAGTGGCAAATTCAGCTGCTTTACCGCTCAGTATCAACAAAGGTTTTCCATTCACATCATTATTGATTTGGAAATCTTGAAAACTGACGCCATGAGCGATACCCGTTCCCAACGCCTTAGAAGCCGCTTCTTTGGCGGCAAAACGTTTGGCTAAGTAACGGGCTTTTTGCTTTAACACCTGAAAGATCACTAACTCTTCTGGCGTTAAAATACGCGCAGCAAAGGCATCACCACTGCGTGACAATGCCTTTTCTATTCGAACAATTTCCGTAATATCCGTCCCTAGGCCGATGATCGCCATCTCGTTACCTATTGACGAGCTGACTGCATGATGGCTTTCATCTCTGCCACCGCTTTCTCTAAGCCATCAAACACCGCTCGGCCAATAATGGAGTGACCAATATTCAATTCATAGATTTCTGGAATGGCGGCAATCGCAGAAACATTATGATAAGTCAGCCCATGACCCGCATTAACGGTGATCCCTTGATCATCGGCATAAGCCGCCGCCGCCGCGATTTTTTTCAGTTCACTCTGCTGATCATCATCACACGTTGCGTCGGCATAATGCCCTGTATGCAGCTCAATGAAAGGAGCACCACACGCTTTAGCTGCATCAATCTGCTCTTTATCTGCATCAATAAAGAGGGAGACTTTAATCCCCGCAGCCGTCAATTTTTCAGTCGCCGCTTTGATCTTCGCATGTTGGCCAACGACGTCTAACCCACCTTCTGTCGTCAATTCCTCACGTTTTTCAGGCACTAAACAAACAAATTCTGGTTTTGTTTGCAACGCAATTTCAACCATTTCATCCGTGACAGCCATTTCTAAATTCATACGTGTTTGGATCGTTTCACGCAAAATGCGCACATCACGATCTTGAATATGGCGGCGATCTTCTCGCAGGTGAATCGTTATTCCATCAGCGCCCGCTCGTTCTGCAATTTCAGCCGCATGAACCGGATCGGGATAACGGGTGCCACGTGCATTACGTAATGTGGCAACATGGTCGATATTAACACCTAAAAGAATTGAGCTCATGTTCCTATACTCCGTGCTCTAGATAGCGTTGTTTGCCGGAATAGCTCCCGACTTTTTAAAGGTTTTCCACCAAGATAGGGCTTTAACGCAATACGTGTAAAGCGCTTGGCAGCTTGTAGTTGTTCTTTCGTGGTAAAGCGTCGTTCGCTAATAGCGATCAATTCATCACCATAAAAGGTTAAATTATCTTGCCGAACGGATGCAATAAACCCTTTTTGCTCCCGATAACGATAAGTCATCGAGGGATCAACGGGTTCCCCTGTTCCAGCACAATGCAAAAAATCAACCCCATACCCCATTGAAGCCAGCAATGCTAACTCAAAGCGACGTAGCGCGGGTTCAGGATTGTGGTTTTGCGCCAGTTCCGTTAGCGCAAACAGATAATCGTGAAACAGCCCAGGAGAAGGTACTTCAGGTGCAAGGATACGCCCAATCAGTTCATTAACATACAATGCAGAATAAAGATTAATGCCATGAAGAGGAAGCCCCAAGCTAATAGGCTCAGCTTGGCGCAAGGTTTTCATGGCACTTTTTCCTGACCATTTCAAAAGTAGCGGCGTAAAAGGTTGTAATGCGCCTTTCAAATTTGAACGCTTTCCCCTCGCCCCTTTTGCCATTAAGGTTAAACGGCCAAACTCTTCACTAAAGATATCTAAAATTAAGCTAGATTCGCTATAGGGGCGGCGATGTAAAACAAAGCAACGCTGAAAACCATCAAGCATAGCGCCCCCCCTAAAATCGGTAATGATTTATCCGTGAATCATGGATTCATCGTTAAAGATCATCAATATAACCTAATGAGCGTAAGGCACGCTCATCATCGGCCCAACCCGATTTCACTTTAACCCAGGTTTCCAGATAAACTTTTCGGCCAAATAACTCTTCCATATCTAACCGAGCTTCCCGGCCAATCGTTTTAATTTTCTCACCGTTTTTACCGATCACCATTTTCTTTTGACCAATACGCTCAACGAGAATTAACGCATTGATATGAAAACCATCCGTTTCTGGATTGTAATCAAAACGCTCAATTTCCACAGTAACCGAGTAAGGCAACTCTTCCCCTGTAAAACGCATCAATTTTTCACGGATGATTTCGGATGCCATAAAGCGCTGAGAACGATCCGTGACATACTCTTCAGGAAAATGATGAACCGCTTTAGGTAGATGATCACGAACATGCTTATGCAAAACGTCAATATTTTTGCCATGCTTCGCCGAAATCGGTACCACATCAACAAATTCCATCAACTTGGACAGTGACTGCATGTGCAGCATCACTTCATTACGATCTTTCACGTTATCGACTTTGTTGACGCAAAGCACCACAGGGAAATTAGCCTGCTGCAGTTTATGCAGCACCATGTCATCATCGGCCGTCCAATGCGTTCCTTCCACCACAAACAGCACTAAGTTCACATCACTCAATGAGCTGCTTGCTGCTCGGTTCATTAAACGGTTAATCGCCCGTTTTTCCTCGATGTGTAGCCCAGGAGTATCGACATAAATGGCTTGATAATCACCACGGGTATCAACCCCCATGATTCGGTGACGAGTCGTTTGTGGTTTACGTGAGGTGATGGAAATCTTCTGTCCTAAAATATTATTAAGTAACGTCGATTTACCCACATTAGGACGACCAACAATAGCGATAAATCCGCAGTGTTGGTCTTCCGGTGATGATGGGGTTACTTCTTCACCATTCGATGCAAAATAGGCATCGATATCGAATTCTTTATCCGCCATGAGTTAACTGCTCCAACGCTATTTCTGCAGCCGCTTGTTCTGCTTTTCGGCGACTTGTACCTTTTCCGATAATGGGTTCAGCAATCCCCGCAACCTCACACGATACGCTAAATTCTTGGTTATGAGCCTCACCTTTTATCTGTGTCACATTATACAGTGGCAGTGGGCTTCTTCTTCCTTGTAAAAACTCTTGTAAACGTGTTTTCGGATCTTTTTGTGACACTCCAGGTTTAATTGCATCAAGTCGAGTTTGATACCAACCCAATACAATGCTACGAACCTTCTCGATATCACTGTCTAAATAAATGGCGCCTATAATCGCTTCTACTGCGTCGGCCAGAATGGAATCACGGCGGAAACCTCCGCTCTTTAATTCACCTGGACCTAATTTTAAGTAATCTCCTAGGCCAAACTCTCGGCCTAATTCCGCTAGTGTATTACCTCGTACCAGCGTCGCACGCATACGGCTCATATCGCCTTCATTAATCTTAGGAAAACGATGGTATAGCTCATCCGCAATGACAAAACTTAAAATTGAATCGCCCAGAAACTCAAGACGTTCATTATGTTTTCCGTTGGCACTGCGGTGGGTCAGTGCCAACTCAATCAGCATCGCATCATTAAATTGATAACAAAGCTTTGCTTCTAGTCTATTAATTGGAGAATTCATGCTCTCTCGATGTGTTACGGGCCAGAATAACTGGCCTAATTAATGCCACCGATGCGGTTAAAACGCACACCGGTTGGAACCCAAGTCGGTAAAATGCTGTCTGGAGTGCGCTCAAATTCAAAGCTAATCCAAATCGCAACGGCTTTACCCACTAAGTTTTCTTCTGGTACAAAGCCCCAAAAACGGCTGTCAGCACTGTTGTCACGGTTATCTCCCATCACAAAATACTGCCCTTGCGGAACCACCCATTCATTCACCCCTGAACGAGGGTGATAATCTCGCACGTTATCAATTCTCAAGGGGTGAATTAATATATTATGGGCCTTCTCACCCAAATTTTCATCCAACTGAATCAGGGGGATGTTGTTTTGGATAAATTCACTCTCAACCACATTAGATAACTTCACTACCTGACAAGACGAAGTATTAGGAGATTGAATACAAATTTCTTTTTCTGAACTATAACGCACGATATCGCCCGGCAGACCTACAACTCGTTTAATGTAATCAATGCTTGGATTAGGTGGGTACTTAAACACCACAATATCACCACGTTCAGGTTTACCCGTTTCAACCAACTGCGTACGCCAAACAGGATCTTTCAGCCCATAGGCATACTTTTCAACCAGAATGAAATCTCCAACCAAGAGGGTTGGCATCATTGAACCAGAAGGAATTTGAAAGGGTTCATACAAAAAAGAGCGTAGCACAAGTACAAACGCAATTACGGGGAAGATAGAGACAGAGTTTTCTATCCACCAAGGTTGAGGGGCTTGTTTTAACTCTCGGCTCTCATTATCAACCTTTAATTCGGCAAACTTTTGCTGGCGTTTTTTCTTCCATAACCACTTTTCAAGAGCCCAAACAACCCCAGTCACGAGTGTAACAATCACCAGAATGAGTGAAAATGTATTGGCCATTACCTTCCCTTATCTAAAAATACGAAAGTGAAAGAGTAGAGACTCTTTCACTTGAAAGTTGATGCCTAATCACGCTATGACACCGAAACCGTTAGTCTTTTCCTACATGCAAAATAGCCAAGAACGCTTCTTGTGGTAGCTCAACGTTACCAATTTGTTTCATGCGTTTCTTACCTTCTTTCTGTTTCTTCAAGAGTTTCTTCTTACGGCTCACATCACCGCCATAGCATTTAGCCAGTACGTTTTTACGCAACTGCTTAACGGTTGAACGAGCAATAATATGGTTGCCAATGGCCGCTTGAATCGCTATATCAAACATTTGACGAGGGATGAATTCTTTCATCTTCTCAACCAATTGACGGCCACGAGTTTGAGCTTGATCTTTATGAGTAATGATGGCTAGAGCATCGACTTTATCCCCATTAAGCAGCACATCGACTCTGACCATACTCGACATTTCAAAACGTTGGAAACCATAGTCTAGTGAAGCATAACCACGAGATGTTGATTTCAAGCGGTCAAAGAAATCAAGCACCACCTCAGCCATAGGGATATCGTAGGTTAATGCCACTTGGTTACCATGGTAAACCATATCCACTTGCATACCGCGTTTTTCAACACACAAGGTAATGACACTACCAAGATAGTCGGATGGAACCAAAATATTACAGCGAGCAATCGGTTCACGGATCTCTTCAATATCATTGATAGCGGGTAACTTGGCTGGGCTATCAACATAGAGTGTTTCTTGATCGGTTTTGAGTACTTCATACACCACCGTTGGCGCAGTCGTGATCAAATCAAGATCGTACTCTCGCTCTAAACGCTCTTGAATGATCTCCATATGTAGCATACCTAAGAAGCCACAACGGAAACCAAAGCCCAGTGCTGCTGAGGTTTCAGGTTCATAGAACAACGAAGCATCGTTTAGACTAAGCTTACCCAGCGCATCACGGAAGTTTTCATAATCATCAGAAGAAACAGGGAATAAGCCCGCATAGACCTGCGGCTTAACCTTTTTAAAACCTGGTAGGGGCTTTTCACAACCATTTCTGGCCAACGTTAACGTATCACCTACCGGTGCACCTAGAATGTCTTTAATACCGCAAACAACCCAGCCAACTTCCCCCGTATTGAGACCAGAAGTATCGACTTGCTTAGGCGTAAAAATACCAATACGGTCCACTCCCCATATTTGCCCGGTACTCATTACTTTAATCTTATCGTTTTTCTTCAGGCTTCCGTTTTTAATCCGCACTAAAGAAACAACCCCTAAGTAGTTATCAAACCACGAGTCAATAATAAGCGCTTGCAATGGGGCATCAGGATCGCCTTCTGGCGCTGGAATGGCAGAGACGATTTTCTCTAAAACATCGTCAACACCCAGCCCAGTTTTTGCAGAACAACGAACGGCATCAATGGCATCAATACCAACAATGTCTTCGATTTCTTCTGCAACACGCTCAGGTTCCGCAGCGGGTAAGTCAATTTTATTCAGGATCGGAACGACTTCGAGATCCATTTCAATGGCAGTGTAACAGTTGGCCAAAGTCTGAGCTTCCACTCCCTGACCAGCATCAACCACCAGTAGCGCACCTTCACAAGCGGCTAAAGAGCGAGATACTTCATAAGAGAAGTCCACGTGCCCTGGCGTATCGATAAAGTTTAGCTGGTAAGTTTCGCCATCTTTAGCTTGATAGTCGAGAGTCACACTCTGTGCTTTAATGGTAATACCACGTTCACGTTCAAGATCCATTGAATCCAGAACTTGCTCTGCCATTTCACGATCGCTCAACCCACCACATACTTGGATTAAACGGTCAGATAAGGTCGATTTACCATGGTCAATGTGGGCGATAATCGAAAAATTACGAATGTGCTTCATAGGTTTGGAATGACTAAACTCTTTGCTGATTAGGGAATAAGAAACGCCACCGAAGTGGCATTTCCTTTAAGTTGGCCGATTCTACCGAATTTCGCTAGGCTTCGCACCATAATTTACAGGATGGGGTCACCAAGCACTCTCAGTAAGATCACTTCTTGAATGGAGCGTTTTGATAATCGAATCGAATAGTATTTCGCCAGCATCACGCCAAATGCCATGGACAGTAAAGCACAACCAATGACGACACCTTCCCCTAGACTCAATAAAGGGGAGAGCCAAATATCCGCAATTGCCGCTCCCGCGATCATCATCAAGAGTGGCAAGAGATAGACTAAAGCGGCCGATTGCAGCAAACTTTTCTCAGGAAAACCAATTTCTACCACCTGCCCAGCAGAAACGGGCTTTTCACTATTTAAGCGCCAAGTGAGCGCTTTACTGCCTATTGCTTTAGAAACAATACCTGTACCACAGTTTTTTTCCGACTGACAACCGCGACAACTGGTCTGTTGCTCACAGCTCACATCAATCCAATACCCTGTCGAATGCGGCTCAACGGCACTGACTGTGGCTAATGCGGTCATCATGGTTTTCTTGTACTCGTGCTTTCAAAACTCACCGATTGAGCAATTCTCTGTGCGGTTGCAGGAGGTATATCGCCAACCACAGAAATTTCATTCTCTCCATTAACAAAGCTATGTACTGTTCGGCGGCCTTGGCGCACTAACTGCCCTTTTAGTGAATGATCATCACGATTCGCCACATAAACAGAGAAATTAAATAAACCATCAGAAAACATTTGGCTTTCGACCAACCGCTCCGTCATCACCATGCGATAGCGATTCAACTCTAAAGGTTGAAAACCTTCCGGTTTCCAACCAACGGTCCAGAACGTTTGTTGTATATTGCCTTTAGGAAGGGATAACACTTCTGGTAATTGCACATTGTTAAGACCTGACATCAGTGTGGCTAATTGATCATTAATGGTATAGGAAATGGTTCGATATTGTTCTAACACTTCTCCATCACGATCAACCAAATCTGCACGAAGAGGTAATGAACTCTTCTCGTCAACCCATAAAACATAAGAATAGCGCAAGCCATCTTTCGGTACGACGCGTAAAACCTGACAAGCGCTTCCCGCTTCACGCGCCCGCCCCATTTTAACGAAATCATAATATTGGCTCAGTTGTGCTACATCACTATTGAGCATGGGAATGGTCGGAGCCACCATGTTACCGGATTCAATCGTAAAAGGTTCGACGCCAGGCTCAACATAACTGACTTCATTGCCGCGACGAATCACCTCGCGTACAGGACCACTCAGATAGACAAGATGGGCAAACTGCTGACTTTCTTGTCGAGCATGACGGTAAAGCAAAGGTTCAATGCTATTTTTCTTAATCAGAATATAAGACAATTCATAGTTAAGATGCTGACTTGCTTCGTTCATCTGATGCAACAAAGCCTCTGCAGAAAGTGTTTCAGCAAAGGCAGGTGTGGCATTCAAACTGAACAGTGTCAGCACACTGATCAGAATTTTTTTCATTCGATTACCGATTCAACTGGGTCTGTGTGAGGAATTAAATTCTCACTATTGAGTCGCAACTGTAGCTCATAATCTTGCAGCAATGCATTAATACGGCGACGCTGTTCTTGCATACTCGCTTCGCTACTACCCTGTCTTGCGACAGAATCACGCGTCAAACTCACGGGTTCTGCACTGCCGGAAAATGGAATCGTTTGCAAAACGGGTAACTGAGTTTCTTGAGCGGTTAAGCTGTCATGACCACCGTACTGCTGAACACCGAGAATGACGGCAAATGAGACACACGCAGCAACAGCAACCTGTCCAAATTGAGTCAACCAAGCGGGTAATTGGCGACGCGCTTGCTCAGCTTTTGGCTGTTGTTCTAATTTTGCTAAACGGAGATCAGCCACATTATCAGCACGGGTAAATGAAGTATGTGCCGGTTCATTTTCTAATGCCAGAGCGACACTTTCAGCAATATTCCATTCTGGTTGTACAGGAGCATCGCCACGCATCACATCACCAATGAGATGATAGTTTTTCCACGTTTCGAGACTGATTGAATCGTGTTCGACTTCTTGTATAAGCACGTTATCAACCAATTCGCCATCCATGAAAGCTGAAAGCTTTTCTTTGTCAGCCATTATTTTCACCATTTTTGTTACCCATTATTCGGCACTATAAAAGCGGTTTGATTCGCTTTTCGACCGCTTCACGAGCACGGAAGATACGAGAACGCACCGTACCAACGGGGCAATCCATGACTTCTGCGATGTCTTCATAACTTAAGCCTTCTAGCTCTCGTAACGTCATCGCGGTTTTTAAATCTTCAGGCAATGCTTCTATTGCACTAAATACCGCCTGCTTCAATTCCTTGGACAACGTAATATTTTCAGGGTTCGATATTTCTTTGAGTGCATTACCACTTTCGTAAAATTCAGCTTCTTCAGCATCAACATCATTCGCTGGCGGCCGGCGGCTTTGCGCTACGATGTGATTTTTCGCGGTATTAACAGCAATGCGATATAGCCAAGTATAAAACGCACTCTCGCCACGAAATGTCGGGATAGCACGATAAGCTTTAATAAAGGCTTCTTGTGCAACATCCGCCACATCTCCAGAATTGCTCACATACCTAGAAATAAGATTGCAAACCTTGTTTTGATATCGTAATACCAACAGATTAAATGCTTGCTTATCTCCGTTCTGAACTCGCTCAATCAACACTTGATCGGTCAGTTGATCGTTCATTCGAGCGGTTACTCCTATTGTTATCTCCCCTACCTTCTCAGATATGGACTCTAATTGTGCAGAATGTTGTCTTGACACTGCCTACATGAGCTCTATTGTGACTCAATAAGCGAGGAAAAGTTCAAATATAAGGTAAAATATTTTTCTTAACACTGAGGTATTGTGCAGTAATGAGTTCGATATTAAAACGAAACTCGCCTTATTCTTCTCGTATTATTTATATTGCGTTAGTTGTGATTAAAGGTAGATAGACACAAATAGTGGGGATAGCCTTTAAAAAAGACAAGAGTATTTACAAAGTATTGCCTTTGGCAGCAAGATACCCTAATCCCCCGACTATCACTAAAGTGGGTGTGTTCGTGCGGTATGCCCAAGAGCAAAAGTGGTATTACCCCATACCATTCTCACTTGAGAGAAGGAAGTCTAAGGCTGAGATAAACGGATTCACGTAGCTTGATTCACGCTCGCTCGTTGGCCTAGCAAAACTGCTAACGATCAGAATACAACTCGTGTTTTATTTTAATCTAGAGTAGGAACACTCTACTTTAAGTTCAGGAAGTTAACCATTTTATGAACGTAAATCGAGAACATCAATGCGATGTATTAGTCGTAGGCAGTGGTGCCGCAGGATTATCTTTAGCGCTACAAGTCGCTGCACACTGCAACGTGATCGTATTGAGCAAAGGACCTCGTAGCGAAGGGGCAACCTATTATGCACAAGGCGGTATTGCTGCCGTCTTTGATGAATCCGACAGTATTGAATCCCATGTTCAAGATACCTTGATCGCGGGAGCCGGGATCTGTAATCAAGAAACGGTTCAATTTATTGCCGAACATGCCAAAGAATGTGTTCAGTGGTTAATTGATGGTGGCGTCCCCTTTGATCGGGAAGAAAATGACGATGATGAACACCCCCGCTATCATTTAACCCGAGAAGGTGGACACAGTCATCGACGCATTCTACATGCTGCTGATGCGACAGGCATGGCCATGCAAACATCCTTGCAAGACAATGTCCATCATCATCCAAACATTCGGTTGTTCGAACGTTACAATGCCCTTGATTTAATTACCGAAGATAAAATCGGAGGGGATGCGAACAAAGTAGTTGGAGCCTATGTCTGGAACCGTAATGTAGAACATGTGGAAACCATTCGTGCAAAATTTGTGGTTTTGGCGACGGGCGGTGCATCTAAAGTCTATCAATACACCTCAAACCCTGATGTTTCTTCTGGAGATGGCATAGCAATGGCTTGGCGAGCAGGCTGCCGAGTCGCTAACCTTGAATTCAATCAGTTTCATCCAACCTGTTTATATCACCCAGAAGCTCGAAACTTCTTACTTACCGAAGCCTTACGTGGCGAGGGGGCGTTCCTTCGTCGCCCGGATGGTTCTCGATTTATGCCCGACTTCGATGAACGCGCTGAATTAGCGCCGCGTGATATTGTAGCTCGTGCCATCGACTATGAAATGAAACGCTTAGGCGCAGACTGCATGTATTTAGACATCAGCCATAAACCTGCCGATTTTATTGAGAAGCACTTTCCTACCATTTACACCCGTTTGATGGATCTTGGTATTGATATGACCAAAGAACCGATTCCTATCGTTCCTGCTGCTCACTACACCTGCGGTGGCGTGATGATCAATCAACAGGGGCAGACGGATCTTGAGCAGTTGTATGCTATTGGTGAAGTCAGTTACACCGGTTTACATGGAGCAAACCGTATGGCCTCTAACTCATTACTGGAGTGTGTGGTTTATGCTTGGTCCGCTGCGCAAGATATTCTTCGCCGCTACCCGAGTGCACAAATGCCTTGCTCACTGCCAACCTGGGACGAAAGCAAGGTAACGTGCTCAGATGAAGAAGTGGTCATTCAACATAACTGGCACGAACTTCGCCTATTTATGTGGGATTACATGGGTATCGTTCGAACCGATAAACGTTTAGAGCGAGCACTGCGTCGCATTCAACTGCTACAACAAGAAACCCATGAGTACTACAGTAACTTCCGCGTTTCCAATAACTTGTTAGAACTGCGTAACCTATTGCAAGTAGCAGAATTGATGGTTCGTTGTGCCATGCTGCGTAAAGAGAGCCGGGGCCTGCACTACACGTTAGATTATCCCGATCTATTAGAAAATAGTGGCCCCACCATCCTTACTCCAGAGAAATAACCTCAACGGGAGCAATACTGCTCCCGTTTTAATTTTACCAATAACTGTCGGTAATCATGCTCAGAACAGCTATCTCGCCACAATAACCAGCATTTTCCCCGCCCTTGAATCCTCAAAAAAATAGGCTGATAGAGAAAGTCGACCTGTTGGAAAACAAAATCCTGTTCACCAACACGTAATTTTCCTGAACAATCAATGTCGACTTCACCTTGTAAAGATGCAGGAATCCAACTCAATAATGGATAAGAGAACAAAAGAGCGAACATCACGATGCTCACAACTAACGGAATGGGGGAAACCAATATCGCCCATACCAAGACCGCCAGCAGGGAGAAGGCGATGATATGGGCAAGAAAAGAAGGCTGTAAATAAAGCTTAACGGACCTTGCTAAGATTATGTGCGACAATTTTGTCTACCATCGCGGCATGGCCTAGGTTTTCGGAGCGACCATGTCCCATAATCCAAGTAAAAAGGTCGGGATCATCACATTCAAGTAACGAGACAAAATCTTTCTGCTCTGACTCGTTTAATGACTCAAAACACTCTTCAAAAAACGGCATGATAACCACATCAAGTTCAAGCATTCCACGTCGGCATGCCCATTTGATGCGAGCTTTCTCTTCCGCAGTGTACATTGGCTTTCCTCACCTTATGTTTATTTGCGCCAAGTGTAACAACCAATGTCTAATTCAACCAGTAGCTTGGTCACAGTCCCTGTTCAAGCTGACAAAAAAGTTGATCCAGATTAACATAATGGAAAGCATCTCACTTAGGTGAAGGATATGAACGGGAAAAACACATTGAAAACTCTACATATAAACAGCAATGATCCTCTGCCAGAATTGATGGTCAGTCATTTACCCCATTGGGGAGCCATTGAACTATCAGGAACCGACAAAAAAGCTTATCTACAAGGGCAAGTAACTTGTAATGTGGTGAGCTTAGCGGTTGGAGAAAGCTGTTGGGGTGCACACTGTGATGCAAAGGGAAAAGTATGGTCGGCTTTTCGTCTGTTTCATCATCGTAATGGCTATGCCATGTTTCAACCTCAATCGGCGATTGAAGCAGAGCTACGTGAATTGAAAAAATACGCCATTTTTTCCAAAGTTGAAATTAAAGAAAGTTCAGATGTCGCTCTTGGTATCATGGGAACGGGTGCTGAGGACTTGATCAATCAATTCACCTCTAGCCGAGAAAACGTTCGGCCGTTACCCTCAGGGAGTGCGGTCAAAATCGATGACCAACGCTGGTTGTTGTTGTTAGAAGAGTCGGCGGCGGAGGAATGGTTCAATAACTGTACAGCAAGCAAAGTGGATGCGGCTATGTGGACCTATTTTGATATTCAACAAGCGCAGCCGATTGTTGAAAACAGCGAACAGAATGCACATATTCCACAAGCATTGAACTTACAAGCACTGGGTGGGATCAGCTTTACAAAAGGCTGTTATACCGGGCAAGAAACCGTCGCCCGAGCCAAATACCGTGGAATGAACAAGCGGGCAATGTATATCGTACAAGGCAACACTCAGCAGCCTCTCAGCCAAGGCAAACCATATTCATTGGAACGAGCCGTTGGTGAAAACTGGCGCAATGCCGGAACGCTCATGGCTCATTACAATTTTGCAGACCAAACAGCAATGGGGTTAATTATCCTCCCCAATAACCTTGAACCAGAAACTAAACTAAGGCTAACCGAACAACCTGAAACTCGCTGGTCAATACGCCCATTACCTTATGCATTAGATGATGAATAAGCCGTTCTCTACCCCAATCACGCAGTATCTAGAAAAGCACAATATTGCCTACCAGCTACTGCCGCATAAAACGGCCACGACAACCATAGAGGAAACCGCACACCAGCGTGGAATTCTTGCCTGTCAAATGGTCAAAACCATACTACTGCGTGATATGGGAGATCGCCTTGCGTTGGCCTGCACTCCTGGCGATTGTTCCGTCGACCCTAAGAAAGTGCGTCAAGTACTAGAATGGCGACGTATGACCTGTGTCGATCGCGCTCAAGTTGAGTACTTTACTGGATATTCGGTTGGCACAGTCACCCCACTGTGCCTGAAAACAGCGATGCCTATCCTGTTTGATCATGCCATTTTACAGCACTCAACCGTCACCATCAGCAGTGGCTCTCCCTTCGCTGGGATTGCTTTATCAGTGCAAGATTTAGTTCAGCTGTGTCAGCCTATGTTTGCCCATATTCAGCGAACCGTGGTTGAAAATAATGTAATCGATAACAAAACATCGTGATTAACTGCAAATTTCCTTCACTTTCTTAATGAATTTTTAATCAAATTAAAAACATAAATAGTCGATTCATTTGTTTTAGTTTACTCTTCAGTTGTTGGTTAACATAAAGCAAGACTTGAATCTTGCCTATTTTAACCAATAAAAAGTGTATCGCTGATTATTTCAGGATATCCACTTTTTGTGTAATGCATCTGTGACTAATTTTGCCCACAAATTTCTGTGGGCTTTTTTTTACAAAACACTAACATCATCATTACCCATTTCCTTTTACTTCCGCTATTCTTAAAACTGTCACATTGATTTGGCTTAATAAGGGCCGCTTCAATTGCTCCCTTCACCTCATTGTCTTGGTGAATGAACGATGAAGCGGTGATTATGTCGAGAAAGCTTCCATATTTCAGAGTCGCTAAGTTTGCCGATGACAGCACAAATCACTAAAAAAATTAACTATCACTTTGGATATATCTGGTTAAATCACAGTATCACCTAGCGATTTACCTTACACTAAGTGAAATAAGGACAACAAAAAGGATCGAAGTATGAGATTGTTTAAGCGCTATACCCCCAGTATGATTGCTAAACACGTAAGTCGTCTTTTTAAAGGAAGAATCTATATCTATGGTGTGGGAAAATTTGAATTTGATAATGGAAAACTCATTCTTCCAGAACGTGCAGAACAGCGGCATTATCAAACCGTCAATGAAGTCAACCAAGAGATCCGACGTTTACGCTGTGCTTATGCTTGATCAAGATTGAAAACAAAACAGGGTTGGCATTAGCCAACCCTGTTTTGTTTAGTCAGAAGATCACCCGTGTTCATAAGCTGTCGCTTGCTTTTTCGCTAACTCGGGTAACTCACCCTTTAATCCCAAGGCATGCAGCATTATTTCTTCTCTTACGCCGGGAAACTGCCCCGCAAGACGCATTCCAATCCCGCGAATCAATTTTTTCGCAGGATTGCTTCCAGCAAATAAATCTTTAAATCCTTGCATTGCCGCAATCATTTTGGCGGCTTCTGCTTTTCGCCAACGCTCGTAATAACGTAAGTGTCTCGGATGGCCAATGTCTAAACCTTGCTGCCATGCCGCCAGCACTTCTTGCGCTAAACTCGCCGCATCTAACAAACCTAGGTTAACCCCTTGCCCAGCGAGTGGATGGATGGTGTGAGCAGCATCGCCCACTAAAGCAATACGCTCACTGATAAAATCACGAGCATAACGCGCTTTTAATGGAATCGAATAACGTTGCCCAACAAGTTCACATAAACCAAGTCGCCCATCAAACTCTGCGGTAAGAGTTTGATTAAACATCGACACCTCCATAGCCACTAAGCGCTCAGCTCGGCTAGGTTCCGTTGACCACACAATAGAGCTCATCTGCGGATCAGACAGAGGAAGAAAAGCTAATGGACCTTGCGGAGTAAAGATCTGCCTTGCTACCCCGTTATGAGGCTCACGAGTACAAATATTCGCCACTAGAGCACTGTGTCCGTAATCCCAGTGAGTAAGCGGGATATCGATTTGGCGGCGAACCCAAGAATTGGCACCATCAGCCCCAACTACCAGCTTCGCAGTCAATGACTGACCATTGCTTAACGTGAGCCAAGCTTCACTTTCGCCCATGGCAAGATTTTGGCATTGAGCGGGCATAAACAAGCTTACATTGGCTTGCTGTTTAACTTGATCCAGTAACGCTAATTGAATCACTCTATTTTCAACAATATGCCCCAGATTAGGCTGGGTCAGCTGCTGAGCAGTAAACTCAATGTGAGCAAAACTGTCTTGCTCCCAAACTTCCATCGCTTGATAAGGCGAAGCACGGCGCTTTATGATCCCGTCCCAAGCGTTCAAATTTTTCAACATTGTTTCGCTAGCACGGCTCAATGCGGAAACGCGGACATCAGGAAGCGGGTCAAGCCCCGCTTTCGGAATATGGCTTTCAATGGCCGCAATTCTCAAATCAGAATCTTTGAATGCTGCCGCAAGCGCAAGCCCAACCATTCCGCCGCCAACAATGGCAATATCCACACTTTTCATCATAAATTTGTACCTTTTACCGATTCACCACACCTAGGGTGCGCTGAAGTAAGGGCATGTTTAAAAATGGAACGCTGTCCATTGCCGCTAAACCGAGATTACGGCCAATACGAAGCGTCGGCCAATCATTAGAAAAGAGATGGACCAATGCAGACGTCAATTGGATCGTCGAACGGCGATCTGCTTCTCGACGCAGCCGAAAACGGTTCAATGCTTGGTAATCCCCAACCGAATCACCACGAGTGATCTCCTCTGCCAAGCTGGCAATATCTCGGATACCCAAATTGAACCCTTGCCCAGCAATCGGATGCAAGGTTTGCGCAGCATTGCCCACCATCGCAAAACGGTGGGAGATCATATTCTCTCGATACCGAAGCAATAATGGGTAGCGACTGCGTTCGCCCACTTGAATAAAGCGCCCTAAACGCCAACCAAAATCTTGCTGTAATTGTGCCAGAAATCGGGAATCATCCATTTGCATGATTTGCTGCGCATCAGAAGCAGAAAGACACCAAACCAGCGATAACCGGTTTTCACTCATCGGAAGTAAAGCTAAGGGACCTGAAGAAGTAAAACGCTCAAAAGCCCGACCTTGATGACGTTGATTCGTTTGCACATTGGCAATGATTGCTACCTGATGAAAATCCTGCTCTTGCAACGGAAAACCCAATTTTTCACAACACGTCGACATCGTACCATCGGCGGCAACTAACAGTTTCCCGACGATAATAGATTGATCCGACAACGTCACCGAAACCGACTCTAATGTGCGAGAGATATGAGTAACACTGACTGGACAATACTGAGTAATGTTTGAACATTGCGCCATTTTTTCAGCGTATAAGCCACCCACTCGCGCCAACTCAACCACATAGCCCAACGCATCCAGTTTAAGTGATTGAGCGTGAATTTCTGTCATACCCGCATGAGAACGGTCAGAAACATGAATATCCGTGATAGCGGTAGCGAGAGAACGCATATCATCCCATAACCCCCACTGTTCTAATAGACTAACCGTACCATAAGAAAGGGCAATCGAGCGAGCATCAAACCCGGGATGATCATGATGTTCAACCTGAAAGGCTTCAATCACAGCAATAGATAAGGTTCCTTGGCTCAAAGCATTTAATGCCAGAGCCAATGTCGCCCCCGCCATTGCTCCGCCGGCAATAATGACATCAAAAGATTGCTCGTCCCTCACCATCACCTCACTTAATGAATTATCGGCTTAGTTACAGGTTCAGGCTTACTGAACTCAATATGCAAAGTAAAAACACACGCTTTGATGTGCTCAATCACTTGTTCTAACAACAGAGCTTGCTGTTGTAGATCATCGTCTTCATCAATGGCTAATTTGGCGATTTCTTCTAAGTCTTGTAACGCTTCTTTCGCCTCCGCAGACGCTCCCGTTAGATGAACAGCAGCCAAACCCAGCCCAGAAATAAAGTGATTAACCCAATCAACCACACCATCGGCAAACTGGAACAAGGCTTCACCATCGTGGTTTACCGGAACTAACAGCGTTAGTTTAAAATCACGACTCACTAATTCACGATGAGTGGCTAAAAACAACTGCTTTGCTTGTTCGAGTGCTTGCGTAGGCCATCCCATGCCATCATTGGTATAATCAAAAATCAACGGTTGCCAACTCGAATCATCAACGCTTAATCCTCCCGTTAACATTCCCGCTAATAACCCATGCAGCTCGGCTGGATTAATTCCCAACGAGGCCGACTGTAGATCACTGGCTAATTGGTTATAACTGGGAAAAGTCGCTTCACTCATAATCACTTCATCTTGGTAAATAAACGCCATCCTACCACTTCAGCGATTAACCGAAAACGCCCATATGACCAGCTTTTGTGCAAATTGCCTAATAAGTAGTTTTTTATGCACCAATTCATGCTTATCCGTGTGAAAAGCTTGAATCTTAGTAGCGCTTTACCTATAGTTTGCCCTTCGATGGTTTGGCCATTGCCTCCCTCTTTAGTTACGCGAATAGAGTTCACTTATCATGAGTAATCAAGCGGTTGACGTAGAAATATTAGGCAAAGTAACCCGAGTAAATTGTCCCAGTGGACAAGAAAGCTCTTTGATACGTGCCGCACAAGATCTTGATCAACGATTGAAAGATATGGCTGAACGTACTAAGGTAACCAATGAGGTTAAGTTACTTACCATTGCAGCATTGAATATTTGCTACGAATTACAAACTGAGCGGCAAAAACAAAATGAACAGCAGTTGCAATTGAATCAACGAGTAGATGAACTCACGACGTCGTTGCAAGCCGCACTTAATAAAGTACAGCAAGGTAGCTAAAGTTTTACCCTGGAGTGTTCGTCAGTGGATGTCAGTCCCTGAGCCGATAAGCAACACCAAAGGGTTAGTATTTGGTCGCTATTGAGCAAGCTCGGCTCGTACCGAGAAGCCTACGGTAGCCATTGCTAATCCGCCTTGAACCAGCTGGTTCAAGGGCCTCAATCCTCAACGGCACTCTGGGGTTCCCTAATCTATGTCACAGACTCGTCAAGATCTTCGTCAACATATCCGCCAACGACGCAATCAATTGCCCAGTGAAATACAATTCCAGGCAAGCCAAGATTTAATCCACAATGCTGCACAGCAAGTGGAATTCAAGCACAGCCAGCACATTGCCTTATACCTTTCAACCGATGGCGAGCTCGATACAATGCCTCTCATTGAATGGTTATGGACACAAGGAAAATCCATCTACCTTCCCGTGTTGCACCCGTTTTCTAAAGGGCACCTACTCTTTTTGCATTACCAATTTGATACTCCGATGACTTACAACCAATACGGGATTATTGAGCCTAAATTAAATAAACAGTTAGTCAAACCGGTTAAAGAGTTGGACCTTATCTGTACACCACTGGTGGCTTTTGATGCACAAGGGCATCGGCTTGGCATGGGCGGAGGCTACTATGATCGAACACTTTCTACATGGTTTACTACCGGACAGGGAGCCAAACCGATAGGGTTAGCGCATGATTGCCAATATGTTGAAACATTACCCACCGAAAGTTGGGACATCCCACTCCCCAAAATTGTCACACCCACTCGCTCTTGGCAGTGGAAAGCGTGAAGTTCGTTCTCTCTATCTAAGTGAATAGTCACCTTCACCAGTACATCTGTCGGTTTTTTGAGTATATAATCGCGCCCGCACACGCATTAACTCATTAAACCATGATCAGGAGATAGGCATGACTCAAGATGAGATGAAAAAAGCCGCCGGTTGGGCTGCACTAAAATACGTAGAGAAAGGCAGTATTGTTGGCGTCGGAACCGGTTCAACGGTCAATCACTTCATCGATGCACTCGGTTCTATCAAAGATGACCTTAAAGGTGCGGTATCCAGTTCTATCGCTTCTACCGAAAAACTCCAAGCGCTTGGTATCAAAATCTACGACTGCAATGAGATTGAGCAGTTAGACATTTATGTTGATGGGGCGGATGAAATCAATCCAGAGAGATCCATGATCAAAGGTGGTGGCGCCGCCCTGACTCGTGAAAAAATTGTCGCAGCTATTGCCAACAAATTTATCTGTATCGTCGATGACACCAAAGCCGTTGAGGTTTTAGGCCAGTTTCCTCTCCCAGTGGAAGTCATTCCCATGGCTCGCGCTTATGTGACCCGAGAACTGACCAAATTAGGTGGCAGCCCTATCTATCGTGAAGGTGTAGTGACAGATAACGGCAATATTATTCTTGATGTCCACAACTTACACATTAACGATCCTAAAGCATTAGAAAGCCAGATCAACGCCATCACAGGTGTTGTGACGAATGGTTTATTTGCTCATCGTGGAGCCGATGTGGTTATCACGGGCACGGCACAAGGTGCGAAAATCGAAGAATAAGATTGATAAAATCTCTATTTTTCTGTTAGTTGATGACAAACGGTACTCCAAGTGCCGTTTTTTGCTCTTTTTCTATAAGAAAATTATTTCTTATTACGTAATTTCCTTACCCAAATGACAAAATATTTGTTAGTTTAATGAGGTGAAGTAACAAAAGGAAAACGTTTGCGTTAAATAAAACAAGTCAAATAATCGACGTTTTACTTGATGTTTGCTTTATTAGCCCACCATTCCATATTTAAGGACGAGAATAATGGCCAAAGTTTCACTGGAAAAAGACAAAATCAAGATCCTACTCCTTGAAGGACTCCATCCATCATCAGTAGAAGTTTTGCAAGCTGCTGGCTATAGCAATATTGAGTACCACAAAGGTTCTTTAGAAGAAGCTGAACTTATCGAAGCCATCCAAGATGTGCATTTTATCGGTATTCGCTCACGCACCAATTTAACCGAAAAAGTCATCAACGCAGCCAATAAACTCGTTGCGATCGGCTGTTTCTGTATTGGAACCAACCAAGTAAACCTTGATGCGGCCGCTAAGCGAGGCATTCCGGTATTTAATGCTCCATTTTCCAATACTCGAAGCGTGGCAGAGCTGGTATTAGGAGAAATTCTTCTCCTTCTTCGTGGTATTCCTGAAAAAAATGCTCTTGCTCATCGTGGGATCTGGAAAAAAAGTGCCGATAACTCCTATGAAGCACGGGGAAAATGTTTAGGGATCATCGGTTATGGGCACATTGGTACACAGTTAGGCATCATTGCTGAAAACTTAGGGATGCGTGTTTATTTTTATGACATAGAAAATAAACTTTCATTAGGCAACGCGACTCAAGTCCACACCATGAGCGAGTTGCTTAACAAATGTGATGTCATCTCCTTACATGTCCCAGAAACACCTGAAACTAAGAATATGATGGGTAAAGAAGAGTTTGCTCGTATGAAGCCAGGTTCTATCTTTATTAATGCTGCACGTGGAACCGTGGTTGATATCCCCGCACTCTGTGATGCATTAGCCTCAGGACACATTGCCGGTGCCGCTGTCGATGTTTTCCCTGTCGAACCGGGTTCAAACAAAGAAGCCTTTGAATCCCCGCTTATCGAGTTTGATAATGTACTACTGACTCCTCATGTTGGTGGCTCAACTCAAGAAGCGCAAGAAAATATTGGAATTGAAGTGGCAGGAAAACTGGCTAAATACTCCGATAATGGATCAACACTCTCTAGTGTCAACTTCCCTGAGGTATCGCTACCACAACATCGTGACTGTTCGCGTTTGCTGCACATTCATGAGAACCGCCCAGGTATTCTGACCCAAATCAACACGATTTTTGCTCAAGATGGCATTAACGTGGCTGCACAATACTTGCAAACCAATGCAAGCATTGGATATGTGGTGATTGAAGTTGAAACGGCCCGTTCGGAAGAAGCACTCGCTAAGTTGAAGAGCATTGATGGTACTATCCGTGCCCGTATTTTGCACTAAGCTTAATGCGTGTAACAAAAAACCAGCCGCTATTATGGGCTGGTTTTTTATTTATGGATAAGAGGAAATAACCGTGATTAGCCGCGTAAGGCTCGCTCTCCTCGCGTCATTCCAACCACACCGCTTCGAGCGACTTCAATCACATCTGTAATTTCAGAAATAGCATCAATAAAAGCATCCAATTTATCACTGGTCCCCGTTAACTGAACAGTATATTGAGCCGAAGTGACATCCACAATTTGCCCACGAAAAATATCTGCGGTCCGTTTCACTTCCGCTCGAGCAAAACCACTGGCTTTGACTTTGACCAGCATCAGTTCTCGCTCAATATGTTCAAATTCCGAGACTTCCTGCACTTTTAACACATCAATGAGCTTATGCAGCTGTTTTTGGATCTGTTCTAGTTGCATTTCATCTGAAGTGGTAGTGATCGTTAACCGTGACAAGGTTTCATCGTCCGTCGGAGAAACATTGAGTGTTTCAATGTTATAGCCACGTTGAGAGAACAAGCCCACCACACGCGATAATGCACCTGGCTGGTTTTCTAGTAATAATGAAATAATGTATCTCATATTAAGTTCTCTCCGTTTTGCTTAGCCACATTTTGTCCATTCCCTCGCCTTTGATCTGCATCGGATAGACATGCTCTGTTTCATCAACATTGATATCAACAAACACCAAACGGTCTTTCATATCCAAAGCTCGTTGTAATCCTGCTTCTAATTCACTGGGCTTCGTAATTCGGATCCCCACATGCCCATAAGCTTCAGCAATCGCAGCAAAATCAGGGACAGAACTCATATAAGAGTTAGAGTGACGCCCTTGATAAATAATATCCTGCCACTGTTTCACCATTCCTAAGAAACGGTTGTTTAAGTTAATAATTTTCACCGGAATATCATATTGCAGTGCCGTAGAAAGCTCTTGAATATTCATTTGAATACTGCCATCTCCTGTCACGACTACAACTTCTTCATCAGGTAAAGCAAACTTCACTCCCATTCCAGCAGGTAAACCAAAACCCATCGTGCCTAGGCCACCTGAATTGATCCACTGACGAGGCTTATCAAAAGGATAATAGAGCGCAGCAAACATCTGATGTTGGCCTACATCTGAAGCAACATAAGCTTGACCTTTAGTTAACTTAAATAAGGTTTCAATGACTTGCTGAGGCTTAATTCGCTCAGCCGATTTCTCATAACTCAAGCATTGACGCTCACGCCAGCCTTGGATGTCATTCCACCACAGTTCTAAAGCTTGGCTATCATTTCCTTCAGCTTGCTCTTCGAGCAACTTAAGCATGGTTTCTAACACCTGATCAGCAGAACCCACAATGGGTAAATCCACTTTGACATTCTTAGAGATCGAAGAGGGATCAATATCAATCTGCATCACTTTGGCATTCGGACAGTATTTTTCTAGGTTATTGGTGGTACGATCATCAAAACGAACCCCAACACCAAAGATCAAATCAGCATTATGCATCGCCATATTAGCTTCATAGACGCCATGCATTCCTAGCATACCAAGGAAATTTTTATGCGTGCCCGGGAAAGCTCCCAGCCCCATCAGTGTACTCACAACAGGCAGATTTAATGCCTCCGCAAGTTGGCGAATGTGCTTATCCGCGTGTGAAATGATCGCACCACCACCAATGTACAACACTGGTTTTTTTGCTGCTAATAGTGCTTTTAACCCTTTCTTAATTTGCCCTTTATGCCCAGAAGTGGTGGGATTATAGGAGCGCATTTTAATCGTTTCTGGGTACTGATAAGGAAACTTTATCAGCGGGTTCATCACATCTTTAGGAAGGTCGATAACGACCGGGCCAGGACGCCCCGTTGAGGCAATATAAAAAGCTTTTTTAATGGTTTCAGGAATATCCTGAGCATCTTTCACTAAAAAGCTATGTTTGACGATAGGTCGAGACACTCCAACAATATCGCATTCCTGAAAAGCATCATTACCAATTAAATTAGTAGCAACGTTACCAGAAATCACAATCATGGGAATGGAATCCATATAGGCCGTAGCAATACCAGTCACGGTATTGGTAGCGCCTGGGCCTGAGCAAACCAACACAACGCCAGGTTTCCCTGTCGCTCGGGCATAACCATCGGCCATATGGGTTGCGGCTTGTTCGTGACGAACGAGGACATGTTTAATTTTATCGGTTTTTTCGTGCAAAGCGTCATAGATATCAAGAACCGATCCACCAGGATAGCCAAAAATCTGTTCTACGCCTTCTTCGATCAGAGATTGAACCACCATCTCTGCACCCGATAACATTTCTGTACTGGGTAACATTGTCATTTTTTCTCCTTACCTTTTCTCACCACAAGGTCAGTGGATGAGCTAGGTCTTACATAGTCTAGGGCTTATTCGTAGCCTAATTCGAAAACACTCCGCTTTCGGCTATGTCCTGCACCAGTCATAACCAGTGCAAGGTAACGCAACAACTTTACCCCTTTATTTTTCATCGGTCTAACCACTCAAACCGCACATTTTTTAACAATATAAGGAAAAAAACCGATAGAGAGGATTCAATACCAGACAAACACTTAGAACCAGTGATAAAAACAATTAAGTTATGAAAAAAAAGAGAAATATTTTATGACAAAAAGAGTATAAGGGGGGAATGCATCGGTTTTCAGAGAGTAAACCATCGAACAAGGCAATGAGAAATCATTAACCATTGAACGATGGAATAGAAAAACTGTTAATCTTTGGGTTTATCGTGATACATTTCATCGATTTCTTGCTGATATCGATCATTAATCACTTTGCGGCGCAGCTTTTGTGTTGGTGTGAGCTCCCCTTCATCCATAGAAAACGCTTTTGGCAAGAGTTTAAATCTCTTCACTTGCTCAAACTTCGCTAACCCTTTCTGAAGTTCATTGACTCGTTTTTCAAATAACTCAATGATTTGACTATGTTTTAGTAATTCTATCCGATCATGATATTTGATATTCAACTCTTTGGCATACGATTCAAGCGTATCAAAACAAGGAACGATCAGCGCTGAAACAAATTTACGAGTATCGGCAATCACGGCGATCTGTTCGATAAAATGATCTTTACCGATCGCCCCTTCTACCACTTGCGGCGCTATGTATTTTCCGCCTGATGTCTTCATTAACTCTTTAATGCGATCCGTGATAAATAGGTTACCCTGTTCATCAATGTGCCCAGCATCCCCGGTTTTTAAAAATCCATGTTCATCAAAGCTTTGCTCTGTTTCTTCTGGCATTTTATAGTAACCACGCATGACCATAGGTCCACGCACTAAAATTTCGTTATTCGCGCCGATTTTCACTTGAACACCCGGCATGGATAACCCAATGGAATCAGGGTTAAAAACATGATCATCCCAACAAGAGATCGTAGCGGTCGTTTCGGTCATGCCATACCCAAGCTTGACGTTAATGCCAATCGCATGGAAAAAGCGTCCAATCGTTTCATCTAATTTAGCACCACCACAAGGCATAAAGTGAATTCGGCCGCCAAGTAATCCACGCAGTTTCGATAAAACTAATTTATCTGCCAAACCATAGCTGTGCTGCAACAAAAACGATGGCTGACGTTTTTGTTGTTTGCATAACGCCATCTTCGCTCCCATGTTCACCGCCCAAGTAAACAAAGCTTTACGATGAAATGGGGCTTTCGCTACTTTTTCATGTATGGCAGAGAAGATTTTTTCATAAAAACGCGGCACCGCACACATCACCGTTGGGCGGATTTCTGACAATGCTTCTCGAACTAACCCAACCTCTTGCAAATAACAATTGGTGGCCCCTTTATAGAGAACATAGCAGGTCCAAGCCCGTTCAAAAACATGGGAAAGTGGCAAAAAGCACAAAGAGATATCCTGACTAGACAGGTTTAGTCGTTGATCATGCCCTTCCAATTGAGCGCCAATATTTCGATAATCGATCATGACCCCTTTAGGTTGCCCTGTCGTACCCGAGGTGTAAATCAAGGTATAAAGATCATCATAATTTGCAGCCGCCAAACGCGCAGTTAACTCTGCTTCTTGGAGAGCGGAGCCTTGTGCAATAAAATCATCCCAAGAGAAGGCGTGCACAAACCCTTTCAGATCAACCTGATCATTCATAACCACAATCAATTGCAGTTGTTCACACTGTTCAAAAATCGACAATGCCGCATCATATTGTGGTTGATCCCCCACAAACAGAATTTTTACATCAGCATTTTGTAAAATATAAGCCGATTGATCTGGTGTATTGGTGGGGTAAATAGGCACCGTGACTAATCTGGCTTGTAACGCCGCAAAATCAGCAATCGTCCATTTCGGCATGTTAGAGGAAAAAATGCCAATTTTATCTTGAATGCCCAGTCCAAACGATAATAGGGCTAAAGAGACCAGATCAATTTGCTGGCCAAATTCATGCCAACTGATCCCTTGCCACTCGTTATCTACTTTATGTCGTAACGCTATGCGATTTCCGCCAAGAGAGACTTGCTCTTTAATGCATTTGACAATATGAAAATCTAAATTGACCATTTCTCTTACCTGTGGCTTACACTTGTAAGCTGTATTTTGAGCGCACAAGTGTACATTCAAGATGTCAAAAGACAACTGACCCGTATCAAACTTTTACAAAATCTCAGTGCGACAAAAATAAAAAAACCTTAGGTCAGAACTTTCCCTAACCTAAGGTCAAAGTAAAGTACGAATAAGTGTTACTTCAGAGCAACGACTTCGCCACAAGTCACCATCAGTTGATCTCGCAACCAAATGTGGCCCTTATCTTTCTCGCTAGATTCATGCCAGCTTAGGTAGCCATTAATGCAGGCATTTTCAAATGGGAAGGCCAGAATTTGTAACTGCTCTTTATTCGCCGCATGTTCAACCATCCAACGAGGAGCAATGGTCACTAATTCAGACTGCCCGACCACATAAAGTACATTGCTTAAACTGGTACCTTCATAGCTCGGATGACAATCAAGATCGCGGTACGCTTGCTCAGAGAAGCTGCGTTGCCCATGAACTTTCGATAATTTAGCATGTTGCTCATTGGCTAAAACTTCACGAGTGATTTCACCTTGAATTCTCGGGTGTGACTTCGCAGCCACGACCACCAGCTCATCTTGGAAAATTTCAGTACTAGAAAAACCTTGTTCATCAAACCGAGCATAATCAATCACGAAATCAATTTCCTGATAACGCATACGTTCAGCTAATTTTCGATCAAACTCTGCATCTAAATGCAATTGCACATGAGGGGCCTGTTCATGAATGCTTGCCATAATTTTTGGTGCAAACCGAATATCACAAGGGCTACAAATCGCCAATTTAAATAAACGTGTTGAACTTTCAGGAGAAAACACTGAACTGGGTAGCTCGTTACGAATTAATTGCAAAGCTTGGCGAATTGGGCCGAACAATTGACGAGCACGCTGAGTCGGCTGAATACCACGACCTTGGCGCATAAAAAGCTCATCATTAAACATGACTTTTAGCCGAGCAACCGCATTACTAACGGCGGGTTGAGACATACCCAAATTATGAGCAGCTCGAGTAATATTTTGCTCTTGCATTACCGCATCAAACACGGTGAGCAGGTTCAAATCGACACTTCGTAAAGTGCTTTCCATACGATAGCTTGCAATCGCGCTTATCGGATCTTTTTTATTGTTAAGCATTAAGTACGCCTCTTTTTTTATTGTTCAATTCGCCACTGGTGATAGGTTCAAATCAGAGTAACGAAGAGAAAACTGAATTATTTATTATCCAGATGGTTTCTGGCTGAGTTGTACTATCAACCATTCATTCATTGAATATCAACACGATTGATAAAAAGTCAGTAAATTTTACCCAATTATAAAAAAAACCAATATATTTCAAAATATTGGCTTTTTATAAAAAAAGATAAAAAATATTTTTATAGCGGTTTTTACAAAACATTGACGAGACAAATGAATGCGCGTATAGGCAAAACCTAATATTCACAACAAAGATAAGAGTGGGTGGATAATATATTTTTCAGCTAATTAATGACAGCGTAACTAGGAAAGTCAACTTGCTGCCATAATAGGTTACATAGCTCAGAATGGTCGTTCCATTCGCCCTTGATCACCCAGTCTGCCACAGCACTAGCAACATCCGGATAATTCACTCGTTCAGCATAGTATTCATTAAGCCATCGACTTATCGCAGAGGCATCTAAGAAATCCATACTACTGGCTAATCCTAATAGCTCTAGTGTGGCAACATTACTCTGCTGCTCAAACTGACCAAAAAGAGGCTTTAGTAGTAACTTTTTACCGAGCGATAAAGCTTCAGAAGGCAGTTCAAAGCCTCCATTGGCAATCACGCCACTACAACGATGTAAATGATGCTGGAAAGAACGATGACATAAAGGCTTCAACTCAATATTTTCGACCATTTGTTCTTTTACCACCTGAGGGTGATAGAAAACAAATTGATGATGAGAAAAACGAGTTAGCAAATCACAAACTTGCCTTATTTCTTCAAAAGGAAGATACACTAAGATGAAACGTTCATTTCCCACGGATGAGGATTGGGTCTGAACAATAGGAGGAAGAATCGATTGATTAAAATGATACCAGTGGAGAGCTAAATGATAATCAGCAGGGGCAAAGTACTGCAAAATCGTTTTATCAAGCCAAGTTGCCCCTTTAAGCGGTACTGAATAACGAAATGCATTTTGATGACTTAAACTGATACAAGGTACTCCTTGGTGCCGCGCCGCCCACGCACTAACAGGTTCAAAATCATTAATAACCAAATCGTACCCCGTAAGGTCTAATCCCCTCACTTCCTGAAAAAAAGCCCAAAGATTAGTTTGCATTACGGTTTTCAAATAATGCACTTCCCCCCGCTCAGTAACAAAACTTAACCCGCGCCGAACATGAAAATCACCAAAACACTCCATAGAAAAATAATCGGTTTTCTCTCTTCCAGAAAACAAAAAATCGACCGGAATATTACGTTGTGAAAATGCCTGACTCATTGCTCTGGCTCGAGTAATATGACCATTTCCTGTCCCTTGAACGCCATATAGAATTCTCATATCCCTCCCTCCATAAAAAAGAGCGCTAACATGGCGCAACTGGTGCCTAGTAACGCACCAATAATGACATCCGTGAGAAAATGCACACCAAGTAAGATTCGAGCGGTACCAATAAAACCGGCCCATAATAAAGCCAGAAAAGACAACGGGGGATAAAAATGGCCAATCACGAAGGCCATCAAAAAAGCGGCAGCCGTATGCCCTGAAGGTAAACTATATCGGTCAGATGGGGTGATAAATGCAGTTAATAGTGGTGAGAACTCTTCTGGTCGACGGCGCTGAAAACTATTTTTAAGCCCCCAATACAGAGGTAACTCGATTGCAAATGCAATCACTCCTGTGATTAAAAAAGTTACGCCATTTAGGCTATCACCTACCCAAGCAAGCAGCCCAAACAGTAGATATAGATGCCCATCGCCAGTATGAGATATCGCTTTGCTGACTCTGGCGATAGGTTGATTAAACTTATGGTGTAAACAAAAAACAGAAAAAGCTAAATCTAACTTAGCAATCGGTTCAATGGCACGCATGCATCCCCTCTCCTTGCTTGGGTTCAACCCCTTCAACATAAGTAAGAGAGATGACAGATCTGTGACTGTTTCTTTGTGAATCTATGAATTTAAGCAATCCATTATTAATCAAATAGATAGATAATCATTATCATTTTATATAAACCTTTATGTATCTATCAGATAAGAAATAAGTTTCTTGCTTTCCAGAAAAACAAATCCAATATGAATAAAAAATCAACTTAATGGTTGACGTGTCAGGTTGAGTGCGGTACTAATTTGTTAACTTAATAGTGTGGAATGTTACTGATGACATCACGTTTTTCTCTCCTGCTGGGCCTACTCCTTATCGTGAACCATTCGCGCGGGTAGATTGTGGAAGAAAAATAACACACAAGTTTACATAGAACCCGCATCGAGATGCGGGTTTTTTTATAAGTATATTCAGGAAGTAAACGATTAACTGTCGAAATCAGGGAGCTAATATGAGCGATCAAGTTATTATATTCGATACAACATTACGTGATGGTGAACAGGCATTGTCTGCTAGCCTTACGGTGAGAGAAAAACTACAAATCGCCTATGCTCTTGAACGACTAGGAATCGATGTGATTGAAGCCGGTTTTCCCGTTTCCTCTCCCGGGGATTTTGAATCCGTTCAAACGATTGCTAAACATATTAAAAACAGCCGAATTTGTGCCCTTTCTCGAGCGGTAGAGAAAGACATCGATGCCGCAGCAGAAGCATTAAAAGTGGCAGAGGCGTTTCGGATTCACACCTTTATCTCAACCTCTACCATCCACGTTCAAGATAAGCTACGCCGCAGCTATGACGATGTTGTAGAGATGGCCATTCACGCTGTTAAGCATGCTCGTAACTATACCGATGATGTTGAGTTCTCTTGTGAAGATGCAGGAAGAACACCCATTGATAACTTATGCCGGATGGTTGAAGCCGCAATTAATGCCGGAGCCTCCACCATTAATATTCCTGATACCGTTGGTTATACCGTCCCAAGTGAATTTGGTGGCATCATCCAAACCCTGTTTAACCGAGTGCCTAATATTGATAAAGCCATCATTTCAGTCCACTGTCATGATGATTTGGGGATGTCGGTCGCTAACTCCATCGCAGCGATTCAAGCAGGGGCACGCCAGGTAGAAGGGACCATTAATGGCATTGGTGAACGTGCTGGTAACTGCGCTCTAGAAGAAGTGGCCATGATCTTAAAAACTCGCCAAGACCTATTGGGTGTTCAAACCAACATCCGGCATCAAGAGATCAGCCGAACCAGTAAGTTGGTCAGCCAACTGTGCAACATGCCCATTCAAAGTAATAAAGCCATTGTTGGATCAAATGCCTTTAGCCACTCATCGGGGATTCATCAAGACGGCGTATTAAAGAATAAAAACACTTATGAAATCATCACGCCAGAATCGATTGGCCTAAAAAACCAGGCACTCAACTTAACCAGTCGCAGCGGCCGAGCTGCTGTTAAGAGCCATATGGATTCAATGGGTTATAACGAAAATGAATATAATCTTGATGCGCTATATGAAGATTTTCTAAAGCTGGCTGATCGTAAAGGTCAAGTCTTTGATTATGATCTAGAAGCATTAATGCACTTCTCAAATCTACGTGAAGAAGATGATTTTTATAAGTTAAACTACCTTAGCGTACAGTCAGGTAGCATCATGGCAACCACAACCATTAAGCTGCAATGTGGTGAGGAAGAGAAATGCGAGGCCGCCGTAGGAAATGGTCCTGTCGACGCTCTTTACCAATGTATTTATCGTGTCACGGGTTATAACATCGTTTTGGATAAATTTGACCTCACCGCAAAAGGAGAAGGTGAAGATGGATTAGGCCAAGCGGATATTATCGCTAACTATAAAGGCCGAAAATATCATGGTACGGGTGTTTCGACTGATATAGTTGAAGCATCAGGGCAAGCTTTACTTCATGTCATTAACAGTATTCATCGAGCTGATCAAATTGCCGAGATAAAGCAGAATAAAAAAATCGCTACCGTATAAAATTTAGCGTTAGCAAACACAATTGAAATAAGAAATAAGAAATAAGAGAAGGACGACTATGACGAGTAAAAATTACCGGATCGCCGTTTTACCCGGTGATGGCATTGGCCCAGAAGTCATGCAGCAAGCTCATAAAGTGCTGGATGCGATTGAACAGAAATATGCATTAACCTTTACACGTGAAGAACATGATGTAGGTGGCATCGCCATCGATAATCATGGTTGTCCACTTCCAGATTCAACTTTGCAGGCTTGCGAACAAGCCGATGCGGTTTTATTTGGCTCTGTTGGTGGACCGAAGTGGGAACATTTACCACCGAATGATCAACCTGAGCGTGGCGCTCTACTGCCATTACGTAAACATTTCCAACTATTTTGTAATTTGCGCCCTGCAAAAATTCATCGTGGATTAGAAGCTTTTTCACCACTACGTGCGGATATTTCTGCTCGAGGTTTTGATATTGTCGTTGTGCGCGAATTAACGGGGGGAATTTATTTCGGCCAACCCAAAGGGCGCGAAGGAGAAGGGGCGAATGAAAAAGCCTTTGATACTGAAGTCTATCACCGCTTTGAAATCGAACGAATCGCTCGTATCGCCTTTGAATCGGCTCGCTTACGTCGCCAAAAAGTCTGCTCTATCGATAAAGCTAACGTATTGCAAAGTTCGATTTTATGGCGCGAAGTCGTAACAGAAATAAGCAACGAATATCCAGATATCGAGCTATCACATATGTATATCGATAATGCAACGATGCAATTAATCAAAGATCCTGCTCAATTTGATGTCATGCTTTGCTCCAATATCTTCGGTGATATTCTCTCCGATGAGTGTGCGATGATCACCGGTTCAATGGGCATGTTACCTTCTGCTAGCATCAACGAAAGCAAATTTGGATTATATGAACCAGCAGGTGGCAGTGCCCCCGACATAGCAGGAAAAAACATCGCAAATCCTGTCGCACAAATTCTCTCGGCAGCGCTTATGCTACGTTATAGTTTAGGTGAAGAACAAGCCGCACAATCAATTGAAAAAGCCGTTAGCCAAGCGCTTGAAGCTGGGCAATTGACAGGCGATCTCACTAGTGGAAAGCCTGCACTATCAACCTCTGAAATGGGCGATGTTATCGCACAATATATTCTAAACTCATAGTTTTTAGAGCCGACAATGATCGGCTCCAATTGGCTCATTGAGCTCAAGGAAGAAGCAATGTCAAAAGCAAAAACCTTATACGAAAAAATTTATGACGCTCATGTGGTCGTTGCCGCAGCAGGTGAAAACCCGATTCTGTATATTGATCGTCACCTAGTCCATGAAGTCACCTCTCCTCAAGCCTTTGATGGTTTACGAGAAAAAGGACGGAAAGTTCGCCAAGTGGAGAAAACGTTCGCCACAATGGATCACAACGTATCAACCACTACCAAAGATATCAATGCCTCTGGTGAAATGGCACGAATCCAAATGGAAACACTCGCCAAAAACTGTGCAGAATTTGGAGTCACCCTTTATGATTTAAACCATAAATATCAAGGTATTGTTCATGTCATGGGACCAGAGCTCGGTATTACTCTACCAGGAATGACGATTGTTTGTGGTGACTCTCATACCGCAACACACGGAGCATTTGGCTCACTTGCGTTTGGTATTGGTACTTCAGAAGTTGAACATGTGCTAGCAACCCAAACACTGAAGCAAGCTCGCGCTAAAACCATGAAAATTGAAGTCAAAGGCAAAGTTTCCCCTGGTATTACCGCTAAAGATATCGTGTTGGCCATCATAGGTAAAACGACTGCAGCAGGTGGTACAGGCTATGTTGTTGAATTTTGTGGTGAAGCGATCAAAGATCTCTCCATGGAAGGTCGAATGACCGTCTGTAATATGGCAATTGAACTTGGTGCGAAAGCCGGCCTGATCGCACCAGATGAAACCACCTTTAATTATATTAAAGGACGCAAATTTGCTCCTCAAGGCGATGATTTTGAAGCCGCTGTGGCCTATTGGAAAACTCTCGTCACCGATCCAAACGCTGAATATGATGCAGTTGTCACTCTTGATGCTACAGAGATCAAGCCTCAAGTAACTTGGGGCACTAACCCTGGGCAAGTTATTGCGGTTGATGAAAAAATCCCTTCACCTGATAGCTTTAGCGATCCCGTTGAGAAAGCATCTGCAGAAAAGGCACTGGCCTATATGGGCCTAGAAGCAGGAAAATCCTTGTCTGATTATCAAGTGGACAAAGTCTTTGTTGGCTCTTGTACTAACTCCCGAATCGAGGATATCCGCGCAGCTGCAGCAGTAGCCAAAGGCAGAAAAGTAGCGCCCCACGTGCAAGCTCTGATCGTACCGGGTTCTGAACAAGTAAAAGCCCAAGCAGAAGCCGAAGGATTAGATCAAATTTTCATTGATGCCGGTTTTGAATGGCGCTTACCCGGTTGCTCAATGTGCTTAGCGATGAATAATGACCGATTAGGCCCAGGTGAACGCTGCGCATCCACATCAAACCGAAACTTTGAAGGAAGACAAGGTCGAGCGGGTCGAACTCACTTGGTGAGTCCAGCCATGGCCGCTGCTGCCGCCATAGCTGGGCATTTTGTCGATATTCGTCAATTCAACTAATTTAAGAGGAAAGAAATATGTCAGGTTTCCAAACTCATACAGGCTTAGTCGTACCTCTTGATGCTGCGAATGTCGATACAGATGCCATCATACCAAAACAGTTTTTACAAAAAGTAAATCGCATAGGATTTGGTAAACACCTTTTCCATGATTGGCGATTTTTAGATGATGAAGGTCAGCAACCTAACCCAGATTTTGTGATGAATAAACCTCGTTACCAAGGAGCAAGTATTTTGCTTGCTCGTGAAAACTTTGGGTGCGGCTCTTCACGCGAACATGCGCCATGGGCTCTCGCTGACTATGGAATTAAGGTCATGATCGCACCAAGCTTTGCCGACATCTTCTATGGTAACTCAATCAACAACCAGATGGTTCCCGTTCGTTTAACAGACCAAGAAGTTGATGAACTTTTTCTGTTTGTACAAACACATGAAGGAGCACAAATTACCGTTGATCTTGAATCATTGAACGTTAATGCAAACGGCAAAACCTATCAATTTGAAATAGATGAATTTCGTCGCCATTGCTTGCTAAACGGTCTAGATAATATTGGCTTAACACTGCAGCATGAAAGTAAAATCGCCACTTATGAAGCAAGTATACCCCGCTTTTTAAAATGAAGAATCATAAGGGCTACCCAAAGGTAGCCCTTTTATGTATCCATATAAAATTTTAATTATGTACAACGCATGGGATATTTTTGGAAGGTACAGACAGATAGGGTAATCAAAATCTAGATTTTCTTAATTTTCTTGAGGAATATAAGTAAAAAGCCCCTGCATAAACTGCAAGGGCTTGGTAAATAAACCTGGCGATGTCCTACTCTCACATGGGGAAACCCCACACTACCATCG
>NZ_FUXB01000030.1 GCF_900167345.1 Vibrio cincinnatiensis DSM 19608 | reverse complement strand
CGGGTTCGAGTCCCGTCCGCTCCGCCACTGACATGAATCCCTAGTAGCGATACTAGGGATTTTTTGCTGTCTGAGGGAAAAATTCTCCACTGGATTATACCAATCTGGAAAATTAACGGGTCAGCTCTATCCATCTTCTCGAACACATCTGTCTGACTCTGGTCGAGCATTTCAAAAAACTATTCCAAGCCCTACATACTTTGGAGACAATGTCTTCGTGATCCGCAAAAGACGGATTGGCTCGATAGCGTTGTCTTAACCAACTCCATACTTGTTCTATTGGATTCAACTCTGGGGAATAGGGCGGAGTTTGATGACACTGAGGTTCTGAAAGTCATTGGCTATCTCTTCTGTGTGCCAGCCTGCACCATCCATAATGACCATTGCGTGACGACCTTTTTCGGTCACTGCGGAGAGCTGCCTAAGATACTCAACCCATAATGTCCTTGTTAACCACCCAAGTAACGACCATTGCCTCGCCAATCCCTCTCGCGGGACAGACAGAACCAAACAGATACGCATATTCAAATTGTTGTTGCTTCACGGCTCTGGGACGTGTTCCTTTCTCTGCCCATAACCGTGTTGTTGTATTTTGTTGCCCAAATCTGGCTTCATCCTGAAACCAGACATCAACACGCTCTAAAGCAATATGTCCTGGGATCTTAAGGATCGTTTCAATTTTAAATTTTTTTAAAATCGTCTTGGATTTGCTGGGACTGATGAGGGGGCTTGGAGCGAGAAGTTATCCAAGAGAAACCCATGTGCTTGAGCAGGTAATAGATAGAATCAGGGGGAGTGCTGGCCCAATTGCTCTCTTTGCTTGGAAGTTAAGAATGGTGGTCGTCCTGTTCTTGGTTTTTCCTTCAGCCCTTCTAATCCTTCCTCAAGAAAAGTGTGAACCCACTGATTAACACTGGTTCGGCTGACCTTAAGAAACTTGGCGATTTGGGTGCTAGCGTGTCCATCTTTGAAATGAGCAAGGGCCAGTAGTCTCATTTTCATCTGAATAGATTTCTGCTGGCTTGCGAGCTTTTTAAAGTCGAGATTATTGAGGCTGTTCATAGTGAATAAGTTCTATCGTTGAATGCCATCAATTAGATCATGTTTTTTCTTAGATTGGTATAAAGCCTTGGTTTGTCAGAGAGTCTTGCCTGAATCCTATTCATACTGATTCAATAGAAGCCTGCTTGGGTGAGCAGGGAAGAAGAAGTTTGATCACTTCTCGGCATACTCAAGCCCAATGATGTTATCCACGACTCTGAATCGACGTCCACACTGAAGTCTGCCTATCAAGTCAGTGGCTATTCAGTGACCACTGTTTTGGGGATGGCTACATCTACTTTAGATAGACGGATGTTCAGTTCATTTCCTAAGAAAAACCTAAAGAATTTGTTTAAGTACTCTATCGGCTTTAACACGAGTGACTTTTCTGATCAAATTTTGAACGTTATCTGGGTAGCTATCTAGTTTTTCTATTTGTTTATAAGTACAAATGAGTTGGGTATGCTGAAGTATATTCTCTATTTCTTTTTCAAATTTATTCGTGAGGTGTTGATATTTATCTTTAACTAAAATGGCATTTTCTAGATCCAGTTTCCAAGCTCTAGGGTTTAGGTTATTTCCTGTAATTAGCATATACCGTTTATCAACCCAAATACCTTTAAGGTGGAAGCTATTATCACCATCTTTCCATAAATGAATAGAAAGTTTTCGACTAGCTATATTGGCTTCATTAATTTTGGCAAATCTTCGTAAGTTCAGTTCGTATAGGTAGGGAAGTCCACCGATAGTTTTAAATGTTTCTTGAGGTGGGATATAAAAATCATTTGCTGTTTTATCACCGACCACAATGTGTACCTTGACTCCGCGTTTTAGTGCTTTTTTTACTTCTTTTGCTACGGATTTAGGAAAATTAAAGTAAGGTGTGCAAATGAAAATTTCTTCAGTTGCTTGAGCTATGAGATCAACGATCGTCTGATTTAAGTGATTTCGACGTTTACCAATTCCAACCAATGGCGTGATCGCTACTTGACTTGAAGTTACTGCCTCAGGTTCAAAGAGGTAGCTAGCTTGAGCTAATGCTGCGCGAAATTGTCGAATATCGACTTTTATATCTCTTGTCTTTGGTTTGTTGTCGCAGGCAAGATCGTTGACCGCTGGATGTTCGAGCATTTCTCGCTGAATGAATGCAACCATACTGTCAGCTAGTGCTTTGTTCTCTAGCGTATGGTAGCGATCAAAACGATAGCGAGTTTTATAATGCAAATAGACGTTATTAATGCTTGCCCCACTATAAATCACTTGATCATCGATGATAAATCCCTTTAGGTGAAGAACTCCGAAGATTTCTTTACCTCGGACTGGAATACCATAGATAGGGATACAGTGGGGATAACTTTTTTTCAAAGAACAGTAGAGCGCAGCATTACCAGCAGATGCTTCTGATCCAATGAGCCCTCGCTGAGCTCTGTGCCAATCGACACAAATGGTGATTTCTAGCCCTGGGTTACGTTGTTTTGCTTCGTAAAGTTCGGTGAGAATTTCTCGCCCAGCTTCATCATCTTCTAGGTACAATGCAACAATATAGATACGTTTACTTGCTTGACGAATGGAGTCAATAAGATGAGCTCTGAACTCTTTAGCTGAAAATAATACACTAAACTTATCGGGATCTTGCGCAATAGCGGGCAGTTGTTCGAATGTATTTTTACGAGCCATCATAGTGATGTGTTACCTTACGTATGTACAAAATTGCGAGCAGTGAATCTTACCAAAATAGTATAATTGAAGGCTAGAAAAGAGGTGATTTCTTAATATAATCCCTCTATATATTGCATAGGAATGAGATCCTTTCCATTAGCCTGATAACGTTGTAGTAGGAGTTGTAACTCTGCGGGAAGCTGCTCCAAGCTGAGAATACGGAAGTTTCCTTTACCGTAAAAGGATGTCAGATGTGGATAAGCAAAACAATAGTCCATGTGTTTCATTATATGTTCTTTGCAATAGATCAATAGTTGATAGCCTATCCCTTGCCCTCTATTGGTACTAGCAACGGCCATACCAGTCAAGAGTCGAGAGCCAGCAATCGTGCGAAATCGAACCACAGCTTTTATCTGTTCTTGTTGGTAAGCGGCGATAATTAATTCATCACTTTTGGGTTTAGCCGCTGGGTAGTGTTGTTTGTAGAAGCGCTTAATTAACGGTAACTTTAAGGCTTGAATTTGTTCAAAATGAAGAGTTGGCATTTGTATCTATCTTCAAAGGGTATCTATTGTAGAATAGACTCAGTTTAATTTATGCAAAGAATCTCATGAAATTACATCATAACGTAAATCTTCAAACCTACCATACCTTTAATATCCAAGAATCATGCAAATGGTTAGCTATTGTTAACTCAGTCGATGAGCTCATCCACCTTTATCGAAGTGATGAGTTAAAAAGTGAACCTAAATTAGTGCTGGGCAGAGGGAGTAATGTACTCTTTACCGAGCCTTATCAAGGGCTAGTGATCATCAATCGTTTATCTGGCATTCACCACACAGAAGATAGTCATCACCATTTTTTACATGTCGCTGGTGGGGAGGATTGGCCTCAGCTTGTTGAGTGGTGCACTGAACACCAACTAGCTGGGTTAGAAAACTTAGCGTTGATTCCTGGGTGTGCAGGTTCTGCACCAATCCAAAATATCGGTGCTTATGGTGTAGAATTTAAAGATGTTTGTCAGTACGTCGACTACTTATGTCTAGAGAGTTTCAGTATTAAACGATTAAGCGTCTCAGAGTGTCAATTTGGTTATCGAGATTCTATTTTTAAACACAACCTCTACAATAAAGCCATCATTGTTGCGGTAGGGATAATGCTCTCTAAATCATGGGTACCGACCCTGTCTTATGGCCCTCTACAAACGTTACCTACGGATTGTTCTGCCTCTGATATTTATCATGCGGTTTGTAATATTAGAAAAGAAAAACTTCCAGATCCTAAATTAGCTGGTAATGCGGGGAGTTTTTTTAAAAATCCGGTGATCAGCCTAGAACATTTCCATCAATTGAAAAGTCAGTTCCCCAGCATATCTGCATATCCCACCGATGATGGAATGAAGGTGGCGGCAGGGTGGCTGATTGATCATGCAGGGCTGAAAGGTTATCGAATAGGTGATGCTCAGGTTCATGATCGACAAGCTTTGGTTATCGTTAATATGGGAAGGGCAACCGCTGAGGATATCATTCAGTTAGCAGGCAAAATTCGTCATGACATTTTCAACATGTTTGGAATTGAGCTGGAACATGAAGTTCGCTTTATGGGGGCGGCGGATGAAGTGAAGTTGACTACATTATTGTTAGGAAATGAAAAATGAGAGAGCACAGTGTTAAGCTGAGCCTGTTGAGTCGATTAGCAGATGGGGCTTTTCATTCAGGAGAGTCTCTTGGTGAACAGCTAGGCATGTCACGAGCTGCAATCAGCAAGCATATTCAAGGGTTACAAGAGTGGGGCGTCGATATTTTCCGAGTGCAAGGTAAAGGTTATCAACTTGCGGCTCCTTTTACTATGCTCAATGAGGAAGTGATTCAATCTCAAGTTAGCAATCCTATTGAGTTGCATCCTGTTATTGGTTCGACAAATCAGTACCTGTTAGATCGAATGGGGCAACTAGCCTCTGGCTCGGTATGTCTTGCTGAATATCAGAAAAGTGGGAGAGGGAGGAGAGGTCGACATTGGGTTTCTCCTTTTGGCTCTAATCTTTATTTTTCTATGTATTGGCGCCTAGAAGCTGGAATTGCTGCCGCGATGGGACTCAGCTTGGTTGTTGGAGTCTCACTGGTTGAAGCTCTTGAAGAGATGGGGATTATCGGGGTTAAACTAAAATGGCCGAATGATCTTTATTTTAATGATCGAAAGCTCGCAGGAATTTTGGTCGAGATGTCTGCTCAAGCAGGAGGGGCAGCCAATCTTGTCATAGGTATTGGAATGAACCTTGCTATGCAAGATAAAGATAAAGATCAAGATATTGATCAACCATGGGCGAGTTTATCTGAAGTTATGAAACAAGATCATATTGACCGTAACCAGTTAGTGATTCGATTGATCAAAGCTCTTAATGAGGCTCTCATTCAATATGAATATACGGGGATGCAAAATTTTGTTGAGCGCTGGAACCGTTTGGATAATTTTATCGGCCGTCAAGTTCGCCTGATTATGGGGCCGAATGAAATTCTTGGTGTTGAACGAGGCATCGATCAACATGGTGGCGTATTGTTAGAAACGGGTGAAGGAGTAAAAAGTTACATTGGCGGAGAGATCTCTCTGCGTAAACACGATTAATTGCTCAACCCAACTTTTGCTACACAAACAGCTAACCATTACTAGCAGGCTATTTGCGTAGCAACACCTTCTCTACGCTGTGATTCAGCCCTTTTCTTAAGATAAGTTGAGCTCGTTCTTTCGTCGGTAATATATTTTCTTGCAAGTTCTTTCCATTGATGGAATGCCAAATATGCTTAGCCTTAGCTATCGCTTCATCTTCACTGAGCTGAGTATAATGATTAAAGTAGGAGCCTGGTTTTTTGAATGCACCGTGCCGAAACTTCATGAAACGCTCGACATACCATTTCTCTATCATTTCAGCGTCTGCATCGACATAAATAGAAAAATCCAAGAAATCTGAAATAAATACTCGGTGGGGATCATGAGGATAATCCATACCACTTTGTAGAACATTGAGTCCTTCAATAATCAGAACATCAGGCCTATGAACCACTTTTTCTTGTTCAGTAATGTCATAAGTTAAATGAGAGTATACTGGAGCGACAACGTGTGGAAGCCCCGCTTTTACATCGGAGACAAACTGGACTAATCGTCGAATATCATAAGATTCAGGAAAGCCCTTTTTATGCATGATATTTCGTTCATTAAGAACTTTGTTCGGGTATAAAAATCCATCTGTCGTAATCAATTCAACTTTAGGGTGGTTCTCCCAACGAGACAGTAAAGCGCGTAGTAAGCGGGCGGTCGTACTTTTCCCAACCGCGACACTTCCTGAGATTCCAATAACAAAAGGTGGTGCTTTTTCTACATTACCTAAAAACTGATTGAGTACGGTATTACGGCTTTGCCTTGCCGCGACATAGAGATTTAACAACCTTGCTAGCGGGAGATAAATCTCTACCGCTTCTTTCATGGTTAGGCTCTCATTTAGGCCTTGCAATTCTTGCAGATCACTTTCTGACAGTGTCATTGGCACTGAGTTACGCAGCTCAGCCCACTGGTGACGAGCAAAAGACAGATACGGACTCATAAATGTTCAATCGTATTATTAGAATAATGGGGGAACATACAATATGCAGCCCTTCTTGCAAACGAGAAACGCATCAGAATTAGCGATTAAACCCAAAAATGTCTAAAAAAACAGCGAATAAACAAAAACCTGATAAAAATTAAATTTTTTTACAGATTAGGGTTGCAAGGTGAATGATCATTCAATAGAATGCGCCCCACTTATGCCGACTTAGCTCAGTAGGTAGAGCAACTGACTTGTAATCAGTAGGTCACCAGTTCGATTCCGGTAGTCGGCACCATTTTCTGATAACAAAGAAAATAGAAAACTTGGAGGGGTTCCCGAGTGGCTAAAGGGAGCAGACTGTAAATCTGCCGGCTCCGCCTTCGATGGTTCGAATCCGTCCCCCTCCACCATATTCTTAAGGAAATAGCTCACAGAGTTACGTGTTGCGGGCATCGTATAATGGCTATTACCTCAGCCTTCCAAGCTGATGATGCGGGTTCGATTCCCGCTGCCCGCTCCACTCATTTTAGAGTGCTGATATAGCTCAGGTGGTAGAGCGCATCCTTGGTAAGGATGAGGTCGGCAGTTCGAGTCTGCCTATCAGCACCAGCTCTAAGCAAAGTTTTCCTTTTGATATATACTTTACTACTGAACTTTTTTGGTTGCGTGGTCATTAATAGAGCCACCTAAATCCGTACCTAGAGGGACAACCCATGTCTAAAGCAAAATTTGAACGTACGAAACCGCACGTAAACGTTGGTACTATCGGCCACGTTGACCACGGTAAAACCACTCTAACCGCAGCTATCTGTACTGTACTTGCAAAAGTATACGGCGGTGAAGCTAAAGACTTCGCGTCAATCGACAATGCTCCAGAAGAGCGTGAGCGCGGTATTACTATTTCTACTTCACACGTAGAATACCAAACTCCAACTCGTCACTACGCACACGTAGACTGCCCAGGACACGCTGACTATGTTAAAAACATGATCACCGGTGCTGCGCAAATGGACGGTGGTATCCTAGTGGTAGCGGCGACAGATGGCCCAATGCCACAAACTCGTGAGCACATCCTACTAGGCCGTCAGGTTGGTATCCCTTACATCATCGTATTCATGAACAAATGTGACATGGTTGATGATGAAGAGCTACTAGAACTAGTAGAAATGGAAGTTCGTGAACTTCTTTCTGAATACGACTTCCCAGGTGATGACTTACCTGTGATTCAAGGTTCAGCACTAGGTGCATTGAACGGTGAAGAGCAGTGGGAAGCGAAGATTGTAGAACTAGCAGAAGCGCTAGATTCATACATTCCAGAGCCAGAGCGTGCAGTAGACCAAGCATTCCTAATGCCAATCGAAGACGTATTCTCAATTCAAGGTCGTGGTACAGTAGTAACGGGTCGTATCGAGCGTGGTATTCTACGTGTAGGTGACGAAGTTGCCATCGTTGGTATCAAAGATACAACGACGACGACTTGTACAGGTGTAGAGATGTTCCGTAAGCTGCTTGACGAAGGTCGTGCAGGTGAGAACGTTGGTGCACTACTACGTGGTACTAAGCGTGATGACGTAGAACGTGGTCAAGTATTGGCGAAACCAGGTTCAATCACTCCACACACTAAATTTGAATCAGAAGTTTACGTGCTGTCTAAAGATGAAGGTGGTCGTCATACCCCATTCTTCAAAGGTTACCGTCCACAGTTCTACTTCCGTACAACAGACGTAACGGGTAACATCGAGTTACCAGCAGGCGTAGAAATGGTAATGCCAGGCGACAACATCCAAATGGTTGTAGAGCTCATTGCTCCAATCGCAATGGATGAAGGTCTACGTTTCGCTATTCGTGAAGGTGGCCGTACCGTTGGTGCTGG
>NZ_FUXB01000039.1 GCF_900167345.1 Vibrio cincinnatiensis DSM 19608 | reverse complement strand
GTGGTGAATCGTCCTCGACTCGTGCGTACCCTCATGGGCGCAAGCTTAGAGGAATTGACCAATAATGAGCTAATGCCGGGTGAAGTCCGCGTGATTTCAGGCTCGGTGCTCTCTGGCGTGCACGCCTCTGGGCCTCATGCGTATTTAGGTCGTTATCATCTTCAAGTGTCGGTGTTACGTGAAGGTCGTGAAAAAGAGTTCCTTGGCTGGGCCACGCCCGGTAAGCATCGCTTTTCAGTGACGCGCTCTTTCCTTGGGCACCTCTTTAAAGGTCAATTATTCAACATGACCACCACCACCAACGGTAGCGATCGCGCGATGGTTCCGATTGGCAACTATGAAAAAGTGATGCCGCTTGATATGGAACCGACCTTGCTGCTGCGTGATTTGTGTGCGGGGGATACGGACAGTGCTCAGCGTTTAGGCGCTCTTGAGTTAGACGAAGAAGATCTCGCGCTATGTACCTTTGTATGTCCGGGCAAATATGAGTACGGAGCACTGCTTCGTGATTGTCTCGACAAGATTGAGAAGGAAGGGTAATTGTCATGGGCCTTAAGAAGTTTCTTGAAGACATCGAGCCTCATTTTGAACCGGGTGGAAAACATGAGAAGTGGTTTGCGTTATACGAAGCCGCGGCCACACTGTTTTATACGCCGGGGACCGTAACCAAGAAGAGCTCACACGTTCGTGATAGCGTGGATTTAAAACGTATCATGATCATGGTGTGGTTCGCCGTGTTTCCTGCCATGTTTTGGGGGATGTACAACGCGGGGGGACAAGCCATCTTAGCCCTTCAACAGATGGCGATATCCGGTCAGATTGATTTGGCCACCACCATCGCGGGCAACTGGCATTATTGGCTCACCGAGAGTGTGGGGGGCAATATTGCCAGCGCAGGGTGGGGGACGAAGATGCTGTTAGGCGCCACGTACTTCCTACCCATTTATGCCGTGGTCTTTCTGGTGGGGGGCTTTTGGGAAGTCCTTTTCTGTATGGTGCGTAAGCATGAAGTGAACGAAGGGTTCTTCGTGACCTCCATTTTGTTTGCACTGATTGTTCCGCCGACCTTGCCACTTTGGCAGGCGGCATTAGGGATCACCTTTGGTGTGGTTGTGGCCAAAGAGATTTTCGGTGGGACGGGGCGAAACTTCCTTAACCCTGCGCTGGCGGGGCGGGCTTTTTTGTTCTTTGCTTATCCGGCACAAATCTCAGGCGATACCGTATGGACCGCTGCCGATGGCTATTCGGGTGCGACCGCACTGAGCCAGTGGGCTCAAGGCGGTGCGGGTAACTTAGTGCACACCGTGACCGGTGAAACCATCACTTGGATGGACGCTTTCATCGGCAATATCCCCGGCTCAATGGGGGAAGTGTCAACCTTAGCCTTGATCTTAGGCGGTCTCGTGATTGTGTACATGGGCATTGCCTCATGGCGTATCATTGCGGGCGTCATGATAGGGATGATTGCCTTGTCGACGTTGTTTAACGTGATTGGCTCTGCGACCAACCCCTTATTTAGCATGCCATGGCATTGGCACCTTGTGCTGGGTGGTTTTGCGTTTGGGATGATCTTCATGGCCACCGATCCGGTTTCCGCCGCCTTTACCAACAAAGGTAAGTGGGCGTATGGGCTCTTAATTGGGATCATGTGTGTGCTGATCCGTGTGGTGAACCCGGCGTATCCAGAAGGGATGATGTTGGCTATCTTGTTTGCAAACTTGTTTGCCCCTCTGTTCGACAATTTAGTGGTAGAGAGAAACATCAAACGGAGAGAAGCTCGCTATGGCAAGTAATAACGATAGCATTAAAAAAACGCTGGGGGTGGTTATCGCATTGAGCTTAGTGTGTTCAATTGTGGTATCGGCTTCAGCCATTTTATTGAAAGACCGTCAAACCAATAATGCCTTGCTGGATATGCAAAGTAACATTGTGTCTGTGGCGGGCCTAGAAGCGCGGAATGCGCAAGAGATCCAAGCTCAGTTTCGCTCTAACATTGAACCCCGTTTAGTGGACTTCAACACGGGAGCTTGGGCGGAGGGCGATGCGGCGAGTTTTGATCAACGTGCGGCCTCACGCAATCCTAATGAGTCGATTCGTCTGTCGGCCGATCAAGATCCGGCTAAGATTTTACGTCGCGCTAATCTTGGCGTGGTGTACTTAGTGAAAGGGGCGTCGGGCTATGAAAAAGTCATTCTGCCCATACACGGTAATGGCCTCTGGTCGATGATGTACGCTTTTGTTGCGGTCGAAATGGACGGCAACACCATTGCGGGGATTACCTACTATGAGCAAGGGGAAACCCCAGGGCTGGGTGGGGAAGTTGAAAACCCAAGATGGCGTCAACAGTTTGTGGGTAAACAACTGTTTGATGAACATCATCGTCCCGCACTTCGCGTCTACAAAGGGGGCGCTCCGGAAGGGTCGGTTCACGGTGTGGATGGGCTCTCTGGTGCGACGCTGACCGCCAATGGGGTACAACAGACGTTTGACTTCTGGTTGGGTGACATGGGCTTCGGTCCTTTCCTTGCAAACGTTCGTGACGGAGGCCTGAACTAATGGCTAACGCAAAAGAAATGAAAAAAAGTTTGTTAGCGCCGGTGTTGGACAACAACCCCATTGCGCTTCAAGTGCTCGGTGTGTGTTCGGCCTTAGCGGTCACCACTAAGCTCGAAACGGCTTTTGTTATGACCTTGGCAGTGATTTTTGTCACGGCCTTCTCTAACTTGTTCGTGTCGATTATTCGTCATCATATTCCTAACAGTGTGCGGATCATCGTACAGATGGCGATCATTGCTTCATTGGTTATCGTCGTGGACCAGTTCCTCAAAGCGTTTTTGTACGATATTTCTAAGCAGTTATCGGTGTTCGTTGGCTTGATCATTACGAACTGTATCGTGATGGG
>NZ_FUXB01000005.1 GCF_900167345.1 Vibrio cincinnatiensis DSM 19608 | reverse complement strand
CTAGTTCTTGATGGCGCTGCCTATCATCAGTCAGAGTTGGTGAGAAATGCGGCAAAAGTGCTCAATATCGAGCTTCATTACTTACCGCCTTACAGTCCAAATTTAAATCCAATCGAGCGGCTTTGGAAGGTAATGAATGAGCATGTAAGGAACAATATTTACTTCCGCTCGAAGGCTGAATTTACAACGGCTATTAATGAATTTTTCAATGTGACGCTGCCAAAAGTTGCAGGCTCACTGGTATCCAGAATTTCGGATAATTTTCAGATTTTGAAACCTGCATCTTCAAGTTGAGCGGGTATAGTTTTATTAACAAATGATCGCTATATCACACTATTTTAATTCTGGAATTAGCTGAGGAATAACGGATTCATGATAAAATAACTACCTTAAGTCAGAAATCAACTTTATGTTTGCATTATCAAAAGGATCGATATCTTTAAAAAGCTTAGATCGACTCTCATCGTATGTCGTGATCAGTTCACTGCTGGTATTTTTTACGCAGCACCTGTACGAAAACCACGCATTTCAGTACATCGATACTTGTAGTGGTCAACTAAAATTGGCCACGGTTTTAGAGTTTTCCCAATACAATCGTTCTGACTCATTGGGTGTCAAGCCACCGTTATACTGACGGGGCCTGAGCTGGCTATAATATCCAATAATGTAGCGGATGATCTCTTGTTGAGCCTCTGCAAAGCTACGATAACCTACTGTTGGAACCCATTCCGTTTTCAAGCTTCTAAAGAAGCGCTCCATCGGCGCATTATCCCAGCAATTTCCTCGGCGAGATAAACTTTGTTTTATTTGAAAACGCCACAGTAACTGACGGTATTGACGACTCGTATAGTGACTGCCTTGATCACTGTGGAACATGACGCCTTTAGGCTTTCCACGAGACTCATAAGCCATCGAAAGCGCTTTGCCTGTTAATCGTGTATCAGGTGATACTGACATTGCCCAACCAATCACTTTTCGAGCAAAAAGGTCGATGACTACCGCTAAATACATCCAACGATTTCCCGTCCAAATATAGGTCAGGTCACCCACCCAGACTTCATTTGGTGCCGTGACAGCAAACTGACGATCTAAGTGATTCGGGATTTCAATATGCTCTTGTGAGGCTTTACAGTAACGATGTTTTGGTACTTGGCAACTCACTAATCCCAGCATTTTCATTAGCTTAGTTGCTCGGTAACGACTCAGACTCACGCCTTGGTTTGTTACAATATCGGCAATGGTTCTTGCTCCCGCAGAACCATTGCTTGCCGCATAAGCTTCGCTAATCAAACTGCGAAGTTTTACGGTTTCCGCCTTTATTTCTGTTGGCCATTTCAGCCAATAGTTATAACTGCTTCGATGAACATTGAAGACTTCGCATAATGTTTTTATGCTGTGGCTCTGCTTGAGTTTCTTGATCATCAAGAATTGTTCAGTGAGTCCGACATCAAGAGAGCCGTTGCTTTTTTTAATATTTCATTATGCTCTTCAAGACGAGCGAGCTTCTTTTTTAATTCACGAATTTCAATTTGCTCAGGTGTGATTGGTGACGCTTTAGGTGCTTTCCCTTGGCGCTCTTGTTTTAATTGGCGAACCCACTTATCCATCGTAGATTTACCTACATTCATGGCTTTAGCCGCTTCAGTCACCGAGTAGTTTTGATCGAGCACTAGCTGTGCCGCTTCCAGTTTGAATTCGGCACTAAATAGCCGTCTTGTACGTTTTGTCATAATGTCACCTATTAACTTATGAGATGATGATATCACCTCTAACTAAGTGACCAAATTCACCATACCACTACATACGCTGCTTGCTATAGCTGTGTCATATAAATGAACCAGCTCTCTTTTGATAAATAATCACCGACCTAGTAAACACTTTTCCATCCACTCATAGACCTCACTCTCTACCCAAGCCACCGCCCTATCACCCAAACTCACAGATTGCGGAAACTCTCCGTCATTCATTTTTCGGTAAATCGCTGAACGGCTTAATGCTGTCTTTTCCATTACTTCTTTTAGCTTTAAAAATCTCATGGGACGTTCTCCTATGTCTGTGGTCCTCATGGGATAAAGCGCTGGCGTAAAAAAAGACGGTTATGTGTTAAGCCTTGGCGCGACAAGGCTTAATCAAAAAAAATTCAGGCATATGTCATTAACGTGTATCCCGTTAATGAACCTCACTCGGAGTCTAATATGATCGATTACACAAAAGAGCAACGCTATCAAGAAAACCAAATTCTTGAACATGCCGCTGAGATACTCGCTCACCGTTACGTGCGCGGTAACGCGCTCACCAATCCAGATGCCACTAAGGAGTACATTCGCTGCAAACTGGGGGCCTATGAACATGAAGTGTTTGCCTTATTGCTGCTGGATAACCAAAACCGGTTAATTGAGTTTAAAGAGCTGTTCCACGGCACCATTGATGCGGCCAGCGTCTACCCTCGTGAAGTGGTCAAAGCCGCCTTAGCCTGTAATGCCGCCGCCGTGATATTCGCTCATAATCATCCATCCGGTCAGCCTGAGCCTTCAGAGGCTGACAAGCGCATTACACAACGTTTAAAAGACGCCTTAGCGTTAGTCGACATTCGGGTATTGGATCATATTGTGGTCGGTGAAGGTTGTGTCTCTTTTGCTGAAAGGGGGCTGTTATGACCGTCCAACAGACCATCACTACGAGTGTCGAAACGACATTAGCCGCGCCACTGACTCAAGTGCTACGCCGCTTTACTATCCCCGAGCATGCCAAGCGGATAGTAATGAACTGTCGCCAAACCCGCTATTACCGAACCCGAGAAGGATTACCCCCTATAGAGCTACAACTTGTCCGTCATAGCGCGACGGATGCATGGCACATTGTCATGATGGCGAGCTTTTCCTACCCCCAACAGCAGAGCACTTCACTAGAGCTCGATCTCTATTTTCATTTGCCCAATGGCTGGTGCTACCAAGCCGACGTTGGCTCAGCCAGTCTGGCTCATGATGAAGTACAAACCTTATTGTCTGTCTGGACGACAAGCTTCGCTAGGCATCTTGCTCGACGGGCTTTTGATGAGATCACGGTAAGTGTCATCACCACTCAATAACGCCACGGATCACTTCGTGGCTTCACCAAATATCACAAGGAGGACTTATGTCTCAACTCACTTTTGCAACGTCTACATTGCCCATCTCTCACAAGCTGCATGACTTGTTGAACGAGCAGTTCCGTGCCTCATCGCTGAGTTCACCCGCTTTAGAAGGGCAACTCTTACTGGTGTTTCACTTTCGAGATAAAGCCTACAGCGCCGAGAATGGCGGCTTTCATCCGGTGGAAATAGCACTCAGTAAAATGGCGGATGCATGGCATATCGATTATCTGACCGAGTTTGCTTACTTTGGTCATCCCTACCCTGAGCTTGAACGTTGCTTAGATTTTGACTTTCAACGTGAAGAGTTCTTCGCGGCTTATCAAGGATGGCACCCCATCAAGGGCAGTCATGAAGCACAATCACTCTATCAACTGTGGGAACATAACTTTCTCGCTTACGTAGAGATGGGGGTATTTGATGATATCACTTTACGTTGAGAGCTCTACTGTCGTAGAGCGATAAACCCTTATATATAAAGGACTTATCGCATTTTCGTCTTAACGTTAGTGGTGATGTATTGGCTTGGCTAACGCATAAGCTTCATCGATTTGCGGGCAGCATCGCTCTGCTCGACGCACCTTGATGTATTTGGCTGAGCGCAGTTTTTCCACGATCTGCCAATAGTCACGATAAGCGACAGGCTTATTGTCGGCTTTACGCCAACCTTTGCGTTTCCAATTGTCCAACCACTCATTAAAACCACGCACACAAAAATCACTGCGCATGACTATCTCATCATCATCCAAGGCATACTCTAACCCCTCTATCAGTGCGATCATTTCCAGCTCGGTATTGTTGACCGGTTTATCGAGGTCAATAACGTAATCTCGAACTTTTAGACCGTCCTCATCATAGATAACCAATGCCAATGCGCTCTGCTCTTGTGTACTCGATATGCCGATGTAAATGGTGTGGGTTTGTTGTGTGCTCATCTGTTTTTTCCTTATCAAAATATCAGCCAATCTGCTGGGTTCATTAGATAAGGCAAAGACGTAAAAAAATATTGTCATCATTGTATTTTAAGGAGGCCCTATGTCGTCACCGCCCCCCACATCGCAAAGCGCATTAGCGCGATTTTTGCTGACGGTGGCCTTGATTGGCAGTCGGCAACTGCAACGTCAATGCCAACGCATCCAGCGTGATATTGACGCATTGAGTGATGAAGCCCTACTCGCTTGGGTTCAACGCTCCCCTACATGGAGCCTACGCCGTTGGCTCACGGTGGCGGAGCTGATTAAGCGAGGCCATCGATGGCGAGATATTCATCCACGCCAATGAACGGGCATCTGACGTCGCACCTCTGACTAAGATGGCCGTCATTGATTGTGTCTGTTTTCTGCCATGGAGTGAGGCAATGGCCCCGAATAAGACCACCAGCATCGACCAACTGCTGATTGTCCTTGAGTTATATCATCGCATTCCGTTTGGTCGTAAAGTCACCGCTGGCCAGCTCCATCAACAGCTAGCGGAAGTGGGGATCCATCGAGACATTCGCACCGTTCAACGTAACTTAGAGTTGGTAGTGAAATTTCTTGATGTCGAGAAAGACACACGAGATAAACCGTATGGTTATAGCAAGCGATTAGGCACTCGCCTTACCTTAGGACCACGAGAAGCCATCTTACTGGAAACGGCACTATCGGGTTTGAAAGCCGCATTTCCAACCGCTTATCATCCGGTGATTGAAGGTGCGTTTGCTCCTTTCTCTCGTCGCAATTCTCCAACCGCTAAAGTGGACATTCGTCCCTGTCGTCCGTTGATTGAAGAAAGCAAAATGGCTCTGTTTGAGCGACTCTGCTTTGCTCTGCATTATCAGCGAGAAATCAAATTGCAGCTCTCACTGCACACTTTGCCGTATTGTTGGCCTCTCGGATTGAGGTGTGAACAGGAGCAGTTTTATTTGATTTATGAGTACCAGCACACCCGCTATGCCATCCCCCTAAACGATATTGAGGAGGTCTCTGTCAGTACCTTTGAATTTACTTATCCAAGCCACGCAATGAGCGATATTCACCTCGACAGCTTGGCTCCTTTTCCCTCTTTACCCACCCTATCGTATTCATCCGGCATCTGATGTCGCAACCTTGAATACCATAGCGCTGTTTCCACTCCTTACTTTGGGTGATAAGTGCCCCAAGTCAGGCCAGAGCTTTGGCATACCAATCACGAGTCACGTCATGGGTCCACTTGTTAACTCCAACCCATGGCGGAGTAGGCAGACTCATGCTCGTTATTCGGAATGCACAAGCCGCTGATCCAGCGTTATCAGTGTCAGGGGGAGAGCTCAGCTCTCTCCCTGTTTTGGTTTTACGACCATCATTATTTAGGAGATAATCATGAACCTTCACCGTACCTTATTGATCCTCACCACCACCGTGAGTGCATCCTCTTTGGCTCATCCTGTTGTAGAAACACTATCCACCCAGTTAATCACACAGCAGTTGCCGACAGAGCACATTGAGCAACAACTCGATGAGTGGTATCAAATCGAATTAAAACAACTGGACCGCCACGCTCAGCGCCTTTCTGATCGCATCCCGATTGATGAACGCCGAAAAATGGCTCGAGCCTCTCTCGAACAGGAATACCAATCACTTAAGTTAAAACTAATACCATAACGGCAAAAGGCCGGAGTACATCACTCCGGCTTTTTTAAATAATTAGCGTCTTAATTTACCTGCCCAGTTGAATCTATATCAATGCTGACGGTCAGTCGATACCGTGATGATGAGGGGAGCATAGTTCGATGAACGTTGAGAAGTGGACCCCGATGGTTGGACACATAAGCAGTGTGGTGACTCTCTAGATACTCTAGTGGACGTGGCTCATATGGGTATGTGTGAAGAACTATCCATAGTGCCTGCTAACTAATCATAACGAATAGATAGGGGAGCACCCCCCTCTTATTTAAGTTCGAGAACACCCAAAACTTCGATACCTATCCTCAGAACACTTGGTATCGACTTTAGCTAAGTAGCTGACCCGTTTAAATAGTTGATTTATTTGTTGGTCAAATTTATCTGAATTAAATTCTAACCAATAGGTTGGGTTCTTGGGGAAGTGGACCAAAGTATCACCTTCATCGGTATTAATACCCAATGTTCGACACCAAGCTTTTTTTATCATGTCTGATAAGTTACCTTTTTGTTCAAACCGTCCAAGGGAGTGGTATACGTCTTTGTTCAACAACAAAACGAGATGATAATGGTGACGACTCAATAATTTCCCTTTTTCCTTGCACCAAACATATCGTACCTTACAACTACGAACCGTCTGACCTCGTCTTTTTTTCCGGCTGAGATCTGCTTGAATCTGAGCGTCCAACGAAGCAATAAAGTTCTTTATGACATTTGAGCCATCTGGTTGTAGATTCGATAAATGTAAGTCGACTCTAATCGCTGTCGTTCGAGGGTATTGTTTAACGGCTTTATCAATCGTGTCGTACAATCTATCGAGATAGTTAAGAACTAAATCACCTTTATGTGTCAGGATTGGTAATCCGTTAAATGTTTCACTTCTCGTTGTTTTGAGTTTATTAGTTCTGAAGCTCATCGCTATACCTTTTAGTTAGTGTGTCTGGTATAGGATGGTTAGGTGTAGTTAATTTTTAAGGTGGTAACGTCTGCCTAATGTGTGATGATGTGTTGTGGTCTAGCAATGAATAGCAAAGTAATAATTAATAATATTACCATACCGCAGTGGCCACATGGTCAATAGGTCCTCAAGTAGGCAGTCAATTCTAGTTTTGACCCGAAACTTATCAGCAAATCACAGATTCTCTATCTACTTTCGTTGATAAACCCTAGATTCAAGGTATTGAAACTACTCTGAAATAAAGTACCAGCCATTGGTGGTCATGTATTGTTTTTCGCCCAAATCGAACAGGTGGTATGTTCCTTGAGCACCAAGTTCTCCTTGTCTGCATCATAAAGACGCTTTTCAGCAAAATTCACATTAGGGTAAGGGATTAGACTGTCGATTTTCAGCTCATAGGTGACATTTTCAACAATATATGACGCAGAAATGTTACAGGAAGGATACTTAGCCAATGCCTCTGTATAATGCTGAAAATCATGAATCAAGAGACTTATCATTTTCAGATCAGCCTCTACACCACAGTGCCCTCTAATCGCTTTTGCTAATGACATTGCAAGTCCTAAAGAAAGAGAAATCAAACAACTCTTCCAAAAACAATATTCGTCTTTTAACAAATCAAGGTCGTTTTGTTCATGAAGATATTTCTGAGTAAATATCGAGTCTTTCTGAAAAAATTGCTGAAGCTCAGAGTCTGACACAAGTAACTCTTTCAGTTTTTCATACGTTACCATAGTTAGGGATTGAAAATGGTTTACTAGTATAAAAGCAGTCAAGAGCTCTAACTTAGCCAAGACACCCAAAGTGAGTTCATTCTCCTTTAAAAAGGGGGCTAGTTTTAATCGTGACAAGTTGAAGCCATCAACAAAATAGGTCGCCTTTATACGTTCTGAATTCGATCTGTTGAGCCACCTGTGTATGTTTCTTTTTTTGCCAATCAAAAAAGATAGTTTGAAAGAAAGCTCAAAATCAAATTCATACTTCAAAGAACACTCGTTGAACTCACTATAGGTCAGGTAACATTTGGGAGTCTCATAAATAAAGTCGCTGACGTTTTTTAATTTTTCATCAACAAATAGGGCATTCCTTGTGTTTTTCCTCGCCGACAGAAAGTCTAAATCTATCTGATAACGCTTCCCAAACTTGCCGAAGTAGATCGGACATACCCCACCACCAGCCTCACATCTGATAAATCCAATGCTGCGTAGTGTTGCTAGTTGAGATTTCAGACGGCTTTGATTAATCCCCCCCATTAAGCGTCGTATTTTCACTTCACTCAATAGCTCTTCATTTCCAGTTGCGGATGACTGAATAAAGCCCAATTTATTTGCATGAAGGATAAATATCCCGATCAAAAGAAGGTTTGAGGGCCTAAGTTTTAGCTCTTTTTCCTTTAAGGCAGTCTTAACTTCTGGTGAAAATACCTCCGTAAACGCCTCATGGACGGATAGAAAGCCCCTCTCCGTCCATGAGTCGATATAGACAGAATCAAAAGTGAACTCGTGCTTCCCATGCCTTACCTTTATAACCTCACCTACACGGTGAGATTGAAGATATTCAAGCAGTTCAGAAACGACTTTATGGGATACTCCAAAACTTTCACGGAGACGTGAAACGGATACGTCGATCCTATTTTCCCAGCTATTCATTCGCTCGAATATTATCGCCAAAAATAAGTATCTCCCTTCAGGAGAAAGTGGACCAATCTCAGATAAAAACTCAACAACACGCACTAGATACAACCATATATACCCTATTTATAAATCAATAATAAGAAAACAACACAAGATTTAAAACCACATTAATCACAAAATTAAAACATATTTAAATTATTGTTTTAAAGTTTATTTTTTACGTATACTATCAGTAGAGCATAAACGAATGGGATAGATGTTCATGACTGAAAAATCACTCAAAAGCAGAATGCGTTGGTTCAATGCAGATGACCGAGAGATGGTAACCTGGTTAAGAAGTTATGCTAAAAGGCATGCATGGATAGAAGATTTAGCTAACAAGGGGACACATGATAGGTCCCGACTCGACACTAGATTTGCTCAGGACTTCATCAACAATTGGACTAATAAAGAGTCGATAAGCAACGATGATAAATATCGGGTAAATTTGTTAAGAAGTGCTTGGCGTAGCCATTCAAACCGATCCCAAACGTCAACATTTTCGTTGTCTAAAAATGCGAAAAAATCTCTCGACTACCTATCGAAACGACTGAATGTATCTAAAACATACGTAGTGAATGAAACGCTTGTGGCAGCAGTTAAACTAATCAAGAACAACAAAAACAAGAAATTCGAAGCCAGTCTTTTACTTCCGAAATTGGAACGAGAAGAGCACGTACTTGATTCACTTCTAGAAGAACTATTGAATATTGATGAACTAAAAAAGGAAATTGCAGACTTGAAATCGGAAAATGCAATCTTAAAAAAGAAATTACCAGCTTAAAAGCGGAGAATAAAACCTCGCAGAAATCACTAACACACAATCAAAATGTTGATGCCAAGTCTGGTAGGTTTAGAATTACTCATCAGATGCGAAGACAATAACAGTCTACTATTAGTTCTCAACAGTAAGAATAATGGGGTTAAACTTGGCGATCTAACAAAACTTCGGCAGGGCACTTTTACTATTCAATAAAGCTGTTCATGCTAGAACGAGAAAAACCTCTCATAGTAAGCACTTGATATGGTACCTTTAGCTAAATGATAAAAATCACTGAGATTACGCGAAGCAATCATTTTTAGGAACCACCTTAGGAACCAGATTAAAAGTCAAATCAATGAAATTAAATTAAATTAAAAACAATGATTTAACAATCAAGATCAACTTACGCCAGCATAGTTTAAAGACGTCTCAGGACGTCTTTTTTCTTGCCTGTAACAACCAAAAATCTATGACACTAAATGGCAATCACGCCAGATGATGGTAACGCTTTACTCTAGTGGTCTGTACTTTCAGGTATAAGTCCTTCAAGCAATGATGTTCGCCATTTTTCTGAATAGGGATCATAAGCGCCAAAACCGGAACTGTATTCCCAATAGTGCCAGCTAAACCCCCGTTTTTCAGCTTCTCTTGCAATAAAAGCGGTCCATGCTCGTTGATCTTCAGGCTTAGAATGTTGGCTAAACACACCAAATTCACCAATATTAATTTCAAACCCATGACCAATCTGGGTATTCCACGCCTCAACCGAGTCTAAATAATCAAATAAGACTTGCTGATCGGGTTCAGAACCAATCCAACGTGTACCAATCCATGCTTTAGCTCCATCAACCCATGATGCGCCCTGATGGGTAAATGTAAATGGTTCATAAAAATGCACAGTAATAATGGTATTTTTCACATTAGAGCTGCTCGGCAAAGCTAGTTGAGGTAACTTAGAGGGCCCTCCCCAATCAGCAGTACCTATCATGACTTTACGTTGTCCTAAGATATTATTTTGAGTATTTGCATTGATTATCCATAAACGTTCCGTCAGTTCTGCAATTAAATGATTCCATTCTATCACTGTCACAGTGTCATGAGGCTCATTAAGAAATTCAAAAATCAGTTGATCTTCATCATATTGATTAAGAGGAAAACGTTTAGATATTTGATCCCAAAATGCCAACAAGCGTGAACGGTGAAACTCAAAATTTTTATTATCGTAAAATAATTCATCAAAGTGATGTGCGTTGATAATGACTTTTAAGCCTTCTTGAATCGCTTGATCAACCACTTCTTGAACTCGTGCCATGAAAGCCTCTTCAATCGTGTAAGGATCCGTTAATAAAGTATGAGCATTCCAGCGAACAGGAATTCTTACGCTAGCAAAACCCGATTGGCTTATGTTTTTAAAATCACTAGCTTGAATAGTAAGACCATTATTCCACTCTCCCTCATAATTCGGGGATTCAAGAAAATTTCCCATATTAATACCACGACCAAGTAAGCTAAAACTAAGTCCTTTACTCATATTCCATTGATAGATATCCTTGTAATATTGGCTATCTAAAGTGATGATACCCTTATTTTCAGAACCACCAGAGCCACAACCCATAGTTAAAATAAGTGTTAGTATCATCACACAAGGCGAAAAAACTTTACTAAAAAGCATAAGATTACCTTTATTAACATTACTGACAATAAACAGCAGTAATTTATTATTATCAATAAAAAATCAACCTCACTTCTGAATAAAGAAACAAGGTTGATGTTTATTTTCTTTAACGATTCAAAAGAGAGAAAATCGTTCTTAATTTATATAGTAAAGATTACCACCAAGCTTCAAACATCGCTCCAAATGTTAAAGTATCTAAGCGAGTAGACTGCATTTTTCCGGTTGATGTATCAAAGCCAACATATTCGTTGTCTGCACTACCGACGGTGGTATAAAAACGTAACATTGGTCGAGCCCAAGTTTGAGAACCAATAGCAATATTCTGAGAAAGTGTGACTTTCCATGAACTATTTTTTGCATCAACATCTTTATAGTCAACAAGACTGTAGCCACCTTCTAACCAAGTAGAGTTGATATTATCCCAAGAATAGGTTGGTCGAATAATAATATTATAGTTAGCACGATCATTATGGTCAGCAACATCTAAAAATTGATATGCAGCTAAATATTGTATGCCGGCTTTATCAGAAAAGTTCTTAGCTCCATTAAAACTGACTAACCACGCTTCTTGATCTTCAGCTAAGTCAAAAACACTGTCTTTCGAGTTATTTGCATAACGGAATAGCAATTGATGCCCACCCATTGAGAATTCAGCGGCTAGCTGGTAAGCATCGGTATCATAATAAGACTGTCCTTTCGCTTTATGGGAAGCAAAACCATAGTTGGCATATAAAGAGAGATTGGCTGTATCAAACAGGGTTATTCCGTGCAATTTAGAGGTGATTGCATATTTCCCATTATCTCCAACCATATCGCCTTCGACTTGAGCAATGGCATTCAGATCCAGTTTTATCCCCCCTAAATTAAGGTTATAAAAACCACCACCTTGTCCATCATGAGTCATCCAGAAATAATCATTCAGATCCGTTTGTGGCCGTTGGTGGAAGTCACGCCCAGCCCAGACACGCATTTCAGGTTGAGAGGAAAGAAAATTCGTCACACTGGCGTAAGCTTTTTTGAGTTTCACTCCACCATTGGTTGCCCAAGACTCATCCGAATAGTGATCAAACATAGCAACCACTTCCCAAGTAGCGCCTTGATCACTGGTGAAGGTTCTCGAAAAACTGAACTCTCCCCCATTATTTTCATTACCTAAACGTCCTGTCGCATTACCATTTAATGCACCCGCTGTACTCACATTTTTTTCATCACTGCTTTGAAATGCTGCACCATAGCGAGCATACCCTGTAAAATTGAACCCTTCTATATTTGCAGCAAGTGTAGTAGTTGATAAAAAAGGAGCACTCATAGCAATACAGGCAGGAATTAATTTTATCGCTTTCATTTTTTGTCCCTATTATTGGAAAGTTATTTTATATCAAGGTGTGCTTTATATATAAAAAGCGACACCAGTATAATAAACAGGCAGCATCGACTAGCTTTATAAAATTAAAGCTAATTGTCTTTATTTGTTATTACTTCCTGTAATATCGATTAATATTTACAGCTTAATACAAGGAGATGCCGGGTTATAATTTTCTTCCTCGTCTTTTATAGCTACATTCGTGAATGAAAATTCTAATTCATTCATACTATTCCATGGGCCAGATAGATATAATGACTTTTTCACTAAATTTAAATTATCTTCAGGGATTAATAGTGATATCGGAAATTGACAGCGATACCACTCATTATCCGATGGCAATATATTATTATCTACCGTGAAAAACAGGCCAGATTCTTCACTTTCTCCGTCCATGCGAACTTGAATACCATTCGTCTCCCCATAGTTTTTTACTTTTAAATCTAGAGTCATGAAATCTTCTTTATATTCAGAGAAATCTTTATCTGAATCCTCACTTCCAAGAAAAACCCCTCCATTATCAGAAGCAAATACATTCACCACATGATTCTCTTCTTCTACATCAAAGCCAAAAGAATTAATGGGGTAAGATGACGTATAATCTTGTGCCTGAGTGCTATCCCCCGAGTAGTATAATGCTAGGTTTCCACTCTCTAAAGGAGGCGCTTGATTCACACCGCTCCCTGCTCCTACCTCACAACTATCAGGATTAACGACCGTTTCTCGCTCTGTCGTTAACCGATACATAATATCGGTAATTTCGTAGTCAAAGGTTTCTTTAATATCAAGATGGAAAGGGTTCCCCACTTGGCTTAAATTAATAGCAACCGCTCCATCAAAAGGTTGCAAGCACTGAATGGGTACAGTCAGTGTTTCCCAACTTCCCCCACCCGATAACACATCATTCAACACTAAACTGCTTCGGTTTGGCCATTCATTATCAATTGAGACCGTCATCGATGAAGGCACCGCGCTTTTAGAGCGAATCTTAAATTCTATATACCCAGCCTGATACCGCTTCAGGTTCATGGCTGACTCAGATTTCAACATGAATATGCGACTTTGTGTGCCAGTAATCTGAATGTCTGCTGTATCATTCTGACCATGATTATTGATCAATACAGCATCAATACCTGTCATGCTCGCTGGGGTCTGGCTAACCTGCATAACATTCCAATTATCACTCTCAGATTGAATCCAAGGAGAAATACCCGTTATTGCGCTGACACCAAACAGTTTTGATTCATCGCTTTGTTGAACATCAAGTTGTTTTATCTCTTTATCAAAATTACACCCTGCGATTATTATCGGTAGCAAAGGGATAACAATAGATTTTTTAGTTATTCGTTTCATAATAATTTGATACTCTCATTGTTTTAATAACCTTTTCAAAATCTTACTCATAAGGAAAAAATCTAACCATTCGATATTTAGCATAAGCGGGATAGCCATTATAATGACTCGGTGGAAAATGAGGGTTAGCACTTATCCAGTTATTAACAAATAACTGCATATAACTGGTTACCCTTTTATTGGCTCGTCTTACCTGAACCCAATGATTATGATATCGGCTAAACACTTCCCATGTCACACCATGTTCATCAATGGAAAAAGCATATTTTTCCATACTCCAGATAGACATTCCATATTGTCCTAAATCGATATCTACAGGGAACTGTTGGCCTTGTATCCATATATTAGTATGTAATAAATTCGTTCCTCCCATCAATTCAATATCAACTTCATAGTGGCTTGAGGAACCAGCCTCACCGGTATAGGTAAAAAATGAACTAATGGTTCCCGGTACGGCACCGGCCTGCATTTCAACTTCATAACGTCCACGGCGAACATATTGGTAAGTCCGAATTTCCGAACAACTTTTCCCATAGGGCTCTGATTTAGCATGCATAATAAGTAAATTAGATTCCATCCAAACATTTTGAGATTGCCATACGCAATCGAATTCACTTCCTTCGTTTTTCCAACCATCCGAAATAAGCCAATTCATTCCGCTCCAATCTAGAGCAAAACTGGAAGAAACAAATAATATATTGAGTAATATGGCATGTGTACAAAACCGAAGATTTGTGAGCATTCTTAACCTCTTATCCTAAATAAGGTATACACACGGTATACGTTGATCGTCATCGATAACAAAGTATGAACTTCAAAATCTCTTTGTTTCTCCCTTGGATTGATAAACAAACTTTAATGACATTTATAAAAAATTGTCTATATCCATGCCTTAAAAGTATTTTTTAATTAATAACAAAAAAATAAAAAAAAGAATCTAATCACACTTCCATCATAGCCATGAAATAATTTCTTGAATCGATAAATAACTTTTAAAAACCAATGGTATATAAAAATATAAATAGTAATCACCTTCACATTTTATAAAATACAACTTGCATTATTAACCAACATATCGTTTTATCAAAATGACCTATTTATACAGATTAAAATATAATTAAACCTTTCATTTATTGTGAGGTTAACAATCATTACAACAGAAAACCTATCTATATCTTTTTAAATTCAAGAGGTTAAAATGAATAAAAAACGGTTAAGTATCGTTGCTATGGTGAGTTCAAGTTTTATTGGCTTGAGTGGCTGTGCTGTAGACTCGGCGACATCCACTCATTACCAAGAAAATTTGCTCACGAATGGAAACTTTTCACAAGGAACAGATGGATGGTGGGCCGCCGGTGCGGTATTGCAATCCGCCGATGAGATGGGGTGTATCACTTTTACCGAAAAGGGAAAAAATTCATGGGATGTTATCCTTGGGCAGTCCGGACTCGCTTTAAAAAAAGGAGAGGATTACCATCTACAATTTCACGCACTGGCACACCAAACCACCAACGTTAAAACCTTAGTTCAACACAATGGTGCGCCTTATACGAACCATTTGATTAAAGATATCAATTTAAATCAAGAACTTAAACCATTCCAATTTTCATTCAAACCCTCAGATAATGATGATAACGTTCAACTTCAGTTTCAGATGGGTACCGAAGAGCCGACAACGGTATGTGTAAAAGATATCGTCCTATCAGGCCCTCAATATATTAAAGACGCAGATCTGGCTAATGTCAGAGTAAACCAAGTCGGCTATTTTATTCATGGCCCTAAACATGCGACGGTGGCAACCTCGAAAATAACCCCCGTTACTTGGAAATTATTAGACGCTAACCACTCAGTGGTTGCTGAAGGTAAGACCACACCCTTTGGCTTAAATAAAGCCTCGGGAGAACTGGTTCAATGGATTGATTTCAGTCATATTCAAACACCGATGCTCAAAGCAAGATTAGAAGTGGATGGTGAGCGAAGCCATCCATTTGCTATTGGTAATACACTTTATAGCGAAATGAAATATGACGCGCTCTCCTTCTTCTATCAACAACGCAGCGGGATTGATATTCTTCCTGAATATGTGCAAAGAGCGGATTTAGCTCGCCCCGCTGGACATCGACCTGAAGTCGTCACTTGTTTTAATCAAACCGATGCGAAAGGTAATCACTGGCCTGGATGTGATCTCACTTTAGATGTAACTGGTGGCTGGTATGATGCTGGAGACCACGGCAAATATGTTGTCAATGGTGGTATCTCACTATGGACACTCGTCAATTATTACGAAAGAGAAAAATTCGCTAACCCTAACCACCTCAGTTCCTTTGCCGACGGGAAAGTAAAAATTCCAGAAAATAAAAATAAATACAATGACTTACTTGATGAATCACGCTGGATGATGGACTTTTTAATGGCTATGCAAGTGCCTGAGAATAGCCAGATATGGGTACCTGTAGGCGATCAATCACACCAATTAGATCGTTTGAAACTCACGAAAATTGATGCCAGCGGAATGGCTTTCCATAAGATTGCTGATGATGTCTGGACCGGTATGCCACTCCCTCCCCACAAAAATACACGTGATCGTTTTTTAAGTTACCCAACCACAGCTGCGACGCTAAACTTAGCCGCGACCGCTGCACAATGCGCTCGAGTATGGAAAGACTTGGATCCTGCCTATGCTCAACAGTGCTTAACTTCAGCAGAAAAAGCATGGAAAGCGGCTCATCAACATAAGAACATTTATGCTTACGATAATTTTGTCGGATCCGGCCCATATGACGACACAGAAATGGATGATGAATTCTATTGGGCAGCAGCTGAGTTATTTACCACGACAGGGAAAGTGGAGTACAAAAAAGCGCTTCAATCTTCACCTTACTATTTAGCAACACCTAAAGGAGATATTGATGCAACTGGTGATCTTTACTGGCAAGGTGTCAGTGGCGCAGGGACATTAACGCTTGCCCTTGTACCTAATCATTTACCAGCGAAGGACATAGAAAAAGCACGATCTAACATTATTAAAACGGCGGATACTTATCATCAATCCATAGAGAAAGAAGGTTATCGTATTCCCTACCATACGGAAGAATATCCATGGGGTTCCAATTCAAACCTAATGAATCGTAGTATTTTCTTAGGCATTGCCTATGATTTCACGAAAAATCCTAAGTATATACAAGGCATCATTGATGCTATGGACTATATCTTAGGACGCAACCCGCTCGATCAATCTTATGTTTCTGGTTATGGAAGCCGTCCGCTACTTAACCCGCATCACCGTTTCTGGGCACATCCCGTTGATAGTGAGTCGCCATTGGTAGCACCCGGTGTGATGTCTGGAGGTCCAAACTCCATCAATTTCAGCGACCCCGTTGCTTCATCAATGAAAGGGAAATGCATTGGGCAAACTTGCTGGAAAGATGATATTGGTGCTTGGACACTTAATGAGATTACCATCAACTGGAACGCCCCTTTCTTCTGGGCCGTCAGTTTCTTAGACGAAACAGCTCAGTAACGAAAGCTCATTAAGTAACATTTATTCAGTAAAGAGAGCCGAGAATAGATGCCATTTTCGGCTTTTCTTTAACTGATTATCGATAACGAGACTTTGTAGATTCCCTCGCTATGAGGCTAATAGGAGGAAGCCGAACTCTTTCCTCTTCTCCACACAAAAGTTTCAAAATGCATTGAGCACTAATGGCACCAATTTCATCGAGCGGTTGCCGTAATGTAGTGAGTGAAGGGGTAAAATAAGGAGAGGTAGGTAAATCATCAAAACCAATGACAGAAATATCATCAGGAACATTATATCCATGATCATGCAGTGCTTTAATTGCACCATAAGCCGTTAAATCATTTGCCGCAAATATGGCAGAAAAATAGACTTGAGATTGAATGAGTTCTACGGTTCTCTCATAGCCGGTTTTGATACTAAAGTCCCCTTCTAAAACGAGTTTTTTCTTAAATGCAATACCAGCCTCATCCAATGCTTTTTGATAACCATGAAAACGAGAGATAGCGTCTTCATGATTGGGTAAACCTTTCAGATGCGCGATATTCACATGGCCTAACTGAATTAAATGCAACGTAGCCATATAGCCTCCCATGGTATTATCCAATGCAATGGACTGAATATTATCTCCCACAATATTATATCCAACAGCAACCACAGGGATTTTTTCGGCACATTTGAAAATTAGGGCCTTATCTACATTACCAGAAATAATGATGATGGCATCCACATCACTTTTTAACAGATAATCTAAAGAATAAGAGACGAGTTTTTCTTGCCAGCTATTAACCGACATTAATAAAGAATAACCATGCTCAGCGAGCACCTTTTCCATATCAATTAAGATACTACTGGTATAAGGGCTATCAGGGTTTTGAACCAGAACACCAATCGTCATTGAACGTGTTTTGGCTAATTTGTCCACATATACTTGAGGTTTATACCCTAGTGAGCGGATAGCATCCTCTATCTTTTCCGTTTTATCGCTCGATACATAAGAGGTTCGATTAAAATATCGTGAAACGGTACTGGGGGAGACATTGGCAAGCTTTGCCACTTCGTAAGCGGTAGGCGCTTTATTTTTATTCGTTTTGTCCATATAACGACCTAATGTATTAATCAAACTTATATCGATTAATTCTTCTAGCATAACACTGGGGATTAGTGAAGAAAAAGGGTCGATAAAAATCAACCCTTTACGTTATTAACATTAACAATAAAGATAAGAGAAAATCATCCCAGGTCTGAAATACCGGCCAGCTGTGTACTTCATACTATTTTGGATAAGCCATTGATACAGCTTTTCAATCAATACTTTATCCATTTCCTCCGACTCAAAACAACGCATGAAACGCTTTTTATCTAACCGTATTTCGGGATTCACTCGTCCATCACCTCGAAGCGCACGAATCGCCTTTAGGGATTGTAAACATGCTCTCGCCTGCTCATGACTCAAAGATAACAAGCTCTTCAACTCTCTTTCTGTCACTTTAGCAGAACCGTTAAACCCTTCAGGCGCAGCAAAAGGAATTTTGGCAGAGTGATAAAGCGTGTCATAAACCGTATTGAGTAAGCGTTCAGCTTGCTGCGATTTACCCGCCAGCTTTAAAGCACTTGCAACACTAAATTGTACCCCACCCCAAACATCTTGCGCCTGAAAAGCATCATGGGGAGCCCCATCTGCCAGCGTCATATTGGCAACCCCAAGATGTGGGCTATTGTTTAAGAAATTGGTTTGATAAATAAAGTCTAACGTTCTGCTGACCCGCTCAGCAGAAAATAGCCCCTTTAACCCCATAAGTTTTAAGTAAGTATCCGCCACTAAGGCGTCACCGAAACTGTTATCAGAATCGAGTACCATCACCTGATATTCACGGCTAAAAGCTAATGGTGCGGTTGCTAATAAGCGCTGTTTTTTTTCCAATCTCTGCTCGAATTTTGACAAGGTACTTTTTTCATCGGTAACATTGAGATAGTCATTTAATAACTGTTTATCGGAAACTTTCTCTCCCGACAAAGAAAGCCCTAACTGTTTTAATGGCTGAAAATCCGTTCCTGTTAAATGATTCGCTTGAATCGGCGTCGCATAAAAATGGTAGTAGCCTTGCCGCTCATCCCACAAACTCTTCTCTAAAGTATCCAAAGCGGTGTTTGCTCGCTGCTGATATTCAACAGAAAGGCCATTTTCTCCCATAATATCAGCTAAATGCCCAGCCACTTGAAGACCAGCGACCCACAAACTCGCACAATAAATAGCAATGCCATGAGAGGCGAGATTATCAAACGTATCATCGGTGCCATGTACTAACGGTAAGGAGTCTCCTTCTTCAATTAAAGAAGACAAATAATTGAGGCTCTCTTTCACTGCAGGCCAGCAAGCCTCAACAACGTATTTATCGCCTGTGTGCTGATAGTGTCGGTAGACCATTAAAACAAATTTAGGCGCAAGATCTTTCCACTCTTTGACATTGTGCCAGTTATACGCATCTGGCTTAATATCAAAGGGGCTCCCTAAGTCATGGATCACAGCACCATACACGGCTCGAACTCCCGCATATTTTTTATCCATCAGGTCTGCAAAAGGCTTATCCGCATATTCCCAGTAACGCCGAGGGGTATTGTCGGAAGACAAAATTGCCTGAGCAAAAGCTTGCATCACCTGCCCATCAAGCTCGGGCAATAGATAAAGAATAGCGAAAGAACCATAAAAATAGACATCCAAGGAGTTGAAGAAGGGGTAATCCACACACTCTTTGACTAGAAAACGATCCTCTTTATCCCAAACCGTCGATTCAGCAAGGAAAGAGAGAGTATTCATCGCCATCGTAGCAAAGTGCTGGGCACATGACTTGTCACTAAACTGCTGATTCGCTGAATCTAAAAAATCGACTTGCTGCTGAGTTATTTTATCTTCAATCATGGCTAGTTGAGGTAAAACGGCTTCTGCCATGCGGGTAGCTCGGTCAGTTTTCGTAAAAAACTGGCTATAGGCTTTTTCTGACCACCAATCATCCAACCAGATTTTACTGTGATCCATCACCTGTAAAAAACGTAAGTCTAGTGATTCTCCGGGTTGTAATTCAATTTGAACCACCACCAAAGACACTAATGGTTCTCGACCACTGTAAGTACCACAATCAAAATGGGTATTAGTACGCCCGGTATTTAAGGCCGAAAGTAGCTCTTGCTCTAACTTTGCTTTATACAGGGAAGGTTTAACCGTAATCGTCACTCTTCCTAAATTTACATCTTCTTCTTTCGCTACAATGCCATACAGTATTTCTCCTTCAATATCAGAAGGATAAGGTGAATCGCTTCGTAAACTCACCCCGAAAAACTGAGCATCATTGCTCTTTATTTGTTTTAGATTGTGTTGCTGCTTTATCGTATTGCGCACTAAGGAACAAGCGGAATCCTGAACGCCTTGGCGATACTTTTGATACGTCGAGCCAATCAGGTTTTCAAACGGTTGGGCTAAGGTGATTAACTGAGTTTTCGTAGAACGATTTTCGAATGCAAACTGGTTCCAGTGTAGCGGTAAAGAACACAGCTTTTTATCCCCTTTAACCATGGGGGAAACCACTTTCCGTTTAACACCTATTCCATCAAAATGTTGATAGTCATACAGTGCCGTTGGGTATAAGGCTTGGTAGTGAATCTCTTCGGCGCTCAAGGCCTCAATGGTTCCCAATGATTTGGTCGTCAGCGATGAAGCCTTTGCTGAATTATTGATAAGCCGTCCATTAAAAAAATCGATGGCGACCCACAGCTGAGTGTGAAGAGAATAAGGATTCTCATGAATCAATCGTTGCGTTTTCTCAGTAAACTCTATATTCCAGCGTTCAAATTCAGCTTGATTATCAATATAGAAGTTTACGTTATTTAACCCAGATTTAATTCTTTCTAAAGTTTGTTCTTCATTATCAACCAGTAATCTTACCCCATCAAATTTTACTGGATAAAATTCAAGAAAACGCTCTAATTCTACAAGGTTAGGAATGCTCAGATGTTCAATATCTAAATCATCCATCACAGAAAGATAAAAATCATTAAAATTAATACCTTCTTCTGAACAGTCAATATAAACACCAGGAATAAAGCTAAAATTTGGGGTTTCCCCTTTTGGGGTTAGTGTAAATGTAGAACCAATCCCCCCGACAGCCATCCCCGTATTATTAGGTGTTGTTGATATCGGTGTATACCAAGGTTGAATAAATTCAGCCGCTTCTCCTTGGCTACACAGTTCACTGGCTACGCCACTATAACTTGTATATGGAATTTTATTTGTCATAATCAAAATCCAATATTGAATAATTCATTTCACTTGTTACTATCTATAAAAAATGGAGATACTAACAATGTTTAAAATTAAAAAAGGGAAATTTGGATTATTTGACAATATCATCATTAGCAATCCAAATTATGGAATAGAACTGCATATCATTAATGAGTTTGGAGCGATAGTGAATAAATTTACAGTAAATCATAGTCCATTCTCATTTATATCCGGCTATCAAAATAGTGATGAATTACTTAATTTTCATCCCTATTATTCACGCAGTGCTAAACTCTTTCCTTTTCCCAATCGCCTCAATCAAGGCCGCTATCATTACGCGGGGGTTCATTATCAGTTACCCGCTAACTTCCCTTGGTCTGAACATGCCGTACATGGCTTGCTCTACAATCAACCCTTTACACTGATTCATTCCAATACCACAAAACAGGATGCTGAAATTACACTTCGCTTCACCACCCCTTGTCTGCATCCGGGATACCCTTTTGCCTTTCAGTTAGATATAAGGTTCCATATCACGACCGATGGCTTATTAAGCTGTACAACCCGTGTCGAAAACCAAGGGCAATCACCCTTACCTTTTGGTGATGCTTGGCATCCTTACTTTTCATTGGGCGTTCCCCTTAACCAGTGCGCTCTAACCATGCCAGCGTGCAATGAGGTAAAGCATGTTAACGATCTTCCCAATGGAGAGTTCCAACCTTACTGCCAATTTGCTCATGGTGCGTCTCTCAAGAATGTCGCTTTAAATCACTGTTTTTCATTCGATAGCCATCAACCGATTCCATTAACTTTCCATCGAAACGATCACTCTGCCGAACTGCTTTATCAACAAGACCCTGGCTATCCTTATCTTCAGCTCTATACCCCAAATAACGAAGCCTCTATTGCAATTGAACCCATGACATGCCCCGCTGATGCCTTTAATAATCAACTCGGGTTATTAGAACTTGCGCCACATCAGCAACAAACATTTCATTGGCAATGCCAAGCCATATACCGAGCTTAATTTGGGCATCGTAAGGGCACCTTTGTGCCCTTTTACTATGCACCTAGTATCACTTCGATATAATGTTCACCATCAGTAAATACGGGAGCTTTATTGCCTTGAATCGCCACACCATCAACTCGCATCTCTACAACCCCTTTATTCACCCCATGCGGGTTTAGCACATGAATGTCATACTGAGCTCCTCGAAATTGGCGGCGAACGTTAAATTGAGGCCAATCACAGGGAATACATGGGTCAATCACTAGGCCATCAATCTCAGGACGAATCCCCAGTATCCATTGAGTGCCAGCGACATATGTCCATGAAGAAGTCCCCGATAACCATGCATTACGTCCAAGGCCAAATTGTGGATGTTCATCACCCAATATGTTTTGTGGATAGCAATAAGGCTCTGATTCAAAAACGTCTATCTGATCGTTTTTCGACGCTGGGTTAATTTGTCGATAATACTCATAAGCGCGATCACCATTGCCCATTTTGGCTTCAGCGATCATGACCCATGGGTTCGCGTGTAAGAAAATTCCCCCATTTTCTTTCGCCCCTGGTGGATAGGTAGAAATACCACCAAGATCAGGATCAAACCCGTTATAACCCGGTGTTGACAGCTTAATACCGTTCGCCGTATTTAATTTTTTATAGACAGAATTGAGGGCTTGCGTTGCTCGCTCTGGCGTAGCAAACCCTGAAATAACTGGCCAGCTTTGTGCATTTGTGTAGATCTGCCCTTGCTGATTGAGATGAGAACCAACAGGCGCACCTTTTTCATCAAAATAACGGATAAACCACGCACCATCCCAACCATATTGATTAAAAAGACGCTGCATTTTTTCATATTGAGCGTGATAGTGTTGCGCGAGTGAAACCTCTCCACGAAGTTCACACAGGTCAAGCATATCTAATAAGGCTTTACCATACATATTAGCGACCATTAATGACTCAGCCCCAGTAGGTAAGTTCACGGTATCGTTCCAATCGGCAAATCCCAGTAAGGGGAGCCCATGCTGACCTGTATGCGTTTCGGTAAATAAGAGAGCACGGCATAAATGATCCCATACCGAGCCTGTTTCGATAGGCTGCCCTTGCTTATCTTTTTGATAATAGGGGATGTTGATATTTAAGAAATCCGCATTGCCAGTTTCCTTAATATATTGAGTCACCGCATAAATGATCCATAAATGGTCATCGCCATAATAATCGGGCCTATCTTCTTCCTCACGAGAATCCCCCCCATTGGCCTCCATTGTGGAAGGAAAGAATTGGTGCATCGCAGAGCCATCGATATTTTGAACCGACAATAAGCGTTCAATAAATTCACGGGCCTCTTCTGGCATATGGGCTATCACACCGAGAATATCTTGTGATGAATCACGAAACCCAATGCCACGCGCTCCATACCCCAATTGATAGAGAGATAAATAGCGTGACCAGTTTTTGGTGGTATGACACTGACGAGGATTATGCACATTCAGCATAGAGTTCATTGCAGGATCGGGAGTTTCAACTTGAAGTGTCGATAAGTACTCCTCCCAGAATATCGCAAGATCCGCAAATGCCTTATCGACCTCAGCATGGTTCCGATACTTGGCCAAGATAGGCTGCGCAACCTCAAGACTTTCCATCTGTGTCAATTGCACAACCGTACGCTCAGTTTGTTGTGGTTTTATCCAGCCTAAACGTAGGTTTAAAGCGCCGATATTGTCACCACGTAAGCATTCACTGTTCGTCAACTCAAGATGATTCAAAGCCTCAGGTGACGCCCAGCTCCCATAACCTAAGTTGCCAAGAAATTTTTGACGATCACCATCAAATGAAGTGGCGGGGCGATCAGCCGTTAATAAATTCACCGCATAATCTCGCTTCATAAAAGCGTATTGCTCCAACACCGTATGTCCACTTTCTTGCTGGTGAGCTTGTAAGATCATGGTCTGGGGAACCCAATCAGCATTGACCAATTGCTTTAATGCATCAAAATGGGTGAATTCAAAAACAGGCACTACATCAATATGTAATTCTTCCCCTGAGATATTGGTCACTTTAATATCTTGGAGCAAAACCGGATCGTGTTTGGGTACAAAAAAGGTGCTTTCACATCGAATACCATAAGCCTCAGCAACGATAGTGGTATAAGACAGCCCTGTATGGTTTTCAAACTTATCCAACGGTGTCAAGGTCGGCGTATAAAATGGAGAAAAAATCGTGACTTTCCCTTCTTGATTACGCACCTTTAGATACAGCGTTGAGCCTTTAAAATCGGAGTTTGGCAGCTGGGCGATATATTTGGTGATGCGATTGAGTGCTGGGTCCCCCTTGCACAACAGCACTCCACCATTACTATCCACCAAGCCGCCAAAATTTAACGTACCCACATAATTACACCATTTAATCGGGGTACACGGTGTGGTTGCGACGTATTCTTTATTCTTATCGTCAAAATATCCAAATTTCATCATCACTCTCCCTCGCCTCTTCCAAAAAGAAGAAGCAAAATACTATTTAATCCATTGATGCTATTAAGCTAACTGGGGATAACTAACTCGCCAAAGAGTTTTCACTTAAGGCATCAAATAAGTGAATCGCATCCAGATCCAAATACAGTGTTAGCTCATCAACGGTCACTTCGGCCGCCTGTGTTTCCACCATCAATGGCTGGCCTGCAATTTCTGTTTTCAAAAGAATGCTCGCTCCCAGTAACTCTTTATCTTTAATTTTTACTGGGAAAGGCAATACACGGTTATGGTCAACCTGCTCTGCTCGTAAATGAATATCGGTTGGGCGAATACCTAAATGCAGCGCCAAATTTTTGGAAGCATGCGCTTTAAATCGATCAGGAAGTGGAATATGAATATTGCCAAGCTCAATATAAAATACATTATCTTGATTAATGAGTTTGGCATCCAACATATTCATTGATGGGCTGCCAATAAATTGGGCAACAAATTTATTGGCAGGCCGCTGAAATACATCCGTTGGCGTCCCTACCTGAGCAACATAACCATCTTTAAGTATCACGATTCGATCAGCCAGTGTCATGGCTTCAATTTGATCGTGCGTGACGTAAATGGTGGTGGTTTTTAATTCACGGTGAAGATGCTTAATTTCTTCACGCATTACACCACGCAGTTTGGCATCTAGGTTAGAAAGTGGTTCATCAAATAAAAAGACTTTCGGTGTCCGAACCATAGCTCGCCCCATCGCCACCCTTTGTCGCTGACCACCAGATAACTCTTTCGGTTTTCTATCCAGTAAAGGTTCCAGCTCCAACATTTTAGCGGCTCTGCGAACTTCAACATCAATATCGGCTTTTGCCATGCCTTTAAGTTTTAAAGCAAAAGCGATATTTTCGTAGACGGTCATATGGGGATAAAGCGCATAACTTTGAAAGACCATGGCTAAATCTCTGTCTTTCGCATCCACTTTATTAATTAATTTATCCCCGACATAAATATCACCAGAGGTAATCGTTTCAAGCCCAGCGAGCATACGTAATGTGGTCGATTTCCCACAACCAGAAGGGCCAAGAAAGACCACAAACTCACCATCATTCACGGTAAAATTAAAGTGCTTAACCACATCAACCTTACCAAAGGATTTTTTAATATTTCTAAATTCAACTTTAGCCATTACTTATTCTCCTCTGCGCGCTCTAACAGCATATTCTGATAAGCAATAGCGCTATTTTTCAGTGTCCGTTCTTGTGTTTGATAGTCGACATAAACCATGCCAAAACGTTGGCAATAACCAAATGCCCATTCAAAATTATCCATTAAACTCCAAGCAAAATAGCCATCAACTCGAACTCCAGATTCTATTGCTTTATCCACCGCATTGAGATGTTCTTGAAAATAGCGAACACGCTGCTCATCATTCACTTGCCCATCAATACACTGATCATCATTCGCCGCGCCATTTTCCGTAATATAAATAGGTGGCAAGTTGCTATAGCGATCTTTTAAGCGCACCAGAAGATCCGTTAAACCTTGCGGGTAAATTTCCCACCCAATATAAGTATGTTCACTCTCTGATTGTTTAACCGTTTCGATATCACCACTCTCGTTATAACGTACGACGTTGCGTGTATAATAATTAATTCCAATGTAATCGACAGGCGCTGAAATAATGTCGAGATCGCCTTCCAATATCATGGGCATGTTGGCCTGTTGCCGATCAACAACTAATGAGGGATATTCCCCTTTTAATACGGGATCAATAAACCAATGATAATTTTCTGCATCAGAATAATTAGCCGCGCCTTGATCTTTCTCACGATGAGGGTAAGCCGGTGAGGCATTAAAAACGATACCATGTTGGGATTTGGGAGCATTCTTGCGCAAAATGGGCATAGCCAAACCATGACCAAGCATCAAATGATGCGAAGCCAAAAAGCCCTCGCGTTCACCTTTTATTCCTGGGGCATGAACGCCCCAACGATAGCCGAGAAAAGCCGCGACAAAGGGTTCATTTAATGTGGTATAAACGTCAATTTTATCGCCAAAGTAGCGGCTCACAACATCGGCATAATCAGCAAACTTATAGGCGGTTTCACGGTTAAGCCATCCTCCTTTATCCTCTAAGTATTGGGGAAGGTCCCAATGATAAAGGGTAACGTAGACTTTCATACCACGAGCATGGCACTCATCAATGATCTGCTCATAAAAATGTAAGCCTTGCGGATTAATTACCCCGTCCTCTGGTAGAATACGGGGCCAAGCGATGGATAAACGGTAAGCATCCACACCTAAGTTACTAATCATTTCAATATCTTGCTTCCAACGGTGGTAATGATCACACGCAATGTCACCATTATCGCCTTTATCGACTTTGCCCGGTCTTCTACAAAATGTATCCCATATCGAAGGAGTCCGCCCCCCTTCTGCAACGCCCCCTTCAATCTGATAAGAGGAAGTGGCAACACCGAAAACAAACGCTCTGCTGCGTAACGGAGAAGCTTTGGGAAGTTCATATTTATTCATTTTCATAACCTTTAAATCTAACCTTTTACTGCACCAGAGGTGAGACCACTGATCATCTGTTTCGAAGCAAATAAGTAAGTCACTACTAAGGGTAAAATCGAAATGGTGGTTCCCAACATCACTGCCCCCCAAGGGGTATTTGGGATCCCTTGAACACTTCGAAGGGCTTGGGTAATCACATAATTTTCAGGTGTGGTTAATACCACCAGAGGCTGCATAAACATGTTCCAGAAAAACACAAATTGTACGATAGCCAAGGTAGCCAAAGCGGGTTTCATCAAGGGCAACACCACGCTCCAATAAGTTCTTAACTGACCGGCACCATCTAACTTCGCCGCTTCTAATAACTCTTTAGGAATGGAAGCCACTACATGTTGACGCATAAGAAAGATGCCAAAAGGCGTTGTAGTAAACGGAAGCCAGACAGCAATATGGTTATCCAGTAAACCGATAAACTTAATAATCATGAAGTAAGGAATTAAGCTCAATACAGGCGGAATCATCATTGACCCGACCAGCATACCAAACAGTATCTTTTTTCCTCTAAATTGAAACACGCCAAAAGCGTACCCACCCATACTGCAAAATAGCAGAGAGATGCTTGTCCCCAGAAAGGCCACATAAATAGAGTTAAACATCGCCTGCCAAAATGGCATGATCTCTTGCAACCTTGCGTAGTTGATCGCCAAGCTATCTCCTATCGCAAAACTGATCCCTGTTCCAAAAATTTCCGTGCGATCTCGCGTTGACAGCAGAGCCGACCAAACAAAAGGAAATACGGTGACAATGGCAGAAAGAATGAGGATCACGGCTAAAATCACCATCAAGACTTTCGTCAGTACTTCAATGGCTCTATCACTCAGCTTCAATGACATTAAAGGTGAAGCTTTCTTCGCTATAGAATCTGTAGACATCTTACTGCTCTCCTAACCCTTTTTTGCCAAAGAAGAAAAATTGAACCATGGTACATGCGGCTATCAGTGCAAAGAGCAGCCAAGAAATTGCCGAGGCCGTCCCCATCTCTAACCACTCCCAACCTACTTTGTAGAGATACATAGAAATGGTTAACCCAGATTGCCCCGTTCCCCCTGTTCCTCGTGTCAGTACGAAAGGTTCTTCGAATAACTGTAAGTTACCAATGATCGTCATCGTGACAGCAAAGAACACAAAAGGGCGGATCATAGGAAGTGAGACATACCAAAAACGACGAACCGCATTTGCACCATCCATGCGAGCCGCTTCCAAAATATCTTTAGGAATCGTCATTAACCCTGTGGTATAGAGCACGATGTTGAAACCGGTATATTTCCAGAACACCATAATAGCAATGGAAGGTTTTACCAATGTCGCGTCATCGAGCCAGCGGATAGGCTGAAAATCGTTGACCCACGAAAATGCCCAACCGAATACTGTGCTATCGGCTAACACGATTAAGCTTTGGTTAATGATCCCAGATGTTGGCGAGTACATATTGAAAAAGATCAGTGAGGCTGCCACCGTCGAGGTGATATAAGGTAAAAAATAGGCAGAGGTTAACCAATGGCGTAAACGATCCCCCATTGAAACCAAAATATAAGCAACAGGAATAGCCACTAAATGCTGAGCGACGCCTGAAGTAATGGCGAGCCAAAATGTATTCTTTAATGAGCGCCAGAGCCACGGATCGGTTAATGCAATATGATAATTCTCAAGCCCCACATATTCCATTGCATCCAAACCTTCTACAGGATTCCAAGCATGGAAAGAGAGATACACGGAAAAAAGTAAAGGGAAAATGCCAAAAATAGAAAAAATACACAAAAATGGCAGTAAAAAACCGTACGGTGTAAGCGCTTTCAAATTAAGTTGAAAAAAACGATTATCCGATAATTTTCCCATGCTATTACTTGCTAAAAACTTCATCATAACGACCTCTTACGCAGGGAAGCCGATTAAATAAGCTTCCCTGAAAAATCCATTCTTAAAGATTACGTGTGCGACGCAAAATTAAACGTTCGGCTTCTTTTAGTGCCGTTTTGATGTCTTTGCCTTCATCCAGAACTTCCATCAAGGCATTCTCAAGCACGATGGAACGAGCAACATGATCACCTCTTGCCGGTTGTACTGGCTTAATATTTTTAGCGACATCAGCAAAAACTAAACGTGCTTTTTGCCCACCGAGAAAAGCTACTTCTTCTTCAAATAAGGCATCATCGTAAGTCGTTACATTGGCAGGGAAGGCCGCAATCGTTTCGAAATGTTTTAGTTGAACCTCACGATCCGTTGTCATGTATTCGATCAATTGCCAAGCTTTATCTGGATGACTCGATTGAGTTGGAATAGAAAGGAAAGAGCCGCCCCAACTCCCGTAAATACCATCGGGTAAGTGGGATACCGCCCATTTGCCCGCCGTATCTGGAGCAATCCAGTTATTTAAGTGACCAAGCAGCCAAGCCCCAGATAACTGAGTGGCAAAGGTGGCATTACGAAACCCTTCATACCATTCGTTAGACCAAGCAAGAATTCGCCCATCCAGCCCTTTGTCACGAATTTTTTTCGCTACTTCAAAGGCATGTACAAAGCGCTCAGAGGTCACCACTGGCTTGCCATCTTTATCAAAATAGAGGCCTTCACCTTCAGGAACCGTTGTAAAAATAATGGCTTGAGCGACATCCGCCGCCGATGGAATTAATTGAATATTGAATGACTTAAGCTTCTCGCCTGCAGCGATATAAGAATCCCAGCTCTTAATCACTTCCTGAATATCGAGTCCTGCTTGTTTAAATACATCTGTTCTGTAATACATTACGCCAGGCCCTAAATCCACAGGGATCCCATACATATCCCCATCGGCGCCTTTACCTTGAGCCCAAGCATAAGGGGCGAAACGCTCTTCATATTTATCTACTCCATACTGCTTAGATAAATTGACAAGGCCACCCGACGCGACAAAAGGACCAATTTTTTCGACATCCACAACAATCACATCCCCAGCACCCGAGCCTGTAGCAAGGTTAGTGGTTAACTTGGTATGGTGATCACCATGATTATTCATTAGGTAGTTCACTTTTATTCCCGTTTTTTTCTCAAAGTCCGGCAATAATACTTTTAGGCTACTGTCAAAATCAGGGAAGCCGTCAAAACGAATGGGTTGATTTGCCGCCGTTGCGGCCGTTGCAGCCAGCCCTAATGCAACGGCGCTGGATAGCACGAGAGTCTTAAGTTTCATCATTTATCCTTAAATATTTATAGAGTTTTAAGTAAGTCCTTGACGGAATTTCTCACCACTAAAGCGGGTGAAAGTTTAAAATTCACATCGCATTTATTTTTATTAAGTTTCTGGATGGTTAACTGCACAGCTTCTGTACTCATTTCCTCAATAGGAAAATTAACCGTGGTTAATCCGGGTGTGAGGTAGCGAGTAAACAAAACATTGTCAAAGCCCACTAAAGAAATATCCTCAGGGACTGAAAATCCTTCTCTTTTCAACACTTCAAATGCGCCAAATGCCATGTGATCATTGGAAGCAAAGACAGCGGTAAATCGCCCCCTTCGTTTTAGCAATTTCTTCATGGCGCTAACGCCCGTTTCTTCCGTAAAGCCCGCTTCCACCACCAGTGCATCACGGTATTCCAGCCCCGCTTCTTCTAAAGCGCGTCGATACCCTTGTAATCGCCCCCGTGCATCGGACTTATCAAGAGGCCCGGTAATACAAGCAATGTATGTATGCCCCATTTGTAAGAGGTACTGAGTCGCTAACTTTCCACCCTCCTCATTGTCAATATCGATACAACTGGTGAGCATTTCAGGAATCACTCGGTTGATTAGGACGATGGGAACGCCCCGCTCTTCTAAGGCGATCAAATAGTCATCACTTAATTGTTGCGTATGGAGGATCAGCGCATCCACTCGGCGTCCAAGTAAAAATTCCACCGACTCCCGTTGACCTTGCTCGGTATTTGACCCTGCAGTCACAACGGCGTGATACCCAAAGCGACGTAAATGCCCTTCAATGCTGTGTAAAATGCCAGAGAAGAACGAGCCCCCCAATTCTGGAACCACAATACCAACGCTCCCCGTTCGGCTAGACGCTAAAGCTTGAGCGATGGAATTAGGGCGATAACCCAGCTCTTTAATGGCTTTTTCAACTTTCAACTTCTTATCATGGCTAACGCGAGTTGTTCCATTCACCACTCTTGAGACGGTTGCTTGAGAAACGCCAGCGAGTTCGGATACATGCTTAATAGTGACCAAGAGAACCTCATACTTGAAATCGCTTACAAGCTAAGTATTCAAGATCCCAGACCTAGGGAGTGTGAGATTCATCACGAGCAAATCCGCCCTAAAATTGAGGATTCGACAAAAATTGAAAGCCCCAGCACTTTCTTTTCATGTCATGAAAGAGTTTCATCACCTCGTGATACTTGATAACAAGGGCCAATGCCCCATCCATTGAAGCCCTGAGATGAAAATGGGCGGTGAATAGCCACCGCCCAATTACATTAACCAAACAAATAAATAGCACTCAACATATCAACCATCAAGATGACATGAATAACCGTCTCCTACTGAGTATTATCCGATAACTTAAATAATTCGGTTAATCGTGATTGATGTTCAGCCATCCGTTCAAGACGTTGGCTATGCTCAGTTAATTGCTGGGATCGAAGTAAATTTTGATTGGCTAATGTCTGTATTTGACTAACCGTGTGTGTGACTTCTTCTGCCACTAATTGGTGCTGAGTGGTTGCAGAAGCAATCTGATGACTGCGATCTTCTATTTGATTTAATTGACCATGAACATGGCTCAACGATAGGCTGACATCATGGGTTTGAGCAATACAATGGCTCATATCGCCAACACACGCTGTCATTTGCTTCACCGCTAATGCAGCGCGGTTTTGTAACTGTTCTATTTTATGCTGAATTTCTTGCGTGCTTGCGGTTGTTTTAGCTGCAAGCACTCTGACTTCATCCGCCACCACCGAAAAACCCCGCCCTTGCTCTCCTGCCCTTGCCGCTTCTATAGCGGCATTGAGTGCCAATAAGTTCGTTTGTTCAGAGATCCCAGAAATAACATCAAGAATCGATTCAATACCAACACACTCACACTCTAACCGTTGGATCGTTTGTGTCGAATCATTAAGACGCTGCGATAAGTGATCCAACCGCTGCACATTTTCCTGCATCATGGCCTGACCAGACGTGGAATCCACCACTGCGGTGGTGACGATGGATAATGTTTGGTTGGCGGAACAAGCAATGTTGTGTACCGCTGATTCAATTTCTTCCATCGCCGTTGCTATCAATGCCGTTTGCGATGTTTGCTCACCAATAGTCCGGTTTAACGCTTCACTGGTTTGCTGATTCTCTAATGAGGCATCATTCAATTGAGTCGCAGCCCCTCTTATCTGCTTTATGATATGAGATAAGTCATCAATCACAAGATTCACTTTTGTGGCGACCCATCCAAGCTCATTTTTTGTGGATAGCTGGATTCTTTGAGTCAAATCTTTCGATGCAACCTTATCCAGAACCTCTTGCAGACGTTGGCTGGGTTTTCGGATCATATTGGCAATACTAAACCCAATCAATAACGCCATGATGATCGATAGCAGTGAGATAATAGTCAGCAGAATGAGCGTTTTTTCTGCTCGCGCAGAAGATTCAAGATAACGCTGTTCTGCGGTTTGTGCAGCATAAGCAGATAGCGCATCCATATTGTCCAATTGAGTATCAATATCTTTTTTGATGCTTTCGCGCTGACGCTGTAATTGCTCATAAAGCTCAACTATCGTGAGATGCTGTCCGACCACCCCATTCGGAGAAAAGATATGATGCTCTAACAGGGTTAACGAGGCTTCACTCTGCTGAAAAAAAGAAGGAGAGGAAGACTTCAAGGCTAAAATAGCCTCATCAAATCGCTCTTTTCGGCCATTAAAGCGACGCGCTATTCCCCGAGTCTCCATAACATCTTGCAATGAAAAAGTTTCATTGGCCTCGCCAAGCAACAACCCCACCTGTGTGAGAAGAACTTCCACCACTTCTCGCTCTTGATGCCCTGTGGTTTTGGCAAGATTCCCCAATAAATTACTATTAAGTTGAATCGCTAGAGACTGAAACAAAGACTGTTGATCAATATTCTGTTCTCGCAACTCAAGGTAACGGGAATAACTTTCTAAAACTTGTGTTATGTTTCTAAAGCTCTCTATGCTTGTCTCTTTTATTCTATGAAATCGCAGAGAGACATCTGCATCTTTACTGGCGATGATTTCAAACCAATCCAGTTTCTTTTCATAAAGTTGTATATTGGCATGAACCGCTTCACGTAAAGAATCGAGTTCATCGACATACATCGCAGACAAATATGAATTCAAACTTCGATTAATATTTAAGAAGCTTATCGTGAGTTCACCGGAACCTAGCATTAAAGGGGTAGATTCTTGTGTCATAAACTCTAAGTTCGCATTGATTTCCTCATTCCCTTTTAATAAAACCACTGCCGAGAATAACATAATAAAAATAAGAATAAAAAATCCAAGGTAAACTCTAGAAACAATTAAATTAAGCTGCATAGTATGACTCTTTATTATTTTAATGAAAAAAATGGCACTTAATGTGCCAAATTAAAAAGTAGCAAAATTAACAAAACGTCTCCCTAGTAAAACCTCTTTAGTCCATCACAACTTATAAACTCGATTATATCTATGAAAAAAATGAAAAATAAGTTATATTTCACAGTTGAAAATTTAAATAACCATGAAAGATGCCAAATCAAAGAACCACAATAAAAACAAACAAACTCAAAGAGTTAAATAAGAAATAAACCTCTCACAAATAACCACCAAGTTATTATTCCATATATAAATTTGCACAAAATCACAAAAACGCATTGACTCAAAGTGATAAAAAATGAATATTTTCATAAATATGAAAATATTCATTCACATAAATACCTAAAGATAACCTCACCTATAAATAAACCCGAAGTAAAAAGACAGAGCCTTATCAATTCTCACGTCCTCTTTTTGTGTCACTCGCTCAATCGTCCCCTTCTCCTTCAGTAAGACCTCATCACTAAGCCTTCATCGCTCCCGATTTTATCGTGATCTAACGCACGGAATACACAAAGGGGAATGGCTGAAACGGGTTTCAGAAATAACCATGCCTTCGTACCCTACACATAGAGGTGAAACTTATGGCTAAAATAAGAGATTATCAAAAGCTCGCCAATGACATCCTGAACCAGGTCGGTGGGCAAGAGAATGTTGTCAGCTTTACACGTTGTGCAACACGCCTTCGATTGAAGATAACGAACAGAAAACGCCCATGCCTTTATCAAAAGCAACTGTAACACCTAAAGTCACGATGAGCCTGATTAGCCCAGCAAAAGGGGAATTAATCGCGCTGGAAGAGGTCAATGATCCTAGCTTCTCTTCTAAGTTACTTGGAGATGGCGTAGCGATAAAACCCGTGGATGGGGTCATTAAAGCCCCCTGTGATGCCATCATCTCCTCGGTGATCGACAGTCACCATGCTGTAGGAATGACCTGTGAAAATGGTGCCAATATTCTGATTCACGTTGGGCTTGATACCGTTAACTTAAAAGGTCAACACTTTGAATGTAAAGTCGTTTAAATCAGAAAGTGAAAGCTGGCGATCCTCTGATTCAATTTGATTGCCAAGCCATTGAAAATGCGGGTTATGACATAACCACACCTTTTATCATACTGAACAGCGATGAGTTTTCTTTGAATATCAACCAACAAGAGAGCAATCAAGTTCAATTCGGACAACCACTAATTCAATTAACACAATGAGCGATAATATGAGTAATACATTTCCAGAAAATTTCCTATGGGGCGGCGCAGTGGCGGCGCATCAACTAGAAGGCGGATGGGATGCTAACGGAAAAGGTGTCAGTGTTGTTGATGTTTTAACCGCCGGCGAACATGGGGTTCAACGAAGAATTACCGACGGCGTGCTGGAAGGGGAAAACTACCCAAACCAAGTGGCCATTGATTTTTATCATCGTTATAAAGAGGACATTAAACTCTTTGCTGAAATGGGCTTTAAGTGTTTCCGTACCAGCATTGCTTGGACGCGTATTTTCCCCAATGGTGATGAAATGGAGCCCTGTGAAGCCGGTTTAGCCTTCTATGATGATCTCTTTGATGAATTGCTAAAATATGGCATTGAACCCGTCATTACGTTAAGCCACTTTGAAATGCCCTACCATCTTGCCAAGCAGTATGGCGGCTGGATGAACCGCAAAGTGATCGATTTCTTCGTTCACTACTCAACGGTGGTGATGGAAAGATACCAAAATAAAGTTAAGTATTGGATGACGTTTAACGAAATCAACAACCAAGCGAACGTGTCAGCCGATATCTTTGGCTGGATGTGCTCTGGCATTAAATTTTCCGATTTTGAACGTCCTCAAGAAGCGATGTACCAAGCGGTGCACCACCAATTTGTGGCCAGCGCATTAGTCGTGAAAAAAGGCCATGAGATCAACCCTGATATGAAAATCGGTGCCATGTGTGCCATGGTTCCTTTTTATCCAAGAAGTTCAAAACCTGAAGATGTCATGTTAGCGCAGTGCGCCATGCGTGATCGTTACCTATTTTCCGATGTAATGATTCGTGGCCACTATCCCGCATACGCTAAACGTGATTGGGCCCTGAAAGATTACCATATTGAGATGCATCCAGAGGACGAACGCATCTTAAAAGAAGGTAAAGCGGATTATTTAGGGTTTAGTTACTATATGTCGAACACTCTAGATTCGACTTCTTCACAATCCACAGAAGAAAGTATGGATGGCGGCCATGAAAATTCAGTGCCAAACCCTTATATCCAATCCAGCGATTGGGGGTGGCCTATCGACCCAACGGGCCTTCGTTACTGTTTAGCCGCATTGTATGAGAGATACGAAGTGCCACTGTTTATCGTTGAAAATGGCTTTGGTGCCATTGATAATATTGAGCAAGATGGTTCTATCCATGATGATTATCGTATCGAATACCTCAAGGCGCACATCCGTGAAATGAGTAAAGCGGTGAGCATTGATGGCGTAGATTTAATGGGTTACACCCCATGGGGATGTATCGATTTGGTCTCCTTTACTACGGGTGAAATGAAAAAACGCTATGGTTTTATCTATGTTGATAAACATAATGATGGAAGCGGAACGCTAGAGCGCAAACGTAAGAAATCTTTTGATTGGTATAAACAAGTCATTTCAACCAATGGCGAAAAGATTGAGTTTTAGATAACCACCTTAAGTCGATTGCGCATTGGTTTTATTACCAATGCGTCTTTCCACTCGATACCTTTATACGGAGAGGTTTTCATGGCTGTAACGATGTTAGAGGTAGCAAATAAAGCCGGTGTCTCAAAATCAACCGTATCTAGAGTGCTAAATGGTAAAAACATTGTCCGCCCAGAGTTGGTAAGCCGTGTGTTTGAAGCCATAAAAGAGACGGGATACAGACCCAATATCTTAGCCCAAAGTCTCTCATCACGTCAGACGAACTTTATTGGTTTTGTCATTGCAAACGTCCTCTTTGACGGCCCTTATTTCTCATCATTGATGTACCATGCTGCCTCATTTTGTGAAGACTCAGGCCATCAACTAGTGATGACCGATGGAAAACATAGCAAGGTGGAAGAGCGGCACGCCATCAACTTTCTGTTGGACATGCGCTGTGCTGGCATCATTATTTATCCCAAATATCTTAATGAAAAAGAACTCGCTTCAATCATAGCCAGCTCTGACATCCCCATCATGGTGATCAACCATAAGATCGAAGAACGGCCACAATACGCTATCACCACCGATCACTATCAAAGTGCCTTGAAGATGATGGAATACATTGTTGAACAAGGGCATAAACACATTGCGATTATTCGTGGTAATGTCTGCTCTGGTACAGATAAGCAGCGTTATCAAGCTTACCGAGATGTACTGGAAAAATATCACTTACCGTATCAAGGTAATCAAGAACAACAAGGCAACTGGACACTAAAAGGGGGATACTTAGCCGCCCAACGAATACTAGAAACCTCACCACAAATCACTGCGGTATTGGCATGTAATGATGAGATGGCGATTGGTGCCAGTAAAGCCTTCAAGAAGGCGGGATTAAGCTTACCAGAAGAGATGTCTGTGGTTGGGTTTGATAACAGTAACGTCGGTGAGTACCTTTCTCCCAGTTTAACCAGTGTGGATATTCCTCTTAAAGCGCTAACACAAAAAGCGATTCTCAACATTCTTGGAGAACATGAAAAAGCCGCTGCGATTGATACCTCTGCATCCATCATCTTCCGAGAGTCAGTACACCGAATGATGACCGAATAAACAGCCGACCTCCATTATTCACCACACAAAGAGATCTGCCATAAGCGAGCAATATTTTCAGCAATATTTTCAGCAATATTGCTGAGGTTAACTTCTGCTTCCGCTAACGCTTCTGGTAGGCTCATTGCTCAAGGCGTACAAGGAAAAACCGCATCAATGCCGTGCAGATAAACGGCTTGATAATTCTCTCCCGTACAACCGGCCACTGCGATGACTGGAACATTGAATGCTTTGGCGAGCTTAGCAACCCCTATTGGCGTTTTACCATAAATGGTTTGCTGATCAATGCGCCCTTCCCCCGTAAATACGATGTCTGTATCGACTAATTTTTCAGCTAACCCGACAGTTTCAAGAACAATATCAATCCCTGATTTTAATTTGGCGGGAGTATAAGCTATCCATGCCGCGCCCATCCCACCAGCAGCACCAGAACCTTTTACCGAGAGTACGTGATGACCCGTCACATGTTCAGTTAATAAGCCAAAGTTGTATAACGCTTGATCAAGCGTTATAACGTCTTCAGCACTGGCTCCTTTCTGGGGGCCAAACACCGCCGAGGCTCCCCTGTCACCGCAAAGTGGATTATCCACATCACAAGCGATGGATATATCACATTGGGCTAAACGAGGATCCAACCCAGAGAGATCGATTTGGGCTAATTCGCTCAACGCTTGCCCCGAGGGGATGATGTCATGACCATTATGATCATAAAATTTAACCCCTAAAGCGGCCAACATTCCGCTTCCAGCATCATTGGTGGCACTGCCACCTAAACCGATAATAAAACGTCTGATACCCGCATCTAATGCATGTTTCACTAACTGTCCTGTGCCATAACTGCTGGTTCGTTTGGGATCTCGCCATTCATTCGGAACTAAATGTAAGCCACTTGCTTGTGCCATTTCGATGACCGCAGTTTGACCATCCCCCAGCACCCCATAAATCGCTTCGACCGAATGACCTAAAGGGCCATTGACCGTCGTAGTAATACAGTGCCCCTCAGTGGCATCGACAAGAGCTTGAACCGTACCTTCTCCCCCATCGGCAACCGGTATACAAATAAACTCCGCGTTTGGCCAAACTCGTTGTAACCCCGTTTTAATGGCTTGACTCACTTGTTTGGCGGTTAAACTCTCTTTAAATGAATCTGGAGCAATCACAATTTTCATTCGTTGATCCTAAATAAAAATGCTCATACTAGCGATACACTTTCATTTCCACTGGCTGAACGGAAAAGGCTTGTTGTAAATATTCTAGCCACTGCTGAGCTATATCGGCTAAACATTGATACGTTTGGGTGGTTGCAGACTGTTTTAATAAGGTGAGATAACGATAACCCCAAGGTAAAAGATGGTGAGAGAGTAGCACCTTACCGCTGTTTTGGCTTTGAGCATCACTGAGTAACTGGCTAAGAGACATCAACATTAAGCCGAAGTGATCTTCCGGCTCACGTAACCCAGTATCGATTTCAATTTGATGCTGGCGTAAAAAAGCACGCAGAGCTAACGTAGATTCACCAAAAATCACCTGATCTTTATCGAGATACACCGATCCCCATGGGGGGGCAGGCATACTTTCTCGCCCTTCAAAAAGCTGCTGGTAGTCTTCGAGCAAGGTATCAGGCGCATCTTGTTGCTGCGCTTCCAGTAAGTCTAAAAAAGGGTGTTCCCCTTCCGTCCATTGTGTCAGTTGCTGTAAAATCACCTGATTTTGTTCATGCGAAAGCGGGTAATACAACAAACTGCCCAAAACCGAACTTAAGGTAATAATTTCATTCATAATAAACACTCTTAATGAACAAAGAAGGAGGCATTCGCCCCCTTCCTATGAATTGAGTCGAGTTCAGTTTACAAACCGACCGTCATGTGCAAGCTATAGAAAATACCACGCCCTAAGAACTCAGCCAAAAACACACAGACCACTCCCGCTAAAAGAGGAAGTAATGCCCGCTGAGAGCGACGCCAAGTTGGCCACCACCATAAGACCAATGCAACCACGAGTAGCAGCCACTGTACGCCCTTAAGCACGCCAATGTTTGGCAATAGATCTTGTGCTGACACGATCGCGGAATGAATATTGGCAAGTTCATGCAGTTGGATAAAGCTAGCAAGAATACTGACCACAACGCCAACCGTCCCCAATACGGGAAGCTGTTTTTCAACAACCTGAGTGCGATACCCCGCCCCCGTTAATAGGGCACAAGCCACTAAACTTCCGCCAATGACGGCTGTTAATACAAAGCTTAGTGGAGTATAAGCCGTATCCCAAGTCGGTACTGTCTCAATCATATACAAACGAGACATGGCATACATAAAGACAACACCCATTACCATCGCAGCCACCATCAAGCCTTTGCGCAATGTGGCAGAAGCTAGGTTAAGCACACTCATTAACCAGAAAAAACCACCCAACGCAAAAAATAGGCTACCAGTTAAGATTTCATTGGATAACCAAGAGTGCCCGACCCGATTAAAGGCATTAAAAGCACGCAGTGGGCTACCTAAATGGAAGGTCGATGCCGCAAAGCCTATTCCCATCAAAACCCAAACAAAGAATAGGCTTTTCACCATACTCGATTGTTGCGGTTTCGTTGGGCGTCCAAATAAAAGCGTTAAGCTCACCAGTAGAAATGCCCCGACCGCCGTTTGAGCAAAGACGGTAAAGATCACCAGTGGGAATTCATGCCAAGCCATCTTATACCTCCTTCGGATTTGCTAAGAAACCCGTTTGATCACCCGTTGGTCGGGCATTCTTGTTAGGTTTAATCACAATATTTGGCTTCGTGATAAGAGAGGAAGGCAGCGGTGCCACATCGGCATTGGTGCCATATTTTGCTCTTAATTCATCAATCGGCCCAAACTCCAAAGCTCGTAATGGGCAAGAGCCTACACAAATCGGTTCTAAACCTTGCTCGACTCGTTCATAACAGCCATCGCACTTGGTCATGTGACCTTTTTCTTCGTTGTATTGCGGTGCACCGTAAGGGCAAGACATCGCACACAACTTACAGCCAATACAAACACTTTCATCCACAATGACAAAACCATCTTCCCGTTTGTGCATCGCTCCCGATGGACAAACCTTAGTACACGCAGGCTCATCACAGTGGTTACAAGCAATAGAAAGGTAGTAAGAGAAGACGTCTTGACGGAAAGTTTCCCCTTCAACGACCCAATTTCCCCCTTCATAGTCATACACTCGGCGAAAGTTCACACCAACGCCTAAATCTTTATTGTCTTTACAAGAGAGCTGACACGTTTTACAGCCCGTACATTTGCTGGAATCAATATAAAAACCATACTGTTTCATAAGTTAATCCTTGGGTTATACGCGCTGAACTTGAACAAGGTTAGTGTGCTGAGGGTTACCTTTTGCCAATGGACTTGGCCGTTGAGTCGTCAGCACATTAATTGAGCCAGATTGATCGATTTTACGACCATCGGGGGTGTACCAAGCGCCTTCCCCTAATGCCACAACACCAGGAATAATGCGTGGTGTCACTTTGGCATGAATGCGCGTTTCTCCACGGTCATTAAAAATACGTACGCGATCACCGTTTTTAATCCCACGAGCTTGGGCGTCAATTGGGTTAATCCACATCTCTTGCCGTGCCGCTTCTTTAAGAATATCCACATTGCCGTAAGTCGAATGGACACGAGCTTTAAAGTGGAATCCGGTTAATTGCAGTGGGTATTCTGAACGCTTAGGATCATCCCACCCTTCAAATGTCGAGGTATAAACAGGCAGCGGATGAATCACATCCCCTTCAGGAAGCTCCCACGTTGCAGCGATTTCTGCCAACCGTTCTGAATAAATTTCAATTTTGCCAGAAGGTGTCGACAACGGATTATTCTGTGGATCTTCACGGAAGGCTTTATACGCAACATAATGGCCATTCGGATCAGTGCGCTTCACAATGCCTTGCTGACGAACCGTTTCAAAATCAGGTAGACTAGAGTCCAATTTTCGAGTTTCTGCATAGAGATGACGTAACCAACCTTCTTGATCTCGCCCTTCGGTAAAGGCGTCTTCCACACCAAGGCGTTTCGCTAGCTCAGAACAAATCTCATAAATCCCCCGCGCTTCAAATTGCGGTTTAATCGCTTGGTCGGCATAAATGAAATACGGCATATTGGCCGCTTTACCATCCATACAGAAATCGGCTTGTTCAGAAGTGGTCAAATCTGGCAATACGATATCAGCGTATTTAGCAGAAGCCGTCATATGGTTATCAATCACCACAATCATTTCACAAGCCGTGTCGTCTTGCAGAATGTCATGGGTACGGTTGATATCCGCATGTTGGTTAATTAAGCAGTTTCCAGCATAGTTCCAAATAAACTTAATCGGCACATCCAGCTTGTCTTTACCGCGAACGCCATCTTTCAATGCCGTCATTTCCGGACCACGCACAATGGCATCGGTCCATAAGAACATGGAAATAGAGGTTTTCACTGGGTTTTCTAAGGTTGGGAAACGTACAAATGGAATGCTGTAATCCGACTCACGAGCCCCACTTCCGCCACCATTAATGCCAACGTTCCCAGTTAAAATAGCCAGCATGGCCACCGCACGAGAGGCAATTTCCCCTCCGGCCGTACGTTGTAATCCCCAACCTTGGTGAATCGCACAAGGTTTGGTCGAACCAATTTCACGGGCCGTTTTAATAATAATGTCAGCCGGAATTCCGGTAATGGTCGCTGCCCATTCCGGTGTTTTTGGGGTTTTATCATCACCGAGGCCTAAAATATACGATTTATAATCACTGTTCGCCGGAGCTGATGCTGGCAGTGTTTTTTCATCGTAACCCACGCAGTATTTATCTAAGAAAGGTTGATCGACCAACGCTTCTTTGATCATCACATACGCCATGGCAGAGATAAATGCGGTGTCTGTACCGGGACGAATCGGAATCCACTCATCTTCTCGGCCACCTGCCGTATCGGTATAACGTGGATCGATAATGATCGTCCTCGCCTGAGATTTAGCTTTGCTCTCCACATAGTGGTGAATTAACCCTCCCCCAGACATACGAGTTTCTGCGGGGTTATTCCCAAATTGCACAATCAGTTTGGCGTTTTCTAAGTCGGAGAACGAGTTACCGTTCGCCCAGCCACCATAGGTGTAATTCAGCCCTTCAGCGATTTGCGCAGTCGAGTAATCTCCATAGTGGTTTAAGTATCCACCTTTTAAATTCATTAGGCGAGCCACTAACGTGTTACCAGGAGGCCAAGAACGAGTCACCGTGCCGCCTAATGTCCCAGTACCATAATTGAGGTATACGGCTTCATTGCCGTAATTTTCGATGATGCGCTGTAAATGGTTGGCGATTTCGTCGTACGCTTCTTCCCAGCTAATACGTTTAAATTTCCCTTCTCCTCGTTTTCCGACTCGTTTTAATGGATATTTAAGACGGTCAGGATTGTAAACTCGACGACGCATCGACCGGCCACGCAAACAAGCCCGAACCTGTACGTCTTTTGCCGCATAGTTATCGGTTCCCGTATTATCAGTTTCTACCCATTTTATCTCGCCATCCACCACGTGCATGCGCAGTGGACAACGGCTACCACAGTTAACCGTACAGGCACTCCAAACCACTTTTTCATCCGCTTTAGGCGGTGTTTCTTTGGCTTGAGCAAGCGTCGATTTAAAAGGAAGAGAAAGAGAACTGGTGACGGCCGCAAGCCCACCGAGCATCGAACTGGATTTAATAAATCCGCGTCGCGTGACATCGGGTGACAGTAAGGCTTTAAATCGGTTTTTGATCATATGACATTACCCACGCTATATCGCTGTACAAAGACAGCACTAGAGAAGTTGTCAAACAAGCTATTGATGACCAAAGATAATGCCGAAAGGAATATCCCCTCCTTTCGCTCTTTTCCATAAGTAGAACCTGAGTAGGGTTCTCGCTCCTATATCTGAGGTAGCTTCTTTCACAGCCTCGTTTATTGGTAAATAATCATAATTATTTTGTGGTTATTCTGGGCGATGAAAATTCGTCATTAGATTGATCTATATCTATAAAATCATAGATAAAAATCCGTAATAAAAATCACTATCAAAAACCTAATAAATAGAGAATAAAACTTGTAAATGAAGATAAGAGAGCAATAAAAAAAAGAATCATGGCAATTGTATACCATGATTCTCTATTGCTATTTATGAGCAAGGAGTACTAGTGAGCGGGCTCGATGGTTCCATTAAACGTTTGAGCTATAAAGTCACGAACCGCTGGAGAATGGTAAATTTGAACTAACTGTTGATAAGCCTCGTTATCTTTATCCTTTTCTCGCGTCGCTATCACCATTATCGCTAAAGGGGCTTGTTTCGATTCTAAATAAATGCCCTGCTGTTTTGGGTCAAGCCCAGCTGACATCACATAGTTCATGGTAATGGCTGCCGCATCAACCTCGTCTAATGTGCGTGGTAATTGCGCTGCATCAACTTCGATAAACCGAAATCCTCTTGGGTTCTCTACAATATCATTAAGTGTCGCGTTAAACCCCACACCATCACGTAAAGTAATCACACTAGCATCAGCAAATAACAGTAAGCCTCGCCCACCATTAGTAGGGTCGTTAGGAATAGCAATACGAGCTTGATCCGGCAACTGCTCAATTGAACGATACTTATTGGAATAGATGCCCATACGCATCAAGATAGATTCACCTATCGAGACGAGGTTAGCCCCATGATTACGGTTGTAGTTGTCTAAAAATGGTTGGTGTTGATAGCTATTGATATCAATGCTGCCATCTTCCAGTGCGGCATTCGGGGTAATGTAATCAGAAAACTCAATGACTTTTACTGTTAAGCCTTGCTTTGCTGCTTCTTTGGCGACCGCTTCTGCCACTTGCGCATGTGGCCCAACCGTTGCCCCCACTTTAATTTCCGTTTTATCTTTCTGGCCACACGCGGTTAATCCCACAAGTAGCGCGCCCCATAATACCCACTGACTCAACGTTTTCATGATTGGCATCCTTTCTCTTTAAACTCAATTAGACATCTAGAAGTCCATAATAAAGGGAAATTTCCATTACGCAAGCGGTGATTGATCCAATATCCGTCTCGTGGGGAATTTTCCACCCTAAGAAGGATTCCCCAAAAGTGGACATAATCGTATTTTAGAGGGCAAACGATATTTGCTTTTTTTAAACACACTTATTATATTAGCTAAAACTTATTTAGATACACCTAACAAAGAGGTTTTCATGAAATCGTATTCAGAACTACTTAAAGATCAAAACACCCTCGGCAAAGCATACAAACAGCAAAGCCCTGATACTCTTGCTGCCTTTATGCAGCTTCATAAAGCCGCCATGGCTCCTGGTGAACTTGATCTCAAAACAAAAGAGATGATTGCGTTGGGTATTGGTATTGCAGCACGCTGTGATGGCTGCATTGCCGCTCACGTGTTTGCCGCCCTCAAAGCGGGAGCAACCAAAGCAGAGTTAGTAGAAGTAATTAACGTTGCGGTACTGATGGGTGGCGGCCCTTCCTTTACTTACGGCACTCAAGCATTAGGCGCGATTGAAGAGTTTGAAGACAAGTAATGACCTGACTTAATCCCTCACTGATAATGGTACTGGTGGGGGATTAAGTTAAACACTGTTTGGTCAGTGTTATCGCCGTGTTATTTGATCAAAGATCCCACCTTGTGCAAAATGGATTTTATGCGCTTTCTCCCATCCTCCAAAACGTTCATCAATAGTAAATAGCTCAAGTTTGGGAAATAAATCGCTATATTGTTCAGCAATGGCCACCGCTCTTGGGCGATAAAAATGGCGAGCCGCGATGTCTTGCCCTTGGGATGAATACAAATATTCCAAATAGGCTTGTGCTACAGCGCGTGTATTTTTTCTATCGACAACTCGGTCAACTATCGCAACCGTTGGCTCAGCTAGAATTGAACGGCTTGGAACGATGATTTCTACTTGCTCATTTTTTAATTGATTCGTGATCAACAGCGCTTCATTTTCCCAAGCAATTAATACATCACCCATTTTCCTTTCAATGAAGGTATTTGATGCGGCACGGGCTCCGGTATCTAAGACTTTTACATTATCAAAAAGCGCTTTAACAAATTGCTGAGCTTGGCTTTCATCATCTTGATTTTGTGATAAAGCATACCCCCACGCAGCTAAATAATTCCAACGAGCCCCGCCTGACGTTCTGGGATTAGGTGTAATAATATCAATACCGGCTTTCACCAGATCATCCCAGTCATGGATATTTTTAGGGTTCCCTTTTCGAACCAAAAATACAATCGTAGAGGTGTAAGGTGCTGAATTATGGGGTAAGCGGTTTAACCATGATGGATCCACTCTACCCACATTCGCTATGGCATCAATATCATAAGCCAATGCTAAAGTAACAACATCGGCTTCGATACCATTCATGACGGAGACCGCCTGTCTCCCTGAACCACCGTGTGACTGTCTAACGGTGACCGTTTGCCCTGTCTTTTCTTTCCAATACTGTGTAAAAGAGGCATTGTATTGCTGATAGAGCTCTCGGGTTGGATCATAAGAAACATTCAATAGAACAATGTCTTTCGCAGCGGCATTACCCGCAAAAATAAATAGAGATAAAGTGAGTAGCCATTTACGCATCGATCATCTTCCTTAGTGAATATGCTGATGAGTAAACTAACACAACACTTATTCCAATATTAGCAATGTAAATTCATTTTATATTCCATTTGGAAATATAAATCTTTCATAAACAGCCTTGAATTTCACCATAAATAGCCAGCTTCCCTCATGATAAAGCTCACCTCACAGAGGCGCTAAAGAAATTAGGCCCCCAAAAAATGAAGAATATGACGCTATGGCTGAATGGTAGTAAATTCAACTTGCCAGCGTGGTAACCCATTGACGGTGGGTAATCGCTGCTGGCTTTTTACTTTCCCTTGAAAATAATAAGGCGATAAGGGGTATGACTGAGCATGATCAATAGCAAAATAGAGTGTCGCGGGCTGTTGATTCAATTGCTGAGCCGTTAAGTAGCCCACTAACGCATGTTCAAACTGATGGTAGCCATTGCCCCAGTGAAACGCTTTGGTTGATTTTGGATTTAGCCCGACACCACCATATTGTTCATCTACCCATACATCCATAAAGGCTTGAGCGGTGGACAGTAGTACAGGCTCTGCTGCGCCCTCTAATAAAGAAAGCGTCATGGCGGCTTGGTCAAGCTCTGCCCATTCCCAAGATGAAATGCCATTACTAAATGGTCGACTACGCCATGCTTTGATCGGATTGGCTTGCCACTGCGTCTCCGTCATCTCTGGGACAAAGGCTTGAATAGCCGAATAGTTAGGGACATATTGTGCATGTTCAATAATGTGTTGCATCCCTTGTTTAGCCAGCTGTTTCCAATCCTCTTGCTGCAATAAGACCCCGGTGAGATAAGTCATCCAATAAGCTTTAATGGTGTGCCCAAAGTCATTGTGTTTGGCTTGTTGTGTCATCACCGCGGGGTGGTGAATTGCCCCATAGAAACGTTGTTCTTGCGGGGAATAATAATGCGTCAGCATCACCTCGGTTAGCCATGATAAATCGGCTAACCAGCGGCTTTTATGTGGTTCTGGTAATAAAGGGGCCACCAATAATAAATACCCATTAATTTGATCTAGCTGCGCCACCAGCTCTCGCTGTTTGGTACTTTCGCCATCGCCATCGTTTAGTACCCAAGCTAACCCTTTACCATCAGCAAGCCGATATTGGTCAAAAATAAAACGTTGCTGCTTAATCAGTACCTTTTCTACTTGTGGATCACGCGTGAGATAATAATACATCGCCAACCCAACCAAAGCGTACGCTTGGTCTTGTGAGGTCCGTTGTTGCCATTCGAGCCCAACCTGACCATGTTTGGTAAAACTGATAAAGCCGCCATGTTCTTTATCTTGTAAATGATGAATTAAATACTCCGCCCCTGCCTGAGCCAATTGCAAAGCTTGAGGATCGCCCGTTAAGTGATAAAGCACACCATAAGCATACGTTTGCCGTGATTTCATTCGGGTATACTCTCGGCCAAAATGTGGTGTAATCCAACTTTTATTGAGTTCTTGGCATACTTTGGTCACCTCCAGAACTTGTCCATTATCACAGCGAAAGGTTGGAAAGTTTCCTACCGGACGCCCTTGGGCACTCTCCATCATCCAATAGGGCGCTAACCCTTGCTGCGCATGAGTAAGCCATGCTTGCCCATCAGGAAAACTCGGTGGTGAAAGCGGCTTGGCATTTATTCCTGAACAAAGCAGCGCAGCACTCAGGGCAAACAAACGGATTGGCGTCGATTTTTTCATCATGTAAGACCTTAAAACAAATGAGTTAAGGACTATACAAAAGAGCAGTCACACATTTCGTTGAGAAAATCACAGTTGTTTAGCCCTAAAAAGAAAAAGCCCAATATGGTCGGCATATTGGGCTTTTCATTCATCAATCCTATTTTCAACGCCGAAAATGACGCTCTCGAGCAGCTCGCTCTTTGTGTGCTGAGGCCGCCTTGGCTTGAGATTTTAAAATCGAATCAACCGTCAATTCCATCGGTTCTTTGGGTTGAAGCCCATGGGGAAACGTTCGAGCACGAGGGGATAAGTCATACTCTTCACCAGAGGCTCTTGGCATACGTTTAAAACGATACAGGTAAAAGTTCTCTAACTTCTCTCTTGCCCAATCCGTTTTCTTCAAATATTTCACACTGCTCGCAATTGATGGATTGGTATGAAAGCAGTTAAAGCGCATCGCCGTATCTAAAATATCCCAACCATAAAAATCCACCAGCTCTTGCAATAATGTTTCTAACTTCAGGCCATGGAGTGGATTATTTTGTTGCAACTCAATTCTTTCTTCATCAGTCATCATTATGAGTTCCTTATATGAAGGTAGCAGGGCGCGGGATTCTATCAGAGTTCATCAAGCTTCCCTATGATTTTCATCATCGCCCATTTGTATTTGTTCAGCCTTGTGAGCCTTTAAGCGGCCACCGGAAAATCCAGTATGCTGGTTGCAACCGTGAAATAGATGATCACACCAACTGCATCGGCAATCGTGGTCACTAATGGCGCACTGGCCGATGCAGGATCAAACTTAAGCTTGCTCAGAACAAAAGGTAACGACATACCTATCACTGAGCCAACGACCACCACAATTTGCATCGTTAAGGCCACCACCAGAGCGATTTCAGGACCACCTCGCCATAAGCCCAGTAATGAAACCGCCATAGCCATCGTGATTCCTAATAGGCCTGCGATAAAGAGCTCTTTAGCCAACATTTTGGCCCAATCTTTACCAATCACTTCACCCGTAGCGATGGCGCGTACCATCAAGGTTGCCGATTGCGCCCCCGCATTCCCACTACTTCCGATCAATAGCGGCAAAAAGAATACCAGTGCCACATAGGCTTGGATGGTATCTTCAAAATAGGCAATACCGGCACCAGAGAACAGGTTACCAAACACCAACAATACTAGCCAAAATACCCGTTTGCGGTACATTAACCCAACAGAGGCTTCTTTTAAGTTACCCGCAAAATCCACAGCGGCCGATTTATGAATATGGCGATCGGCTTCTTCTTCCGCCACGTCCATTGCATCATCATAAGTCACAATACCGACCATTCGATTTTGATGATCTAACACCGGCAGTGCTAATAAGTCATATTTACTGATCGCTTGTGCTGCCACATTTTGAGCTTCATCCACTCGAACAAAGATCAACACTTGTGTCATGATCTCAGCGACCGTTGCACTCGGTTCAGAAACGACAAGATCGCGCAGTGATACCGTTCCTTGCAAACGCTGCTGCGCATCCACAACGTAAGCCAAATAGATGGTTTCCCGCTCTCTGGCAATACTGCGCAGTTGACGTATCGCTTCTTCAACCGTGTGGTGTGCTTCTAAGGTGGCGAAATCAGATGTCATCACCGCACCCACACAATCTTCAGGGTAAGAAACTAAACGTTCAATATCTAAACGTTCTTCACTGTCCATTTGATCCAAAACTTCGCTTTGAAATTCTGGTTCCAACTGGGTCAGTAAATCAGCACGTTCGTCATGTGGCATCAACTCTGTCAGTTGTGCAACCTCTTGTGCGTCTAACTGCTCAGCCAACTTTTCTTGCCAACGGAGTGAAAAATACCCAAACAAAGCCGCTTGCTTTTCTAGCGAAAGCAAGAGCAATAGTTGCCCCGCTTCTTTAGAAGATAAGCTTTGGTTATCCAATAACTGAGTAAAAGCCTCAGCACAGTCAGCAAGAGGATGTTCTTCAACAAAGCGTTGCATGGCCTCAGCATTTTGGCTGATGTGTAGTGCCATAAGATCTTGGGTCATGATAGTGATCGACATCTAAATACTCTTTCCGTTGTCTAGGTGCACGAGATGAATTACATGCAAATGTTTGATTTTAGCACAGCGATAACACTCTCAGTGAACTGAGCAAGTCGCTTGGCATACATAGTGTTCGATAAATGATTGCTCAGTTAATCACAGTAAAAAGCTTTGACACAATCGGCTAAAAAGTGATGTTCAACAAAGTAGAGCATAGCCGATTGATGCTGACTCATACGCAAAGCCGATCGTTCTTGAGTCATGATAGCACTAGTCATTATTCGCTCCCCTTAGTGCTTCCAAAAACGCATAAAACGCGTCCAGCCAGATGATGTTTCAACAAGGTCTTGGTTATTCAGCTCAAGTTGATGACGAATAATAGTACGAGCAGCATTCACTTCTAATACACCAACCACTCGATGGCGACTATCCAGTATTGGCAGTACGGGCCATTGACTCTTTCTAAGTTGCAGTGCAGCAGGATAAGCTTCACTTAGAGCAAAGGCATAATGGTTGTTCCCTTGAACCAGTTCTGTAACACACTGTGTTTTATCTGCACATAATAATCGGCTAATAGCGACTAAGCCTTGATATTCAGCGCGATTATTAATCAGTGCAATCACATGTACCGTTGAAGAAAACAGTGGGCTCGCCTTGAGCATAGTGATCACTTCATGCACCTGTAATTGGTCGCTGACACAGAAAAAATCACGTTTAGCATGGCTTAACACTGCACCTTGTATTGGGGTACGGGCTTTGTTTACCTCAGCGGTGTAATGTGAACGAAAAACTGTCATCTTTGTCTCTCCTGAGTTTGGCTCAGGACAAAGAAACCTGGTGCTTAGAACCAAAAATTCGATGACTAAACGAAAAACGTTTAGCACAAAAAATTCAAAGCACGACATGTCGGCTCACAGCATGTGAGCATCAGTCATAGGTTACGCACGGGCAAAGTTTGCCTTATTGCGCAAAGTATTAACGTATGGAATTAACGATGGAAGGAAAGAGTTCGCTTTGCCAAGGGTGTTTACCGCCTGACAACAGCTAAAGAGGATTTAGCGACAGGCTAGCAAGAAACCGTTGGTGTTTTCGAACCATCGAAAAGACCATACTGTGATATTCGACTACTCGACGAGTCCATAGGTTTCTATTGTACCTCGAAAAAATTAATGGGAACCGGTAGATGTGCTAATTCTATCACTGTTGAAAAATCAAGCGAAGCAACCTACCGCCTTAAGCGAGCAAAATGGTATGGTTCGATGATTAAAAAGTCAATCACACATTGAGCGCTTAAGCTAATTTTTACACTAGCCTGACACAAAGCATAACCTCCCCTACACATAAGCAGAATAAGCAGAGAAAAACGTTGTTGTATCTCTCCTAACGAAGCTTATCTAAATTCACCCCTAACTTCTCCCCCAACCAGCGCACTTGCGGCTCACTATGATCATCAATATCGTTTCCTGAAACAGGATGGATCAACACACTTAACTCTCCACGCGCTTTATCTAACCAATCAATAAAATCGGACTGCTGCTCGGAAAAATGAATTTCAAACATTGGCTTACGATGAGGTCCAACCAACCGTGGCACCAATGAAAATAGGCGAAGGATCTGTCCAGATTGTTCCGCTAAAATTTTTTGCTGCAATGATTGCGCTTGATTTTGTTCGGACAAATCAAAATAAACATGGGCATGGTACATCATATTCTCCTCTCTGTTTTGTCAATTATACCTCGCACCTTCTCGCTTCCTATCCTCGATGGTTGTTCAACTTAATTGAAATTTTTGAATAAACTCTCGGTAATTAACTCAGCCCCACTGCCTTTTTGTGTCGAACATCACACTCCAATACATAAAAAAAATGAATAAATTAACATTAATTTTACAAACAACCTAATATATCCAAGCAAACAAACACAACAATTCATTAACAGGGATACCTCTATGCAGTCATTTGTTGATTTTATTAATGACATAATTTGGAGCCCGGCCTTGGTGTATTTATGCCTTGGTGCGGGTTTATTCTATTCCGTACTGACACGCTTTGTACAAGTTCGCCACTTCTTTGAAATGTGGCGGCTTCTGCTTTCTGGAAAAAGCTCATCCAAGGGGATCTCCTCCTTCCAAGCGCTTGCCGTTTCATTATCAGGACGAGTCGGAACTGGTAATATCGCTGGGGTGGCAGCGGCCATCGGTTTTGGTGGCCCTGGTGCCGTCTTTTGGATGTGGATGGTGGCTTTTTTCGGCGCAGCCACCGCTTATGCTGAATCTACGTTAGCACAGATCTATAAAGAAGAAGATGAAGGTGAATTTCGTGGTGGCCCAGCTTATTACATAGAAAAAGCCATGGGACAAAAATGGTACGCTTGGCTATTTGCTATATCGACCATTTTTGCCTGCGGTTTATTGCTACCCGGTGTTCAGTCTAACAGTATCGGAAATGCTGTAGAGGCGGCATTTGGTTCAGGACCTATGATTGAGACAGCGATGGGGACTTTTAGCTTTGCTAAAGTACTCACCGGAACGATCATTACGATTATGCTTGCCTTTATTATCTTCGGCGGTGTGAAACGTATCGCACACTTTACTCAAGTCGTCGTCCCTTTTATGGCTCTCGCTTATATCATCATTGCCTTTGTCATTATCCTGCTCAACATTGGTGAAGTCCCACGCATCTTTATGATGATCTTGTCTGATGCTTTCACGCCAATGGCAGGGGTCGGTGCGGCTATTGGCTGGGGGGTTAAACGGGGCGTTTATTCTAATGAAGCAGGGCAAGGTTCAGGCCCTCATGCAGCAGCAGCGGCGAATGTTGAACATCCCGTGCAACAAGGTTTAGTTCAATCATTCTCTATCTATATCGATACCTTGCTCGTCTGTTCCGCCACCGCATTTATGATCTTAATCACCGGTGCCTATAACGTTCATGGTGCCGATGGTATGATGCTGGTGCAAAATCTCCCCATCGAAGTCGCCGCCAATAGCCCTGAATTTACTCAGTTTGCCATTGAAACTGCACTTCCTGGAATAGGGAAGACTTTTGTGGCATTTGCTCTGTTCTTTTTCGCCTTCACTACCATTTTGGCCTACTACTATATTGCTGAAACCAATGTCGCCTATATTCGCCGAACATTGAGAGTTGAGGGGCTGATGTTCGTCCTTAAATTGGCCATCATCACGGTTGTTTTCTATGGCACGGTCAAAACTGCCAACCTTGCTTGGGCGTTAGGTGATGTGGGTGTTGGCTTGATGGCTTGGCTGAATATTATTGGAATTTTAATTATTTTCTTCTTATCAAAACCGACCATTATTGCTTTGAAAGACTATGAAGAACAGCAGAAACAAGGTGTGAAAGAATACCTATTTAACCCGGTAAAACTAGGTATAAAAAATGCCACCTATTGGGAAGAAAGATACAAACGGAAAACAGGCCAAACACCTAATACAGACTAATTACTTTCCCCTACCTTTCCCTTGTATAGTCGAGTTTAGATTCTGACTATAAAAAAAGCTGGCATTATATCTAATGCCAGCTTTTTTAGAAAAAATCAGTTCAGTTAAGCGGTAATTTCTTGAGCCATGGGCGCAACCACTTTCTTCTTCTCACCGATAGGTAAAACCGTACGGCCATATTCATTGTTAAGGACCTGTGCCATTGCGAAATAGATCGCACTTGCACCACAGAAAATCCCTTCAAAACCTGCAATCATGCCAATAAATTCACTGCCAGTGAAATCACGGATAGCCAATAAAGCGAAAAGAATCGTTAAAGAACCAAAGACCACTTGTTTTGCTACAGGATAACAAAGTGAACCAATGAACATAAAGCCAGTAAAGATACCCCATAATGCCAAATACCATCCCATAAAGTTGGTAGGGCTAGCGGGTAACCCCATGTATGGCATCACGATCAAACCAACTAAGGTTAACCAGAATAAACCATAAGAGGTAAATGCCGTTGTACCAAAAGTATCACCACGTTTAAAACACATGATGCCAACGATGACTTGGCTAAGACCACCGTAAAAAATCCCCATAGCGAGAATCATTGAATCGATCGGAAAAAATCCTGCATTATGAATGTTAAGCAGAATTGTCGTCATACCAAACCCCATCAAACCGAGCGGTGCAGGATTGGCTAATTGATTAGACATTCAAATTACCTTAAAAATATGTTAATAAAAATACGCGCGGATTCTATTGAACAAATAGTGAAAAAGGAAAAGTCATTTATGAAAACTTATTTTCCAAAAATGATAAAAATATAATGGGTGATAACAGGGAAGAAAACAGGAAATGATTTCGCCTTATCCCCCTATCCATAACGAAAGGATAAATAAGGCGAATGAAGTAAATGGATTGTTTAAGGGGTAATTAAAAACCAAGGATCGCCTTGAGTAGGAAGGTTACCCTGAGACCACCACTTAGCCTGATAAAGAACACCCTGATAAGTGACTTGATCGCCACCATAATATACTTTGCTCATATCCCAAACTTCTACGCCATCGATCGGTGGTTCACCAGGCAACTCAGGCTCTGTTGGTGTTAATTCATCAACCACACGAACCTTAGGCCAACTTGCGTGCGACTGGTATAAATTCGTGACACACCTTTCGTAATCTCCTTCCACTAAAGCAGAATAAGCCGTCTGAAATCCCACTAAGTTACATTCAAATGAATAGCCTCCTGGGCGATCTGGGTAATAACGCCAGTTACCATCCCAGTTGGTATACAAAACGTCGGTCGCCCCATTGAGGTTCAAACTGCCATAAGGCGTTTGTTGCCAACAGGTGTTTTGCTCATCCGCTTCAATCGGAATTTGATAATGTTCAGCCAGGCCTTCCCAATAGCGAATACGGTTCACAGGCTGACCTTTCTCTTTGTTCTGCTCACCACATTCGATTCCACCATTAATGACATTAATGGTGGTCCCAAACCCATAACCGATGCCCGCATCCTGTTCCCGCTGTGAGGGAACCCAAGTTCTATCAATAACATGTAACATCGCAGGCTTAGGCGCTTGTGGTGTCAAAAAAAACCAAATGGCAGAAGCCAAATTGAGCCATGAATCGGCAACCAGCCCGGGGTTATTGAGTAACATTGTTGCATCCCCCTCAAACATAACCTCAGAGAAAGCACCATAATTAAAGTGATATGAAAGCTGTTTTGCGCCCCGTCCAAAATAACCTTGTCCATCACCACAAGGCCATTTCCGATTTTGCCAGTCATTTTGTCCACACCCAGAGAGGTAACCTAATTGGCCTTCTGACCAGCCCATTTCTCGCACATGTACCAGCGCTTGTTGCCACTCTTCAAGCCCAAGTGGATTATCGGAAAGGTTCTCTTTGGCAATATGCCCTCCCGTTTCTTGGGCAAAATGCGCAAAGGCGGTCACAATCGATTTTTTACAAATCGCATCGGCATCTCGCCCATCACTATAGTCACCACAAAAAGCAGGAAACTTCCCTATGGCTCGTAAAAATCGGGTATAGGTGTATTCAGGTGCCGCCATATGAGTGAGAAAATCCCATTCATGTTCAGGGAAAACCCGCTCAACCCGTTTGACGTTATCCGGATTCGTCGCCAATCCCGGTTCAATCGCTTCAACAATGAGGTTAGATGTCGTTCTCAAAGCTTGAGCCCAAATCTCATACATCGGGTTCGCTGTTTTCGCTTTCTCTACCGCTTGTAAGTCTGCCCGAGAAAGAAGATAACCGTTAACAACTTGAGGATCGGGTTGGATATTCATCGAAGAGAAAGCAGGGAATACATACGCCATCCCGACCAACCACGCAGCAACTTTTCTTTTAAACATATTCACGTCCTTGACATCACAAAAAATCATCACTACTGATCATAGAGATAAAAATATCGTGATTAATCAATGGACGAAGAATATTTCACTCAATGCGAGGCAGTTCTCCATATTGATGATAACTCAGCAAAAGAATTTTCTAAGATTCTGAGATCTGCCCCGTTAAACGATTGAGCTTTTGAAATAACCAACCTAGAGCAATCAAAGAGCCCCCCAGCCCTAAAAAGCTCACGGCACGCCAAAAACCATCGAGAGAGCTAACATCCCATAAAAACACTTTTAGTGCAGCCCCTGCTAATATCGCCATGCCTATCCGCTGTAAAGCAGGAACCTGATAAATGGCACCACGCCAAGTTAGTCCACCACCAACGACAAAACCGGCTATCGAATAGCTGAATAACTCAGCCATACTGGTTGGTTGAAATAACGTCATAGAGCTCGCTTGCCAGAATTGGCGAATAGACATTCCTAACCAGAGAGCCGCAAGTGTCGCACTGGTAATCACAACCCACTGACGAGGTATACGTAAAATAGGCCAACCTTTGACGATAGCCGACATCAAAATACATGCAGGCAACAACCAGCCTAACGTTAACATGTTAAAAATAGGAATAGCCTGAGCAGAGACTCTCTCCCCCCAAAGAGGTGACTCAATCGTATTGAGCAAGAGCACCAATCCAAAGAAAATGCCCCATAACATATAGCTATAGACTTGGTAAACGAGCGTGAGGCTCTGTGCAAATTGGCTACGGTAGCTATAGATAAATCCCATCACTAACGTTTGGTTAGCAAAGATAATCGCCGATGTAAAATCAAGATAACTCAAATAACCATATTGCCCTGTCAGCCAATAATGCGTTTGAGTAAAAATCGTCATAAGAAGAACGTGTAAACATGCGCCTTCAAACCAACAAGAGAGCGCTGTATCCACTTTTCTTAAACGCATACGGGCATAGCTCAAAATAAAGAGAGCTGGTAAGTAACTAACCGCTCCCCAAAGCCAATGGCCACTTTCCACCGGTTGCCAAGCGGAAATAAATGGTAAGAGAGTCAAACGGATGACCAATAGCCCCATCGCTACTTTTACAGCCCAATTCGCTGGAGGAAAGCGGACTGTCTGGATCTGTACCGTCATGATAAAAACCTGAACAGCCATCGCTATCGTTAACCAAGTATTGCTTAACCAAACAAATAAACAACCCGCAACAATTCCATGAACCACCGCCGAGCAATGAGAAGCCAAAGAGTGAAAACGGCGAGCAAGGAGAAAATAACTCCCCGAAATTCCCAGAGTAAAACAGCTCCATAACAAGGCATACTGGGGAATAAACCAATGCAAATAAACCAAAGTACTTAGAGAAATAGCCGGCACTAACACAAGCAATAATCGAATATTAAATGGAGAGCGATCACTCAATGCCTGACAAAAGACCCTCATTCCAATCAATATGATGCTCATCGCTAATGCTAACCAAATGATCGACCGCCACGGTGAAGAAGCACCTGCATCACTCACAATAGCAATAATAAAAACAGCGACGGTTCCAGTCAGTATCGTGGGTAAAAAAATTCTTAATGACCATGTTTTTCGTAAGGCAGGCAACCAAACCATTGCTATCACTAACAAGTTGAAGTAGATGAACTGTAATGGGAGCATATCGGGTATGTTCGTGATAGATAACAGCAACATCAGCACCATAATGATTGAGATAACCACAGGAGAGTGGCTCCACCACTTTTGACAATGACGATAACGGGGTATCAGTCGCCAACCCATTCTTGGTACAAGAAAAATAAGATAGAGGGTAAAGGAAAGATAAAGGAGAAGCCATGAAAAGAGCCTATCCTCAGGGATGCTCTCTATCATTATCGTCATCCATACCATATGAGGTAGGGTAATACTTGGAGAAAGCCACGACTGACGCATAAGTTGCATTAACAAGGTTGCAGAGATCGAAATCAATGTAATGTAACCCGCAAGTAGATAATAATTAGGTTCGCCACTACTGATCCACAGCGGTGCAGAATAGCCCCCTATTAATCCAAGCACCGCCATTAATGGCCCCTGACGTCGAGATAAAGCGAACCCCGCCATAGCCACCCCCGCAAGAATCCATAAAGAAAGCGTCGGGCTCAACATTTGGTAGACAATAAAAGCAAAAATAACCGTACAGTAGATCCCCATTAATCCAGCACCAGTGATGGATGCTGGAACATAGGTAAACCCTTTAGAACGTATTGCTCGCTCTGGTGTTTTTTGCTCTTGACGATGAAGCCATTCGCCAACAAAAACAACAGCCAAAGAGAGAGCCAACGCCAACATCACTCTCATTAGCGGCGAAAACTTAATTTGGCTACCAATAACTTGCATCAGGTAACCGCTCCCCACCAACATAGCAAGAGCACCAACCCAGACTAACCAATTCTCTTTAATATTAGTGATTAAGTTTTTCAACGGTTTTTCTAACACATGCTCATCAGAGATAGAGAAACTAGAGAGGTGAGCCTCATTGACAGTAGCACTGACTGATGCCACGGTTGTGGAGCTCAAATCCGTTGCCGAGTCATAGTTGGAGAAACTATTTTGGGGAGAGGGATCAGACGTTATTTGGGTTAAAGAGAGCGTTGAAGCAGAATTCCTCACTTCCTCGGTCATACTACAAGAACTCGCTTGTTCAGCATTATGAAAAAACAGACTACGCAACGTCTGTAATTCACGTTCAAGCAAGGAAAGTTTACGCTCTAATACGGATATTCGACTCGTAGCTTTAAATCCATGAAATAACGCGAACAAGGCAATAATCACAACAAATATGGTAAACAAGCGTCTCTCCCTATCCTATCTTCTATTCCTAGCTTAGCTTGCGCTGGGTACTCGTATGGTTGATACACGGATATTATATCAGCCCCACAACAATGCAACCGCATGTATAAGTAAGATCTTAAATGAAAACTTGATCTTGGAATTCAGCTCTCTTTTAAAAATGAAATCATTGCTACAGAGTTGAGTTTGTCGAACGTGACTGATGCTGAAGTTCTGCCGAACTTACTCAAGCAAACACAAAGAAGGGCCATTGAGATCTCAGGTGATGGAGCTTATGACACCAAAGATGATTACGAAGCTATTCGTCCTCCAAGAGAAGGAGCGACATTCTGGGAGCTACAGTCGTCCTCGAAATCTTAGTGTAGCGTGTCAGAAATTGTATTATATGGTTCAAATAAATACTGGAAGCAACAGTATGGTTACCACAAGCGTTCTCTCTCAGAAATGGCTATGCATCGAGTGAAGCAATTACTAGGCGGTCGGTTGAACTTGAGAAATGACAATGCTCAAGTGGGTGAAGCTTATGCAATGATAAAAAATTAAACAAACTTACTGGGTTAGGTATGCCTGAAACTTGTCGTATTGACTAAGAAACGCGAACGAGAGAAACGGGGAGACTCGGCCTCTAAACTGAATAATGAAACAAAGCCTTCAAGTTCCCTAATGATCACAACTAAGCCTGTTCATCAACTAATCCTGTTCATCAATTGAGCGTGAATCTGACTAAAAATGTTCACACTTTCACTCAAAACAAATATAAGATTAGAAATGTAACTTTCATAAATAATAATTTCAAAATAGTGTTACATAAGTCTAATAATTAAATTTAAATCTTGTAAATAAACAACAAAATATATAACTTCATAAGCTTTTGATAATGAAATTTTTGATGTGAAAATTAACTTAATTGGTTTTATTTTAATCATATTGTTGAGTGTTAAGATGAGTTTTGGAGAAAAAATATTGAATAGAGAACAAGGTAACCAATACACACCACAAATTAACGGCATATTAACAAAAAAAGGCAAACCGATTGACAATCAAAAGATTAACCTTAGCATTGGTTTAAGCGCTTCAGGAAAATCAATAGACTTATCAACATTCACTGACAGTAATGGTCAGTTTGAATTTTCTCCTGTGTATGAGAAGAAAGAGATCGTTAAAGTCCCTCTTATTGAACATTATGTAACTATTGTTTTAACCGCAGAACTAGATATTGATAAAAGCATTATTATTTGGGAAAGTTCGTTCGATGGCTATGAAATAGAGGATTACGTAAAAAACAATATGGCTAATCTAGTCTGTGATGCTGCAAACCCTCTTAAGTACTTTGCTTTTTCAATTGATGATGAAGAAAACGATGATTACTACGTAAATAGTCAATGTGATTTATTTGGATATATTGACTCTGACTTATATGGGAGTTAAAAAATGCAGTCACTATCACCAAGGTTATCATCTAGAATCGCAGAAATCCCTTATTCTTTATTTGCAACAAACGTTCGTAATGTTAGTGGTTATATAGCAAAGTTCTTTACATTTGATCTACGGAATGATGTCAGAAAAGGAACAACAAGTGGCTTTATGGGATTTGGTGGAATGACATCAGATTTTGTAGCGATAGGTCGAGGTAAGGGCGACTTTGCCGATACTTTAGTATTTTCCTTCCGAGGCACTCAAGTAAACATTGGTGATATTATGACCGATGGAAACATTGGGATATCAGGTACCTCATCCGGTTACAGAGTTCATGCTGGGTTCGTAAATCTCTTCAATACAATAAAGCCACAACTTGCAGCATACATCGCTTGTTATTCGAAAAAGAACATGAAAGCACCGAAGGCAATACACTGTGTAGGTCATAGTTTAGGTGGTGCTCTTGCTTCATTAGCAGCAGACTGGGTGAAGAGTCATTATGGCTATAGTGTACATCTATATACTTTCGGCGCACCAAAAGTTGGCTTCAAACCATACGCAAGAAGGGTGCTAGATGCTTCATATCGCTGCACTCATGGTGCGGACCCAGTCCCTATGTCTCCTCTTTGGCCATTTACTCACGGTGGTATTGAGTATCGGCTAGATGGAAGTTCTGGCATCTACTTCTGCGCTCACGGACTAGGAAAAAAATCTGTTCCGGGGTATGTCAATACCGCTACAAGTAATGAGTGGTCGGCACTACAACCCAAGTCTCAAACTTACCTAGAACGCAACGTATTTCTTGACTTCAACAATAGATATAATGCTCGGATGACTGATGGTTGGGTAAGTAAAATAGTCTCTTCAATTTTGACCTTACTAAGAGTTTCAGGTCTGGGTCATATAATACAACAAATAGCAACCGTAGGCCTTACCGCTTGGGATCAATTAGCTAAAGCTATGGCGTACATTTCAAAACTAAAAAACGAGTATACAGAACACGTGCGCGGTATTTTAGGTCACATGAATGTAATGTCAGGTAGCGCAGAGATCGACCTATCGAGTATTACTTATAGAGTGATAAAACTTTGTTTTTCGAGATTAGTAAGAAGGCTAGGCAGTCATGTTAGAAACGCACTAAATATAGTAGAATAACACTAATAAAACTAACCATTGTTATTAAATAACCCCATAAGCACTTAATAAATTTGATTAATTATTTAAAATTAAGAAGGTGAATATTTTCGTGTTTTATTGGAAGTCAGTGGTTAATAACTTTACATAACGATAATCTAAGTGTTTTTCCATAGTGCCTTTTTCATCAAAGGCTCTGTTAAGACTTTTTCGAGACCATCACGGTCATTGACTTTGTAAAGTTTATCTTTGGGTTTGAAATTGTGTAACTTGGTATCAGTTAGCATGTTTTGACCTATTATTCTTGTTTGATACAATGTCCCATCAAAATACCACAGTCAAACCGTGCTTGGCGTTGCCATACATGCCAAAAATGACTAAGCCAAAAACAAAAAAAGTCCGCCATTACGCGGACTTAAGGTTGATTTAGTACTTGTTAATGCCAGACCTTTCTTAAAGGAGCATCATTCCCACTCTAAGATCAACAAGAATAAAATATATCGACATAACAGCTAGTTAGAAAGGTGGTCCTTGTCGATACCATCACCGATACCATGCGCAGAATTTTTTATTTTTTGCTGCTCGTCGACACATTTCATAACATTCCAAACTTATACCATAGTAGCTTTTTCCGTAGCTCCTTTGCGACTACCAACCACCAAAGCAAGACTTAGCAGCGTAATTAATGAAGCAGATAAATAAAGCGTACTAATATTCCAATGGCCTAAAATTCCTGCTCCTAAAACGGCCCCCATACCAAGAGCGCCATTGAAAATAGCAGCATAAATAGCTGAAGCTGGTAAAGCATCATCTTTCGCTAATCGGATGATCCATGTTTGAAGACCGACGAATAGTATCGCAACACCAAGCCCCCATCCGGATACGAGTAGCAATGTCATGACTTTGCTGTTAACAGTCGGAAGACTAATTAACGTCAAACACAACGAAATAAGTAGAAGCCCAGTGCTAAGGACTCTCTTCAAATGGTTGTCTATGTACATTCCGCACATAATGTTGCCAACTATACCAGCAACACCAAATGTCAACAAACAGATGGAGATCCAACTGTTTGGCAGAGCAATCACTGAAGAAAATAGCACCTCAACATAAGTAAATGCAGCAAAGTGTGAAACGATACCACAAGCCGCAATAAGGTAGACAATTCTCAACTTCGAATTTCGAAACACAGAGAAGAGTTGCCCCCTTCCCAAACGCGGTGTACCTGACACATGCGGAAGACTTAAAGCCAGAGTTAAAGCCGTAACAACAGATAATATTGCTAAAAGTAAAAACGATGATCGCCAGCCAGCATCAGAGCTTATCCAATTAATCAGTGGGACACCTAACACACTCGCGGTTGAAACGCCGCCGAAAATAATGGCAGTTGCTTTCCCCACACTACTTTCTGAGACCAACTGTGCTCCCAAAGTACCAATCATTGCCCAAAAAGCACCATGAGCAAGAGCACCAACGAGCCTGGCAACTAGCAATACGCTAAAACTATGACTGACAGCTGCCACACCATTAGACACCCCCAATAATAACATCAGTCCGACTAACAATGGTCGACGGGGTAAATGGCTAATCATCATAACTGAAATTAAAGCGGCAGCAGCACCAAGCCATGCATACAAAGTAACCACTAACCCTGTAGAACTAGCACTCTGCTGCATATCCTGTGCAATCGAAGACAACATACCTATTGGTGCTAACTCAGTAGCAACAACTGTAAATGACGCAATACCAAGCATAAAAACAGCGACCCAGCTGCGCCAATTTGTGTGGTTTAACGGGCTCAAGCGTTCACTCCTTTCATACCTTCAGTTGTATAACGCTCCCCTGCGGGCTGAAATTCTCGCACTGCTGATTCAATGCGGGCCAAATCGGCTGCCGTTAATACGACATCAGGAGCCCCCAAATTATCAATCAAATGCTTCATTTTCTTTGTACCCGGAATAGGTACGATGTCAGGTCCCTGTGCTAATAACCATGCCAATGCAATTTGTGCCGAAGAGCATGATTTACTACTGGCCATGCTAGCAACCACCTGTGTTAGCGGCCGATTTGCTCTTAGGTTATCAGGCGTAAATCTCGGTAATGATTGTCTTGCATCTTCAGGAGTAAAGTCACTGTCAGGCGTAATATTCCCTGTCAAAAAACCACGCCCTAATGGAGAATAAGGAACAAAACCAATACCTAATTCTCTACAAGTTGGCAAAACATCTTGCTCCACATCACGGGTCCACAGTGAATACTCGGTCTGCACGGCACTAATTGGATGAACAGCATGCGCTTTTCTCAGTGTACTTGCGCTGACCTCAGATAAGCCAATATTTGCAATTTTCCCCTCCTTAACCAATTGAGACAACGTAAAAACGGTTGTTTCTATAGGCACATTAGGGTCTAAACGATGGATATAGTATAAGTCGATGCATTCAACACCTAAGCGGCGTAGTGAACTCTCACAAGCACGACGAATATAATCTGGACTATTATCAATGACTCGTTGGTACTCCCCAGGACGACGCACAATTCCACACTTAGTCGCAACTTTAATTTCAGCACGGCTTTCTTTCAAAAACTCCCCAAGTAGCTGCTCGTTATGATAATGGCCATAAGTATCTGCGGTATCTAAAAAAGTGCAGCCAAGATCAATAGCTTTATGGAGTACCGACTTGGATTCGGCGTCATTTCTGGGCCCATAAAATTCACTCATGCCCATACAGCCTAACCCTATCTCGGAGACTTCAAGACTTTGACCTAATACACGTTTCTTCATGATTGATATCCCTTGGTTTACGTTGAGATATTCAGTATATTTTCCGAAAGTGGAGATTTATATGCACACAAACCGCAATCAGATTTCCGAAAATGGAAATCTGCCCCCCCCCGTCTTTGAATTGGGATGATACCAGGATATTTCTCGCCATCGCTAGAGAAGGCACATTAAGTCGCGCAGCAAAACGATTAAATTTAGGGATTGCCACCACTTCTAGACGTTTAGAACGTCTGGAGTCGGCTCTACAGACTCGCTTATTTACGCGTGATCAACAGGGCTATACATTAACCGATGAAGGCAGAGATCTGATTTCACCGGCTGAAGCCCTAGAGCAAGCTGGCTTTGCTTTTGGAGGTGCTACGTATCGTAATAATGATGAAGTGATGGGTCATGTACGCCTGGCAACAGCGCAAGGATTGGCCGATCATCTAATTATTCCAGCCATGCCAAAACTTATTGCGGCTCATCCAAATTTAACCGTGGAGATAGTCACGGGCGTGTCCACCGTTAACCTACACCGACGCGATGCTGACATTGCCTTGCGTATGGTAAGACCGGAACGGGGTAATGTGAGCATCCGTCGACTAGGTACACTAGGGTTTGGGCTTTACGCCTCACAAGACTACGTAAACAATAGAAAGAGCTCAGACACCACTAGCCTATCTTTCGAACATGATGATTTCATAGGGTGGTCTGAAATGCAGCAAAATTTGCCAGCAGCACAATGGTTAACAAAAATGTTAAGAGGAAAACCTTGTCGCTTAATCACAACCAGTCTGTCAGCACAAATGAGCGCTGTAGAAGCAGGAATTGGAATGGCTATACTCCCTCATTTTATTTCTAAGAAAAAAAACTTGGTTTGTGTCCAAGGTGATGTGGGTTGTGATCAGACTATTTGGTTAGCTATTCACTCAGATTTGGCACACTCACGTAGAGTTAGGGCTGTTGTTGATTTCCTAGATATGCTTGTCTCTGAAAACCAACCATCATTATCCCGATAAAAAAATGCCAGTCAGTAAAACTGACTGGCATTGCATTTATTGGCTTAAGGCTTTAATCGCTATTGATAGCCCCCTACTCCCACTCAATGGTCGCTGGTGGTTTACCAGAAATATCGTAGACCACGCGAGAAATACCATCGACTTCATTAATGATTCGATTCGACACCTTACCTAAGAAATCATAAGGTAAATGCGCCCAGTGTGCAGTCATAAAATCAATGGTTTCTACAGCGCGTAGTGAGACAACCCAATCGTATTTACGGCCATCCCCCATGACGCCAACAGAGCGCACTGGCAGGAATACCGTAAAGGCTTGAGAGACTTTGTTATACAAATCAGCCGCATGTAACTCTTCAATAAAGATAGCATCAGCACGACGTAATAGATCGCAATACTCTTTCTTGATTTCACCCAATACACGTACACCAAGGCCTGGGCCTGGGAACGGGTGACGGTAAAGCATGTTGTAAGGCAAACCAAGCTCTAAACCAATTTTACGCACTTCATCTTTAAATAACTCACGTAATGGTTCAACGAGGCCCATTTCCATATCGTCAGGAAGGCCGCCCACGTTGTGATGTGATTTAATCACATGCGCTTTACCTGTCTTAGAGGCGGCTGACTCAATCACATCCGGATAAATCGTACCTTGGGCCAACCATTTCGCATTTTTCAGTTTTTTCGCTTGTTCATCGAAGACTTCAATAAATACATGACCAATGGTTTTACGCTTCTCTTCAGGATCTGATTTTCCTTCCAGCGCTTTTAAGAAACGTTCTTCCGCATCCACTTTGATGATATTTAGGCCAAACTTATTGCCAAACATATCCATCACTTGCTGGCCTTCGTTGAGACGTAATAAACCATTATCGACGAATACACAAGTCAGTTTATCGCCAATCGCACGGTGTACTAACATTGCAACAACAGAGGAATCGACTCCACCAGAAAGCCCGAGGATCACTTCATCATCGCCCACTTGCTCTTTGATACGAGCAATCGCATCTTCAATGATAGACTCAGACGTCCACAGACGTTCACAGCCACAAGCGCCAAGAACAAAGTTTTCCAACATTTTTAAACCTTGTTTTGAGTGTGTCACTTCTGGGTGAAATTGAACGCCGTAGTATTTCTTCTCTTCATTCGCCATAGCCGCATAAGGACAAGTTTCAGTCGAACCGATTTGAACGAAGTCTGCTGGGATCTCGACCACTTTATCACCGTGGCTCATCCATACATCAAGTAAAGGGCGACCATCTTCGGCTAGTGCATCTTGCAAACCTTCAAATAGTTTAGACTCACCGGTAACTTTCACTTGCGCATAACCAAATTCACGCTCGGTTGAACCGGAAACTTTGCCGCCCAATTGTTCTGCCATCGTTTGCATTCCGTAGCAAACACCCAGCACAGGAACACCGGAATCAAATACGTATTGAGGAGCACGAGGTGAATGGCTCTCTGTAACGCTTTCTGGGCCACCAGACAAGATAATACCGTCAGGGTTAAATTCTCGGATATCGGCTTCTTCTACATCCCAGCTCCATAATTCACAGTAAACACCGATTTCCCGGACACGACGAGCAACCAGTTGAGTATATTGAGAACCGAAGTCTAAAATGAGGATTCGTTGATCATGAATGTTCTTGGTCATTATTAAGCAATCTTATCAGCTAAATTAAGAAACGGAGGCGAGTCTACTCGCCTCTCGATAGGTCATCAAGGAAAAAAGCAAACGTTTACGTTTAACCCATACGGTAATTTGGGGCTTCTTTTGAAATCTGTACGTCATGAACGTGAGACTCTTTCATGCCAGCACCTGAAATACGGACAAACTGTGCTTGAGTTCGTAATGCTTCAATATCTGCAGAGCCCGTTAGCCCCATGCATGAGCGTAGGCCGCCCATCTGCTGGTGTACGATCTCTTTAAGGTGACCTTTATAGGCAATACGGCCTTCAATTCCTTCTGGAACCAGTTTATCGGCGGCATTGTCTGTTTGGAAGTAACGATCAGACGAGCCTTTAGACATCGCACCGAGCGATCCCATGCCGCGGTAAGCTTTGTAAGAACGACCTTGATAAAGGATAACTTCACCTGGAGCTTCTTCTGTTCCGGCAAACATAGAACCGACCATCACACACGACGCGCCGGCCGCAATCGCTTTTGAAATATCACCAGAGAAACGAATACCACCATCAGCAATAACAGGAATACCATGTTCATTAGCAACGCCTGCCGCATCTGCAATAGCGGTAACCTGAGGTACACCCACCCCAGTAACAATACGCGTGGTACAGATAGACCCTGGGCCAATACCCACTTTAACAGCGCTAACTCCGGCTTCAATCAATGCACGAGCACCTTCAGCCGTTGCAACGTTACCACCGATAATATCGAGATCAGGATAAGCCGCACGCGTTTCACGAATACGTTGTAATACCCCTTCTGAATGACCATGAGAAGAATCAATCAGTAAGACATCCACGCCCGCTTCAACCAATGCTTTTACTCGCTCTTCATTACCAGGTGCAGCACCAACAGCGGCCCCAACTCGTAGTCGGCCTTGTTCGTCTTTACAGGCATTGGGTTTGCTTTCTGCTTTGTAGAAGTCTTTTGCGGTGATCATACCGGTTAGCTGAAAATCGTCATTCACGACCAAGACTTTTTCAACACGCGCTTTATGCATACGTTCTTGAACCTCTTCACGAGAGGCACCTTCTTTAACCGTTGCTAGGCGATCTTTCGGTGTCATCACATCCGACACCAGTTTAGAAAGATCCGTCACGAAGCGAACATCTCGACCAGTAATGATCCCAACCAATTCATTATTTTCTGACACCACAGGGAAACCAGCAAAACCGTGTTTTTTGGTTAAAGTCATCACATCGGCAATCGTTGCGTCAGGGCGAACCGTTACAGGGTTGGTAACCACACCCGCTTCAAAGATCTTAACTTGGCGAACTTCTTCTGCTTGCTGTTCAATAGACATGTTCTTATGGATAAAACCAAGACCACCTTCTTGTGCAAGAGCAATTGCTAGGCGCGCTTCTGTTACTGTATCCATCGACGCTGAAATCATCGGAATGTTTAGCGTGATATTTTGAGTAAGTCGGGTACGAAGATCGGCGGTGTTCGGAAGAACAGTAGAATGTGCAGGAACGAGTAAAACGTCATCGAAGGTTAGTGCTTCTTTAGCAATTCGTAGCATTAGCAATATCTCACAACATAGATGTTAAAGAGTATTAAATCCACTTCATCGTTTCGCAGAACAAAGGGATTTAGATTTGATATTGCGGAGGGATTATACGCCCTGAGTAATCGATTGACCACTCATTTTTTTATTTTTAATTTGCAATCCCCCCCTTGATATGTATTATATTGCCGCTAATTTCCATACTCACGTCTGGTTCAATTAGCGGTGCCCTCCTTGACTCATCAAAATATTTATACCGTCTCTCGTCTGAATGCAGAAGTTCGCTTGTTACTTGAAAATGAAATGGGCGTGGTATGGCTCGTCGGCGAAATCTCCAATTTTTCAGCTCCAGTTTCTGGTCACTGGTATTTAAGCCTCAAAGATAGCCGAGCCCAAGTAAAATGCGCCATGTTCAAAGGCAGTAATCGTCTTGTTCGCTTCAAACCACACAATGGTCAGCAAGTCCTAGTTAAGGCTCGCCTCTCTCTTTATGAGCCTCGTGGTGATTACCAAATTATTATCGAGAACATGCAACCAGAAGGCGACGGGAGGCTACAGCAAGAGTTTGATCAACTCAAAATGCAACTTGCTGCAGAAGGGCTATTTTCTCAACAGCTAAAGAAAACGCTTCCAGAACATCCACACTGTGTTGGCATTATTACCTCAAAAACAGGAGCCGCACTGCATGATATTTTACAGGTACTCAAACGTCGTGATCCTAGCTTACCGGTGATCATCTATCCAACCTTGGTTCAAGGAGAAGATGCCGCATTGCAAATAGCTCAAGCCATTGGCTGTGCTAACTCACGTGCAGAATGTGATGTATTAATCGTGGGGCGAGGTGGTGGCTCACTGGAAGATTTATGGTGTTTTAACCACGAAATTGTTGCTCGAACCATCGCTGCCAGTGAAATTCCAATTATTAGTGCTGTCGGACATGAGATTGATGTCACCATTGCCGATTTTGTCGCAGATATGCGAGCACCAACGCCTTCGGCTGCTGCTGAAATGGTCAGTAGAGATAATAGCCATAAAAAGCAAAAACTGGCGAGCTATCAACAAAAACTGGCGGGCGCGATACGTTACTATTTCACTCACCAGCAAGCTCATTTAAAGCAGCGACAGCATCAGTTGGATAAACAGCATCCCATTCATCGGTTACAGCGCCAACAACAGCAGTTAGACGACCTGAACTTACGTGTAGAACGAGCAATTCAACGCTATTTATCGACCGCCAATCAGCATGTTGCAAGGTCACATCATCGTTTACAATTACGTTCCCCAGAAAAACAGCTACGAGAGCAGAAACATCGTTTGATCTTATGTGAGGGCCAACTTACCACGGCCATGGAACGAGCCCTACTCGCCTCCCAGCATCGCTATACCTTACTCATCGATAAGCTAAATACGGTTAGCCCACTAGCGACACTCTCACGTGGCTATTCCATCACTCAAAATGATCGAGGGAAAGTGATCCACAGCGTTGATGAAATCAAAAGGGGTGATAAGCTGGTAACACGCCTTGCACAAGGAGAAATACATTCCACGGTAGATTAATCGATTTTATGAAACTCGATTCGAACCCGTGATTTGGATTTCAACTCATTACACTGATTGCAGAAATAGCTCGCAGCACCGCATGCCTGAAGCTTTTCTAATTCTCCAGCACAGTCAGGACAATACGCTATTTTCTTATAATGAACCTGACACAGCACACAATAGTACTGTCCATCCCACTCTAGCGTATGATCACATTGTGGACAGACTGCATCCATAATTTCTTTCCTATGTTCTTTTTCCTTGGATAATAACGTTAAGGCATTAAGAGTACAAACCTATCATATTCACTCAAATGCACGTTTATACCCTACTTTTTAATCACACTGCCACAAGAGATCACTATCTGATCTTTTGCTTTATTTAGCATGAGCAGCGATCTCCTATCAAAAGAACATTTATATCACCACAGCCCGAAAGCATAAGTTACATATTCTGCATTTGCATTTTAAACAGATAAAAAAACTAATCACGTGAGAATAAAGCACAAAATTCAGCATTTAAGAAAAAGATCATTCTTCGATCACTTAATGAATAAAACCCAAAATTCAATGCTAGTGATGCCACTATTTTAAGGTGCTTCCCGAGCGAGAGCGATAAAAGTGAATGACGAATGAGAGGAAGATAAACAAGAAAAATAGGGATGAAGAGACCATGAAATAAAAAACCCAAGCACAAGGCTTGGGTTTCAGTTTGAGGAGGTTCGTTTTACTTACGTCGATCTTTAACCATACTCATTAAGCGCTTGCGTTTACGCTCTTGAGATAGAGTCATTTTGTTCGATTTTGTTTCAAATGGGTTTTCACTGTTCTGGAACTGAATTCGAATGGGAGTTCCCATAATATCTAATGACTTACGGTAGTAGTTCATCAAATAGCGCTTATACGAATCCGGTAAATCATTCACTTGGTTGCCGTGAATAACAATAATTGGTGGATTATAGCCACCAGCATGAGCATATTTAAGTTTCACTCTTCGTCCACGAATCATTGGAGGCTGATGATCATCGGTTGCCATCTTCATAATGCGCGTCAAAACGGATGTGCCAACACGTGTCGTCGCAGAACGATAAGCTTCTTGCACAGACTCAAATAAGTGCCCAACTCCCGTACCGTGTAAAGCAGAAATAAAGTGAATACGAGCAAAATCCACAAATCCTAAGCGACGATCCAACTCTTTCTTCACTCGCTCTTTTATGTCTGTGGTTAATCCATCCCATTTATTTACAGCAATAACAATAGAACGTCCTGCATTTAGCGCAAAACCTAATAAGCTCAAATCTTGATCTGAGATGTTTTCACGGGCATCCACAATAAGCAGAACAACGTTAGCATCTTCTATCGCTTTTAGCGTTTTTACGACAGAAAATTTCTCTACCGTTTCATTAATACGTTTACGACGACGAACACCCGCAGTATCAATCAATACATACTCACGTTCATCACGCTGCATCGGGATATAGATCGAGTCACGCGTGGTACCGGGCATGTCATAGACCACGACTCGTTCTTCACCAAGAATGCGGTTGGTTAGGGTCGATTTCCCCACATTAGGTCGGCCAATAATGGCTAACTTAATCGGTTGATCTTGCAAACGCTGATAAACCGCTTCCGCTTCTTCTTCGGTATACTCAACTTGCTCAGGTTCGCTGTCTTCAAATTGAGTTAAATCTTCTAACTCTGCAGCTTGCTGCTGCATTTGTTCTGCTAAAGGGCTTAGAGCTCGGTCAATTAATGCTCCCACACCACGGCCATGTGCGGCCGCAATATGGTACATTTGCTGGCCCATCCCTAGTTGCCAAAATTCAGCACTGGCTGATTCTGCATCAATACCATCCACTTTGTTTACCACCAAAATGGCATTCTTTTCGATACGACGTAGATGCTGAGCTATCGCTTCATCAGCAACTGTCAACCCAGATCGGCCATCCACCATGAATAGAACAACATCCGCCTCATCAATCGCTGCTAACGATTGCTGAGCCATCTTAGTTTCTACACCTTCTTCACTGCCATCAATACCTCCGGTATCAATCACAATAAATTCATGTTCACCTAACTTGGCTTGACCATATTTCCGATCACGCGTTAAACCAGGGAAGTCCGCTACCAGTGCATCTCGTGTACGGGTGAGTCGGTTAAATAACGTCGATTTACCTACATTAGGACGCCCAACAAGAGCAACAACAGGTATCATAACAACCTCAATAATGATTCTTTCTTATGTAATTATACTGAAATGACTTCGCAACTCTGTTAATAAGCTTAGCATTCACAAGTCATTTGGGTATATAAACTCAAGGTTTATCTCAACAAAACGGCTCCTAACTGTTTCCAGCCAGGAGCCAATTGTGAATTGTATCACGATTTATTTGCGGATCGTCAGTTTCTTTATTCTACCATCACGAGTGGTCACCAGATACCCATCCTCTAAAGCGACAGGACCGACGGCAAAACCACTTTTATGAATGAGTTGCTGGGCGACAAACTCACCGCTGCTGCGATCAAACCAATGTAGATAACCTTCACTATCTCCGACCACCACATACCCCTCAATGATTTTGGGAGCAGTTAATAATCGGTGTTCCAATTGTTTATTGCTCCAAAGCTCGGTTCCACTTCGAGCATCAACCGCAACAACATGGTCTTTATCGGTAATCAGGAATAACCGGCTACCATCACTCACCATATCGGTTGTAGAAGAATAGTTACGTTTCCATATTGCATTCCCTGAACGCAAATCAATGGACATCAGCTGCCCATTAAAGCCGATGGTATATAAATTAGCACCAATGATAAGGGGAGCGGCATCCACATCCACCAGCCGATCAATTTCTGTCGCACCTTGTGGCTGCCCTACTGGCAATTGCCAAATCAGTTGACCCCGCTCAATAATCGCAGCCGCTAAACGACCATTCGGTGTCCCCCAAAATACACCACCAGATGCTGTCACTGGGCGGCTATCACCACGTAGCGTTAAACTAGGGACTTCCGTACTGATCGTCCACTTTTGTTCACCCGTACGTGCATCAAGGGCAACTAGGATCCCTCGGCTACTATTAACGATGATGAAATGATTATCTGCTGCAACAGGGGCAAGCACTTCACCTTCAACATTCGCCCGCCAGTTAACCTCTCCAGTTGTAGCCTCTAAAGCAAGCACTTCACCATTTTCACTGCCAATGAAGATCTGCCCATAAGCCGCGACTATCCCGCCAGAAAGACGAGCGGGCATACTTTGGCGAACATTGACACGCCACAATAATTTACCATTTTCAGGATTGAGGGCTTTAACCTCCCCGTCTCGACTGGCGACAAAAACCTTATCATAAGCATATTCAGGAGTCAGGTTTGAGAAATAGTGACCAACGCCACTTCCTACAGAGCTACTCCACAGAGAATGGGGGGTAAATTCACTGTTAACGATAGGAAGTGGAGCCATTATGATATTTTCTTCTTCGCCAGAGCACCCAGCCAATCCCACAAATACCGCGGCTGACAAAAGCACTTTGCTGAATATTTTTTTCATCCACTTATGCCCTTATCTGGCCAGATCATCCAACTTCATTTGCAAAGTCTGACTCGCATCACTCGCTTGTTGTGCTTCCGTATAGGCCACATAAGCAGCCTCTTTATCGCCACTACGTAGCGAAATATCACCACGTAACTCAGCGACACGGCCAGTCCAACTCACGTCTTTTACTGTCGCCAGTTCAGCCAGAGCCTCATCATATAACCCTTGCTCTGCCTGCAAACGAGCCAAACGATAAGAAAGAAGAGGCTTTAATGCTGCATCTTGAGTGACATTTTTGGCCCATTCAAGCTGAGCTAACGCTTCATCTAAATGGCCGGCATCAACCTGAACTTTCGCTAACTGCATCGCGGCTAAAACCGAATATTCCGACTTATTCTGACTATCAATAAATCCTTGAAGGTCTGACTCTGCATCAATGCCTTTGGTGGCCAAACTTTGTATTGCTTGAGTATAGCTTTCTGAAGCGGCCTCTTGGTTAGCGGTCACTGATTGTTGATAGTAACGCCAGCCAAATAGCCCCCCCAAACCAATAACAGCACCTAAAATGACAGCCTTGCCATTCTCTTTCCACCAATCTTTGATCGCTTCAACTTGTTGTTCTTCGGTATCGTAGAGTTCCACTTCCTGTCCTCTTAAATCAGAAATCTCAAAAACTAGCGTTGTTAGACAAGATGCGCCAACTGGCTTGCTATCTCGCTTTGAGAGAAGGTGGTTTGTTCACCACCCATTAAATCTTTCAGTACAACGGTCTGTTCTGCCACTTCATTTTCACCTAAAACAAGGGCAACCGCTGCACCCACTTTATCTGCACGTTTAAATTGTTTCTTAAAGCTACCGCCACCACAATGGTTCATGACTCGTAATCCCGGCAACTGTTCACGTAACTGTTCAGCCAGTTTCATGCCAGCCATCGTTGTACCTTCACCAGCGGTCACCACATAAACATCAACCGAACGACGGACTTCTGTATTTCCTAAGGTTTCCATCATTAATACTAAGCGTTCAAGTCCCATCGCAAAGCCGACGGCAGGGGTGGATTTTCCGCCTAATTGCTCAACCAGCCCATCATAGCGGCCACCGCCACACACAGTGCCTTGCGCGCCTAAACTTTCGGTAATCCACTCAAAAACGGTTCGGTTATAATAATCTAACCCACGAACTAAACGCTCATTCACGGTGTATTCGATGCCTGCTGCGTCAAGAAGTTCACACAAACCGGCAAAATGTTGTTTTGAATCTAAATCCAAATATTCGGAGAGTTTCGGCGCATCGCCCAATATAGCTTGAACGTCTGGATTCTTTGTGTCTAAAACACGCAGTGGGTTGGTATACATACGGCGCTTACAATCTTCATCCAATACCTCTTGGTACTGCTCTAAATAGTCGATTAGGGCGCTACGATAGTTAGCACGCGCCTCCAATGAACCGATAGAGTTCAGTTCTAAGCGAACATGTTCAGCAATCCCTAAATCACGCCATAAACGAGCGGTCATCATGATAAGTTCGGCATCAACATCTGGCCCATCAATGCCAAAAACTTCAACACCACATTGATGAAATTGGCGATAACGTCCTTTTTGTGGACGCTCGTGGCGGAACATTGGCCCCATATACCACAAGCGTTGCTCTTGGTTATAGAGCAACCCATTTTCGATTCCCGAACGGACACAACCGGCCGTACCTTCTGGGCGAAGAGTTAAGCTATCTCCATTACGGTCTTCAAATGTGTACATCTCTTTTTCAACCACATCGGTGACTTCACCAATTGCACGGCTAAATAGATGTGTCATCTCAACGATAGGCATACGAACTTCACTGTAGCCATATGCACTGATCACGTTTTTTACCGCGCCTTCCACTTTTTGCCAAAGCGGAGACTGAGTTGGGAGGCAGTCGTTCATACCTCGAATTGCTTGAATAGTCTTTGCCACAATACTTACCGTAATACCATTGAGATTAATCTTGTTCGAGTTGCTGAATATCGATGCGATTTTTCACATCTAATTGAGCGGCTTTGGCGCGAATTTTCGCTTCAAGTTGAGCAATAAGGTCATCATTATCAAACCGCTCTTTTTGACGTACGCCATCTTCATAAAAAGCACTTTTCTTATTGCTGCCCGCCAGCCCTAAGTGAGAAACTTCCGCTTCTCCGGGGCCATTAACTACACAGCCAATAATAGAAACATCCATCGGAGTCAAAATATCTTCCAAACGTTGTTCTAGAGCATTCACCGTTCCAATCACATCAAACTCTTGGCGAGAGCAACTTGGACAAGCAATAAAGTTAATGCCACGCGAACGGATACGTAAAGATTTAAGGATATCAAATCCAACTTTGATCTCTTCAACAGGATCCGCCGCTAAAGAGATACGTAGCGTGTCACCAATTCCTTCCGCTAATAGCATGCCTAAACCAACCGCAGATTTGACGGAGCCAGCCCGTGCCCCACCCGCTTCCGTAATGCCCAAATGCAGAGGTTGATCGATTTTTTTCGCTAATAATCGATAGGAGTCGACGGCAAGAAAAACATCTGAGGCTTTCACACTGACTTTGAATTGATCGAAGTTAAGACGATCAAGAATATCCACATGACGCATTGCCGATTCAACCAACGCTTCAGGGGTCGGTTCGCCATATTTCATCTGGATCTCTTTTTCCAGCGATCCGCCATTCACACCAATACGAATGGGAATGCCTTTATCTCGGGCACAATCGACAACTGAGCGAATTCGCTCTTCATTGCCAATATTGCCGGGGTTGATGCGTAGACAATCGACCCCATACTCTGCGACTTTTAACGCAATACGATAATCGAAATGAATATCAGCAACCAAAGGCACAGAGACTTGCTGCTTAATTTGCTTAAATGCTTCAGCCGCATCCATCGTTGGAACGGATACCCGAACGATATCTGCACCCACTTTCTCTAACGCTTTAATCTGAGCAACCGTCGCTGCCACATCGGTTGTTCGGGTGTTAGTCATGGACTGTACAGCGATGGGAGCCCCATCACCAATAGGGACATTACCCACATAAATACGTGTCGAGGGGCGACGTTTGATAGGAGACTCGTAGTGCATAATATTGTCTAAGGTAAGGTGAATCTAGCTACTTTGCCTGAAGTATACCCAGAAAGGTCAACAGGTTCACTCGCAAATGTGACGGAAACGCCTTCAGGCGCACCCAGAATGACTTGTAAGGGCGTTTCGCCCTGTAAATTGACCGTTTGTCCCGCTTTTTTTATTCCCGTTGATAAAGTTTTACCCGTAGCATCCTTTACTTGAATCCAGCAATCTGCTGAAAATGTCATCGTTAATTGATGATTGAGACTCAGATCTTCAGCAATCACCGGCGTTTCATCAACGACGCGAGGAACGGTTGTGCTCTCCTCGTCAACGATAGATGAAGAGACGCTCGTTTCATCACTCTCTGTGAGCGTATCATCTTGTGACTGGGCTTGAGTTAATTCAGTCACGGTCACAAAATCCGTGGCATTGCTCACCACGGGAGCGATCGGCTCTTCACTAACCACCGCCGGAGGATGATTACTTGGTAATAAACTATCTTGCTGATTATGTTGCCACCACCATAGTGAGGACATCCCAATAATAACCAGTACAATAATCCAAGTAATGGTCATGATGCGATTATCATGTTTTTCTCGTTTTGTCTTACGAGAAAAACTTTGCATTTTTTGCTCTTGAGGCTCAGAAACACAATTGGCTTCGTACGCTTCCATAATGTCGTGTTCTGAAAGACCCACCGCTTTAGCATAAGAACGTAGATAGCCACGTATAAAGGTGGCCACTAAATCCGAATCGAATTGGTTATCTTCAATATTGCGGATGATCGCCATACGTAAACGCAAACGGTCAGCAACTTGTTTTTGACTCAGTCCTAATGCTTCTCGCTGTTTTTTCAGTAGGGTTCCGGGTTGTTCTATCGGCGTATTTTCAGTGATGTTGTCTTGTTCTGTATTCATCCGCTGTATTCATCTCTTGTGTTCTTGCTCAAGCCACACGTTTTGGCTTTGGATTTTTATATTTGTTATTAGCCTATTTAAGAAACGTGGACTTCAGCAGGGAAAATTTAGTTATCCTTACGGCTTGGCATCAATACTCTCATCAACACCACACGAATGTTCAATGGTGGTTCAAGATACCATATCATCATACCCAAGCGGTTAGGATATCGAATTCATTCTATTCGATATAAAACTCGAACGCAGTATTAAAAATCATTCTAATGGATATTAAGCGCTAAACAACATTGATTTAGAAAAGAAATTACAACCAGGTCAAGATTTTTCGTTAAATTGACATAAAAAAGTAACAAAAAATGCAGTAATGGCTAAGCCTAGTTCAAAGTACACGGATCAACTACCAGTGAACCGTATGTTCACTGCAATACAAAAAGGCAGAAAATATCTGCCTTGGTAAGAACTTAAATCGCTTTTACAGGAATCTGTTGGGCTTCTTGTACTTTTAACTTCGTCCGTTTGGTTCGATCAATCACATCTCCCACTAATTGACCACAAGCCGCATCAATATCGTCTCCTCGTGTCTTACGGACTGTCACCGTATGCTCATATTGCATCAATGTTTTTTGGAAACGATCTATTCGTGAATTACTCGGTTTCTTATAAGGCGAACCAGGATAAGGGTTAAACGGTATCAGGTTGATCTTACAAGGGGTCTCTTTCATGAGTTGCGCCAGTTCGTGCGCATGTTCTGTACCATCATTGATATGATCAAGCAGAACATATTCTACCGTGACTTTACCTCGATTCGCATTGGATGAAGCAATATAACGGCGAACCGAGGCTAAAAAGTCTTGGATATTCCACCGATCATTAATCGGCATAATTTCGCTGCGTAATTGGTCATTGGGGGCATGTAAAGAAATCGCTAAAGCAACATCAATTTGCCCAGTCATTTGATCAAGCCCAGAAACGACGCCCGAAGTAGAGACGGTGACACGGCGCTTTGATAACCCAAACCCTAAATCATCGAGCATAATTTCCAATGCTGGAATGAGATTTTTCATGTTTAGTAGAGGTTCCCCCATCCCCATCATCACAACATTAGTGATAGGACGGCACCCCGTTTCTTTTTCTAAACCTATTTCACGAGCGGCTCGCCAGACCTGACCAATGATTTCAGATACACGTAGATTTCGGTTAAAACCTTGCTGAGCAGTTGAACAGAATTTACATTCCAAAGCACAACCCACTTGAGATGAAACGCACAATGTCGCACGATCTTCTTCTGGGATATATACCGTTTCAACATCCTGATCCCCGACACGCATCGCCCATTTGATCGTCCCGTCACTGGAATGTTGTGCCTGAGAAACATAAGGGGCCCGAATCTCACAATGCGCTTGCAGTTTCTCACGCAATTGCTTGTTGATATTGGTCATTTTTTCGAAGTCATCACAACCAAAATGATAGATCCACTTCATGACTTGATCGGCACGAAATGCTTTTTCACCTAACTCTTCGGCAAAGTAGGTGCGTAAGCCTTTACGATCAAAATCGAGTAGATTGACTTTTTCAATGGTCATGTGGCCTCTCAGAAATGGAACTGGAATTAAGGGCGCGAATTGTACAGCCTTTATGCGAGTGCGACAAGAGCATAAAAACCTTGCTATTACTGAGTTGATAGCAAGTGATTGATTAAAAATCAAACTAAAAAAAATTAACGGTATGCACTCAATAATAAAAAAGCATCAATAGCATTCAGCCTAAAGAAAAGGCTCTCAGTGATCATAAGAGCCTTTAAACAAAAGACCAAGGTTATGCTTATTCTTCGATTCGAGGACAAATCTCACTTTCAGGAAAGAAAAATTCGATTTCACGGGCGGCTGACTCCATGCTATCACTCCCATGTACAGAGTTATAACGCAGACTCAACGCATAATCGGCACGTAGCGTTCCACAAGCCGCTTCCTCTGGATTCGTTTTTCCCATTAGCTCACGGTAGCGGGTAATGGCATTCTCCCCCTCAAGCACCTGAACCATGATTGGACCTGAAGTCATGAATGAGCGTAATGCAGGGAAAAAGGCTTTACCTTCATGTTCCGCATAAAAACCACTGGCTTGTTCTTCTGTTAACTGAACCATTTTCGCAGCAATGATGCGTAATCCAGCTTGTTCTATGCGGTGATAAATTTCACCAATTAAGTTACGTTTCACTGCGTCAGGCTTAATTATAGAAAATGTTCTTTCAAGAGCCATTAGATGTCCTTCTATTTATAATAATGAGGAACCTAACTTTATAGGTTCCTCTTTCCGATGTTACTGAAGTAGGGTGGCGTGATTATTTCGCTTGTTCTAATAAAAGACGAGCAATAGTTTTCACTCCCATCGCCGTTGCCCCTGCGGCCCATTTATCACTGGCAGATTTACGATAAGTGCCTGCACAGTCAAAATGTAACCAACCTTGTTGATAATTATCGACAAAGTAAGACAAAAAGGCCGCCGCAGTACTTGCGCCAGGAGAGTAATCACCCGATGAGATATTGGATAAGTCCGCAAAGCTGGAAGGCAACATCTCTCGGTGAAATTCAGCTAAAGGTAAAGCCCATAAACCTTCGCGTTCTTCTTTCGCAGCCATCAGGGCCGTCTGTGATAAGGTCTCATCAAAGCTCAGCATTGCGTGGTAATCATTACCTAACGCATTTTTTGCAGCCCCCGTGAGAGTCGCACAGTCAATAATTAAAGCAGGATTTTGTTCGGAAGCATAAATAAGCCCATCAGCCAAAACTAAACGCCCTTCGGCATCGGTATTCATGATTTCGACCGTTTTTCCATTTTTATAGGTAATCACATCACCTAATTTGAGCGCTCGACCCGAAACCATATTTTCCGCGCAGCATAAAATGAGTTTAACCCGTTGATTTAAGCCTCGCATGATGGCTAGCCCAAGCGCGCCCGTGATCGTGCCAGCCCCGCCCATATCGGCTTTCATGGCAGACATGAAATTTGAAGGCTTCAAGCTGTAACCACCCGAGTCAAACGTAATGCCTTTACCAACAAGGCAAGCAAAGACTGGAGCGTTCTCATCCCCCGTAGGATTGAAGTCCAACTGTAACATCGCAGAAGTTCGTTCAGAACCTCGACCGACGGCAAAGATGCCTTCCCAGCCTTCTGTTAATAGATCTTTGTCTTTGACGATACGATAAGAAACCTGCTCAGGTGCTAAGGATTTGATAAATTCAGCGGCCATGGTCGCCAACTGACGAGGAGCAACCTCTTCTGCACTTTTGTTAATAATGTCGCGTGTCCAATCTGCAACTTTAATTCGGGCTTCAAGTTCTATTTGTTCGGCTTTTTCTAACGCTTTCCATTCCAGCGTATTCTTCTTCTTAGGATCACGATAGCCTTGGTAGAAAGACCAAATCGCTTCAAGTGTCCATTGGTCACCTTGTAAAAAGAGATGACGCAATCCTTGGCTATCGAATTTACGAGCGGCACGTTGAATACTATCAAAATCATCAACCGCAGTAAGATGAATCACCGCCCCTTGCTCAGAAAATGAAATTAATGCTTTTTCTCCCCACTGAGGCTGGGCGATTTCTAAACTAATCAATACCGACATTGGTGTAGACATAGTTTCTCCTTGTCTTCTTATATGGCGTTATCCCAAGAGTAAGGCAATGCGTTTTCTTAAACGAATCGATTGGGAATCATTATCACCATATCAAATAATTAACACTGAAATGTAGCCTTTATTCGATAAATTCAGCCACTTGATAAAAAAACGGACCATCAGGCCCGCTTTTCTCTACTTAATTTCAGAATGAGGATCATTACTCTTGCTCATCCATCCAACAAAGAATAATGGCTTCAAGAATCTTTTCATTTGAACGGTTAGGCTCATCATCAAAATCATCTAAATCCAAAATCCATTGGTGTAGATCAGTAAAACGTACATTTTTCGGATCTACTTCAGGATATCGTTCACAAAGTTCAATCGCAATATCCCGTGAGTCTGTCCATTTCATAACAAGCTCCTTAGTGTAATTCATCCCCTTTCTATAAAAAATGAGGGGATGAACAGAAATTAATGATCTTCCTTCGCGTGATTAAGCGAATATTTAGGAATTTCAATCACGAGATCTTCATCTGCTACTTTTGCTTGGCAGCTTAAACGAGATTCAGGCTCTAATCCCCAAGCTTTATCTAGCATATCGTCTTCGAGCTCATCACTCTCATCTAAAGAATCAAACCCTTCACGAATAACGACATGACAAGTGGTACAAGCACAGGATTTTTCACAAGCGTGTTCAATATGAATGCCATTTTTCAAAGCAACATCGAGTACACTTTCCCCCCTATTCGCCTCTAAAACCGCCCCATCTGGGCATAAGGTATCATGGGGCAATACGATAATTTTCGGCATGTTTATTCTCTCAAATTTCGTCAACAGAGTGGCCAGCTAATGCCGCTCGAATCGATTTATCCATGCGACGGGAAGCAAACACTTGGCTCGCTCTGTCCGTCTCTTTAATTCCTTGTTCAATAGCATCGGCATCATCACCATTACGAAGTTCAATAAGTGATTCTATCGCTGATAATAAGGTAGCACGTTCTTGGTCTGTCAAAAGATCATCACCGTCTGCTTGCATAGCAGCAATCAAACCTTCAATCACGCGGTCCGCTTCAACTTTCTGCTCAACTAAAGCTCGGGTTTGCATGTCTTGTTTGGCATAAGCCATGGAGTCTTTCAACATATCCGCAACTTCGCTATCGCTCAAACCGTAAGAAGGCTTGACTTGAATTTCAGCTTGGATACCGGTGCTTTTTTCCATCGCTGTCACTGAAAGTAAGCCATCCGCATCGACTTGATACGTCACTCGAATATGAGCAGCCCCTGCCGCCATTGGCGGGATGCCTTTCAATGAGAATCGAGCTAATGAACGGCAGTCAGCCACCAGTTCACGCTCTCCCTGCACCACATGGACACTCATGGCGGTTTGCCCATCTTTAAACGTGGTAAACTCTTGAGCACGAGCAACGGGAATCGTGGTGTTACGCGGAATGATCTTTTCCACCAACCCTCCCATGGTTTCAATCCCTAATGAAAGCGGAATGACATCCAACAGCAACATTTCGGAGTCAGGCTTATTTCCCACTAAAATGTCCGCTTGAATGGCGGCACCAATCGAAACCACTTCATCGGGATTAATGTCGGTTAACGGAGTTCGACCAAAAAATTCACCCACCCGTTCGCGGACTAGTGGTGTGCGAGTTGAACCTCCCACCATGACAACTTGCAGGACCTCCTCTGCACTGACCTGCGCATCTTTCAGTGCACGGCGACAAGAGAGAAGCGTTTTTTTAATGAGAGGTTCGATAAGCTTGTTCAATTGGGTGCGAGTAAACAAACCTTGCCAGCCAAAAATCTCGATCTGTGTTTCTTCTTTATCGGTTAAGGCTACTTTTGCTTGCGTTGCCACATCCAGCAATGCTCGACGTTTATCTGCGCCCAATGGTGACGTCAACCCGATTTCGGCATGTAAATATTCGGCAATCAGATGATCAAAGTCATCACCACCTAAGGCAGAATCCCCGCCCGTCGCCAACACTTCAAAAACCCCTTTTGATAGACGTAAAATCGAAATATCAAAAGTTCCGCCGCCCAAATCATAAACCGCAATAACACCTTCTTGGCCTGAATCAAGACCATAAGCAATGGCCGCCGCTGTCGGTTCATTAAGTAAACGTAGAACATGTAAACCCGCCAAATGGGCGGCATCTTTGGTTCCAGCTCGCTGCGCATCATCAAAATAAGCTGGAACCGTAATCACAACGCCCGCCAGTTCCCCACCTAAGTGATTTTGAGCACGTTCAGCCAGCTTTTTTAATATTTCGGCAGAGACTTGGATCGGGTTTTTATCCCCTTGTGGGGTTTGAATCACGGGCAACCCTTTCTCGCTGGATTTAAAACGATAAGGCAGTTGGTTATAACGCGTTTCAATATCTTGTAGTGAACGGCCAATCAAGCGCTTAACTGAAATGATGGTATTTTCAGGATCATGCTCTGCGTGTTCACGCGCAACCTCTCCAACCAAAGTCTGTTCATGAGAGTAATGCACAACGGAAGGTAAAATTTTGCGACCTTGCTCATCCTCTAAAGGAACAGCGGTGCCGCTTCGAACAGAAGCCACTAGAGAGTTGGTTGTCCCTAAGTCGATCCCTGCGGCTAATTTATGCTGATGAGGGGCCGAACTTTGACCGGGTTCTGCAATTTGAAGTAATGCCATGGATCGGTCCTTTTATTTGAATTAGCCGAGCAGTTTTTCTTCGACTCGTTCTATTTCAGTTTTTAATTTGGCAATAAATTTTAATTTACGAACAGTATCCGCTGCCAGATGCCACTGTTCACTATTCAGTTCACACTCAACTTGTTGTAAATGCGCTTGATAAGACTGTGTCACTTTGTTTTCAAAAGCCCATAGCGCCTCTTCCTCAACAGGTGCTTGCGCCAATAATTCTAGCTCTTCTCTCAGTTCCATTTGCTCCATCAAAAAGAGCGAGTCTTGCAAGGTTTGCTGCTCTCCCGCTAAGGCGATGTCATGCTGAGATAATAAGTATTCAGCGCGAGAGATGGGATTTTTCAAGACTTGATGAGCGTCATTAATCTCTGTTGATTTTTGTACCGCCATAAGACGATCACGCTCAGAAGCGGTTGCAAAATTATCCGGATGAAAACGTTTTTGCAACTCACGGAACTGAGAAGAAAGAAGGCTACCATCCAGTTGAAACTGAGTTGGTAGCCCAAATAATTCGAAGTAATTCATTAGGTTTTGGTTCCTCTTCCGGCACGAATGCTAAATCAATGGATACCCATTTAACTGGTTTAAAATAAGCATCCCAGAACTTATCGATGATTAAACTACCGGTGTCTACCATTAAACGTTGAAGCTTTCCCCACACCCACATTCACTCTTTGCGTTAGGGTTATTGAATTCAAAGCCTTCGTTCAAGCCTTCTTTTTTATAATCAAGTTCAGTTCCATCAAGATAAACTAAACTTTTCGCATCAATGATCACTTTAACACCGTGATCTTCAAAAACTTGATCGTCTTCATTTAATTCATCGACAAATTCGAGCACATACGCCATTCCTGAGCACCCCGTGGTTTTCACCCCTAAGCGTAAACCGAGCCCTTTGCCTCGGTTGTCTAGAAACGATTGAACTCGGTTTGCTGCGGTTTCTGTTAACGTGATGGCCATACTACAACCTTGCTTGTCAATGAATGAAAGAGTTGGAGCAGAAACTCTGCTCCAAAATAAATTACTGTTGGTGTTTTTTCTTATAATCGGCAACGGCCGCTTTAATCGCGTCTTCTGCTAAGATAGAGCAATGCACTTTTACAGGGGGCAACTCTAACTCTTCTGCGATTTCGGCGTTTTTGATTGATGCCGCTTCATCAATAGACTTGCCCTTAACCCACTCAGTGACTAGAGAGCTAGAAGCGATAGCACTGCCGCATCCGTAAGTTTTAAATTTTGCGTCTTCAATAATGCCCTCTGGTGACACTTTGATTTGTAGCCGCATAACATCCCCACAAGCAGGAGCGCCAACCATGCCGCTACCTACAGAGGGATCTTCTTTATCGAAAGAACCAACGTTACGTGGGTTCTCATAGTGATCGATGACTTTTTCGCTGTATGCCATAATAGTTACCTCGCATCCTCTATATTAGTGGAATGATTAGTGATGAGCCCACTCAACACTGTTTAAATCCACTCCCTCTTTATACATATCCCATAGAGGAGACATGTCGCGTAATTTATTAACCGCGACACGAATTAATTCGATCGCGTAGTCTATCTCTTCTTCCGTTGTAAAGCGGCCAAAAGAGAAACGAATGGAACTGTGTGCGAGTTCATCATCTAAGCCCAAAGCACGTAAAACGTAGGAAGGTTCTAGGCTAGCAGAAGTACAAGCACTACCAGAGGATACCGCTAAATCTTTCAACGCCATCAACAATGACTCGCCTTCTACAAAGGCAAAACTGATATTGAGATTATGAGGAATCCGTTGTTCAAGAGAACCATTAATGGTTACCGCTTCCATCTCTTTCACGCCATTAAGTAAGCGATCACGAAGTTTTTTAGCGTGCTCATAATCTTGTTGCATTTCTTGTTTCGCAATACGGAACGCTTCACCCATTCCCACAATTTGGTGCGTGGCTAAAGTGCCAGAGCGGAAACCTCGCTCATGGCCCCCCCCGTGCATCTGAGCTTCAAGTCGGATTCGAGGTTTACGGCGAATGTATAAGGCGCCAATTCCTTTAGGGCCATAAATTTTATGTGCTGATAATGAAATCAAATCGACTTTCATGTTTTGCACATCGATATCAATTTTACCCGCAGATTGAGCCGCGTCGACATGGAAAATGATTTTTCGTGAACGGCATAACTCACCAATTGCAGCAATATCTTGAATAACACCGATCTCATTGTTCACATGCATAATAGAAACCAACACAGTATCATCACGCATAGCCGCTTCTAATTTGGTTAAATCGATTAAGCCATTACTTTCCGGCTCAAGATAAGTCACCTCAAACCCTTCACGCTCAAGTTGGCGAGTGGTGTCTAGTACCGCCTTATGCTCTGTTTTACAAGTGATAATATGTTTACCTTGCTTAGCATAAAAGTGCGCTGCACCTTTAATTGCTAAGTTATCGGATTCTGTTGCACCCGAAGTAAAAACAATTTCACGTGGGTCAGCGTTCAGTAGGTCAGCAATTTGTTCACGAGCAGTATCAACCGCCTCTTCTGCCTGCCAGCCATAACGGTGCGATCGTGAAGCTGGATTACCAAATGCTCCATCCATCGTCATGTACTGAACCATCTTTTCAGCAACTCGAGAATCAACCGGACAGGTTGCTGAATAGTCTAAATAAATAGGCAGTTTCATTTTCTACTCCAATGTAAAACATTGCCGCTATGAGCGAACATTAAGACCAACGGGTGCCGCACCAATGGTGACTGATTTAGAATTCTTATGGCCGAACCCTTGGTTAACCGAAAGATCGAGCTCTTGTCGGTCGGAAATCTGTAAGACGTCATTATCCAGCATCAACTCACCAAGAGTGATGTTGTTTAAGAAGTCACTAATGCGTGAACTTAAATCACGCCATAAGGTATGGGTAAGGCAGCGTGTTCCACCTTGGCAATCCCCTCTACCACTACATTTCGTTGCATCAACAGATTCATCCACCGCCGCAATCACCGTACCAATTGAGATACTGTTAGCATCGTCACCTAAACGGTAACCTCCACCTGGGCCTCGTACACTAGCCACAAGGCCAGCTTTGCGTAATTTAGAAAACAGTTGTTCTAAGTACGAGAGAGAAATACCTTGCCGTTCAGAAATATCGGCTAACGGCACTGGCGTTTGCTGCGAATGTAGAGCCACATCTAACATGGCTGTCACCGCATATCTTCCTTTAGATGTAAGTCTCATATCACACCGTATCCACATTGATTATGTGGTTAGAATTCTTTCATACCTGACTGAATTGGTCAAGTATTAAGTTGAGTAATTTAGTCAGGTATTCATCCCTCGTCACTATAGGGATAATGATGGCTATGATTTGCTCGCTAACGACTTCTCCACGGCAGTCAACATCCCTCTTAAGATGTTAAGCTCTTGAGCTTCAGGCCGAGCTCGACTAAACAATCGACGCAACTTATTCATCACCTGCCCCGGCTGTTGAGGGGAAATAAAATCCGTGGTGAGTAACACTTTTTCTAAATGCTGATAAAACATCTCAAGTTCTTTATGTCGAGGATAATCTTGCTCACTTGCTGGCAAATGCTGAGCTTGCTGTCGAGTTAAATAAGCAACTCGAATTTCATAGCAAATCGTTTGTACAGCCATAGCTAAATTTAGTGAACTATATTCAGGGTTGGCAGGGATACAGACATGATAATGACAGCGTTGTAACTCTTCATTGGTTAGCCCTGTCCGCTCTCGTCCAAACACAACCGCGACAGAATGGTTTTGCCCTTCTTCTACAAACTTCTCGCCGCATTGGCGAGGTTCCAGCATGGGCCACTCTAAGGTCCTCGAACGGGCACTGCTTCCTACGACTAAAACACAATCCGCGACGGCCTCATCAAGTGTTTTTACCACCGTTGCCTTGAGCGCGATATCGCTGGCTCCCGCGGCTAAGGCGATCGCTTGAGCGTCCACCTCACATTGTGGATCAACAAGAACCATTTGATTTAGCCCCATCACTTTCATTGCTCTGGCAGCAGAGCCAATATTTCCTGAGTGCGAGGTCCCGACTAAAATGACTTTAACATTATCTAACATACGGTGAATATGGCCTATTTAAGATACTAAGCCGCCTTTTATCTTCTCATCAATTCAACTGCTCTTCCCTCTCTAAAATGGCAGAGAAGCAGTAAAAGAGTTCATTCCCCAAACCGCGAGAAAGACTATGATCAGCGAGAACTAACATAGCTTCATCACTTCCCGTTGAAAAGAGATAATGTTGCTTAGATTTAATCGCCCTAGCGTAACATAAACTTGACTAAAATGGTCAGACCCTTTCTCTCTTAATGCATTAAACGCACAAAAAATAACCACTTTCTTTTTAACTAAACTTTGGTATACTGCGCTCCGCTTTTTTCGTTCTTTAACATCCGTTGGGAAACTCGTATGCATCCTATGCTAAACATTGCTATTCGCGCTGCGCGAAAAGCAGGCAATCATATTGCTAAATCTCTAGAAAATGCTGAAAAAATTGAATCAATGCAAAAAGGCATGAATGACTTTGTCACTAACGTGGACAAAGAAGCTGAAGCAATGATCATTGCAACCATTCAAAGTTCTTACCCTGAACACTGCATTGTGGCTGAAGAAGGCGGTCTTATCGAAGGTAAAGATAAAGACGTACAATGGATCATCGACCCACTGGATGGCACTAATAACTTTGTCAAAGGGTTACCACACTTCGCGGTTTCAATTGCGGTACGCCTCAAAGGCAGAACGGAAGTCGCTTGTGTCTATGACCCGATGCTAAATGAGTTATTTACGGCTCAACGTGGCTCCGGCGCTCAATTAAATAATGCTCGTATTCGGGTGAAACCACTCAAAGATCTTCAAGGTGCCGTGCTAGCAACAGGGTTTCCATTTAAACAAAAACAGCACTCTGAATCTTATCTCAAAATTATTTCTTCCCTCTTTGTCGAATGTGCGGACTTCCGTCGTACCGGTTCTGCGGCTTTAGATCTTTGTTATTTAGCTTCTAACCGTGTTGATGGTTATTTTGAACTAGGCTTAAAGCCTTGGGATATGGCAGCGGGAGAATTGATTGCTCGTGAAGCGGGTGCCATTTTGACCGACTTTGCTGGTGGTACAAACTACATGCAATCAGGCAATATTGTTGGTTCAAGCCCTCGCGGTGTGAAATCACTTCTCCAACATATTCGTGAGAATGGCAATAGTGCTATTTTAAAATAAGCGACCTCTCAATAGGCGCGTTCACTGTCATGTATAAAAAATGTTATGTATAAAAAACCGCTGACTTGTGCAGCGGTTTTTCTTTAACTCTTCCTAACGTATATCCATTAGCATTGATTCGCTTTAGGGTAACTCATCTAATTCTGCGCCTTCTTTTTCTACCTGCTGAGGTAGAAGATGCTCACGCGTAATACCTAATTTCAGTGATAGCGCAGAAGCGACATAGATAGAAGAATAAGTACCTACGGTAATACCGAGCAATAACGCCGTCGCAAAACCATGAATATTCGCACCACCTTGCACAAACAGAGCAATCACCACAAACAAGGTCGTTCCAGAAGTAATCAAGGTTCGACTCAGGGTCTGAGTAATAGAGCTATTGAGTATCTCTACCGACTCACCTTTGCGTAATTTGCGAAAGTTTTCACGAATCCGGTCAAAGACCACGATGGTATCATTCAGTGAGTAACCAACAACCGTCAACAACGCCGCTACAATCGTCAGATCAATTTCGATTTGAAGAAACGAGAAAATACCTAACGTAATGGTCACATCATGCGCAAGAGAAAGTACGGCTCCAGAAGCCAAACGCCATTCAAAACGCATAGAGACATAAAGTAAAATACAGATCAGCGAAGCCAGTATTGCCAAGCCTCCCGCTTCTGCCAATTCATCCCCTACGTTAGGACCAACGAATTCAATGCGGCGCATTTCCACACTTTCACCCGTTCCCTCCTTGATCGCATTCAGGATTTGGTTACCAAGCGTTTCACCAGCAATACCTTCACGAGGACGTAAACGCACCATGACATCACGTGCAGAACCAAAGTTCTGCACTGTTGCATCACCAAAACCTTGCGCTTCAAGTGCCTCACGGATTTGATCCAGATGAGCCGGTTGCTCAAACCCAACTTCAATCAATGTTCCGCCAGTAAAGTCTAACCCCCAGTTAAACCCTTTCGTCACTAAGGTGAAAACGGAAGTACCAATCATTAACAGCGATAAAAGAAACGTCACCTTCGACCAACGCATAAAGTCGATCGTTTTCTCTGCTTTCAGAATTTGAAACATAATGATTCCTAGCCTTAGATCGACAATTTGTTGATACGTTTACCGCCATACAGCAAGTTGACAATGCAACGAGTACCGATAATGGCAGTAAACATAGACGTTAAAATACCAATAGAAAGCGTCACCGCAAATCCTTTGATCGCCCCCGTTCCTACCGCAAACAAGATGATGGCCGTGATTAACGTTGTGATGTTGGCATCCGCAATGGTACTAAACGCATTGGCATACCCTTGGTGAATAGCTTGTTGAGGATTCCGACCTTCACGTAGCTCTTCACGGATCCGCTCAAAAATAAGAACGTTAGCATCCACCGCCATACCAACCGTTAAAACGATCCCCGCAATACCAGGTAAAGTCATGGTTGCACCCGGAATCATCGACATAATCCCGATGATCAAGACTAGGTTTGAAACCAAAGCCACATTAGCAATTAAGCCAAATTTACGATAATAAAGGGCGGTAAAGATCATCACAGCTAACAAGCCCCAAATACAAGCTTGAATACCCATATCGATATTTTGCTGCCCCATAGAAGGACCAATCGTGCGTTCTTCTACAATAGAGATAGGCGCAATCAAGGCACCGGCACGCAGTAGCAACGCTAAGTTATGTGCTTCCGCGACAGAATTAATTCCGGTAATACGGAAGTTGCGACCTAATGCAGACTGAATCGTTGCTTGGTTAATCACTTCTTCATGCTTTTCAAGAATGACTTTACCGTCAGCATTACGTTGCCCACTGTCTTTGTATTCAGCGAATACTGTTGCCATTAGCTTGCCAATATTATTTCTTGAGAAGGCAGACATTTTGCTTCCACCTTCACTATCTAGAGAAATATTCACTTGCGGACGGCCATATTCATCCGTACTTGAGCTTGCATCAGTAATGCTTGAGCCACCCAAAATCACCCGCCGTTTTAAAACGACAGGTCGACCATCACGATCAAACTTGACTTCACTACCGGCAGGAACTCGACCCGCTGCGGCAGCGGCAAGATCGGCACTCGCATCAACTTCCCGAAATTCAAGTGTTGCGGTGGCACCTAAAATTTCTTTCGCACGGGCGGTATCTTGTACACCGGGTAGCTCAACGACAATTCGAGTCGCGCCTTGACGCTGAACTAAAGGTTCAGCGACACCGAGCTCGTTCACACGGTTACGTAAAATAGTAATATTTTGATCAACCGCATAGTTACGAATTTCTTGCAGACGCGCATCGGTAAACTTCGCCACTAATGCAAAACGCCCATCGCCTTCGGTGGCGCTAAAAACCATATCACGATGGTTTGCTTCCAATAGTCGGCGAGTTTGATTCAGTTGTTCTGCATCTCGTAAAATGAGTTCTACAGAATCGGCTTGTGCGCGAATTGCACGATAACGAATTCTTTCATCACGAAGCTCACTACGAAACGCTTCTTCCTGTTGGCTAACCAGCTTCTCCATCGCTGCATCCATATCCACTTCCATGAGGAAGTGGACACCACCACGAAGATCAAGCCCCAGTTTCATCGGAGCCGCACCGATGGAATCTAACCAACTAGGGGTCGCAGGCGCTAAGTTAAGAGCAACAATAATATCGTTACCCAATGCCTCATTAATCATATCGCGTGCACTAATTTGTGTATCGGTATCATTAAATCGAACAAGAATTGAACCATTTTCGAGAGCAATGGATTTGTGAGAAAGTTGCGCTTTATCGAGCGCTTGAGTGACAGCATCCAGCGTTGACAGATCTACAGAGGCGCCACGCGCCCCTGTAACTTGAATAGCCGGATCTTCACCGTAAATATTTGGAAGTGCGTATAAAGCAGAAATGGCAATGGCAAACACCACCATTAAATACTTCCATAACGGATAACGGTTTAACACAGCGAGGATCCTCTAGCTGTTTTACAGAGATTTAAGCGTACCTTTAGGTAACACTGCAGTAACGAAGTCTTTTTTGATCACAACTTCATTGGCATGATTTAATTCAATTGAAATAAAATCATTGTCATCAGCAATTTTCGTGATTTTGCCTACCAAACCGCCGCTAGTCAGTACTTCATCCCCTTTACTCATGGAGGCCATTAGGCTTTTATGCTCTTTTACTCGTTTAGACTGCGGGCGGTAAATCATAAAATAGAAAATAACCGCAAACATACCAAGCATGATCAGCATTTCGAAACCACCACCTTGTGATGTACCTTCACCTGCTGCGTGAGCGACAGAAATTAGACTCATTGAGAAACGTCCTCTATGTTATTGTTTGTAATTTTGTTGGTATTGGGATGCACCGAGATAAATTCAAGCCATTACAGGGATAAATTCACCCCAGCGCACACTATTTATGCTTGCTCAGTTTGTAGTGGTGGCACTTCACGTTCACGACGTGCGTAAAAGTCCACCACAAACTGTTCAAAGCGATCTTCATCAATCGCAGTGCGAATACTGGCCATTAAACGCTGATAATAACGTAAATTATGAATAGTATTGAGACGCGCACCAAGGATCTCGTTGCAACGATCCAAATGGTGTAAATACGATTTAGAATAATTTTTGCAAGTGTAACAGTCACAATGCGGATCAAGAGGGGTTGTATCCGTTTTATGTACTGCATTACGGATCTTGATCACACCTCCGGTCACAAATAAGTGGCCATTACGGGCATTTCGGGTTGGCATCACACAATCAAACATATCAATCCCGCGACGAACCCCTTCCACTAAGTCTTCCGGCTTACCCACCCCCATTAAGTAACGAGGTTTGTCTTCAGGAAGCTGTGGGCACGTATGCTCTAGGATTCGATGCATATCTTGCTTAGGTTCCCCTACAGCTAACCCCCCCACCGCATAACCATCAAAACCAATCTCCGTTAACCCTTTCACAGAAACATCACGCAAGTCTTCGTAGACCCCGCCTTGAACAATCCCAAAGAGCGAGTTCGGATTTTCTAACTTATCAAAGTGATCTCGAGAACGCTGCGCCCAACGCAGTGACATCTCCATCGATTTTTTTGCTTCATCATGAGTGGCAGGATAAGGGGTGCACTCGTCAAAGATCATGACGATATCAGACCCTAAATCTTTTTGAATTTCCATGGATTTTTCTGCATCCATAAAAATTTTCGATCCGTTTACTGGGTTACGAAAATGAACCCCTTCTTCAGTAATCTTACGAATATCGCCAAGGCTAAAGACTTGAAAACCACCGGAATCGGTCAAGATTGGGCCTTTCCAGTTCATGAAATCATGTAAATCACCATGCATTTTCATGACTTCTTGCCCAGGGCGCAGCCACAAGTGGAAAGTGTTTCCCAATAAAATTTCTGCGCCAGTTTCCGCCACTTCTTCAGGCGTCATCCCTTTAACCGTGCCATAAGTACCCACTGGCATAAAAGCGGGGGTTTGCACAGTGCCACGTTCAAAGGTCAGTTGACCTCGACGGGCATTGCCATTTTTCTTTTTTAGCTCAAACGTTAATTTCACAAAGCCTCCAATGTCAGAGAAACAGTCTGACGGTCTAAAAGTTCAGGACAATAACAAAGTTAGTCCAATTTTTTTTCAATAAACATGGCATCGCCATAGCTAAAGAAGCGATATTTCTGCGCTACAGCATGTTGATAAGCGGCCATGGTATGTTCATAGCCAGCAAAGGCGCTAACTAACATGATCAAGGTGGATTCTGGTAAGTGGAAATTGGTGATCAAGCAATCCACAAGCTGATACTGATAGCCGGGGAAGATAAATATTTCGGTATCACCAAAGAAAGGAACCAGTTCCGTACCTTTTTTCAAAGCATCTTGCGCTGCACTTTCCAGTGAGCGTACCGAGGTGGTTCCCACCGCAATCACTCGCCCACCACGCGCTTTTGTCGCCGCAATAGCATCCACAACCTCTTGTGGTACTTCGACATATTCAGCATGCATGTGATGATCGTGAATATTCTCCACTCGCACTGGCTGGAAAGTTCCCGCACCAACATGCAAGGTCACATAGGCAAATGTCACACCTTTCGCTTTAATTTGCTCTAATAAAGCTTCATCAAAATGCAAGCCCGCGGTTGGCGCAGCAACCGCTCCCGGCTTTTGGTTATAAACGGTTTGATAACGTTCTTTATCCGCATCTTCATCTGGGCGATCGATATAAGGCGGTAGTGGCATATGGCCGATGTGGTTAAGGATCTCGAGAACTGGAGTGTGTGCACTGAATTGGATTTCAAATAACGCATCATGACGAGCAACCATCGTGGCGTGGTACTCATCCTGTTCTCCGAGATAAAGTTCGGCTCCTGGTTTCGGCGGTTTGGAACTACGCACATGGGCCAAAATAGAATGTTCATCCAGCATTCGCTCAACCAACACCTCGAGTTTCCCCCCCGTAGCTTTACGCCCAAACATCCGGGCTGGTATGACACGCGTATTATTAAACACCAGTAAATCACCCGGCGCGACATACTGAAGAACATCAGTAAATGTGCCATCAACGAGTGTTCCCGAATTACCGTCCAAACGTAAAAGACGACTCGCGGTTCTTTGCTCCTTAGGGTAACGAGCAATTAGCTCATCTGGGAGGTCAAAATGAAAATCTGAAACTTGCATGACTCTTTCTTGGTTAGTTAAGTTAGCGATGGTTTATTTCGCGGCGCGACAGTATATACCCAAGCCACGTCAAGATACAGGGTTGTACGACGAGTCCGAAGCGTAAGCACTCAAAGTAGTGTAATGAAAAGTGACAACGCACTCTACTATCGCTATTACGAGCAAAAACCGACTGAACTCTCAGATATTCTCCGACAAAAACACTATAGTTTAATAACAGGATCACAGTTCAATATTCAAAAACACCGTTACTTCAAGGCCGTTTAAGAATAAAAAGTAAAAAGAAGGAGTTGGTTATGATCAAAGTTGAAGACATGATGACTCGCAACCCACATACCTTGTTGCGGACACACACTCTGGCCGACGCCCGACACATGATGGAAGCATTGGATATTCGCCATATTCCCATAGTGGATGCCAATCGCAAACTACTCGGAGTCATCACTCATCGTGATGTCCTTGCCGCCCAAGAATCCAGTTTATACAACCAAAATGCAGAAACCTCATATACGGAAGAAACACCACTCTACGAAGTAATGCATACAGGAGTCATGTCGGTCGCTCCTCAAGCAGGCTTAAAAGAAAGTGCTATCTACATGCAAAAACACAAAGTTGGCTGTTTGCCCGTGGTGTCCAAAGGGGAATTGGTGGGCATTATTACCGACAGTGATTTCGTGACCATTGCTATTAATCTACTTGAGTTACAAGAAGATACAGAACCTGACGAAATTGAGTTGGACGATACTTTGGAAGATGACCTTCTCTAACACTCTCTATTTCTCAACATCAGTATGCTCAATGAAGAGGACATAAAAGAGAGAATGCGAGATAAAAAAGAGCGGCTTTTGCCGCTCAAAAATCACACCAACGTTAATGAAACTTAAGTCTCTAGCCCAAAGGGATGATGTCCCCTCTTGGGATAACCTAAAATTGTTCTTCTTCGGTAGAGCCTGTTAATGCCGTCACTGAAGATTGCCCGCCTTGAATGGTATTGGTCATCTTATCGAAATATCCGGTTCCCACTTCTTGCTGGTGAGCAACAAAGGTGTACCCTTTTTCTGCTGCAGCAAACTCTTTGCGCTGTACCATTTCTACGTAGTGGCGCATCCCCTCTCCTTGCGCATAAGCATGAGCCAGCTCAAACATGTTAAACCACATGTTATGAATACCCGCTAGAGTAATAAATTGGTATTTGTATCCCATGTTCGCAAGCTCTTGCTGGAATTTTGCAATCGTCTCTGCATCTAAATTCTTCTCCCAGTTAAAGGAAGGAGAACAGTTATAAGCAAGGAGTTGATCCGGATATTGAGCATGAATCGCCTCGGCAAATTTACGTGCTTCTTCAAGATCGGGTTTTGCCGTTTCACACCACACTAAATCTGCATAAGGTGCGTAAGCAAGGCCCCGAGAAATCGCTTGTTCAATCCCCGCTCTTACTCGGTAAAATCCTTCAGAGGTACGCTCTCCCACAATAAAATCCGCATCATAAGGATCGCAATCAGATGTGAGAAGATCGGCAGCATTAGCATCGGTACGTGCAATCACCAAAGTGCTTGTGCCTGAAACATCCGCCGCTAAACGTGCTGCAATCAACTTTTGTACCGCTTCTTGAGTCGGAACCAGAACTTTCCCCCCCATATGACCGCATTTTTTCACCGATGCTAATTGGTCTTCAAAGTGAACACCGGCAGCACCGGCTTCAATCATTGATTTCATCAACTCATAAGCGTTCAGAACCCCACCAAAACCCGCTTCAGCATCAGCAACAATAGGCAGGAAATAATCAACCCCGCCTTCATCTTGAGGTGACTGACCGTTTGACCACTGAATTTGATCCGCCCGACGAAACGCATTATTAATGCGTTTGACTACACTAGGCACAGAATCTACAGGGTAGAGAGATTGGTCTGGATACATGGTTCCAGCGGTGTTGTTGTCAGCAGCCACTTGCCAACCAGAAAGATAAATTGCTTCAATGCCCGCTTTGGCTTGCTGAACCGCTTGTCCACCAGTGAGTGCGCCTAAGCAATTTACATAACCTTTTTTCGCATCACCGTTCACGAGTGACCAAAGTTTATCTGCTCCACGCTGTGCAATGGTATTGGCTGGCGTCACAGAACCTCGTAGGTTGACGACCTCTTCAGCACTGTAGGTTCGTTTTACATTTTTCCAACGAGGGTTGGTGGCCCAATCTTTCTCTAGCGCTTCGATTTGTTGGCGGCGAGTCAATGTCATAATGTATCCCTCTTATAGTACGTGGCTCAATGCTCACGGCGTTTTCTTCCTTTTCGCCATCAGTACAAACTGTGCTGACTTTGAAGATGATGTTTCACGTTAAGTTTTATGGTTATTACTAGGCTAAGTAGTCATAGCCCGGTATGGTTAAAAAGTTGGTTAATTCATCACTGGTGGTTAGGCGTTCCATTAGCTCAGCCGCTTCGGTGAAGCGCCCATGATTGAACGTCTCTTCTCCGACTTCAGCTTTTACGACTTCAATTTCTTGCGCGAGATAGGTACGGAACAAGTCTTTCGTTACTACCTGTCCGTTATCTAAAGTTTTACCGTGTTGAATCCATTGCCAAATAGAGGCTCGGGAAATTTCAGCGGTTGCCGCATCTTCCATTAATCCATAAATCGGTACACAGCCATTACCTGAGATCCAAGCTTCGATGTATTGCAGCGCAACACGAATGTTATGCCGCATACCATCTTCACTACGAGGGCCATCACAAGGTTGAAGAAGCTCTTTTGCACAAATTGGCGCATCAGACATCCGTGTCACATCCAATTGGTTCGACCTTTCCCCCAACACTTGGTTGAAAACCGCCATTGCCGTATCAGCAAGGCCAGGATGAGCAACCCAAGTGCCATCATGCCCATTTTCTGCTTCCAGCATTTTGTCGTTGCGGATCTTTTCTAATACCTGAGCATTAACCGCTGGATCTTTAGCTGGAATGAAAGCCGCCATTCCTCCCATTGCAAAAGCACCACGCCGATGGCAGGTATAAATCAAGAGGCGGGAATACGCATTTAAGAAAGGCTTATCCATCGTCACCACTTGACGGTCTGGTAGCACTCGGTCTGGGTGTTTTTTTAGCGTTTTGATATAACTGAAGATGTAATCCCAGCGGCCACAGTTAAGCCCCACAATGTGCTCTTTTAGTGCAAAAAGAATTTCATCCATCTGAAATACGGCAGGTAAAGTCTCAATTAACACCGTTGCTTTGATTGTGCCTGTCTCTAAACCAAAATAATCTTCAGTAAAATGGAACACCTCACTCCACCACTGTGCTTCTTGATAGGCTTGTAACTTAGGCAGATAGAAATAAGGGCCACTGCCTTTTTTCAGTAACGCTTGATAGTTATTGAAGAAGTACAGAGCAAAATCAAATAAAGAACCCGGAATGATTTGCCCAGCAAAAGAGACGTGTTTCTCTTTTAAATGCAAACCACGAACCCGACAGATTAAAACCGCTGGATTCTCTTTCAGTTGGTACACTTTACCGTTGTCTGGGTTGGTATAACGGATCGTACCATTAACCGCATCACGTAGATTGACCTGTCCATCCAGCACTTTATCCCATGCAGGCGCCATGGAATCTTCAAAATCGGCCATAAATACTTTTACGTTTGCATTTAAGGCATTGATCACCATCTTACGCTCCGTTGGCCCGGTAATTTCCACCCGACGATCTTGTAGATCTTGTGGAATGCCGAGAATTTTCCAACTGCCTTCTCGAATATCTTGTGTTTGTTCCAGAAAATCAGGCAAGTTGCCTTGATCGATCCACGACTGCAGACGCTCTCGTTCACTCAACAAGGCATCGACTCGTGAAGCAAATTGCGCACACAAAGCCGTTAAAAAGGTTTGGGCTTCAATAGGGAAAATGGCTTGATGTTCAGGAGACAGCGCCCCCATCACCTCAAGCTGGCCTTGGGAATTGGAATGTTGATCGTGTAAGTGTGACGTTTCTGGGGTTTGAGCAAGCATAACCATTTTCCTTATCGGGTTAACAAAAAGACATTTGTAACTTTAAAACTACAAAATATTTTTCCTGACTCTTATAATCTTGACCTGTTTATTCTTTATATCGCCTCAAAAAATAGCCATAACATCAAGCGAGGTTTCAGCATCAAAACCTGATACAAACCTTAACCGATAAGACGTTATGATAAAAGATCAAAAGTTACCATTACGTTAAATTCAAAGTTTTATTCCGTTTCTTACTTCATCATTCTCACACACCATAAAATGTAATTAATTACGTAATTAAATTACCAATAAAAATTAAAGGAGAAAGGGTTAAAACATGAATAAAAAAGGCAATAGAGAGATAAGAGGCTAATGATGATGGGCGATAGAAAGAAAAACACTGGCAAGATTTAAACAATGAGCTCAAATATTTATGTATAATTGACGGTGTAAATTTTTACTATTTTATGAAAGCTTCAAAAATTTATTCCTGTAAAATTTTACTATTAAAGATTCACCATCAGAATAAAAAACCAAAAAAGCGCACCACAACAGCACGCTTTAACTAGTTAATCAATCGAATATAGTTAGGACTAAACGCTATAATAATTCAGCCACCACATCTGCTAATTGTTCAAAAGTCAAATGACGAGATGAACTCGGCCTCCATACAAGGCCGATTTCTCGATAGGCCTGCTGACCAGGCGGGTCGATAACCACCAAATTTTGATTCTCTAACAAACCATGATCTATCGCCATTTGAGGAATAAAAGTGGTGCCAAGCCCATTGGCCACCATTTGCACCAGCGTATGTAAACTCGTTGCCGTAAATGGGTTAATCTTCTCTTTATCGGTTAATTGGCATGCCGATACCGCATGCTCCGTTAAACAGTGTTCATTCTCTAGCAAGAAAACCGATTCATCAGGCAAGTCATCATATTTTATCGGAACTCGGATACTATCAACTTGTTGACGGCTGATGACCATTCGAAAAGGATCGCGCCCAACAATTCGGCTTTCCATATGACCGATGTCAATCGGTAAAGCCAGAATCAAGACATCTAACTCTCCTAAACGTAATGCATTGAGAAGGTTAGCCGTAGTGTCCTCCCGCAATAGGAGATGGAGGTTGGGATAACGAGTGTTAAGTGCTTGGACTAAATCACACAGTAAAAAAGGCGCAATCGTCGGAATACATCCCAACTTTAATTGCCCTTCCATCGGGCCATTTTGACACTGTTGCCCTAATTCGAGGAGATCTTTTCCCCTTGCCAATAACTCTCTGCCCCGTTTAATCACCTGTTCGCCAGCATGAGTAAAAACCAACGGGCTTTTTTTATCCTGCTTTTCATACAAAGGACAACCAATTAATGCTTCTAGATTTTGAATGCCTTTACTTAACGTGGATTGACTAACAAAACAGCGCTCGGCTGCTTCACTAAAATGTCGTGTTTCATGTAAAGTTATTAGGTAATGTAACTGCTTTAGACTCGGCCACTTATTCATAATTTCAACTTTCTTCTTAAATCGCTTTTTTCGATTAGCTTAATCTATTTAATTCGTTTTTTTTCATACTACACTCTGTACTATAGTTTGTCTCGAATACACATGGACTCGGTAACACAATCTGGTGCTACCGAGCATTAACCATCATTCTTAGGAGCAAAAAATGGTACTCGTAGGTCGTCAAGCCCCTGATTTTACTGCTGCAGCTGTTCTTGGTAACGGTGAAATCGTTGATACATTCAACTTTGCAGAGTTTACTAAAGGTAAGAAAGCCGTTGTTTTCTTCTATCCACTCGATTTTACTTTCGTTTGTCCTTCAGAGCTGATCGCGTTTGATAAACGTTTTGAAGACTTCCAAGCGAAAGGTGTTGAAGTGATCGGTGTGTCTATCGATTCACAATTCTCACACAACGCATGGCGTAACACTGCCGTTGAAAATGGCGGTATTGGCCAAGTGAAATACCCACTGGTTGCTGACGTTAAACACGAAATCGTTAAAGCATACGATGTTGAACATCCTGAAGCAGGCGTTGCTTTCCGTGGCTCATTCCTTATCGATGAAGCCGGTGTCGTTCGCCACCAAGTTGTCAATGACCTTCCTCTAGGCCGTAACATCGATGAAATGCTACGCATGGTTGACGCGCTAAACTTCCACCAAAAACACGGTGAAGTATGCCCAGCACAATGGGAAGAAGGTAAAGCGGGTATGAAAGACACACCAGCAGGCGTAGCCGCTTATCTAGCTGAACATACTGACGATTTGGGTAAAAAATAATTCAGAAACAAATTACCCGCGCTCAACTCGGGTAAATGGTTGGACAAATAATAAAGCGATAACGCAACGCCAATCAGTTAAGTAAAGTCCCCCAAAGCCCAAAGCAACTTTGCTTTGGGCTTTTTATATCTACTCTTTCTTTCCATCAACACCCATTCCGGAAATTTAAAAAGCGTAACTTTACCCCTATTCTCTTGTTTCATTAACAGACTTGTAGAGAAGTGGCTGATAAAATTCTGCCACTTAGATGACAGATGAGACATACCATGAACTATCAACTTGAAGTCTGTATTGATAATGTAGAATCACTGCACTCGGCCATTCAAGGAGGAGCAACCCGTATTGAACTTTGCTCTTCCTTAGCCTTAGGCGGCTTAACACCCAGCTATGGGTTAATGAAACAGAGCGCCAGAATATCTCCAATTCCTATCTATGCAATGATTCGCCCTCGTCAAGGCGATTTTCTTTATAATTCAGAAGAAATGGCAATCATGTTGGATGATATTGATGCAGCAGCGAATGCTGGGCTACAAGGGGTGGTGTTTGGGGTATTGACGGCACAAGGCGAAGTCAATCATGAGCAAAGTGCTCAACTCATTCAACATGCGAAGCAACGTGGCTTAGGGGTGACATTTCATCGAGCCATTGATCAATGTGCTGATGTTCGCCAAGCCTTAAACACCATCATTGAACTTGGTTGTGAACGTGTTTTAACCTCTGGACTCGCCAGTCAAGTTGAAGAGGGAATAGCCACACTGGCTGAAATGGTCACTCTGGCTCAAGGGCGGATTCAGATCATGGCGGGAGCCGGTCTAAATGCTGACAATGTCACTCGGATTGTGCAACAAACGGGCGTACAAGAAGTGCATTTGTCAGGTAAAACCACTCGTCCCAGTCGTATGCAACTTCAGGTCGCCAATGCAAAAATGGGACAAGCAAATCTTGATGATTTTGTGATTCCCGTGACGAATCCACAAACCATCGCTCAAGTGGCTGAGCAGCTTAAGGCTCTTTAACCTAGTACATCATCAATCGATTGTTCGCCCAAGTGGCGAACATCTTTTCCCTTAACAAAATAGATGATGTATTCACAAATATTTTGGCAACGATCCCCGACCCGCTCGATAGCACGAGCAGACCACATCACTTGTAAAATATGTGGAATATTTTTCGGATCTTCCATCATGTACGTCATCAATTGACGAATTACCGCTTCATACTCTTTATCTAGCTTATCATCTTGTTTATAAACTTCCGCTGCCGCAGCCACATCCATGCGAGCAAAAGCATCGAGCACTTGGTGCAACATCGCTATGGCTTGACGACAAAGAGGCTCTAAAGAAACTTGGAACTGACGCTCTTTGATGGTTGGGCTTTCAATCGCAACATAAGCCATTTTGGTTGCCACATCACCAATGCGTTCGAGATCGGTAATCGTTTTGATGATCGCCATGATAAGTCGCAAATCTTTAGCCGTGGGTTGCCGTTTGGCAATAATTCGCGTACAAGCTTCATCGATCGAGACTTCCATCTCGTTGACTTTATGATCATCACGAACCACTTTACGGGCTAATTCAATATCATCTTTATGCAGGGCTTGCATAGCAAAAGAGAGCTGTTGTTCAACCAAACCGCCCATGGTTAATACATGGGTACGAATCGATTCAAGTTCGACATTAAATTGCCCTGAAATGTGCCGTCCTAACTGCATGTTCGCTTCCTACCTTATGATTCAATTAACCGTATCTTCCGGTAATGTAGTCTTCTGTCTGTTTTTTCAATGGCGAGGTAAAAATAGAATCGGTATCCGAATATTCGATGAGTTTTCCCATATGAATAAAGGCGGTGTGATCACTCACCCGAGCCGCTTGCTGCATATTATGGGTCACGATAACCACAGTGTATTTAGTTTTTAAATCGTGGATCAACTCTTCAATGGTCAAGGTTGAGATCGGATCTAGAGCAGACGTTGGTTCATCAAGCAGCAAGACTTCCGGTTCAATAGCAATGGCTCTCGCAATCACCAACCGCTGCTGTTGCCCCCCCGATAAACCAAAGGCATTCTCATGCAAACGATGCTTCACTTCATCCCACAAAGCAGCAGCTCGTAATGAATGTTCTGCGGCATCATCCAGTGTGCGACTATTTTTGATGCCTTGTAAGCGTAACCCATAAATCACATTTTCATAAATAGATTTAGGAAAAGGATTCGGCCGCTGAAACACCATACCAACACGACGACGTAAAGTGGGCACATCCACATCCGGCGCATAAATATTTTTGCCATGTAAGGTAACCGCACCTTCTACCCGACAGCCTTCAACCAGATCGTTCATGCGGTTAATACAGCGCAATAAAGTGGACTTACCACAGCCAGATGGACCAATAAATGCCGTAACCTGACCTTTAGGAATACGCATAGAAATATCGTTTAATGCCCGAGTTTGCTGGTAATACAAACTCAAGCCTTCAATCGAGATGGAGGTTTGTTTATCGGTTAAGTTATTCACATCCAAAGGGGGCTGATAACCTAAGGTTTGATTGGCAGAAAACATGATTAATCTTGTCCTAACGTTCGATATTTCTCACGCAAATTATTGCGAATGTGTATTGCCGTTAAATTTAAACTCACCACCACCGTCACCAAGAGAAAAGCCGTGGCGTACACCAATGGCCGCGCAGCTTCAATATTGGTCGTTTGAAACCCAACATCATAGATATGAAAACCTAAATGCATGAATTTACGTTCTAAATGCACAAAAGGGAATTCATTATCAACGGGGAGATTTGAAGCCAGTTTTACCGCGCCGACCAACATTAATGGCGCAACCTCCCCAGCAGCACGAGCAATCGCCAGAATTAATCCGGTGATCATCGCAGGGCTCGCCATGGGTAACACAATGCGCCAAATGGTTTCAAATTGCGTCGCGCCTAATGCTAACGAACCGTGACGAACGGAAGCTGGAATACGGGTCAAACCTTCTTCGGTTGTTACGATCACCACAGGTAGAGTCAATACCGCTAAAGTCAGTGCGGCCCATAATAACCCCGGTGTGCCAAACGTTGGAGCTGGAAGGCGATCAGCATAAAGTAGATTATCGATGCTCGAGCCAATGGTATAAACAAAAAAACCTAAACCAAATACCCCATAAACAATCGATGGCACGCCAGCTAAGTTAATCACCGCAACTCGGATCAAGCGAGTAAAGGCGTTGTCTCTCGCATATTCATGTAGATAAACCGCTGCGATCACACCAAGTGGCATCACAATGACAGACATCAATAGCACTAACAGCACGGTACCAAAAATGGCGGGAAAAACCCCACCTTCGGAATTAGATTCACGCGGATTATCCGACAAAAAGCCCCACAGCTGTTTTCCCCACTGATGCAGTTTTTGCCAATGACTCATGTCATTGGGATACCAGTAGTCCAGAATTTGGCTAAGTGGAATTCGAACGATAGAACCGCCCATTTCTTCCACCAATAACGCTTGACTATCCAATTGCTGACGTAACTGGTCTAATTCATGTTCAGCAATCGATAGTTTATCCTCAAGTTGCTGTATCTGCTGAGCAATAAGAGCTTGCTCATGAACAGGGCGATGACGCGCCTGTCGTTGCTCAAAACGCAATGTTTCTAGTTGATGCCCAAGAGAACGAATGGATTGATGAATTAAGTGATCCATCTTTGCTCTCATTCGCTGAGCTTCAGAAAATGCTTGTGGTAACCAAACCTCTACCTCTGTTTTTTGCTGACCATCAGCTTGTTCAAAACCGACGGGCTTACCGTAAAACTGACCATCTCTCGTGCGCTCCATCACCAACCAACCAGAAGGTTGTGTGGGAGAAGAGAGCTTAATATCTAGAATGGAAACAAAATCTGCACTATAGCGTTCACGGTTAGCGACCTTAATATTCAGCCGTTGAGCATACTGGGAAGCGTCTTCAGGCAGGGCAATCCCCATTTCATGCAAATGGCTAATCGATACTGTTTCACTGGCATACAGTTGACCAATCAAACGTTGCCCTTGTTCTGTTTGCCACTGATAAAGAGGAGAAGGCCAAAAATAGGCAAGCCCTTTCCAGCCAATGAGCAGTAAAAGCATCAAGACAGAAATCAAACTGATACTGACCGCCCCTCCGGTTAACCATATCCAAGGAGCGCCGGTTTTAAACGACTGTCGTATTTTCATTTCAGCCTCTATCACAATGAACGATATCGAGTACGTAAACGCTGACGTACCCATTCGGCTAATGAGTTAACCACAAAGGTAAACAGGAAGAGTAATAACGCCGACAAGAATAATATTCGGTAGTGAGAACTAGCAACCTCCGATTCAGGCAATTCAACGGCAATATTGGCCGATAAAGTGCGCATACCTTCCAATATATTCCAATCTAAAATAGGGGTATTTCCTGTCGCCATCAAAACGATCATCGTCTCACCCACCGCTCTTCCAAGGCCCATCATCACGGCGGAAAATATGCCTGGGCTTGCCGTCAATAAAACGACTCGAAGTAACGTTTGCCAAGCCGTGGCTCCCAATGCTAATGACCCATCCGATAAATGCTTAGGAACAGAGAAAATCGCATCTTCGGCAATCGTGAAAATAGTAGGAATAACAGCAAACCCCATCGCCATGCCAACCACCAATGCATTGCGCTGATCAAAGCCGATACCTCGCTCTTGTAAATAAAGCAAAATATCACCAGCAAAAAAGATCTGTTCCAATTCACGGCTGTAAGAGAGAGTCACAACCATAATCCCCAGTAGTAACGGGATTAAAACCAAGGCGTGCCATTTAACAACGCCACGACCCACCATGCGCTTGGGTAACCAAGACCAGATCACCCCAAACACAATGGTTGATAAGGGTAATCCAATTAACAATACCACTACCGAAGTCAGGTGGCTCTCAACGATAGGAGCCAACCATAGCCCCGCTAAAAAACCAATAATGACGGTAGGTAATGCTTCCATCAACTCAATGGTGGGCTTTACCACTCGACGCATGGAAGGGGCCATAAAATAAGCCGTATAAATTGCCGCTAAGACCGCAATAGGAACCGCAAAAAACATCGCATAAAAAGCCGCTTTTAACGTCCCAAAGGCAATCGGCACTATACTGAACTTAGCTTCAAAATCATTATCCGCCGAGGTGGATTGCCAAACAAACTGCGGCTCAGGATAGCTTTCATACCAAACCTTACGCCATAGTGAACTCAATGAAACCTCTGGATGAGGATTATTCACTTCAGCAATGTTAACGATCCCTTGGCTCAACATCGCCAGATAACGTTCATTATCCGACATTACCGCCATGCTAGGAGCCTGCGCTAATACCCGCTCAAACAACACCAGCTTTTCACTCGTCGTATAATGGCTCTGCACTGTCCCATTAGGATAAAAAGTATAAAAACCTTTACGATGGGTATCTGGCAGTAATAACTGAATGTGGGGAGCCAAACGGAAGTGGCGAATAGCGGTAAATGATCGCTGCCCTTTTTCCAGTACATCAAACCATTGACTCACTTGCCCATTATCATAAGTGACCAGCAAAGAGTAAGCACCTGATAACAGTGTTATTTCTGAGACACTTAGTGCAGCATGACCTTGGCTTAAATCCACGTCTTCACGCAATAGATAGCCTTTCCCATCTTGCTGGACAACCGACAGCCGTTCCCCTTGTCGCAAATAGAGCGTTTTACCATCTGGCGTCATTAAAAGCTGATCAAGCTGAGCGTAACGCTGAGCCAGAACACTCTCTTCGACTCGATTGGAGCCTTTCGATACCCAACGAATCACGACTCGTCCATCATCTAAATAACTGGCGAAATAGAGATTGGTTTGGGTAACGGCAAAGCTTAATAAATGAATATTCTGTTCAACCGGGGCAATCGTTATGTTTTCAGAGAGCGGCCAGCGCTCAAGTTTCGGGGAAAAAACTCGCCCTTCTTTTCCAATGGTATGGTCAAAAATAGGGCGAAGAACGGTCGCTTGATGTTGGCGGTTGATCGCCAAGAACCATCCGTCTTGAGGGTTTCCTTTAACCAGCCATGTGGGAGTAAAAGGTAATGATTGCGACCAAATTGGGAAAGCCTCCGGTTGATTAACGGGCCAAAACTGAATATCTCCCTGCTTGGTTACCACGAAGAGATGCTCACCGTAATCATCAATGGCTAAAATTTTCGGTTCAACCTCAGGTAACGCTTGCTGAGCAAACTTGGAATGTAATTGAGCATCGCCAAACAAAGGCAACGCGACTAAAGCCAGATAGACAAAAATTAAGATCAACGCCCCTAAAACACTTACCCCACCACACGTTACAGCAAAACGAATCATACGGTCTTTAATCAACCGTTTACGATCGCGTTCTTGTAATGAGAATTCGACGTAAGCCATGAATGTCATCTATCCTTTTATTTCACGGGCTAAACACCAAAGTTCATACACCTTGGTGAACGCCTAGGGGTTCAATGAGAGTGAGTATCAGAAATTTTGCTGTTAACAGATAATTCTATTTCAAATACGTGACGATTATATTACAGATCACAATAACCAACTGAAAAGAAAACAACTCTGCATACTAACGTTTTTTGCAATAAATGTGTCACATAACTTGCCTAGTTTGCATAAAACAACCGTCATTAATCGTAGTAGAAGGGCAAAAAAGAATGAGTACGGAAAAGTTGTATATTGATAAAGAATTAAGTTGGCTATCGTTTAATGAGCGCGTTTTACAAGAAGCGGCAGACAAAAGCGTTCCCTTAGTTGAAAGAATTCGATTTTTAGGCATCTTTTCCAATAACTTAGATGAGTTTTATAAAGTTCGCTTCTCCGATGTTAAAAGGCGCATTTTAATTAACCGTGAACAAGGGGTGAAAGACACCTCAAAGCATCTGCTAACACGCATGCAAAACAAAGCCTTTAAACTCAATCAAAACTTTGACAACCTTTATAATGACATCATTCTCGAAATGGCACGGCGACGAATTTTTCTTGTTAATGAAACTCAGCTCGATAGCGTACAACAAAAGTGGATCAGTAAATATTTTCATAAAGAGGTTTTACCGCATATCACGCCTTTATTGATGCGGGACGATATCGATGTTCTGCAATTTCTGAAAGATGAGTATGCTTATATTGCCGTCGATCTTAAACAGGGCGAACACTCTAGCTACGCATTAATAGAGATCCCCACCGATCACCTTCCCCGTTTCGTTATGGTACCCGAGCAAAAAGGCAAAGGACGAAAAACCATTATTTTATTAGATAATATTATTCGTCACTGCCTAGATGACATTTTTCGTGGTTTTTTTGACTATGACACGCTCAGCGGCTATGCGATGAAAATGACGCGAGATGCGGAATACGATTTAAGTCGAGAAGTAGAGTACAGCCTGTTAGAACAACTTTCGGAAGGGTTAAGCCAACGCTTAACCGCCATGCCCGTACGCTTTGTTTATGAACGAGAAATGCCACCAGCCATGCTCAATTTCTTGTGTGATAAACTGAAAATCTCTCATTATGACAGCCTGCTGCCCGGAGGGCGTTACCATAATTTTAAAGACTTTATCACCTTTCCTAACGTCGGACGTGACTATCTGGAAAATCGCCCGTTACCCCCACTAAAATGTGCTGACTTCGACGGGTATCCCAATGCGTTTGATGCCATTCGCGCACAAGATATCCTGCTGCACTACCCTTACCATAGCTTTGAACACATTACTGAGCTCGTAAGACAAGCCTCCTTTGACCCAAAGGTCATCAGCATAAAAATTAATATTTACCGAGTCGCAAAAGACTCACGATTAATGAATTCACTGATTGATGCCGTACATAATGGAAAACGTGTAGTGGTCGTGGTCGAATTACAGGCTCGATTTGATGAAGAAGCCAATATTGAGTGGTCTCGCGTACTCACAGAGGCCGGCGTTAACGTAATCTTTGGTGTCCCAGGGATGAAAATTCATGCCAAGTTGCTACTCATTACCCGCCGAGAGGAGAGAGAACTTGTGCGCTATGCTCATATTGGAACCGGAAACTTCCATGAGAAAACCGCACGCATTTATACTGACTTTTCCCTACTCACCGCAGATAAAGAACTCACCAGCGAAGTCCGCAATGTATTTGGTTATATTGAAAATCCCTTTCGACCCGTCAAGTTTAATCACCTATTAGTCTCCCCACGCAATAGCCGAACACAATTGTATCGATTAATTGATGCCGAAATCGCTAATGCTAAACAGGGGAAAAAAAGTGAAATCATCATTAAAGTTAATAACTTGGTAGACAAAGGGCTCATTAATAAACTGTATGGAGCCAGCAGTTCTGGCGTTAAAATTAAAATGATCATTCGGGGAATGTGCTCGTTAGTCCCCGGAGTGGCTGGAGTGAGTGATAATATTTCCATCATCAGTATTGTTGATCGCTTCTTAGAGCACCCTCGCGTGCTTATTACCCACAATGATGGCGATCCATTAGTCTATATTTCATCAGCCGATTGGATGACACGTAATATCGACCACAGGATAGAAGTCACCGCTCCGGTTCGAGATGCTCGCTTAAAACAGCGAATTATCGATATCATCAATATCCAATTTACTGATACGGTAAAAGCACGAGTCGTCGATAAAGAAATGAGCAACCGCTATATCAAACGAGGAAATCGTAAGAAAATACGGTCACAGTTAGCGATTTATGACTATCTTAAACAGATAGAAAGAGAAACACGAAAAAGCAAAGGGCAACTGGATCATCATGAACACAACGCAACACGATAACGGTCATTCCCACGAAGCAGCAGTCAGCCGTGAAATCGCTGCGATTGATCTTGGCTCAAATAGTTTTCATATGGTGGTCGCTAAAGTCGTCGAACAAGACTTGCAACTGATCAGCCGACATAAGCAGCGGGTTCGTTTAGCGGCAGGCCTTGATGAGCAAAAAAACTTAGACCATGCCGCCATGGAGCGAGGGCTTGAGTGTTTAGCCATGTTTGCTGAACGCCTACAAGGCTTTACTTCTGATAATGTACGCATTGCTGCAACGCATACACTTCGTCAAGCCAATAACGCGCACCTTTTTTTACAACGTGCTCGTGATGTTATTCCATTCCCTATCGAAATCATCCCCGGCAGTGAAGAAGCTCGCTTAATTTATCTTGGGGTCGCTCATACCCAGCCCCAAGCCGATTCAATGTTAGTGGTCGATATTGGCGGCGGCAGTACTGAAATTGTGATAGGACAAGGCTTTGAAGCTGAACTGGTTAATAGCAAACAAATGGGGTGTGTCAGCTATACCGAGCGTTTTTTTGCCAATGGAAAACTTTCCAAGAAAAAATTTGCTCAAGCGATTCTAGCCGCAGAACAAAAATTGGAATCCATTGCCAGCAAGTACCGAAAAAAAGGCTGGCAAATGGCGTTTGGCTCATCGGGAACCGTCAAAGCCATCAATGAAGTCTTGGTCGGATTAGGTGAAGACAATGGGCTTATCACCCAAGAACGCTTATGTAAACTGACGGAAAAACTGTGTGAGTGGGACTGTATTGATGAGATTCAATTGGAAGGGCTGACTGAAGACAGAAAACCAGTCTTTGCAGCCGGAGTCGCTATCTTATCCGCTATCTTTAGCGCCCTAAAAATTAAAGAGATGCACTTTTCTGATGGCGCATTACGGGAAGGTTTACTGTATGAGATGGAAGATCGCTTTAAATACACCGATATTCGGCTTCGTACAGCAGAACACCTTGCCAGCAAACATCTGGTGGATTTAGAACATGCCGCTAAAGTGAAAGGCTATGCCAAAGAATTTCTTGCTCAAGTCAGCGAAAGTTTAGGCTTAAAGGCTAACAATGAACTCTTTTCTCTGTTGGAATGGGCCGCCTTACTGCATGAGGTAGGGTTAAGCATCAACTTACAAGCGTTTCATCGCCACTCGGCTTACATCTTACAGCACACCAATATGCCTGGATTTAACAGTGAACAGCAACGTGTGCTTGCTACGCTCGCTCGCTTTCAGCGAAAAGCGCTCAAATTAGGGGAAATGAGCGAGTTTAGTTTGTTTAAGAAAAAACACCTTATCGGCTTAATTCGCATTTTACGCTTAGCCATTGTGCTTAATGGTCAGCGAAATGACGAACCGTTACCTGAACTGCGCTTAATCGCTCACGATGATGAATGGCAGTTACTCTGCTTAGAAACACATTGGTTAGAAAACAATAAACTGCTGCATGCGGATCTTCTCGCTGAGCAAGAATATTGGCAAAATGTCGGCTGGACACTGACATTTTAAAGAATCAAAGTCGGTATTACTGAATGCCGACTTTGATCAATTCTTGCTCGGCCAGTTCAGCAGAAATGGGTAAATAACCATCTTTGCTAACTAATGCTTGCCCTTGCTGTGAGAAAATAAAACGAATAAATTCTCGCTCAACAGGGGTTAAGGGGTGTGAAGGATGCTTATTAATGTACACGTACAGGTAACGCGATAACGGGTAACGCCCTGATAAAATGTTGTCGTGAGTGGGATAAACATAGTCACTTCCCTGCCGAGCGATGGGAATTAACCTCACCCCAGACACACGATATCCTACTCCTGAATAGCCAAGCGTATTGATAGAAGAAGCCACCGCCTGTACCACGGATGCCGAGCCCGGTTGCTCATTCACATTCGCTTTAAAATCGCCACTGCATAAGGCATGTTGCTTAAAGTAACCATAAGTTCCTGACACTGAATTACGCCCAAATAGCTGCATGCGTCGTTTGGCCCAAGGAAAAGAGAGCCCTAGCTGTGACCAATTTTCTACCGATTGACTCGCACCACAACGTAACGTGCTGGAAAAAATGCTGTCAAGCTGAGTAAAGTTGAGCCCTTCTATTGGATTATCACGATGAACAAACAGACCAATCGCATCAATGGCAACCCGTAACTCTGTCGGCTTGTATCCATAAGTTCGCTCAAACGCTTCCATTTCTCGATTTCGCATCGGCCGGCTCATTGGGCCAAATTGTGCTGTGCCTTCCGTCAATGCCGGTGGTGCGGTAGAGGATCCTGAAGCTTGTACTTGTGCATTCACATTCGGGTATAACCGATTAAATTCTTCCACCCATAGCGTCATCATTCCAGCCAAAGTATCAGACCCCACCGACAGCAAACTGCCAGCGATACCGCTTGTTTTCTGGTAGTTCGCTAACGTCTGCCCATAGCCAAGACTCGCTTGTAGACTAAAAAAACTTAATATCAGTAACCGACTGAATTTCATCGCACAACCAAACGTTTCGGTAAAACAAAAGAAAAACGGCTACCCACCCCAACTTCACTGTGAATATCCAGATGTGAATCATGATGAGACAGCGCATGTTTCACAATCGCTAACCCTAAACCACTGCCTCCGGTATCACGAGAACGCGCTTTATCGACTCGATAAAAACGTTCAGTTAGGCGGTGTAGATGTTGAGGTTCAATTCCTTCACCCGTGTCTTGCACTTCCAGACAAGCCCCTTGTGGGGTTTGAAACCAACGAACGTTGATCTCCGCGCCCGGTGGGGTATATTTCACCGCATTATACACAAGGTTAGAAATAGCACTGCGTAGCTGATCTTCATCCGCCAAAACTTTCAACTGCTTGTCTACCACAAAGTGAATCTTATGGGCATGCTCTCCACTTAAGCTCACCGCTTCTTTTTCCAACACTTGTAACATAGCCGGTACATCAACCACTTCATCTAATTCATGAATGGGAGAGGCTTCTATTTTCGATAAAGTGAGTAATTGGTTCACCAAACTCGACATTCGGTTCAACTGTTCGGTCATCACGCCATGGGCTTTTGGCCACATAGGCCCAATGAGTAAATCCGGGTCTTCCGTCATTTCTAAATACCCCTGTAATACCGTCATTGGGGTGCGTAATTCATGGGATACGTTGGCAAAAAAATTACGACGCATTCCTTCTAGCTGCTTTAACTGAGTCACATCACGTACCACCATCAGATGCTCACCCTCGGTATAAGGCACAATCCTCAATTCAAGAGAACGCTCCACATTGAGGGGAGAACGCATGGTAAGAGGTTCAGAAAAATCATCCTTTTTCAAATACTTAATAAAGTCAGGCGTACGAATCAAATTAGTTATAGGTTGGCCTGAATCATCAGGCCACCGAAAACCCAGCAAATACTGAGCTAAACGGTTACACCAAACAATATTGCCTTCCGAACGAAAAACAACCACAGCATCGGGTAACGATTCAGCTCCATTGCGAAAACGACGGATCAAATTGGTGAGTTCTTTGCGTTTTTTGCGCTGACGTTGCTGTAAACGGTAAATGCCATTAAACAGCGATTCCCAATTTCCAGAACCCGATGGCGGAGTTAAGCGCTTCTCATCCCATAGCCAAGCAGAAAAACGCACTTGGTTGTGCAAATGCCAAACCAGTTGTAATACCGTTGCGGCCAGCAGCAGCCAAGGCATATAACCCAAAAACCACCCCACAACCACCCAAGGTAGATAAAAAAAAGCCAGCTCCCAAGCCAGCTTCTTCCAAGTCAATCGCTCAACCATAATACTCCATCGTTGATCTTATTAAGCTTTTGTTGAAAAACGATAACCTGCGCCACGTACCGTTTGAATCAGTTTATCATGCCCAGCGTCTTCCAAAGCTTTGCGTAAACGTCGAATATGCACATCCACCGTTCTATCTTCCACGTAAACATTGGTGCCCCAGATATTATTCAGCAACTGCTCACGGCTGTAGACTCGCTCTTGATGCGTCATAAAAAAGTGTAGCATCTTAAATTCCGTCGGCCCCATATCAAGCGGCTCATCATTAGCCGTCACACGATGGGAGACGGGATCTAACTTAAGCCCTTGCACATCAATCACATCTTCCAATGCGGTTGGGGTAACACGACGAATCACCGCTTTCAACCGAGCCACCAGTTCTTTTGGCGAGAAAGGTTTGGTGATGTAATCATCCGCCCCCACTTCCAAACCACGAACTTTATCTTCTTCTTCACCACGAGCGGTCAACATCACCACCGGAATGTTGCGGGTCAACTCTTCTCGCTTCATGTGTTTAATAAAGTTAATACCACTGCCACCCGGTAACATCCAGTCAAGCAGCACAAGGTCTGGAAACGGTTCAGCTAATTTGGCGACGGCCGTATCGTAATCTTCCGCTTCTACCGCCTGATAGCCTTTTTGTTCAAGAACAAAGCACAGCATTTCACGAATCGGTGCTTCATCTTCAACAACCAGAATCCTTCTAGACATAATTAAATAACCTTTGTTATTAATCAACGCTATGCATTATGGGAAATGTTTATGACACTTTTGTGACTATTGCAAACAAATTTTAATATAAGCTTCATGAATCCTACTCTGTGTGACGCGAAACGAATCATCTCGGAATTTTTTATAGGCAGGTAAGACTTTACAGCGAAAATCCCCTATTATGACGGGATTTTGAATAAGAGAAAGAAGGGTAATATGTGGTTTAAAAACTGTATGGTTTATCGCGTGAATCGTGATATCCAGTTCAACGCCGATCAACTGGAACAGCAACTGGCCGAGTTTCGTTTTACCCCCTGCTCAAGCCAAGATAAACAAAAGTTTGGTTGGGTACATGCACTCGGTAAACATGGCGACATGATGACCCACGTGAGTGAAGATCGCATTCTGATCTGTGCGAAAAAAGAAGAAAAAATGTTACCCGCTTCCGTGATCAAAGAGTCGTTAAGCGCCAAAGTTGAGATTATGGAGGCCGAAGAAGGTCGCCCACTCAAGAAAAAAGAAAAAGAAAATTTAAAAGAAGATATTGTCATTGATCTTCTACCAAGAGCGTTTAGCCGTAGCCACTACACCTATGTTTTGATTATGCCAAAAGCAGGGCTGATCTTAGTCGATGCCAGCAGTTATAAAAAAGCGGAAGATGTGCTGGCGCTACTGCGTAAAACGATGGGGAGCTTACCCGTGGTGCCGGCGATTCCTGAAGTCGCGGTGGAAACCACACTGACGCAGTGGGTTAAAGAAGGCAACTTGCCACAGGGCTTTAACTTACTGGATGAAGCTGAGCTGAAATCCATTCTTGATGATGGTGCGACCATTCGTTGTAAGAAGCAAGAGCTCTCGAGTGATGAGATCCTCAGCCATATTGAAGCCAACAAAGTGGTCACTAAGCTTGCTATCAACTGGCAAGATAGAATTCGCTTTATTCTGGCGGACGACTGTAGCTTAAAACGCTTAGCCTTCAGTGATGAGCTTAAAGATCAAAATGAAGATATCCCCAGAGAAGATCAAGCCGCTCGCTTTGATGCCGATTTCTCACTCATGTGTGGTGAGTTTTCAGTATTCCTTCCCAATTTATTTGAAGTTCTCGGCGGGCTTCCTCACGCTGCTGCTTAATTTTACTACAGGCTCTTACTTCTAAGAGCCTGACTTTTCTGATAACGCTCCCCTTCCTCATCGCGGCTTTAATAAGCCAGCTATAGTCAGGCTGTTCTTTTTAGCGTAAAATTTGCGCCTTTTCCAATACCATCAGGTGGTATTGGCCTGACTTGAGATCAGATTGAGAAGCAAATGATGAGTAAAAAATCCCCTTTCGTTCCAGAACTGTTGTCACCAGCGGGCAGCCTAAAAAATATGCGTTACGCATTTGCGTACGGTGCAGACGCCGTCTACGCCGGTCAACCTCGTTACAGCTTACGTGTACGTAATAATGAATTTAACCATGAGAATCTGCAAATCGGTATTAACGAAGCGCATGCTCTAGGTAAGAAATTCTATGTGGTGTGCAATATTCAGCCACACAACTCTAAATTAAAAACCTTTATCCGCGACTTAAAACCTGTCATTGATATGGGCCCAGATGCATTAATTATGTCTGATCCAGGCCTTATCATGATGGTAAGAGAAGCCTTCCCTGAGATGGCCATCCACCTCTCGGTACAAGCCAATGCCGTTAACTGGGCAACCGTGAAATTTTGGTCAACTCAAGGTGTTGAACGAGTGATTCTATCTCGTGAACTCTCTTTAGAAGAAATTGAAGAGATTCGTGAGAAATGTCCAGAAATGGAACTTGAGGTTTTTGTACATGGCGCGTTATGCATGGCCTATTCTGGCCGCTGTCTCCTTTCAGGTTACATCAATAAACGAGATCCGAACCAAGGCACTTGTACCAACGCTTGCCGTTGGGAATATAAAGTGGAGCAGGGCAAAGAAGATGAAACTGGGCAAATTGTTGAACAATTCGACCCAATGGCCGCTCAGCCTATTGAAGTACAGAGTGAACGCCCAGACAATACCATTGGGTTAGGTAAACCAATCGATGACGTCGTTCTGCTTTCAGAAAGCCATCGCCCAGATGAAAAAATGGCCGCATATGAAGATGAACATGGTACTTATATCATGAACTCAAAAGACTTACGTGCGGTACAACACGTCGAACGCTTAACTCAAATGGGTGTGCATTCTTTAAAAATTGAAGGCCGTACGAAGTCGTTCTACTACTGTGCCCGTACTGCGCAAGTGTATCGCAAAGCGATTGATGACGCGGTAGCCGGCAAGCCGTTTGACGAAAGTTTAATGGGGACGCTTGAAAGCTTAGCGCACCGCGGTTATACCGAAGGTTTCTTACGTCGCCATACCCATGATACGTACCAAAATTATGACTATGGTTATTCCGTCTCAGACAGCCAGCAGTTTGTCGGTGAATTTACTGGAAAGCGCCGTGGTCATTTGGTTGAAGTGGAAGTTAAGAACAAATTCTGCGTGGGTGATAGCCTAGAATTGATGACGCCGAAAGGAAATATCGTCTTTACGCTTGAAACCATGGAAAACCGTAAATCTGAAATCATTAATGATGCAAAAGGCAACGGTCACTTCGTATTTATTCCTATGCCAGAAGATCTTAACTTGGATTATGCCCTGCTGATGCGCAACTTGAATGTAGGTCAAGATACGCGTAATCCAACAGGTAAATAATTATGGCGCTATTGATCACAGCGAAATGCACCAACTGTGACATGTGTGAACCTGAATGCCCAAACGATGCGATTTCAATGGGGAAAGATATCTATGAGATCAATCCCGATTTATGCACAGAATGCAAAGGGCATTACGACAAGCCGACGTGTCAGTCGGTTTGTCCTATCACAAATTGTATCATTACCGACCCTAAGCATATTGAAACCGAAGAACAGCTATTAGAAAAGTTCGTCGTGATTCAAGGTCTTGCTTAATTAAAGCCCCAGAGATAACACTCTGGGGTTTATTTCATCCAGCTAACTATAATCATCCAATTGAATGTGCGGTGCACGCAGCGCATTCACTACACATAAAAATGCCAAACCAGAAGCCAATAAATACCCAGTTTGAAAAGCGTGAATAATCACCGCTTGCGGGGTATCCAATAATGCCTCCAACGAGCTTTGTGCATTAAAACCGGGAATTTGTGAGTAAATCAAACTGCCAAATACCGCAGTTCCCACCGAGGCTCCCAAAGAACGAGACAGAGCAGCCATTGAGGTAATTCGCCCTAGACTTTCTCTTCCTGCGATGGTCTGAATCAGTACTTGAGTCGAAGGCATTACCGTTCCTAACCCTAGGCCACAACAACACGCGAGTCCACTCACCCAATAGGGAGAGGGGGTTGTCACCGCCAGCAAAAGAAAACTCAGACAACTGATCGACATCCCAACCACAGGTAGCCATTTCGGTACGCCCGTCTTGGCTATCGTTTTCCCAGTCACGTAAGAGCCCGTGATAATTCCAGCGGAAAGTGGAATTAATAATAACCCCGATCTCGCCGCATTCACCCCTAATCCCACTTGTAAAAAAATCGGCAAGAAAAACACCAAAGCAAATAAACAAGAAGCAAATAAAAAGGTGGAAATCAGTGGAATATAAATTTCTTTACGCGCTAAAAGTGCCAAAGGTAAAAATGAATACTTAACCCATCGTTGCTGCCATACAAACATTAGTAGCAATCCGAAAAACAGCCCGAGTAAGGTCAGACTAAGCAAAGAGCCCCATGCGAAATAGTGCCCTCCCGCAGACAACCAATAAATAATCACCGTCATCAAACTCGGAAATAGGATTAACCCGAAAAAATCGATCTGGGTTTTCTGGGTTTTCTTTACTGTTGAAGCCAGTTTCGATAAGCGATAAATCGCAATGCCAATCAAAGGTAAATTAATCCAAAATAACCAATGCCACGTTAAATAAGTGACAATCACGCCCCCCATGACGGGTCCGCCAATACTGGCTAAAGCAAATAAAGAAGAAAAGTAACCTTGGAAACGCGCTCGTTGACGTGGAGGAACCAATTCACCAATTAAGGCTTGTGATAGGCTCATTAAACCGCCACTGCCCAGCCCTTGAATAATTCTCCCGGCCACTAGCCATTGCATATTACCAGCAAGCGCGCAGACCACCGACCCCACGCCAAAGAGAATTAAAGCTATCGTCAGCATTTTCTTGCGACCATATTGATCACCCAGCCAGCCGTAAATGGGAACCGATGCGGCCCCCGCCAGCATATAACCCACCGCAATCCATGAGGAAAGCTGCATATCACCTAAATCGTTCACCATTGAAGGGGTTGCCGTCGCTAGCAGCGTTTGATCCACCGCCGCCAAAAACATCGGCAGAAAGACCGTAGCAAAAATACTTAAAAAGGTTTTTTTATCAACAGGCTGAGACATAAGTGTTTACTGGAATACGAAGAATAGAAGCATCATATAGTGAGAATAAACAAAACCAAAGGGCAGAACGTTACTCTGCCAAATAAACGAAAAAAAACCGCTCTATCAAAGAGCGGCTTCCATACGATATTATGCTTGAATTAGTTTGTACGGCGAGAACGGCGTAGCCAACCGAATGTCAGTAAAGACAAAAGACCAAAACCGCCTAACGAACCACCCGATCCAGAGCCGTCATAACTAGGAACCGTCACTTTCCCGACGCCAACATCATCCTTATTAGCAACCACGATAGAGAGCTCTTTACTCGAACCAGAGACTTCAGACCAAGTCACTTGCGACTCACTCATTTTGGCAGCAACCGCATCTTGTTCTGTGTTTTCACGCATAAGATACATACGTACGGTATACTCACCTTTAGGTAAATTCGCAATATTAAATGAAACGGTTTGTGCTCCATCAGCTTTAATATCGACCACTGGAATCTGTGGATTATCATTAGATTTCAGTCCATTAGTCACGACAAGATAAGCTTTATCACCTTTTTGAGCTGCCTGATTAATAACAAAAGGAATATCAATACGGCTACTATCTATAGTAAAGCGAATCCGTTCACTCCCTTGCTCTGCGTACTTATAAGCTAGATTCATTAACACAGGATCATGATCTGATGAACGGAAAGCCGTTACTACTGGGTTAGAGTAGTCTTTATCCGTGCTATGGAACTTACCTGGGTTAGTACCTGCATTTGTCTTAGCATAATCAAACAGTGGCGTTTCTGAGCTATTGATATGCCAGTCAACCGCATCAACAACTCGCCCTTTAAGACCAGAACTGACTAACATATGATCTAACGAGCCAATTTCATCGTTGTAAGAGTAACTCCAGCTTGGCTGGCGACCTTTCTTCTCATCCATCATGTGTACCGCATTGGTATACCCAAAAGAACGAGTAATCACAGCACCATTAGAACCAAATTGAGGTTGATTACCAATCCAAGTATCACGAGCCGCCGTCAATACTTTATTTGTCGGATTGCTGGTCAAAACGAGCATTGGATCTTCTTTAGCATACGAGTTTAAGTCCCCCATAATGATACGATCATTATCTGGATAACGTTTAGCTAATTGTTCACCTAATTGAACGGCCCCTGCAACACGGAAGTTCTCGCAGTTACCTTGCTGATCTTCATCTATCGGGTTATTGCTTGAGTCTCGATTTTGGAAATCTTCCCAACAAGCTGAGCCTTTAGATTTAAGATGGTTAACGGAGATGGTTAACTTTTTCCCTGTGTTATGCACTAAAAAAGTTCCCGTTAATGCATCACGTTGATAAGCACGACCACTCCCAATTAACTCTCCTTTACTGTTGGTTAATACATTGCCATTTTCATCAGTAATCGCTGGTGCTTCTTGTCGAGGCATTGGAATAATATCCACTTCTTCCAATGTGACTTTACTTGGTCGGTAAATAAGACCAGTGGTAATCGCATCAGAGCCAATAGTATCTTCAGAAGTAATCAGTTTATCGCCGTTCGAATCATACGCCACAAAGGTATAACGGTTGCCAACGTAACGAGCATCCGTTCGTTTAGAATAACGTTCTTCGGTATATTCTTGGTTAAGCGCCTCTACTAATTCTTTAATTGCTCCATAGTGACCAAACCCATTATTCTCAACCTCCATTAAGCCAATTACATCGGCATTCATACCATATAATGCTTTGACTAATTTGGCTTTTTGCAACTCAAATTCGACTTGGCTCTCTGCACCACGATTCAATCCATGTGGGTTATGATCCCCCTTGAACGGAGAGTTAAAGAAGTTAAGAACATTCTTAGAGGCGACTCGTAATACAAACTCATCAGAACTCACTGTTGAATCAATCACAGGAGAAGTTTGACGACCACTGTTGGCTTTAAAGTTTGCTTTAGTCACATCAGCTGTAGGTATTAAACGATATTCATCATAACTGTAATTAATAACACCTTGCATACCTACGACACTGTCATCCACACGAATATAATTACTGGTCGGATTATCAGTCCAAGCTGGGAAATAGGGAATGACACCATCGGCGGCTTTTGCATCACTTTCAACATATAAGCGACGATCTTGGTTATCGATGATCGCAGCTTTCGATGAATCAGAACCTGCTGGGGCAAGTTGGTTCGGATGCAAGTTGGTTTTCTCATAAGATAAAACGAGATTGCTACGATAAGAGGAATAGTCAAAGCTGAACGTTCGAGTCACTCTCATGTCTTGCTTGCCTTCTCGTGAAGTATCAATATCTTCAGGAAGCGTCACCAACATCCCTTCATGACGCTCAAGCAATTTACGAAATGAACCTTCATCACTATCAATCATAGTTAATGGAGTTGGGGTGATTTGAACTGGCGTAGAGTTCGTGATTTCCCATTTATTTTCGGTAGGATTTAATTGTGTGGAATTATAGTACTCTTGTACTTTTCCACGGAAACACAACGTTTGCCCAACTAAGTTGGTGTCAACTCCTGAAGGAAAATAGACGAACAGACCATCTGACGTTTCTGGATCGCCATCACCATGTTGATCTTGAATATAATAGCCTTTGGTTAGACCTGTTGTAGTAGCAACCACTACACCTTCGACTAGATATTCATCGTCACTGTAGTATTTATTATTTTCCACATCCACCAATGGAGAGTTCCAGCCATTCCCTTGAATTTCATAAATGGCTTTTTTCACGATGGAACTAGGCGCATCACTACACACTCCGGTTTCCGGTACTGGTTCAACCGGAGCACCAGATAACCCAGTCCCTAAGCCTGCTGGAGAATCTACTGAATATTCAACCCAATCAGCCGCAATAAAGGAAGAGCTGGGCTGTGATAACTCACCAGTATTACGCACCCATGTTTTCCGATATCCCCAACCAGTGGTGTTACCCGAAACCGTCTTAGCGCCAACAATATCATGAGTATTGGCTCGAATAGCCTCTCTAGCATCATCACCATCAACGTAACAGACGGTCTCATCAGAACAACCGGGATTAATAACGGGATGGGCGATAAAAATCGCATCATCACCATTAAACACAAATCCAGCGACTTTAGTTTGTACACCAGCGGGAATTTCAGATTTTATTGTATCGGAAAGAGAACCATGATGGATAACAATAGATTGTCCTGCTCCCAAAGTTACCCCATTAAGCATATTGATGCCTTGGAATGAATCCGCGCCACTGCCAGAAAAACCATCCATATACAAGGCGGTATCTTCAAAAGTATGCGCTTCAGAGCCAACATTGGTAATTTCAATAGCTTTATTATTACTCATTCCCATTAAATAACGCGCAATCACAATATCGTTAATATCAGCAATAGCAGGGGCAGCTAATGAACCACTCACCGCTAGTGCGAGTAGAGAAATTTTATGTTTCATAAGTATAATCCTTCACTGAGCGGGTTAGAAAAAGACGGTTGCTTTAGCGTACGCATCTTGATATGCCTCACCAATATTGCCTTCAATCTCGATGACGGAAGAACGGCTGGGTTTATAACGTACCCCGATGGTATGGAAAGTTCGGCTACGTCCCATGGCTTCCCATAAAGCATCATCCCCTCCCCATTGCTGACTTCCCCTGTCCCAGTCTTTATAAGCTTCATAGTTTGCTGAACCCACTAAATCCCAACGTTCATTGAAGCTATATTGAAACGAAACAAGTCCACCTTGGTTTTTAAATTCTTGATAGCGATTACAAACTTTAATCGCCGGATCGACCCAAGGATCGGATGTAGTGGTACACTCACCGATTTCTTCATATTCAATAAAGCCATTAAGCCCCAGTAAGAGCTGATCAGTGATCGCATAACGTAGCCCAACGCCGTACAGTTTAAACAAACCGTATTTCGACTCCCCTGCCGAACCATTACGACGCTCAGCACCCAGTACCATAGAAAATTCATCACCAAAGTAGCCCACATATCCATTCGTGATATTACCTTGAGCTTGACCAGATGAAGATTTACCTTTGTAACTATAAGAAAGACCTACGGCAAAGTTTTGATAATTCCCTTCATATTTGATTGTTTTATCTTGGTCACCCGCTTCACCAGTTTCAGCACCAGTATCAAAGGTCAAATCACCATAAGCATCATAATCATCAAATGCCGTATCAGTGAGACCAAACTCTAAATAATGATATTGATTAATACGATATCCTAACCAAGCTTTATCAATATGAAGCTCCATATCCCCGGAACCACCACGCCAATTTTCTCGCTCATAATCCAATTCAATACGATAATCAAAAATACCAACACGCCCCTTTGAACCAAAAGTCGCAAATGTGTCATCAATATATGAATCATCAGAGTGGTATTGTTTATATTTAGCTTTTGTTCCGAAATAACCACCAACACCAACTTCACCAAATACATCCATGTAGTCGCCATTTTCGGCAGTATAAATCCGAGCCGCTTGACTCGTGATTGGTAAAGCTAAAAATACAGCGGACAGCGCTAAAGGAAGCACTGATTTTCGAGAGTTTATTACTCGCATGCCATTTTCCTTGCTATAGAGTTCAGTTCTAAAAATGAGTATCCCATCACAGTGGAATGTAATTCTAACCTCACAAATATTTCTTTTTTGTGATCAAAACTCACATAAATCGTCAACAGAAATCCACAAAACCAAAACCACACAAATAAATCCAATACAAAACAATACATTAGACAAATTAACAAAAGTTCAAAACCCACGTTATTTTCTTTATATCTTGACTTAAGTCTCACTATCAAAAAATAAAAGAAAAACAGCAAACGTTTGCTTTTGATTTAATTAAGGCTTAGAAAAAAAGAAAGGAAAATAAATAGAAAACTTTCTGAAAAGAAAAAGGCAACCACTATGAAAAATAAATAAAGAGAGATCTATTTTATAGAAAGATAGAGAATAAAAACTCAATAAAATAGTGTAAGACAAAAATATTTATTCAATTCATCTCATAAGAAAATTAAAATTTAAATAGCAAAAAATACTCAAATCACATTTTTTCAATACAACATTTATATTGTTTAATCACCCTATAAAAAAACAACACAAATATACTCACCTTGTTTAATACAAGGTTCTACTCTCACCCCATCAAGTTAAAATACCCAACACAACAAAAACCAGATCAAAGTCACAAATAAAAGCAACAAAAGTAAAATAATCAACTAAAATTCACCAATAAAGAGATAAAATTCACACTACAGCATGTAGCACGAAAAAAGCTCATTCTTGAAACCCATATATTGAGAGACTCCTATGCGTAAATCACTTTTAGCTCTTGGCCTCATGGCTGCAACTACCGCTCCTGTTATGGCAGCAGACTACTCCGATGGTGATATCCACAAAAATGATTATAAGTGGCTACAGTTCAACCTAATGGGAGCATTCAATGAACTCCCAGGTAAATCTGACCATGATTATCTAGAAATGGAGTTTGGTGGTCGCTCTGGAATTTTTGATCTGTATGGCTATGTCGACATTTTTAACCTCACCAGTGACAAGAGCAGTGATAAATACGGTAAAGATAAAATCTTTATGAAATTTGCACCTCGTATGTCTTTAGATGCTTTAACGGGTAAAGACCTCTCTTTTGGCCCAGTACAAGAGCTGTATATTGCTTCACTGATCGAATGGGATGGTGGCAGTAATGGTGTTAACAACCAAAAAATTGGTTTAGGCTCCGATGTGATGGTGCCTTGGTTTGGTAAAGTTGGGGTGAACTTATACGCCACTTACGAAGGCAGTAACAAAGATTGGAATGGTTTCCATTTTGCTACCAACTGGTTTAAACCTTTCTACTTCTTTGAGAATGGCTCATTTATCTCTTACCAAGGTTATATTGATTACCAATTTGGTATGGATGATGACAACAAAGAACTCAACAGTTCTCATGGCGGTGCAATGTTTAATGGCTTGTACTGGCATTCAGATCGCTTTGCGGTCGGCTATGGCCTTAAAGGTTATAAAGATGTTTATGGCTTAAAAGACGGCGGATGGGCAGGTAAAACCACTGGTTTCGGACACTACCTAGCCGTGACTTATAAATTCTAATTGAGCGTCATTGTTTAAAATTAAGGTGAAGTATCAACTTCACCTTTTCTTTATCTGTGTCAATAAAAACGGTCTTTATTTCCCACAAAAGACCGTTGATAAATTCAATCAATGTGACTGAACACTGACTATTTTACTCGATTAAGCGTGACAACTGGGTAATCAAGCGCTTGTAGTATGGGTTGCTGCTCAGCAATGTATTTGACCACCGCACGGGCATCGGTATTACACAACACATGCTCAGCCTTGCAGTTAAGTGGTTGAGATTGGTAACGAACTTGATAACGTCCATCCACCTCTTCAATATGGCTGACTGGAAATGCGGTTAACGCTCCATCTACATAAGCTAAATCCACCCGACTGGTCTCTATTTTTTGTGCTTCAAACAAAGGCGTCCAACCATCATTACCGGTTGCATTGTAGCTATTCATCGCAACATTATAGATTCGATCATCCTGCAATGGCGTCCAATTAGGATTATCAAGCGAGCCGCTATTCACTTCAATCAAGGTTAACTGACCTTGCTGATGAGCCACCGTTTCATCAAAGACATAACGCAAGTTTCCTCCATAAGGAAACTTCCCTGCATGTGCACTGGGGGGAAGTGTCTCTGTCACGGTTTTAGTGATCAGCGCTTTAATTACCTTCCCCTTAACCGGAACAACCGACATGAAATTAGAAAAAGGTAGCATTTCAAGCGTTACATCTCCTTCTCGATATTCACCTTCACTGATATTGGTGCGAATACCGCCCGCTCCCGTCAAAGCAAAATCCACTTTCATCCCCGTCACTTGAACGACTTCATCACTCGCTGCCCAGTAATACTGCCCTAAAGCAACAACCGGCGCGACCTGAGAGCCGTGTTGATCTGAATGATTATCTCCAGGACGGCGAGCATGGCGAATTTCTTGCGGCACATTCGCTATCACGTCACCATAAGCTTTCTCTACTGAGGGTTTGTATTTTGAATCAATATGGCGGCGCAGTTGTGCTTCTTCAGCAGCAATGGCGATATTACGTTGACGTTCGATAAAACGAATCGCTTTACTTTTTTCACTCTCACTAAACGCACTTTCGCTTTGGCGGTTAGCTTGATGATAGAACTCATCATTACTCAGTAATGTATTATGACCCGCGCAAGAGACCAATTCACCTTGAGCATCAAAGCTCACTTTAGTTTTACCAATGGCTTGAGCAAATTCTCCTGCTTGCACAACACAGGTCTTACTTGTTCCATTCGGATTCGTAACCAACTGCGCATAGATACCATTATTGCTCAGCCCCAAATTGGTAAAATCGCCTAATAATGTATGTGAGTGCCCCCCCACAATCAGATCGATACCGTTCACTTTGCTGGCAAGATCCAGATCAATCGCATTCCCGATATGAGTGACAGCAATAATATTCTTTATCCCAAGGGCCTGAAGTTCATCCACAGCCGCCTGCGCAGAGGTGACCATATCAAAAAATTGTAAGTCTCCCGTATTAGGGGCAATGTTAGGCATATCATCGAGGGCAATACCCAATACAGCCACTAACGGTTTATCTTTAGGAAGAGACTCCGCATCATCAACTCGTTGTTTACTAAAACCATCAAAAGCGTAAATCACATAAGGTTTTAAATTGGTTTGATCTTTTAAATCTTTATCTAAACTGGCATCAATATTCGCCGCTAAAACTGGGAAATTAATCTGATCTAAAAAGGCATTCAGTTTTTGGTTATTTAAATCAAATTCGTGATTCCCCAATGCCATCGCATCAATCCCCATTTGACTGAGAATATCGGCATTCATTGCCCCTTCATTGATTTTAAAATAAGCACTTCCCTGCCAAGCATCTCCGCCATGCAAAAACAGCAAGCTTTGATTTTCTTTCTCCGCTTCTGCTCGATATTCATTGGCTTTAGTGAGAATACGCGGATGTCCGCCAAATTCGTTATACACACGCTGCTTATTGATGTAAAAACTGGAACGTACCGGATCAAAGCTAGAATGGGTATCGTTAATATGGGCAATGGTTAGCTCAAATACGCTATTGTCTGTTGATGGAGAAGGGCTTTGGCTACACCCCAATAGCGCAAACGCAATACTACTGGCGAGTAGAACACGGTTAAATCGCATAACTGCATTTCCTTATTTAGATAAAAATCACAGAGTTTATGTAATCTAAAGGAAAAAACATTTAACTTCTGTGACACAAAATAGATATTCACGGTTACACAACTCGACCATGATTTATCAGCAATAGGTTGGGAATTTATGACAACTCGGTATTATCGGAATAATAATGAAAGGAATAAAAGAGAATCATGAATATCGTCATACTTGGGCCAGGGGCCATTGGCAGTTTATGGGCCTATCAATTACATCATAGTGGTCATCAGGTAGCGTTGTGGGGAACGCAAAGCCTCGAGCATTGGTCTATATCTCAAGATAATCGCCCAGCTATCTCTTATGCTTATAATCAACTTTCGACACTCCGTCACGCTGATGTTTTATTGATCACGGTAAAAGCTTGGCAAGTGGCTCAAGCTTTGCCGCCGGTACTTCCCCATTTGGCACCAGAAACCATATTAATCTTTATGCACAATGGTATGGGCGCACTAGATTCACTCACAACAGAGATTAACCATCATCCCATCGTATTGGCGACCACAACACATGGTGCTCAAAAAACCTCCCCCCACCATGTTATGCACACAGGAAAGGGAATGACACAACTTGGTGCCTACAATACCCAAGGCAAACAGTGCGAATTTCTCACCGAAGTTTTTAATCACGCCTTACCTACGGTAAGTTGGAATCCCGAGATAACTCATGCGCTGTGGCATAAACTGGCGATCAATTGTGTTATTAACCCGCTGACAGCGATTCATCAATGTAACAACGGGGCTCTGGCGCAGCCTCAGTATTATTCTATTATCGAACAGATTATCCATGAGCTAGTCAGTGTTATGCAGGCGGAAAGCATACCGTGTGATAAAGCAGCATTAACAGAGTCCATTTATCAAGTCATCACTGCCACCGCAAAAAATCACTCGTCAATGCAGCAAGATGTTGTTCATCAACGCCAAACCGAGATAGACTTTATCACTGGTTATCTGGTGAAAAAAGCTCAGCAGCATGGGTTATCCATTCCCACAAATCTGGAGCTTTATCAGCACATTCACTCGCTACAACAACGTTGGATATCTCAATGAAAAAACGCATATTGGTCCCGATCGCTCCCGGAACGGAAGAGTTGGAAGCGGTCACCATCATCGATATTTTGGTTCGTGCCGATTATGACGTGATTGTCGCCAGTGCGGATTTTTCAGGCCAGTTAAGTGTGATGGGCTCTCGGGGGATCATACTGACAGCCCAGTGCAAACTGGTTGATGTGGCCGATGAAGAGTTTTCAGCTGTCGTTCTTCCGGGCGGGGTAAAGGGAGCGGAAATCTTTCGTGATAGTACCTTGTTAGTCGAAATTCTCAGACAGCAAAAATACGATGGTCGATTAGTCGCCGCCATTTGTGCCTCTCCGGCTATCGTGTTAGAGCACCATCAATTATACCCTAGGGCCATCATGACAGCTTACCCCAGTTTTCAAAGTCATATTCCTCAAGATCGCTGGCGTAACCGTCGAGTCACCTTTGATGTTAACCATAACTTACTGACTAGCCAAGGGCCGGGAAGCGCACTCGAATTTGCGATAGAAATTATTGCTCAGCTATCGGGGAAAACCTTTGCAAAGCAGGTCGCTCTTCCTTTAGTTCCCCTCCCTCAACTGCACTATGAAAAATTAGGTGAAGAATAATTTCCTATGTTAGATATCACCGCCATCCGTGCGCAATTTCCCGCACTAACACAGCAGATCAATCAAGCACCGCTGGTTTATTTAGACAGCGCAGCCACCACTCAAAAACCGCAATGCGTGATTGATACTCTTAGCCATTATTATTCAACGCACAATGCTAATGTCCATCGTGGGAGCCACGCCTTAACAGCTCAAGCCACCTCACAGTTCGAAGCCGCACGACACTGTGTTGCGCAGTTTATCGGGGCAGAACAGAGCCGCAATATCATTTGGACACGAGGCGCTACTGAAGCACTCAACTTGATTGCCCAAAGTTATGCCCGCAATATTTTACTTCCGGGTGACGAAATACTGCTTTGTGAAACGGAGCATCACGCCAATATCGTGCCTTGGCAAATGGTTGCTCAGCAAACGGGAGCAAAAGTCGTCAAAATTCCAATGACTGAGCAAGGGGAATTTGATTTAAACGTTTTTTATCAACAACTCACGCCGCAATGTAAAATCATCTCACTGGCTCATGTGACTAACGTAACCGGAGCTCGCAATCCAATAGAGTCAGTGATTGAAGCGGCCCATCATATTGGAGCCATTGTGGTGGTTGATGGGGCGCAAGGTATTGTGCATGAGAAGGTGAATGTCGCTGAACTTGATGCCGATTTCTATGTTTTCTCCGGCCATAAACTCTACGCCCCTACTGGGATTGGAGTATTGTATGGAAAAACCGACTTATTAAACTCGATGCCGCCTTGGCATGGAGGCGGAAAGATGGTGGATAAAGTCTCCTTTTCTGGTACCACTTATGCGGGTCTACCGGGAAAATTTGAAGCAGGAACACCCAATGTTGCCGGCGCATTAGCGCTCGCCTGTGCGATTGAATGGTATCAATCTTTTCCTAAGGCAGCGGTGTTACAACATCTGCATGAGTTACAGAGCAAAACCTATGCGGCGCTCTGTGAGATAGAGGATATCAAGGTTATTGGCTACCAACCCCAATCCAGCATTATCAGTTTTATTTTACAAGGCGTGCATCATCAAGATGTTGCCACCTTACTGGATCAACAAGGCATTGCGGTGCGAGCGGGTCATCACTGTGCACACCCACTCATGGAGGCCTTTGGCTTGCAGGGGACGGTACGCATTTCATTTGGGATATACAACAACTTACAAGATGTGGACCGGTTTATCCACGCACTCCATAAAGCCGTTGAAATACTGTAGAGTGATTTTGCAAGATTTAGTAGGGAAGACTTATCTTAAATCTTGCAAGATTTTATCCGTCATGGCTTTTAAACCATTCCCCCGAGATGGGCTTAAATGAGCCAATAAGCCAAGTTGAGAGAAATAACCCTCAATATCAAAACTGAGGATCTGTTCTCTGGTCTTTCCCTCAAAGGCAGCCAGCAATAAGGCGATCAGACCACGCACAATACGGGCATCCGAATCGGCACAAAAATGCCATACCCCCTCTTGCTCCTGACTGACTAACCATACCTGACTTTCGCACCCAGCCACCCTCACTTGCTCACTCTTTAATGATTCAGGCATGACAGGCAGTTGCTTCCCCCACACAATCAATTGTCGATAACGCGCTTCCCAGCCTTGCTGGGTCTGCATCACAACAAGGACATCATCACTGGTAATCTCAGAACCAAAGGGGTGGGAAGGAAAAAGCATGGTCTATCTCCAATGATAAAAATCAACGGGTTAATAATAAAAAACAAGCAGAATTCAATCGATTAAGCGCAATGCTTTTGAATCAATTTCTCAATGATACGAGCTACCGCCACAAAACCAAAACTAGCCGTTACCACCGTAGCGGCTCCAAAACCACTGGCACAATCCATACGTTTGGGACCTTCTGCCGTTGATTTTACCGCACAAACCGAGCCATCCGCTTGAGGGTATTTAAGCGGTTCGGTCGAAAAAACGCACTCAATGCCAAATTTACGAGCCGGATTGGTTGGGAAATGATGATGGCGACGCAAACGATCTTTGAGCTTTTTCGCCAAAGGATCTTGAATAGTCTTGGTTAAATCTGCCACTTTAATTTGCGTGGGATCCGTCTGCCCGCCCGCGCCACCGACGGTGATCACTTTTATTTTATTACTGCGGCAATAAGCCAGCAGCGACGCTTTAGCCGGTAAGCTATCAATCGCATCTAATACGTAATCAAAGTCTTTACTCAAATAGAGGTGCTGATTGTCAGGGCTGATAAAATCATCAATCAAATGGATTTGACAATCCGGGTTAATCCGTTGAACGCGCTCCGCCATCACTTCAATTTTGCTCTGCCCGACGGTACCGTTCATGGCATGAATTTGTCGGTTGATGTTAGTGACACACACATCATCCATATCAATCAAGGTTAATGCACCGATACCAGAGCGCGCGAGCGCTTCCACGGCCCATGAACCTACCCCGCCAATGCCAATCACACACACATGCGCGGCACGTAAAATTTCCACTTCACTGTGACCATATAGGCGACGGGTTCCACCAAAACGTTGGTTATAACTGTCTGAGGCAGGCGTATCAAGTTCACGCATAACAAGCTTCCACCACTATAAAAGCCAAAAAGAAAGAGTGCGATTTATACGCACTCTTTACTCAAAAGTCTAGTTTCGCAAACTACTCTCTCTTTTCCGGAGAGAGTGCCCAAGGCGCTTGAGTGGGCGAATTGTCTAAGCCTAATTTCCACACGCGGCCAAAATGCTTGTAATGGCCCGCTTCTATTCCAGCCCTTGGCCCCATACCATGGTAAAGATCAAGGTGATTCTGTTTTACCGCCCCGCCCGTATCAAGCACAATCAATAACCTAAGTTGATGAGCACCAGACCAAGTGCCATCAGCATTCAACAGAGGGACTTCAGCTAAAATCGGCGTGCCCATGGGGAATAGGGTTCTGTCACCAGCAACCGATGCCATCGGTAATAATGGAATCCCAGCACTGCCCGTCACTGGTGCGGCTGCACTTGGACGGAAAAAAACATAAGACGGATTCTGCTCTAACAACTCTTTCACCGTCGCTTCATCATTGGCAAGAACCCATTCTTTAATCGCTTTTAAAGACATATCGGCACGTTTAACGAAACCACGTTCAATTAAAATACGGCCAATACTGACGTAAGCTCGGTTATTTTTTCCGGCATAAGCAAAATATTCTAAGGTATCGTCATCCTCAAAATGGACAAACCCACTTCCTTGCACTTCCATAATAAAGGGGTCAATTAAATTGGCCGAATAGCCCAACTCTAGCCCCTGTCCATCCAAAGCACCAGCGTAGATTTCCGCTCGAGTAGGGCAATCAACGTCACACTCAGGTAATGCGTAAACGGGGTAACGAAAAACCTCATCTGGCGTATGACGAAGCTCCATCACCGGAGAAAAATACCCTGTAAATAACACGTTACCTTGCTTATCACCACCTCCCAGCTGTGCTGTTTGTATACCAAACTGGGCAAGCTCAGCCGGATCACCACTTTGCAAAACCCATTCATTCAGCTTTTCATACAATGACTGATAAATGGCAGCCATAGATGCAGAACGAGTCACGACTTGTTCACTTTGTGCGGCAAAAGCACTGAAATCACGAGGAGAATTAGAAGCGACAGAATCCACTTTATTTAAAATTTGTGGAAATTCATCATCCAAATACTGCTGCGCTCGATCCGTTGGCTGTGCACAACCAAATAAAAACGCCAAAGTAGCGTAAGAAAAAAAACGTTTTATCACTGAGAGTTCTATCCATATTGGGTGTGAGCGAAAAGGATGACAAACTCCTCAGTGAAGAGCAATGACAGAATCGTTACTGAAGGTTTTTTTTATGTTTTTCTGACAATTGGAAAATAGGGTTATAGCGATTGGAAGAGATTAACTTCATCTCCGTATTCTCTTCATTGAGCATCTGATATTGGAAAGGCTGATCCGCAATGGTAAATGAAAGATAGCGGCCATTATACTGATAGCTCGTACTGACGACTCGCCCATCGATAATGATCGCATTGGGCTGAACTTCTATTCTTTGCGCCATATAGGGGGCCACATTCTGCTCAACCCAGACTCCGTAAATGGTACTCTTAGGCGGTGTAAACTGCCCAGACAGTCGACCAAATAAATGGCTATAAAGTAAAATCGCAATCACGGTGCCAACTAATGCCCCCGCAATGAATAGCCGTTCAACCGATTTATTTCTCAGAAACCGGCCAGCTTGGTTCGATTGATCTGCGTTTTTATATTTTAATTTCATCTCTTCTCTTTGAATATTTTCTCAAAACGTCATCAAACCCTATTTATCTTTCCTTCTATTAAGGATAAAACATAGGAATAAAAATTTCTGCCAAAGGCAAAAAAAACTTGTATCAATATGAATAAAAAGTCATTATTTGAACATATTTAAACATTAGCGAGTGTAAGGTCGTGAAAATTCGCAGTACTGCTCTTGTCAAAGGATTTAGACAATCCGCTCCTTACGTCAACGCTCATCGCGGAAAAATCATGGTGGTCATGATAGGTGGCGAAGCGATTGCCGATAAAAATTTTGCCAATATTATTAGTGATCTTGCGCTCCTGCATAGCCTTGGCGTCAAAATAGTTCTCGTTCACGGCGCACGCCCACAAATTAATCAGATTTTAGCTACACAGCAACGGACCACACCTTACCACAAAGGGATCCGAATAACGGATGAAGAAGCCCTCAGTTTAGTGATGCAAGCCGCAGGACAGCTACAACTGGCTATCACCGCTCGGCTTTCTATGAGCTTAAATAATACACCAATGGCAGGAACCCAGCTCAATGTAGTGAGTGGTAATTTTGTTATCTCTCAACCGCTAGGGGTGGACGATGGTATCGATTATTGTCATAGCGGTAGAATTCGTCGTATTGATATTGAAGGCATTAACCAGACTCTCGATCAAGGCTCTATCGTATTACTCGGCCCCATCGCCAGCTCAGTGACTGGTGAATGCTTCAACCTTCTTTCTGAAGAAGTGGCAACCCAAGTTGCGATTCGGTTAAAAGCCGATAAGCTCATTGGTTTTTGTTCCGAACAAGGCATTATCGATGAGCGGGGAAACGCTATCGCCGAACTGTTTCCAACCGAAGTCGAAGCGTTGGTGGATAGGTTAGAGTCCACCATGGACAGTAACGATGACTCAACGGGTACCCTGCGTTTTTTACGTGCCGCTGTTGTGGCTTGTCGAGCGGGAGTTCCTCGTAGCCATTTGATCAGCTACAAAGAAGATGGCGCTTTAATTCAAGAACTGTTTTCTTTTGATGGCATCGGAACACAAATTGTCATGGCGAGTGCAGAGCAAGTTCGCCAAGCTCAGATTGATGACATTGGGGGGATTTTTGATTTAATTCGCCCGCTGGAAGAGCAAGGTATTTTAGTTCGCCGCTCCCGCGAACAATTAGAACAAGAGATCCATAAATTTACCATTATTGAAAAAGACAGCTTATTGATTGGCTGTGCAGCCCTCTACCCTTATTCCGAAGAAGGTATGGCGGAAATGGCATGTGTGGCTATTCATCCTGAATATCGAGATGGGAATCGTGGCCTATTGTTGCTCAATCATATGAAAACGCAGGCCAAGCAGATGGGCATCCGCCATTTATTCGTATTAACCACTCACAGCTTACACTGGTTTAGAGAACAAGGGTTCATTGAAGTGGGTGTGGATCGCCTCCCGATGGCAAAACAGAGCCTCTACAATTATCAACGTCGTTCGAAGATCTTAATATTATCTATCTAACCCCTATTTCTCAGGCTCACACCTCCCCTAAATAGTGACTGACTTTTAGGGGAAAATGCCAAAAGCCATGAGAAAAAACGGAAGAAATGTGAATATAAAACATCCAAAAGCGGGGAGAAAAAGCAGGACACTCTAGATTTCGCTGTATAGAAAATAATCACTTGCAATGCTTATGCAACTGTGTAAAATTCGCACAACTGTGATTTAGATCTACTTTTTCACACAGGATAGGATACCTTATTCATCCATAAGGCACAGCCTCACAGAGACCCATTTCGTCTCTCTGATAGAGCCACCGTTGCTGCACCATGAAGAGATGAATAGTCTGTCTAAATGAATAGTTTAGACCTCGCACGGATTGCTTTTACTACTCGTATCAGTAACTAAGAGCATTTTATTGATGAAAACCGTTATTTGTAATTCACTACAGAGCTTTTGGGATATGGCGGATAACCAGTTTCTAGAAGGTCTGGATGTCCACTGCGTTTTTCCTGTGTGTGAGAATTTACGCCGATTTCTGCTTGAATCAAAAGAGCGCTATAAAATTCGAAATATTACCTTTACCAAGGCTCTACAAGCATAATTAGCCACCCTAATCGGCCAAGGATGGTAAATTTCTCATTAATCTTCCACACACGTTAACCGCTCAACCAACCCACTGGCTCGCTCAGTTTTCACTGTGATACTCCGTTTTAATACCGCCATATCGGCATACAGTGCAAGACGCTGTTTGGCACGTGTAACTCCCGTATAAATCAACTCTCGAGTCATGATTGGGCTAAAATCTGGCGGTAGAATCAATAAGGTAAAATCAAATTCACTGCCTTGTGATTTATGGATAGTCATGGCATACGCGGTTTCATGAGCGGGAACTCGGCTCGGTAACACCGTTTTTATCTGGCCATCCGGTAACTCAAAATAGACTTTTAGCCGCCGATCAGGATCATTTTCATCGGGCAAGCAAATACCAATATCGCCGTTATACAACCCAAGGGAATGATCATTTTGGCTAACCATAACAGGTCGCCCTGCATACCATTGTTCATCTTGGGATTTAATCAGCTTTCTTGCTGCCAATGCTCGTTCAACCCGTAAGTTCAAACCTTGCACACCAAAATCGCCTTCCCGCACAGCGCATAATAATCGGCAGCGGCCAAATTCTTTTAAAATCGCTCGCGCTTTGCTCGCCATTGATTCGGGTTGTTCGAACTCATCATGAAGTACAAGCTTTATTCGCTGTAAATAGCCAGAATAAGCGCTCACTAAGGTCTGTAATAAATGTTGGTAGTGTTCGCTGGAAATCGGAAAATGCTCAATATCCGTAAACCCTTGCTGCCAGACCTGATGGAGTTTTGCCTCATCACCACGGTTGATCGCTTTGGCCAGTTGCCCTATCCCAGAACGGGCATCGAAACGGTAGCTTTTTTGTAGCATACATAGGCAGTCGGCCAAAGGATTCGTAACCGCTCGCGTAGAATAAGAAGTTAAGCAACTAAATCCGGTGAGCTCTGCCAATAATTGGCGCTGTGAAGGAGAGTACCCTTGTGATAAAAATCGGCAAATATCCCCCAACACGGCTCCCGCCTCGACAGAGGCGAGTTGATCTTTATCCCCCAGCAAAATGAGTTGAGCATGAGCAGGCAAGGCTTCGACTAACTTGCTCATCATGGGTAAATCAACCATGGACGCTTCGTCTACCACTAAAATATCCAAATGCAGCGGGTTTTTACTATGGTGACGAAATTCAGCGCTGTTTGGGATAGCGCCAAGCAACCGGTGTAGCGTGCTTGACTCGGTAGGAATGCTCGCTTTCAAGCTGGGATCAATGGCTAACTTAGCGATCGCTTGCCCAATCGATTCGGTTAGCCGAGCCGCAGCTTTACCCGTTGGAGCAACCAGTTTAACCAACGGGGTTTGTCCTTGTTGCTGAGCTTGAAGCATCAGAGCGGCAAGTAACTTGGTAACCGTAGTCGTTTTTCCTGTTCCCGGCCCACCGGAGATCACCGCAAAGCGGCGAGTCAGGGCGATGGCTGCTGCTACCTTCTGCCAATTTAAACAGTAACGCTCTGCGACTAACTCATCCAATACCATTAGATCATTGGCTTTTTTGGCCTGAACCAGTACTGCGTCAATGGCTGGCCAATCAAGCTTCTCTTCTTCCACCACATCTAACCCATCACACACTAAACGTTGACGGGCAACAGGAGAATCGTGCTCCTGCTGTAAAGCAGCAAAGAGATCCGCGTAGTTTCGAGCAAATAGTTCATCTAAGTGTTGTTTGAGATTTTGGACTATAGGAAGCTTTAAGCTCATGGGTGTCCCAAAGCGTTGTAAATGTTTCGCCAGCGTGACCTCATACTGCCAGTAACGGTGCAGATATAAGCGCTGCCCATCGAAAATTAGCGGAACGGAATGACTGTCTTCGCTGATCAATGGACACTGTGTTACCAGTTCTTGCCAGTTAACGGAATGCCATAAAACATTAACCGCTAAGCCCGATTCCCCATTCAGCCCAAGCTTACTGGCTAGCTCTATTTTCTGCCCTTGTTCATCAAACAAAGGCAGACAAATATGCCCTCGTCCCAATTCGGCACTGATCGCCGCACTGATCAGCAATAACAGTTGTTGCTGCTGGCTGGATAAAGCCAACTCTTTCGCACACCCCAGCATAAATTGAGCAAATTGATAATCGAGCTGGCGCAATACCCCTTGCTTCGCCAGTTGTGCTAATTGAATCGATTGCTGCTCTATCATAAATCAAACTCCATCTGCCCAAGCTCACTTCTCGGAGGCAAAGCGGGTTGTCCATCGATCAATCGGTCTAAAGCCTGAATGAATTCAACCTTTGGCTTAGCATGAAACACCCCACTCTGAGATTGTCCATCCATGCCCCGTAAAAATAGGTAATAGACACCACCAAAATGTTGCTGATAATCGTAATTATCCAATCGGCTACTTAAAAATCGGTGTAACGCTAACGTATATAATTGGTATTGCAGATCATAGCGATGTTCAACCATGGCTCGGCTGAGTTGCTCACCTTGATAGGCTAGTCGATCATCTCCTAAATGGTTTGATTTCCAGTCTAAGAGGTAATAGTGCCCTTGATGTTCAAACACTAAATCAATAAACCCTTTGAGCATCCCTTGAACCGGATAAAATCCAAGTTCTCCGGCTTTGGCAGACAGTGGATCATAACGATGGCCAATTCGATTGAGCTCAGGAGCGGTTAATAGCTCTATCGGTAGGAGAAACTCCATCTCTGTTAAACGCCGCTCTGGATCGATTTGATTCAAGCGTAATGATTGACCATTCAACGGTGTGCTGAGCACAGTTTCAACCATCTTTTGCAATACCTCTAGCCACTCGAAATCCACTTGATGGCGTTCCATTAAGGTTTCAATGGTCGTTTGATTTTTCTCACTGTACACAGACTCAGTAAACTCGACCTCTTCAAACAGTGCATGCAAAAAGGTGCCCGGCGTGGCACCACGAGGAAAGGTAAAAATCGAGCGTTCCAACTCATCAGAAGCGAACGATTCATCATGCTCACCGGCTGAATCAAGATCAAATCCCACCAGTTCAAGCGTACTCTCTTGTGGATGTCCACCTTGCTTAACAAGTCCAGAATAACTGGTCACTCGCCATGCACGGTCTATGGAATGCTGTAATGTTTTGGCGCTCAGCTCAGGCTGTGACGTTTGTAAGGGGGTAAAGGGTTCTGGCAACAGCTCTGGCGGTTCGGTGACGATAACCGAACTCAGCGCCGCTTGCTGAGACAAAGCCTGAGTCAGCAGTGCTATATCACCTTGTTGACCGTTTTGCAGCAGATAACCTAAAGCGCTTAAATGTACACCGGTTGGCTCTTGGGTTGAGCGCCCGTTACGCAGCGGTGCAACACCGATAAAACAGCCATAAACGGCACGAGTTAACGCCACATAAATTAAGCGTAAATCTTCTGCTAACCGTTCTTTATCTGCTTGCTGTAAAGCGCTATCACTACCCATAATATCCAGTAGAGTTTGACCACTAGCAACATCGTAATATTTTCCTTCTTGCGCCTCCCGATAGTTCAGCACAAAAGGTAAAAAGACCAAGTCATATTCAAGCCCTTTCGATTTATGAATTGTGACGATTTGCACCAAATTTCGCTCAGATTCAAGACGCAACATGGCATCGTCACTGCTACTCCCCGCTTGAGCATCAACCATTGACTGAGCAAACCAGCGCAATAAACCATGATCACTTTCGAGCGTTTGGGTGGCTTGTTGCAATAATTCACTCAAATGCATAAAGTCCGTTAATTGCCGTTCACCATTGGGCTCAGCAAGCCAGCGCTCTGCAACATGTCTCATGCTTAATACCGCTCGCAGCATCGGCAACACTCCGCGCTCTTGCCAGAGTTTGCGATAATGCTTAAATTCATTTTGTACCGCTTCCCACTCATTCTCATCATTATTGAGCAAATCCAACTGAGCCGCATTCAGAGCAAAAAGAGGTGAAGCGAGTGCACTGCGTAGCGCTTTTTCATCTTCAGGATGCAAAGCGGCCTGCAACAATCGCTGGAGATCAGCGGCAACCGCACTGGTAAAAACACTGTCTCGATTCGAAAGATACACGCTTGCAATGCCTTGTTGTGCCAAAGCTTGTTGAATCAAGCGACCTTCACTTCCTGTGCGCACGAGCACCGCGATATCCGCCGGTTCAATGAGGCGATCTCGCTCAAAGTGTGCCTCGCCTTGCTGAGCCGCCGTTAATAGGGCTTGAATCTGACTGGCGGTTGCCTGTGCCATGATTTGTTGATACTCCCCCTTGCTCAGTGGTGCTTCTGCCTGTTGATACCAATAGGTTAAGGCTGGCTGAGCTTGCCCTGCTAAAAACCACTGCTTTTGCTGTGCTTTTGGGCTCGGTTGCACCGGATAAAAAGGAATGTCGTTATCATAAATAAAAGGACTCTCGGGAAAAGCAAATAACTGATTAACCGACGCCACCATCTCGGCACTGGATCGCCAGTTCGTGCCCAATGTGTAATGAGCCGAGACCTGATTTCTTGCTTTAATGTAAGTAAAGATATCAGCGCCACGAAAGGCATAAATGGCCTGTTTGGGGTCCCCAATCATAAACCAACCACAAGTCGGATGCGCTAAATAGACTTGGCTAAAAATATGGTATTGCAGTGGATCGGTATCTTGAAATTCATCGATCATGGCAACCGGATACAAGTGACGAATTCGCTCAGCCAGTAACCCTTGTTCATCTTCGGCGAGAGAGGCGGATAATTGACTTAATAAATCATCAAAAGAGAGCCATTGCTGGCTTGCTTTCGCTTTAGCCAATAGCTGTCGGCACTCGGTGATCGCATGAGCCATTAACGGCCCTTGCAAACTTATCGGTTCTGCAAGAAAGGTTTCGATAGCATCAAATAATGGGTGATGAGGCGCTTCCCCTTTGGGTGTTTTTTCCATTAACACGGATTGAGAAAAACGGCCCAATGCCTCAGGAATATCATAAGTGATGGTTGGGGTTTCCGCCCAAAAGGAAACGCGTTCAATCCATTCCGGTAGCGACTTCTTAGTATAGCTGCGCTTATTCACATCTGAGCGGCTAATGAGTATTTCAATGTCCTGTTCAGCCGCTCGCCACTGCTGCTTCAAAGCATCAATTTTGGCCAAATTACTTTGGTGTAACGCTAAGAGATCCCCCGTCATGACCGGAGTAATTAAGCTCAGGGCTTCTCCGCTCAAATAACGACCAATTTTATCCAGTAACGCTTGAGGTGAAGACCATAAACGGCGAACTTCTCCCGCTAAATTCACCGGAAGCGGGTAGAATTGTCGCCGCCAGTAGTCCGCAACCACTTGGGCTTTCAGTTGGCTTTCATCGGTAATAAATTCATTATCGAAACGCATTCCGGATTCAAAAGCATTTTGAGTCAACATACGCTGACAAAAACCATGAATGGTGTAGATCGCCGCTTGATCCATCTGCCGCTCGGCATTCAATAATAAATGGACCGCAAAAGCATGATCGGTAACCTGTTCGAGTAGCGGTTTCACCACAGGATCATCACTACTCCCTCGACTAAAGGCGATACGGGCCTCATGAATACGACGGCGAATTCGATCTCTTAACTCAGCAGTGGCCGCTTCCGTGAATGTCACCACTAAAATCTGTTCCACCGTCAGAGGCTGTTCATGACGAGTCTGTGGGGAACCGTGACCCAAAAGCAGCCGTAAGTACAGCCCTGCAATGGTAAAGGTTTTTCCTGTCCCCGCAGAAGCTTCAATTAACCTTGCCCCGTGCAAAGGAAACGTCAGGGTATCCAACGGGGTGGGAACAATACTGTCAATGTTACTCATCATTCACTCTGCTTTTGGTGGTTTATAGGGATACTAGTGTGATCTGTATTAAATAATTCTATTTAGTCAGAGCGAAGCAAGATAACTCAGAAAGATATGAGATCTGACTCACGGTGCAGCCCACAACAACCGATTACACTGCGCCGCATCGATGGAGTGATACTCCTAGCCACTCCTCACGAATTCTGGTCCCTCTGACCTGTGGCCGTACAGCAAACGCCCTACACAAATAATGATTTACTGGCGGCCACCCTACTTCTCAGGTTTCTTCCTGATCTTGCAACGATAGCCTTGCCGTTTGAATCACTCGCCTTGCTAATAAGTGCACTTGCTCGGCCAATTCATCATTCCATTGAGGCCAGATTCGGGCAATATATTCATTGCTTCCTTCTCCCGATGAGAAATAGCCATCATTAAAAGTATCCGCCATTTTTTTTCGTGCTTTCTGTTCATCCTCAACCCATTTCCCTCGGCTAAAACCAGCCTCAACCGCAGCTAATGCTGTTTTAGGAAAATAGGGTAAGGGCGAGCTCATCCCTTGGTAATAAAGCTGTACCAACTCAGCCAACTGAGCTTGGGCCTGAAAAGCATCCTCCAGTGCTGGAAAGCAATAATGAAGCACACCGTCTTTGCGATCATAACCAATAAGATGGGTTGAAGCATGATGTCCCATCGCGGCAAAAGCCAGATGATCAAGCCAAGCCGCTAGCAGATCTTGGGCACGGATCGAGCCGCTGCGATAACGCACTAAACCCGATTGATAGACTTGCGTCAGCCAACCGGTTACCCATATGGGTTTATCTGCCCCCAATGGATGCAATGTAATATTGATTTCAACATCTTGCAGTGGCCTCTGACATAAACCATAAAGGCTGTCTAACAAGGCTTCTGCCTGAACTCGGTTGGTTTCTAGCTCAAGAATACCGAAGGCGCCAATGGGTAAACGCCCTTGCGCTCGTTGCTGAGCGGCGAAAGTCTCGAATACCGATTCTCTGACCGTCGGTTCTGGTTGATTGAGTAAAGTGGCAAGCAGTTCATCTCGTAACTGATAACTCGCCAACCCATTCAACGCAAAAGGTTCTTCGTCCTCAAGAACATCAAGCGCTGAATCAAACGTCACTTTTAATCGCCGTTGAAAAAAATACTGCACGGGTAAACGCCAAAAACGGTGTAGTTCAACCCAATCAAGTTCTAGGGGATAACTCGCCCCCAATAGATAATCCTCAACAGGCTGGTTAAAGGATAAGCTCTTGGTGCCTTGTCGCAGCGCTGCGGGTAGCCACTCTTTAGCATAGCTTCTCATTTGCCCTAAAAAAGCGTGCGGACTAAATGGCACCATGGCATGCTGCACCGTAAGCTTGGCTAATAATTTTTTCCCCGACTCATCACTGGGTAATGTTTCATCCCCTTGCAAACAATAATTTTGTTGGCAATATTCCAGTAGTTCGCTGACCAAAACCGAAGGAACTTTAACGCTATTATCTTGAATAGAGCGTCCCACATAACTGATATAGAGCCTCTGCTGTGCAGACAAAAGAGCCTCCAGAAAGAGATAACGATCATCATCACGCCGAGAGCGATCACCAGGCCGAATCCTTTGCCGCATCAAATCAAACCCTTCTGCTGGCATCGCACGGGGGTAAACACCATCGTTCATCCCCAATAAGCAAACCATATTAAAAGGGATCGAGCGCATAGGCATTAAGGTACAAAAGTTAACCTGTCCGGCCAAAAAGCGTGGACTCACACGTGTACTCGCTAGCTGATTGTGCAGATACTGGCGAATAATGGCAGGCGCTATCGGCGATTGATAGCCAGCCTCCTGCAACTGTTCCTGTAATGCCGCTAAAGTTTCACGAATGGATTGCAGGGCGATTTCATCAGCAATATCCACCGCAAAACCATCCGCTAATAATTGTGAAAGGGTTTCTCGCCACTCAATGATGGATTGAGTTTGTGCCAAACGGCTTCGATAATCACTTACTGTAGCGATAAAATGCGCTAATTTGCCCGCTAGTTCAGCATTCATCCCCTGCACTTCATTGTAAGGTGCAAGCTGAACGTCTCCTAACTCCACAATGCCAGCATGACTCGACATCGCATAACCCAGTAACATTCGCTGAATACCAAACTGCCAAGTATTTTGCTCAGTAGCCGGTAACTCAAATTCTCGTGCCGTTGCACCATTTAGCCCCCAGCGAATTCCACTCTCTTCCACCCAATGCTTGGCCGTGGCAAACTCCTCTTCACTGATCTCAAACCGAGCCAATACTGCCGGAGTTTCCAATAATTCCAGTAGCTCTGATGCTAAACAGCGGGATAAAGGCAGTGATAACCACTGCATAAAGGCATGAAGAATCGGGTTTTCTTGAGTCGCTGAGCGATCAGAAATGGAATAGGGAATAAACCGCTCTCCCGGCGCATTGCCAAACACGGCTTGTATATAAGGGCTATAGGCATCAATATCAGCCACCATAACAATCACATCACGCGGTTTAAGTGAGGGATCACGATCAAACATCGCCAGTAGTTGGTCGTGCAACACTTCCACTTCTCGCATCGGGCTATGACAAAGGTGCAGAGTCAGTGAATCATCACCGTGTTCAAGCGCGGGTTTATGTTCACTGCTGGCTAACCACTGATCATTATGATGCTCTTGTAGGTGTAAAATATCCGCCTGAATATGATGCAGTAAGCTATCACGAGGAACATCGATGAACAGCTCCAACTCCTCATTATTGCTCTGTTCAAGCAAAAATAAGTTGTCCCGTCCTAACTTACCAAGAGAGGCTAATAAGCTATGCCCCATGGCTTGCTGGGTATGGAGAGCATCACTTAAATAGTCACTGATTTTTCCTTTCAGTGGTGAGGTTTCTCCACGGATCGTGAGCGATTGCTCTGCCAGTACTATTTTTTTTCGTCGTTGTGTTTCAAGCCGAGAAAGATAATGGCGGTCTCGGATCTCTCCCCAATAATGCTGACAAGGGTTAGTAAACATCAGATGCACATCAATATGATCACCTAATGCTTTTAGCGCATCCAGATAACGTGGGGGTAAAGAAGAAATACCAAAAATAAATAGTCGCTTTGGCAATTGCTCAAGCGGAATAGGGCCGCTTTGCAGTTGTTCAATAAAGGTTTGATAAAGGTTGGCGCGATGATAATGAGAGTACCCCTGAGCGAGAGTGTCATTGTACAACGCTTTCCACAAGAGAGGTTGCCAAGAGTGCTCGTCTTCGATCTCGGTTACCGTTTCTCCCGCTTCCCAAGCGGCGATCCAATCTGGGCGATAAACAAGATAACCGTCGAAAATATCGGCAATTTTTTCAGCAAGTTGATAGCGCTTTGCTTGGTCTGGATCATCAGCCAAATAACGACGCAGTGGGGCAAAAGCGGGTAAATCAAGCAAGTTCGGTAATAAACGCATTAATTTCCAACTTATCGTTTCCTTGTTAAAGGCACTACGGGTTGGAACATCGGAAATGATTTTCGTGAACATCTGCCAAATAAAGCTGGCAGGCAAAGGGAACTCGATGTTAGCGGCCACCCCCATCTCTTTAGCTAACGCCATCTTTAGCCATTGAGACATTCCGGAACTTTGCACCAGAATATGCTCTTTGCTAAAAGGATGATTGAGCGGATCATTTTTAATCAGATGCACTAAAAGAATCTTTAGTGTTTCGATGTTATTAGAGTGGTAAACCGTAAACACAATGCACTCACACGACTTTAGCCCGAACAGAGGTTGAGAGTAGCATAAGTGCACTTAACTGAATAATTTTCCTGATCTAAGCGAGGGAATTACGCCTGACTCATCACCGCTCGAGCGGGAAGATAAAACAACACATAGCGCAGTGCCACATACCCCACCACCAAAGTGGCCACCATAAGCTCAAGGGTGGCTAACACATGCACCTGTTCAATATAACGCGGGGCGATTGACACTTGCTCCATCCAATAAGTCAGTTTAAATAGTGCCGTAGCACCGATAACCATAGGAAAAGTAAAAGCGGCATAGCCTGGGCTAAAAGGCAAACGCAGCAACTGGGTAAAGGCTAAATAGATAATCGCTGTCATTAAAACCGCGATGCCAAACAATAACGCAATGATGACCGGAGAAGGATCGACAGCCATACTCAAATAACCCGCTAAAGAGAGGCTTGCAGGAGCCGCTAAGATAGCCAACGTGGGTTTTGCAGCATCTGGAACTTCATGAGTAAACATAAAGCGGTAGATCATCATCGGTAACATCACCGCATACGTTAACATGCCAAAAATCAGCGCACTGTCTGCTACCGGCGCTAAAGCCGGATTACCCGAAAAAGAAACATCCGCCACAATAATACCAACCGGAGGAACAAACCAACTGGGGACCATATGGTGCAGTTCAAACGCTTTAGCACGATGATAAATAAAACTGACCAAAAAAATGACATGCAACATTACCGCTAACAACCAAAGACCATCTCCCGCAATAGGAAAAAACTGCCCGACGGAATGGGAGACCACCATGCAAGCCATGGCAAAAGTAGGCACAACACTGCCCACCACGGGGTGAGCTAAATCTTCCCGTAATGCATGGCTATGCCACAAGAATTTCATTGTCAAAATCAGCAATAAGATACTGGCAATCACCGCCCCAGACCACTGGCCAATACCGTGTAAATCCGCGGCGTTTTCCCAGCACCAACCCAAACTGGCAATACCTAATGCCAACCCAGCCATCGGCGTTGGCGCGCTCATCACTTTTGTCTTTGCTGCTTGAATCATTTCGACCTCAATACACACACGATTGTTACTGGCGGCATGATACGCTTGCTTATTGTTTGAATATATCTAATTATTTATAACCAACGTTCAATAAAACTAAACAATAATGAGCCAGCCCGTTTCTCTCAAGCAATTAAACGTCTTTATGACCATCACTCAGCATAAAACCTTAACGGCGGCGGCTGAGGCTCTGTTTCTTTCTAAAGCGGCGGTCAGTATGGCCTTAGCTGAATTAGAAAAACAGCTAGGCCATGTGCTATTTGACAGGGTCAATAACCGATTAATACTGAATCAGGAAGGTCAGAAATTACTCCCCTTAGCCGATGAATTACTAGGGCGGGCAAAAGATCTGGATCATCTCTTTGATGAAGAAAATACCCTCTCCGGTCAGCTACGAATTGGAGCCAGTGACACCATAGGCAATCAAGTTGCCCCCTACCTACTCAGTGCCTTTCAAAAGCAATTTGATCATCACGCTCAAAGTCTATTTATCTCTAATACTGCGCTTATCTGCCAAAAACTGGTCGATTACGAACTGGATATCGCGTTGATTGAGGGGAAAACATTACACCCACACTTGTTGGCAAAACAATTTTCACACGATGAAATGTGTATTATTTGCTCACCTTCACACCCCCTTGCTCATAAAAACGATATTCATTTGACTGATTTTGAGCAAAGCCAGTGGGTTTTACGAGAATCAGGTTCTGGCTCTCGAGAATTTTTTATGCGGGTGGTCGCTCCTCGAATTGAACAGTGGCAAGAAAGTTTCGAACTCAACACCACTGAAGCGTTAATCAATAGCGTTTCTGCTGGGCTTGGGCTGGGGTGTTTATCACAGTTAGCCGCCCAATGTGCACTCAAAGATGGACGCGTTCGTTTACTGAACGTACCACTTGATATGAAACGTCGCTTTTGGGTACTGGTTCACAAAGAAAAATACCAAAGCCCACTATTGAAAAACTTTATGGAATTTTGTCATCAGTGGCCGGGCTCGCCTCTCAGTTTTGATGGCTTATCTGGACTTTAATCAATAAAAACTGTATAAACAGCCAGTAATTTTTAGCACAATGTAGAGGATGAACCATGGCCGTCATCGTTAAGTACGTGGTGGAACGCAACGGAGAAGAGAAAATGACTTTTACCTCGAAAGCCGAAGCTGACGCTTATGACAAAATGCTGGATATGGCAGATGAGTTATTCGATCTGTTAGGTAAAAGCGCTCTCATCGAAGAAGAGAGCAAGCAAGAAGAGCTCGCGCTCTTCTTAGCACAAAATAAAGAAGAGGTATTAATCGCTCTGGGTGCGAAACGTAAACCGACCCCACCGAAGAAACCGAAAACCGTAAAGAGCGATGAATCGGTTGATAATGCCGCTTAATAAGATTAGGCCGCTGCCCAGCAGCGGTTTTTCTATCTAAAAAGACATATCTATCGCTAAGAAGACAAACGGTATCGGTCTACAGACGGATCAATGCTCACCTCTTTCTTCCCTCTCAGACTCTCTTTAAGATATCCTTGAAGTCGCAGCAACGCCGCTCACTCATAATGACTCACCCAAGTAAAGGTAAGCCTAACGTGCAGCAGTGTTAAATCATCAGCGATATGATGGAATTAATCCCTATTTATGGAGAACTCACATGGCGAATTTTGCCCTTGGCTTTGGTACGGCCACAAAAAATCGTGACGGAAAAATCATTGAGGCATTTTTCCCTCATCCCGTTCTTAACCCAAGTGATGCACTGGTTAGTGCTTTGGCGAATATTTCTGGTTATTTGCAAGGCAACCAAACGCTGGAAGTCTCTGTAGAACAAAGCGCACAATTAGCCAATGCTTTTGCAGCCAATGGTCAAGCGGCCAATGCAGCCTTCGCCGATAAAGCCGCCAAATCAGCTCAGCCATTAGTGTTGGTGATCCTCGCTTCTGATGATAAACCACAAAGCGTGTCAGAAGGCTTCTTGAAATTGCAACTTATCTCACACCGTTTGGTTCAGCCTCATGGCACCGTGCTCGACGGTATTTTTGGCTTGCTGCACAATATTGCGTGGACCAATGAAGGCCCAATTGACCTGCCTGAGCTGGCAGAGCGCCAAATTGAAGCTCGCTTAGCAGGACGCTCATTAAGTGTCGATTGTGTGGATAAATTCCCTAAAATGGTGGATTACATTGTTCCAACAGGTGTACGTATTGCCGATACCTCGCGTGTTCGTCTAGGCGCTCATGTGGGCGAAGGAACAACCGTTATGCACGAAGGCTTTATCAACTTTAATGCCGGCACCACTGGGGTGAGTATGGTCGAAGGGCGCATTTCGGCTGGCGTGATGGTTGGCAATGGCTCAGATATCGGAGGAGGGGCTTCCATTATGGGTACCCTCTCTGGTGGGGGCAAAGTTGTGGTATCTATTGGTGAAAATTCATTGCTTGGTGCTAACGCTGGCCTAGGTTTCCCTCTGGGTGATCGCTGTACCGTTGAGTCCGGCCTTTATGTCACCGCTGGAACCAAAGTCCGTATGCTGGATAAAGAAGGCAACGAAGTAGAAATCATTAAAGCCCGTGAACTGGCTGGTGTTTCTGACTTACTCTTCCGCCGTAATTCACAAACAGGCCAAGTGGAGTGCTTAGCGAACAAATCTGCCGTGGAACTCAATAGCGAGTTACACAGCAATAACTAAGTTATTGCTTCATTTCATTACGACGATAGGCCAGCTTATGCTGGTTTATCGTCGGCGTTAACTCCCACCGCATGAACGCTAATTCCCCTTCCCATCACCCTGAATTATTTTTTGCACGGTAGACTTTTTTCAACTATTCGTTATTATGCGAGGCCATTTTCTGCTTTTGAATCTGAGCAGATAATGACTATTGGCTTCGTATAACCTCACTGATAGGGTGTGAGGGTCTCTACCAGAATCCGTAAAATTCTGATTACGAAGAGTAAAGTGATTGATCGCTTTTCTCTTTGTATGACCGTCATACCTCAGATGAATAGCGCTTAATCGCAACTTTTTGATTAAGAGTGAACCATGAAACCATTTATTCAGCAACTGCCTAAAGTCGAACTCCATCTGCATATCGAAGGCTCATTGGAGCCAGAATTGATGTTTGAACTGGCGCAACGTAACCAAATCGAAATACCTTTCCGATCCCCTCAGCAAGTGCGTGAGGCTTATCAGTTTTCAAACTTACAAGACTTTTTAGATATCTACTATCAAGGGGCGAATGTCTTAATCCACGAGCAAGATTTTTTTGACTTAACGTGGGCTTATCTATTGCGTTGCCAGCAAGACAATGTCATCCACACTGAAATTTTCTTCGATCCTCAAACGCATACCGCCCGAGGTATTGCCTTTGATACCATCATCAATGGCATCAGCCGAGCATTGGAACAAGCCAAACATCAGTTAGGCATTTCCAGCCAACTGATCCTGTGCTTTTTACGCCATCTCAGCGAAGAAGAGGCACTGCTAACTCTAGAACAAGCTTTACCATATCGAGATAAAATTATTGGTGTCGGGCTAGACTCGTCCGAGCAAGGTAACCCACCCGAAAAATTCATGCGCGTGTTTGCCAAAGCTCGTGAGGCGGGGTTTCTCACCGTAGCCCACGCAGGCGAAGAAGGGCCAGCACAAAATATTCGCCATGCGATGGCGTTATTACAGGTTCAACGAGTTGATCACGGAGTGCGCTGCGTCGAAGATGCCACATTAGTAGAACAATTAATTGAGACGCGAATGCCGCTGACCGTTTGTCCATTGTCCAATCTAAAACTCAACGTTTTTCAAGAAATGGCACAACATAATGTGGTGACGTTATTACGCCAAGGGCTCTGCGTGACCATTAATTCAGATGATCCCGCCTACTTTGGTGGCTACATGACAGATAACTTCCTTGCGGTAGCGGATGCCCACCCTATGACTCAAGCAGAATTAGCACAATTTACCCTCAACGCCATAGAAGCCAGCTTTATCAGTGATGAAGAAAAACAGCGTCTAACACAACAAGTGACAGACTTTATGGCTCAATATTAATGGGCTCGTGATTGAGAGATCTCCCCCATTCTGTGGGGGAGATTGTCTTTTCGATTATCCCGGATGACCATCGACGCGAGGCGTAAGTAACATCCCTGCGAATTTAATCACAAACAGAGCAAAAGCCCCCATCCATAAACCAGCGCTGATATTCATCCAGAGCATCATTTGTGCTGGCCAAATGGCAACCCCCAACGCACGTATCCCCGCCGACAACAACAGTGCAATAAAGGCCAATGACATACTAGGCCCTTGGTAAATGGCTCTCCCTGTATGTCCCATGGTGACCCGTGCAATCATCGTTAAAATTAATCCCGCTAGAGCCCCTATCGCAAATAAATGAATAAGGTTATGAGTAATAAATGCGTTATCCAATAAGCCGCGTAGAAGTAAACTTAAAGGAATACAGAAATAGAACAGATGCAACGACCAAACTAAAGGTTCTTGGTAAGTTCGCCATGGTTTCCAACGTAAACTACGTATCAACTGAGCCAAGCCGACAAACACCATAATCGGCTGCCCAAGCTGAGCCATACTCAGTGGAAAAAAACTGAGAATAAACAGTGCTAATAACGGTGCATTCGCCAAAAGATCCAGACATTGATTGGCTTCTGGTTTCGCAAATTGAAAACGACGAGCAGTAAAGAAAGGGATCACTCGCCCTCCCATGACGGAAAGCAAGAGCGTAAACCACCATAACATCGCCTGCCATACCGCAGAAGAAGAAAAAGGAGGCATTCCTTTAATCGTTGCATAGCTGGCAAAATTGGCAGCAATTGCCAGTAAAAAGAGAGGGATAAAGAAAAAATTACGCCATCCCTTCGCTTTTACCACTCGAAGCCCTATTTCATAGGCTGTTAAGGCAAGAAATATCGCCTCAATACTTGATATCAACCATAAAGGAGCAGGAGTCCAAAAGAGAATACGAACGGCGAGCCATAACGCCACCAGCAGAGCTAATCGATATCGCTTTGTTCCGGGAATCCCCGTCCAGTTTTGTACCGCAGTCAATAAAAAGCCCACAACAATGGCCATCCCAAAGCCAAAGAGCATTTCATGCACATGCCACCACAGAGCAGGAACCGCTAACCCTTCCGGCTGCCCCATTTGAAACATCCATACCCATACACCAATAGCAACGATGGCGTATAAGCTTCCTAGTAAAAAGAAAGGGCGAAACCCTAACCTAAGAACGGCAGGAATCTTTTCTTCGATACGTTTATCGACAATATTTAACACAGTGGCTCCTCATGACTCATTCACCGACACTCACAGGTGTCACACTACGCATAAATCACGCCAGCATTAAATACGATTAAAAACATAAGATTAAAATTATTCAATTTCAATAAAGAGTCAAAATGACTAATTAAAAATGTCGTTTTGACTCAATAATATTAAATAAACTCAAACACGACTAATCACCACGCAGGCGATTTGCTTTTGTTTACCAAAACCAATGATCTGCGATAGTGCTTTTTTCCCCACCGGAACATAAGCCGATGCCATGGCATGTTGCTCAGACTCAGCATGTGGATCGTGGAAGAAGAAAAATTTTTCACTCATACCGCTAAGAACAATCCAGTGCGGCTCTTTCTTCCCATCAAAACGATAAGTACTGATCAGCAATAACACACAAGCACCTTGATTTACCCAAGCTTCAAGTTGAAGCTGACTCGGTGGTGCATCAATGATATCAACCGCTTGCTCATTCAATTGCTGGCAAAAATCTTGGTGAACTAACTCAATCACCGTTTTTTTATTCGCATCACGAACACTGTCAATAAAGGGGATTCCTTGCGACTGATTCCATAATTCAACATGAAAGCCACGCTTAGCCGCCGCCAGAGCCAATCCTTGCCCACTGCATCCCCCATGCCCAGCTGCCATAAAAATGGTCGTGGCTTCACGCCACAATTGCAGCTCTTGAGTCCGGCTCGGCTCAAAGCGAGTATCCAAACAAGAAAAACTCATCAATAAGCAAGCCGCTCCGCAAGTAAAGGGCGTGGTTTGTACATAAAGCGGCATGGGCAATAACACTTTCGGCCCATGTGGAGTCAAACGTTTTTGCATTCGACGACCATCACATAAATCATCGTAATAATGGATCAAACACTTCAAGGTTCGATAGCCCATCCTTTCATACAATTTTATTGCTGCTATATTGTCTTCACGGACTTCTAGCCGTAATGTAGTAAAACCTTGATCAAGAGCGGCACGCTCGCATTGCTCAACCAATGTTTGAGCAATCCTCCGGCCTCTGAAATCAGGTTTAACGGCAATCGAATACAACCTTGAGAGCTGTGTACCTTGATGAAATAGTAGCAAAGCATAACCAGCCAGCTCGTCACCGGAGTCGGCAACAAAAATCACCGAATGGCTGGAATGTAAAAAACGCTTCATTTGACGCGGAGAGATTTTGTCTCCATCAAACAGCTGTTGTTCTAACGCATTAAGCGCAGCGAGATCAGCACTTTTCGCAAGACGAAAGTCCATACGACGTCCTTACTGGATGAAAAAGTGGTTGGTAAGATTGTGTTTCAATCATAGACCTATTGATTTAGGAAGAATATAGCGATGGCAAACCTTTTAATCGTGACAGATCAAGCCAGTGATTGGCAGCAATATTTCCCTTCAGAGCAAGTCATCAGTGTTGACCAATATCTAGATGCAGAATGGAAATCGACCCAGCGCAGCGTACAAGTGGTTAATCTCTGTCGTGATTATGATTATATGAGTACAGGTTATTACTGTTCTCTATTAGCTGAAGCTCGAGGGCATCGAGTGATCCCAAGAGTGATGGCAATTAATGATATCAACCAGCCTTTCTTGCTTTCATCAGGGTTGGTTAAACTCAATAAACTGTGTAAGAACATTGATGCGATTCACTGTAAAATCTATTTTGGGCGAACGCCTGAAGTAGGGTTGGAAAAACTGGCTCAGCGTTTATTTGAGCAATTTATGGTGCCCGTCATTGAACTGGAAATGAATAAAATTCACGACCAGTGGCAAATCCATAAGATTGCCCCTTTTCCTTTTCAAGACTTGCAAGATAGCGAACAGGATTTCTTCATTGAATCGCTGGAATTGTTCTCAAGCAAAATTTGGCGCAAGCCCAAACAAGAAAAAAAATACCGTTACGATATCGCCGTACTGGTCGATGACGAAGAGAAGATGCCGCCTTCTGATCCTTCCGCATTAAAGCGTTTTCGCCGAGCTGCCAACCGATTAGGCATGAACTTAGAACTCATCTCTCCGGATGATCTCTCACGCCTTGGTGAGTTTGACGGCTTGTTTATTCGCGCGACGACGAATATCAGCAATTACACCTATCGCTTTGCCAAAACAGCAGAAAAAATGGGGCTTATCGTGATGGATGATTCAGAGTCCATCATGAAATGCACCAACAAGGTTTTTTTAACCGAACTCTTGCAACGCAATAAAGTACCCGCGCCGAAAAGTGTCATTGTGCAAGGTTTTGATGAAAACTGGAAAAGCTACCTAATGGGGCAACTGGAGTTCCCCATGGTATTAAAAATTCCCGATGGAGCCTTCTCTCGGGGCGTCGTCAAAGTGCGCAATGAGCAAGAGTTGGAAAAAGAAGCGACCGTATTATTTAACAAGAGTGCGTTAATTTTAGCACAAGCCTTCATGCCCACCGATTTTGACTGGCGAATTGGTGTCATGAACCGTCAAGCCATCTATGCCTGTAAATACATGATGAGCCGTGGTCACTGGCAGATTTATCAACACCATAGCAGTGGTCGCGTCTCTTCCGGTGGCTTTGAAACGTTGGATTTAAAACAAGTGCCCAAATCGGTCGTGGATGTAGCGGTAAAGGCGGCGAACTTGATCGGCAGTGGCTTATATGGTGTGGATCTTAAAGAAATTGATGGACAAGTGTATGTCATTGAAGTCAACGACAACCCAAGTATCGATCACCACGTGGAAGATGCCTTTCTTGGTGACTTGCTGTATGACCGAATCATGACCGAATTTTTGCGTCGTATTCAGATGCGTGGCTTTTAAAACCGAGTTTGACTCCTACCCAAGTACTCCTTTATAAAAGTACTTGGGTTTCTTTTATCACAAGGGATTATATGGATTATCTTATTGATCACTGGGAATTTTCCGATCAACCCATTTCACACGCACTCGAAACCACCCAAAGAATTGAAGCACACCACTGGTATCATTGCCAACGAGACAAAACTGGCCTGCGAGAGTGGTTAATAGACAATACCATTCCATCTTCTATTGTCGATAGTTTACTAGCAGAAGACACTCGCCCATTATTTGAGCAATATGATGAACAAAATTTTCTGCTTATTTTGCGAGGAGTCAACCTTAATGAACATGCAGATCCTTCTGATATGCTCAGTGTTCGGATTCTCTATTATCAAGGAGCGTTAATCACCAGCAGAAAGATCCCATCAAAAACTATTACGGCAATACGAGACTTATTAACTCAAGACCAAGGCCCCAAAACTCTCTCGGATGTCGTCCTTTCTATTATTGATGGGCTCAATAAAAATATTGATGATTACCTGGATTCAGTAGAAGAGAAGATCACCTTATTTGATGATGAAACGGAACTCAGTGATCCCCTTATTCAAACTCATAAAGCTTTACTCAAAATCAAACGCTTTATCAAACCACAACAATACGCGATCGATGATTATCAATCCTCGGTTAATTTACTCGCGACAAGTAAACAACTGCGTTTACGCCACAGTGTCAATACCATTATTCGCATTAACGAAACGCTAGACTTTTTCTTAAGTGAGCTAGAAATCATTAAAGGAGAACTTCGCCAATATCACGCAGAAAAAATGAACCAAAATACCTATCTTTTTTCTGTCATTGCCGCCATTTTTTTACCAACCAGCTTTTTAACTGGCTTACTGGGCGTCAATGTTGGGGGGATTCCAGGAACTGAATCACCCATCGCTTTTGCTTTATTTTGCGCCAGCTTAGTGGCTATTTTTGCATTAGAATTTTGGATTTTACATCGATTACGCTTTCTGACTAATCAGTAACCGAGCACTGTGTTTTATGTCTATTTGGCGTTATGGAAGCCTTATCCAGCACCTTTTCCCGCCAAATGAGCCAAGCCACGCAGAGATTCTCCCAACACGAAAGGAATGACAGATGTGGGAAATATTTAAGACCTTTTTTATCTTAGGTTGGATTAGTTTTGGCGGCCCCGCTGCTCATATTGGCTATTTTCGCCAAACCTTTGTGGCTCAGCGCCACTGGTTAACCGATGAACAGTACGCTCAACTGGTCGCTCTAAGTCAATTTTTACCCGGCCCTGGATCCAGCCAAGTGGGTTTTGCCATTGGTTATCAGCGTGGTGGATTAACCGGAGCCTGTCTCGCTTTTCTTGGCTTTACGCTTCCCTCCATTCTCTTAATGGTATTATTAGGAACACTTAGCCACCAACTTCTTGGCCAACCCTTTTTTGAACACCTGATCCATGGCTTAAAACTACTCGCCGTATTAGTGGTAGCCGATGCCACTTGGGGAATGTATCAAACCTTTTGCCGAAACAAAGTCAGCCACACCCTTTGCTTATTTAGCGCAACCATCTTATTGCTTTTACCCGGCATGTTATCTCAGATTGGTGTTTTGATATTTGCCGCCATCATTGGTATGTATTGGTTAAAAAAAACGAGGGCCTCTTCCACAGAGATACCACTTCGCCCTGATTGGTGGCCTCTCCTACTCTTTATCGCACTTTTAGTTAGCCTACCTTGGTTAGCGGATGAACGCCCCGCTCTCATGTTATTTGAAACATTTTTCCACACAGGAAGTTTAGTTTTTGGTGGGGGGCATGTGGTGATGCCTTTATTACAAAGCCAACTAGCCGAACAACTCACTACCGATACCTTTTTAACTGGCTATGCGGCAGCTCAAGCCGTCCCCGGCCCTATGTTTACCCTTGCCACCTATTTAGGAATTCACCTTCTCCCAAGTACCCCGATTTTAGGGGCGATTTTGGCAACCACTGCCATTTTTTTACCCGGATTTTTACTCCTGCTGAGCATTTTAAGAAATTGGCAAATCTTAGCCAATATCCCAACCATATCAGGCGCACTCAATGGAGTGAATGCTGCTGTTGTCGGATTATTACTTGCCGCACTCTACCACCCCGTATTTACTAGCTCCGTTTTTACACCGTTAGATGTCGCTTTATTAGTCATTGGGGTTGGATTATTAAAGGTAATGCAGTGGCCAATTATTAGCGTAGTTCTATTCTATCTTCTCTGTGGATTAGGATTCGCATTCCTGTAGTAAAAAAGGCTATTTTATGCGTGATAACTCAGCTCATTTCCTCTTTGTCACCTAAACTAAAGAACGGAGGGCGATTGAGTCACATGAGATAAAAAGCATTAAGACGAAGGAAGAGGGAGGAGCACATGGATAAGAATCAAGAAGAGTACGGCTTATCTTCTATTGCTGGAACGTTAAACACTCAATTATCTCAAATTCATCAGCGAATTCTTGCCCATGATACCACGATAGACCGCCTCTCGTTTGCCTTATACGATCCGAAAAGCGATCAACTGAAAACGTATGCAGACAGTACAGTTCATGGCTTTGAGTTATCACATTACGCCTGTTCACTCGCTGAGTTACCCTCCCTTAAACCGTGCATCGAATCGGGAGAAGCTCGTTATATTGGCGATATCCCCAATGAATTAAGTTCAGACACCCCGCATACTCGCTGGCTAATAGCACAAGGCTTTCACTCCTCTTTAGCTTTGCCGGTCTATCACGCACAAACCTTTATCGGCTTTCTCTTCCTTAATTCTTGTCAAAAACAAGCTTTTACTCCTAAAAATTATTCCAAACTTAAACCTTTCATCGACCTCATTCGTTTTGTGGTAAGTTCAGAATATGATTTATTCCACTCCCTTCTCAATGCGGCAACGAATTTCAATGAAAAATCAACCGAGCATTGGGAGGAGTCAAAAGAACATAAGGAACGGATCAGCCGTTTTGCTCGAGTGATCGCCTTAGAAGTGGCGGCTATTTATCAATTAGATGATGAATTAATTGAGCAAATTAGCCAATTTTCTAGATGTCATGATATCGGAAAACTCTCCATTCCCTGCCACGTTCTGAATAAACCAAGCTCATTCGCTGATGAAGAAAAGGAACTTTTGAATCAGCATGTAGAGAAAGGTATAGAGATCATTAATCATATTATTGATGAGATAGGTTCCCCAAAAAATCCCAGTGTTTCCGTTCTTAAAGAGATAGTGGCTTACCACCATGAGTTTCTTGATGGCAGTGGTTACCCGTATGGATTAACAGAAGAATCTATCCCTGTTTCCGCTCGTATTATTACCGTTGCCAATATTTTCGATGCTTTGACCAATCATCGACCTTATAAACAAGCATGGTCTATTCCTTTTGCGTTATTAGAATTAGAGAAAATGGTGGTGGCCGGTAAACTCGATAGACATTGTGTTAATGCCTTGCGCTATCATCAAGATTATCTAAAACGTGTCATTGAAACGTACCCAGAAACTGATCCCCAAGATAGAATCCCTCATTCATAACTGGTAACGTTTTTTTCTTTAAATCATAAAAAATAACAAATAAATGTGAGTTAACAACCCTAACACTCTCAATCTCCTGTGCTACATTTATAGTTAATTAACATAAATATAACAAACCACAACTCAAGCATGGAGTTCGAGAATGAATCAGCCAAACAAGTTAAGCCAAACGACTTGTGCTCTCCCGCCACCTAATGAAATGATTTTAACTTGGGCACAATCACGTCCTAATGATGTCTATTTGAAACAGATTATTAATCGTCAATTTGTAGAATACACATTTTCGCAAGTCGCCGATCACGCCTTAAGGCTCGTCTCAGCACTCCGAGACTTAGGGGCTGAGCCTGGAGATAAAATTGCCCTAATCTCTAAAAACTGTGCCGAATGGTTTATTTGTGACCTAGCAATGATGCTTGGTGACTACGTTAGCGTACCCATATTCCCAACAGCAGGGGCAGAAACGATTGAATACTGTGCCAGCCACAGTGAAAGTAAGGTATTGATTGTCGGTAAACTTGATGACTCAAAAGCGACATGCCAAGTACTAGAGAAAATGCCTGAGCTCATCACTATCGGGTTATCTTACCCATCAACCCCCAAATGCCAGCATCGATATCAAGCGTTAATTGAGCAATATCCCCCAAGTGAAGAGCGGCCACAACATTACGATGAAAAGCTCATGTCTTTGGTGTATACCTCTGGTACCTCGGGCTTACCCAAAGGAGCCATGCTCACTTATGGTGCTTTTTCTTGGTCAGTACAACAATTAATCAACCAGATTGGTATTGAAAAAGAAGATAGGCTGTTTTCCTATCTGCCTCTTGCTCATATTACTGAACGAGTTTATGTCTTCGGTACTTCTATTCAAGGTGGTGTGGTAACGGCTTTTCCTGAATCACTAGATACCTTCATAGAAGATGTGAAAATGCACAGACCAACCCTCTTTATCTCTGTCCCACGCCTCTGGACTCTCTTTCAACAACGGATTCAAGACAAACTCCCGCAGAAAAAACTCAATATTTTGTTAAAAATCCCACTCGTCAATCGCCTGATTAAACGAAAATTAGCCGATGGGCTTGGTTTAAATAAGGCGCGAGTCTTAGGTTGTGGTTCAGCCCCCGTCTCTCCTGCGTTACTTGAGTGGTACCATAGTGTCGGGCTCAATATTACCGAAGCTTGGGGGATGACTGAATCTTTTGCTTACAGTACCCTCAATTATCCCTTTAGAGCCGACAAAATAGGAACCGTCGGCCATGCTGGGCCCGGTGTTCGTTTAAAAATTACCGATGAAGGGGAGATATTGGTACACAGTAAAGGCGTTTTTTCTGGTTACTACAAAAATGAAACGGCTTCTAAAGAAGCCTTTGACCATGAAGGTTGGTTACATACTGGCGATAGAGGTAACATCGATGCAGACGGTTACCTAACCATCCAAGGGCGAATTAAAGATACGTTTAAAACGGCAAAAGGAAAATTTGTCTCTCCTGTTCCCATTGAAAATAAACTCTTTGAATACAGCCGAGTTGAAATGCTCTGCCTGATAGGATTAGGGTTACCCGCCCCGATTCTACTGGTTGTTCCACATCAATTTCCGCATTTTGATAAAACACGTTATGAGAGAACAACAAAAAGAGTCATCGATAAAATGAATGCTCAACTTGAGTCTCATGAACAGATTAAAGGGGTATTGATGATTAAAGATCCGTGGAGTATTGATAATGGTATTCTGACGCCAACCCTAAAAATCAAACGGCATGTATTAGAGCAAAAATATCATGAGGTAGGGCAAAACTGGCCCAAAGATCAATTGATCGTCTGGGAAGAATAACGTCCAAACGAGAGACGAATAATCTTATTGTTGGCTCGATAATAAAGCAGGAATCTAGGTTTAGCATCGAATAACAAAATCAGCTCCATAAAAAAGCCCCATCAGCTTTACTGATGGGGCTTTTTAAGCATCTAAATTAAAGAATTACTTCTTCTCTTTTTTCGATTTCACGTCAGCAATAACGGCTTCAGCAACGTTAGCTGGACATGCTGAATAGTGTGAGAACTCCATAGAGAACTGACCACGACCAGATGTCATTGTACGCAGTGTACCGATATAACCAAACATTTCAGATAGTGGAACGTCAGCTTTAACACGAACCCCCGTCACACCCGCTTCTTGGTCTTTGATCATACCGCGACGACGGTTCAAGTCACCAATGACATCACCCACGTGATCGTCAGGAGTGAACACGTCAACTTTCATGATAGGCTCAAGAAGTTGTGGGCCCGCTTTAGGCATAGATTGACGGAATGCACCTTTCGCTGCGATTTCAAATGCGATTGCAGATGAGTCCACTGCGTGGAAGCCACCGTCAAATAGTTCAACTTCAACGTCTAAGGTTGGGAAGCCCGCAAGAACACCCTCTTGCATCATGCCTGCAAAACCTTTTTCGATTGCCGGCCAGAATTCCTTAGGAACGTTACCACCGACTACGGTTGATACAAACTTGAAACCAGAGTTTGGCTCGCCTGGTTTGATACGGTAATCAATCTTACCAAATTGACCAGAACCACCAGATTGTTTCTTGTGAGTGTAGCTGTCTTCAACAGCTTTCGTGATCGTTTCACGGTAAGCAACTTGAGGAGCACCCACTTCGAGTTCAACACCATAAGTACGTTTTAAGATATCAACTTTGATATCTAGGTGAAGTTCACCCATACCTTTTAGGATGGTTTCGCCTGAATCTTCATCAGTTTCCACTTGGAATGATGGATCTTCTGCAACCATTTTACCGATCGCAATACCCATTTTCTCTGAACCATTTTTATCTTTAGGCTTAACCGCGATAGAGATAACTGGATCTGGGAAGATCATTGGCTCTAGAGTACATTCATGTTTTGGATCACAAAGAGTGTGACCAGTTTGAACGTTCTTCATACCCACAACAGCGATGATGTCACCGGCTTGAGCTGAATCAATTTCGTTACGTTGATCGGCATGCATCTCAACCATACGGCCGATACGCTCAGTTTTACCTGTTGCACTGTTAAGAATGGTGTCACCTTTCTTCATTCGGCCTGAGTATAGACGAATAAAGGTCAAGGCACCGAAACGGTCATCCATGATCTTAAATGCAAGTGCACGTAGAGGTTCATCCGCAGATACTGTCGCAACTTCACCCGTTGGCTCACCCGTTTCAGGGTTCGTTAGCGGTTGTGCATCCACTTCTGTTGGAGAAGGTAGGTAATCCACTACCGCATCCAAAATAAGCTGCATACCTTTGTTACGGTAAGCTGAACCACAGTAAGTTGGGAAGAATGCAAGATCACGAGTACCTTTACGGATACAACGTTTGATGTCTTCAAGAGAAGGCTCTTCACCTTCCATATAAGCCATCATGAGTTCGTCATCTTGTTCAACAGCCGCTTCAATCAACATTTCACGGTATTCCGCTGCTTTTTCTACCATATCAGCAGGAATATCAGTAATTTCATAATTTTCTGGCAGACCAGATTCGTCCCAGATGTACGCTTTTTGACTTAATACATCTACAACGCCTTTGAAATCATCTTCAATACCGATTGGCAGAGTCATCACAAGCGGTGTTGCACCAAGTACATTCTTCACTTGCTCTACAACACGGTAGAAGTCTGCACCCATACGATCCAGTTTGTTTACGAAGATAATACGTGATACGTGTGAATCATCAGCATAACGCCAGTTGGTTTCTGACTGAGGTTCAACACCACCAGAACCACAGAATACACCGATACCACCGTCAAGAACTTTCAGAGAACGATAAACTTCAATAGTGAAATCTACGTGTCCAGGAGTATCGATGATGTTTAGGCGGTGATCTTTCCAGAAACAAGTAGTCGCAGCCGACTGGATAGTAATACCACGTTCAGCTTCCTGTTCCATAAAGTCAGTGGTGGTCGTACCGTCGTGACTGTCACCCATTTTATGGATTTTACCAGTTAGCTTTAGGATACGCTCAGTAGAGGTAGTTTTACCCGCATCTACGTGAGCAAAAATACCAATGTTTCTGTATTTTGATAAGTCGGTCATTGTCTTACTCTGTTAATAAGGTATAAAGTGCGCGCAGAGTATATCACAATCTGTCAAGACTGATAGCCCTGCTTACGCTTGCTGAAAAAAATAGTTAAGATTGTCTATTGCTGATGAAATATAGGTGATAGCGGTAAAAGACGCGAGTAAAGATAAATAAAATTGACTTCACCATCACACGCTACCATTGGGAAAATCTGACTTCTTGATATCACTACTTTAAAGCTCATCAAAAGCCGTGATCGCCTCCGATAACTTTCTCACTCCATGTATCTGCATACCCGAAATCCCATTTTTAGGCATGTTAGCAATCGGTACAATCGCTTTAGTAAAGCCGTGTTTAAAAGCTTCGTTGAGCCGCTCTTGCCCACTAGGGACAGGGCGAATTTCTCCGGCTAAACCCACTTCGCCAAACACCACGACGTCTTTAGGTAATGGTTTATCTCGGAAGCTAGAAAGCAATGCCATCAATAAAGCAAGATCGGCACTGGTTTCGGTCACTTTCACTCCCCCAACGACATTAACAAACACATCTTGATCGGCCATTTGTAATCCACCGTGTTTGTGCAATACCGCCAGTAATAGGGACAATCGGTTTTGCTCTAAACCCACCGCAACCCGTCTTGGATTGGCTAGCTGTGAGTAGTCCACCAATGCTTGAATTTCAACCAATAGTGGGCGAGTTCCTTCCCAAACCACCATGACGGAACTTCCTGAAGTGGGCTCCTCTCCACGAGATAAGAAAATAGCAGAAGGGTTACTCACTTCTCGCAAACCTTGCCCAGTCATGGCAAAAACACCTAGCTCATTAACTGCGCCAAAACGATTTTTATGACTTCGTAATGTTCGAAAACGATTATCGGCACCGCCATCGAGAAGTACGGAGCAATCGATAATATGCTCAAGCACTTTTGGACCCGCTAAGGTGCCATCTTTGGTGACATGGCCAACAATAAACACCGCGACATTATTTTGTTTCGCATAGCGTGTCAAGGTTGTTGCTGATTCTCGAACCTGAGCCACACTCCCCGGAGATGATTGAACATCGGCCACATGCATCACTTGGATTGAATCAATCACCATAATACGAGGCTGCTCTTTTTCTGCAATCTGACAAATACGATCAACATTGGTTTCAGAGAGCATTTTTAAATGCTCTTTGGGGAGCCCTAGCCGTGAAGCCCGCATCGCTACCTGCTGTAATGACTCTTCTCCTGTCACGTATAACGTTGGCATCTGAGCAGAAAGTAGACACATGGTTTGTAGTAGCAATGTTGACTTACCCGCTCCTGGGTTTCCGCCGATTAAAATCGCCGCCCCAGGGACAACGCCTCCACCTAAAACTCGATCAAACTCTTTAAACCCACTACTAAAACGAGGCACCTCTTGCAGGTTGATTTCTGAAAGTGTCTGAACTTGAGTTTCTGTTGCGCTTCCCGCATACCCCATAAGACGCTCATGACGAGCACCTTGAGGAGAGGCGGCTAAACGCACTTCAGAAATCGTATTCCAAGCGCCACAGGCATTACACTGCCCCTGCCAACGCGGAAAATCGGCACCACACTCGTTGCATACGTAAGCTCGTTTCGCTTTTGCCATGAATCCTCAAAACTTGTCTGAACTGTGAACCAAAAGGTTTAAGAAAAGGTTAAATCACTGCACTATAATACTGATATCGAATTTATCTTACTAATATAAATTACTAAAGATTAAAGAAATCATGCCGATACTACAGCTAGGGACTTACTCAAATCGAGATACACTTTAATAGATAAAGTATGCAGCAATCTGACATTCTCTCTTTCGCTGAACAGCTCATTCCGGTGTATCACTCACCGGATTTCGAGTATCTGCTATCTCAAATAACAGATGCTCAGCCTCCATCTATCAAACTCTTGGTTAAGATGGAACTGAATCGTGTCATGGCTCCATGTTCTAAAATCATCGATTTACGAGGCCGCGTACAGGGGGAATGCCGAGAATACGATTTAGATGGCCGTAAACATTGGCTTGACGACGTGGCTTTCAATGCTTATCACAAAGGCACCAAAAAATTTGGCGGCTACACAGAAGGCGTTTGGGAAAGTCTCTATAATACTCATAATAATTTTCGAGTGATGAAACAGCGAGGTGAGCTGTCGAGCGCCAAACCCCCACCATCTACTCATCGTGCTTTTCAAGTTGAAGCGATTAATCTCGGTTACGATCTTAAGCGCCAAGAAAATCGTTTAAAATTGGCCACACAAGTAAAAATCACACTCAATGATCAACTCTTACATGGTATTAGTGTTGATCTCTCCGCTTCTGGTGGCAAATTTAAAGTTCCAGCCGCATTTAGCTATAAGCTGGGACAAGTCATCCGAGTCCAATTTAGTGAACTAGAAAAAACCTTAACCATTCCGGGTATAAGCGAAGCCGTTGAGTATCGAATTCTTGCCATTGATGATTCTTATGATAATGATGCGGTCAAATTTCTTCGCACCTTAAAACTGACAGAAACCCCATTAATTGAAAACATTATCACTACGGTTTTAGCCAGTAATAGCCAAAAAGCGCGTCATGATAATCAAGATAAAATCATTCGTGCTCGAACCCGGGGATATGAACACACTTATCTCAAACACACCTGTAACCTACCTCTATTCTTTAGTGGTAACGACCTGAAATTGGTACTGCTGACGGAACATAATCAGTCTATATGGCAATACTGGCATGATGAACGCAACCAACAGATGCTCGGCAGTGTTTTCAATCGATCTCGAATGACCTTGCTCACTCAGCCAGGCATTGCTGACAGTGGTAATGTACTTTATTCGTTTAAACATGATCACCAAGATAAAACTCTATTTTTTTCGATGATGATGCCGGAAGCACAGCCTGATCATAGAAAATTATTTTGGCATATCGGTGCACGAAAAAAGAGCTGGAAAGTGTTTCAGCTATCAATGTTTGAACTTTCGGATAAAGAACGTCAGGAACTGGCTTTACACGCCAAAGAGCTGGCTGATCATTCAAGCCAACTCACTCATTGTGGAATATTGCAAGAAATTGCGGATGTTGAGTCATCAAAAGATTATTTGCTCGTTGAAAAACCAACGCTTTCTTCTCAGGAATTGAATGTATTTTGCCACTCTCGGCAAGTGATAGGGCAACCCATGGGGATCTATTTCGATGCACGTTCACGGCGCAAAGAACCCAGATACCGCTTTCGTACTCCTCTGCAATTAAAAAAACAAGAACAGGTGCTTTCAGAAGGGTTCACCGTTGATCTTTCTAAACGAGGGCTCAGCATTATTCTAGACAAGCCCGTCGCTCTGAAGGCGGGAGAGATGGTTCAAGTTAATTACCATGAACTCAAATTGTATGACAAAAAACTGCCGTTAGATGCACTGCCTTATCAAGTTATTCGCATAGGCCCAGAAGGCAGACGTTTACAACTCATGATTGAAGAAAATTCAGTCACAATGAAAAGTATCGCTTTTTTTAATAGCATCATTGAACACAATCAAGACAAGTTACTACCACAAAAAGAACGTCTTCCTAGCCCCGCTTTATTGGAAGGGTTACATAATATCTTGCTCGATAAAATGGTCAGCACCCCTATTTTTGTCGAAAAAGTAGGGGCAAATTTACGCCCCAGTGTGATTGGCGTTAATTATCCGCTACCCGCTTACCTTGTTTTACTCGCCAAATTAGGAGAAGAACACCATTTTTCTCTTGAACCGATTTTTAAAGGTCATACAAATACACTCCTCGCCTCACCGATGCGTCGAATCGATAAAGCAGAACCACATTACAATGAGGTATACATCGCCGTCGTTAAATTTGCTGATCGTATTCAATCGATAGAATCACGTCTTCTTACTGAATTTAAATCCATAAAAGAGCGCATCGAATTTGTTCGGAAGGGAAAACAAATGGGAGAACTTTATGTTCTCCGGATTTGTAGCGCCCCGGTGTTTGATCCGCTGACCACCTTATTGCAGGTCGATCTCAATGAGTTGGCATTGATTAATTTAAATCAAGCCAAAAATTTAGAAAAAGAGATTAGCTCAATTGCTGGTTATGGTGAACTCGCGGATATAACGGAAGAGGTGTTAACCCGTTTAGAAATCACCGAATAACCCTTGCTCTTTCGGTAACGAGGGTAAGAGTACCCTCGTTCTATTGGGAAGATTTGAAGAACCGATTATGGCTTTGTTTGCCAACTGAGTTTTTGCTGTTTCACTAAGCCTGCGGATAAAATACAAAGCACACCACCTAGGTTTGCAGTGCGTATCGCCGTCTGAGCTTGCGCCTCAACTTTTGGTTTAGCGTGGTAAGCAATACCTAACCCAGCCGTTCCCATCATAACCAGATCATTCGCACCATCGCCCACCGCGACGGTATTATGCAATTCAATCGAAAACTGTTGAGCTAACGTCACTAAAATATCAGCTTTTGTTTGAGCCCCAACAATTTGCCCCAACACTTTTCCCGTCAGTTTCCCATCAATAATTTCTAACTGATTTGACTGTGCATAATCAAACCCGAGTTGCTGTTGAAGGTGATCGGAAAAATAGGTAAAACCGCCCGAAGCTATCGCCGTTTTCCAGCCTAACTGCTGTAATGTATGAATCAGTTCGGGCAATTCAGGCATGAGCGGTAACTGTTCCCGCACCGAAGCCAAAATGGTCGCATCAGCACCACGAAGCTTCCCAACCCGTTGACGCAGGCTTTGTTCGAAATCCAACTCTCCTTGCATGGCTCGCTCAGTCACTTCCGCAACCTCATCCCCCACGCCCGCAAGTTTGGCAATTTCATCGATACATTCAATTTGAATGGCGGTAGAGTCCATATCAAATACGATTAAGCCCGGTTTAGAAAGATCCGGCACTTCATCAATTCGTGCATAATCAAGATCTAAATTTTGCAAGATGGTTTCATGCTCACGAGAAAGTTCTCCCGCCATTAAGGCAACGTCATAAGGCCCAACTTTCCAAGTTTCAACAATCGCATTGTATTGCCCTGTGAAAAAATCGATATCTTCAAATTGCTTCGGCGTTAAATATTCGGCAAACACGATCCAGTTTGCTTTAGTTTTATCTAATTGAGTTGAAAAACGAGTTTCAGGAAGACGATTAAGTAGAGTGGTGTGTTTTCTAATTAGCAGCGTTTTTACAGCGTCCATGTCCAAGTTCCTTTATTATGATTACAAGACGTTACCCTATTGCAATTTGAAAACGCAAGTCTCAATATGAAGTCGGTGTAATTTTTCAGGTTAATTGTCTATGGATGGCTCACTTTTTTCCTTTCGTGTCGTGTTACGTGGCCTAACTATGGTGTTATTAGTAGTGATGTTTTTCATCACCATTCAAAACAGTGTGGTGATCAGCAAAGGTAACGAACGAATTCAGGCCAAACAATTAGAGACCCTCACTAAGGTTTTGATCAACCAAGCCTCCCTGTCTGCCAGTACGATGCTGGCAGAACAAGATCAAGAACGCTTGCTCGCACTGACGAATCAATTAGCTCAGGAGCGTTTAGTCTTTGATGCGACGATTTATGATGCTGAAGGGGTAAAACTGGCTGCCAGCGATTCAGCGCTCAGTGTACGCGAAGTTTTGGGATTAGATACTCCACTACAAACAGCGAGTATTGGTCGTCAACAATTGGTTGAGCCAGTATTACACGATGGGAACATTATTGGTTTTGTTCGCCTCACCTTTGAAACGGGTAAAGTGACAGCAATTTCCGATCATCACTACCGAAAAAGTGATCGTTACATGTATCTGATGCTTTTAATGAGTTTTATCAGTGGAGTATTGATAACTTTATTACTTCGCCGCCAATTTAAAACCACACTCCCAAGAGAAAATTGGTTGCTAAAAAATGTGCACTAAAAAGCCCCAGCACTGGCTGAGGCTTTCTCTTTTTAAACAAACATTAGAAGTTGGGTTGATCACTAATAAGAATGGAATCAAGCGCAATTTCTATCATCTCATTAAAGGTGTTCTGGCGTTCTTCTGAGGTGGTTTGTTCACCCGTCTTAATATGGTCTGACACTGTACAGATAGCCAATGCTTTAGCACCGTATTCCGCAGCAACCCCATAAATACCAGCGGCTTCCATCTCAACCCCAACAATGCCATATTTATCCATCACATCAAACATGTCTGGATCAGGAGTATAGAAAAGTTCAGCTGAAAATAAGTTACCGACTTTCACATCAATGCCGCGTGCTTTCGCTGCTTCTTCTGCGGCTTTCACCATTTTGTAATCCGCAATAGCGGCAAAATCGTGATCCTTGAAGCGTATACGATTCACTTTGGAATCAGTACACGCGCCCATACCAATAACAACATCACGGACTTTAATCTCTTCATTCACTGCGCCACAACTACCGACACGGATAATTTTTTTCACCCCAAAGTCTTTAATCAACTCTGTCACATAGATAGAGCAAGATGGGATTCCCATACCATGCCCCATGACAGAGACTTTCCGACCTTTATAGGTTCCTGTATAACCAAACATATTACGGACATCACAGACTTGTACGACATCGTCAAGAAAAGTTTCAGCGATAAATTTTGCCCGTAGTGGATCACCAGGCATAAGTACAACGTCTGCGAAATCACCCAACTGAGCATTGATATGTGGAGTTGCCATGTTTGTATTTCCTATATTGCGTTTATCTCACCATCATTAGCTAAGACTCAGCTAAAAAGATGCGATAAAGGTTTTTAGAGTAACCCAACCCAATCGGTTGGGTTATCCTTTGGTTCATCTTAATTTTATGACGAATGGGCGGCTATAAAAAGTTTTGCCCATAATCCATCGCCGATAGGCCAAAGTAATGTGCAATACTTTGCCCAATATCCGCAAAGGACTTCCGAAGCCCTAACGAACCCGGAATCACATTTGGACCAAAAACAAGCACAGGAATGTATTCACGAGTATGGTCTGTGCCCGGCCAAGTAGGATCACAACCGTGATCAGCCGTGAGTATTAACACATCATTATCTTGCATATGGGCAAGAATTTCTGGTAAGCGTCGATCAAAATATTCCAGTGCGGCAGCATAACCTGCGACATCACGACGATGTCCATAGGCAGAATCAAAATCAACAAAGTTAGTAAAAACGAGGGTGTTATCACCCGCTTGCTGAATTTGCTCAACGGTAGCATCAAACAGGGCAGGAATTCCCGTGGCTTTCACTTTTTTGGTAATACCACAGTGCGCATAAATATCGGCAATTTTACCAATCGAAATCACCTGCCCTTGTTTTTCTTCCACCAATTTCTGTAATACGGTCGCAGAAGGCGGCTCAACAGAGAGATCTCGACGATTCCCTGTTCGTTCAAATTGCCCTTTTCCTGCGCCAATAAACGGGCGAGCAATCACTCGGCCAATATTGTAATCAGCCAGCTCTTCACGAGCTATCTGGCACAGATCCAATAAACGTTCTAAACCAAACGTCTCTTCATGACAGGCAATCTGGAATACGGAATCCGCCGATGTATAAAAAATCGGTTTTCCCGTTTTCATATGCTCTTCACCCAGATCATCCAACACCTGTGTCCCCGAAGCATGGCAATTACCTAGAAAACCATCCAGACCAGCACGCTCCAGAATGCGATCGGTTAAGGCTTTAGGAAAGCTATTTTGTTTATCGCTAAAGTAACCCCACTCAAATAAAACGGGTACACCAGCAATTTCCCAGTGCCCCGATGGGGTATCTTTACCGGAAGAAAGCTCTGCGGCATGCCCATAGGCACCGATAATATCAGCGTGTTGATCCAATCCCGGTGCAAACTGGCCGGTGGCTTCTTTATGCGCCATTGCCAGCCCTAATTTAGAGAGATTGGGTAGCGTTAACGGCCCTTGACGCTCAGCATTATCAGCGTTCCCCAACTGGCATTGCTCGGCGATATGACCTAACGTATCCGCGCCAATGTCACCAAATTTTTCAGCATCGGGCGCAGCACCAATCCCAAACGAATCTAAAACTAAAATAAAGGTTCTTTTCATCACTCTTTCCTTACCCAAACTTACACATCTTCAGAACGGATCTGGCGGTAAACTTCTGGCGTTGCTTGATAATCGCCACCGATGGTGATCGCTTCTTGTACCGCGTGAGCCGCTCTTTCCCATTGCTCTTCATTGCGGGCATGAATCATGGCTAAAGGGGTTTTAGTATCAACACGCTCACCTAGGCGAATAAACTGATCAAAACCAACCGCATAATCAATGAGATCATTAGCCACACGGCGTCCTCCACCCATCTCAACCACAGCCATACCAATCGCACGAGTATCCATGGCTGAAACAAGGCCACTTTGCTTGGCGTAAACAGGGCGAATAATGTCAGCCTGTTCAAGGTAGCGATCGTAATGTTCGACAAAGTCAGTAGGGCCACCAAGACCTGCCACCATCTTTCCAAAACGATCCGCAGCTTGCCCATTATCCAGTACAGCTTGTAGCTTAGTGCGAGCTTGAGTTGTATTCTCAGCCAATTTTGCTAAAACCAACATCTCCGCACACGAAGCCATTGTGACTTCGAATAAGCGAGGATTACGATACTCTCCCGTTAAGAAGCGCACAGCTTCACGAACTTCAACCGCATTCCCCGCCGAAGAAGCCAGAACTTGATTCATATCAGTCAAAATAGCCGTCGTTTTCGTACCCGCCCCATTCGCTACAGCAACAATGGATTTAGCGAGTTCTTCAGAGGCTTGGTAGGTTGGCATGAATGCTCCGCTTCCCACTTTGACATCCATAACTAATGAATCCAGCCCTGCGGCAAGTTTCTTCGATAAAATAGAAGCGGTGATCAAGGAAATATTATCAACCGTCGCAGTCACATCCCGAGTGGCATAAATGCGTTTATCTGCTGGGGCCAAATTGCCAGTTTGACCAATAATGGCGACACCCGCTTGCTTGGTTACCTGACCAAATAACGCATTACTCGGCATAATGTTATAGCCAGGGATAGATTCCAACTTATCCAGCGTTCCACCGGTGTGTCCCAACCCTCGTCCGGAAATCATTGGTACATAACCCCCACAGGCTGCAACCATAGGGCCAAGCATCAGTGAAGTCACATCACCGACCCCACCCGTCGAATGTTTATCAACGACGGGCCCATTGAATGCCATCGGTGTCCAATCGATCACCATTCCAGAATCTCGCATGGCACATGTTAAGGCAATGCGTTCAGACATCGTCATTTCTCGAAAAAAAATAGCCATCGCAAACGCGGCAATTTGCCCTTCTGAAACCGTATTGTTAGCGACCCCCTGAATAAAAAAGTTGATCTCTTCTCGGCTTAACGTTTCGCCATCGCGCTTTCTACGAATGATTTCTTGCGGTAAAAATGCATTAGATGAAGACATAGGTCCCTCCCAAGCTCTCAATAAGAGCCATGGTCTAAATCGTATATAGAGAATTTAGGTGGCGCTGAACGCCACCTATAGACAAGTCTGAGACTTAGTAAGCCGTTGGATCTGCTTTTTGGTCTGAAACTTCCAATGTATTGAGTAGGTTGGTGAGTAGGCTAGATGCCCCAAAGCGATAATGGCGGCTATCGACCCAATGATCCCCTAAGAGTTCATCGGCCATCGCTAAATACAGTGCCGCTTCTTCCGCTGTTCGAACGCCACCGGCAGGTTTAAATCCGACCGTCTCGGATACACCCATATCACGAATTACCTCAAGCATCATTCGTGCATATTCAGGTGTTGCATTAACCGGTACTTTTCCTGTTGAGGTTTTAATAAAATCAGCACCCGCTTCAATACTGATTTGCGAAGCTTTTTTAATAAGGGCTTCTTCTTTTAGCTCCCCAGTTTCAATAATAACTTTTAACAGTGCTTGTTCGCCACAGGCTTCCTTACACGCTTTGACTAAATCAAAACCGACTTGCTCATTACCAGCAATCAGAGCTCGATAAGGGAAAACGACATCTACTTCATCAGCACCATAGGCAACCGCCGCTTTGGTTTCCGCAACAGCAATCTCAATATCATCATTACCATGAGGGAAGTTCGTTACCGTAGCAATACGGATTTCTGGGGTTCCTTGCTCACGAAGGGTCTTCTTAGCAATAGGAATAAAGCGAGGGTAAATACAAATCGCTGCCGTATTACCAACCGAGCTTTTCGCATCATGACAAAGTTGAATGACCTTTGCATCCGTGTCGTCATCATTTAATGTCGTTAAATCCATTAATTTCAGTGCACGTAGGGCTGCCGCTTTTAAATCGCTCATTTCTATCTCCGATCAATATATTCAATGAGTTCACTACTTAGTTTTCCGACTAAATAGCCACAAAATGAACGGACTTGGTTCCTTGAAGACTCGGTGTATGACACCAATTGCTATCCTTGTCACCGCACAGTACCAATTAGATATGGCACAACAATCAACGATTGCGGTGTCTCTCTAGGGCAAATCATTTACCCCTTGCTTAATGCAACAATTCTCATCAAGCATCGACATCAGTGTCGCTTCATTTTCTACATGCTATAGCGGTTACTCATAAAACTATAGCACCATAGAGAGAGCAAACGGTTTGTATCTCAAAATAACCGTGCCCTATCATGTTTCCATGAGCCTAAAAAACAACGATTCCCCCGTAACAAGACGTTGCTACGGGGGAATCGGATTTGGCGTCTATAAACTCAGTTCCTAACAATTAGAAAGAGAGGAAGAAGCCTGCGATGGTCGCCGCCATCAAGTTGGACAGAGTACCAGCGATAACCGCTTTAATCCCCATTCGTGCGATATCACCACGGCGTGAAGGCGCTAAGCTACCCAAGCCTCCCAACAAAATAGCGATAGAGGATAAGTTTGCAAAGCCACACAATGCGAAAGAAATGATGGCTTTGGTTTTCTCCGTCAATACTGCCGGCGCAGCATCACCTAAATAGGGAGCAAACTGTGAGTAAGCCACAAATTCGTTAGCAACGGTTTTTAGCCCGATAAACTCACCCGCCACTTGGGCTTCAGCCCATGGCACACCAAGTAGGAAGGCAAGAGGGGCAAAGATAAGGCCAAGAATCATCTCCAGTGTCAGCTCAGGCATACCAAACCAACCACCAATTCCACCAAGCATACCATTGATAAGTGCAATTAGGCCGATAAAGGCAATCAACATAGCACCAACGTTAAGCGCTAATTGTAAACCTGCCGAAGCACCACCCGCTGCCGCGTCAATGACGTTCGCTGGCTTTTCATTCTCTGCCGCTTCAATCCCTTCGATCTGATCAACGGGCTTGTCGGTTTCTGGCATGATAATTTTTGCAAACAGCAGGCCACCCGGTGCCGCCATGAACGATGCGGCAACCAAGTACTCAATTTTAACGCCCATTGAGGCATAACCAGCCAGTACACCACCAGCGATAGAAGCTAAACCACCACACATAACCGCAAATAACTCTGATTGAGTCATTTTGGGTACAAATGGGCGTACCACTAAAGGAGCTTCTGTTTGCCCAACGAAAATATTCGCGGCCGCTGACATAGATTCCGCACGAGAAGTGCCTAAGGCTTTTTGAAGGCCACCACCTAAAATACGGATGACCCACTGCATCACACCGATGTAATACAGAACAGAGATAAGCGCTGAGAAGAAAATAAGTGTTGGAAGGACTTTAAAGGCAAAAATAAAGCCGAGACCTTCAACGGAAAAGTTCACTAAGTTGCCAAATAAAAATCCAGTACCATCGTTACCATAGTTAATCACGTTTGATACTGCGTCAGAGAAGCCACGTAGTAGCTCTTGACCCCAAGGAACATAAAGAATAAATGCTCCCAATGAAAATTGGATAGCAAAAGCACCACCCACGGTTCTGAGATTGATAGCTTTACGGTTTGATGACAGTAGTACTGCGATAGCAAGTAGTACAGCCATACCGATTAGGCTCATAAACAGGCTCATAGTTTATGACTTCCTTATAAGTTAAATGTTGGCGTGTTACAAAATGGAGCTCAAAAGCGAAGCGATTATACTCAACCCCTAAAAGATAAAGTACTGTCTTCTTCACACTTTATTATAAGAACAACAATACATTCACATATTTATGTGATGAATATCACTAAATTTATCTTTAACAGGAATAAAAGCTACATTTTCTTCCGCTTTCTTTCACAAAGAATAGCTAACAAAGAAGTCAGGTAAAGCTAAAAGGGCAAATTAAATAATCGATGGCTATTTTCCCAAATCATATGAGCGACATCATTGGGAGCTTGCTGTTTAAGACTGGCAAGTTCATCCAGTATCAAAGGTAACTGGCTTGGGGTATTGGTTTGCCCTTGAAATCCACACAGTGGCATATCAGGAGAGTCGGTTTCCAACACGAGATGCTCAAGCGGTAGGGCCGCTACTGCTCGCCGCGTTTTATTGGCTCTCGGATAAGTAATGACGCCGCCAACGCCAAGCATAAATCCTAACGCAATAAACTGTTTCGCCTCTTGTTCACTACCACTGAAAGCGTGAATAACGCCACCTTGAGTAAAACGTGACTGTTTGATGATCTGCAATAAACGGTTGTGCGTTTTTCGGCTATGCAGTACCACGGGAAGTCGAGCACTTTGTGCGATAGCTAACTGCCCTTTCAAAATGGTTTCTTGATGCTGAGCAGAATCACTGATCGTCGCATCTAATCCACACTCTCCAACCGCTATGCAAGCCTTACCAGACTGAGATAAATAAGCTTCTAACAGAGAAAACAGTGAGTGAGGTGCCTGCGAAGGTAAAAAATGAGGATGGATACCTAACGCATAATAAAAGCTATTTACATGCTGTTGAGCTAATCGTTCAACCGTAGCCCAATTTTGTGGGCCCACACTGGGAATGAGAAAACGCTCAACCCCTCGCTTTTGAGCTAACCCCAGTTCACTTTCTAATGTGATCGGAAATGGGGAAAGATCAAGATGGCAGTGTGTATCAAACAGCCGATAAGCAGGTTTACTGAGTCCGAGATGAGACGTCATCATCATGAGAAGGATCTTGTCGGTAAGGGACACAACTGCGTTTTTGTTCAGGAGTCAACCCCAACTGCTGGCACCACGCATCATAACGAGCAATCACATGTAATATCCACGACCACATCATTGCACCTCACTGCTCTTCACGTTTGAATATCAGCTCTGTTGGGGTTGATTCTTGCTCAACAAAATAATAGCCATCAACATCAAACTGAGTGAGTGCTTGTACGGAAGAAATTTGATTTTCTATAATGTAGCGAGCCATCATACCTCGAGCTTTTTTCGCATAAAAACTGATGATTTTATATTGCCCCTTCTTACAATCCTTAAAGATAGGAGTCACAACCTGAGCATCCAGATGGTTAACTTTCACGGCCTTAAAATATTCATTAGAGGCTAGGTTAATTAATACATTATCCCCTTGCGCTTGAATCGCTTCATTCAGCTTATCGGTAATAATCTCTCCCCAAAACTGGTACAAGTTACTACCGCGTGGATTTACCAACTTGGTTCCCATTTCTAACCGATAAGGTTGCATCAAATCTAACGGTTTTAACAAGCCATATAGGCCGGAAAGCATCCGTAAATGCTGCTGTGCAAAAACTAACGCATCCTCATTCAACGTTTCAGCATCGAGCCCGGTATACACATCGCCCTTGAAGGCAAAAATGGCTTGGCGAGCATTTTCCAAGGTAAAGGTTTCACTCCACTGAGCAAAACGAGCGACGTTCAACCCCGCTATTTTATCACTCACCTTCATTAAACCGGCAATGTCCTCGGGCGTTAACTGGCGGCAAACCTCAACTAAGGCTTGCGAATGTTCTATTAACTCGGGTTGCGTGTAGGTTTGAGTGGGTAACGGAGATTCATAATCCAATGTTTTCGCTGGGGAAACCACAATCAGCATCGTTATATCCTATCTTTTTATTATTGAGCAGCTTCTAGCCTACAAAAAAAGCCATGCGTTGTCTGCATGGCTTTCCCTATCTTTCACATCGAGGATCTCTATTGGGATTTATTATTATCCCAAATACCCTCTTCTAGTTGAGATTTTAACTCCGGATAATCATTCGCATCAAAAGTGGGTAGTTTGCCCGCTTTAAGCTGGCGGTTATAGTCTTTCGCCAACTTAACAACAATGCCTGACAACAGCAAAATAGCCACTAAGTTGACAATCGCCATCAGCCCCATCGAAACGTCAGCCATTGACCAGACAACCGGCAAGGTCGCCAGAGATCCAAACATCACCATACCCAGCACAATGATTCGAAAGACCACCAACCCCTTTTTATTATTATGCTCAAGGAAGATCAGATTTGTCTCAGCATAAGAGTAGTTAGCGATAATGGATGTAAAGGCAAAGAAGAATATTGCAAAAGCGACAAAAATACTTCCCCAATCCCCGACTTGTGAGCTTAATGCCCGCTGAGTGAGCTCAATACCCGTAATTTCTCCGTGAGGAACATACTCACCAGACATCAAAATAATGGCCACCGTTGCCGAACAGATAACGATCGTATCGACAAAAACCCCAAGCATTTGAACATAACCTTGAGAAGCGGGATGAGGAGGATAAGGCGTTGCCGAAGCAGCCGCATTTGGAGCGGAACCCATACCCGCTTCATTCGAGAAAAGACCCCGTTTAACGCCATTAATCATTGCTTGAGCAATCGCGTAACCAATTCCTCCCGCAGCCGCCTGTTCTAAACCAAATGCGCTTCTAAAGATCAAGTTAATGGCAGCGGGCAGCTTATCAATATTGATAAACACAACAGCCAACGCAATAACAATATAGGCAAGAGCCATAAAAGGAACAATCAGCTCAGCAGTGCGAGCAATCTTGCGAATACCGCCAAAAATGACAAACGAAGAAAGCAGGACAATCACAATCCCAACATGCAAAGGTTCAAAACCAAATGCCGTATTCATCGCACTAGAGATAGAGTTAGCTTGCACCGCGTTGAAGACAAGCCCAAACGCAATAATAAGGAAAATAGAAAACAATACGCCCATCCAGCGCATTCCTAATCCTTTTTCCATGTAATAAGCAGGCCCACCACGGTAGTTACCATCCTTATCACGAGTTTTATAGAGCTGGGCTAAAGTACTTTCCGCAAATGAAGTAGCCATACCAAGCATCGCTGTCATCCACATCCAGAAAATAGCACCGGGGCCGCCTAGCGTTAAGGCAACGGCCACCCCCGCCATATTTCCGGTTCCGACTCGAGCGGCTAAGCTGGTACACAAAGCCTGAAAAGAAGAGATGCCAGAACTGTCTGATTTACGACTGTTTCTGAGCACGCTGAACATATGCCCAAAGTGGCGAAATTGGATAAAGCCCAATCGAAAGGTGAAATAAATCCCGACTCCCACCAAAAGATAAACAAGAATTGACCCCCAAAGCAGGTCATTCATTAAGTTAATTAAGTCTGTCACAAGAACCTCTCATAGAGTGATGCGCTGATTTTAGTCAAAGCTAACACCGTAAAGATCTATAAATATCCCGAAAAATTATCAGTGTTATGGGATGTCTTTACGGTAATTCAACGCGGATCCAGTTAGTTGAATAATGCAGCGATTTTTTTGACTGGCGGATAATGCAACCTGAACCACCAAAAATCAATATGCAATTATAACCATTTCTTTGTTATTTTTTACTATAAAGTTACCATCCATTAACACAAATCCGACCATTTAAAGAGCAAAAGCAAAACAATATAGACACAAAAAACAAACAATGCAGATTAATAAGCCACCAGAAAAGTACCACGGAACAAGGGCAGGCGCATCGTCTGTCAAGCAAGCGATTCCAAGGAGCTCAACGATAAATTGTCAGGAAAAAGTCATCCTTTTGACTCAAACGTTCAAAAAGACAGCAACAGCTCATTCCAGCCATTTATCATAACAGCCTATTAACAGGAAAAAATCGCCAATAAAAACGTTTGCGTTAATTTTATGGTCGCTTTTTATACAGGAAATGAACGAAAAATGTGAAATGGCGCAGAAAAAAAAGTTAACCATCACAAAAAGATCATAAATGAGAAATAAATCATAGTTAAATTTAAGCCAGTTATGCTATCTAAATAGCTCTCACGGGATGATGACAACAATGAGGCTTGCTTATGGATGACTTGCACTTTGATCAGCTTTTGGACATGGAAATAACCAAAGCCCGAGCACTCCGGACCAAACCGGTAAAACGTATGTGGCGAGAAATCGAGGCCATCCGCGATAAAAAGCGCCTAGAGAAAGAATTACTGGATATGGATATCTGCTTAGAATTAGAAAACATCAAACTGTAGGATTAAGAAAAGCATCGAACAAAAGATGCTTTTCCTTTTTACTTTCTTTATTGAACGGCTAGATACTTTCCGCGTTGCTTTTTCTCACTCGACGGGCCAATTGAGAAAAACGTTCAGCAATCGTCTCTCCGAAAACCGGATCATCTTCATTATTGGTCCATTGAGCTTCGACTTTTTGCCAGTCAGAGATACTAAATGTTTGGTTAATCAACGGGAGTACCGATTTATCCTCTAATTCTAAATGATGGAGCTGGGTTTCAATAAACGCCTCTAATTGATCAATAAAGAGCGCTTGGGGAACAACCGCATCTTGCAAAATCATGTCAATTAAATTGAGAAAGCTTTGGGTTTGCTCCGCTAATTGAAGGTGTTCCTTCTCCAAATTATCAATTGTGGGTTCTTGTGCATAATGCTCAATATAGTAGCGATAAATGATATCTTCTTTGGGATGATGAATGGCTTCAGAGTGACTACCTAAGTAATCAACTATCTCTTTTATTAAGCTATAATTTACTGATTTTTCAACTTTAAGTAACTGTAGCTTGTCACGTAATATAGCGAGTAAACGTGCCATGTATCCATGTTCGCGTTGTATCCTTTCTATCATCATTGTCTTTCTCTCTATATAGCTTTTTCCCCAATTCACTTTAGGGAATGATAGTACAAGTCTATAGGAGGATCAGGATACGCGCTTTGATGCTGGTCGAAAAACATCAATCTAGACTGGGTTGCCAATCAATTACAGGGTTTCCTTGTTGAGTAAGAATATGATTTGTCATCGAAAAATGTTTACAGCCTAAAAAACCTCGGTGAGCAGATAAAGGAGAAGGGTGTGGCGCGGTCAAAACATGATGTCGTTGGCGATTGATCATGGCACCTTTCTTTTGTGCATGGGAACCCCAAAGCAGAAAAACAATACCTTCTCTTTGTTGATTCAATACATCAATCACCCGATCCGTAAACTTTTCCCAGCCACTATTGGCATGAGAGTGCGCTTTACCTTGTTCGACCGTTAGTACCGTATTCAGTAATAGCACCCCCTGCTCAGCCCAGCTTTTTAAATAACCATGGTTCGGAATCTGAAAACCCGGTATATCCTGAGCCAGCTCTTTATAGATATTGACAAGCGAAGGGGGTGTTTTCACTCCCGGAAGCACAGAAAAACAAAGGCCATGTGCTTGGTTCGGCCCGTGGTAAGGATCTTGGCCAAGAATCACCACCTTCACTTGATTAAATTCCGTCAAACGAAAAGCATTAAAGACATCTTTCGCGGGCGGATAAATAATTTTTCCAGCCTGCCTTTCTGCCTCAACAAATTGTAACGTTTGCTGAAAATAGGGTTGTTGTTTCTCGGCACCAATAACATCGTGCCAAACGACTGACTGAGTCATAAACGCTCCTGATCACTTGAAAAAAGAAGTATACCTTGAATCACCTCAAGCGTCAGGAACGGAACCATTTCTTTTCTACTGGGTGTTACTGTCATGCGGATAACCACATTCAATCATTGAGGTAGCCCCTTTTTCTATTTGCTGTGCTTACTGGGTTGTGGCACACGATGATGACCTTGCCCTTTCACATGTCGATTCGGTACCGGCATGCGAGGAGTGGTAGCTTGACTAGCTTGATTAACAGATAAAGACATAAGTGCACGCATGATGGCATCCTTCTAACAACTCTTTAGCGAATCGTAATGAAAAAAGGATGCCAAGTTTGTGAAACTACTCTAAAAATGTGTCACCACGATGAAATCTTTTTAAGGTTTCAATCTCTTTGGGCCATAAATCTGGATCAATCGTCTCAAGAATCAAAGGTATCCCATTAAAACGAGGATCTTTTGCTATGTATTCAAAACACGCCCAACCAATTTCACCTTGCCCTAATGAGTGATGTCGATCCACTCGACTGCCTAGCTTTGATTTTGAGTCATTAATGTGCATTGCTCTTAAATAGTGCATACCAACCATTTTCTCAAACTGTGCAAAGGTCTCCTCACAAGCAACTGGCGTACGTAAATCATAACCAGCCGCAAAGGTATGGCAGGTATCCAAACAGACACCAACTCGTGACTTATCATCGACTTGCTCAATAATTTCAGCCAAGTGTTCAAAGCGCCAACCTAAATTACTTCCCTGTCCTGCGGTATTCTCAATCACGGCAATCACCTCTGGCACCGCTTGGTGTGCCTGATTGATCGATTCCGCTATCGTCGCCAGACACTGGGCTTCCGAGATCTGTTTTAGATGGCTTCCAGGATGAAAATTGAGCAAATGAAGACCAAGCTGCTGACAACGTCGCATTTCTTCAATAAAGGCTTGGCGAGACTTAGCCAATTTGTCTTGCTCCGGAGCGCCTAAATTAATGAGGTAAGAGTCGTGTGGTAAAATATGCTGAGCTGAAAATCCTAGTTGCTGACAATGTAATTTGAAAGCTCGAATCGTTTGTTCATCCAGAGGTTTTCCTCCCCACTGCCGCTGATTTTTGGTAAACAACGCAAAGGCTGTTGCTCCGATCTGCTTGGCGCGAATAGGGGCTTGATCAACGCCACCCGCGGCAGAAACATGTGCACCAAAAAATTTCTCTTCAGACCCGTTCTGATTATTTGTCATTTTATCACTTTCTACTTTCACATTAATTTCCTAACTGACTGATCTGTCGATTTATGCATAATAACCAAGCACTAAAATGTAGTAAAATTACAACAAAAACAGATTAAAAAATTATTTAATAATTCAAATATTTTATTCATCTATTGTTTTTAAAGGATTTATTGATTGAAATCAAATTTATCCCCTTAACAAAAGAATGGTTTTTTGTTGTTTTTTGACCTAAATCAATACTTCACTTAAGGATATTAGGTATATAATACCCAACTCAACAAGTTTTGAAAATTAACACCAATAACACCACATTCAGTGGGCAAGGAGACAGTAATGATCCAAGGTATCCAAATCACCAAAGCAGCAAATGATGACCTACTTAACTCAATTTGGCTAATCGACAACGAAAAAAATGAAGCGCGTTGCATTGCAGCCGTCGCTGGCTATGAAGCCGATCAAGTTGTCGCCATCAGCGAATTTGGTGATTATGAAAGCCGCGAAGTTGCCATTGAAACCGCTCCTCGCATTGAAGGTGGCCAACACCTTAACGTCAATGTCCTGAAACGTGAAACGCTAGAAGATGCGGTGGCGCACCCAGAGAAATACCCACAATTGACCATTCGTGTTTCAGGCTATGCGGTTCGTTTTAACTCTCTAACCCCAGAACAGCAACGCGACGTTATCGCTCGTACTTTTACTGAATCTCTATAATTTTCAGTAAAACCAACACCCAATCCAAATCTGGCGTTGGTTCAAATAACGAAAAGCGGTGCTGATCAGCACCGCTTTTTATATGGAAGAGCAAATGGGTTACGTTATGAGAGCTTTACCAATAAAGCTCTTAAAGCCGTAAAGTCATTCTCTAAGTCAACAGAAAGGAGTTCCATGGCTGCATGTTTTGCTAATGGAGCAGGCAGTTCAATATCGGTATCGAGGATTTCATCCACAACTTCTTTAAACTTAGCCGGATGTGCGGTACATAAGAACAACCCAGTTTCTCCATCTTTTCGTTGCTCATTTAACACTCGATAAGCAATCGCACCATGTGGCTCACAGAGATACCCCAGTTGGTTAAGTTCCTTAACCGATTCTGCACTCTGATCATCCAATACCGCTCCTTTGCCTAAAGTTTCCAACCCCCACTCTTTTAAGCGGCAGAGCTCTTCAATACGAGGCCAGTTATTGGGCTGGCTGACATCCATTGCATTTGACGTTGTTGCAACCGTTGGTTTTGGCTCCCAACGCCCTGTGTCTAAATAACGAGGCACCGTATCATTGGCATTGGTTGCAGCGATAAAGCGTTTGATTGGAAGCCCTAGAGCTTTAGCCAATAAACCAGCGGTTAAGTTCCCGAAGTTACCACTTGGCACACTCACAACGAGATTTTCTCGCTCTTGTTTACTCATTTGAGCCGCAGCTTCAAAGTAGTAACAAATTTGCGCCATTAAACGACTGATATTGATAGAGTTGGCCGAGTTTAGCCCGATTTGCTGACGCAGTTCAGCATCATCAAAGGCTTGTTTAACAAGTGCCTGGCAAGCATCAAAATCACCATTAACCGCAACTGTATGAATATTTTGACCTAAGGTACAAAACAGCTTTTCTTGCAATGGACTAATTTTCCCTTTGGGATATAAAATCACCACATCAATATCAGGCATACCATAAAATGCATGAGCAACCGCAGCCCCCGTATCACCGGATGTTGCGGTTAAAATGGTAATTTTTCCACCGTTAGAAACCGCCGCCAATGACTGAGCCATAAAGCGCCCACCAAAATCTTTAAAAGCCAGTGTTGGGCCATGAAAAAGCTCAAGCGCGTAAACGCCCTCTTTAACGGCTTTAATGGGAGCGGGAAACTGAAACGCATTGTTAACTAATTGCTTTACCTGCTCAGCAGGAAGTTCATCCCCGATCAAAGCGGATAAAATTTTGCTGCTCCGAGAAATAAAATCTTCCTCTAACAGAGCATCAATATCTTCAAGCATCGGTAATTCTGATGGGAAAAATAGGCCTTGATTGCGTCCTAACCCTTGGCGAACCGCTTGTCCAAAGGAAACTTGTTCATCATTTTCTTTTATATTGTACAGCTTCATAGCTCACTTCCTGTCACTTTCGAACCCTGCTTGTCAAGACGACAAATATGCACGAATCCTTCTTCATTTTGTACGTAATGTTGTTCAAGCCACCGAGCAACACGCTCAGCAACCTCTTTTTCTTTGCATACGCTAAACAGCGTTGGTCCACTTCCTGAGATTCCGGTAGCAAGAGCGCCAGCAGAGGCTGCATATTGGCGAGCTTGAGCAAAACCGGGCAATAGTTTCTCACGATAGGGCTCAGCAATCACGTCTTTGATCATTTTTGCAGCTAATTCAGGTTGTTGAGTATGGCAAGCGTGAATAAACCCTGCCAAATAGCGGCCATGAGCGATAATGTCTTGACGACGATACTGAGAAGGCAAAATTGCGCGCGCTTCGGCCGTTGAGACTTTTATCCCCGGATACGCCATCACCCAATACCACTCATCAAATCCCGGTACAGATTGGCTGATGATCCCAAGTTCTTCCAACATTAATTGCAAGCCGCCTAAATAACAGGGAGCCACATTGTCATAGTGAATACCACCGGAGATCTTTCCTTCCATTTCTCCCATTAACGCCAATAACTCTGTCTCATTTAATGGTTGTCCATGAAAACGGTTTAGGGCATCGAGTGCCGCCACGATCGAACAAGCACTAGAACCAAGCCCAGAACCAATCGGCATGTTTTTCTCTAGAGTCATGCTAATAGGCTGTAATGCCACTTGTTTTTTATCTAACTCACGAGCAAAGACACACCAGCAGTCATATACAATATTCTCTTTAGGATCCGTGGGTAATTTACTGACAAAACGCCCCGCCGTTTGTAGTGAAAAAGGGCTATCCCCTTTTTTCACTAATACTCGATCCCCTAACAAGGTGCCATCCATCGGAGAGACCGCAGCCCCTAAAACATCAAATCCAACACTCACGTTACCAATGGAGGCTGGAGCGTAAACGACCACACTCATATCACTTGAATTCATTCATTAAACCCCTAATTTCCAACCTAAAGTGCGCATGACATCCGCAAACACTCCCGCAGCAGTGACTTCAGTGCCCGCACCGTAACCACGCAATACCAGTGGAATAGGCTGATAATAACGGCTGTAAAAGGCCAGCGCATTTTCCCCTTCTTTGACCTTAAACATAGGATCATTTTCATCGACCATAGCAATACGAACTCGACATTCACCATCCGCAATTTCACCCACATAGCGCAAGACTTTACCTTGCTGTGCGGCCTGATTTACTAAGGAAGAAAAATACTCATCTGCTTGAGGCAAACGCAGCATAAACTCCTCAATACTACCAGAGGCATCAAAACTCGGTGGCAATGCTTGCTCAACCTTAACATCCGATAACTCAAGCTTCATGCCCGCTTCACGCGCTAAGATTAACAATTTACGCGCCACATCCATCCCAGAAAGATCATCACGAGGATCAGGTTCAGTAAAGCCTTTTTCTTTGGCAAGCGTTGTGGCTTGGCTAAGCGTTAGTCCTTCATCCAATTTACCAAAAATAAAGGACAATGAACCCGATAAAATACCATTAAACTTCTCTAATTCATCACCCGCCGCAATCAAGTTTTGCAAGTTTTCAATTACTGGTAAGCCAGCTCCCACCGTTGTTTCATACATCAGTTTACGGCGAGAATGTCTGGCCACATCGCGTAGTTGTTGATAATAAGCCATGCTAGCAGTATTGGCTTTCTTATTCGGAGTCACCACATGGAAACCTGCGGCAAGAAAATCAGCATATTGACGAGCGATCTCTTCACTTGAAGTGCAATCGACCAAGACGGGGTTAATGATGTGATTACGTTGTACCAATGCGGTTAAACGCTCCAATGAGAATCCTTCCGTTGCTGCATTCATTCTATCGCGCCAATCGGCTAAAGGTAATCCATTACTGTCGAGCAATAACCCTTGGCTATTTGCCAACCCACAAACCCGAATCACAATGCCTTTTTCAGCCAGTTTCGCTTGTTGTCGATAAATTTGATCAACCAACTCTCCACCCACACCACCAAGCCCGACAACAAACAGATCGAGGAAGTGCTTCGAATTAAATAAATTCTCATGACACGCTTTAATCGCAGAAGAGACTTTATCTTCAGGAATCACGGCTGAAATCGCACGCTCTGAAGAGCCTTGCGCAATAGCCACAATATTGACATGTGCTTCGGTTAGAGAAGAGAAAAACTGCGATGCCACCCCACGAGAAGTGCGCATACCATCCCCAACGAGAGTAATGATCGAAAGATCATTCATAAACTCAACAGGTTCGAGCAGCCCCTCTTTGAGCTCTAATTCAAAAGCTTCAGCTAACGCTTGTTTAGCCAAAGGTTTGTCATCGGCTTCGATACAAAAGCTAATGCTGTATTCAGACGAAGACTGAGTAATTAAGACAATGGAAACCCCCGCCGACGACATGGCACCAAAAATGCGGCTTGCCATGCCGACCATGCCTTTCATTCCGGGGCCAGAGACGTTAACCATCGTCAGGTTATTGAGGGTGGTAATCCCTTTAATCGCTAACTTATCTTCTCCGGTATCTTGACCAATCAAGGTTCCCGCACCTTGCGGGTTAAAGCTGTTTTTGATTAAGCAAGGTATTTGGAATTGAGCAATCGGGGCGATGGTTTTTGGGTGAAGAACTGAAGCGCCAAAATAAGAAAGTTCCATCGCTTCTTGATAGCTCAGAGATTTAAGCAGTCGAGCATCATCAACCAAACGAGGATCACAGTTATAAACCCCATCAACATCGGTCCAGATCTCACAACAATCAGCGCGTAAGCATGCCGCTAATACCGCAGCAGAATAATCAGAACCATTACGCCCTAAACAAACCAGCTCACCTTTCTTATTGCCTGCAGTAAACCCCGGCATAATGTGTACTTGCTTTTCAGGGAGAGGGAACTGTTTAAAGTTTTGAGTGGATTTCTCAACATCCACCATCGCTTCCAGATAGTCGCCTTTGGCAACTAAGTAATCAACGGGGTTAATTAAATTAGCCGATAATCCTTTGGCTTGAATAACGGCTTTCATCAATTGAATTGAAATACGTTCGCCTTTACTAATAATACGCGCATTAACATTATCTGGGCACATTCCCAATAAGCGAATGCCATGTACAAACTGACGCAATTGAGCCATTGAACTCGCTACTTGTTCAGCATAGGCCGCCCCGTCAATATGAGCTAATTTTGCCTTAATATCATTGAATAAGATTTGAAAGGACTCTTCTAATTCAATGATTTGGCGTTCAGCATCTCCGTTACGCAACGCCGTATCGATCACAGCAATTAATTTATTGGTCGTTTTCCCTGGGGCAGATAGCACCACCGCAACCTCTTCCTGCTGAGCATTATTCGCAATAATGTCCGCCACTCTTAATAAACGATCAGCGTCCGCTAACGATGAACCACCAAACTTTAATACTCGCATCCCTTCCTCCAAACTCATAAAAAATAGGTATAAAAAAAGGCCTGTACCGGTTGGGATACAGGCCTTTTTTTGTGAATTTTTACGCTCAGCAGCCTGCCCCAACATGCGTAGTGTCGGTAATAATAATGGTGGTGGTCATTACTACTAAGCTGCGGTTATTCATAAATATTCAAAAACTCGTGTATTTGTCTGCCTCTACGTTTACCCCATTTAGGATTCATGAGTCAATGAAAAAATGCTTTTTTTTTATTTTCATCTAGCGAATCGTCTAAAAGTCGACGTTGATTACCTATAAGTCACCACTCATCCCTCTCCTCTCTCCCTGTTCAAAATGATAACTTTATAGCTATTTCGTATTTTTTATCAGCAATCCAATGGATTTTATGCTTAAATTATACTCTGCAAGCCAATGAATGGATGGCTTGATCTAGCTAAAAATAAAGTAGAGAAAGGAGGAAAGAATGAATCCGCGATTTGCGCTATTTTTCCTGTGTCTCACAACTGGCACGGCAGCCGCTTCTTTGCCTCCATTCCCTTCAGAACAAAACGATTCTCTGCACTCTTTGTTTATTTACACGGAGCCAAATAGCCAAGCCTTTGATAGCTGGGTCATCAACAGTGGATATGCATATAATATTTTTCGCAATGTTGATTTATATGTCGGTACAAGAATTAACTCTTCTATCAATGGCGGCAGTAATGGTTTTCTCAGTGGCGTTAGCTATAAAGTGAATGAACGAATTTTATTCAAAAGTACCCTCTATTCATCAACGAAAATGGATGATGATAATCGTCGTCATGACAGTTTATCAGCAGAATTATCTAGCCGTTTACGTTTATCTGAGAACATGGATTTTCATGCCACCCTTGACTATCAAGAGTGGCAACAAGGTATCGGAGTGGGTATCGGGTTTCGCTTCTAATTGATCTCTAATGCCTGTTTAGAACATAAGATGCCATTCCAATCTGCATAGAGATAATCCCCGGGTAAAATCATTTGATTCTGGATAGTTAACGTCACATTCACTTCTCCCGCCCCCTTTTTTTCTGGACGAAAAGGAGAGGTGCCCAAAGCTTTTACCCCTAAATCCATTTGAGACATCTCAACAACATCACGCACGGCACCATAAATCACCACGCCTTCCCAGCCATTTTCAATGGCCATAATAGAGACTTGATCTCCCATAAGGGCTTTCTGGCAAGAACCATGGCCGTCCACCACCAAGACTTTTCCATGGCCAGGTTGACCGAGCACCTCCTTAATTTTTGCATTATCATGATAACAACGTACGGTAACAATTTGCCCCCAAAACGCGTGACGCATTCCAAAATTCTGCAATGGGAGATCCAGTAAGGTAACCTGTGATTCATATTTATCGCATAGATCGGGTGTTATATCTTTCATCATTCCTCCATGATTCTTATTGGGCTTCATCCAAGTAACCTCACCACCGTCAAATGTCCGCTCTCGTGGATAGGTGTCATTTATTTTCTTTTTTCTGATAACGAGCCTAAATGCAAGCGTTGCTCACCCACACAAGCGTGCAGGGTTAGCTCATCATTAATGACATAGTAAATCGCATTCTGGTCAAATTTCATCGCCAGCTTTTTAGCTTCAATCAGTGGCATACACACTGCGAAACTCTCTTCATACCAGCAAAAATCTTCACCTCCGACAAGAAATTCAACCCAATCATAGCCGATCAGGTATTGCTGTAAATGCTGATTCTTCTGTCGATTCTCATTATCTGACAAGCGTAAGCTTCTCGGGTTCCACGCCGTGATGACAGCAAATTCCGCTTTCAATGGCAGGGCTGAAAAATGAAACCGTATCTGGGCGTAGGCTCGCCAGAGCTTCTTATCAATCATTATACTTTACAACTCGTTATTAAAATTCATATCTGTTACATTGCAACTCTTGATATAAATCAACAAAGTGATTGGAATTAACATTTGAGCGTTGTTAGCATGCTGTTAACATTATAGAATTCGCCCACAGCCTAGTAGAGTCCCCAAAAGTGATGGCGCTTAATGGTTAGTGATATCCAAGGATGGCGGGCATCCAAAGTAATGATTTTTAAAAAAGCTTTGGGTTATTATCAACATAAAATTACTCATATTTAATGTTTTTGCCTAGAATGAATTCTATTAGCACATTTTTTTCACAAGTTTAGGTACCGCCAATGCAAACCCCGCAGATTCTTATCGTTGAAGACGAGCAAGTGACTCGTAACACTCTAAAGAGTATTTTTGAAGCAGAGGGATACGCTGTTTTTGAAGCCAGTAACGGTGAAGAGATGCACCATGTACTGTCTGATAATCCAATTAACTTGGTGATCATGGATATCAATTTACCAGGTAAGAATGGTCTACTTCTCGCTCGTGAACTTCGTGAGCAAGCGGATGTAGCTTTAATGTTTTTAACTGGCCGAGACAACGAAGTCGACAAGATTTTAGGGCTAGAGATTGGTGCAGATGATTATATCACTAAGCCTTTTAACCCTCGTGAATTAACCATTCGTGCTCGTAACTTACTCAGCCGTTCAATGAATACCAATTCAACTCATGAAGAGAAACGCTCCGTTGAATCTTACCAATTCAATGGTTGGGTGTTGGATATTAATAGCCGCTCACTGGTGAGTCCAAGTGGTGACAGCTATAAGCTTCCTCGCTCTGAGTTCCGAGCTCTACTCCATTTTTGTGAGAACCCCGGTAAAATCCAAACTCGTGCCGATCTATTAAAGAAAATGACGGGGCGTGAATTAAAACCACACGATCGTACCGTGGATGTCACGATTCGTCGTATTCGTAAACACTTTGAATCCGTCTCTGGTACACCAGAGATTATTGCGACGATTCATGGTGAAGGTTATCGTTTCTGTGGTGATATCACAGAATAATAAGCTTGGAATAAATAAAAGCCTCGATATGTAATATCGAGGCTTTTTGTTTCTTTTTAGAACCACGCTTTACTTATCGTTCCGTTCAGTACACTTTATCAATCACCACTTGATGTTCAACCAGCCAAGTTTCACCCTCGCTGTCACTCACCCCAAGAGCAACACTGACCAATCGTTCAATATCCAATTCTGCTGTACTTTTAAATACCACTTCCCAAATATCATCACTGGGGGTACGCAGTTCTAGCTCCGAAGCAGGGATGGACCACATATCATTCCCTTGCTTAATCACTAGCATAAGCAGGGTTAAATCCGCAGGTAACTGCCCTGACGTTTCCAGTACTAAAGTACCATTTACATTATCAGTGGCCTTAGGTTCAGCCACATTATCATCGCCAGCAACCTTAGGCATCTGATCCGTCCAAAGGTGACTTTTTAGCTGGATAGCCGTTTGTGAAAAAATACCAGTACTGCTGTGCTGCCAGTTAACATCGGGGGAGGATGAACAGGCCGAAAGTAAAAAAGTAAGGAAAAGTAAGCTATTTTTGTTCATATTATTTCCTTTGCGCTAACCACTGTTTAAGTAACTGAATATCATTGAGATACTCATTTTTTATTTCATCCACCCAATCGGTAATGTTTTCCCACCAAGCAGGTGCTTCCGGCGATTGTGCTTTTTGTGCCACACTCTGAATTCGTTTAAGACCAATAGAGCCAGCAGAACCTTTGATCTTATGTGCTTCAGACACGATACCCGCTTGATCTTTTGCCACCATATTCGAGTCCAAAACCTCTAAATAGCCGGGCATCATGTCTTCTAACATTTGAATGCTTTCTAACATAGGTGTAGGACCGACAATATCGATGTATGACTCTAACATACTGAGATCCAATAAGCGGTTATACAGTTCTTGATTCGCCAATGAGGGAGGATCTATCACTGGCGAGGAGGTATTCTCAACCAATGGCTGTTGTGCCAATACTTTTGCCAGCACTTCTTGTACCGCTTGAACGGAAAGCGGTTTGCTCAACGCCTCATCCATGCCTTGTCGTATATACTCTTTTTTATCTTTTAAGACATTTGCAGTCAAAGCTACAAGGGGGGGAAGATGAGAATACGTTTGGCGATAATAATGGGCGATATCAAATCCGCTCATGTCCGGTAACTGAATATCCAGAAAAACCAAGTCAAATTGTTCAGGTTTAAACATGACTTTGGCTTCTTCTCCAGTCATTGCCACCGTCACACTGTGTCCAAGGCTTTCTAATAGAGAGCGAGCCACCGTGACATTAAGTTCGATATCTTCCACCATAAAGATATTAAGCTTACGCATCTGCTCTGGTTGAGGAAGGCTGCAAACGGGAGGAGTAGCCAGTGGGACCCGAATCGTGACGGTGAAGGTGCTACCAAACCCTTCTTCACTACTTACACTAATATCGCCATCCATTAGATTAATGAGCTGACGGGATACGGCTAAACCAATCCCAGTTCCCACAGCATGAAGGTTATCTTTCCCGGACTTCACTTGATAGTACATGGCAAAAATTTTATCGAGCTCCTTTTCAGGAATACCAATGCCCGTATCTTCAATTTCCATGGTGATGTTAGCATGCTCAGCCTCCAGCTCAGCACTGACATTCATGATAACCCCCCCCTCTTTAGTAAACTTCATCGCATTACTCATCAGGTTCCAGAGAACCTGACGTAAGCGAGTGGCATCGACTTCAACCCAAGCGGGGAGCTCTGTCATGCGTTCTAAATCAAAACGCAATCCTTTTTGCTCAGCCATCAATGCTGATAAACTTTCCATCTCGGCGACAAACTCTTCAAAGTTAAGAGGCGCAGGAAATAGCTCTAGTTTACGACGATCAAATTTATCCATATCGATAATATCATTGAAGATATTACCTAATGTAATGGCACTGACATGGATGGTTTGCATATGTTTACGTTGTTCTTCCCTCAGCGGCGTATCCAATAGCATTCGGCTTAATCCGACAATGCCATTCAGCGGTGTCCTCAGTTCATGACTAATGGTTGAGATAAACGTCGTTTTATCGCGGCTGGCTTTCTCTAGTGACTCTTCATGTCGTTTACGTTCTGTGATATCACGGCCAAATCCCACTAAACCTAAATGGCGGCCATCTTTACTGTAAAAAGGCACTTTCCGAAGTTCAAAATAACTCTTACGTCCATCTGGGTATTCCAGCCACTGCTCATAAGTAATCGCTCGATTATTCTTAAACACTTGCTGATCGGTTTCTACAATCGATTGTGCTATCTCCTTACGGTAAACATCCCAAGGTGTTAAGCCTACGAGTTCACTTTCACGCTTACCCGTCAACTCTTCCATCGCTCGGTTACACCCAGAAAACTCACATTGAGCATTACGATAGTAGATAAGATCAGGAGAAGCATCGATGAAGGAGCGCAATAATGCGGTACGCTCAGCCAGTTCTAACTGCGTTTTTTCTCTTTGATAGACTTCATTTTCCAGATCAACCATCGCTTCTTCGCGCGCTTCTTCCGCTTTGATCCGCTCTTCGATTTCCTGATTGAGTTTGACAATGTTTTGTTGAAGCTGCTGGTTTAGCTCTTGATCTCGAGATCGCATATCTTTCAATTTAGACACCAGCTTAGAGAGCCGCTGACGTGACTCTTCTAACTGGTCCACCACTACCGATAAAAAGTAAACGGCCCAGGGTGTGATCAACAAGCCAAAGAAGACAGAACGAACAATATCGATATCATCAACAAAGCCTTTCAGTACTAAGGTGATCCCAACTTGAACCACGACGGCTAACGCAACCAATGCTAAAGCTAATAAAATGGAGAAACGTAAAATGCCCAGTTTAACGAGTAGATCGACATAATATTGGGCTAAATTCTTAATCTGTTTCATTGCAGGTCCCGCGACAAAGATTGGCGTTAGTCTAACGTGTTTCTCAAGGCGATATCCATCAAGTAACGGATAGGATCATAGGCTCTCGCACAGAGTGTGAAAATACTGGCCTATTCGTACTAGGAAGAATGAAAAGATAACAGCTTATTGGATGTGAATCTGCAACTATTCACGAGGAAGGTAGTGGAAAGGCTGTCCAAGTAATGAACCTTGAGCACCATCACGATCCAACGCTCGACCTATTTCTGTCATGGCTAACCAACGATTTTCACACCACAGAGGCGAAAGAAGAGTTGGACGACGTGCAGCCGAGGAAACTCGATGATAAACCACCTCTGGCGGTGTTAAACGAATCAGTTCACTCGCAATGGCGACATACTCCTCTAAACTGGGCGCTTCCAATTTCCCGGCACGCCAAGCTTTTGCCATGGTACTGCCTTCGACGATATGTAGACCATGCAGCTTTATACCGTCAGTCCCAACATCAATAACTTGTTTTAGGGTAGCAATATTGTCAGATCGCGTCTCTTTAGGGAGCCCAACAATCAAATGCGTACAAACTTTAATACCCAGCGCTCTCGCGCGCTGAGTGATCTCGGCATAGCAAGCAAAATCATGCCCACGATTAATTCGCTTCAGTGTCTGATCGTTCGCGGTTTGTAACCCCAGCTCGAGCCAAATCTCAAACCCTTGCTGCACATAATCCTGCAATAACTCAAGCACAGCATCGGGAACACAATCTGGACGAGTTCCTACACATAAACCCACGATCTCTGCCGCTTTTAACGCTTGTTGATACATCTGCTTCAACACCTGAACTTCAGCATAAGTACTCGTGTAGGCTTGAAAATAAGCCAAGTACTTTTTCGCTCGTCGAATTTCTCCAGCGCGCTCTTTTAACTGAGCTTCAATGCTCTGTGCTTGAGCTTGTTCATCGGCAAACGAAGCCACATTACAAAAAGTGCACCCACCTCGCCCAATCGTGCCATCTCGGTTGGGACAGCTAAAACCGCCATGCAGGGTCAGCTTATGCACTTTCTCGCCATAGCGACGCTGAAGATCTTGCCCAAGAGTATTGACCAACTCATGTAGTTGCATAAAAACACCCTAGTTAAACCACTTGAAATACTCATTTCTGCGCTTAGTGTAATTTAATTACGCAAATAAATGAAAAATGATAAAGGTATGAAACAGATAGAACGCTAATCAAAATCAATAAATATCGATTAATCCAATATTTAGCTTTAAATGTAAAAAAATTATTAAAACAAACTCTATTTATGGAATAAAAAAGAGCAAAAAAGACCGAATTTTTCGTTGCATTCACGTGCAACAAAATTGTAGGATACTTACAGTTTCTCAATGATTTTTGTTTGTTTTATTACAAATAACATTAGGAAACTTCGGTGATATTCTACTCCTACCTATATAAACCACTATAAAAGTGGCCAGATAAAAGGAATATCACTAAGGATTGTTTTTCTCACAAAATAATTCCTGTGAGAGACGGAAAGGAAGCGAATTAACCACATAGGTTGATTTAAATTGATAACAATAAGGATTGGATGCAATGCTGGGGCTTGCCTTGGCTTATCTGTGTCCGCTTGAACTGGAAGGATGTATCTATGGATAGAGAACAAAGTTCGCAAGGTCTTTATACGCCTGAATTAGAGCATGACGCTTGCGGTATCGGTTTTGTTGCTCACCTAAAGAACCGAAAATCACACCACGTCGTCACCCAAGCTCTGGACATGCTAGCGAGAATGGAACACCGAGGTGGCCAAGGCTGTGACCCATGTAGTGGAGACGGTGCGGGTATTTTGCTGCAAAAACCCCATGAGTTTTTATTAGAGGAAGCGGTGAAGCTTGGTATCAAACTTCCCTCCTTTGAAAAATATGGTGTAGGTGTAGTGCTATTTCCCAAAGATGAGCACAAGCGTGCTCAATGTCGGGATATTCTTGAGCGTAATGCTAAACGCCTTGATCTCGATGTTTTGGGTTACCGTGTCCTACCTACCGATAATTCAATGTTAGGTGCTGACCCATTAAGTACCGAGCCTCAATTTGAACATGTCTTTATTTCAGCAGGCCCAGGTAGCACACCGGAAGAGTTAGAACGTAAACTTTACGTCCTGCGTAATTATACCGTTCGCGTGTGTTTAGAAAGTGTCTCAAATATTGGTGATGATTTTTACATCAACTCACTTTCCTATAAGACACTGGTCTATAAAGGTCAGTTAACCACAGAGCAAGTCCCTCAATACTTTCTCGATTTACAAAACCCAACCATGGTGACCGCACTCGCTTTGGTTCACTCGCGCTTTTCTACCAATACTTTTCCAAGATGGCGTCTTGCACAACCTTTCCGCTATATAGCTCATAACGGTGAAATCAATACCGTTCGCGGAAACTTAAACTGGATGAAAGCACGAGAAGCGATTCTTCAATCGAATCTCTTCACTCAAGCCGAAATCGATATGTTGCTACCTATTTGTCAGGAAGGAGCCTCCGATTCCGCGAACTTTGATATGGTTTTAGAATTGTTAGTCCTGTCAGGGCGCAGTTTGCCACATGTACTGATGATGATGATCCCTGAAGCGTGGCAAGAAAATAAAACCATGGACCCGAAACGCCGTGCGTTTTATCAATACCATGCCAATATCATGGAACCATGGGATGGCCCTGCTTCTGTCTGCTTTACTGATGGTGTACAAGTAGGGGCAACGCTTGATAGAAATGGCCTACGCCCTTCACGTTATACCGTGACCAAAGATGATTTCTTGATCATGGCTTCTGAAACAGGTGTCGTCAACATTGACCCTGCCAATGTTGAATATCGTGGACGTTTGCAACCAGGACGTATTTTTGTCGCCGATCTTGAGCAAGGCCGCATCATCTCTGACGAAGAAGTAAAAGATGGCATTGCCAATGCTCAGCCTTATGAAAAATGGGTAGAAGATAACTTACTCAGCCTGAAAAAACTCCCTGAAGCGGATAACGTTCATAGCCAACCTTCTCCAGAGCGTCTATTACACCGCCAACAAGCCTTCGGAGTCAGCAGCGAAGAAGCAAATGACATCATATGCACACTGGCTGAAACAGGGTATGAACCATTAGGTTCGATGGGAGCTGACTGGCCAGTTGCCGTGCTTTCTCATCAATCGCAACACCTTGCCAATTACTTTAAGCAGTTGTTTGCTCAGGTAACTAACCCACCGATTGATCCTATTCGTGAACGAATGGTGATGTCGCTCAACACCTATATCGGCCGCGATCAAAACTTGCTGGCAGAGTCACCGGCTCACTGTCGTAAAGTGGAGCTGGAATCTCCCGTGATCTCCAATGCCGAATTAGAGAAACTGCGGGCAATTGATAATGAACACCTGCAAGCTAAAACGCTGGATATTGTTTTCCAAGCTAGCGAAGAGCCAGGCAAGCTAGAACGAGCGCTAAAGCGCATCTGTCAATATGCTGAAGATGCGGTCATTGATGGTTACTCGATCATTTTGCTGACAGACCGTGCCGTCAACTCAAACCATGCGGCTATTCCAGCCATGCTGGCAGTCGGTGCTGTCCATCACCACTTAATCCGTAAAGGGTTACGCTCGAAATGTGGCATCGTGGTAGAAACCGGAGATGCACGTGAAACCCATCACTTCGCTACTTTAGTTGGTTATGGTGCCAATGCGGTCAACCCTTACTTAGTTGTTGAAACTATTGTTGATCTTCAGCGTCGTAACAAACTGGATACTGAAGTATCGGTTGAAAAATACTTCGAAAACTATCGTAAAGGTATCAACGCTGGTCTATTGAAGATTTTCTCTAAAATGGGCATTTCAACCCTACAGTCTTACCATGGCGCTCAGATTTTTGAAGCCTTGGGGATCAGTAAAGCCGTCGTCGATAAGTATTTCACTGGCACGATTACTCGTATTCAAGGTTTGACTCTCGATGACATCGCAAAAGAAGTCGTGGTTCGTCATCGTATTGGTTACCCAATTCGTGAAATCCCGCTCCAAATGCTGGATGTGGGCGGTGTTTATCAATGGAAGCAACGAGGTGAAAAACACCTGTTCAACCCTGAAACGATCCATCTACTCCAACATTCAACCCGCAATAAAGACTACCAGCAATTTAAACAGTATGCGGCAGCAGTAGATAGCCAAGGCGATAAAGCCGTCACGCTACGTAGCCAACTGGATTTTGTTAAAAATCCGGCAGGTTCTATTCCCATTGATGAAGTCGAACCGATTGAAAGCATTGTAAAACGTTTTGCAACCGGAGCGATGTCATTTGGTTCAATCTCTCACGAGGCTCACTCAACCCTAGCCGTTGCGATGAACCGCTTAGGTGCAAAATCGAACTCCGGTGAAGGCGGTGAAGATCCAGCACGCTTTATCCGCAAAGAAAACGGTGACTGGGAACGTTCTGCGATCAAACAGGTCGCTTCTGGTCGCTTTGGTGTGACTTCTTACTATCTAACCAATGCTGATGAAATTCAGATAAAAATGGCACAAGGAGCGAAACCAGGTGAAGGGGGTCAACTTCCAGGAGATAAAGTCGATGATTGGATCGGAGCGACTCGTCACTCCACACCCGGTGTCGGTCTCATCTCTCCACCACCACACCATGACATTTATTCTATTGAAGATTTAGCTCAATTGATCTTTGACTTGAAAAATGCCAACCGTAAGGGTCGCGTTAACGTCAAACTGGTATCAGAGGCTGGAGTTGGAACCATTGCTTCTGGCGTTGCAAAAGCGAAAGCGGATGTCGTGCTCATTGCTGGTCATGATGGAGGGACAGGTGCTTCCCCGATTTCATCGATTCGCCATACCGGGCTTCCTTGGGAATTGGGCTTAGCAGAAACGCATCAAACGCTACTGAAAAACGGCTTACGTAACCGTATCGTGGTACAAGCCGATGGACAGATGAAAACGCCACGCGACATTGCTATCGCCACATTACTTGGTGCCGAGGAATGGGGAGTCGCTACCGCCGCACTTGTCGTTGAAGGGTGTATCATGATGCGTAAGTGTCATAAAAACACCTGCCCGGTCGGGATTGCTACGCAAAACAAAACACTTCGTGAACGTTTTGATGGTCGAGTAGAAGATGTTGTGACCTTCTTCCAATACATGGTGCAAGGCTTACGCGAAATCATGGCTGAACTTGGGTTCCGCACCATTGATGAAATGGTCGGTCAAGTGCAAAAACTGAAAGTTCGTGAGGATATTGGCCACTGGAAATACAAAAATCTCGATCTCTCAACCTTATTGTACGTTGAACCCCCTCGTGAGGCTGACGGCATCTACTGTCAAACCACACAAAACCATAACTTGGAAAACATTCTCGATCGTCAATTAATCGAAATTGCTCAACCAGCACTTGAGAAAGGTCTACCGATTAACGCTGAATTGCCTATCATTAACACTGATCGCAGTACAGGCACCATGCTGTCTAATGAAATTTCGAAAGTGTATAAAGATCAAGGCTTACCTCAGCCTATGCACGTGAAGTTTAATGGCAGTGCAGGTCAATCTTTTGGGGCCTTCTTGACTAAAGGTGTCCATTTTGAAGTGGAAGGGGATGCAAACGACTATTGGGGTAAAGGGCTCTCTGGTGGTACTTTGGTTCTCTATCCAAACCGTCATTCAACCTTAGTTGCTGAAGACAATATTGTGGTTGGTAACGTCTGCTTCTATGGTGCAACCTCTGGTGAATCTTTCATCCGTGGCTTAGCGGGTGAACGTTTCTGTGTTCGTAACTCTGGCGCCACAGTTGTGGTTGAAGGTGTAGGCGATCACGGTTGTGAATACATGACGGGGGGGGTTGCGATTATCTTGGGTTCAACTGGCCGTAACTTTGCCGCAGGAATGAGTGGTGGAATCGCTTATGTCTGGGACAAAGCTGGCGACTTTAACCAAAAACTCAACCCTGAATTGGTGGATCTCGATCCGATTGAACAAGAAGATAAAGCACTCTTAAAAGAAATGCTCACCAAACATGTCCAATTCACAGGGAGTGAAGTGGCAAAAACTTTCCTTAACGATTTTGAACATCACTTAGCTTCGATGGTAAAAGTCATGCCACGAGACTACAAAGCAGTACTTCAAAAACGTCAGGAAGCCGCAGCGGCAATGGAAAAAGCGGAGGCAGTGTAAATGGGTAAAGCAACGGGATTTTTAGAGTTTGGTCGTGAACTACCAAAAAAAATCGACCCAGCAGAACGGATCAAGAACAATCATGAATTTGTTCTTAATCAAGAGTTTGGGAGTAAGATTAATCAACAAGCCGCACGTTGTATGGACTGTGGGGTACCATTTTGTCATAGCGGATGCCCGATTGGTAACATCATTCCTGAGTTTAACGATGCGGTTTATCGAGATAGCTGGGAAGAAGCTTGGCAGATCTTAAGTTCAACCAATAACTTCCCCGAGTTTACGGGGCGAGTTTGCCCAGCACCTTGTGAAACGGCATGTGTGCTTGGCATTAACCAAGATCCGATCACCATCTGTAATATCGAAAAGACCATCGTTGAACGCGCTTATTTAGAAGGCTACGCTAAACCGAAAACGCCTCGTTCACGAACAGGTAAAAAAGTGGCGATCATTGGTTCAGGCCCTGCTGGGCTTGCCGCTGCTGAGCAACTCAATAGTGCAGGCCATGAAGTGACTGTCTTTGAACGAGATGAGAAAGTCGGTGGGTTACTGCGTTTTGGTATTCCTGACTTTAAATTGAGTATGGCTGTCATTGATCGCAAAATTGACCTTATGGCAAAAGCCGGTGTTCAATTTGTGGTCAATGCTCATGTTGGTGTCGATATTAACGCGCAACAATTACGCCAAGAGTTTGATGCCATTCTACTGACAGGTGGCTCGACCGTTCCTCGTGATCTCCCTATTCCAGGGCGTGAACTCAAGGGCGTTTATTTTGCGATGCAGTTCCTTGGTCAGAATAATCGCCGGGCAAACAATATGGATCTTAAAGGTGAAGAAATTCATGCTAAAGGCAAACATGTTGTCGTGATTGGTGGTGGTGATACTGGTTCCGACTGTGTGGGAACCTCCAATCGTCACGGGGCTGCAAGTATAACTCAGGTTGAAATTATGCCGATGCCCCCTGAAAAACGCCCAGCCAATATGCCTTGGCCGCAATATCCGATGATCCTTCGTACTTCCACCTCGCATGAGGAAGGATGTGAACGCCACTGGAATATTCTCACAAAAGCGTTTATTGGTAACGACAATGGTGAAGTGACTGGACTGCGTATTGCTGATATTGTTTGGAAAGAAGCTGCGCCGGGTCAACGTCCTGAATTTAGTGAAGTGGCGGGTAGTGAGCGAGTTATTGCTTGTGATATGGCTTTCCTTGCAATGGGCTTTCTTCATCCTGAGCCACATGGCGTACTTGCTCAACTGGACATCAAGCTGGATGAGCGTGGAAACGTCGCAACTCAAAACTTTGCGACCAACCAAAAAGGGGTATTTGCGGCTGGAGATATGCGAACAGGACAATCATTAGTCGTTCGTTGTATTAATGAAGGTCGAGAGTCCGCAAGAGCCGTTGATGCTTTTCTGATGGGAAATACCCACCTTGAAGCAAAAGCTGACTCATTAATGCTTTCTGCCTAACCGACTCCCCCACCTCACTTATCGTGGTGGGGGAATGGTTTTCTGTCCATTTCCTTTTCATCCTTTCCAACTTGGCTAACGTTAACGTTAGCCTTTTTTGCTCTCTTCTCACCGTTCGATCATTCCCCTTTTAAACCGAAGAGTGCATAAACCAGAGAAAAGTAGAACCGCTAAGAGAGAAATTAAACAAGCAGGAATGTGACGATAAGCACTCATTAAGCCAAATACACGTTATCTATCGAACCTATCTCGATCAAACCAAAGACAACATGGTAAACTGCAGCCGTTTTATTTATTGATAAAGAGAAATTGCATGAAAATTGGCATCATCGGTGCGATGCAACAAGAAGTCGCTATTTTAAAAGACGCCCTAGAACATGGCCAAGAAGTCAGTAAAGCGGGTTGTACCTATTACACAGGTCAACTCCATGGTGCAGATGTCATTGTTCTTCAATCAGGGATCGGCAAAGTTTCTGCCGCTATTGGCACAGCGTTATTACTTAACGACTATCAACCCGATGTGGTTATCAACACAGGCTCTGCTGGTGGATTTGAGTCAACACTGACCATGGGAGATGTAGTAATTTCCAGCGAAGTCCGTCATCATGATGCCGACGTGACCGCTTTTGGTTATGAAATCGGTCAAATGGCAGGGCAACCCGCCGCATTCAAAGCCGATGAAAAATTAATCACTGTTGCTGAACAAGCATTAGCTTCAATGCAAGATAAACATGCAGTTCGAGGGTTGATCTGCACTGGTGATGCCTTTGTTTGCACTGAAGAACGTCAAAACTATATCCGCCAACATTTCCCATCCGTCGTTGCGGTCGAAATGGAGGCCTCCGCAATCGCTCAAACCTGTCATCAATTTCAGGTTCCTTTTGTCGTGGTACGTGCTATTTCAGATGTTGCCGACAAAGCTTCACCGATGTCATTTGATGAGTTTTTACCGCTTGCTGCACAAAGCTCATCAGAAATGGTGGTAAAAATGGTTGAGTTGTTGAATAAGTAACCTAACGCTCATGGACGAACTTTCCTCTCTTTTTTATGCAAATAGCGCTCTACTGGTTATGTGGGGCGCACTGTTGTTTCACTGGGTATTGCCCATTCCACATTCAGCTCACCCCGTAACCTTATGGCATAAATTTGCAGAGCTACTTGCACAAAAGGTCAATACCCCCAATAGCTACCAACAGAGCCTTATTTCAGGGACACTAGCTTGGTTGCTCATGATCATTCCTACCGTTGCGGTCTGTATCGCCTTAAAAGCCTTGGTCTGGCAGCCTCAACTGTTTGAACTCGCTTTGCTGCTTTTAGCGCTTGATTGGCGTAGCTCTGAAAAACTCACCAAGTGCATGAGCCAAGCTCTTGAGAAAGAAGATAAAAAACTCGCCCGACGATTATTAGTCCCTTTCGTTAATCGAGAAACAGACACGCTGTCTCCATTGGGCCTTGGTAAAGCTGGCGTTGAAACCTTAACCATGGGGTTAGGGCGCAATCTTATTGGGGTACTCTTCTGGTACGCCATTTTGGGAGGCATTGGTGCTTTTCTTTATCGATTAATGGTGGAACTGGCCCGCTGCTGGTCCCCCTCAAGAGCACTATTCCACCCCTTTGGATTACCCATTATTCGAATGGTAGCAATACTGGATTTCATTCCATTACGAGGTTTCGCATTGTTGATTATACTTGGCAGCAATGTACGACAAATGCTGTCATTAACCATAGAACAAAGCCGCTCTTGGCCCTTGCCTGGCCCCGGTTGGTTACTGTGCGCAGTTGGTAACAAGTTGCAATTATCACTCGGTGGCCCAGCCATTTATGGTCAGCAAAAAGCCATTAGAAGTAAGATTGGCGGCCGGATTGCTCCAGCGAGCCTTCACCTGCAGCAAGCCTATCGCCTACTCACCCGCCGAGCATGGATCTGGATTGGGCTACAAAGCCTCTTACTCTTTATTATTCATCAAGGCTTGTAAATGAAGCGAATCTTACTGCTTAGCTTACTATTACTAAATCCATCTGCCATCACCTCAGCAGCAGAACGTATTATCAGCTTATCGCCTCATGCAACCGAGTTAGCCTTTGCCGCTGGGCTTGGTGATAAACTCATTGCCGTCAGTGAATTCAGCGATTATCCCGAACAAGCAAAAACTCGCCCAACAGTTGCTAATTTCCAAGGGATCAACATTGAACGGATCATGAGTTTACAGCCTGATTTAGTCATCGCTTGGCCCGAAGGTAACGCTATTCGAGAACTGGAGAAACTGAAAAGTCTGAGTATTCCGCTCTTTTATTCTCAACCTAAACAATTACTTGATATTGCCGACGAAATAGAACAGCTTAGCCACTATGCAGAAAACCCCTCTATAGGCCTAAAAGCGGCTAAAGACTTTCGAGAGCAGTTGACTCAACTGAAACAACGTTATGCTCACCTAGCCCCAACTCGCTATTTTTACCAACTGAGTGAAAAACCCATCATTACCTTGGCGCAAAATAGCTGGCCAAGTGAAATTTTTCAGTTTTGTGGTGGAGAAAACGTCTTTCAACATAGTCCATCGGCTTATCCACAAGTCAGCATAGAGCAGGTATTACTCGCACAACCCGAGGTCATTTTCACCGCCGAATATGCTATTGGTCATGACTCAATGTGGAGTCAATGGAGTGAACAACTCATCGCAGTCAAACGCTCGCACCTCTGGGACCTCAACTCAGATTGGCTTAACCGCCCAACACCAAGGACACTCATGGCCATTGAACAGGTTTGTGGATATTTTGAACAGCAACAGACACCTTGATATCGCCAAAGTATTTGCTACACTCGGCAACCGATTCACCTCACCCGATAAATAAACAGGGAATGTTAAGCGAGCGATTATACATTGGATACCTCACTGCTCTACCTTATTGATATGTTTGGCACCGCAGTGTTTGCCGTTTCTGGCGTACTACTGGCAGGACGACTCAAGATGGACCCATTTGGTGTCGTCGTTCTAGCCAGCGTGACAGCTATTGGCGGTGGCACCATACGAGATATGGCCTTAGGGGCAACCCCCGTCTTTTGGATTACCGATACGACGTATTTGTGGGTCGTCTTCATTACTTGTTTATTGACGATGCTGCTCGTTCGCCGCCCTAAACGCTTACCTTGGTGGATCCTTCCTGTCTGTGATGCAATAGGATTAGCAGTATTTGTCGGTATTGGTGTTGAAAAAGCATTGATTTATCAGGAATCAGCGCTGATCGCCATCATTATGGGTGTCGTCACTGGCTGTGGGGGCGGGATTATTCGAGATGTGCTTGCTCGAGAAATACCGATGGTGCTAAGAAGTGAAGTTTACGCTACCGCCTGTATTATCGGAGGAGTGGTTCACACCAGTGCATTAAGCTTGAACTACGACAGCTCAACGGCCTTTCTCTTCGGTGTTGCGTCCACATTGTTTATCCGTTTAGGCGCGATTCGTTGGCATCTTTCCTTACCCACTTTTGCATTAACCAAATAGTGAGCATTCAACAATACAGGGGTGGATGCATTACAATCGCTTTTAGATATTTCCCTTGGTTTGATGGCCATCACTAAATCAGTTCAGATAAGAGCATCATCAAGCCCATTAATACCACTGATAATATATGAATCCGGCAAATCCAACGTTGTAGTGGTGTCGCCACTTCTTGCTGACGGTCGCAATTAAAGCTCAGAAAGTCGCCTGGTCTTTGCAAAAAACCGATAGGGTTTCCAATATTATGAAGATAGACCAAGGTTCTAAACGGCCACTTGACCACCTGACTGACTTCATCTTCCCCCGTTGCCCGTAGTTTACGGTCTATACTTGGCGTGACCCAAAATACCCCTAATAGCCAAGTCAGAAAAGCAAGAAGCAAAAAGAAAAGACCTAAAGTACCAATCCACATCGGTTGCTCTTCCATTAAAAAGCCCCTTTTATTATGTCATATCTTTTACCTGACCAATCTTTGGCTGTTTTATCTGCCCACTCTGAAGTTTGATAAGATACATAGGCGGTAACCGCGAGTGAGCCAATCAACACCCCCCACCCTACTGGGCAAGCTAGTAGGTTAATCCCCAAAAACCAGCAGTCTGGGCCATAGTGCTTTACTCTACGGGGAATAAAAAAGTCGCCTCTATCTGACCGCTTTAGCTATCCCATCACAACACTTAACTTGCCAAGCCATTACCAAATCAAATTAGCTAACAGCATCGTCAACATCATTAATACTACTGATAATATATAAATCCGGCAGATCCAACGTTGTAGTGGTGTCGCCACCTCTTGCTGACGGTCGCAATTAAAGCAAAGCACAATCCCAGGGGAGTTCAACATACCCATAGGCATTCCTATATTATAAAGATAGACCATGGTTCTAAACGGCCATTTGACCACCTGACTGACTTCATCTTCCCCCGTTGCCCGTAGTTTACGGTCTATACTTGGCGTGACCAAAAATACCCCCAATAGCCACATCAACATAGCAAGCAGCCCAAAGAAACCGACGACAAATGAATACCATAATGGAGCATTTTCCATTACATCCTCCTTGATAGAGCATCATAAATATCGCCAGACAATGCTTTCGCTTCCTTATCCGCCCACTCTGAAGCTTGGTAAGATACATAGGCGGTAGCCGCGAGTGAGCCAATCAACACCACCCACCCCACTGGGCCAGCTAATAGGTTAATCCCCAAAAAACCAGCAGCAGTAGCACGAGCCGCCCCTTGTAAGGCAAATGTCATCGTTGTTCGTGCTGAAACTCCTCCAATAGCTGTACCAAATCCCAATCCGGCACCTTCAGTAACCAAAACCCGAGCGTAATCTTCATTATTTTTACGTGCATCGTTGACTTTATTAAGTCGAGACGCCCCATCTAAAACCAGTAGACCTCGCCCTGCAACGTGTATGTTGCGACTTAGCGAGTGCAAGCTTTGGATATGTCCACTATTAGATACATTCAGGGTTTGATGAGTACGGCGCGATCCAGGTGTATTACCTTGATGATTCCGGCCATCTTTCGCCACATTGATCCCTCGTTCAACATTATGTAGTGGAGAGGAAGCCGCATTTTTACCTAGCCGAGTACGATAAATTTCCAACTCAGTGGAAAAACTGGTCTGAAGGTTGCTATAAGCCATCCGAGCGTGAATTTCTTTGGCGGCGATCAAACCACGCTGATGATGAAAGTTACGCATACGAGCTTGCTTAGCTTGATGTAAATCAATCAACGCCTGCTCATAGCGTTTTAAATGGGTTTGAAATAAATTAGAACGAGAGCCAACCGCAGTTAAGGCCGCCCCCGTATAACCATTCAAATTCAATACGGGATCAATTAAATCCTGTTTAATTTGAGCAACAGGTAATAAATAGTCGCCAAGAAAATGATTAGCCTGGTTAAGTTTCTCTAGCTCTCCTGTTGAAAAGCGGCGAAACTGCATAAGTAACCGTTCTGCCTCAACATCACAAGTTAAAGCATAGGGTTGATTGGGAAGTAAGATCGACTGTTGTGGATGTTGCTGTCTAAATTTCGCCAGTACATCGGGTTGACCCGCAAAAAAGTTGTCCGCATTCTGAGCAGACAGAGGGAGGTAATAAGAGTGCATTGGTGATGTCTACAGTTAGCCATAAGAAATGCCGAGATCCTAAATAACTGGCTAAACCAGCTCAACAATAAGTTGCATAATAAAAAAGAAATTGTCGCACAGCTCACTAAATGTAATGCGGAATAATCATAATTTATTATTATTAATACAGTTGCAAAGAACGATAAGAGCCCTGTTTACTACCAACAAAGGTGTACCTTCGCCTTTTCCAGCGTTCCTAACTTTAGAGTTGTGAACTGTTACGCGCCTAGCATAGCGGCTCACTATTTAACTAGACCTAGCATAACTCTCTGTTAAAAAACAATGATTCAATATTTAAAAAATAGATTGTAACCATGAGGAATGCTGTTCCCAAAGCAACTTCACTGCCATTAACATCGACATAGTAATCACCAAAGGGCGGATCCAACGCTGACCTTTCGTGACCACCACTTTGGCCCCGATACGGGCACCAATAAACCCACCGACAGCCATGGTTAAACCTATCTGCCAAATCGGCAACCCCGCAAGTAAGAAAAAGAGTAACGCGGCAATATTAGAGGTAAAGTTCAACACTTTAGTGCGGGCAGTCGCTTCAACTAAACCTAAATGGCCTAAAACCACAAAACAGACCGTAAAGATCGATCCCGTGCCAGGGCCAAAAAAGCCATCGTAAAATCCGACACCAAAACCAACCGTGAAAGCAAAAGTGCTTTCAGATAAAGGAGCTGGGCCAGTCTCTATTTTTGTCGCTGGTGCAAGCAGAAAATAGAGCGAAATAGCAATCAGAAGTGCAGGAATTAAGCTGGTCAACAAAGAGGTATCAATATACTGCACCAATTCTGCTCCCAACGCGGCACCAACAAAGGTACAGGCAATCGCTAGGCGCATGGTTTTCAAGTTCACCACACCTTGACGAACGAAATAAAGGGTCGCCGAAAAGCTGCCAAATGAACTTTGTAGCTTATTCGTAGCCAGAGCTTGAGTCGGTGGTACACCCACTGCAAGTAAGGCTGGCAATGTGAGTAAACCGCCCCCCCCCGCCATCGCATCAATAAAACCAGCAAGGCTTGCAACTAGAAACAGCAAACCTAACACTTCAATTGAGATATCCATAAAATCCTTAGCTGTAAGTCAAAGTAAACAGAGGGATGAAGATTAAACGTCACTGGTTGAAATATACTTGAGCAACCATAAAAAAGCCCGCTTAATTCAGCGGGCAATGAGGTTGTCAGACAGGCTTAACACCTATCAGTATTGTTATTTGCCAATAGAGCTATCACACTAAGCTGGCTTTTACTTTTTCATGTAACTCTTGTACAGAAGTCACGGATGCTTTCGGATCCGCAGTATGAGACATACAGGTTGCAAAAGCCGCATTCAGTGTAGTGGTATAGTTAACTTTCTCCGCTAACGCACCACGGCGTAACACTTTCGAGTCTTCAATCGCTTGACGCCCCGCTGCCGTATTCACAATGTAGGTGTACTCATTGTTTTTGATCCGGTCAAGAATGTGTGGACGCCCTTCATGGACTTTATTCACCAGACGAGGGTTAATCCCAGCTTCACCCAAAATGACTGCAGTACCATGTGTCGCATCCAGTTTATAACCTAACTTAATCAACTTAGAAGCTAAATCGACAACTCGCTCTTTATCTTCTTCACGAACCGACAATAGCGCTCGGCCACTCTCAGGATACACATTGCCACAACCAAGCTCCGCTTTAGCAAAAGCTTCTGCGAAGGTTGAACCAACGCCCATCACTTCGCCGGTTGAACGCATTTCAGGACCAAGTAATGGGTCAACGCCAGGGAACTTATTAAAAGGAAGAACCACTTCTTTCACCGAGTAATAGGGTGGAATAATTTCTTTGGTAAACCCTTGCTGTTCAAGAGATTGCCCAGCCATTACCCGAGCAGCGATTTTCGCTAATGGAGCTCCGGTTGCTTTAGAAACAAACGGAACGGTACGTGCAGCACGTGGGTTAACTTCAATCAGGTAGACTTCGTTATCTTTTACAGCAAACTGAGTATTCATCAAACCTCGCACACCAAGCTCAAATGCGAGTTTTTCGACTTGCTCACGCATTTTATCTTGGATAGCTTGGCTTAGTGTATAGGCAGGCAGTGAACAAGCTGAGTCGCCCGAGTGAACACCCGCTTGCTCGATATGTTCCATAATGCCACCGATGACGACGCGTTCACCATCACAAATCGCATCGATATCCACTTCCGTTGCATCATCCAAGAAACGATCAAGCAGAACCGGAGACTCGTTAGAAACACTGACGGCTTCATTAAAGTAGCGACGCAGATCTTGTTCATCATAAACAATTTCCATCGCCCGACCACCTAAGACATAAGAAGGGCGAACCACCAAAGGAAACCCGATTTCTTTAGCTTTATCCACTGCTTGATCAAGCGCCGTTACAGTAGCGTTTTCTGGCTGCTTAAGCCCCAAACGTTCAACCGCTTGCTGGAATCGTTCACGGTCTTCCGCACGGTCAATCGCATCTGGGCTCGTACCAATAATCGGTACGCCAGCGGCCTCCAATGCACGAGCGAGTTTCAGTGGCGTTTGACCACCATACTGAACAATGACCCCTTTCGGTTTTTCAACGCGAACAATCGCTAATACGTCTTCCAGAGTGACGGGTTCGAAATATAAACGATCGGAGGTGTCGTAATCGGTTGAAACCGTTTCAGGGTTACAGTTAACCATAATAGTTTCATAACCGTCTTCACGAAGTGCAAGTGAAGCATGAACACAGCAGTAGTCAAACTCGATACCTTGCCCAATACGGTTTGGGCCACCACCCAGAACCATGATTTTTTCACGGTCGGTTGGATTCGCTTCACACTCTTCATCATACGTTGAATACATGTAAGCGGTGTCAGAGGAAAACTCTGCCGCACACGTATCAACGCGTTTATAGACGGGGTGAATATCAAACTGATCGCGCAGACGACGTATTTCACTTTCTGCCACCCCTAACAACGTTGATAGACGAGCATCAGAGAAACCTTTACGTTTCATTTTGCGCAAGACTTGGGCGTTTAAGCCGGCAAAACCACCCGCTTTGATCTCTTGCTCCATGTTAACCAGTTCTTCAATTTGGACTAAGAACCAACGGTCAATATTGGTCAGATTAAAAATGCCATCGACAGAAAGACCAGCACGGAACGCATCCGCGATATACCAAATTCGCTCTGCCCCTGCTTCTTTTAACTCTTGGCGAATTTTAGTCAATGCATCGGGAGCATCGAGATCCACCATTTCATCAAAGCCATTAACGCCCACTTCAAGGCCACGCAATGCTTTTTGCAGTGACTCTTGTTGGTTACGACCGATGGCCATCACTTCCCCAACCGATTTCATCTGAGTGGTTAAGCGGCTATTCGCCCCTGCAAATTTTTCGAAGTTAAAGCGTGGAATTTTAGTGACAACGTAGTCAATGGTAGGCTCAAATGACGCTGGTGTTGCACCACCCGTAATGTCATTCATCAACTCATCTAACGTAAAGCCAACCGCCAGCTTCGCTGCCACTTTAGCAATAGGGAAGCCCGTCGCTTTTGAGGCTAAAGCCGAAGAGCGAGATACTCGAGGGTTCATCTCGATGATCACCATGCGGCCATCTTTCGGGTTAATACCAAACTGCACGTTCGAGCCACCCGTTTCAACCCCAATTTCACGCAATACGGCTAGTGATGCATTACGCATGAGCTGGTATTCTTTATCGGTGAGGGTTTGTGCAGGTGCGACCGTGATTGAGTCACCAGTATGAATCCCCATCGGATCGAAGTTTTCTATCGCACAGACGATAATGCAGTTGTCGTTCTTATCACGTACAACTTCCATTTCATACTCTTTCCACCCAATCAGTGATTCATCAATCAGCAATTCGTTGGTTGGAGAAAGATCCAATCCTCGGCGACAAATATCATCAAATTCTTCTTTATTATAAGCGATACCGCCACCCGTTCCGCCCATAGTAAAAGAAGGACGAATAATACAAGGAAAGCCAACCATATCTAACACTCGGTAAGCTTCTTCCATTGTTTTTGCGGTATCTGCACGTGGGCATTCAAGCCCAATCGATTTCATCGCTTTATCAAAACGTGACCGGTCTTCTGCTTTATCAATCGCATCCGCAGTTGCCCCGATCATCTCTACACCGAACTCAGCCAGTACTCCGTGCTTTTCCAGTGCCAGCGCACAGTTCAGTGCAGTCTGTCCACCCATGGTCGGCAAAATTGCATCTGGACGTTCTTTTTCGATGATTTTACGTACCACTTCCCAGTGGATCGGTTCAATATACGTTGCATCCGCCATTTCTGGATCTGTCATAATGGTCGCAGGGTTAGAGTTAACCAAAATGACTCGATACCCTTCTTCACGCAGTGCTTTACAAGCTTGCGCACCTGAGTAGTCAAACTCACAAGCCTGACCAATAACAATCGGACCTGCACCTAAGATAAGAATGCTCTGAATGTCAGTACGTTTTGGCATTATTTACTACTCCAAATTAAGCGCGGTATTGTTTAATCAGTTCGATGAAGTGGTCAAAAAGCGGGGCAGCATCGTGCGGACCAGGGCTCGCTTCAGGGTGACCTTGGAAGCTAAAGGCGGGTTTATCCGTACGACAAATACCTTGCAATGTCCCATCAAATAAAGATTTATGAGTTGCTCGCACATTGTCCGGCAACGTAGCTTCATCAGCAGCAAAACCATGGTTTTGTGACGTAATCATCACCACATTGGTCGCTAAATCTTTCACTGGATGGTTTGCACCATGGTGACCAAATTTCATTTTTACCGTTTTAGCGCCGGACGCAAGCGCTAGAATTTGGTGACCTAAACAGATACCAAATACAGGTAACCCTTTATCTAAAAAGGTTTTGGTCGCTTCAATGGCATAAGTGCAAGGTTCTGGATCTCCAGGGCCATTAGACAGAAAAATACCGTCAGGATTAAGCGCTAACACTTCTTGTGCAGAGGTTTCAGCTGGAACAACCGTTAAACGACACCCACGATCTACCAACATACGTAAGATATTGCGCTTCGCACCAAAGTCATAAGCCACAACATGATATGGCAATTCGTTGTCATCTTTGGCTTCAGGTAGACCACCTTCTAATGTCCATGAACCTTGCTTCCAAGAATAGGCTTCTTTGGTTGAAACCACTTTTGCAAGATCCATCCCTTTTAGCCCAGGAAACTCTTTTGCCTTACTGAGTGCAAGCGCTTGATCAAGATTGTCACCAGCCATTAGGCAGCCATTTTGTGCCCCCGTCTCACGCAAATGACGAGTAAGCTTACGTGTATCAATATCCGCAATGCCGACAATATTTTGCGACTTGAGGTAATCAGAAAGAGAACGTTCGCTACGGAAATTGGAAGCAATCAAAGGAAGATCGCGGATAACTAAACCTTGAGCATGGATGGAAGAGGATTCTTCGTCTTCGGAATTGGTTCCAGTATTACCAATGTGGGGATAAGTGAGGGTTACAATTTGCTGAGAATAAGATGGGTCAGTGAGGATTTCTTGGTACCCCGTCATCGAGGTATTAAAAACGACTTCACCAACGGAAATACCCTCAGCGCCAATGGACACTCCGTGGAACACTGTCCCATCTTCCAGGACTAACAGTGCTGATTTACTCAAGACAACCTCCAGAATAAAAATGCATAAAACATAAATTAATTTGCAAATTTGCCATCCTTTTCGCTTAGAAACTTTGCTCTAGGGTGTTTTAGACAAATTGGCGGTATTCTAAAGTTCACCCTGATTCCTGTCAATATTCGCTTATAAATAAAAATTCAATTCAGAGGATTACCACTATAAAATGTGCCAAACCATGTAAAAAAACACTTTTTAGCCCAAAATTCATCACCTCTCTCTTAAAGTGAATAAAAACGCACCAACAGGAAATAAACAAAGACAGAAATAATCACAACCATAAAAAGCAAACGATAAACTCAAAACAAAACATGCAAAAACAACAAACTAAATAGAAAATCAAGAAGAAAACAGACAAACAACAAGGATAATGATAAAAAAATGGAGAGTTATGAAAAGAAAACTTAAGGAAGAAAATAGCGAACAAAAGATGTGCGCCAAACAACGTCGGCGCATAATTATGTAATTACAGTTCGTTTAAAAATAGGACATCCGTCATAGAATAAAGGCCCGCATCTTTCTCTGCTAGCCAAACAGCGGCTTTCACTGCACCATTGGCAAATGTCATACGATCAGTGGCTTTATGAGTTATTTCAACACGTTCACCGATATCAGCAAACATGGCTGTGTGCTCACCGACGATATCACCAGCGCGAATGGTGGCAAAACCAATTTCATTCCGTTGTCGCTCACCAGTAATGCCTTCCCGCGCATAAACGGCCACATCACTGAGCTTATTCCCCATAGCGCCAGCAATCGCCTCTCCCATACCAATGGCAGTGCCTGAAGGAGCATCAACTTTATACCGATGATGAGCTTCGATGATCTCAATATCACAATAGTCCCCCATCACCTTGGCGGCTTTCTCGAGTAGCTTAAAGACTAAGTTAACGCCCACGCTGTAATTGGGAGCCATCACAATAGGAATCACTGTCGCAGCTTCATTAATGATTGCTCGCTCTTGCTCACTAAAACCAGTAGTACCAATCACCAATTTTTTTCCGTATTGTTTGCATAGCTCGATATTCGCTAACGTACTGGCTGGAGCGGTAAAATCAATGATCACGTCGAAATCATGAATCGCTAACTCTAGGTTATCGACTAGAGCCACATCCAATCGGCCTTCACCACATAATTCGCCAATATCTACACCGACTAATGAAGACTCAGGACGTTCAGACCCGGCACCAACCGTTGTTTCAGGGTGATAATGGCTCGCTTTGACTAAATTACGGCCCATTCGACCAGCCGCACCTGCAATCGCAATTCTTACCATTGCATTTTCTCCATTTCTATTTCGTGTGTACTATACACACTCTCTATCCAATCTATCTCTCTAAACTACCAACTATCCTTGATGCTGGCTAGCACTTAGCGAAACTCTTTCATCACTCTTTCAACAATCGGGATATTGGCTTCAGGAAAGGAATAGTCAGCAAGTTCGCCGATTGACACCCATTGACCTTGCTGACCTTCTTTACCAAAAGGCTGTCGATTGAAATCATGGATCAGCATAAAATCAAACTTGAGCGACTTATCAGAATAGTCAAATTCAAGATGCTGAAAAAGAGATTGGGTTTTAACTTCGATCCCGACTTCCTCTTCAAGCTCTCGATACATGGCTTGTTCAATCGTTTCTCCGGCTTCGACTTTTCCACCAGGAAACTCCCATAATCCCCCCTGATGCTTATCATCGGGACGTTTAGTAATAAACAACCGAGAGCGTTCAGAATTAAGAATAATTCCAGCCACAATGTGAATACGCTTCATCATCATTTCCTTTAAATTCAGGCTATATGCAGTAAACCACAAAGTTCATACCAATAGAAAGCGCACCGCATGATATGCCTTTATAGTCCGCGCTTTCTCATAAGCAACAAAAAGAGCCGACAAAGCGGCTCTTTTACAGTCCAATCCATCACACAATGGACTAAGCTATTTTACCGTGGCACTGTTTATATTTTTTACCACTACCACATGGACAAGGCTCATTACGCCCTATTTTTCGCTCTTCTCGGACTAAAGGCTGATGCGACGCCTCATCCTGATCATTATCTAAGTTACCATGCTGAGCTTGAGCACGTCTCACCGCTTCTTCAGCCTGAGCCTGACGTTGCGCTTCCATTCGCTCAACTTCTTCTTGTTGCTGAACCCGAACCTTAGACAAAATAGTGATCACATCCGATTTCAGTGATTCAAGCAGGCCTTCAAACAGCTCAAACGACTCACGTTTATACTCTTGTTTCGGGTTTTTCTGAGCATAGCCACGTAAATGGATGCCTTGGCGCAAGTGATCCATAGCCGCTAAATGCTCTTTCCAGAGGGTATCAAGCGTTTGTAACATAACCGATTTTTCAAAGTTACGCATGACAGAAACACCAACCGCTTGCTCTTTCTCTTGGTAAACGACGACCGCTTGTTCAAGAATACGTTCGCGCAAAGCTTCTTCATACAACTTATCATCTTCATCCAACCAAGTTTGAATCGGTAGAGAGAGATCAAAATCATTTTTCAAACGTTCTTCTAAGCCACTAATATTCCACATATCTTCCAAAGATTGAGGGGGAATATATTCGTCGATCACCGCCGTGAAAACATCCACTCGGTTTTGCTCGATCATGTCACTGATATCATCCACTTGCATCAGTTCATCACGAAGTTCATAAACCACTTTACGTTGATCGTTTGCTACATCATCATACTCAAGCAGTTGCTTACGGATATCGAAGTTACGCCCTTCCACTTTTCTCTGGGCTTTTTCAATAGAACGAGAAAGCATTTTACTTTCAATGGCTTCCCCTTCTTCCATACCACTTTGAATCAAACTTGCCATACGATCTGAAGTAAAGATACGTAGCAGACTATCTTCCATGGATAAGTAGAAACGCGAAGAACCTGCATCCCCTTGACGGCCAGAACGACCTCGTAACTGGTTATCGATTCGACGAGATTCATGGCGCTCAGTACCGATGATATGTAGACCGCCCGCATCTAATACCTGATCATGAACTTTTTTCCATTCCGCTTTGATTTGCTCAACTTGCTCAGGGCTAGGATTGGTTAAGCTTTCCACTTTTGCTTGCCAGCTTCCCCCCAACACAATATCCGTACCACGCCCCGCCATATTTGTAGCAATGGTGACCGCGCCCGGTGTCCCCGCTTCTGCCACAATTTCCGCTTCTTTTTCATGGAACTTAGCATTAAGCACGTTATGTTTGATTTTCGCTTTTTTCAAAGCATTAGCTAACAACTCAGATTTTTCAATCGAAATAGTACCAACCAATACGGGCTGCCCTTTGGCTACACGCTCTTTAATATCTTCAATAATGGCCGCAAATTTTTCGGCTTCAGTGCGATAGACCACATCAGGCATATCATTACGAACCATCGGTTTATTGGTTGGGATCACCACCGTTTCTAAACCGTAAATAGATTGGAACTCAAACGCTTCGGTATCGGCAGTCCCTGTCATCCCCGATAGTTTTTCATAAAGACGGAAGTAGTTCTGGAAAGTGATGGAAGCCAATGTTTGGTTTTCATTTTGGATATTAACCCCTTCTTTTGCTTCCACGGCTTGATGTAAACCATCAGACCAACGACGCCCCGGCATCGTACGCCCCGTATGCTCATCCACAATGACCACTTCACCATCATCCGTAACGATGTAATCTACATTTTTCTCAAATAAAACATGAGCACGTAGCGCGGCATTAACATGGTGCAATAAGCTGATATTCGTTGGAGAATAAAGGGTATCTCCCTCTTCCATCATTCCATTATTAATCAGCAGTTCTTCCACATATTCCTGACCCGTTTCGGTGAGATAAACCTGCTTAGATTTCTCATCAACCGTATAGTGGCCATCACCACGATACTCCTCGGAATCTTCTTTATCTTGTCGCTTGAGATTCGGAATAAGGGTATTAATACGTGTATAAAGCTCTGAACTGTCTTCAGCTGGGCCTGAAATGATCAATGGTGTACGGGCTTCATCAATGAGAATAGAGTCCACTTCATCGACAACGGCAAAAAAGCGTTCACGCTGAACCCGATCTTCCATTCGAAAAGCCATGTTATCGCGCAAATAGTCAAAACCAAATTCATTGTTTGTTCCATAGAGAACATCAGCTTGGTAGGCTTGCTTTTTCTCGTGGGGAGGCATATTAGGTACGTTAATACCCACTGTCATACCTAAGAATTCAAATAAAGGACGGTTAGTTTCTGCATCACGTTTAGCAAGATAGTCGTTGACAGTAACAATATGAACGCCTTTTCCCGCTAGGGCATTGAGGTACGCTGGCAGAGTCGCGGTTAATGTTTTACCTTCCCCCGTGCGCATCTCTGCAATTTGTCCAGCATTGAGTACCATACCACCGATAAGTTGGACGTCGAAATGACGCATGCCAAAGACACGTTTGGACGCCTCACGCACAGTAGCAAATGCTTCTGGCAATAATTGATCTAATGTTTCACCTTGCTCAATACGTTGACGAAACTCTACTGTTTTTGCTTGGAGTTCATCATCTGAAAGGGCCTGAAAGGCAGGCTCAAAATTATTGATCTCTTTTACAATCTTTCTTAAACGGCGCAAGGTGCGGTCGTTGCGACTGCCAACCACCTTTGTCAGTAGCTTAGTTATCATTTTTTGTGAATCTCTCTTTACTTAGATCTTCCCGATCTACTTTTAATGTCTCTAGTCTCTACCTATCTGCAACTAAGGATACTGAGATAAATCATGTATCTTGGATATTGTGATGGTTACCTTTATTTTCAAGACACTAAACCAATTATGTGGCCCTTAGTGTAAGAAATTTTACCGATAAGAACCAACTGCAATCAGGCCTGTTTGCACTCAACTTAACATTTTGTATGTCCAATATCACTCAAAAGGTCAATTCACCGCCAGTTTACCCATGAAGGCGGCAAATAATGACCGCTTTTCGCCAATAAAAAAGCCAGACATTAAGTCTGGCTTTTTTATTGTATGAGAAACTAGGCTATGACTATATTAGGCTCAGCAAACGTCACTGGCGAACCGACTTCTTCTTCGAAGGTAGCCCATTCCCAAGCTTCTTGGTCTGCTAATACAGCTCGAAGCAATTGGTTGTTTAAACCATGCCCAGACTTATAAGCTCTGAACTCACCAACAATGGCATGTCCACACATGTAAAGATCACCAATAGCATCCAGAACTTTGTGAGTCACAAACTCATTAGCGAATCGTAAACCTTCTTCATTAAGAATGCGGTAATCATCTAATACAATGGCACAATCAAAGCTCCCACCTAAACATAAGTTTTGTGATTGTAAGTACTCAATATCACGCATGAAACCAAAAGTTCGAGCGCGAGAGATTTCTTTCACAAAGCCTTGAGATGAAAAATCAAACACTAAGTGCTGTTCGTCACCATCAATAGCGGGGTGGTTAAATTCGATTTCAAAGTCCATTTTAAAGCCGTTATGTGGGCGAAGTTCTGCCCATTTATCACCATCTTCAAAACGCACATTTTTTTTAATACGAATAAAACGCTTAGGCGCATTCAGTTTTTCAACACCCGCTTGTTGTAGCAGGTAAACAAATGGACTAGCACTGCCATCCATAATCGGAATTTCTGGTGCATCGACTTCAACAATAACATTGTCAATGCCCATACCAGCGAGCGCAGCATTTAAGTGCTCAACTGTTGAGATACGGATACCTTCATCATTCACCAGCGCAGTACAAAGCATGGTGTCACGTACAGATTCTGGATCAGCCGGAAAATCAACCGGTGGATTCACATCTGTACGACGATAAATAATACCTGTATTTGCAGCAGCAGGGCGAAGAGTGAGCGTGACTTTACGACCAGAGTGAAGTCCCACTCCAGTTGTTTTCACTATTTCTTTCAGAGTACGTTGTCTGATCATCTACTTGCCTCTATTTCGATGCCACAAAACTCGACCGATAAAAACCGACCGGAATTCTACCAGAATTTTGAACAGTGTCAAATTGTGGCGTTATATTAGTCAGCCTGACGACGTAAAAAAGCTGGAATATCTAAGTATCCACTTTCCTTATCTGGCTTAGTAGCAGCACTTTGACTAGCCGAAGAAGAAGAGCCTACTGCCGCAGAGGGCTGAGCTTTCACTTCTTTTTCTTGCAAAGGTTGTGCCACTCTCTCTTCCACTTTAGCCGCCGGAGCCACTGTCTGAGGTTGAGCAACCGCTGCTGTTTTGCTTTTTCCGCCTGCCACCAAAGTGATATCCGGTTTCTTCTCATTACCAATACCAGTAGCAACCACAGTAACACGGATTTCATCGGCCATATCAGGGTCAAGAGAAGTACCAATAACCACGGTCGCATTATCTGAAGCAAACGCTTTAACGGTGTTACCTACCGTTTCAAATTCGTCCAGACGCATATCTAAGCCAGCGGTAATATTCACCAGTACACCACGAGCTCCTGCTAAATCGATATCTTCCAACAGAGGGCTAGAAATGGCCATTTCAGCCGCTTCTTCTGCTCTATCTTCACCTCTAGCAATACCACTCCCCATCATGGCATGTCCCATTTCTGACATCACGGTTCTTACGTCTGCAAAATCGACGTTAATCATACCAGGGCGAGTAATGAGCTCAGCAATACCTTGAACTGCATTCTTTAATACATCGTTCGCGCTAGCAAAGGCTTCAAGTAGTGTGATTCCACGACCTAATACTTTAAGTAGCTTCTCATTTGGAATCGTAATTAAAGAGTCAACATGTTTTGATAACTCTTCAATTCCTTGTTCTGCAAATGCAAGACGCTTTTTACCTTCAAAGCTAAATGGTTTGGTAACCACAGCAACCGTTAAAATACCCAGCTCTTTAGCAACTTCAGCAATCACTGGGGCAGCACCGGTTCCTGTACCTCCACCCATACCAGCGGCGACAAATACCATATCGGCACCCGATAGAATTTCTTTAATTCTATCTCGATCTTCGAGAGCGGCGTCACGTCCAACTTGTGGATTAGCCCCCGCACCTAAGCCTTTCGTAATATCGCCACCAATTTGAATAACACTACTCACGGTTGCTTTACGAAGTGCTTGCGCATCTGTATTGATACTGATGAATTCCACGCCTTCGATGGACTCACGCACCATGTGTTCTACGGCATTACCGCCGCCACCACCAACCCCAACGACTTTAATTACGGCATCGTCAGACATTTCCATCATCGGTTCAAACATGTGTTATCTCCGTTTTTCCTGCTGTCAGGTTAAAACTCTTTTTGTATCCAGTTACGCAAACGACTCAATAAGCTCGACATTGATTGGCGCTTTGGCTCTTGATATTCAGCATCGTCGTTAATTTGACTGTCTCTTGCGTAATGAAGTAAACCCACTGCCGTAGAATGATACGGCTCTTTTACATAGTCAGTAAGCCCACTCACTTCAAGCGGCTTACCAACCCTAACTTGATTGCGAAACACCCGTTCCGCACAATCGACAACACCCTCAATCTGCGCAGCGCCACCCGTTAAAACGATACCAGCAGCAAGATGGTGTTTAATTCCATCTTTACGCAAATTTTCTTGAACCGTGTCAATTGTCTGGTTAACCAACCCCATTAATTCAGTGTAGCGGGGCTCAATGACTTCCGACAAGGTTTGTCGTTGTAAACTCCGCGATGGGCGCCCCCCCACACTGGGAACATTAACCGTATCATCCTTGCTGACCAACTCACTTAGCGCACAACCGTATTTCACTTTGATTTCTTCAGCATCGCTAACTGGCGTACCAAACGCGAATGCTATATCACTGGTTACCGCATTGCCCGCATAAGAGAGAACTTCCGTATGTCGAAGTGCACCGCCAGTCCAAATGGCAATATCCATTGTTCCTGCGCCGATATCGATCACACAAACTCCGAGTTCCCGTTCATCTTCAGTAATCACTGCATGACTGGCGGCTAACCCTGAATACACTAACTGCTCAACTTTCAAACCGCAACGTTCAACAGCTTTAATAATGTTTCGAGCCATATCATTATGGCAAGTAATAAGGTGGACGCTCACTTCCATGCGCACACCGGATAATCCGAGTGGATTTTTTATGCCTTCTTGATAATCAATCGTAAATTCTTGAGGAATGACATGTAAAATCCGCTGTTCATCGCCAATTTTTATCGATTTTGCCGTATGAATAGCTCGGTCCATATCCTCTTGAGAGACTTCTTCATCAGAGATAGTTCCCATTCCCTTTTCTATTCGACTAGCAATATGTCTGCCAGAAATAGATAAATATACATTATTGATTTGGCATTCCGCCATCAACTCAGCTTGGTCAATAGCACGTTGAACCGACTTTACGACCGACTCGAGATCATTGACGCCACCTTTATCCATGCCGCGAGAAGGGCTACTGCCTGCACCGATAATATTGATTTGACCATCAGGAAGAATTTCCCCCACTAACGCAGATACGGTAGCAGTTCCAATATCTAACCCGACAACAAGACTGTCATTGGTCATTTTCGTCATTTGTACTCTCTTCGTCACTCTTGCTCTGCGAACCAACCAACTGCGGCACCGGTGTCATATCTAAGATCAATATAACTGATACGCTCAATATCACGCCCCAGTTGACGATAGAGCAGAAAAAAGCGCGCAATGCGCTCATCTAGGGATTCTTTCCCTATTTCTAATCGGATACCGTTATCCAATATAATTTGCCAAGCTCTGCGCTCATTAAGCACCAAAGAAGAAATATTTAACCCAACAGTTCGAAAACTAGGGTTATATTTTCGCCATGCAGCGAGTACTTCTATCGCACTATCATCAGGTCCATAGAGCTTGACGTATTCTTGTTTGACAATGCTAATATCTCCATTGAAGACAACCCCTTTATCATTCAATAGAGTATTTCCATTCCAAATCGCCGCCACTTGATGTTCCGTTAAAAATACCTTGATGGTATCTGGCCACTGCTTTCTTATTGACGCATGGGCCACCCAAGGGATTTCTTGTGCTCGGCTTTGTAGGACATCGATGTCTTGTGACATAAACGTGCCAATATGCTCTAGTTGAGCAAAGGCTCGCTGTACATCCAAGGTTGATACATACTGTAAATTCCCTTGTAAAACGAGCTTAGAAAGTGGAAGACGATGTTCATCCCACATCCAACTGATCGTTGAGTACAGCAAAGCGCCAAGCAACAGCAGCACCATCAAGAAAAAACAGCCACCTGCGGCGTGTTGTTTTACTTGAGATGAAGCGGAAAAACGGCGACTTTCGGTTAACATGCTGTTAATCAAAGTCCGATGATCCTGATGTTGATTGGCAATGTGATTCCCTATTTATTTTACAATAGAGGCAAAAGCTATTGGCTTTAACCTTTGAATTATACTGAGGTGCAGGAAAGTATCAAATACTCAAATACAGAAATTGCCGATAAATTGCCACATTGCTTCAGTTATGCAACTTATTTATGTTCTTGCATCTGTTTAATATCTAATTTTAACTCCGCCAGTTGTCGAGCAATCTTACCAATATCTCCCGCCCCTTGCGTCAAAATCAAGTCACCATCTTGCAGAATATTGGCTAATATCGATGGCAAAGCTTTCGTTTCTGGAACGAAGATCGGATCAATTTTGCCTCGGCTGCGAATCGCTCGGCACAAAGAGCGCCCATCCGCCCCTGCTATTGGTTTTTCACCTGCGGAATACACTTCCAACATGACCAAAACATCAACTTGTTCTAGTACATGAGCAAAATCATCATACAAATCCCGAGTTCGAGTGTAGCGATGTGGTTGAAAAATCATCACTAGTCGTTTTTCAGCCCAACCGTTTCGGGCAGCCTTGATGGTAACATCCACTTCGGTAGGATGATGACCATAATCATCCACTAACATGACGCTACCTTTTCCTGTTTCAAACTCCCCAAGATGATCAAATCGACGCCCTGTTCCTTGCGTTTTGACCATCGCACGCAAAATAGCGTCATCCTCTATTTCATCTTCACTCGCAACCGCTATGGCCGCCGCCGCATTAAGGGCATTATGACGCCCAGGAATATTGAGTGTGATATCTAAATTTTCTTTGCCTTTGCGAAGGATGGTGAATTTACCTTGCTGACCTTGTTGCTGATAGTTTTCAATTCGGACATCGGCTTGTTCGGAAAAACCATAGGTGATCACCTGACGGCTGATGCGAGGAATAATCTCACTCACCACCGGATCATCTAAGCACAATACCGCTTGACCATAAAAAGGAAGGTTGTGCAGAAAATCAATAAAGGTCTGTTTAAGCGTTTCGAAGTCCCCTCCATAGGTATCCATATGATCCGCTTCAATATTGGTAACGATGGTTACCATTGGTTGCAAATAAAGAAACGAAGCGTCACTTTCATCGGCTTCAGCAATCAATATTCGGCTCGACCCCAAGCGTGCATTGGTTCCTGCACTTTTTACCAAACCACCATTAACAAAGGTCGGATCTAATCCTGCTTCAGAATATATTTGAGTCACTAATGCGGTTGTCGTTGTTTTGCCATGTGTTCCAGCAACAGCGATGCCGTGTCGAAAACGCATCAATTCAGCCAACATTTCAGCTCGGCGAACAATCGGAATTCGATTCTCACGTGCCGCTATAATTTCAGGGTTATGTTCATTAATAGCCGTTGATACCACCACCACACTCGCCTGTTGGACATTCTCCGCTTGATGACCCATATAGATAATGGCACCTTTATTGGTCAATCGATCTGTCACAGCATTAGCGGCTAAGTCAGATCCTGTAATGGTATACCCTTCATTGAGTAACACTTCTGCAATACCACTCATCCCAGCCCCACCGATACCAATAAAGTGAATGCTTTTTACTCGGCGCATTTCCGGAATCAGAGCGCGAATTTGTGCCAAATCTTGGGTATGTTTTACTGTCATTCATTGTTTCTCATTGTTTGTTAGCGGTGATGGTCACAATGGCCTCAGCCACCACTTTATCAGCATTCAACTTAGCAGCAGCTCTAGCCTTCTTAGCCATCATCAATAGTTGCCGACGATCCAGTGGTTTAATGGTATCAACCATGCTTTCCACCGTGAGTTGTGGCTGTTCAATCATCAAGGCGGCCTGGCAAGCCACAAGGTGATCTGCATTGAGTGCTTGTTGGCGATCTTTATGCATAAAAGGAACAAAGATAGCGGCGACCCCTGCTGCCGATATTTCAGAGACGGTTAAAGCACCAGAGCGGCATACGATAAGATCAGCCCAAGCATAAGCTTGAGCAACATCATCGATGAATTCAAAAACCTCAGCTTGAGTTACCCCATTTTGAGCATAGGCCTGTTCGACTTCTTGTTGATTATGCTTGCCCGCCTGATGACGAATTTGGTATCCCTCACCTAAACGAGCGATAGCTTGAGGCATGGTTTGGTTTAAAACACGCGCCCCTTGGCTGCCTCCCATCACTAAAATGCGGATAGGACCTTGTCTGGTGGATAAACGTGCTACAGGTTCTATCAATTGAGTGACATCAGAACGTACTGGGTTACCCACCACAGGAACACCAGAAAAAGCCCCCTCAAAGGCTTGGAATACTTGCGTTGCTATTTTGGCTAACCAACGGTTAGTCAGCCCAGCCACGGCATTTTGTTCATGCAGAATAACCGGAATACCTTGTAACCAAGCCGCAATGCCACCAGGGCCACTCACATACCCACCCATACCGAGTACAGCATCGGGTTGCCACGCTTTCAAATGGCGACGTGCTTGAAAAATGGCATTCATGATTTGCCAAGGGGCGGTGAGTAAACGTAATACCCCTTGTCCACGTAAGCCTTTCACACGAATGAAATCAATCTCAATCCCATGCTTAGGCACCAACTCCGCTTCCATTCGATCGGCGGTTCCTAACCAACGAATTTCCCAGCCTTGTTGCTGTAGCTGTTTGGCAACCGCAAGCCCAGGGAAAACATGCCCACCTGTTCCCCCCGCCATCACCATTAATCGTTTATTCTTTTTCATCATTCTTTTTTTCTGTTCTTGTATGGGAGAGGCGGCACTCATGATCAATACGCAATAAAATGGAAACAGCAATAGACATGATAATCAAGCTAGACCCACCGTAGCTGATCAGCGGTAAGGTTAACCCTTTCGTTGGTACCATACCCGCAGCCGCCCCAACATTGACTAACGTTTGAAAGGCAAACCAAATACCAATGCCAAAAGCCAGGTACCCCCCAAATTGCAGATCATGCTCAAAGGCTTTCTTACCGATAAATAATGCTTTCAAGACCAAACTAAAAATTAAAACAAGCACCAGAACAACGCCCACAAAACCTAACTCTTCAGCCATCACAGCGAAGACGAAATCAGTATGAGCTTCAGGCAAATACTCTAACTTTTGAATAGAATTACCTAAACCTTGCCCTAACCACTCACCTCGCCCAAAGGCCATTAATGATTGAGTGAGCTGGTAACCACTGCCAAAAGGGTCGTCCCAAGGATCAAGGAAAGAAGTCACACGGCGAATACGATAAGGCTCAGCGGCAATCAAGGCGAGGACGGCTAAAATTCCTGCCACCATCAAAGCTAGAAATTGCGATAGTTTAGCGCCTGCAATAAACAGCATACCAAACAAGGTAACCAACATCACAATAACCGTCCCTAAATCCGGCTGCCCCAATAGCAATACAGCTAACGCGCCAAACACCATGATGGGTTTCATAAAACCGCCAAAAAAAGTTTTCCGAACCTCTTCTTGTTTTCGCACTAAGTAGCCTGACATAAAGATGAACAAGGAGAGTTTCGCCACTTCCGCGGGTTGCAAGTTAAATATTCCTAATGGAATCCAACGAGAAGCGCCATTTACCGATTTACCCGCGACCAGCACAATAATCAGTAGGAAGAATGATACCGCCAGCAATAATGAGCTATAACGCATCCAGCGATCAACGGGAACTTGCAATACAATAGAGGAGGTCAATAACGCCAACAGCAAAAAAATGCCATGACGAAACATGAAGTGAAACGGTTGATCGGTCAGACGAGAACTGATTGGAAAGGAGGCAGAGGTCACCATGACTAGACCAATCAACATCAACCCCAAAGCTAACCAAACCAGCTGGCGATCAAACAGCGCCTGAGGAGACGGTGTTTTTAACCAACGGATCACAGCATGGTATGAGGTTGAGAAAGCCAAAATAATTACCTTTTCACAGATGCGTACTGCTTAGCCAACGCAGCAAAAGCATCGCCTCGGGCCATAAAATTTTTAAATTGATCGAAACTTGCACAAGCAGGAGAAAGCAGCACCATATCCCCAGATCTCAACTCTGGATGGATACTTTGAATCGCTTCATCCATAGTAGTAAAGAACTGTGCAGAAGGGTGCAGCGATATAAATTGATCGCCATCGCGCCCAAAACAACACAGCCTCACTGGCAATTGCGCTAGTACGGGTTTAAGAGCGCTAAAATCCGCCCCTTTGCCAACGCCACCAACCAGTAAGAATAGGCGTCCAGAAATCGCTAAGCCAGATAAGGCAGCCAATGTACTGGCCACATTGGTCGCTTTAGAATCATTAACCCACCGAATGCCGTCATTATCTACAACCAGCTGGCAGCGATGTGTCAACCCAGTGTAAGACTTTAAGGTTGGCAATGCGCTCAGGTAATCAACATTAGCGGCATCCAATAGTGCCAATACGGTTAATACATTGGCAATGTTATGACGTCCAACCAAGCTCAGCTCATCCACGGGTAAAACGGGAATACTTTTCGCCAATAACCACTCTTGCCCCTGATAAGAAGCCACCCGATAGTCAGCCAAATGATCATTTAACCCAAAAGTTATCTGAGTCGAGGAATTATGCTCAGGAAACGTTTGTTGATCATCCGCATTCACAATCGCCGTTTTAGCATGCTGGAAAATACATAATTTGGCTTGTCGGTACGCTTCCATTCCCACATATCGATCCATATGATCTTCTGATAAATTCAAGAAAGCCCCAGCAACCAACGCTAAACTTGCTGTTGTTTCTAATTGAAAACTCGACAGTTCCAATACATAAAGATCCGCTTCTTGTACCAACAAATCGAGAGCGGGAACACCTATATTGCCACCAACGGCCGTTACAATACCGGCGGCTTTCGCTAACGCTCCCGTTAAATCAGTCACCGTACTTTTACCATTGGATCCCGTAATCGCAATCACAGGTTTATCCACATGCCAAGCGAACAGTTCAATGTCCCCAACAACAGGAATGCCTTGATTGAGAGCTTGCTGTATCTCTGGGGTTGCCAAAGCAATACCTGGATTCGTGACAATTAAATCCGCATCAAGCAGCCATGGTAAGTGCCAACTACCACGATGAAAAGGAATCGACTCGGCAAGTTGCTCTTGTCCAGGAGGAGCCTCTCGTGTGTCCATCACTTTCACCGAAACAGTGGGGTGATAGCGACGTAAATAATTAACGACAGAGAGCCCGGTAATACCGAGCCCAACGACCACAACATGCTGAATGCCTTGCCAACGATCCATTTTCATTTGCTACCTAAGTGTGCTTAACGAACTTTAAGCGTCGCTAAACCGATTAGAACCAATACAATAGAAATAATCCAAAAACGTACGATCACTCGTGGTTCTGGCCACCCTTTCAACTCATAATGATGATGGATAGGGGCCATACGGAAAATACGTTGCCCACGCAATTTATAAGAGCCCACCTGTAAAATAACAGACACCGTTTCCATCACAAACACGCCGCCCATAATCACCAACACAAACTCTTGTCGAACCAAAACGGCGATAGTCCCCAGTGCGCCACCTAATGCTAATGAGCCGACATCGCCCATAAACACTTGAGCTGGATAAGTATTAAACCACAAGAAACCAAGCCCAGCCCCCACCATTGCTGTACAAACAACGACGAGTTCAGAAGTATATGGGATATAAGGGATATGCAAATAATTGGCAAACTGAACATTCCCCGTCGCCCAAGCAATCGCACCAAACGCAGCAGCCACCAAGACGGTTGGCATAATGGCAAGCCCATCTAGCCCATCGGTCAGGTTTACCGCATTACTGGTCCCGACGATAACAAAGTAGGTCAACACTATATAAAACAAGCCAAGTTGAGGCATGATATCTTTAAAGAAAGGCACCACCAGTTGCGTTGCTGCGGTATCTTGCCCATGTGCATACAAAGCAAACGCGACCACCAATGCAATGGCGGATTGCCAAAAATACTTCCAACGAGCAATAAGCCCATCGGTATTTTTGCGCACCACTTTACGGTAATCGTCCACAAAACCAACCATACCGTAACCCGTTAACACCGCCAATACAGCCCAAACATAAGGATTAGATAAATCCGTCCACAATAATACGGTAATGATGATCGAGGCTAAAATCATCACTCCCCCCATGGTTGGCGTTCCCCGCTTACTAAAATGAGACTCGGGGCCATCATTACGGACCACTTGGCCAATTTGTAATAGCTGTAATCGTTTGATCAGACGAGGCCCCATCCATAACGATAAGCCTAACGCAGTCAAAATGCTGACAATGGCACGGAATGATAAATATTCGAATAATCGAAAAAACGAAAAATATGGCTGGAGCAACTCGGCAAGCCAAATAATCATGAGTATTTCTCCTTGAGAGCAGCAACAATATGGCTCATTCCTGAACGGTTCGCCCCTTTGACGAGCAAAACATGAGAACGTTCTGATTGTTGTTCGAGTTGCTGCTCAATAAACATAAACATATCTTGATGGGTATCGAAATGCTGACCATGACAGCATTGGCTGATCACTCGCGCATCCTGTCCGTACGTCAAAACATAATCAAATTGGAATGGGGCAGCATGTTTACCGACTTGCTGATGAAGTGCAAGACTTTCCTTTCCTAACTCAGCCATATTACCCAAAATTAACCAACGAACCCCAGAAAAAGAGCCTAATAAATCGATGGCCGCTTTCATGGCGGGTACACTGGCATTGTAACTATCATCAATAAGACGAATATTCGAGGTCAGAGGGGTCACATCGACTCGACCTTTGATGGCCAAGAGATGTTCGAGCCCATATTTAACGTCGGTAAGGCTTGCTCCCATTTCCATGGCTAAAGCACTCGCGGCTAACGCATTAGCCACATTATGTTGCCCAATCATGGTTAAGGAAACATGAGTCTCACCCAGTGGGGTGACTAGCGTGAAACTCGCTTTCCCCTCATCATTTAATACAATATTCCGAGCAAAAAAGTCAGCTGACGGTTGGCTAACCGAAAATGTTTTTACACATTTATTGGCCAATAGCGCATCCCAATATTCGCCACCATGACTATCTAAATTAACTAACGCCGTTTTACCTTCCGTTAACCCTTGATAAATTTCACCTTTGGCTTGCTTTACCCCATCAAGAGAGCCAAAACCTTCCAAATGTGCGGCGGCCACATTATTCACTAAGGCAACATCGGGTTTAACCAAACCTACCGTATAAGCAATTTCACCTTGGTGGTTAGCTCCCAGCTCAATCACAGCAAAATCATCTTGAGGCGTAGAACGTAACAAGGTTAATGGCACACCCACATCATTATTAAAGTTGCCTGCGGTAAACAGAACTTGCCCTTTTACCGATAAAATGCTGGCCGTCATCTCTTTTACTGTCGTCTTACCACAACTTCCAGTAATAGCTACGGTCAAGGTTTGGCACTGTTGATGTACCCAAGCCGCCAGTTGCCCAAGTGCTTGTTTCGTATCATTAACCACCAGTTGAGGTACATCAACCTTCAATGGACGCTCAACGAGCAGTGCACAAGCCCCCGCCTCTACTGCTTGTTGAGCAAACTGGTGAGCATCAAACCGTTCCCCAACTAATGCCACAAAGAGGGCTTGCTGACCCATCTGGCGAGTATCGGTGGAGACAGAATCAATGGAACAGCTTTCCCCAATTAACTGAGCCTTTAACACGCTACAAAGTGATTCTAAGTTGGTTGGTATCATGCAAAACGCTCCAATAAAATGCGTGCTGATTCTCGATCGGAATAGTGAACGGTTTGGTGTGCGAGAATCTGGTATTCTTCATGCCCTTTTCCCGCCAGTAAAATAATGTCATCTTCGATGGCGTGTTCTAGAGCATATGCTAGCGCTTTAAAGCGATCATGCTCGACATAAGCCTGTTGATGCGTCAACCCAGCCAGCATATCTTGGATGATATCATCCGGAGATTCACTGCGTGGGTTGTCATCGGTTAAAATCACCTCATCCGCAAACTGTTCAGCAATCGAGGCCATCATAGGGCGTTTGCCTTTATCTCGATCACCACCGCAACCAAAAATCACCCATAATTTTCCGCGGCAGTGAACACGCAATGCCTGTAACGCTTTTTCTAGTGCATCGGGAGTATGCGCGTAATCCACCACAACCTGAGCTTGACCACGAGAACGAAACAGTTCCATTCGTCCAACAACAGGTCGCAGTTGAGTTGCTGTCTCAAGTAGAATGTTTTTATCGATTCCTAAGCTCAGCAAGGTCGCCAATGCAAGCAACACATTGCCAGCATTGAATTCACCGATCAAAGGAACATTCAAATGCCCCTCTCCCCACTCTCCTGAAAAATCGAGCGAAATACCATTTTCAGCATAATGAACCGAAGTTGCCCACAATGCTTGCTGAGTGTTCGGTTGGGTATGCAGTGAAACGCCAATCGCACGGGGTAACCTCCTTCCCCAGCTTACACCCACCGGATCATCCACATTGATAATGGCTTGTTGGCAATCATGTTCAGTAAATAGAGAGAGCTTAGCCTCGGCATAAGCCTCCATCGTACCATGATAATCAAGGTGATCTCGGCTGAGGTTGGAAAAGACCCCAGCAACAAAAGGAACGGTTTTGACTCGTCCTTGAACTAATCCATGTGATGAGACTTCCATTGCGGTATAACAAGCCCCATCTTCGGCTAACTGCCGCAACGTAGCTTGGACTTCAACAGCATTTCCCGTGGTATTAGGCGTAGCTCGTAATGACGATAAAAAACCATTGCCCGTCGTCCCCATTACAGCCGTTTTTTGTCCTGTTGCCTCAAGCCACTGGGCAATTAACTGGCTAATGGTGGTTTTCCCATTCGTTCCCGTAACAGCAATCACCTGATTATGATGGCCGCCATACACTCGCCCCGCCAATTCAGATAAAATTGCAGGTAAGGCATCAAGAAAAAGAACCGGTATCCTGCCTTTAAACTCGAGATGTCCATGAGGAAAAACCTCACACGCTTGAGCCAAGACTAAATTCGCTCCTTGCTCAATGGCTTTATCGATAAATTGCCGCCCATCTATGGCATGCCCCTGAATGGCAATAAAAGTATCACCCGGCTGAATATGGCGACTATCTAGTTGTAACTGCTGGACAAGGCAAGGTTCTAAACGTGGATCGCTGACGTTAAGCCAAGGAGCCAATAACTGAGCTAAAGGATGGCGAGTATTCATGGTTATTCCACATTACTATTCATAGTTAAACGGCTTGCAGGTTATTGAAAACGGTTTTCATCAGGGGCGATATTTAAGATCTGTAACGCCCCTTTCATGATTTCAGAGAACACGGGGCCAGCAACAGCACCACCGTAGTAAGAATCTCCTTGGGGCTCATTCACCATCACCACTAACGAAATACGAGGGTCACTCACCGGAGCCACTCCCGCGGTATAAGCAAAATATTCATCGCTATACCCTCCGGCAATCGCTTTACGTGATGTGCCTGATTTAGCGGCGATACGATAGCCAGGAACCGCCGCTCGAACCGCCGTCCCTCCTGGCTGAGTGACCGTTTCTAGCATTTCTAATACTTGTTTGGCATAGCGCTCTTCAACGACTCGATGAGATAAATTCCGTTGATTGTTATTGATAATATGAATCGGTTGATATACGCCCAAATTTCCTAATGTGGCATAGGCATGCGCTAATTGGATTGGGGTTATCGACACTCCATAACCAAATGCTAATGTAGCAATTTCAAATGGAGACCAACGACGTCGATTAGGGAAGATCCCGCTACTTTCTCCCACTAAATTAAGACCAGAGACTTCACCAAGCCCCACTGAACTATACATACCAAGCAATGATTCTAGAGGCATATCGAGTGCCAGTTTCGCCACACCAATATTACTGGATTTTTTCAAAATCATCTGTAAATTAGCTTTTCCAACTCGAGAGGTGTCTCGAACTCGACTTCCTCCCAGTTGCATCACCCCATCGCCAGTATCAATAATGGTTTTTTCATCAGCAATACCATCAACCAATGCAGCCAGCACGACAAAAGGCTTAACGGTTGAGCCGGGTTCAAACGCATCGGTGATCACTCGGTTACGCATCTTAAAGCTTTGCCAATCACTGCGGTTATTGGGATTGTATGACGGTGCATTAACCATGGCTAATACCGCCCCAGTTTTAACATCCAACATAACCGCTGATGCAGAAGTTGCTCGATAATCCGCCATCGCTTGTTTTACCGCTCGAAAAGCGATCGCTTGTAAGCGTTGATCTATCGTAAGTTGTAATGGCTTACCTTCCTCTCGCTCTTCTAACGCGATATTTTCAACCACTCGCCCATAGCGATCTTTACGAATAATGCTCTTTCCTGCCTCACCCGTAAGCCATTTATCATAGCTACGCTCAACCCCTTCCAGACCATGACCATCAATACCGGTCACACCAATAAGGTGAGCACTGACTTCACCTGCGGGATAATAACGGCGAGATTCTGACTTAAGACCAACGCCGGACAATTTGAGTTCCCGGATGTATTTCGCCATTGCAGGGCTGACTTGGCGCTGTAAATAAATAAATCGACGAGTCTGATTAGTCTCGATTTTTTTTAGCATTTCTTGTCGATCAAGGCCAAGCACGTCCGCTAAGGCATGCCAGCGATCTTTTTCAATCAACCCACCTTGTTTAAATATGGTAGCCGGATCAGCCCACACCGCCTCAACAGGCACACTGACCGCTAATGCTTCACCATTACGATCAGAAATAATGCCACGAGCAGAATGTAAGGTCTGGGCTCGAATGGAACGTAAATCGCCTTCACGAATCAAATTATCTGGCTCAATAACTTGAATAAATGCCAACCGACTAACCAGTACGCCAAATACCAGTAGTACAAAAAAAATGATTAAGAAGAATCGCCAGCGAATGAAAACGGGAGAAGAAGCTTCGACTGTCCGCGCTGTCTGAGATTGCGCTTTTTTCTTGGGAGTTTTTCTGGTCATTTTAATTCAATCATAACCTCTTTATCCGCATCAGGCCGTTTCATCTCCAGCTCTCTTCTGGCTAAATCCTGTACCCGACTATGCTCAGATAAAGCGGTCTCTTCCAAAATTAAGTTTCGCCACTCATTATCCAGATGATCGCGCTGTTGCAAAGCCACATTCTTCTCCGTTATCGCTTGCCTCGTATGATGAGTCGTGAAAACCACCCCCATTGCGCTGGCGAAAATAACCAAAAGAAGCAGAAGGGGAACTCGGCCTACCGTTAATAGGTCGAGTACAATCAATTGGGTGAGGTTGGGCTTAGATGAAGACATAATGGGCTTTAAAGTTTTTCTGCAATACGTAAAACCGAACTTCGTGAACGGGGGTTTAAAGCCACCTCTTGTTCCGACGGTTTTATTGCTTTACCCACTGTTTTCAATTTTGCACTACCCAATGCACGAATTTGTACCTCGGTAAGTGGGATACCATGTGGAACTTCTGGGCCTTTACTCTCTTTACGCATAAAACGTTTTACCATTCTATCTTCTAGCGAGTGAAAACTGATCACGGAAAGGCGGCCTTGGGGAGCAAGAATGCTTGCTGCACCTTGTAAAGCGGTATCGATTTCTTCGAGTTCACTATTAATGTAAATACGAAATGCTTGAAAGGCTCGGGTAGCGGGGTGTTTTTTCTCTTTAAAACTTTTTGGTGCCGCTTCTGAGATAAGCTTCGCCAGTTGGCTAGTTCGTGTCAAAGGTGCATTATCTACATTTTCTCGATACGCAACAATGGCCTTGGCAATGCGCCTAGCATGTTTATCTTCACCGAATTCACGAATGACCCAAGTGATATCATCAAGATCGGCTTCCAGTAACCATTGAGACACAGGAATACCTGAACTGGGATCCATTCGCATATCCAACGGACCATCTTTCATAAAGCTAAACCCCCGCTCGGCATCATCAAGTTGCGGAGAAGAAACACCTAAGTCAAACAACACACCATCTACTTTGCCTTGTAATCCATATTGCTGCGCATACTCTGCAATACCAGAAAATGGGCCATGGATAATGGTAAAACGCGGATCCTCTATTTTTTTCGCTTCCGCAATGGCTTGTGGGTCTCGATCAATACTGTATAAGCGTCCGTTCTCTCCAAGTTGAGATAAAATGGTTCGGCTGTGGCCGCCGCGTCCAAAAGTTCCATCGATATAAATACCATCAGGTTTAATGGCGAGTCCGGCTATCGACTCATGAAGCAATACCGAAATGTGTTGGAAAGATTCCGTCATAATATTCTCGTTTCGCTCAATTAAGCGGTCTTGATGATAAGTTAGTGTACCGATTTCCCACTTCATCGCTACCCATAAGCGTAGATAGGACGTGACATTGCGCTAAGTTTAATGGTTTTACTATCGGCTAAGTCAATAAAAAGCAAAAAACCCATTATAACCGAAAGGCTATAATGGGTCTGAATAGGTGGAGTCGACATATAAGCCGGGTTCTGTTCCGCTTGCGCGGTAGTAGCCATTCCTCTAGGCCAGCAATCACTCACTGGCTCAAGCAACCTACCCGCCTCCTAACGCGAGCAACGCTATATGGAAGCCTATTTGGTCTTGCTCCGGGTGGAGTTTACCTTGCTACGAACTGTTGCCAGACGCACGGTGCGCTCTTACCGCACCCTTTCACCCTTACCTGATCCCCAAGGGGCCATCGGCGGTCTTCTCTCTGCTGCACTTGTCGTAGGCTTGCGCCCCCCAGGCGTTACCTGGCACCCTGCTCTATGGAGCCCGGACTTTCCTCCCCCTTATCAGTCTCCCTAACACATGGTTAAGGGACGTCAATAAGGCAGCGACTACCCAGTCAACTCCGAGCACGGATTCTATAGATAACCATAGAAGCTGTCTAGCAACAATCCGAGCATCAGACAGAAATCGACTCAACCGATTAAAAAACCATCGCTAGGCTAAATTATCCAGCCCCCACTTATATAACGCATTTTTTTTCACATTATAAATTTCTGCCGCTAAAGCGGCGGCTTTTTTCAGTGGTAGCTCTTTGGTTAAAATCGTTAATGTCCTTAATGCTTCATCTGGCAAGGCATCATTTTTTTCTTCTCGATAACCGTGAACAAGCAGCACCATCTCTCCACGTTTGCGATTTTCATCTTCCTCTATCCACGCAATCAGTTCACCAAGTGGTAACCCTTGGATCGTTTCAAAGGTTTTGGTCAGTTCACGAGCCAGCACCACCTGACGTTCTGGGCCAAAGATGGCTAACATATCTTGTAAAGATTCCGTAATACGATGCGGCGACTCATAAAAAATGCAGGTGCGTTCTGCTTTCGCTACTTCTAAAAATTTATCTTTACGCCCCTTACTTTTGGCTGGAAGAAATCCTTCAAAACTAAACCGGTCAGAAGGTAAACCGGAAGCACTTAACGCAGTAATAACAGCACAAGCCCCTGGAAGCGGGACAACTTTAACACCCGCTTGACGACATTGCGTCACTAAATGATAACCTGGATCACTAATAAGAGGCGTTCCCGCATCGGAAACAAGAGCAATAGAAAGACCTGACAATAATTTATCAACTAATACTTGAGCTTTTTGTTGTTCATTGTGATCATGCAAGGCGAACGTCTTCGTTTGAATATTGAAGTGAGCCAGTAATTTGCCAGTATGACGTGTATCTTCCGCCGCGATAACATCAACACGAGAAAGCACATCGAGCGCCCGCTGGGTAATATCTCCTAAATTGCCAATAGGCGTAGGAACGATATAGAGCGTCGGGACCTCAGCCAGTAAGGTTTTGTTATCTGTCATTTGTTTACCATCACTTCAACGATTAATATAGAGACAATTTTACACGGAATAATGAAAGAACTCATGGCTATGAAGAACCATCAGAGACGCAGTGTAACACGCTTACTCACTCCTGTTGCATTAGCAATCATGCTTGCAGCTTGCTCAACAACACCGTTGATACCGGAATCGGTTGATATTACCAGCCAACCCGAATTCACGACACAAACGTATTTAATGCGGGCGGATAGCAGCCAAGGTGATCTACAAAACGACTGGTTGATCATGGCGTTAAAGGCTGCGGTTGCCGAGGGCGATACCACACAAGCGGAACTGCTGATTCGCCGTCTGTCTAAACAACCGTTAACCGAAACACAACAAGCGGAATGGCAACTGGCCAGAGCGCAATTACTGGTCAACCATGAGCAGTATCAACAAGCTTTAACTCAGCTTAATTTCAAAGCAAACTGGCCCTTAGCCCCTGAACAATGGCAGGCTTACCACCAATTAAGAGCGGATATTTTTACTGCACTAAACCGATCTTTCGATTCTAGCCGAGAGCTTGTCGCACTCTATGAATTGACCTCTCCCGATCAACAAGAAGCCATTGCAGACCAAATTTGGGTCAACCTCAATCGCTATTCTAGCTATGCCATCACTAAGTTTTCAGCACAACCAGATGAAGAAATATTAGAGGGTTGGTTACAACTAACGATTTACGTCAAAACTCTGGCCGGAGATTTACCACAGCTGAAAAATACCTTAGAAAAGTGGTTGAAAGAAAACTCTCAACATCCGGCAGCGTTATATACTCCTCAAGCTATCCAAGATATTTTAGCGCTTGATCTGGTTCAGCCCACTCATACCGCTCTCTTGTTGCCTTTAACTGGCCGTTTTGCTAAGCAAGCTCAGTTAATTCGTGATGGTTTTATTATGGCAATGATGAATGACTCACAGCGCCAGCCCGATGCCACATTAACGATTTTAGATACCAATGCAGAAACATTGGAATCTATTGATGCGATTCTCACCGAAAAGAATATTGACTTTGTTGTTGGCCCATTAGTCAAAGAAAATATAGAGAAACTTCAATCATTTCAGCAGCAACGTGGGCAAAATATTCCTACCCTAGCCTTAAATATCCCAGAACAAATGGATGAACAAGCCAACACTTGTTATTTAACGCTATCACCAGAACAAGAGGTGGCTCAAGCGGCCAAGTACCTATTTAGTCAAGGGTATCAATACCCACTCGTGCTCGCACCGCAAGGCAACTACGGCGAACGCGTTGTCGAAGCTTTTAATCAAGAATGGCGTAAGTACAGCAAAAATGTTGTTGCCAGCAACCTTTTCGGGGATAAACGACAACTACAACGTAATATTAATAGCGTATTTGGCCTACAAGAAAGCCAACAAAACATCGCTCAAATGACCAGCTTATTGGGGATGAACTTTGAAAGCCAACCTCGTAGCCGCCGAGATATTGATGCTGTTTATATTGCCGCTAGCAGCGCTGATCTCACCTTGATCAAGCCTTTTATCGAGGTTGCTATAAACCCAGATACTCGACCACCAAAGTTATTTTCAAACTCCAACAGCAATAGTGGAGGTCGTCAGTTTGAAGACCTCTCTGGCATCACTTACAGTGATATTCCACTACTCATCAAACCTACACAAACCATTGCCAAACAAGTTGAGCAGCTATGGCCAAAATCTTCTAATGCTGATCGCCGCTTACAAGCTCTAGGAATGGATGCCTACCAATTAATGGTGGAACTCCCTCAGATGAAAGTAGTCCAAGGCTATACGATTCAGGGCCAAACGGGCCTACTCGGAATCGATGAGCAATGTGTCGTGCAACGCGAAATTAGCTGGGCAGAACATGGGGCTCTTTAGCCGTAGAGAAACCGGACAACATTATGAGCAATTGGCGGCGGATTATTTAAGCCGCCAAGGGCTGAGATTGTTAGATAAAAATTTCCACTCGCGTAGCGGTGAATTAGATTTAATTATGCAGGATGGGCCATGTTTGGTCTTCATAGAAGTCAAATATCGCAAGAATCAAAATCATGGTCATGCAGCAGAAGCAGTCACCTTCCACAAACAAGCTCGCTTGATTAAAACGGCTAATTGGTGGATGCTCAAACGAGGTTACCATGCCGAGAGTGCTGACTTTCGTTTTGATGTGATTGCCATTCATCAGCATGGCCAGCATATCGAGTGGATAAAAAACGCAATTACCCAAGGATAATCCATGCTCGACAGCATTAAAGATAGTTTTACTGAAAGTATTCAAATTCAAATTGCCGCCGCAGAAGCGCTACCTGATGCCATCATGCATGCGGCACAAGTGATGGTTGCCAGCCTACTCAATGGACAAAAGATTTTATGCTGTGGCAATGGCGGCTCAGCAGCAAACGCTCAACAGTTTGCTTCTTGCCTACTCAATCGGTTTGAAACAGAACGCCCAAGCCTACCTGCAATGGCTTTAACTGCAGACAATACGACGTTAACCGCAGTGGCCAATGACTACCACTACCAAGAGATTTTTTCCAAACAAGTAAGAGCATTTGGGCAAGCGGGAGACATTTTACTGGTGCTCTCAACCAGTGGTAACAGCAAGAACATCATTAAAGCCATGGAAGCTGCCGTCACCCGAGATATGACCATCATCGCCTTAACAGGTAAAGATGGAGGAGAAATGGCCGGCTTATTAGGCGAAAATGATGTAGAAATTCGGATACCGTCACATCGAACAGCACGTATTCATGAAGTTCATATGGTAACGCTGCATTGTTTATGTGATCTTATTGACCAAGTGTTATTCCCGGCCCATGAAGAGTAAATAATGAAAAACTTACGGTTCTCCCGCTTCCCACTATTGTCACTTTTGCTACTTCTACCTATGTTGTCTGGATGCGCAGGACTTTTTGTGGCAGGCGCAGCAACAACCGTGAACATTGCCACCGACCCTCGAACCACCTCAGAAATCTGGCAAGATAAAAATCTCGCTTTAGAAATTACAGGCTTAAGCAACAAACCTCCTTATCGGGGTGAAATGCGTATTACTGCTCATTCATTTCGAGGTTCAGTGGTATTGATCGGGCAAGCTCGAGACTCAGAATTATTAGACACCTTTGTTCAGCAAGCAGAGCAGGTAAAAGGGGTCAAGAAATTACACAACCAAGTCAAAATAAAAACCCCGCTCTCTTTTGGTGAAATCAGTAACGATAGCTGGATAACGACTAAAGTAAAATCTGCATTGTTAGCAAAGTCAGAGCTAAGCGGAGTCAAAGTTTCTGTCATTACCGAAGATAGAGAAGTCTTTTTATTCGGTTATATCACCCAAGAGCATGCAGATATTGCAACTGATGTAGCTCGCCATGTCTCAGGAGTCAAGCAGGTGATAAAAGCATTTGAGTATGCCGATTAAACCCATCAACCCATTCTGACTACCCAATAAAAAAGCAGCGATTACGCTGCTTTTTTATTTAATGCTCAACCCTATTTAACCACACGCAAACTGGGTCTGCCTTGAGGCTTAGGAGGTTCATCTGTTGATGTGTTCTCACGATTATCCACATCTTCAAATGATTCTTCACTATAAACGTCATCCAGTGCCTGTTGATACGCAGGCTCTGGATCAAACATCGTTCCTGCCCCATTTTCACGCGCATAAATGGCTTGAACCGCATACAGAGGAACAATCACTAGGTGGGGACGCCCACCAAACCGAGCACTGAAAGTCACTTCATCATTACCCAGTTCCAAATTACCCACAGCACGAGGAGCAACATTTAAAATAATTTGCCCATCTTGCACATATTCCATTGGAACACGGACACCATTTAAAGTCGCATCAACGACAAGATGAGGAGTTAATTCATTCTCCAGCAACCAATCATAAAACGCACGTAGCATAAATGGTCGGCGGGGTGTCATTTGTTCAATATTCATCACACACCCATTAACGAGACAGGCGCATCTCACGCTCTGCTTCTGTTAGAGAAGCAAGGAATGAGTCACGTTCAAATACGCGATTCATATAGACTTTAAGCTCTTTTGAGCCGGGGCCAATTAATTCAATACCTAAAACCGGTAAACGCCATAATAAAGGAGCTAAGTAGCAATCAATCAAGCTAAACTCTTCACTCATAAAATATTCATATTCAGCAAAGACAGGAGCAAGAGTAAGAAGATCATTACGCAATTTGTTACGAGCGGATTCCGCTTCACTCGCATTACCTTTGAGCACTTTTTCAGCCAATGAATACCAGTTTCTTTCAATACGATAAATCATTAGACGACTATTACCACGAGCAACAGGGTAAACTGGCATCAACGGAGGATGAGGGAAACGTTCATCCAAATATTCCATAATGATTTTTGAATCATAAAGCGCAAGCTCACGGTCAACCAGAGTAGGGACCGACTTGTATGGGTTCAGCTCAATCAGTTCACCTGGTAGGTTATCTTCATCAACCAGCTCAACTTCAACACTGACACCTTTTTCAGCCAGCACAATACGTACCTGATGGCTATACATATCCGATGCACTTGAAAATAGAGTCATCACAGAACGTTTATTGGCAGCTACAGCCATGGAGCCCTCCAGCACACACTTACAAATATAAAAAACAATGGAGGCTAAGCCTCCATTGGTGATTCGATAAATCGAGAATTAGCACGGCATAATAGCACAATTAGTGCACATCACGCCAATATTCTTTCTTCAAAGCAATAACAACTATTGTGAATAAGACCAAGAATCCCATCACCCACCAACCGAGTGCTTGCCTCTCTAGCTTGACAGGTTCACCAGAGTACTCCAAGAAATTCACCAAATCACGTACAGCATTGTCATACTCTTCTGTGTTCAGTTCACCATTGCCTTGAGACTGAACACCAACAACGGTTTGAACGTCTTCTCCATCAACAACTCGAGTCCCCCAAACTGGCTCTGGAGTACCTTGCAATTCTTCTAAAACATGAGGCATCCCCACACTAGGAAAAACGATGTTATTGACCCCAAATGGTCGGCTAGGATCCGCATAAAAAGATCGCAGATAGGTATAAAGCCAATCCACACCACGGACCCGAGCAACTAAAGTCAGATCTGGGGGCGGAGCACCAAACCATTGTGCCGCAGCTTTGCTAGGTATAGCACTTACCATTAGATCACCAATTTTAGTCTCAGGATCAAAGATAAGGTGCTCACGCATTAAATCATGAGGAATACCTAAATCATCCGCAACTCGCTCATAACGTTGATACTGAGTAGCATGGCAGCCAAAACAGTAATTCATAAACAGCTTAGCCCCATTTTGTAATGACGCTTTATCACGTAAATCATTATTCGCTCTATCTAATGGTACACTCACACCAGCAGCCATCGTTAATAAAGGCAACAGAGCAAACAGCATCACAATCCATTTTTTCATTTGAATGTCACCCTCGTTGGTAATGGCTTAGTTGCCTCATTTTTGCTATAGAAAAACAGCAAAACAAAGAACATGAAATATCCTAAGCTAAATAGCTGTGCCAACAGTGTATAAGTTGGCGTTGCCGGTAAAGCCCCGAGTATCCCAAGCGCAATAAAACTGATGGTGAATTGAATAATATTAACTAAATGAAATTTACTACGATAACGATACGAACGAACTTTACATCGATCCAACCAAGGTAATAAGAACAGCATAATGATCGATGCCCCCATCGCCACAACGCCAAGCAACTTATCAGGAACCGCTCGTAAAATGGCGTAAAACGGTGTGAAGTACCAGACTGGTGCAATATGTTCTGGTGTTTTTAATGAGTTTGCCGCTTCAAAGTTAGGTGGCTCAAGGAAGTAGCCTCCCATCTCAGGATTAAAAAAGAGCACATAACAAAATAGGAATAAAAATCCGGCAACACCAACTAAATCTTTGACAGTTCCATAAGGGTGAAAAGGAATCGAGTCAATAATGTCGTATTTTTGGGTGTAATACTCATGAAATTTAAACTGAGACTCATAGCCTTCTCCCATGGATCCTTTAGGTAATTTCGTGTCAATACCATCAGGGTTATTGGATCCAACTTCATGCAGAGCCAAAATATGCAGCACAATCAATAACAGTAAAACAATCGGTAGAGCAATCACATGCAGGGCAAAGAAACGGTTGAGTGTTGCACCAGAGATAACATAGTCACCACGAATCCATAAAGTAAGGTCATCACCAATCACAGGAATAGCACCAAACAGTGAAATGATAACCTGTGCCCCCCAGTATGACATCTGCCCCCAGGGCAACAGATAGCCCATAAAGGCTTCAGCCATTAACACTAGGAAGATCAGCATGCCAAAGATCCACAATAATTCACGAGGTTTCTGATATGAGCCATAAATCAAACCACGGAACATGTGCAAATAAATCACCACGAAAAAAGCGGATGCTCCTGTAGAGTGCATGTAACGTAATAACCACCCATACTCGACATCTCGCATGATGTACTCAACCGAAGCAAACGCCCCCTCACCAGAAGGAACATAATTCATCGTTAACCATATGCCAGTAAGGAGCTGATTAACCAAAACCAGCATAGCCAAAGAACCAAATAAGTACCAAAAGTTAAAATTCTTCGGCATTGGATATTCAGAAAGGTGTTTTTTGTACGCATTCATGGCCGGTATGCGTTTTTCCACCCAATCAAGTAGCGCTTGCATTATGCCTCCCCGGTTTCATCTAGGCCGATAATAATTCTGTTCTCACTGAGATACATATGTTTAGGCACAACCAAATTCAGAGGTGCAGGTACACTTTGGAATACACGACCAGCCATATCAAACTTAGAACCATGACAAGGACAAAAGAAACCAGAGCGAACGCCTTGAACTTGTTCATTAAAGGTGTCAGGTAGGTAAGTGGGAGAACACCCCAAATGGGTACAAATTCCTACAGCAACAAAATATTCAGGTTTGATTGAGCGATAAATATTTTGTGCATAACTCGGTTGCTGCTCTTCTTGAGAATTAGGGTCTCGTAATTGTCTATCATGATTTGTAAGGCTATCCACGACCGTCTGCGAACGGCGAACCACCCATACTGGATTTCCTCGCCATTCCACTCGAACCATTTGTCCTTCTTCAAGTTTACCGACATCGACTTCGACAGGTGCCCCTGCCGCCTTCGCTTTCGCACTTGGGTTCCAAGATTTAATAAAAGGTACAGCCACTGCGACTGCTCCTAAACCACCGACAACGGCTGTTGTTGCAGTTAAGAACCGTCTGCGACCGTTATTCAAAGGCGCATTGCTCATCCAAACATTCTCCCACTTGCTCCTTATGGATTATTGTTATTCCGACTAAGAGCATGGCTAACAAAATACCGATTAATTGTATTTATTTGATAGCAAATGATAAATAAAACCCTACTTTTTGACAAGATAAAGCTACTTTTTATTAACATTCATCAAATAATTCGCATGTGGTGTCACAAAAGAGATCTTTTGTCTCTTGTCACGCCCCCAATCATCGCTGATGCAAAAAGGAGAGAAAGATGAGATTTAACGCTTTGTGGAAAGAGGTAAATAGCATTTAGCGAGGAAAAACAAAAAGCTCGGTATAAACCGAGCTTTTGAACCACAATTCCAACCAAAGTTGGAAAGCAATAATCTTGAAAAGATTAACGCTTAGAGAACTGTGGACGACGACGTGCTTTACGTAGACCAACTTTTTTACGTTCAACGCGACGAGCATCACGTGTTACGTAACCAGCTGCACGTAGAGCAGGACGTAGAGATTCATCGTATTCCATAAGAGCGCGAGTGATACCGTGACGGATAGCACCTGCTTGACCTGAAATACCACCACCTTTAACAGTGATGTATAGATCGAGTTTCTCTGTCATTTCAACTAACTCTAGAGGTTGTTTAACAACCATACGAGAAGTTGGACGACCGAAGTATTCATCAAGGCTACGCTTGTTGATTACGATGTTGCCGCTGCCTGGTTTAATGAAAACACGCGCAGCTGAGCTTTTGCGACGGCCAGTGCCGTAGTATTGATTCTCTGCCATTTCCGAAATCCCCAATTAGATGTCTAGTACTTTTGGTTGTTGAGCAGCATGGTTGTGCTCAGCGCCAGCGTAAACTTTTAGCTTACGGTACATAGCTCGGCCTAGAGGACCACGTGGAAGCATACCTTTAACCGCTAGCTCAAGTACCATTTCAGGCTTACGTTCGATCAGTTTTTCAAAACTGAAAGATTTTAGGCCACCTGGGAACTCAGAGTGACGGTGGTACATTTTGTCTTTAGCCTTGTTACCTGTTACAGTAATTTTCTCCGCATTAACAACGATGATGTAATCACCAGTGTCAACGTGTGGAGTGTACTCAGCTTTGTGTTTGCCACGTAGACGAGATGCAATTTCACTTGCTAGACGACCAAGAGTTTTACCTTCAGCGTCTACAATATACCAGTCGCGTTTTACAGTTTCTGGTTTAGCAACGAAAGTTTTCATGCTAATAATAACCCGTTAATTAAAATTTACACTTAAAGGAGCACATTTGCTCCCACTGTCTAAGAGCCCAGACATCACCCCTTCGAGTGGATGGCACTCTCGGCCTAAAAAGGCCTGCAGTAACGGTGGGTCGCAGGATTATAGAGAAGAGCGAAGAAAAAATCATCTCTTTTTATATAAATCACACAAAATTCTTTCTTCCCTCTTTTTTCATTTCACTATTAAGGCAAATGTGGTTTCGCTAAATAATCATGACTTTGCATTTCAATTAACCTTGACTGGCAACGCTTAAATTCAAAACTGAGCCGCCCGTCTGTGTACAATTGATCCAAAGGAACTTGAGCTGAGAGGATCAATTTAACATGACGTTCATAAAATTCGTCCACTAAGGCAATAAAACGTCGGGCCGCATCATCGGATAATGCCCCCATTTGCGTTACCTCAGCCAACAATACCGTATGATAAAGGCGTGATAGCTCAATATAATCATTTTGACTACGTGCAGTTTGGCATAGTTGCGCAAAGCTCGCAAAAAGCACGCCATCACTGGCTTGGATAACGGGTATCTGACGGTGATTAACTTCTATTTCACTGCAAATGTTCTTATCTCCACCGGTCAACTGGTGGTAATAGTTTTTCAGATTATCTTGTGCTTTTTGATCAAGGGGATAGTGATAAATCTCAGCTTGAGTCAAGGTTCTTAAGCGATAATCAATGCCACTATCCACATTCAGAACGAGGCAATGCTCTGCTATTAAGTCGATAGCGGGGAGAAAACGAGCTCGCTGAAGACCATTGCGATACAAATCTTGCGGGGGAATATTGGAAGTTGCTACTAATACAACTCCTCGTTTGAATAAGGCTTGCAGCAATGTTGCCAAAATCATTGCATCAGTAATATCTGACACAAAAAATTCATCAAAGCAGATCACCGTTGCTTCTTGACTAAATTTATCTGCAACCAATTCGAGAGGATCGCTCACCTCTGATAATAATTTCAGCTCATCATGTACACGATACATGAAACGGTGAAAATGGACTCGCATCTTTTTATCGCTTGGTAACGCATCAAAAAAGGTATCCATTAAATACGTTTTCCCCCGCCCTACACCTCCCCAAAAATAGAGCCCTTTAGGCACCGGAATCCGAGGGGTGTTTTTTCTAATCCATCGCTGCCAAAGGGAGGAGTTGGCAACCGGTTGAGAAAAAAATTCGATTAACTGGTGATAGAGAGAATCCAATGCTTCGATAGCACAAGCTTGTGCATCATCTCGTTGAAAACCTGAGCGTTTTAAATCTTCTTCATATTGTTGTTTCGGTGTCATGACTGTCTACTACATCTATAAAGGGTGGAAACTGCCATCTAGCGCACATGCATTTTGCTTTATCCAATAGAGTACTCATAGTAACATGTCACTGAAGCATGTGTAACCAGCCAGTAAAAAACATGTTAAATAACAACAATAAGGAGTCGTTATGCCTTGGATATATGCCGTTGTCGGGCTATTAGTGGGGATGGTGGTTGGGGTTGTCATTGCTCGTCTTACCACACCACACTATAAGAATCAGAAATCTCTACAAAAAGAATTAGATAACACAAAATTTGCTATGGAACAGCAACGTCAAGAATTGGCCGATCACTTCGCTCATACGGCTGAAATGCTCGATACGTTAGGAAAAGACTACACCAAACTGTACCAACATATGGCGAAAACCTCTTCTGACCTACTTTCCAACTTGCCAGAGCAAGACAATCCATTCTTGAAAAAAATTGCCCAACAAAATCAAGAGACATCATTAGAGAATGATGAGGAAAACTTAGAACAACCCCCGAAAGATTATGCATTAGGCGCAACAGGGTTACTAAAAAATGAAGAGAAAGCTATCCTTCATACATCGGAAGTGATTAGCCAGAAACCCAATTAAGCCTCTTAATAAAAACGAGTATCATCCTCAACAAAAGCAATGAACTTTGCAAAGGTTTTTAAGTCATAACTCTCATTCAGCCAGTTGAAGTTTTTTATAGTAAGACAAATATAAATAACATCCGGCTTAAATCTATTGAGGAGTGTTACGATGAAAAAACCTTTGCTTGTTTTCACAGCATTAACCTTAAGCTTAAGTTCCCTCATCACCCCGTTACATGCGAGTGCCGCATTACCTCTTTCGGTGCAAGGTGAACAATTACCTAGCCTAGCCCCAATGTTAGAAAAGGTGACGCCTGCCGTTGTCAGCATTGCAGTTGAAGGAACACAAGTCTCTCGTCAGCGTATCCCTGATCAATTTCGTTTTTTCTTCGGCCCAGACTTCCCAACCGAGCAATTTCAAGAACGCCCCTTCCGGGGATTAGGCTCAGGGGTCATCATTGATGCTAAAAAGGGCCATGTCGTCACCAATTACCACGTCATTAATGGTGCAGAAAAAATTCGAGTCCAGTTACATGATGGCCGAGAATTTAATGCCGAGCTTGTCGGTGGCGATAAAATGGCCGACATTGCCTTACTCAAACTCGATAATGCTAGAGACTTAACTCAAATGCCAATCGCTGATTCTGATGCTCTGCGTGTGGGGGACTTCGCCATTGCGATAGGTAATCCTTTTGGACTTGGGCAAACCGTCACTTCCGGTATTATTTCAGCGCTTGGACGCAGTGGACTAAATATTGAGAATTTTGAAAATTTCATCCAAACCGATGCCGCTATCAATAGTGGAAATTCAGGAGGCGCATTAGTGAACCTAAAAGGTGAACTAATCGGTATCAACACTGCGATTCTTGGCCCTAATGGTGGTAATGTCGGGATTGGTTTTGCTATTCCAGCTAATATGATGAAAAACCTGACTGACCAAATTCTCGAGTTCGGTGAAGTCAAACGAGGTATGTTGGGGGTACAAGGTGGTGAAGTCACCTCTGAGCTTGCTGAAGCTCTTGGCTATGAGTCTAGTAAAGGGGCTTTTGTAAGCCAAGTCGTTCCCGATAGTGCAGCAGATAAAGCGGGCCTAAAAGCGGGTGATATTATCGTCTCGATTAATGGTAGAAAAATAGACACCTTCTCTGAGCTAAGAGCCACCATTGCAACCTTAGGCGCAGGTAAGGAAGTTAAACTGGGGGTTATTCGTGATGGTCAACAAAAAACCTATCATGTTATCCTTGATGAGCAAGCCAATAGTAAAACCAAAGCAGCAAGTCTGCATCAAGGTTTGACGGGGGCAGAGCTCACTAATACGACAGAAAATGACATCATTCAAGGAGTCAAAGTCACTCAAGTCGAGAAAGGTTCCCCAGCAGAATCTTACCAAATTCAAAAAGACGACATTATCATTGGCGTTAATCGTAAACGAATCAGAAATATAGCAGAATTACGCGCTATTTTAGACCAATCTCCAAATATACTGGCACTGAATATTCAAAGAGGAGAGCGAACTATCTATCTAGTGGTTCGCTAATCAATTAGCGGTAGGTTATAGAAAGGAAAAGGGCAGAACTCTGCCCTTTTGTTATTTTTCAATGCGGTGTTATTCTTCACTTTCGATATTAAGCAATAAAAATAGCCAGAGTGTTCTAAAGATCAAAAAAATGACGCACAGTTCCGGCTATGGATTGTAGTAAATTATGTCTATTAACGTGATAAACCAGCCATGATTTATCACTTTATTTCATTGATTAAGTTGGGGAAAACATGCTGAAATTTCTGGTTCGCTCTGTTGGGTTTGGCCTACTCGCTGCCATTGTCGTTATTCTGTCCGTCCCCTCTTTACGCTCAAACCTTTCCCCTCAACCGAATAGTAACCCTATAAGCATTGGAGCCTTGCAACTCTCTTTTAATGAAGCAGTTCGCAGAGCTGCACCTGCGGTAGTCAACATCTACAGTCGAAAATACTCAGAAAGTGATCGGAGCAAACTGTCAACCCAAGGATTAGGCTCAGGGGTTATTGTGAATGAAAAAGGCTATATTATTACTAACTATCATGTCATTGCCCAAGCCGATCAAATCATTGTTGCTCTTCAAGATGGGCGCGTAGCCGCAGCACAACTCGTCGGACAAGATCGTCGAACCGATATAGCCATCCTGCAAATAGAAGGCAATAATCTTCCTGTTATTCCACAAAATGTACAATATAAAGCCAAAGTGGGGGATATTGTTCTGGCGATAGGCAACCCTTACAACTTAGGTCAAACCACAACGTTTGGTATTATTTCTGCAACAGGACGTTCATCTATCAGTGCTGATGGAAGGCAGGCTTTTATTCAAACCGATGCCGCTATTAATGAAGGGAACTCTGGAGGAGCACTAGTTAATACTCAAGGTGAGTTAGTGGGGATCAATACCGCCTCTTTCCAGCAAGCGACTGATCTCGAAACTTATGGCATTTCATTTGCGATCCCTTTTGAGCTTGCTAATAAAATCATGGAAAAAATCATCGCGGATGGGCGAGTCATTCGTGGCTATATTGGTGTTGATGGACAAGATATTAACGCCGTGACCTCCCGTTTACTCGGAAGTGATCATATTGGTGGCATTGTGATATTGGGTGTTGACCCTAATGGCCCAGCAGCAAAAGCAGGCTTTATGGTGCGTGATATTATTTTGAAAATTGATGGACATAAAATTAATGGTCGACAAAGTGTAATGGATACCGTGACCGATTTACGTCCTGGCAGTGTGATCACCTTTACTCTACTGCGTAAAGGTGAAGAAATCACTCTCCCGGTCACAATTGCAGAAGATACCAGAGAATGATAATCACGCCATTTTATCTATCATTGAGCTAAAATATAGCCATAAAAAACGGAGCCATTAGGCTCCGTTTTTTATGAGAACGCGAAGTTCTAGCATTATTTCTTAGTAAGCTTCTCTTTAATACGAGCGGCTTTACCAGATAGATCGCGTAGGTAGTACAATTTGGCACGACGTACTGCACCACGGCGCTTCACTTCAATGCTATCAACAACTGGAGAGTGAGTTTGGAACGTACGCTCAACACCTTCACCGTTAGAGATCTTACGAACGGTAAATGCTGAGTGTAGACCACGGTTACGGATTGCGATTACAACGCCTTCATAAGCCTGTAGACGCTCACGGTCACCTTCTTTTACCTTAACTTGAACCACAACAGTGTCACCTGGTGCGAATTTAGGTAGGTCTTGTTTCATTTGCTCTTGTTCTAGAGCCTTGATGATATTACTCATTTTTTAAATTCCTAGAATAAACTGATACTAAATTTAATAGGTTATTGGTTGTGGGTTTCTTTAATAAACGCCGCCAATAATTGTTCCTGTTCGTCAGTCAGAGCTAGGTTTTCCAGGAGCTCCGGTCTTCTTAGCCAAGTTCGGCCTAACGACTGCTTGAGTCGCCAGTGACGAATATCCTGATGATTGCCTGACATCAGTACCAAAGGTACTGCTTTGCCATCCAATACTTCAGGACGCGTATAGTGTGGACAATCCAATAAGCCATTCGCAAAAGAGTCTTCTTCTGCTGACGCAAAATCTCCTAAGACTCCCGGTATAAACCGAGAAACCGAGTCAATCAACGTCATCGCTGGAATTTCCCCACCCGTCATTACAAAATCGCCAATTGACCATTCTTCATCAACTTCTGATTCTATAATGCGTTCATCTATCCCTTCATAACGGCCACAAATGAGTAATAAATTATCATTGTTCGCCAGTTCTTCAACCCCTTGTTGGTCAAGTTTTCGACCTTGAGGAGAGAGATAAATCACTTTCGTCTTACCCGGGGCGGCTGCTTTCGCGGCATGAATGGCATCACGTAAAGGTTGCACCATCATTAACATGCCAGGACCACCACCGTACGGTTTATCATCTACGGTGCGACGTTTATCGTCGGTGAAATCACGAGGATTCCAACTTTGAATAGATAATAAGCCTTTTTTTACCGCTTGGCCTGTTACTCCAAAATCCGTCACGCTACGGAACATTTCAGGAAATAGGCTAATAATGCCAACCCACATGTGTTCTTCGCCTTATCGATTTAGAGTTAAAACGCAGGATCCCAGTCAACTTCGATCCGTTGAGCGGTGCGATCAATCTGTTTGATCACTTGCTCTTCAAGAAACGGAATTAATCGTTCCTTCTGTCCAAAAGCATCTTTTAGATTTGCTTTCACTACCAAAACATCGTTGGAGCCAGTTTCTAACATATCGATAACTTCACCAAGATCATAACCTTGTGTCGTTACCACTCGCATGCCAAACAATTCCCGCCAGTAGAATTCATCTTCTGACAATTCAGGTAATACCGCTGGGTCAATTGAAATTTCAAAGTTAGTCAGTAGGTTTGCATCTTCACGAACTTCAAGCCCTTGAAGTTTTGCTACCAAACCTTTGTTATGGCGTTTCCAACTTTCTACTTTGTATTCTACCCATTCGCCCTTTTGGTTAACAAACCAAGGGCTGTAATCAAAAATGCTTTCAGCATTGTCTGTGTAGGACAAAACTTTAAGCCAGCCACGAATGCCATAAGAAGCACCAAACTTACCTACAACAATTTTTTCGCTTTGCTTGCTCATTGTTTGTTTGCCTTCCATCGACATAAACTAGTCTCTATTGAATTAAGCCGCTTTTTGAGCGTCTTTCACTAGTTTAGCTACGCGATCAGATAAAGATGCGCCTTGTGATACCCAATGGTTCACGCGGTCTAAATCAACACGTAGGCCTTCTTCTTGACCTGTTGCTGTAGGGTTAAAGAAACCCACTTTCTCGATGAAACGGCCAGTTGAAGAGTTGCGGCTGTCTGCTACAACGATTTGATAAAATGGACGCTTTTTAGCGCCGTGACGTGCCAAACGAATGGTTACCATGTCGTCCTCTTTGCTTTCTCAAAAATAAAATTAACCCCAGCAACTATTCGGTTAAAAACAGTTTGGGGTCTCGTGCCAAAATAAAGCCTCGGAATTTTACTCTTATTCCGAGGCTTTGCAAGGGGTTTAGCTACTTTTTCGCCACCAAACTCCATCTGGAATTACTGTGAGCTGGCTAGCAGTTTGATCAATCGTACTGAAAAATAAAGTCTTCGATGACTTTCCTGTCTAAGGTTAGCCTATAAAGGAAGCGGATTAACGCCCAAAGAAGCCACCGCCGCCAAACCCTCCCCCCATCATACCTTGCATATTACGCATCATGCCTTTCATGCCACCCTTCTGCATTTTTTTCATCATTTTCTGCATTTGGGTAAACTGCTTAAGCAATCGGTTAATGTCTTGTACTTGGGTCCCAGAACCTGCGGCGATCCGTTTTTTCCGTGAGCCTTTGATTAACTCTGGATTTTGGCGTTCTTTCATGGTCATCGAATTAATAATGGCTTCCATCTGTTTGAACATCCGATCATCCACTTTGTCTTTCACTCCCGCTGGAAGTTGAGACATACCAGGAAGCTTATCCAGCATTCCCATCATGCCGCCCATATTTTGCATTTGTCCGAGCTGTTCACGAAAGTCTTCTAAATCAAAACCCTTTTTCTCTTTGAATTTTTTCGCCAGCTTTTCTGCTTTTTCATGGTCGACGTTACGCTGCAAATCTTCAATCAGCGATAACACATCCCCCATTCCTAGAATACGAGAAGCAACGCGATCAGGATGGAAAGGTTCCAAGGCATCAGTTTTTTCACCGACTCCTAAGAATTTAATGGGTTTGCCTGTGATATGACGAACCGATAATGCCGCACCACCACGTGCATCACCATCAACTTTAGTCAGAATAACCCCTGTTAATGGTAGTGCATCGCCAAAGGCTTTTGCCGTATTCGCCGCATCTTGCCCTGTCATGGCATCAACCACAAATAAGGTTTCAACAGGGTTTATGGATTGATGCAGAGCTTGAATTTCACCCATCATTTGTTCATCTACCGCCAAGCGCCCTGCGGTATCGACAATCAATACATCATAAAATTTCTTTTTAGCATGCTCTACCGCAGCCGTGGCTATATCGATAGGGTTTTGATCGGCTGACGAGGGGAAGAAATCGACGTCAAGATCATTGGCTAACGTTTCCAACTGTTTAATCGCCGCTGGGCGATATACGTCAGCAGAAACCACTAAGACTTTCTTCTTATCGCGTTCTTTCAGTAATTTAGAAAGTTTACCTACACTGGTCGTTTTACCAGCCCCTTGCAAACCCGCCATCAAAATTACCGCTGGCGGTTGAGCGGCTAAATTCAACGCTTCATTCGCCTCGCCCATCACAGCTTCTAGCTCTTGACGAACGATCTTAATAAATTCTTGCCCCGGCGTTAAGGATTTAGAAACCTCAACGCCAACCGCACTCTCTTTCACTCGACTGACGAATTCACGCACCACTGGCAATGCGACATCAGCCTCAAGCAAAGCCATTCGGACTTCACGTAAGGTTTCTTTAATGTTGTCTTCGGTAAGACGCCCTTTACCACTGATATTTTTCAGCGTTTTGGATAATCGATCTGTTAAATTCTCAAACATGTTTTTCTCTTCGCTATTAGGCGATCAATACGTCTGAGTATACCTTAGCCAAATGGCTAGGCATACCCATTGCGAGCCTCAAGCAGATTTCTTTCTCTGATGGGGTTACCATTCCATATATCAACCTTCAAAAACGATAACGATCCAACGTAGCCCATTGAGGCTTAGCAGGGTATAATTCTTTAATTGAGCAACCAATTTTGTGACCAGCATGGATAACCTAATCGCTATCGTTGCCGCTATTTTATATTTTTTATCGATTGCCACCATTGTTCCTGGGCTGGTCAATCAAACTGGCGTCAAAGCAAAAACTGTTTTTATTAGTGCCGCACTCGGGCTTTTTTTTCACGCATGGTTACTCGTGGGGTTGATTTTGCATGGTTCAGGCCAAAACCTGAGCATTCTTAATGTGGCTTCACTGATCAGCTTTATTATCGCTCTAGTCATGAGTTTAGCGATGTTTAAAGCTCGTTTATGGTTTTTACTTCCCGTGGTGTATAGCTTTTCAGCAATTAACTTGTCCCTAGCGGCATTTCTCCCGAGTACCTTTATCACGCATTTAGAACATGATCCGAAATTAATGGTGCATATTTCTTTCGCACTCTTTTCCTACTCAACATTGTCAATCGGGGCGCTCTATGCGTTACAGCTGGCGTGGCTTGATTATAAGTTAAAAAAGAAAAAAGGCTTATCTATTAACCCAAACCTTCCCCCTCTCATGATGGTTGAGAGGCAACTGTTTAAGATCATCTTGATTGGTAACTTACTACTAACTGGAACGCTGCTAACGGGGCTCATTTTTGTTCAAGATATGTTTGCACAGGGAAAAGCTCATAAAGCTATCTTGTCTTTTGTTGCTTGGATTGTATATTCCCTTTTATTGTGGGGACATTATCAAAAAGGCTGGCGTGGACGTAAAGTGACTTGGTTTGCGATTGCCGGTGCTACGCTGCTAACCTTAGCCTATTTTGGCAGCCGTTTTGTCAAAGAGATCATTCTTAGCTAAGGTCAATGATGATCACGTATTTTTAATTACATAAGGAAACAGTGCGTTTTGGACGACATATCAACGGGTATCTTATTTGCGCTACTCGCGTGTCTTATCGTTATTTCAGCTTACTTCTCAGGTTCTGAAACTGGCATGATGGCTCTTAACCGTTACCGCTTAAAACATTTGGCAAGTACCGGACATAAAGGAGCCAAACGAGTTGAACGGTTACTCAGCCGCCCAGACCGCTTAATTGGTCTTATTTTAATTGGCAACAATCTGGTTAACATTCTGGCTTCAGCCATCGCCACCATTATTGGGATGCGTTTGTATGGCAATATAGGCGTTGCCATTGCAACCGGAGCTCTCACCTTAGTAGTGTTAGTCTTTGCTGAAGTGACCCCAAAAACGTTAGCCGCTCTCTATCCAGAACGCGTTTCTTATACCAGTAGCGTGGTTTTAAGTATTTTAATGAAGCTGATGGCCCCTTTAGTTATTTTTGTTAACTTGATCACTAATGGTTTCTTACGCTTACTTGGGGTAAAGGCAAAACACGGCGGGGAGGATCCTCTCAGCTCAGATGAATTACGCACGATAGTAAACGAAGCAGGTCGTCTTATCCCTCGTCGCCACCAAGATATGTTGCTGTCCATTCTCGATCTTGAGCATGTGACAGTGAACGACATTATGATCCCACGAAATGAGATTACTGGTATTAATATTAATGATGATTGGAAGTCCATCATCCGACAGTTAACACACTCACCCCATGGCCGAGTTGTCCTGTATCGGGATAATATTGATGAAGCCGTTGGTATGCTACGCCTGCGAGAAGCAGCCCGCTTGATGCTGGAAAAAAACGAATTCAATAAAGAGACACTTTTTCGAGCCGCAGATGAAGTCTACTTCATCCCAGAAGGCACTCCACTGAATGTGCAGTTACTGAAGTTTCAACGCAATAAAGAGCGTATCGGGCTTATTGTGGATGAATACGGTGACATTATCGGGTTAATTACACTAGAAGATATTTTGGAAGAGATTGTCGGTGAATTCACGACCTCTATGTCACCCAGTTTGGCTGAGGAAATCACACCGCAAGGCGATGGCAGTTTTTTAATTGAAGGCAGTGCAAACATTCGAGACATCAACAAGAGCTTGAAATGGAAACTCCCGACTGACGGCCCAAGAACATTAAATGGTTTAATTTTAGAACACCTTGAAGAGATCCCAGAAAGCCATTTAAGTGTGAAGGTCGCCAGCCACCCCATGGAGATCATGGAGTTGGAAGAAAATCGAATTAAGCTGGTACGTGTTTTTCCACGTAAGGTGAAAAAAGGCAAATAATCACACATTTTCTCTTATAAAAAAGGCTTGGTTATCAATACCAAGCCTTTTTATTATCAATCAATCGACTTTTAATGACTGAAGCATAGCTTCAGGTAGAGCCAACTCGTCATTTTTATTCACTCGAATTCCAGACTGAATAACTTGTTGGGCGATCACTTTTGCTTCCGATAAAGAATGCATAGCGGCCGTGCCACATTGGTACTCATTTAACTCAGGAATCTTATCTTGGCTTTCCACCTTAAGCACATCATTCATTGCGGCGAGCCAGGCATGGGCAACCTGCTCTTCACTCGGTGTACCAATTAAGCTCATATAAAAACCCGTTCGGCACCCCATTGGAGAAATATCAATAATTTCTACAATATCGCTATTGAGGTGGTCGCGCATGAATCCGGCATATAAATGCTCCAGCGTGTGAATCCCTTTTTCAGATAAAATCGCTTTATTGGGTAACGTAAAACGTAAATCAAACACCGTAATCGTATCACCTTTGGGGGTTTGCATTGTCTTAGCTACTCGCACTGCAGGAGCCTGCATACGAGTATGGTCAACCGTAAAACTGTCTAGTAATGGCATGTTCTTCTCTCCTTGGATACATCCCTAACCGAGAATGTTATCACTATCCTGACACCAATATACAGAAGTGAGCATAGCGATCTGACTGGACATTGGTCTTATTCCTAATACCGCTATTCTTCTAAATAACGAAAGTAGTTTTGTAGAAACTCATCAAAACTCTGGGTATCTTGTTGTTCAATGGCCTGTTGAGCCGCCAATGACCGACTCACCTCTTGCTCCATGATTGATGATGAGTAGGTTTGATATACATGTTGTAGATTCGCCTCTTGGTATTTTTCTCCCAAATAGCGCCCAACCTTACCCAACCCACCAAGCTCTCGGGTTTGCTCCAGAATTTGAGCGGATAGTGTTTTTTCTGGATGATCAATCCAATCGGCTAATTGCTGACAAACCTCTTGATAAGCGGTGTCACCATTAGCTTTATCCATCTGCTCTGCAATGAGTGTTAGGTCAGAGAAAACACGTTTGGCCCACTCAGCTAAAGTTAACTTTTCACCATGACAACCAATTTGCAGCTCAAGCCCAGGTTTACGACCTTCTAAGACGACTTTACGCCAGTTATCACGCCAGCATTCCAATTCACAATTATCCATTGGGTCCGAATCAGATAATGCCGTCCAAGTCAGGAAAAGATCCAAGAAGCGGACTTGCTGTTCTGTAATGCCAATCGGGCTAAATGGATTCACATCCAGTGACCGAACTTCGATATATTCGACACCCGCTCGCGCTAAAGCATCCGAGGGTTTTTCACCCGATTGAGCTACACGTTTAGGCCGAATCGGCGCATACAGCTCATTTTCAATTTGTAGAATATTGCTGTTGAGTTGGCGGTATTCACCGTCCACTTTTACTCCAATTTTAGCAAACGCTTCTGAAGGAGTTCGGATCGCTTGATTAAGCCCAGTCAAGTATTGATCAATACTATTAAATCCAATCTTCAATACACTTTGCGCATGGTTGGTATAACCTAAATCACTTAAACGTAATGAGGTCGCATAAGGAAGATAAAGCGTTTGACCAATAGCCTCAAATGGGAGATCGGTTTTTCGATCTTGAACAAATGAAGAACATAAGGCCGGAGATGCACCAAAAAAATAAGGGATCAACCAACCAAAGCGATAGTAGTTACGAATGACAGAAAAGTACGCTGCCGACTTCGTCTCTTGACGCTGAGCTTCAGGCTGCTCACCATATAACGCATCCCAAAAGGTTTCTGGAAATGAGAAGTTAAAGTGTACCCCAGAAATAATTTGCATCAGGCTGCCATAGCGCTGCTTCAAACCTGTACGATAAAGCGTTTTCATCCGACCTGAATTTGAACTACCGTACTGGGCTAATTGAATATCCTCTTCCGAACCCACATAGCAAGGCATCGATAATGGCCATAACTTTTCATGAGCAATCTTACTTTGAGCAAAATGATGCACATCAGAAAGCTGGGCCATCAAGGTATCCACCTTATGGGAAACCGGCGTGATAAATTCAAGTAGCGATTCAGCAAAATCGGTCGTGATCCAACGATGCGTTAAGGGCGAGCCTAAGCTTTGAGGATGAGGAGTTTGAGCAATGGCACCATCTGGGGTGTATCGTAAGGTTTCACGCTCAACCCCACGGCTGAACTGTTGGAATACTTCAGGTTGATCAGCAACTCGTTTAAGTCGCGCAACAAAATTAGTCAAAATGAGATTCGCTTATATTGGTTAGGTTCGAAATGAAGCTGAGCGTAACTCGTTACTCACCGATAATAATGCTAGGTCATCGGCTTCCTTCATGACCTAGCGTTGAGTAACTCACTCACTTTTCCTAGTGCAACTCATCGAGTGCAATGATCTCTCGTTATGAGCAGGAAACAGCCGAATGAATATCTTCCCTGTGCAGTTACTTGGGTATATGCGTACTCTAGCGGATGATTTCAAGCTCTTCTATAGGAATTGCTAACTTTTCTAATTGTGGTTTTAGATTTTTCATATCCCCTACCACGATAATTTGGTAATCCTGAGGTTGAAACCATTTCTTCGCTAACGTATTTAACGTCCCTTTATCAACACGACTGACCAGTTGATTACGTTGCTGTAAATAATCGCGGTCTAAGTGATAGCTTAAAATCTGGCTGATCAACTGAGCCTTTTGAGAGGGCGTTTCATAACTTAAGGCATCTTGTTGTCCAACCGCGAGACGTAAAAAATTCATCTCTTCATCAGTTAAGCCTTGCTGGCTAAAATGCATTAACTCTTGTTGGATTTCCTTTATCGCCTCAACCGTGACATTGGCTCGGACCTGTGTGTGAAAAATAACAGCCCCCACTTCTCGATTACTAGAAAAATAACCACTGGCTCCGTAGGTATAACCTTTATCTTCACGTAAATTTTGATTGATTCGACTATTAAAGTTTCCAGCCAAATTAAAGTTAGCCAATTGACTTAGATACAGCTCACCCGTTGCATCAAAAGGTAAACCTTTGCGAACCAAACGAACCACACTTTGTGGTGCACCGGGTTTATCAACCACATAGATTTTTTGCTCAGCCAAATGATGAACAACTTGTGGGCTCAGCATAGGTGCGAGATCCCCTTTCCAGTTGGCAAAAAAGGTTAACCCATCGATCACTTCTTGACGATCAATATCCCCCACCACCACAATTTGTGCCCCATTGGGAGTATAGTGCTGCTGGTAGAACATCTTGACATCTTCCAGCGTCAATGAGGCAATAGAGGCTTGTGTCCCCTCACTGGAACGAGAAAAAATCGATTGGCCAAACAATACTTGTCGGGTAGCCTGTGAGGCCAACCAGCTTGGTTGCTGATGCCGATAAACAATACCTTGCAACATCTGCTGCTGAAGCAATGTAAAATCTTGTTCATTAAATCCAGGACTTAGCAGCACCTCTTCCAACACCGCTAAGGTTGCTGGTAAATGCTTTTTCAAGCTAGAAACCACAATATTTGTAGAATATGCTCCGGCATTAACACGGATCATTGACCCCAACTTATCAAGTTCAGCCTGAATATCTTCCACACTTCGTTTGGCTGAATCTTGCTCTAGTAAAGCGGCCGTTAAATTTGCTAATCCTTCTTTTCCTACTTCAACATAGCGTTCCCCTGCCGGAAGACGGATCTCCATCAACACCGTCGGTGTTTCCGTCATCTTCGTTCCTAATAACTCAGCCCCATTATCAAAGTACCAATCATAAAGAGGGGGCATCTGTGCCTGAACCGCTTGTGCCACAGCAGGCATCACTGAGCGATCAAACTCATCATTAACCTGACGATACGCGAGCTGATCGTCACTAATTTTCTGATAATCAGGTAGCTGACGTGTAGGAGTGACAAATGTCGCCGCATGAGCAACCCACTCCGTTTTCCCTTTCGGCACCACACTTAAAGTAACTTTCGGTTGATGTTCAATATATTGAAGAAAAACCTGTTTCACGGAATCAGGAGAGACGGCTCTCAACTGGTTCAGTTGCAGCTCAATTCGATCCGGTTGCCCATAAAATGTTTGGTTACTGGCTAACTGACTCACTTTACCGCGCACACTTTGCAAGGCAAAAATCGCATTGGCTTCAGCTTGTCCGGTAATCTGTTCCAAACGAGAAATACTCACCCCTTGTTGAGAAAACTGTTGCAAGGTATCCATTAATGCTTGATACAATGGCGCTAAGTGTGACTGTTCACCGGATGGGGCCATTGCATAAACATAAAACGTACACGCCAGCTCGGCACAATCTTGAAAAGCGCCAGCATCAACCGCTTGCTGAGTTTTCACTAAATTTTGATAAAGTAAACTGTTACTACCACTCCCTAGCACTTGCGCTAGAATGTCTAAAGAAGCTTGTTGCTCAGCGCCTAAATAAGCGGTTGGCCAACCAACCACAACCATTGGCTGCCGAATTCTGTCTTCTAAGGTGATGTAACGATCTTGCTCTAAACGAGCGGGTTGTTTAGGCGCCTTCTCAACCTTTGGCCCTTTAGGAATACTGCCAAAATAACGATTCACCCACTCCAATGTTTGGTTAATATCGATGTCACCACCGATACTCAATACCGCATTATTAGGTCCATACCAACGCAAAAAAAAGGCTTTAAGATCATTAACATCAACTCGATCTAAATCTTCAACATAGCCTATCGTTTGCCAAGAATAAGGATGGCTTTCAGGATAAAGGGCTTCGGATATTTTTTCCCAGATCAAACCATATGGGCGGTTATCATAATTCTGAGCTCGCTCGTTTTTCACTGTCTCTCGTTGAATTTCAAACTTATGCTGAGACACGGCTTCAAGCAAAAAGCCCATACGATCTGACTCTAACCATAATACTTTTTCTAATTGATTCGATGGCACCGTTTGGAAGTAATTGGTTCGATCTCGATTGGTGGTTCCGTTTAATTCCCCCCCGGCTTCCGTGATCAGACGGAAGTGCTCTTGATCCGCGACATGTTGAGAACCTTGAAACATCATGTGTTCAAAAAAATGAGCAAAGCCCGACTTTCCAACTTCTTCTCTTGCTGAGCCGACATGGTAAGTGACATCCACATGTACAAGAGGATCGGAATGATCCGGTGACAAAATAACCGTCAAACCATTAGCCAATTGATATTTACTATAAGGAATCATCGCCTTATCGGGTTGAGCATCCACTTGCTCTATTAAAGTAACCCCCGAAGGTAAAGAGGAAAAAAAGGGAAAAGAAGGTGAAGAGGAACAGCCGTATAGCGCAAGAAGAGCAACCACACCAATCAAAAGTTTTTTCATCACAACTCCTTAGAAAAAACCATAAAAAACAGCACCCAGCATAGCGTAACGAAAAGCCTTACCAAGCATAATCATGCTCAATACCGGTAAACTTTTCATTCTCAGCCATCCAGCGGCTAAACAAAGAGGGTCACCAATAATGGGTAACCAGCTCAACAATAATGCCCAATAGCCATGTTTATGTAACCATTGTAATGCTTTATGACCCTGATTTTCTTGCTGAGTTCGATTCGGTAATAGCCAACCTAACCAATAATTCGTCATTCCCCCCAGAGTGTTACCTAAGGTAGCAATAGCGATAATAGTCATAGGAGAGAATGTCTGAATCGCAAAAGTGGCGATCAATACCGCCTCTGAACCTCCCGGTAAAAGGGTGGCGCTAAGAAAACTCACAGAAAATAAAACCCAAAGAGCAGAGTCTGAAAAAAACTGAGCTCCTTGGGAAAAATAAAGATCAAACAAGACTAATTCTGCATATCAAGTAAAATTTTACCGCGTGTATGTCCCGTTTCAATTTGCTCATGAGCTTCTCGAACCTGACATATTGAATAAACATGTTGAATTTCTACTTTTAGCAAGCCGACACTGACCATATATAACAGTGTATCCAACTGCTCAGGGTTAGGATCAACCAACATACCGGTAGCGTCAAAACCTAACATTTTCGCTTTTTCACAGATCAATTCAGCACTTAATGTAGGAACCGTCACCACTCGGGCATGATCATTAAGACATTTCAAAGCATCTAATGCAGCCTCTCCTCCTACTAGGTCTATCAGCACATCAACCCCTTTTAAGCGTTGTGAAACTGGAGCAAATTGGTAGTTAATCGCATGAGCCCCTAAAGTAGCGAGATAATCAAGGTTCGCTTCACTACATGTAGTATACACTTCCGCTTTCGCTGCAATTGCCACTTGTAATGCAATGTGGCCCACCCCACCAGCTCCCGCGAGAATTAAGACTCGCTCCCCCTCTTTCACTTGGGCTTTACTTAATGCTTGTGCCGCAGTTTGCCCAGCAAGAGGTAATGCAGCAGCGGCCTCTAATGTAACGGCGTTAGGCACGATACTAAGCTCTTTTTCTGGTACACAGAGATACTGGCTATAACCTCCACCGCGAAGCGGAAAGCCAATAAACCCAGCGACATTCATGCCTTCTGCTAACTTTGTAACACCAGAGCCCACCTTTATCACTTGTCCAGCCATGTCATACCCAGGCACCCATGGCAATTTATCTTTATTCTGTGCCGCCGCCCAGCCAAGCCCAGCTCGAGTCTTCACATCAATAGGGTTGATACTTGCAAAAGCCACCTTCACCAGAACTTCTCCTTCCTGAGGTTCAGGAATCTCGGATGACTGAATAGCGAGCACTTCTGGCCCACCAAATTGGGTAATGACGATCTGCTTATTGTCCATATTCTAGGTCCCTATTGCTGGCAATGAAAAAGGGATGCCGAAGCATCCCCTTGAATATATACTATTTTATTACTAGTCGTTAACTGTAGCCTTAAAATTAACGCCCATTTAACCGACTAGGGCTAATAAAACCCCTGCCGCAACTGCTGAGCCTAAAACCCCAGCAACGTTTGGCCCCATGGCATGCATCAACAAAAAGTTTTGTGGATTCGCTTCCAAGCCAACTTTATTGACAACACGCGCAGCCATTGGCACAGCAGATACTCCAGCCGCGCCAATTAGTGGGTTAATATCTTCTTTAGAGAACTTGTTCAGCAATTTCGCCATCAAAACGCCACCTGCTGTCCCGATACTAAAAGCAACCGCACCGAGCAATAAAATACCTAAAGTAGAAATATTAAGAAATTGATCTGCTTGAAGTTTTGAACCTACCCCGAGACCTAAGAAAATAGTCACAATGTTAATCAGTTCATTTTGTGCCGTTTTTGATAGACGATCGACCACGCCGGCTTCACGCATCAAGTTACCCAAACAGAACATCCCGACCAGTGGGGTTGCTGATGGCAAAAACAAAATCGCCATCAGTAATACCAACATCGGAAAAATAATTTTCTCTGCTTTGCTAACATGACGTAATTGGGCCATTTTGATCTGCCGCTCTTTCGGCGTCGTCAATGCTTTCATGATCGGCGGCTGAATGATAGGGACTAATGCCATATAGCTGTAGGCTGCAACCGCAATCGCTCCCAGTAACTTCGGTGACAGCTGGCTAGCTAAGAAAATGGCGGTTGGACCATCAGCCCCACCAATGATCGCTATTGACGAGGCATCGGCCAACGAAAACTCCATTCCTGGCACATAGTTAAGCATGATCGCACCAAATAATGTTGCAAAAATACCGAACTGCGCAGCGGCACCGAGCCACAAGGTTTTAGGGTTGGCAATCAAAGCACCAAAGTCCGTCATTGCCCCTACGCCCATAAAAATCAGCAGAGGGAAAATACCCGACTCTATTCCAATGTAGTACACGTAATACAAAAGCCCACCCGGCTCAGTAAAACCAGCATTAGGAATATTTGCCAAAATCGCCCCAAACCCAATCGGTAGTAGCAATAAAGGCTCAAAGCCTTTACGTATGGCTAAGAACAACAATACACAGCCGACAAAAATCATAATGATTTGGCCAAGCTCAAAGTTAGCAATCCCTGTTTCCCGCCACAGGGTCAATAATCCGTCCATGTTACACCCTTTTATACCAAACTTAAGATTGGTGCACCGACTGTCACTGCATCCCCTTCCTTAACATGCAGTTCTTGGACGACACCACAACGTGCAGCTCGAACTTCCGTTTCCATCTTCATCGCTTCTAAAATGACTAAGACATCCCCTTCAGCGACTTCTGTCCCAGGCTGAACTTGAATCTTAAAGATATTACCCGCGAGCGGTGCTGATACCGCTTCCGCATTCGCAGAACTCACCGAAGGAGAGACTGCCGAGGCTGGTTCGCTAGCGGTTACCGAGTTAAGTTGACCTTGGGGGCCCACTTCCACTTGATAAACTTGTCCATCAACTTTGACGCTATAAGTTTCGATACCCTGTACAGCACCTTTCACCACTGGCACTACAGCAGATTCTACCGATTCAGTTCCAGGTACAGGTTCAAAAGCCTCAGGATTATGGCGATTTTTTAGGAATTTAAGGCCAACTTGAGGGAAAAGAGCATACGTCAAAACATCATCGACCGTATCTTCCGCTAATGAAATCCCTTCCGCTTTGGCTTTTTCTAACAATTCTGTCGTTAAATGATCCATTTCCGCTTTCAGTAAATCTGCGGGGCGACAAATAATGGGCTCACTACCATCCAAAACTTGAGCCTGTAATGCTGAATTCACTTCTGCCGGTGTGGCACCATATTCTCCTTTCAAAACACCAGCCGTTTCTTTAGTAATACTCTTATAGCGCTCACCCGTTAATACGTTAATGACGGCTTGAGTTCCCACAATTTGTGAAGTGGGCGTTACCAGTGGAATGTACCCCAGATCTTGGCGCACTCGGGGAATTTCTTGCAACACCTCATCAAGACGATCAGCCGCACCTTGTTCTTTCAACTGACTTTCCATATTCGTCAGCATTCCACCCGGTACTTGAGCAATCAAAATTCGAGAATCCACACCTTTCAGTTGACCTTCAAACTTGGCATATTTTTTACGTACTTCACGAAAATAAGCAGCAATAGGCGCTAATTGTTCAAGGTTGAGTGTCGTATCACGCTCTGTCCCTTGTAACATAGCAACCACGGTTTCAGTCGGAGTATGACCATAGGTTTGGCTCATTGAGGAAATGGCCGTATCAAGAATATCGACCCCCGCTTCTACTGCTTTTATTGCTGTTGCTGTCGATAATCCAGTTGTCGCATGACAATGTAAAGCCAATGGAACATCACAAGATGCTTTGATGCGTGAGACTAACGCTTCCGCTTCATAGGGCTTTAAAAGGCCAGACATATCTTTAATACAAAGTGAATGGCACCCGAGATCTTCTAGACGCTTCGCTAAATCAACCCAAGTTTCGATATTATGAACAGGGCTTGTTGTATAAGAGAGCGTCCCTTGTGCATGCGCACCCACATTGACGGTGGCTTTGATCGCTTGTTCAAAGTTTCGCACATCATTCATGGCATCAAAAATGCGAAAAACATCCATACCATTAGCATGAGCTCGCTCAACAAACTTCTCAACCACATCGTCGGCATAGTGACGATATCCCAGCAGATTCTGCCCTCGCAATAACATCTGCATCGGGGTATTTGGCATCGCCTTTTTTAATGCACGTAGACGTTCCCATGGGTCTTCACCCAAATATCGAATACAAGCATCAAAGGTCGCCCCACCCCATGTTTCTAACGACCAATAGCCAACCTTGTCCAACTCTGCCGCAATAGGCAACATATCATCCAGACGCATACGCGTCGCAAACAATGACTGATGGGCGTCTCTTAACACCACATCGGTAATAGCAAGTGCTTTAGACATGCTCATTAACTCCTTTTAATTCTTACTACTTAGCAGCTGATTGTCGATATTGATGTACAGCCGCAGAAATAGCTGCCACCACCCGAGGGTGAAGAGCAGCAGAGGTGGGTTGAATTGTTTTTTTAGGGCTGACTAGCGGTTGAGGTACTTCTTGCGGTACCAATTTAGACATTAACCGAACGAGATATACCAAAATGGTTAAAAATAGAAATACAACAATCATCCCTGTCATCATCAGGGTTGCCGCATCAATAAGTAGGCTTCCAATATCTATCATCTTGATTCCTTTCTGTGTCATCCTGACAGCCTTTGTCTGAAATAAAAAAGACTATCCCAACAAAGCCAAGGGGATTATCTCGACTTGGAGAAAATTGTCAATTTTGTTTAAGACTCTTTAGATGAATCCGAACAATCAAGTGAAAGAAGCGTCATATGAATCACAAAATGACATGTAATCTAGCTAGAAAAATCGCACATTTTTAATAAATATGGATAGATTTATAGAAATTTGAAATGAAAGTTAAAATGAGAAGAACAAAAGAGAAATGGAGTAATAAAAACAACAAGTTGTAAAAACAAAACATGAAAAATGCTAATGTTTTGTAAAAAAACAAAACCCTGCTATTTAGCAGGGTTCTTAAGGTGGCGCGCTCAGGAGGATTCGAACCTCCGACCGCCTGGTTCGTAGCCAGGTACTCTATCCAGCTGAGCTA
>NZ_FUXB01000028.1 GCF_900167345.1 Vibrio cincinnatiensis DSM 19608 | reverse complement strand
CACTATGATGCTGTAGGTCAGTTAACTCGAGTGACCACCCGTAAGCGGGAAGAGAAATACCAGTACGACCCTTTTGGTAACCCGAGTGACGCGCAGAGCCAATGCAGCGGTGATAAGCTGTTGGAACATGGTGGCTGGCGTTATCAGTATGACGCTCAAGGTAACCAGAGCCAAGCGGAAGGGGAAGGTCAGGCTCAGCATCGCCGCTTTAACGCATTGAATCAATTGGTGGCCGTGGAGAACAATGGCGGCTTATCCCACTATGAATATGATGCTTTAGGGCGCCGTAGCCGCAAAATCACTGAAGCGGGGGTGACGGAATTTATTTGGCATGAGAGCCAGTTAATTGGCGAATATCATCAAGGTCGATACCGTTGGTATGTTTATCAACCTGATAGCCATATACCAGCCTTATTGTTGGAAGACGGCCAGTATTATGTGTATCAGTGTGACCACCTAGGCACGCCGCTCAGGTTAGTGACGCCTGAAGGTGACGTGGTGTGGCAAGCGCACTACGAGACATGGGGTGAAGCCAAGATAGCAATCGAGCGTGTGGTCAACCCGCTGCGTTTTCAGGGGCAATATTACGATGATGAAACGGGGCTGCACTATAACTTAGCCCGTTATTACGACCCGCGCACAGGCCGTTTTATCCAACCAGACCCGATTGGTTTATTGGGTGGGTTGAACCACTATCAGTACGCGCCCAATCCAGTGATGTGGATAGACCCGACAGGGCTGTGCGCAATAAAACAGCGGCCCGCCAAAATGGGCTATCCATTGCCGATGCTTCCAAGCTGATTACCACCTAGGCCGTTAAAGGTGAAGTGTTAACTATGGCGCAAAGCTTGGGTACAAAGGCCGTTCTTGCCGGTGCTGCCGCCGCTATCGGAGGCTCTGTCGTTGGCTTACTGGTTGCAATAGGTATTACTGCCTTTAACGCTTTACCCAAAGCCGCTGGCACTATGCTGGAGCTGCCTAGCATTAAGGGCGGCAATCCTGTAGCTAAGCATGGTATGGATCAGGTTATTGATGGTATAGAAGCGCAAAAGGCTGAAGATATAGAAACCCTGTCAAATGTCTCAAAGGCTTATAATGGTTAATGCAAAAGTATCGCTTACAACAGTCTTAAAGCTGTTACCCGTTTTAATAATTGTGCTTGTTGCTCTGCTTAGCAGTTGCAAGTCTGAAGGAAAAAATATGAAAGCCGAGTTATTTTTTGATACCGAGATGGTGAAACTGCTACGCGTCATTCAACGTCAGGATGCTACCAACGCTAAGTTACTATTGGCTCAGGGTGTCGATTTAAATATTGTTGGCGATGAAGGTATTACACCGCTGCTCTGGCTTATTATGCAAAAAAATGTCAGTGCTGTTGAATTGGCCCTACAACTGGGCGCAGATGCCAACTTTCCTGCCATGGTCACCATAAACCGTGAAGGACCAAAACCAGCACAACCATTGGCGATTATTGCCGGTGATGGAGATAATCAACTATTTAGTTTATTACTAAAATACGGCGCTAGCCCGGACTCCCGAGACGAATCTACTGGCCAACCCGCTATCTTTGGCACCATAGGGCATGATAATTGGCAGCAATTCAATCTACTGTTGGAGTATGGTGTTGATATTAATGCTACAGATAATTCAAAACGTAATGCTGCGTTATATGCAGCTTCTCTAATGAAATATGACTTTGTAATCAAAATGCTGGCATTAGGTATTGAATATGATATTCCTAACAAAGGCGGTGTTACGTTAGCGCATGCGATAGAAACCGATTTCAACAACCATCGAAGAAACCCTAACTTTAAGCTCAGCGATGAAGTGCGCCTAGCAAAAAAGATGCTGGAAGATAAAGGAATAAGCTTTCCCCCGCCAACGCCAAAGGAAATCAGAGCGCAGCGTAATCAATAACGGAGTTAATTTGATGCGGTTGATGCTTAAGCTTTTGCCTTTTAATGGTTCTCAATCAATGATATTTTGCTTCTCTGTTCACAAAGCATAAGTGTGCAAGTTCTTTCAGCGCTTATATTTATTGAGCAGGTTTAATGTTTTGCTGACTTCAGGGTATCGACCTCAATATCCGTGGCGATGAAGGTATTACACCGCTGCTCTGGTTTATTATACAAAAAGACGCTAATGCTGTTGAATTGGCATTGCAACTGGGCGCGTAAGCCAACTTTCCTGCCATGGTTACCATAAACCGTAAAGGACCAAAATCAGCACAACCACTGGCGATTATTGCCGAGGATGGTGCCAACAAGCTGTTCGCATCGCACGGTTTCTTATCATTATCAACCCAATGGTCTGTTGAGTGAACAAACTCAAAAGTTACACGCCTTGGCTTACTGTTACGACCCACTACCACTATGATGCTACCCGAGTGATACACAGAGTCAATGCAGCGGTGATAAGCGGTTGGAAAATCGCGGCTGGCGTTATCAGTATGGCGCTTAAGGTAACCAGAGCCAAACCAAAGGTCAGGTTCAGCTTCGTCGATTTAACAGATTGAATTTATTATATTTTTCGATATTTATTAACAATAAAGAATGAGAATATTACTTTTATACTAATGGAGATAATAAGGGGAAATAGGGTTATTCCCCCTTATTTTTAATAATTATCTCCAGTCATCATCAAGAAATGTGCGCCCTTCGAGTGCGTAGGGGTCGTCATCAAAAGGATGTTCCATTTCTCCACGTAACTGCTCTAATTGCTGCTCAAGCTGATTGACGGTTTGATAATCGCCTTCTGAACAAGCCACATAGATTTGTTGTTCGAGTGCATCAATGCTGTCTCTAATGCTCATCTCACACCTCCTGTTATTCACTTGAGTTGGGAGTGTCACTGATCGTCTTGGTTAGTATATACCCAGTTGATCAGTTTTGCTGAGATGTCCCTCAATGTGAACAAGCGGGCTATGGCACCAATTCAAATTGAGGGTATTTCTATAGGTATTAACGATTTTCGAAGCGGTTATAGTCGAGTAGACCAAATTCAATCGGCTGATCTTGCTGATACCAAGCGTGGACTTTATCACTAAAAGACCAAAAATCATCAGCGCTACGACGGACAGCGAACCGGTCCAGCAATGCGACATAATCTTGTTCATTACTTAAACGTTGTAACCGTGACACTAATTCTGGTATTTGTTGTTCATTGAGCTTTAAGTAAGCTGCTGGATAACTACCCACAACGCCTCGCACTAGGGTTAGGTCATCATTAGCATAATCACGGTTTTTTTCTTCATCAAACAGGCTAGAGATATTGGTATGCGCGTTTTTATGCAGCAGCGTAAACAATTGCGATTGCCCATCGAGGTTGTCGATCATCAACATTATGATTTGCGGGATTGCTTTTAATCCAGAACCTTTAATTTTATTGATACTGGCTAGTGCTTTTTCATGCTCAGGGAGTAATCCGGTATCCACAATCTCATAACGCGTGCTTAAAATCGGATGCACATGCGCTTTTAGCTTATCGAATAGCTCGGATTTGTACTGAGTCGTGGTGTAATTCACCTGGCTTGGTTGATCAAATGGTGTGACATTTCTCAATAAAAAATCAGACAGTTGTGGGCTTTGATCTTGGTACCAACTGGACATTTCTATATGACGAACCTCACGAGGTAAGAAAGAGACAAAGTTGCTTTCTCCTTCCATACGTAAAAAATCCATAAACATGCGGGTAATTAATTGGTGGCCAAAATTACCATATACATCAAAACCTGCGACCAATAAGTAATGAATGCGTTCAAGTAGTGCATAGTCAATCACCCATGCGGTTTTGGGTTTTTCCCCAACCAAACCTTGCACGACGGAAGCGCTGTCAAAGTGACGGAAAATCGTTAATGCTGCATTCGGGTTGGTTCCATTACCATCCCAAATGAGATTGGTGGTTAAGTAGGTGCCATCTTTAAACCAATGATTGATGAATTCGGACTTCGCCTCTAGATACCGCGCTTGTTGCTTGGCATAGCGAACCCAATGCGTTAATGGCAGTGTATTACTTTCTAACTCTGCGGGCAGTTTTAAATTTTCTGCTTGAGATCGATAGAATTCATTCACTTCAGGTATATCGGCTTTATCAGGGTCTAAGAAAAAGACCCAGAAACGGTCGTTAATGACATTGAGTGCTAACTGTCCTCGGCATACAGGGCCTTTAATAAAGGCCATCACGGTATTTTGCGCATTATCAAGCATAAACTTGAAGCGTGATTTTACGGGTAAATCAATAAATGCCGTCATGGGGTTGGCAGCAATGGAAGGTTGATAGCTCGGCAGTTGAGTGACGGAATAATCAGCGTCAATAAACCATGTTACCCAATCTGTGAGCCGCTGTGGATAGAGGGCATAAGGCATATGGGTTTTATCAACGATGGTCTCTTGTTCGGGAATCAAACGATAGTAGACTCGCTCAACGTTTGGATCATCATAAGGTCGGCGAGTAGCAATCCGTTTTACGGGGTGACCCGGAGGGGTTGCCGAACGAACGAGTGTAAAAAATCGAGGTTCTGCTAGATCTGAAAAATAGAGGTGAGAGAGAAATAAATGCTCATAAATATAGCGAGCTGCTAATTGATTCTTTAGCGCGTCCGCATTCAGAAAAGCTTCATATTGTGCGACTAAACTTTGCTGCTGCTTGGTGAGTGGAAGGTGGGCATTCATGATTGCGCCATTTTCTAACCAGGTCATTAATGTTTGGTAATCGGATTGAGCTAAGTTGGGCATCCCAAATGGCATTCCCCAGTCAGGGTACTGGGCTTGGTATTGCTCATAGTCTTCTATCGCAACGCATTGTTCTTCACGATCAATTGAGAAGTCAAACCCTTCCAACTGAGTTTGTTTCGGGAGGGGATGGGCCTCTTTCTGCATCAATAAACGAGCCATCAAACCAGCTTGCAAATTGGCATTGGGCGACTGTTCTCGTTCATTGAGGATAGGGTGGAAATTAAACTCCCGCCATTCTTTAGTGCGTTGTGCATCTTCAAATAACCGAGTGGGGGATGCCGCCGTTAAGCGTGTACCTTGGTAAACTTTTTCTTTACTGGCACCTCGATCAATGCCTTCAACGGAAGACATCTTTAGTTGGCATGGCGCATCGTAGCAGGCATGGCAGACTACACAACGTTTATCAATAATCGGTTTGACTTGATCAAGAAAAAAATGAGCAGTAGCGGAATCTAGAGGAGCTTGTCGCTCTCTTACTTGGGGCTTTCCAAACAGTTGATCATAGTTGAGGCTTGCTAAAACAGCACAACCAGAGAAAAGGGTCACCAAGCTAATAATGAAGAGTTTGCGTAAGTTCATTTCGCCATAGAATTAATGGAATGTGTGCTAAGTATACGCAAGCATAAGGGGGGCATGCGAATATTTTGCTTTGATGGTATGGGAACTATCTAAGTAGGGAGCGTTTTTTTTGTTTTGGCAAGAATAAGTTATCAGAGAGGGAAATAGCTGTTATTGATGGCGTGCTATTCATTTGTGCTGGTGATATGTGCAGTGTCAATTACAGTGGTCAGTCAGAAGCACGTAAAATATCATAATAGAGATTTTTTCAGGGCGTACAAATCTCTATTATCGCGGCGTATCTGTGGTAAAGCACGTAAACTAAGTGGTAAACATTATTATGAATAAGAAAGCAGTAAAAATAGCAGTCGTCACGGCTCTAGGTGTTAGCATACTAACGGGTTGTATGGGGCAAATGGCCACGACTGGGCTGGTGACAAAAGCTAATTTAAAGGTTGTTGACAACCGATATGCGCGTGAAGGTTTGTTCTTACTACTTGCTCCTGTTTATGGTTTAGCCAGTGTGGCAGACTTACTGATTTTCAACTCTATTGAATTTTGGACAGGGACTAACATTATTACAGGAAAATCACCTGCGGTTGTGGATATGCCTGCTGATGCCATTATTAAAGTGAACGATCAGCTAAACAGCGGTTTGACGGATGCACCATTGCAGACCCAAGTGTTGCCGATTGAAAAAGCGACCATGCAACAAATAGATGAGCAGACTCTACAAATGGAAGTGACTTACGTTGATGGTACTCATAAAGTGCTTCGTGGTACAAAAGGCGAAGAAACGGTGGCGTTCTATTTAGATGATGAACTGGTCACGGTTGTGAGTAATCAAGAGTTGGATGCCTATATCCAAGCCTCTCAGATTTAATCACCGCCATGACCAACTCTTAACCTCCCGTTCACGGGGGGTTATTTTTTATCTGAGTGCTTTAAAAGTAACCTATTGATATCATTTTGTTTATTTTACGAGCAAACAAAACAAAATCTAAAAAAAAGACTTTTCTTTTCTCATAAATATGGCAATATACATCCCGTAAGCAAGCCAGACCAAACAAAGCGTGCGTCGTATAATGGCTATTACCTCAGCCTTCCAAGCTGATGATGCGGGTTCGATTCCCGCCGCACGCTCCAATTGCTTTTATCACTATAAATTCCCTCATTTTTAATGTTAAGCGCTTATGGCGTTTTTTTTCCGATTCTTTTCCTATGATGAAACGTACTCGTACGTAATCTCCTAATTCATCTCTGTTCTTTTCTTGTTCTCGTCTTTGGACATTTCTCTAATGTTTTTTAGTGATCGTTCACTAGATAAATATGTCTATTAGGACTGCTATTATTAAACAATAATGGCGGTAGCCTCTATGGTAAAAGATTACTTTACAAAAGATCATGTAAATCTAAACAACGCTTAGCTGTTCTGTATAGAATACAACCAATATTTATCTTTTCCATTATTAATCTTTGTGTTTTCTTATAAGCTTTTAGATAAAAGAAAGTCAAACTACGATATAATTTTGAAGGAATATCCTGAAAATGGAATGTTCTCATTGACAAAGAGTGAAGGGCTCTTCTCCGTGCTTTATAAGAGTATGGTTAACGATCTCACATAATTTATAAGTAGTTTAATCAGTTCAATGTCACTGTTGTTTGGTTAATCATTGACAGTATAAATAATGATTTTAATATGATGATTATCAATCAGGATAATGAGTTTTTCTTGGAATGATTCATGGTGTCATCATTCATTTATTCCGTTAATTTAAATGATAGCTTTTAAGAGATAAAAGTAGACCAAGCAGTAAACATTGGATTTTTATCGTAAGGTGTCGAAATTTCTCATGTTTAAAAACTTAAAAGTTGCAACTAAAATTGCACTTGGATTTGGTTGTGTGATTGTACTTCTTTCTGTGGCAGTTATGATTACATTATCCAGTCTGAATGATGCAGATGATAGTATTGATAATTATCAGTTATTGGTTAATCAAAATAATCTGGTTTCTGATATTGCTTCAAAGATTTATTCAATTGATAGTTCTGTTGAGAAATATATCTTATCTAAAGATGATTCTTTTCTTAAAAACTTTTCAAGTGATTTAATCGATGTTCGTGGTCAGATTGATTCTTTAAGAAGCCGCCTTCGTAAATCAGAAAATAAAGAAAAAATTGATATTGTTAAAAAATCAATTGTAACCTATGAAGGTCGAAGTAAGGATATTGTTAATTTATATCATAAAGAGTCAACACTTTATGAATCTGAAATTTCTCCAACAATGAAGGAAATAAGTCATTACATCGAGATGTTACAAGCTTATGCTCTTGATATTGATGATGACTCATTAACGCTGTCCTTATCTAAGATAGCAACAGACATGGAAATCACTTTTAGTAAATTAGATATTTTCATTGCTACCTCACGAGAGCTTGAGTTTAATAAATTTAACGAGCAAGTGCGCATTGTTGAACAAGAGTTGGGCGCTATTGCTAAAAAATTATCGGCGAATGAGCATTATGTCTCGTTGAATGAGAAATTCCGTTACTTAGCTCAAAAAGCTAATATTAGTAAAGGAATTGTAGATGATATTGATCTTGCTAACAGTAATATTGATGTTACCAGTGATGAGCTATTTACCGCTATTAAGGGAGTAGAGCAATCCTTTAAAGAACAGTTGGATGATCTTGGTGCTAGTGTTATTGAGTCTATCTCAAGTAGTATCCAGTTCAGTTTGGTTTTTTATGCGATTGCTGTCATCGCTGGTCTTATTAGTACCTATATTATTACCATTAATATTACCAAGCCGATTTATCTTGCTGTTGATTTCGCAAAAAAATTAGCAGATGGTGATTTGTCTATTCAGGTAGGGAAAACCAGTGAAGATGAAATGGGAATGTTGCTGAATGCTGTTCAAATGGCCGCTTCTCGTTTAAATCGAATGATGATAACGATTACTCGTGCTAGTGAAGAGCTCGCTTCCTCTTCTCAAGAACTGGCCGTTGTGACCGAGCAAACGACCAGTGGGATCATGTCGCAAGAAGAAGAAACTGAACAAGTTGCGACCGCTATCAACCAAATGACGGCAACCGTTGCTGAGGTGGCCAATAATGCGGCGCAAGCTTCGGACTCCGCTCATGTGGCTGCGAATGAAGCAGAAAATGGCGCTAAAATTGTCAATAATACCGTCAATTCAATTGACACATTAGCTCAGATAGTGAACGACTCTTCCGATAATGTTCACCATGTTGAACAGGAAGTGCTTAATATCAGTTCTATTCTCAATGTTATTAAAGAAATCGCCGATCAAACCAACCTACTTGCTTTGAATGCGGCTATTGAGGCCGCTAGAGCCGGAGAGGCTGGGCGAGGTTTTGCTGTTGTTGCGGATGAGGTTCGCTCACTGGCATCTCGTACTCAAAATTCAACATCTGAAATTGAACAGATCATTGTTCAGCTCCAACAGGGAACACAAGTTGCTGTCGATTCGATGAAGCAGGGGGCGGTACAAGTTGATGAGTGTGTCGATCTTGCTCGCAGAACCAGTGCTGCTCTCAATTCTATTACTGAAGCGGTAGATGTGATTGCAGAGATGAACATTCAGATTGCCAGTGCCTCTGAAGAGCAACGTTCTGTTTCTGAAAGCATCAATCAAAATATTATTAATGTTAAGCACGTTGCTGAAGAAAATGCTGCTGCGGCTGATCAAACACGCGCTTCTAGTACCGATATTGCTCGTCTTGCTAGCGAGTTAAAAACGCTTGTGGAAGAGTTTACGTTAGCTTACTAGACATTTTAGACCACCTTATCAACAACTCGTGCAATATGGGTTGTTGATGGTGAATATTCGCTATGCAATGAACAATAGTTGAAGGGCTTTGATGTGATGGACGCACCTCCCTTCTAGCGTCGTTGTGCCAAACTAATAGTACAACCATTAAGAGCAGGAGTAACAAGTATGTCTATTAAAGTTGTCGGTATTGATATAGCGAAAAATCTCTTCCAAGTGTGTGTTCTGGGTACAAATGGACAAATTTTATCAAACAGAAAGGTAAAGCGAGATAAGCTTCTCGATACTGTCCGCCAACTACCAGAGCAAACTGCTCTAGCAATGGAGTCATGTGCAACTTCTCATCATTGGGGCAGAATATTTCAAGAGCTAGGATATACAGTGGCTCTTATTCCAGCTCAGCATGTAAAACCATTTGTTGGGCG
>NZ_FUXB01000037.1 GCF_900167345.1 Vibrio cincinnatiensis DSM 19608 | reverse complement strand
GAAATAGGAAGCACTCAGCGTTGGGCTACGTGAGTCCCGTCGAGTTCGAAAGTGTGTAGTTATGTTGTGTCCACTTTTCGTGGGGTACACTAGTGATAAGGAGTATCTTTGAAAAATTTGATGCATTATTTTAAGGCTCAATTTGTGCCAATGTATGGTCTTATCCTACTTAGACATCGAGCGATCACACAAATGGTTGGTAACAACTTGCCGACTTGGTCAACCACGATGGGAATCTATTTCTCATTGTTATCAATGTCTCTATATATTTACTCGCTTATCGTACGGTTTCACCTGAATGAAGGTGACCCTACCTTAGTTTCAATGGGACTATTCCAAACTATTTACGTATTCGTTTTGGCTGCGATGTTTCAACTAAGTTTCCATATATTAGGTTCGACAAGAAGTTACTTAGTTAACCTAAAGTTGACGTTTCTATTTGTTGGCATGCTTTACTTGCTAAATAGTTTTATCGGACTTCCATTTCAAATTTACCTTGAACAAGGGGGCAATCGATTCATTACATTCATAGCTTCGATGTTAATAGTTGTTTGGGTGCTAAGGTGTTGGTACGTGATGGCAGAGTTTAATGGTCTTATTAAGAAAAAAGAAAAGGCATTTTCGCTAATAGCTATATCTCTACTACACCTTGTAGCTAGTCTTGTCTTCGCAGTGATAGTTCCTTACTTTGTAAATATCACATAACAAAGCATTTAAGACGGATTCCCAACGCTTGGCATTTTTGGTTTGCTTTAGCTTCGGTGTTTACGGCATTATCCTTTAAGTTCAGTGGTCTGCGTTGCTCACCACTTAATGCGGCGTTATATGCTCCCAATATTTGGGAGCACAGTATTATTGAGAGAAAGCTTCGTTTTCAGCTTTTACAGCTAATGCACCGTGAGCCAGTTGAACTAAAGTATCGAATTTAGGCGAAGTATGAGGACTTAAAGCCTTGTATATACTAGGTCTACTTTTAAGGTTAGTTTTAAGTTGCACGTTTTGAACTCCATACTCCTCGATATAGCCACGAATAGCAGCTTGAAGAATATCTGGTCTATTAAGCGTGATCGAATCCCAAGCAGCTTGTTTTAGAACAGCTTCAATATCATCAGGTGAAATAGCTCTTTCTTTAGCTTCAAGGTATTTACCTTGCTCCTCTGCTAATTGGCGTAACTTCGTAGCTGATATTTCAGCAGCACCCCAATCGATGTAAGTCCCCTCAAGAGAAAACTCTGTAAAAGAGTCAACTTGAGAAAACGCTTCAGTTTCAAAGATAGCAGTCAGGTCAGCAATTCCACGAAAACCATCGCTAAACTCAAGTTCTAACTCGTAACCAGACTCCCAATCAACATCAATGATTTTTAACATCAGTTAACCCTCTTAATCGTTACACCTTTGACGGCTTTGTTCCATTCGTTCAGCAATTCGCTTTTATGTTGCTCAATGTACTTCTCGGCTTTGACGAGTTTTTTAGCTGGCAAATATCCAGCAAGTAATTCAATATCATCAATAGCAATGGAGGCGCGGTGCTCACCATACTCAACATGCACATGAGGGCGGTTGTGAGAGTCATTGTCTAAGTAATACATGACAAACTTCAAACCTAACAACTTTTTGAGTATCTCGGGCATCAACAACTCCTATAATCTTTGTTTAGTGTACGCCAGTATCTTTCCGGATACAAGTCGGCGCATATAACAAACAATTCAAGCAGACCCTCAACGCGTGGCACTTTTGTTTTGCGTTGAGTTTGGTGATTACGGTGTTTTGCGGAAAGTTGGTAGTAGCGTTTCGGGCTACTTAATTGGGCGTTATGCTTAATCTCATAAAATCAATCGGTTGTGGCCTTTTCTTTGTTCCTTCGGCCATTCGTTCGTGTTTGTCGGCAATTTAATAAAGCTGTCGCGGTTTCATGTAAATTGATGCTGTGAATTCCGAGTGATTGCCTCATTTTAGTTTCGAGCCGGTTCGTGTTGAGTTTCTTTTTCTCAAAGTCGCTTTGAGTGATTTGGTTCCTTGGATTATCGGCCAAAAGCGCATCGGCAATTTGTTATTGTTTTGCGCTGCCTAATGAAAAGGCAATTTGGCGGGCGCTGTTGATTCCGTGCTATTGCCTCATTTGAGTTTCACGCCAGTTTGCTATGAGTCTGGTTTATCAGATTTTCGTTGAAAGGGCATTTTGTTCTTTTGATCGTAGTAAATTTAACGTGGTTTTTGTTCAAATCATGGTTTCGATCAGGTTAACGAGTTTTGGTGCTTGGGTTGGTTTGAAACTCTGAGTTATTCTAATGGTTGTTTAAACCTAAGTGTTTGAAGTTTAAGCATAACAAACGGTTCAAGAGGGACAGCCAACGCGCGGCATTTTTATTATGCGTTGGTTTTGTGATTACGATGTTATGCGGAAGCTTGGTAGTGGCGTTGTCTGCCCCTTAACCGGGCGTTATGTATCAATCGAAAAAAAGCCCAAGAAATTGATACTCTTGGGCTTTGTGAGTAGGCATTAATTTGGTGTAGAGCGATAGTGCTCTCTCACTTTTTTGCCATCTCTTGTATGCGCTGGTACATGCACTTTCTTTTTACCGCCTTGGGTTTTTGCCATGTTGCTTCCTTTTGTTACGTTGAAATTACAAAACACCACATGTTGTGGTTATGTGTCTTGAGTGGTCAATATATTGTGTCGTGTCACGATTTGCAATACATAAACCCACACTGTTTGAGTGTGTACGCGTGATTGTGATATGCATCTTAAATTTCATGCACAAAATGCTGCAAGATACATAACAAACGCCTCAAGAGGGACTGTCAACGCGCAGCGTTTCCAGTCCCAATGAGTTGCGGTGGTTACGGTTGTTGTGTTTGAGTTTGGTGGTAATGCGTTGTCAGCCCCTTAGGCGGGCGTTAGCTTTTCATGACTATTTCACGTTAGTTTTAACTTTATCACAGATTGGGTGTTGATAATTAGGTCACTTGTTCATTTGTAATTATTGTTCAGATTTTATCATCTGGAGTTAATTATGTTTCCGAAAGATTTTTACATCTTACCCGAAGAACTATTTAGGATTGGTAATAAGGACATTCCCAAGTTATCGCATATAAGAGCTAGGGATGTGGACACTATGCAAATAAACGGCATAACGGTGATTATTGCTAATGGAAAGGGGATAAGTGTATTTGACAAAACAGGAATCAACCAATCTAATATGACGGGTTGGGTTTGGAGGTTTCCACCTAATACCCGCCCTCCACAAGGGCTAAAGCTTGTAAATGATAAGCCACATCATTACGGTATTGCACCTATTACAAATATGCCTTTAGATAAGTATAAGGGATTGCTTGAAGAGATGGCTTTAAAAGCAACAAGAGTGTTTAAAAAAGAGGGTAAAGTAGTTTGAGAAGGATAACTTTAGACTTAGGCTCTTCGGATATGAAGTTAGTCTTAGAAGGTTTGGAATCATTGGAAAAGCAATGGGCACATATTTGTGAGAACTCCGATGATGAGGATGAGGTATCAGACTATGGTAATGATCTGATCGAACTAAGGCTACTCATTAAATCACTAAGAAGCGATGCTATAAGTGTATTTGGTGATAATGTGCTCAATTTTTCAAGGGAACTCCTCTAAAACCAAGCTAAAGCTAACAAACGCTTCAAGAGGGACAGCCAACGCGTGGCATTTTTACTATGCGTTGGTTTTTATTATGACGGTGTTATGCGGAAGCTTAGTAGTAGCGTTGGCTGCCCCTTAAGCGGGCGTTAAATTCATGGAGGATAAATGGGACTCGTAATTGCACCAGTGGTGGTTTTCTGGATAGTGTCATTCTTTTTTTCTTGGCGTATGGGGTAC
>NZ_FUXB01000003.1 GCF_900167345.1 Vibrio cincinnatiensis DSM 19608 | reverse complement strand
GCTCTTGCAAACAAGCTCGGTCGGGTAGCATGGCACATCTTGGCGAAAAATAGTGAATACGATATTAATCAGGCATTTAAGCCTGTTTGACTAAAAATACTAAGTTCTAAGGAGATATCCTCAAGAAGCAACTGAGTTTGCAATAGCTGATGAATAAACGGTGAACCATCCTTACTACACTCTGATAACGCAACGAGGTTATTGAAACCGAGGCTTTGAAAAGACAGTGAGGAGCGGATTACATCATGGCGCAGGTCACATAGTAGACCTAGAAAGACGTCGGATATATGTTAGCGACCGTATCATTGAATCAGTCATTGCATCCTGAGGTGCGTCCATATATGTTGCGTCATTCAGTTGAACTTAATTATTGGATTTACTTTCTTTGCTGTCTTTAGACTTAATGAGTATTTAACCTTAGAGAGAATCAGTATTCAGTTAGATGCTGGTTATCAGATTGTATTTATAGATCCTCTAATACGGCAAACCCCCGATGTTGGTAGCATCGGGGGTTCTAATTTTTAGATTGATCGGTTGGTAAGGCCGGGTCATCTTATGTATACAAAAGGCTGGATTTTATCCAACGAATTCCTTGGTAGGGAATTAGATGCGGATGAAGTCCATGTGCTCAACTTTTGGCTTGAACACGTGACGTTGAACGTCTTGAGGCTTAACTTTCACTTCTTGGCCATCGATAACTAGGATGATGCCTTCGTAGAACTCAGGCTTGTCCATTTGGTTGATAACGTCATCGTGTTTCAGAGCGATAGAAACTGGCGCAGCTTCACCACCGTAAACGATAGCAGGGAATTGACCAGCGTGACGTAGGCGGCGGCTCGCACCTTTACCTAGCTCAGTACGTACTACTGCATTGAATTTCATAGTATTTACTCTCAAAATTAGTAAAAAACAAGGATAACAGCAACAATGCGACCTTGTGCTGTTGTATTGTTTTGAAAAACGAAAAATCGTTGTCATCAAAACGAGCGCGGATACTAGCATTCATAGAGATGATGAGCAATAAAAATCATCTGAAATAGGGACAAAGTAAGGGGATAATCTCTGTGCTTGGCGTTGGTTCGACATCACTTGGCTTGTGTAAGGCCTATTTTAACATGAACGGGTTAATTCATCATCAAAGATTTTATCTCGCAAACGCCAAAAGCGACCCTCTTTTCGTGCGATAACAAATTGTGGGGGGCGAAACCGGTGTTGATTTTCAACTACTTTACTGGGAGAGGCTGCGGTAAAAGGGCGATGTTTATCAGCCAGATGGGGGCGAACAAAACGTTGTTTGAATGTGGCTTTCTGTTTGATGGTGGTTAATGACCAAAATTCATGTACTAACGCATTATTTTCTCCCTGATAAGTCACTTTCAGGTGGTTTTTCCCTTGGTTATCTTTATGAACTGAGAGCTCCATTGACAAGCATTCAAACACTAACGCATCTTTTAAATTGAGCGCTTCTTTTAATTTTTTATCTGGGTCGACCAATGTGGCCTCACATTCATGACAAATTCGTGCGGCAATATCATTATCTGCGCCACATTCTGAACAATATTTGGCTCGAAAACGATAGCCACAATGTTCTCGTTCTCCGGTTTCCTTATCCTCGAAATAACCTTGGCAACGGCGTCCATAATGTTCAATTAGAAAGCCATTTTCATCTAATTTGCCCCAAAAGTTGTTATTAAAGCCACAAGCTGGGCAGGGGATAGTAATAATTTCACTGTTAGAGTCCGGTTTGGGATCACCGACTTCAGGTTGGTATAAGTCATAGCGATTTCCTGCGTAATCCAAAATCAGGCATTCTGTCTTTCCGGGTGATAATCTTAGGCCTCGACCAATAATTTGTTGATATAAACTGACCGATTCCGTGGGACGTAAGATGGCGATAAGATCCACATGAGGAGCATCAAACCCTGTAGTGAGTACGGATACATTGACTAAAAAAAGGATTTCTTGTTGTTTGAAACGCTGAATAATCAAATCACGTTCATGTGAAGGTGTTTCACCGATCACGATTGCCGCCTGTTCTGGAGGCAATAAGCTGAGGATTTCCTGAGCGTGGCGCACGGTAGCAGCAAAGATCATGACTCCCTGTTTTCCTTTTGCGAGCCTAATAACTTGTTCAATAATCTGTGGGGTGGCCCGCTTGGACTGCTCAATGACGAGATCGAGTTCAGATTCCTTATAACGTCCTGTACTGGTGGGCTTGATTTGTGAAAAATCATAACTGAGTACAGGGGCATCAATCAGCCTTGCGGGAGTTAAAAAGCCTTCATCGAGTAAGTAGTGAATGGGCAGCTCAAAGATACAATCTTGAAAGAAACGGGGCTCTTCACTGCGTACTAACCCTCGGGTGTGGTATTGATATATCCACCCCATGCCCAATCGATAAGGGGTAGCCGTTAAGCCAAGCACTTTCATTCCTGGGTTTAAGGATAAGAGGTGTGCAATAACTTTTTGGTAACTGCTATTTTTATCATCAGGGACACGGTGGCACTCATCAATGACGAGGAGCGAAAATTGATCCGTGAAATCTGTTAAATTACGTGCGACAGACTGAACCGAGGCGAAAACAACGGAATGATCGGTATCCTTTCGTCCTAATCCTGCGGAGTAAACTCCTCCAGTAAGCCCATAACCTTCATATTTGGCGTGATTTTGCTCAACCAATTCTTTGACATGCGCCAGAACTAACACGCGCCCTTTTGCTAAGCGAGCGAGTTCGGCGATGACAAGGCTTTTTCCTGCGCCTGTTGGTAATACGATCACCGCTGGTGTGGAGTGGTGACGAAAATAGTGAATCACGGCTTTGACGGAATCCGCTTGGTAAGGGCGTAGTGTATACATAACAATGAAAGATTAATTGTGTGAAATAGTTCAACTATTTTAAGCAAGGCTTGTATAATACCTGACTTAGAACAGATGAGGTATTCATGCGTTTAGATAAATTCCTGTGTGATGCGCTCGGCACCACACGCAAAGAATCGGCCAGCCTATTGAAAAGTGGTGAAGTCACCGTCGATGACATCGTACAAAAAAGTGGATCCTTTAAGGTCAAGAGCGATGCTTGCGTTGAATGGCAAGGCCGTTCTATTTGTTTAACCGGGCCTCGTTATATCATGTTACATAAACCGCAAGGGTATGTTTGTTCGCATGAAGACAGCTTTAATCAAACCGCTTTTGTTCTGCTTGATGAAGCAAACCTACGTGATTTACATTTTGCTGGGCGATTAGATGCCGATACAACAGGGTTGGTGTTAATCACCGATGACGGACAATGGTCACATCGCATTACTTCACCTAAACATCATTGCGAAAAAACTTATCGAGTGTGGCTTGCTGATCCTGTTGAACCACATTATGCAGAGCAGTTTGCTCTTGGTATTGAGCTGCGTAGTGAACGTGAATTAACACGTCCCGCTCAGTTAGAGATTATCGATGAAACACAAGTATTACTTACGATTCATGAAGGCAAATATCACCAAGTGAAAAGAATGTTTGCCGCGTTGGGTAATAAAGTGATTGGCTTGCATCGTGAACGTGTCGGCGAAATCGTGCTTGATGAAACGTTAGAACCGGGTGAGTACCGCCGGTTAACAGAACAAGAAATTGCCTCCGTGTGGAAATAGTTTTAGTTAGCCACACCCGACTCACTTTCTGTTATGTATAGGCCATTCGTGACGAAATGGCGGATTTTTTACCGCTTAATGATTATAACCACTCTGGAGAGTTATGACTTCCAAACATACGTCCCCCACGCCTAATGCGGCAAATATTGGCTTTTTATTATTTGTGGTGCTTGGTGCAATAGGGGCATTAACACCGTTAGCCATTGATATGTATTTGCCTGCCATGCCGTCGATCGCCAAAGATCTAGGAACCAGTGCAGGGGCGGTGCAAATTACCTTAACCGCCTATACCGCTGGGTTTGCTATCGGCCAATTACTGCATGGGCCTCTGGCGGATAGTTATGGGCGACGTCCTGTTATGTTGGTGGGCGTCTTTTTATTTGCGGTTGCTTCTTCTGTGAGCGCAACGACCGATGGTATTGAAGCTTTAACTTATATTCGAGCGGCGCAAGGGTTTGCTGGTGCGGCTGCGGCGGTGGTTATCCAAGCCGTTGTGCGAGATATGTTTGATCGTGAAGATTTTGCACGAGCCATGTCATTTGTTACTTTGGTTGTAACATTAGCACCGCTGGTCGCCCCAATGATTGGTGGGCACCTCGCTATTTGGTTTGGCTGGCGCTCAATTTTTTGGGTCTTGGCGATTTTTGCGATGATCGTGATGGCGATGGTGACGTGGATGATTCCTGAAACGTTAGCGGTTGAGAACCGGCAGCCGTTACGGTTGGGGAATACGTTACGTAACTATTTTCAACTTTGTCGTAGTGGGCAGGCGATGGGGCTTATTTTTGCTGGGGCATTCTCTTTTGCTGGCATGTTTGCCTTTTTAACGGCGGGATCTTTCGTCTACATTGATTTATATGGTGTAACCCCCAATGAATTTGGTTATCTATTTGGGCTTAATATTGTGGCGATGATAGCCATGACCAGCCTGAATGGTCGAATCGTGAAAAAAGTGGGCTCTCATGCCATGCTACGGTTTGGATTATTTATCCAATTAATGGCTGGCTGTGGTTTGTTGATTGGCTGGGGATTGGATTGGGGGTTATGGGGAACGGTACCGTTTGTTGTACTGTTTGTCGGTACTATTTCTACCATCGGTAGTAATGCCATGGGCCTATTGTTGAGTGGTTATCCACGAATGGCAGGAACCGCTTCTTCATTAGCCGGAACATTACGTTTTGGTACAGGTTCGGTGATTGGGGCCATTGTGGCGGCGATGCCGAGTGGGGTCGCGTGGCCGATGATTTTTATGATGGCGGCATGCTCTGTGTTGTCTGCCGGTTTTTATTGGATATTCGGAAGAAAAGCATAATGGCAAGTTATCATTTAGAAATTCAGCATGTTGTGAATAGTGCGCTGCAAGAATTAGCGCAAGAACATGCCTCTGGAAAATTGGTGGATGCTCCGGTAGCGAATAACCACTTCTTAGTACATTGGGTATCTAAATCATTAAAAAATCAACGTTTTCATCGTTGTGTAGGGAATGACTTAACCATTTGGCAAAAAGCAGGGCGTTCAAAGGGCAACCAAGCCGGGTTGTTACCGCTGTTTCAGCGCATTGCTGCTTATTATCAACACTTTTTTTATGATCAGGCGGATAACACGCTGACGGATAAAAAGATTGAATCCTTTTTGGATCAGATGGAGCAAGCGGGATGGGAAGTGTCAACCTCTGAGCCTTTGGTTGATTGTGGAAAGGTACAGCTCTTTACTGATGGACAAAATTCCTTAGCATTGTGTGCGACGCAGTGTGAATCTTGCTTTGAGGGGGAACGCCTAGTGAAACCGATGAGTTGGTTTGTCCGTGGTCATCATGCCGGGTTTATTGAAAAAGCGTTTGCAGCAGGGTTTATGTTACACAAACGCACTGACTATAAATCGAATGTGAAATACCATGGCGAATATCTTATTTTCCCAGATAACCAAGGCACGCAGTTAGCTGAAATTCCACTATCTTTCCAAGCCAAGCCTCAATTATCTTAAATGAAGATTTACTGACATTACCTTAAGCATTCGCTTTCTTTTTTGCTTTTCTCACGATTGCCCGTACCATGCCTTTGAAAATAAATAAATGGGCGGGCATCATAACAAACCAATAAAGCAGTCCAAGAAACCCTTGCGGATGCCACCAAGCGGTGACGGTCAATATGCGTTTACCTTCCTGTTCTTTAATCATAAATTCAAGTCGACCTAGCCCCGGCCCTTTCATACCAAACAGTAAAGATAAAAACTGACCTGATTCACAGCGGATGACTTTCCAAGAATCAATAAAATCGCCAACTTGTAACTCAGGCCCTTGTGGTCGACGGCGAATCGGGCGACTGGATCCGAATAATACATCTAACCATTCTCGGGTGCGCCATAAAGCATTCGCAAAAAAATACCCTTGCTGACGGCTTCCAATCGTTTTTATGACATGCCAAAGTTGCTCTCTGGTTGCCTCTGTCGTTATCGTGGCTCCCGTTTTTTTCGGATAAAACCCAAAACCGGGCTGCCAACGTTGCATAGCTCCAGAATCAAACCCCCACACATTACTGCGGATAAATTTTCCTTCTTGCTCGATGGTACTTTTTACTGCTTGCTTATAGGTGATCATCGGCTGAGGGTAGCGCTGATGTAGCTCACCAGTTTTGGCGACATAGTCATGCGCTAATCCGTCGAGTAGTGCGCGTCCAATATTCGAGGGTACAGAGGTGACAAGTCCAAGCCAGTAGGATGCCATACGAGGGGTGAGCAAACGGGTTGACCAGAGTCGAAAAGGTTTATTCGCTAATTGGCAAATAATACGAAATTGCTCTCGGTAACTGAGAATATCTGGGCCACCCGCTTCGAACTGTTGGTGAGCGAGGGGCGTTTCTTTAGCGAGTTTTAATAAATAATGGTTGAGGTTATGGAGCGCAATTGGGTTGGCTTTGGAGTCTACCCATTTGGGGGTAATTAAAATGGGTAAGTTATAGACAAAATCCCGCATGATTTCAAAAGCCGCTGACCCCGGGCCGATGATAACGCCTGCACGCAATTCCGTGATAGGCACTTGACTTTGGCGTAGAATTTCTCCGGTTTTCTGCCTTGCTAGTAAATGTTCGGAATGGCCGACAATGGGTTGTAATGCACTGAGATAAATCACATGTTGAACTTGGCTTTGATCTAATGCGAGACGAACATTTTCAGCAAGAGAAAGTTCGTAATCAACAAAGTCACCACCTTGAGCCATGCCATGAACCAGAAAGTAGACTAAGTCAAAATCACTCATGAGTTGGCTTGTTTTTGCTCGATCCGCGAGATCGAGGTGCGCAATGGTAAGCTGAGGATGAGTGGGTATACGGGCGGATAACTCCTCGACTTGTCGCGCTGTTGCAGTGACATTGTAACCTTCATGAAGGAGAAGCGGTACTAATTGCGAACCTACATAGCCTGATGCCCCTAACACTAATACCTTTTTCATGGTTATTCCTTTATATGGGCTAGTTTGAATTTATCGGGATGCGTATAATTTATCACTAGCCGTTTGGCCTCATTTCCAGATCTATCAGAGCTACCGATTCGAAAACTGTTTTGCCGATGATGAATGGCGGCAAATATCATGATACTTTTTTCACACATTGACTATAGAGGTGATCCGTTGTCTGCCATTTCTCAAGTGATATATTACACCAGAGGGGATTTTTTGCGTCGTTTGATCGCCATTGCCTTACCGATCAGTTTGCAAAGTATCATGTTTTCTAGCCGAGGCTTAGTGGATGTGCTGATGCTCGGTCAGCTTGGCGAGGCTGAAATTGCCGCTGTGGGTGTCGCTGCTAGAGCTACCTTTGTGACTACCATTATGTTGGTAGGCGTTACCACCGGAGGCGCGTTATTAACTGCCCAGTATTGGGGAGCCGCCAACCATCAAGGGGTACGGGAAAGTACCGCTCTGACTTGGTTGATTTCCATGTTCTTTGCTCTATTTACTGTCGCGCTCTTTTTACTGCTTCCTAGCCAGATCATGGGATTAACAACGGACTCGTTGCAAGTCAATGCGTTGGGGAGTCAATATCTGATTATTACCTCACTGAGTATGCTGGCTGTTGCTTGTGTAAGCAGTATGGCGGTAGGGCTGCGTGCGATGCACAAACCAGGAATTAGTACCTTTTTCAGTGGTATTGGTATTGTCGCCAACGTGATTCTTAACTGGGTGTTAATTTTTGGTAAATTGGGCTTCCCTGCTTTAGGGATTGAAGGGGCAGCCATCGCTACCGTATTAAGCGGGGCGATAGAAGTTGCTTGCTTGTATGGGTATCTTTATAGCAAAAATCACCTTTTGGCTTTTGGATGGAATGATATTAAAGCGGTGATGGTGTGGAAACCCATTGCCCGTTTTTTGAAACTCTCTTTGCCCACCACGTTCAATTTTTTGACTTGGGCTGGCGGGCTATTTGTTTACCATGCCATCATGGGACAAAGTGGTGTACAAGGTTTAGCGGCTTTATCGGTGATGACTCCCGTAGAGTCGATCTCTTTAAGCCTGTTAATTGGTATGTCGAATGCCGCCGCCGTTTTGGTGGGTAACCAGTTGGGGGCAAAGCAGTATGATGCGGTTTATTACCAAGCAATAGGGGTAACGATTTTAAGCTTTATCGCTGGTATTGTGGTTGCTATTGCCCTTTTTATTATCCAAATTCCTATTTTGAATGCCTTTAGTGCATTAACGGAAGAAACTCGCCAGTTAGCCGAAAAATTTATCATGATTTTGAGCGTGGGGATTGTGCTTCGATCGGTGCCGATGACGGTGATTGTTGGAGTACTCCGAGCGGGTGGGGATGTGAAATTTTGTCTGGCTCAAGATGTGTTGGCTCAATGGGTGATAGGAATTCCCCTCACGGCATTGGCAGCAATCTATTTCAACATCAAACCTGAATGGATTTATTTATTGTTTTTACTGGAAGAATTCATCAAATGGGGCGGTTCTATGTGGCGGATGTTTAGCAGAAAATGGATGCGTAATTTGATTGACAATTAGACTCTAACCACCAATTTGGTGCAATTGAATTCATATTCTGTGATCTCGAATCCAAAATACTTCCTACCGGAAGGGATTTAGTGTAGATTCTCAGTCCTATTTTGAGCAACGGTGAGTGATTTAATGTTACAGCTGATAGACCTGTGCAAAGGTTACGTGGATGGTGATGAATTCCACCCTGTGTTACAAGGTGCAGAGTTGACGTTAAATCGAGGAGATCAACTCGCGTTGATGGGGGAAAGTGGTTCTGGAAAAAGTACCCTGTTAAATTTAATCGCTGGACTTGATATTGCCGATTCGGGTGAAATTTGGTTTCCCGGCTTTGCGATGCATGATTGCCCTGAGAACAAACGAACGGCTTTTCGGCGCAATAATATTGGCCATATATTTCAACAATTTAATTTGTTACCGACGCTCAATGTCGCCGATAATATTCGTTTTTGTCGCCAGCTAAAAGGGCTACCAGAAGATCAGCGATTGCTGCGACAAATTCTCTCTTCATTAGACTTAATGCCTCTATTAGGCCGTTATCCTGAAGAGGTTTCAGGAGGGCAGCAGCAACGTGCCGCCATTGCTCGAGCTTTGTATATGGAACCTGCTTTGTTATTGGCTGATGAACCTACGGGAAGTTTAGATGAGCGTAACGCAGAAGCGGTCATGCGTTTACTGACCAGTTTAACTCGCCAATTAGATTGCGCTTTATTGCTGGTGACGCATAGTGAAAAAGTCGCGCAACACATGGCAGGATGTATCCGGCTACAAGGAGGGCGACTTCATGTTGTGGCCCGTAGTTAAAGCATTACTTGGGCATTATCGGCGCTATCCATTACAAATTTTTTTAGTCTGGCTTGGTTTAACCCTGAGTGTCTCCTTATTGGTGGGGGTCACCGCAATTAATCAACACGCGCAACAAAGTTATCAACACGGTGAGAAACTTTTCTCAAACCCTCTGCCTTACCGGATTCGCCCTAAACACATCGCCAATAAAATTCCCCAAGGTTTTTATGTGCAGCTTCGCCGAGAAGGTTTTCAGCAATGTGTTCCTTTTGATAATTATCGCCTCATGACTAAAAATGGGGTTGATATTACCCTACTAGGGATTGATACGGTGGCAATGCTGCCCATCAACAGTAATCGTTCATTATCTGAAATGGTTACCCTATCTTTGATGCGAGCACCGTATCCGATTCTTGTTAGCCAAGAGTTTGCCGCTATTCAAAAATGGAATGATGGTGATTTTATTTTATTAGAAGATGAAACCACCTTAGGCCCGATATCGGTTGACCGTCACGGCTTGATCAATGGTACTCGAGTTATCGCTGATCTTTCGTTAGTCAGAACGTTACGCAAAAGCGCTGGATTTTCTGTCATTGCGTGTGCAGAGATGCCAGAGAATAAGTTAGAAAAATTAGAGCGAAGCTTACCAAATGGTATGGCCTTAGTGCGCACATCTCGTTCTGAACTGGAAGCGTTAACGCGGGCATTTCACACCAATTTAACCTCTTTGGGTATGTTGTCTTTTTTAGTTGGGATGTTTATTTTTTATCAGGCGATGTCCCTCTCATTGATCCAGCGACAGCCTTTAGTCGGCGTGTTACGGCAAACCGGCGTTTCTGGCTGGCAGTTAGCTCAAGCGTTAGCGATAGAACTAATCGGATTAATCCTTTTCAGTTGGCTATGTGGGAATGTGCTCGGGTTACTATTAGCCAATCAACTCCTGCCGTCAGTGTCGGCCAGTTTAAGTAATTTGTATGATGCGCATGTTGGCCTCTCTATTAGTTGGAGTTGGAAGTGGAGTAGTTACAGCCTGCTTATGGCAATGATTGCGGCCTTGGTATCATGTACGTGGCCTTTGATTCGTTTACTGAAATCTCAACCTATTCGCCTCACTACACGTTTATCGCTGGTTCGATTTGCTGGATCGGAGTTCACCATACAAGCGTTGGGGGCTTGTGCTTTGCTGGTTGCCGCCCTTGCTGTGTATCAAGCGCCGAGAAGCCAAACCACAGGTTTTATCATTATTGGATTCATGTTATTAGGAGCAGCACTCCTTACGCCATATTTGATTTGGAAGTTATTTATCAGCTTCTCTTATACATTACGTTGGGTTAAGGTTCGCTGGTTTTTTGCCGATGCCGCCGCCAGTATGAGTTACCGAGGTGTTGCAACCATGGCCTTTATGTTGGCGATGGCCGCCAATATTGGTGTGGAAACCATGATTGGCAGCTTTAGACAAACTACCGATACTTGGTTGACGCAACGTTTAGCGGCCGATCTCTATCTTTATCCGACCAATAGCTCCGCAGCAAGAATGACGCAGTGGTTAAACCAACAGCCAGAAGTAAAAACCGTGTGGCATCGCTGGGAAAAGGATCTGATGAGTGATAAGGGGACCATTCAAGTGGTCAGTACTGGTTCGTCTGAAGGTGAGTTGCAATCGCTCACGGTCAAATTAGGTGTGCCTAATTATTGGTATCAATTGCATCATTCTCGTAGTGTGATGATCAGTGAGTCGATGGCACTAAGGTTGGGCATTCGCCCCGGCGATTACTTAGATCTGTCGATGCCATTGGGGCAAAGCTGGCTCGTTGTGGGGGTGTATTATGATTATGGTAACCCTTATCATCAGGTGTTGATGTCTCACAAAAACTGGCTCGAAGGTTTATCCAACAGTGGTAATGTTTCTTTAGGTGTCATACTGAAAAATAAGCAGGGAAGTGTTGAAGCATTAATCAATCGATTGGATGCTATTTTTAGACTGGATTCCGAGCGGATGTTTGATAATAGCAGCTTGCATAAACAAGCAATGCGCATTTTCGATCGAACGTTTGCGATTGCCGATAGTTTAGGCAATATCACGCTGTTTATCGCAATATGCGGTATTTTCTTTGCTACTTTAGCAGGAGAAGTCTCTCGTCAGCGGCATATATCATTACTGCGATGCTTGGGGGTATCAGGCAAAGAGCTGGTTATTATCGGTGCTTTGCAACTGTTTGTGTTTGGCATTATTTCGCTATTGATTGCATTACCATTAGGTTTAGCGTTGGCTAAGTTAGTGGTGGAAGTCGTCATTCGTGAAGCTTTTGGTTGGACCATTGAGTTACAAATGGTGCCTTCCGCTTATGCGAAAACGGGCGGGCTGTCTATGCTGGCTTTGATTATTTCAGGGGCGCTTCCCGTTATTCGTTTAGTGCGCCAAACGGCAATGAAATCATTGAGGGATGCCGTGTGAAAAAAGTGATAACGTGTCGAGTTTTCCTTATCTTGGCCATAGTTGCGGCTCTGCTTGGGGCGGTTGTTTATCGTACTTACCCCCATTTTCTCAGTGAAACTCATTCATCATTAGAAAGTAAATCCAGTCGTCTACTTTTGTCGAATGAAGATCAACGCTTTGCTTTAGTCTCTCCTGATAAGTCAGTGCGTTTACCACAGGATTTTGCCATTCATCCTGAATATCAACATGAGTGGTGGCATGTCTTTGCTAATGTTCGTGATGCAAAAGGCGAAGAATATGGAGTGCAGTGGAACTATTTCCGGGTTGCGAACGATGATCGGCAAGATACGGGGTGGCATAATTCCCAGTTATTTATCTCTCATGTCGTTATTTCTAACACCCAGCAATCGTGGAAAGATCAACGTATTGCCCGTGGTGGGATAGGTCAAGCGGATATGACGCAGCAACCTTTTCGTTTATGGATTGATAACTGGCAATGGCGCTCTCTGGGTTCCGGCCCCTTACCAAGCCAGTTAATGATCGAGACCGATAACTTTGGGGCGTCATTGCAGTTGGTGGCGAATGGCCCTTATGTCTTACCCGGAGAGAATGGATACCAGAGTCGAGATGATCATTCCTCTCTAGCTTCTTACTCTATTTATGCTCCATTTATTTCGGTGAAGGGAAAGCTTCAATTGGATCCTTACTCGGATGCTGTTTCAGTGGTAGGGGAGGCATGGGTGAGTAAAGTATGGGGCAGTGGATTACTTGGTGAAGGTCAACAAGGTTGGGATTGGTTTGTTCTTCACCTTGATAATAGCCGTACTTTAACCGTTATTCGCCATCGATACCGTAACCAGCGCCCTTATCTGTATGGAACTTTAGCCATGCGAGAGGGACGAACGGTGGTTTTATCTGACTCAGAAATTAACATTTCCTCACAGTCAGCAAGTACTATTGGGGGAGATAAAGTGCTGCCATTGCAGTGGAATATCTCTGTTCCAAGCCAAAATATTCACATTACCACCAAAGCTTTAAACCCGAATTTATGGCTTCCTTTTGCCCTTCCATATTGGGAGGGGCCGATTCATGCAACAGGGACCCATGAAGCTCGAGGCTTTATGCAATTAACGGGTTATTAGCACGGTTTTTCTTATTTCTCTAGAAGGCGGATGTGTCAATGAATTGAGTTTCATTTCTATAGAAACTGGATGCATCGCCCTTTCTAACATGACGGAATATACGTACATTAAAGTTCTATTATTCGGTTATTTCGAGTTATTCATTCATTACAAGCGATTTTTAAAGCGAACCTTCTCTGAGTAAACTCCTACTACCTTCTTGTTTTCCGTGTTGACAGTATTAAGTTTCCCATTCCTGTCTAAATTAGGTTCTTTTATCGTTTATTCTCAGAATAATTAAGGACGATTTCACCATGATTCATATGATTCGTAGTTTTTTAAAGTCGGAAGCGGCTGGTGGTGTTCTGCTTGTTATTGCCGCTATTTCGGCGATGTTGATTGCCAATTCACCACTTGATGAACTTTATCAACATTCATTACATGCCAGTTTTTTCGGCATGTCAGTTGCTCATTGGGTTAATGATGGTTTGATGGCTATCTTTTTCCTTCTCATAGGATTGGAAGTGAAACGTGAGTTGATTGATGGTTCACTAAAAACAAAAGAACAAGCACTTTTCCCTGCAATTGCAGCACTGGGTGGGATGTTAGCGCCTGCATTAGTGTATACGTTATTTAACTCTTCGGATCCAACAGCCAGCCAAGGTTGGGCGATTCCTGCGGCCACGGATATTGCGTTTGCGCTAGGGATCATGGCGTTACTGGGTAACCGTGTTCCAGTGAGTTTGAAAGCTTTCTTGCTTGCTTTAGCTATCATTGATGACTTGGGTGTCATCGTGATTATTGCTCTTTTTTATACGAGTGATTTGTCGGTTGTTGCCTTGACTCTTGGAGCGGCGGCGGCGGGAGGGCTTTATCTTCTTAATCGTTATCAAGTCTCAAAAATTACACCTTATATGGTGGTAGGCGCGATACTTTGGTATGCCGTTTTACAATCAGGTGTACATGCAACTTTGGCTGGCGTTATCGTCGGTTTCGCTATTCCTCTAAAAGTGAAGAAGGAGGGCGTTTCACCTCTGAAACATTTGGAACATACGCTCCATCCTTGGTCGACGTTTTTTATCCTACCATTATTTGCGCTGGCGAATGCTGGGATCTCACTCACCGGTATTTCAATGTCAGGGCTGACATCGACGTTACCTTTAGGGGTTGCGCTTGGCCTTTTTGTGGGCAAGCCTCTGGGGATTTTTACTTTTAGCTGGATTTCCGTAAAGTTGGGGATGACTAAGCTACCTGAAGGTATTGATATTAGGCATATTTTTGCAGTTTCTGTTTTGTGTGGTATTGGTTTTACGATGTCAATTTTTATCTCATCATTGGCATTTGGTAGTACCTATATTTTATTAGATAATTATGCCCGTTTAGGTATTTTAATGGGGTCAACAACCGCAGCATTGGCTGGTTATATGATGCTTCGAGCCACACTACCTAAACGCTTGGTGATGGATAAAGCCGTATTAGTGGAAGAGCAGAAACATGAATTTTAGACGCAAATTGGGTACTTAGTGTTTCAAGTGATGTCAGCTCTCTAGCGTGAGCTTGATCACTTATATAAGCTAAGACTCGATTGACAAAGAAAGCATAAAACCTAGTTTTATGCTTTCTTATTTTCTAAAGGCTCAGCTATTCTTTAGCTAACTTGTTTATAAATCATAAAAAATCGTGTTACGGTCATAATAAGGGATCGCACTCAGAGTTTGCTTCGTACTGAACTTAGCGTGAAATCGCATGATGGTTTGATGACATCTGATTTGAGAGTTCGGCAAGAGCTGTCCAATTCTGACGAGGAAGAGGAATATATGCGGCACAATAGAGTTTCGATAGTGGGGGATCATTAGATGCTATACGCATTAATGTCAGGATTTATTTTTGCTTTTTTTGTTCCATGGCTATATCGCCAATTGGGAGAACGTGCAGCGTGGTGGGTTGCGACGTTACCTGCACTGTTGTTTATTTATTTTCTTAGCTTTACTTCACAGATAGCTGGCGGTGAGGTTCTGCTGTTTTACTATGATTGGATCCCTTCATTGGGCATTTCGTTAGATTTGCGGCTTGATGGATTGAGTTTGCTCTTTGCTTTGTTGATCAGCGGTATTGGTACTTTGGTCATCATTTATGCAGGAAGTTATCTTTCTGGGCATCGTGATCAGCATAAATTGGTGATGTTTCTTTGTGCTTTTATGGGGGCAATGTTAGGTGTTGTTCTCTCTAATAATATCATGGCGATGTTTGTTTTTTGGGAACTGACCAGTATTACTTCTTATATGCTGATAGGTTTCAATCATGAACAAGAAAAATCAAGAAAATCAGCACTTCAAGGCTTATTCGTTACTGTTGGAGGCGGGCTTGCTTTAATGGCTGGGGTTATTCTGCTTGGGCAATTGGCAGGCAGTTACCAGTTTGATGAAATATTGGCACAAGGGGCGAATCTTCAACAGCAGCCCCTTTTTACTCCGATGCTATTGTTGATTCTAGCGGGAGCGTTCACTAAATCGGCTCAAACTCCTTTCCATTTTTGGTTACCAAATGCGATGGCTGCTCCAACGCCCGTCAGTTCATTTTTACATTCCGCGACAATGGTTAAAGCTGGTGTGTACCTATTAGCCCGTTTGCAGCCGGTGATGGTCGGTGATATGTACTGGACGGTACTGCTGACCAGTATCGGTGCGTTGACCATGTTCGTAGGCTCGTTAATGGCGGTGACGAGTACGGATTTAAAACGTATTCTAGCCTATACCACCGTGGCTTCTTTAGGAACATTAACATTACTGATTGGTATTGGTGGTGAATCCGCACTGACAGCCGCAATGGTTTTTTTACTGGCTCATGCGTTATATAAAGGGGCGCTGTTTATGGCAGCGGGAACCGTTGATCATGAAACGGGGACCAAAGATATTCGTCAACTTGGTGGCCTTAAACGCAGTATGCCTCATACCGCTTTTTTCATGTCATTGGCGGCACTTGCACTTGCGGGCGTTCCTCCAGTGCTTGGTTTTATAGCGAAAGAGTCCATGCTTGAAGGATTGCTCTCGAGTCCGTGGCAAAGTACTTTACTGCTGGTTGGCGTTATTTCTTCTATTTGTCTGGTGGCGAGTGCTGGATTACTGGTGATCAAACCGTTTTTTGGCTCTCAAGTGGCAACACCTAAAGCTCCTCATGAAGCCCCTTGGACGATGCGAATCGGATTTTCTCTGCTGGCTAGTTTTGGATTAATATTTGGTCTTATTCCCTCATTGATCGCTCCTTTGATCACTGCTGCGACCGCATCGGTGGTGGGTGAGTCGGTTAACCCTGTATCACTCTCACTATGGCATGGCTTTAATCTACCGTTATTGCTAAGTGCAATCGCCTTGAGTTTGGGATATCTGCTTTTTAAACACTGGGATCACTTAGCTCTTAAGGTTTCAGGCATGAAGCCACTACTCAATTATGGCCCAGAGAAAGGTTACGACATCGTAATGCGTGGTTTAGTCTTTTTTGCGAAATGGACGACGGGCAAAGTACAGAATGGTTATATGTCTAATTATATTTTGACCATTTTTATCTTTACGATTGTGTTAGTTGGATATGTGATTGCAACAAGAGTGGGATGGTATGGCACACTCGATTTCTCTGATTTAGAGATTTACGAGTTATTAGTGGCGGGAATCATTGTTGCGGTTGTGGGATATGCTTGTATTACGGAACAAAGGTTAGGTGCTGTTGCCGCAATTGGTGCATTAGGCTTTTGTATGGCTTTGATCTATGTCTTTTTCAGTGCCCCCGATCTAGCGATTACACAAATTCTCATTGAAACATTGACGGTGATTTTATTGGTTTTTGTCCTCTTTAAATTACCGAGATTCCAACGTTTATCCAGTTCTGATGTTCGTTGGCGTGATGCCTTTGTTGCCCTTGTATTTGGTGGCATGATGACATTGCTGGTGATGACGGTGACTCAATTTGCTGAACCGGATCGTATCAGTGATTACTTGATTGAGAACAGCTACCTGATTGCTAAAGGACGTAACATCGTCAACGTTATTTTAGTGGATTACCGAGCTTTAGATACGTTAGGTGAAATCTTCGTATTAGCATTGGCTGCGATTGGTGTGATGGCCATGATCAAATTGGAGAAAAAATCATGAAAACGGATTCGGCATTAATATTACAGGTCGCGGCACGTTTTCTTTTACCTATGTTGCTCCTGTTTTCCATTTTCTTATTGCTGCGTGGGCATAATGAACCGGGCGGGGGGTTTATTGCCGGGCTTGTTGCATCAAGTGCATTTGCCTTGCATCTGTTTGCCTTTACTCCAGTACAAACTCGCCAGTTAATGGGTGTTGATGGTGCCCAGTTGATGGGCGCTGGATTATTAACGGCAGTATTGAGTGGAATAATCGGTGTTATCCAATCGGGTAGTGCTTTTTTAACCAGTGTCTGGTGGAGCGTTTATTTACCGGGAGTGGGTGAATTGAAATTGAGCACCCCCCTATTGTTTGATATCGGTGTTTATCTGGTCGTCATTGGTATGGTGACCACACTGTTACTCACTCTAGCAGAAGTGGAGGAGTAAAAATGACAACATTATTTGCTTTTATTATTGGTGGTTTATATGCCGCAGCTTTATTTATGATGTTGCGGCGCAGTATTGTTAAGCTCGTGATTGGTTTGATGATTTTATCTAACGCGGCCAATTTACTCATTTTTACAGGAGGCGGACTCGTTCGTGGTGCTCCTCCATTGATACCTGAAGGAATGACTGTACCAGTACATGATATCGCCGATCCATTACCTCAAGCTTTAATTTTGACGGCGATAGTGATCAGCTTTGGCGTATTGGCTTTTGCTGTAGTACTGATTCACCGAGCCTATAAAGTGATAGGGGCTGATGATATGAACAAGATGACGAGTACAGATACCCAATGATGATGTTATTAATGCCTATTCTTATCCCTATGCTCACCGCGGCTATATCGATGATCATTTGGCGTCATCGAAAATTACAACGTTGGTTGAGTGTGTTTTCAAGTTCTGCGGTTTTGATTACGGCACTTATTTTATTTCACGATGTATACCTCAATGGTATTCAAGTGGTTTACCTTGGGGGGTGGCAAGCTCCATTTGGAATTTCGATGGTGGCCGATCTCCTCTCCTCAATTTTGGTGACGTCGACGGCTTTTGTTGCATTGTGTGTTTCAATTTATGCATTAGCTTCCATGAGTGAAGAGCATGAAGCATTCGGTTTTTATCCATTATTGCACTTGATGATTGCTGGGGTGATTGGCGCTTTTCTCACCGGAGATATTTTCAACCTATACGTTTGGTTTGAAATTATGTTAGTGGCTTCATTTGGGTTATTAATTTTAGGTGGTGAACGTGAGCAAATGGAAGGCGCGCTGAAATACGTCACGCTGAACCTACTTTCATCAGCCCTATTTTTATCAGCCATTGGGTTACTTTACGCTTATGCCGGCACCTTAAACATGGCTGATTTAGCACAGAAGTTGTCACTATCTGAAAATCCACAAATCGTCATTTTGATTTCGCTACTATTTTTAGTTGCGTTTGGAATAAAGGCGGCTGCGTTTCCGTTATTCTTTTGGTTACCAGCTTCTTATCATACCCCTCCGGTGGCGATCTCTGCTGCTTTTGCCGGCTTACTGACTAAGGTTGGTGTTTATTCTCTTTATCGAGTTTTTAGCCTTATTTTTATCAGTGATGTTGAGTTTACTCATCAAACGGTATTACTGTGGATGGGTATTTTCTCTATGGTCGTTGGGGTCTTAGGGGCGGCGGCTCAGTTTGAAGTTCGCCGTATTCTGGCTTTTCACAGTGTTAGCCAGATAGGTTATATGATTTTAGGGCTAGCGCTTTTTACTCCTCTTGCTGTCGCGGGGGGAATTCTTTATGTCGTTCACCATATGATCGTGAAGACAAACCTCTTCTTGATCAGTGGAGTCATGCATCGTCGTCATGGTAGCTATAAACTGGAAAAGTTAGGCGGGCTTTATCGTAGTGCCCCTATCTTGGCATTACTCTTTGCTATTAGCGCGGCTTCACTTGCTGGGCTTCCCCCATTTTCTGGATTTATGGCTAAGTATGTCGTGATTACTGGTGGGGTTGGTGCTCAGCAGTGGTTAGCTATCTTCTCTGCATTAGCCGTTGGCCTGCTAACGCTTTACTCTATGGTGAAAATTTGGGCAGAAGCATTTTGGAAGCCTTTACCTGATGGTGCTCAGACACTCTCACCAATGAGTGATAGTGAACGATTTTGCCTTTATTTCCCGATATTCTTAATGGTAATAATGACGGTGATCATTGGTTTAGGGGCGGAATGGTTTATTCAGCTAATGTTTGCAACTGCTGAGCAATTAATGAACCCTCAATATTATATTGATGCGGTACTAGGAGGTCAGAGATGAAAGCTTTTGGATGGAATATGCTGCTGGCCTTAGTCTGGCTCATACTCTCAGGAACCTACACTATCTCTAACTTATTTGCTGGCATGATCATGAGTTATGTGATTTTGGCTTACCTGTTAAGGGACAGTCCAACATTTGAAGCCTACTTTAATAAGTTACCTAAAGTGATTAGTTTTGGGCTGTTCTTTGTTTGGGATCTCATTAAAGCTAATGGGCGAGTCGCTTACGATGTGTTAACGCCGACCCATTTAATGAAACCTGCAGTGATTGCCATTCCTTTAGAATTAAGGGATGAGGGAGCCATCACTATGTTCGCCACTTTAATTACCGTGACACCTGGTTCATTAGCATTGGATGTAGCGACGGACAGAAGTGTACTCTATGTCCATCTCATGTACTTTGAAGATGAAGTTCGTCAGATTGAAGAATTTAAGCGCTTAGAGGCGCGAGTAATAGACTTGTTGGGGTAAATTACTATGTTGGATATCATCTATACCCTTTGTTTTGCCATGTTAGCGTTAAGTTTAGTGCTGGCAACCGTCCGCTTATTAAAAGGCCCTTCGCTCCCAGACAGGGTGGTGGCATTAGAGCTGATGGCTTCATTAACAGTAGGCTTAGTGGTGTTGTACAGTATTCGTTATCAACAACCTTATTTTATTGATGTAGCCATCGTATTAGCCCTTACCTCTTTTATGGCGGCTGTGGGTTTTTCCCGTTATTTAGAGAAACGAGGACACCGTGACGATGACTGATTTTATTATCTCTATTTTAGTTCTCTCTGGTTCATTTTTGATGCTACTTGCTGCCATTGGAATTAACCGAATGCCAGATCTTTTAACTCGAATGCATGCCACCACAAAAGCGGGCGCGTTAGGGGTTGGGCTAATGGTTGTCGCTTTTGCCGTTGTCAATTGGGGAGATTTTGCTTTTGTCGCACGAGCGCTTGCCGTGGTGATATTTGTCATTTTAACGGCTCCGATTGCCGCTCACGTCTTAGCGCGAGCGAGCTATTTCGTCGGTGTTCCCCAATGGGATGGCGTGGTAAAAGATGTGATTAAAGAACGCTATAATTTGAAAACCCATGAGTTAGCGAGTCGTCATATGCCTTCAAAAGAAGATCCAGATAGAAAAAATGATTAGTTGATTCTGTTTTATAAAACAAGCCATCAGAACGGGTGGCTTTTTTGTCTATTCACCTAGCTTAAGTTTCATCTAACCAGAGTTGGGGAGAGTAAAAAATGAACAAAATTATCATTTTTGTTTATGGATCTTGAGATTAAATGGGCAAATCATTGATGAAAATCGTTGCGAATATCGCCAATTGTATGTTAACTTCCGCAACAATCTCGGACGATGATTCTGGGGGATACGCGTAGTGACCATTCAGGCTGATTGTGACACTACGTAGGGTAGGTATCAGTAAGTCCTTTTACTGATAGACGGGATACTCTTGCTGTTGGAACAGCATGTGAATGGGAAACCCAACATTGAACTCACTTAACTACATACAACACACATTAATCAGCTTTGTTCATCCTTTATGCCCAGTCCGTCAGGACAGCAGCATAACCGAACCTTGATTCTCTGTTTTAGTGACTTGCCATCATGATGATGGCCCGAATTCCGGCTTTGTCTACTGACATGATCGGAACTTTTGCTATTTGTCATTTCCCTTTTTAGCTTCGAGGTGGGAAATGCACAGAATATTAACCATTTCAAGGGGACAAAGATGAGTACAGCCTTTGAAGTCGATAACACTATCGCAACCTATTTTTCCAACCAAGTACCGCTTGTTGAAGGTACTTATGATCTGACATTAGATGATGTTTTGCTTGACCAAGTTGAACATGAATCTGAAGTTCGTTCTTATCCTCGACGTTTACCGATTGCCATCAAACAAGCATATGGGTGTCTAGTAGAAGATACACGTGGCCAGCTTTATTTAGACTGTTTAGCTGGGGCTGGAACACTGGCATTAGGGTACAACCACCCTGAAATTAACCAAGCTTTAAAAGATCAATTGGATTCAGGGCTTCCTTACCAAACGTTGGATATTGCAACGAAAGCAAAAACCCATTTCATCAAAACGGTTAAGCGATTTCTGCCTGAAGAGTTAGGCAGTCACTGCGTTGTTCAGTTTTGTGGGCCATCCGGTGCTGATGCCGTTGAAGCCGCTATTAAGCTAGCAAAACAAACGACGGGTCGTAATACTATGTTTGCGTTTCGTGGTGCTTACCATGGTATGACCAATGGCACCATGGGAATGATGGGTAACCTCAATACTAAAGCACGCCGTACAGGGTTAATGTCTGATGTACATTTTATGCCTTTTCCATACAGCCTTCGTTGCCCATTTGGTTTAGGTGGCGATGAGGGAGCGAAAGCGAGCATTCGTTATATTGAACGTCTATTGAATGATGATGAAGCCGGTATCATGAAGCCTGCTGCTATTATCGTTGAACCAGTGCAAGGCGAAGGAGGAGTCATTCCTGCTCCAGCTTTCTGGCTACGTGAACTGCGTCGAATCTGTGATGAATATGGCATCTTATTGATTTTTGATGAAATTCAATGTGGTGTAGGAAAAACAGGTTATAACTTTGCGTTTGAAGAAGCCGGAATTGTTCCAGATATTTTGTGTTTGTCGAAAGCGATCGGCGGCGGTTTACCCATGTCTTTGCTTGTTATTAAGAAACAGCATGACACTTGGCGCCCAGGGGAGCACACCGGAACCTTCCGAGGTAACCAATTAGCGATGGTCTCTGGGGCAAAAGCGCTGGAAATCATTGAGCGGGATAGCTTGGTTGAACATGCCAATATTGCGGGCCAATACTTACGTATGGGGCTGGAAAAAATTCAAAGCCGCGTAAACTGCGTTGCAGAAGTACGGGGCAAAGGTTTGATGCTGGGGTTAGAAATTCAAGACCCAAGCGGTGAGCTAAATAAATTTGGTGAGCCCAAAGCGGCACCCGAGTTGACTTTAGCGATTCAGCGAGCAGCGTTGGAACGGGGTTTGATGGTCGAAAAAGGAGGACGTGAAGGCTCTGTTATTCGTTTTCTTCCCCCTATGATTATTTCCTTTGAACAGATCGATTTTGCTCTGCGCACGTTGGAAGCTGCGATTCTTGCTGCGGGTGGCGGTAAGAAAGATCCAGAACAGGCCAATCCAGAGTGGAAAAAACATTTCATCCAGACTGGCCCGATGGGCAGTCAAGAGTTTTCTCAAGTGATGAACCACACCACGGCAGCCATGAAAGCGGTGTTTGAAAGTGTGAAGGCACCGTATTCAGGCATTGATCCTAAAACGTTGGAAGAGGCGATTTACTCGGTTGATCTGGATAACAAGAATGCTTCTCTGAAAGAGGTGATCTCTGACACCGCGGAACGGGTTGCAAAGCACTCGATCATCGTTCAGCATCCAGATTGCATCGCGCATTTACATACCCCACCCTTGATGCCTTCTGTGGTGGCAGAAGCCATGATTGCATCTTTGAACCAATCGATGGATTCATGGGATCAAGCTTCTGCGGCAACGTTCGTTGAGCAGAAAGTTGTTGATTGGATGTGTGAGAAGTTTGAACTAGGAGTACAAGCAGACGGTATTTTCACCAGTGGGGGAACGCAAAGCAACCAAATGGGGTTAATGCTGGCGCGTGACTGGATTGCAAATACGTTGAGTGGTCACTCGATTCAAAAATTGGGTTTACCAGACTATGCCGATAAATTGCGGATTGTGTGCTCGAAAAAATCACATTTTACCGTGCAAAAGTCTGCATCGTGGATGGGGCTGGGTGAGAAGGCCATCTTAGCGGTAGATGCTCTGCCTAACGGCACGATGGATGTGACTCAACTAAATGCAGTGGTCGAACAAGCGAAAGCGGAAGGGCTAATCCCATTTGCTATCGTAGGGACGGCAGGGACCACGGACCACGGTGCAATCGATGACCTGATGACCATCGCAGATGTCGCAGACAAACATGAAATGTGGATGCATGTGGATAGTGCCTATGGTGGTGCGCTGATTTTGAGCAGCCATAAAGAGTGCCTAAATGGCATTGAGCGAGCGCATTCTATCAGCGTAGATTTCCATAAGCTGTTTTTCCAAACGATCAGTTGTGGTGCATTATTGCTAAAAGAGAAAAGCCACTTTAAGTTCTTGCTGCATCATGCTGACTACTTGAACCGTGAGCACGATACGTTACCTAATTTGGTCGATAAGTCGATCTCGACCACAAAACGATTTGATGCTCTGAAAGTGTTTATGACCATGCAAAATGTGGGTCCTAAACAAATGGGCGCAATGTATGACCACCTACTTGAGCAAACTCAACAAGTGGCTAATTTGGTTCGTCAGCATAAAGCTTTTGAGCTTTTGGCTGAACCATCTTTGTCTACCGTGTTATTCCGCGCGGTAAACAGTCAAGCGTCTGATTGTGATGAACTGAATAAGCAAGTTCGTCTACAGGCCTTGATACGTGGTATCGCTGTTCTTGGCGAAACCATTGTGGATGGCAAAACTGCCTTGAAATTCACAATCTTGAACCCATGCTTAAAGATTTCGGACTTCGAATCTTTACTGGCTAAAATTGAAACTCTAGCGGCTGAGCTAGCGAAATAAAGGTAAACGGAGACTATGTCAATTCTACAGATTGGGGCGGGCGGTGTTGGTTGGGTCGTTGCACATAAAGCAGCGCAGAACAACGACGTGCTGGGTGATATTACCATTGCTTCTCGTTCTATTGAGAAGTGTGAGAAAATCATTGAATCGATTAAAGGTAAACACAATTTAAAAGATTCAACTAAGAAACTAGAAGCTCGTTCAGTGGATGCTGACGATGTTGACGCATTGGTCGCGTTAATTGAAGCGGTTCAGCCTGATCTGGTGATCAATGCTGGCCCTCCTTGGGTTAACGTACCGATTATGGAGGCTTGTTACCGAGCAAAAGTATCCTACTTAGATACATCGGTTGCCGTTGATTTATGCTCTGAAGGGCAGCAAGTTCCGGAAGCGTACGATCCCCAATGGGCTTTCCGTGAGAAATTTAAAGAAGCGGGGATCACCGCAATTCTTGGCGCAGGGTTTGATCCTGGCGTCGTGAGTGTGTTTGCCGCTTATGCCGCTAAGCATCTCTTTGATGAGATAGATACCATCGATGTGATGGATATTAATGCGGGTGATCACGGTAAGAAGTTCGCTACGAACTTTGATCCAGAAACGAATATGTTGGAAATTCAGGGGGACTCTTTCTTTTGGGAAGAGGGAGAGTGGAAACAGGTACCTTGTCATACTCGTATGATGGAATTTGATTTCCCTAAATGTGGCCCATTCAAAGTATACTCTATGGCACATGATGAAGTTCGTTCATTAAAAGAGTTCATTCCAGCTAAACGCATTGAATTCTGGATGGGCTTTGGTGACCGTTACCTGAATTACTTTAACTGCATGCGTGATATCGGTCTGTTAAGCCCCGAACCTCTGACATTGCAAGATGGAACAGTTGTTCAACCCTTGCATGTATTGAAAGCACTGCTGCCAGATCCAACCTCATTAGCCCCCGGTTATACCGGTTTAACCTGTATCGGTACTTGGGTTCAAGGTCTGAAAGATGGCAAACCACGTAGTGTCTTTATCTACAATAATGCCGATCACGAAGTGGCTTATCACGATGTAGAGCACCAAGCTATTGCTTACACTACCGGGGTGCCAGCGATTACTGCAGCCCTTCAGTTTTTCCGTGGTGAGTGGGCAGAGGCAGGGGTCTTTAATGTTGAGCAGTTGAACCCAGATCCATTTCTGGAAACCATGCCGACTATTGGGCTCGATTGGGATGTATTGGAACTCGAACCAGGTCAACCTGTGATTAATATTCTTAAGTAAATTTACTTTTGAGTCGTACTAAAAACAGCCGTCATGGAAAGTGATGGCTGTTTTTTCCATTTAAAGATTCATAAGGTGTGGTTCTATACGACACCTGGAGCAGATGAAATGCAGAAGAGCGAATTAAAAACCCCTTACTTTATGATCGATGAAAGTAAATTGATCGCTAACTTACAAATTGCCAAACAACTTAAAGAGATTTCAGGGGTGAAGTTGGTGTTGGCGCTGAAGTGCTTTTCAACATGGGGGGTCTTTGACTTGATAAAACCCTATTTGGATGGAACTACAAGCTCAGGCCCTTTTGAAGTCAAACTGGGGTATGAAACTTTTGGTGGTGAAACCCATGCATATAGTGTGGGATACAGTGAAGAAGACGTAAGAGACGTTGCGGATATCTGCGATAAAATGATCTTTAACTCTCAGTCTCAGCTTTCCGCTTATCGCCATTTGGTGGAGGGGAAGGCTTCTTTAGGCTTACGCCTTAACCCCGGTGTAAGCTATGCAGGACAAGATCTGGCCGACCCTGCGCGTCAGTTTTCTCGCCTAGGTGTACAAGCCGATCACCTTGATCCAGCCGTATTTGAGACCCTCAATGGCGTGATGTTCCACATGAATTGTGAGAACAAAGATGTGGATGCGTTTATCCGTTTGCTGGATTCCATTTCAGAACGTTTTGGCGAGTACTTAAACAAGCTAGATTGGGTAAGCCTTGGTGGTGGTGTGTTCTTTACTTGGCCGGGTTACGATGTTGAAAAACTGGGTTTAGCATTAAAAGGATTTGCGGAAAAGCATGGCGTTCAGCTTTATCTGGAACCCGGTGAAGCCGTGATCACGAAAACGACCGATCTTGTGGTGACTGTTGTGGATATCGTTGAGAATGGCATGAAAACCGCTATTGTTGATTCAGCAACCGAAGCGCACCGTTTGGATACGTTGATCTACAAAGAACCTGCATCGGTACTGGAAGCTTGTGAGAATGGTGAGTACGAATATGTCATTGGTTCATGTTCTTGTTTAGCGGGCGACCAATTCTGCGTAGCGACGTTTGATGAACCGCTTAAAATTGGTCAGAAATTGCATATCATGGACAGTGCAGGATATACAATGGTTAAACTCAATTGGTTTAATGGTTTGAAGATGCCATCAGTCTATTGTGAGCGCAGAGACGGAAAAATTGAGAAGCTGAACGAATTTGGTTATCAAGATTTTAAACGCTCATTATCGCAGTGGTCGGTGCATCGTTAATATGAAAAGAGGGAGGTAAACCTCCCTCTTTTCAATTTTCTCAATGATACTTACGACTCAATGACGACTCGAGTATCTTCACTAAGAGCTTCTAGCTCTTTAGCCACATCCTCAATATTAATCTCAGCGGGTAAACGAATCGCCATTGTTGCGGTAAAGAGGTTTGAACTTACGCCTCCCCCCGCTAGAAAGACTCGTTGACAATCCATATCTAGAATACCGATGCCTTGTCCATCTAACAAATGGGTGATTTCGTTGACGATACCAAAGCGGTCATTCGCATCTAAGCGAACTTGATAAATAGACTCTTCCTTATTGATATTCGCTTCGCAATCAACGATCTTGACGAGAAGATCCGGGTGTGATTGAAATGCTTCTTTAACAATAGAAGCTTTATCCAGTGGCATTTCAACTTTGATAACGGCAGCGACTTGGTTATCAATAAAATTGACTTTACTAATCAGCCACTTTCCATCGTTTTCATGGGTAATGGCGGCAAGCTGTTTAATGGTAGCAGCAGTCGCTGTGCCCACAAAGTTTACAATAAAGGTACAATTCATAACGGCCTCCAGAACATTACCTAATCGATTTCCTACTATGAGTGTAGGGGTTTATTTCTAATAAAGATTGATATGAGTCAATTTTTGCAATAGGCGTTATGATAAAGATGCGATAATTTTACCTTACGCACAAAAGAGATGACGCCTTTTGTCGATAAAAAGACTACAGGCTGACTTAAGCCCAAGTTAAATCGAATATATTCATCATACTAGAGTACTTAATCCTAAATATGGCTTAAGTCATAGCGATGTTTTTTGAGTAATCATCGCGGGTTCGACGAATATTTAGGTATACTGAATAGCGAAAAAGTAGAGAGAGTTAGGCTTCTTCACTCTCCACCAATAGGATAAGGCTCAATTATGCTCAAAATAGCAATGCTAAGTACAGGAGAAGAGGTATTACACGGTGATATCCTTGATACTAATGCGGCTTGGCTTTCCCGTCTATTTTTCGAAAATGGATTTAGTCTCTGTAAGCGGTCGACGGTTGGTGATAGTCAAACTGTATTGACAGAAGAGTTACTGATGCTCAGTTTCAATAATGATGTTGTGATTGTAAATGGCGGTTTAGGTCCAACGAGTGATGATCTTAGTGCTGCGGCTGCGGCACAAGCGGCAGAGCAATCTTTGGTTCTCTTTTCGGAATGGTTGACTAAGCTAGAAGCTTTTTTTGCTCGTCGGCAAAAAACGATGCCAGAAAGTAATCTGAAGCAGGCGATGTTGCCGGAAAAATCAACGATCTTAGATAACCCCATCGGTACCGCGTGTGGGTTTAAAATGCAGATCAACGATTGTTGGTTCTATTTTACTCCCGGTGTGCCAAAAGAGTTTAAGCGAATGGTCAGTGAGCAAATTCTTCCAGATTTAAAGCAGAACTTTCCTCAACAGATTGGGCTTGAATGCAGCAAATTGTATACATTGGGTAGCTCTGAATCGGGTTTATCGGATCGTCTGGCGAAACTTCAGTTGCCCGAAGGGTATTGGCTGGGTTATCGCTCTTATTTGCCTTTTATTGAGATTAAGTTATTTGGCCCCCGTCAAGATTTGTCCAAACGTGTTAAGCTCATGCAGATCCTCCACTCTCTGATTGAAACTTATGTCGTCAGTATCGATGAGCCTATGCTCGATCATCTCGGGCATTTAATGGCTGACAAAGGACTCTCTTTATCCATTGCTGAACAAGCAACCAAAGGTTGGTTGTCACAGTGGTTACTGAGCAATAGGCAGATAGAACAACTCAGTGGACACAGCTGGATACTCAGCCATCAAGTTGAGGCAGGGCTAGGGGAGAAAGACCCTCTTGCGGCTATTTTTGCCCTAGCGGGAGCCACGAAAGAGAAATGTTCAACGGATCTTGCTCTTGTCACTGGGCCTTTGCATCAGGATACCTTTTGTATTGCGCTATCTACGCCGCAAGGTGAATGGGGGCAACAATTGACCTTTACCCGATCGTATTCACTGTCTGAGCAAAAAGAGCTGATTAGCACCATTGCGGGTGATATGTTGCGTCGCTATCTTTCGGGTAAAAGCGTATTTACCCATTATGGTTCAGCGAGTGTTGTAAAAGATATGCATTTGCCTGCTTATGCATTGAAAGTTTCATCATAAAGACTCGGAGATTTAACCTCCTAACATAATGAAAGATAAGCTTATTACTGAGCTTTATTATATTGTGTTATCTCTATGCATAATCAGTCTAAATGGTAACTGCCTGATTCATTGAGAGTGTTGCTAAACCGTCAGAATTGATTCATACGACCGTGCTTATTTGTTTATAAACTTAACCTTGTTTATTCATCAACGTCGGTTTGAATCATTTCGGCAGGAGGCTATGATGGTCCATCAATCAAAAATTATTGTGTGGTATAAAATTGCCAGTCAGAAGGTGATATTAGGTGAAGCATTCGTCCACCATTCTCAAGACATGACTTCACTTTGGCGTCATGCTCCATCAGAAGAGCCCGTAAAGGTAGGTTATGGCTATCAGTTATCGTTGTTTGATGATGATGGGCGAGAAGTGGCGAATAAATCCGTATCAGTGAGCACGGCAGATAGTTTGCTGTTTGGTAAAAAACAAGCCAGAGTGTAGCTCTGGCTTGAGAGTAGGGCTTGAGAGTAGGGCTTGCGAGTAAAGCGATTAAGCACGTTTGGCTTTGGGAAAGTACTTCACGTCCGCCAATTCAAGCGCGCTTTTTGCTTTACAGATACAAGGTAAAATTTCATTACCAAGCGTATAAGCCATAGCAAAACCAACATATTCCACTTCACCAGAAATCAAAGTGCAACGACAAGCCCCACAGTGGCCGTCTCGACAATTGTATTCGGGTTGTAACCCTGCATGCTCCATACTTTCAAGTAAAGTGTTGGAGGCGTTGGATTCAATGGTCAATACTTTGTTGATCTTAAGGCTGGCCATTACAGTTCAAAGCCCTCAAAATCATCGGCTTTTACTTCATTATCAATTTGACCCACTAAATAGGAGCTAATCTCGGCTTCCTGTGGAGCCACTTGTACATTATCCGATGACAACCAAGCGTTGATCCAAGGAATCGGGTTCGTGGTTGCATTAGGATAGGCAGCCTCTAAGCCAACCGCCTGCATACGAATATTGGTAATGTATTCTACGTATTGGCAGAGAATATCGCGGTTTAGCCCGATCATTGAACCATCTTTAAAGAGATAAGCGGCCCATTCCTTTTCTTGTTCAGCGGCTTCTTTAAAGAGATCAAAGCATTGCTGTTTACACTCTTCTGCAATTTGTAAGAATGAAAAATCATCAATACCATTACGCAGTAAATTGATCATGTGCTGAGTCCCCGTGAGATGGAGAGCTTCGTCACGAGCGATCAGCTTGATAATTTTGGCATTCCCTTCCATCAACTCACGCTCAGCAAAAGCAAAGGAACACGCAAAGCTGACGTAGAAACGAATGGCTTCAAGCGCATTGACTGACATGAGGCATAGGTAAAGTTTTTTCTTTAACTCGATGAGATTCACATCGATAGTGTTGCCATTGATTTGATGAGTACCTTCTCCCAAACGGTGGTAATCGTTGGTGTATTGGATTAAGTCATCATAATAGTGGGCAATGTCTTTTGCGCGTTTAAGGATATGTTCATTTTCAACAATATCATCAAAGACGACAGCAGGATCATTGACGATATTTCGAATAATATGAGTGTAAGAACGAGAGTGGATCGTTTCAGAAAATGACCACGTCTCAATCCACGTTTCCAGTTCAGGCAGTGAAACTAAAGGCAACAGAGCAACGTTTGGGCTACGGCCTTGAATCGAATCCAAAAGTGTTTGGTATTTTAGGTTAGAAATGAAAATATGCTTTTCATGTTCAGGCAACTTACCATAATCAATTCGATCGCTAGAGACATCCACTTCCTCAGGACGCCAGAAGAAACTCAGTTGTTTTTCAATGAGTTTCTCGAAAATTTCATATTTTTGTTGATCGTAGCGAGCCACATTAACCGATTGGCCAAGAAACATAGGTTCTTTAAGTTGGTTATTTTTTTTCTGGGTAAAAGTACTGTAAGCCATAGTGTTTCATCCGTTTCGCCACTTGCTTAATCAAGCGGCATACAAATCATCAGTGAGTAACGTTTTATTCCCATAATAGGGCACATGATGCTCTATTATGGGTGAGTAAACGGCAAAGTTAGATCTTACATCCGCCGCCAGCACAATCGTCATCTTGTGGCTGAACAGCATCTTTTTGATCATCTTTCGCGCCATCACGAGTGTTGTGGTAGTAAAGCGTTTTTACCCCAAACTTGTACGCGGTGAGTAAGTCTTGTAGTAACTTCTTCATAGGGACTTTGCCAGAGTCATATTGGCTCGGGTCATAGTTGGTGTTAGCAGAAATGGCTTGGTCAACAAATTTTTGCATGATACCCACTAAGTGTAGATAGCCATCATTAGAGCCAATATTCCACAATAACTCATAATTCTCTTTGAGTTTGGTAAACTCAGGCACTACCTGTTTAAGAATGCCATCTTTAGAGGCTTTGACGGATACATAGCCACGAGGCGGCTCTATACCGTTGGTCGCATTCGAAATCTGAGAGGAGGTTTCTGAAGGCATAAGCGCTGTCAGTGTTGAGTTACGCAAACCAAATTCCATAATCTCACTACGCAGAGCATCCCAATCATAATGCAGAGCTTCACTACAAATAAGATCAATATCTTTCTTATAGGTATCGATAGGGAGTAAGCCTTTTGCGTAGTTAGTTTCATCAAATGCCGGACATCTTCCTTGCTCTTTAGCAAGGTTTACCGATGCTTTGAGGAGATAATACTGCATCGCTTCAAATGTCCGGTGAGTCAGGGCATTAGCACTACCATCTGAATATTTAACGCCATTTTTTGCTAAGTAATAAGCGTAATTAATGACCCCAATCCCTAGAGTTCGGCGGTTCATGGTTGACTTACGTGCGGCTGGAAGTGGGTAATCTTGATAATCAAGCAGTGCATCCAGTGCTCGTACCACTAACTCTGCCAGTTCTTGGAAATCATCCAACGCATTAATGGCACCTAAGTTAAATGCAGAAAGAGTACAGAGCGCGATTTCGCCACTATCGTCCTCTACATTCGTCAACGGTTTAGTTGGCAACGCAATTTCTAAGCATAGGTTTGATTGGCGTACTGGAGCAACGCTCGCATCAAATGGGCTGTGAGTATTACAATGATCAACATTTTGAATGTAAATACGCCCCGTAGACGCGCGTTCTTGCATTAAAAGAGAGAAGATCTCAATCGCTTTTACGCTGCGTTTTTTAATGGAAGGATCATTTTCATACTGGACATATAAACGCTCAAATTCATCTTGATCTTCAAAGAAAGCATCGTATAGGCCCGGAACGTCGGAAGGAGAGAACAGTGTAATATTGCCGCCTTCAACTAAACGTTTGTACATCAATTTATTCAGCTGAACACCGTAATCCATATGGCGAACACGGTTTTCTTCCACACCACGGTTATTTTTTAGTACCAACAGTGATTCTGCTTCACCATGCCAGAGTGGATAGAATACCGTGGCCGCACCACCACGTACGCCACCTTGTGAGCAGCATTTTACAGCCGTTTGGAAGTATTTATAAAAAGGGATACAGCCAGTGTGGAAGGCTTCTCCACCACGAATTTCAGAACCAAGGGCACGAATACGGCCAGCATTGATGCCAATGCCTGCACGCTGAGAAACATAGCGAACCACAGAGCTTGCGGTTGCATTGATAGAATCTAAGCTATCGCCACATTCAATCAATACACACGAACTGAACTGGCGCGTTGGAGTCCGAACTCCTGCCATGATTGGGGTTGGTAGTGAAATTTTAAACGTTGAGGTGGCATCGTAAAAACGCTGGACATAATCTAGGCGAGTGGCTCTTGGATATTTCGCAAACAAGCAAGCGGCGACTAAAATGTATAAAAACTGAGCGCTCTCATAGATTTGACCTGTCACCCGGTTTTGCACGAAGTATTTTCCTTCGAGCTGTTTAACGGCAGCATACGAAAAATTCAAATCACGACGGTGGTCGATAAACTCGTCCATCAACGCAAATTCTTCTTGGCTATAATCTTCCAATAAGTGTTTGTCGTATTTGCCTTTTTCTACCATTACCGAGACATGTTCAAAGAGTGTTGGCGGCTCGTATTGACCATAGGCCTTTTTACGTAAGTGAAAAACAGCGAGGCGTGCGGCTAGGTATTGATAATCTGGGGTCTCTTCTGAAATAAGATCGGCTGCCGATTTAATGATCGTCTCATGAATATCTGAGGTCGTGATCCCATCATAAAATTGGATATGAGCACGCAGTTCAACTTGTGATACAGAGACGTTGTCTAGACCTTCAGCGGCCCATGCGATTACGCGGTGGATTTTATCGAGATCGATAGTTTCTTTGCGGCCATCACGTTTGGTGACAGTAAGTTGTTGGTTCATTCTGCTTTATTTCCCTAACAAAACTGATAAAAGCCGTGTTTTGGTGTGGTTTTTGTAAATTTAACGTTGGCTTTGTGGTTGGACTTGCCCTACCTATCGTGCGAGTAAACACTATATATAGGGGCGTATCAGCATTCGGATTACAAGATAGTGCTATCGGGGGGGGAATGCAAGTTACAGTTTCTGCATAGTTTGTGGATAAGTTGGGTAAGAAAAATTTCAGTTAGTAGCTGCTTACCGACAATCAAAGAGCAGAGTTAAAGGTAAAAAATAGAGGTTTGGATATTGGTTTTATACTCACCAGATCAAAAAAAAATAACTTGATCTTTTTGGATAAATTGACTTGCTGCAAGAGGCTTAGACTTTGACCATCTGAACCTCTTGTTTTGATTTTATCTTCACTCTTTTCTACGAGAACTTCATCGGGTTATTTTAGGTATTGAGTATGAACGATATAATTGACACCCACATGTTTACCCAATCGATATGTATCGGTCAGCGGATTATAGAGTAGGCCAGTTATCCCTTGCTCTTGTAATGGTGTTTGATCCACCATTTTAAGCAGTTCTGAGGGACGAATGAATTTCGCATGATCATGAGTGCCACGAGGGACAATTTTGAGTAACTGTTCAGCACCCACAATCGCAAATAAGTAAGACTGGAGGTTGCGGTTAAGCGTTGAAAAGAAGACGTGTCCATCGGGTTTGACGAGCTGAGCACAGGAACGCACAACCGAAAGAGGATCGGGCACATGTTCCAGCATTTCCATGCAGGTGACGACATCATAATGTTGGGGATATTGTTGGGCATGATCTTCAATCGTACTTTGGAGATAAGTGAGTGACGTTCCTGTTTCTAAAGCGTGTAAGCGCGCCACTTCAAGCGGTTCCTTACCCATATCTAATCCAGTGACTATCGCACCTTCTTTAGCCATACTTTCTGCTAAAATCCCACCGCCGCATCCCACATCAAGCACGGTTTTGCCAAACAGGCCATTGGCCTTTTCCAAAACATAATGAAGCCGTAATGGGTTGATTTGGTGTAAGGGTTTAAATTCGCCGTGCAAATCCCACCAACGTGAAGCCATCTCTTCAAATTTTTTGATTTCGTTTGGATCGACATTTTGTGCTTGAGTCATGCTTATCATTGCCTGTGTTATGCATCCAGAAATTAAGCTGGCATTATAACCAGGTTCGTGATTCATACCACCCGTTATCGATGATTCGTTAAATGTTGAACAAAAACCGACCAGTTATCAGTCGGATATGGGATGAGTGTGTGATTTCTCAGCATTTGGTACCCAACAAAGCTCACAACCTGATAAAAGGGCAGGGAAAGTGATGCCGAACCCGGTGAACTTGTGTTATATTTTCCAACCTTATAAGTATCAATATTATCCGGGTGACACATCGGTAATGTTTGGTTCTGTTTTTAGAACAGCATTCAATGTGATCTGGATATACCGATCAAACTGTAGAGGGATAATGGCTCTATGAGCGATCTAGCTAAAGAGATCACGCCCGTAAACATCGAAGATGAGCTTCGAGGTTCATACTTAGACTACGCGATGTCAGTTATCGTGGGTCGTGCTCTTCCCGATGTGCGTGATGGCCTAAAGCCAGTTCACCGTCGCGTTTTATTTGCGATGAATGTACTGGGTAATGATTGGAATAAACCATATAAAAAATCTGCCCGTGTGGTAGGGGACGTAATCGGTAAATATCACCCACATGGTGATAGTGCGGTTTACGATACAATTGTTCGGATGGCACAGCCATTCTCACTCCGCTATATGTTAGTTGATGGCCAAGGTAACTTTGGTTCTATTGATGGTGACTCAGCGGCGGCGATGCGTTATACCGAAGTTCGTATGGCAAAAATGGCCCATGAGCTTCTTGCCGATTTAGATAAAGAAACCGTGGATTTTGTGCCTAACTATGATGGCACAGAGCAAATTCCTGCGGTTTTACCCACCAAAATTCCTAACTTATTAGTTAATGGTTCGTCAGGGATTGCGGTTGGTATGGCCACGAATATCCCTCCGCACAACCTGACGGAAGTTATCGATGGATGTTTGGCCTATATCAATAATGAAGACATCACGATTGATGAGCTTATGGAGTATATTCCAGGGCCTGATTTCCCAACGGCAGCACTAATCAGCGGTCGTAAAGGGATCATTGATGCTTACAAAACTGGGCGCGGTAAAGTTTACATGCGTTCAAAAGCGGAAATTGAAGCCGATAAACATGGTAAAGAAACCATTATTGTCACGGAAATTCCGTATCAAGTGAATAAAGCTCGTTTGATTGAAAAGATTGCCGATTTAGTCAAAGAGAAAAAAGTCGAAGGTATTAGTGCGCTGCGTGATGAGTCTGATAAAGACGGAATGCGCATTGTGATTGAATGTCGCCGCGATGCGGTGGGTGAAGTGGTACTGAATAACCTGTACGCCAACACTCAACTGCAAACCACCTTTGGTATTAACATGGTGGCACTGGATAATGGTCAGCCAAAACTTTTCAACCTAAAAGAGATGTTGAAATGTTTTGTTAACCACCGTCGTGAAGTGGTGACTCGCCGGACTATCTTTGAATTGCGTAAAGCACGTGAACGTGCACATATTCTTGAAGGTCTAGCACTAGCACTGGCTAATATCGATGACATCATTGATTTAATTCGTAAAGCGCCGACACCGGCTGAAGCAAAAGTCGGTTTGATTTCAAGAGGCTGGGAATTAGGTCATGTCGCTGCCATGTTAGAACGCGCAGGAACTGATGCCGCTCGTCCTGAATGGCTTGAGCCTCAATACGGTATCCGTGATGGTCAGTATTTCTTAACTGAGCAGCAAGCTCAGGCGATTCTAGATCTACGCCTACACCGTTTAACCGGATTAGAGCACGAGAAAATCCTCGATGAATATAAAGCGTTGTTGGATGAAATCGCAGAGTTGATTCGTATTCTTTCTGATACCGAACGCTTAATGGAAGTGATTCGTGAAGAATTGGAAATGGCAAAAGCGAACTTTGGTGATGCTCGCCGTACTGAAATCACTGCGGCAACGCATGATATTGATATGGAAGAACTGATCGCTCGTGAAGATGTGGTGGTGACGCTTTCTCACGAAGGTTATGTGAAGTATCAATTACTCAGTGATTACGAAGCGCAACGCCGAGGCGGTAAAGGTAAGAGTGCGACTCGGATGAAAGACGAAGACTACATTGAGCGTCTTTTGGTTGCGAATACGCATGATAATATCTTGTGCTTCTCGACTCGTGGTAAAACATATCGCCTGAAAGTGTATCAATTACCGCTAGCAAGTCGCACCGCACGTGGTAAACCTATTGTCAACCTATTGCCATTGGAAGCCGAAGAGCGCATTACAGCTATTCTTCCGGTTACCGAGTTTAGTGATGATAAATTTATCTTTATGGCTACGGGCGACGGTACGGTGAAGAAAACGTCCCTAGACCAGTTTGCTAATGTTCGGGCTAATGGTTTGATTGCCGTCAATCTGCGTGATGATGACTCATTAATTGGGGTTGATATCACCGATGGTAATAATGAAATCATGCTGTTCTCAAAATTTGGTAAAGTGGTCCGCTTTAAAGAAGCGGAAGAAATCGCGGTATTTGATGAGAATGGTCAACCTGTACTTGATGAAAACGGTCAGCCAGAAATTAAGTTCAAAGGTGTCCGTCCTATGGGACGCACTGCCTCGGGTGTCCGTGGTATGAAGTTGGCTGATGGCGATCAAGTGGTTTCATTGATCGTGCCGAAGACGGAAGGTGATGTCCTCACCGTGACCGAAAATGGTTACGGTAAGCGCACCAGCTTGTCTGAATATCCGACCAAAGGTCGTGGTACTCAAGGCGTTGTTTCTATCAAAGTGTCTGAGCGTAATGGTAGTGTTGTTGGTGCAGTTCAAGCTGAAGAAGGCGATGAATTTATGATGATCACCAACGCTGGTACTTTGGTTCGTACTCGAGTTGCTGAAGTTAGTCAAGTGGGTCGTAACACGCAAGGCGTTACTTTGATTCGCACTTCCGAAGATGAAAAAGTGGTTGGCTTACAGCGCATTGAAGAAGTGGATGAAGCCGATTTACCTCCAATAGAAGAGGCAGAAGACACTGTCGTTGATGCAAAAGATCCAGCTGCTAATGCTAGCGAGACAGATTCAGAAGAGTAAATAGTATTTACGCGATGAATCATAAAAAGCCGAGCGGATAATAAGCTCGGTTTTTTTTATTCTATAGATCGGCAACAAGCGAGGAGATCAAATGTCACATATTAGCGTTGAACTCAATTAAGCCAGTGATCATCTGAAGAAACCTTAAAGATAGGTGTTATTGTTAGTGAAAGGAAATGGGCGACTATCGATAATAGGTAAGATCATTATTTATATATTTTCTCTATATCTATCGCTAAAAATAATGAATATAGGCTGATCATTTTATGTTTGATCTAATAATGAAGTGAAATGATCGATTTCATTATTTATCGTTAATTATTACTTGCGCTTATGTTATTGTGATAACTATTCCAAAATAAAAATATAATTGTCAGTTACGAGAATAAAGTGATAGTATTTAATTCGTATGAATAATCACCAAGCTATTTCGATAGGGGTATCCAGTGGACTACGCAGCCATTACGCAATTAAAAAAAGATTTTTATGCGCAGATAAGTGCCTTTCAGTCATACCCCTTATCTCAAGAAAAAACAACCTTGTCGTTATTAACGGCAGAAGAGCTAAAACAACTAGAGCAAATCTGGGTTGAATTGACGGTATGGAAGAAATCACAGAGCCATTAAGCGTAGTGTGAAACTACGTACAAGGCTTACTAGTAAAGAGACCCAGCTTATGTGTAAGTAAGACTGGGTTTTTTGTTGCCGTTTTTTGAAATTGTTATAATATAACAAATATTGAAATTGTGAACTTTTCGTTGAAAATGGGGCAAGCTGTCCCCATAGTAAAGTCACAATAGCGTAAAAAGATGCATACCATTCCAGCATGCAACCAGAAAAATTCAAGTGAGTGCAGATATGGCGGAAGTAAGAGCCAGAGTTGATTTAAAAGTGGGTTTGAAAAGTAACATTGATGCGGAAATACTTTCATTCCAAGGGCTAAAAACAGAGAAAGAGCATGTAGCGGTTATCTTCCAGTCCGCAGATAAAACTCAGTCGGTTCCCTTAGTGAGAATGCACTCTGAGTGCCTAACCGGTGATGTCTTTCATTCTTCTCGATGTGACTGTGGTGAGCAGTTAGAAGAAACCATTAATAAAATGGGAGAGCATGGCGGCATTATTCTCTATTTGCGTCAGGAAGGGCGTGGGATTGGATTGTATAACAAAATTGATGCGTACCGGTTGCAAAGCCAAGGAATGGACACATACCAAGCCAATAACCACCTTGGTTTTAGTGATGATCTCCGTGATTTTACTGAAGCTGCCCAAATGCTCAAAGCCTTGGGAGTGACAAAAATCCGTTTGGTGACGAATAACCCTAAAAAGATTCGAGAGTTAAAAGAACAGGGTATCGAGATTGTTGAAGTTGTGAATACTGCGGCACATATTAAGCACGGTAATGAAAAATACCTGCAAGCGAAAGTTGCTCATGGTAAGCATAGTTTGAAACTGTAAAGGCAATGGAAACCTCATTTCGATGAGGTTTTTTTATGTGTACCGAGACCTCTGAACAGTTTGGTTAAATGCCGTTCTTTTGCCATACTTAGCTCAACGCTAATTCTGTAAGGCCGAGCTGTGATGAAATATCGTTTCTTAGTTGCTGGTTTTTTTATTTTATTCAGCCTTCCCCTTGCTGCGACTCCGTATTTTACAAAACTGGAGTGGCTAACCCGTGATGAAGCGTACTCATTCTCGTTTTATTATCCCGAACAATTAGAGCAGATCTACCACCGTAATAATGATCAACTGATATGGACGGATATGCTTAGCCGTATGCAGTTTGAAGAGCAGTTGGATCTGATTCACTGGGCCAAAATCAGCCCACTCTTTACTCAACGGCTAAAGCAGCTGAGTGAGACGCGGCAACAGGAAGCTTGGTTTGAGTATGATTTACTCGCAACCGATACCTTGCTGATGTATTTAAGTTATGCAGAGCTGGCGACTAAAGAGGGGATGGGGTGGTTTTTCAATGGTCACAAATTAGAGCATATTTTACCACTTCCGAGTGAAAGTGCACTTTTTGCCCTGCATGTGGCCATTGGATCGAAGACTCTTGACCACTTAATTTATCGCTATACTCCACAAGATCCCGCTTATCAGCAGTTAATTTATGCTTATCGCTTTTTACGTCCATTGAGTCAAACGCCATTCATTCTTTATCAACAACGTGGCCTAAAAAAAGTGGGGGATAAGTTGGAGGATAGGCAAACACTGATTCAACGTTTGGCTTTAGTGAATATCGATATCACCACAATACGTAATGATGTCTCTTGGTATGATAATTCTTTGGTTGAACCGGTAAAACAGTTTCAGACATTGCATGGCCTAGCTCCAGATGGGATTATTGGACCCAATACGCTCAAATGGTTGAATTTATCAGTGAATGCACGGTTAGGGCTGATTGCCTTAAATGCTGAACGTATGCGTTTATGGCCGACTTCAAGCACCGCGATAGTGGTTAACGTACCCAACTTTGAGCTTAAATACTGGCATGCAGGGGAGGCGGTATTTCAATCAAAAGTTGTCGTTGGGCGTGTTACTCGCCCAACACCAGTCATGACAACTCGGTTAGATTCGTTAATTGTTAATCCAACTTGGAATGTACCTTATAAAATTATGGTCGAAGATATTTTGCCAATAGCAAAAAGGGACAGGCAATATTTAGCCCGACAGCATATTGAGATATTACCCAATTGGGGAGCGACACAAGCGATGGATCCGGCTTTAATTGATTGGGAGAATGTGCAACCTGAATCTTTCCCTTATCGCCTTCGTCAACAAGCTGGATACCGAAATGCATTAGGGTTATACAAATTTAATACTCCTAATCGTCGAGCAATTTTTTTACATGATACGCCAAGTAAACATTTGTTTAATTATCATTCCCGTGCATTTAGCTCTGGATGTATTCGTGTCGAAAATGCGGATCTATTTGCCAGTACTTTGCTGAAAAAGCAGGGGCTCGATAATGAAAAATATGCACCACAGAGCAGTGATGTTAATCATGCTATCGCGTTAAGGCAGCGTATTCCGGTACAGATTATCTATCAAACAACATGGTATGATCGTGGTCAGATACATTTTCGTGATGATATCTATCATCTTGATCGTGTTATTTCTCAATAAGGTTGACTAAAAAATGACAGAAAAATAATTTCTTTATTGTCAATAAGTAAGCCTGATTAAGACAGAAATCCTTCAAATTATCGTTATGTAATATTTGATGTTAGCCTTGGAGTTCGCTATTTTTCGCCTTCATTCCACCACAAATAAGTCGTGAAGGTATTGTTTTGCATTTATCTCGTCGTCATTTTCTTCAATTGACTGGTTTGGGCATAGCTTCGGCTGCTACCTTACCTTCACTTGTTCATGCCTCTTTGCCTCAAGAGCCTAGAGTATTAACCCTCAATAATTTGCATACCGGTGAAAGCTTAGAATCTTGCTATTTTAACGGCCATCGATATGTGCGATCTGAACTACAGCGGTTAAATCATCTTTGTCGAGATTTTCGTCGTAATGAAGTTCATCCAATGGATAAAGCGCTCTTCGATCAACTTTCTCGTATTCAGACCTTGCTTGGAACAGAAGCAAGAGTTGAGATTATTTCTGGTTATCGTTCACCCGCGACCAATGAGATGCTACGCAGCAATAATGGTGGTGGGGTAGCAACAAAAAGCTTACATATGCTTGGGCAAGCCATTGATTTTCGTTTAGAAGGCGTCAAACTCAGTACGGTACATGATGCTGCACTGAAATTAAAAGCAGGTGGCGTAGGTTACTATCCCAAGAGTAACTTCATCCATATTGATACGGGAGCGATTCGCCAGTGGCGAGGGGCCTGACTTGTCAAATGACAGTGAGAATGTCATAGTCCTTGCCATATTTTATCGTTACTGAACAGGTTTCCCCATGTCCCTTAAATATCAGATTGTTCCTGTAACCGCTTTTGCGCAGAATTGCTCCATTGTTTGGTGTGATGAAACCATGCAAGGTATTGTGATTGACCCTGGTGGTGATGTAAAACAGCTTAAAATGCTGATAGATGAGTTAGGCGTTCAGGTGGTTAACTTAGTGTTGACACATGGTCATCTGGATCACGTTGGAGGAACTCAACCCTTGGCTGAATTATTAGGAGGAATTGAGGTTGTCGGCCCGCACAAGGCAGATAATTTTTGGTTGCAAGGGTTAGCTGGGCAAAGCCAAATGTTTGGTTTTCCATTGACTGAAGCGTTTGAGCCCTCTCAATGGCTAGAAGAAGGAAACACCATTACCTTTGGACATCAGACATTAACGGTATTACATACTCCTGGGCATACGCCAGGCCATATTGTTTTGTTTAGTGAACAAGCTCGATTGGCCTTTGTTGGAGATGTACTCTTTAATGGCAGTGTGGGGCGTACTGATTTCCCCAAAGGGGATTTCAACACTTTAATTGACTCTATCAAAAATAAATTATGGCCTCTGGGCGATGATGTGACGTTTATTCCAGGGCATGGTCCTACCTCGACATTCGGCCGCGAGCGAGCGAACAACCCATTTGTGGCTGATGAAATGCCCTTATATTAAGCCCTTAACAAGGCTATCGCTCGGGTTCGGCGGCTGCGAGATACCGTCGAACCAACCCCACAAATTCATTAGCATTACGGTCTAGATCGGCTTCCGCAATATAGATATCAAAGCCGTAGTATTCCCTCTGGTAGCACATTCGATTGGCAAGCATCGCCATTAACCCGGTATAGAGGTGCCCCTTTTCATCCTTATAGGGGGTAGAATCTAGAACAATGTCTTCAAACATGATCGTTTTTTCTTGCTGCTTTGCTCCTAAGTAGAGGAGCGCTCTTTGGCTTAGTAGCATTTCCCTTGCTACTCGGGGGCAAATGGCTTCTAAAAAGGGCGAGTAACTTTTTAGTTGGATACCTATCCAAGGTAGAGGCTGGTGCCACCCTTCTTGCTGATAGCTGCAAACCCCGATATCTCTGATATTGTTCCACTTAACCACCCAGCCTCCATAATAAAAATGTTGTTGAAAGTGGGTGGCGGTTAAGGTAAACCCGACCCAACTTTTGCATAAAACTCCGTAGCCAACCCCTGCTATTAATAGTAAAAAAGAGCATAGTAGAGCGTTGAATGGCCAATCAGTGAAGAGAATAATGAGTGCAATAAGAATGATGAAAGGCAGCCCCAGCCTGCGTTTTATTTCAGTTACAGAATAAAAAGGATGATTGGATAGTTGTAGCGTTGGCATACAAACCTCACGGTGGCAGTTGGGAAAAGGGCGTTATTCCTTATGTTTTATTTCTTCTTGATATGATGAAATTTTAGTCGTTTGCTAGGGAAATGTCGGCTTTTCAATATGAAGTTGGCCTTATACCCTACAAATAGTCTGTAAATTTTGCTATAAAACGCGCTTCAAATTTTCACCACTGCACCCGATGCAGTGAAATGGAGAGAGATACCCGATGAGACTTGCTCATAAGCGCAAAGTACAGGCTAAGTTGCAAAAACGGATCAAAGCGATGGTTACTCATATTGCTAATGTACCAAAAATGGCAAAGCCTGTAGCGGCGAAACCTGCTGTTGAAAAGAAAGTATCAATTCAATCAAATGTCGCCAAGGTTTCTGCTCCAAATCGCGCAGAAATCGTATTAACGCCAAAGCAACAACAAGTATTCGACATTGTCGCTGCAAATGCAGACGGTATTAACCCTAAAGCAATCGGTTTAGCCGCAGGGCAAGAAGAAGCAAAAGCGGCTTCTTGGGCTGCCGGAGCGTTGAAAAAATTGTTGGAAGAAAATCTGGTGGCAAAAGAGCCATTAGCGGGTAATAAAGTTATTTACCGAGTTCTGTAATCTGTGCCCAATAAAGAATGAAGCCCTGAAATATTCAGGGCTTCATTCTTTATAAACCATGGGGGGGCGCAATGAACGTCGTATTACTCCGTTTTGGTAATACTACCTATTTCCAGCATAGGAGCCACATCCATATTTTCTGCATTCATCATAGCAGATAACCGCTGAACGGAGGAAAGTAGTAGGCTTTGTTCCCAATCCTCTAATTGTCTGAACTGATCGACAAAACTGTCTTGAAGTGGCTGGGGAGCTTTAGCCAGTAGCGCTCTTCCTTCTTCTGTTAAATGGGCATGGACTTTGCGTTTGTCGGTATGACTTCGCACTCGCTGTACATAGTGATTGCGTTCTAAGCGATCGAGTATGGTTGTCGCCGTCGCTTGGCTCATATTGGTATGCTTTGAAAGCTGGCGGATAGTGACTTCTCCCAATACTTCAATCGAGCGCATTAGAATCAATTGTGGCCCCGTTAATCCAGCATCTTTACTCAATTTTTTTGAGTGTAAATCAATCGCTCGAATAATTTGACGAATAGCCACTAACACTTCTTCATATTTTTCCACAATGCCTACCTACAACCTCTGGATAAATTAGCTCGGACCATACCTTAGTTGTGATGAATTTGAAAGTATTGACCTCCTTCTTTTTTGCTCTCCATGTATAGAAATGTTTTAAGAAATAAAGAGTGTATTAATGTTTTGTTGTCAAAGTAATTTTATATTTGAGTTGTTGGTTATTTATACAAAATCTCTTGTTTTTGGTCTGTTTTCTGTTTTTTATGGTTGTTTTTCTAGATTTTTGTCTCTTTTTGTGTACCATGCTTCACGGTTATTACACTTTATAGTTATGAGCACGAAATATATTTGACGGGATTGCCCCGGTTTTACTGGAGAATTTATTTCGTTGTCATGGTTATTGAGTTCTATTTAGAATCAATAAAAGAGAGGGAAAATGACACGAGGAGTTGATAAATACAGTATTGATAGTACCGATTATACTGTCGGGCAAGACAATGTGCAGAAGTGGGGGTTTGATGTCCACAATCCAGTGTTTGGTACAACGGCTGGCCTGCTTGTCCTTTTTTTAGTCGCAATACTGTTTAGTGATGCGGATAGCGCTAAAAATGTTCTTGATGGGATGAAATGGAAAATCATTGGCACGTTTGACTGGTTATTCATCTGGTCTGGTAATCTATTTGTCCTTTTTTGTTTAGGATTGATCATTTCTCCATTGGGTAAAATCCGTTTAGGTGGTGAAGAGGCGGTGGCCGATCATTCTTTCATTTCTTGGTTATCGATGCTTTTTGCTGCCGGGATGGGGATTGGTCTCATGTTTTGGAGTGTGGCAGAACCGGTCGCTTATTTTACTGGCTGGTATGAAACGCCACTTGGGGTTGAAGCTAATACACCAGAAGCGGCTAAGTTAGCTTTGGGTGCAACCATGTATCACTGGGGGCTTCATCCTTGGGCAATTTATGGTGTAGTTGGACTCTCTTTGGCTTTTTTCTGTTATAACAAAGGGTTGCCATTATCTGTACGGTCCATTTTTTACCCAATCCTTGGTGATAGAGCTTGGGGATGGCCTGGTCATATTGTTGATATTCTTGCTGTATTAGCGACCTTATTTGGCTTAGCGACGTCATTAGGATTAGGTGCTCAGCAGGCAGCCAGTGGTATTCACCATGTTTTTGGCCTTGATGCGGGGATAGGGTTGCAAATTGCGGTGATTGTTGGGGTTACGCTACTGGCAACAATATCGGTTGTTAGAGGGATTGATGGTGGCGTTAAAGTCATTTCCAACATCAACATGATTGTGGCTTTTTTATTACTGATTTTAGTCGCCATTATTGGTTATGCCGTCACTTTTTCTTCGATTCCAACAACATTGATGGCCTATATTGAAAACATCATTCCACTGAGTAACCCTCATGGTCGAGCCGATGAGGCGTGGTTTCAAGGTTGGACGGTATTCTATTGGGCTTGGTGGATTTCTTGGTCACCTTTTGTTGGGATGTTCATTGCTCGTGTTTCTAAAGGGCGAACAGTACGTGAATTTATTACTGCGGTATTACTGGTGCCAACGGCGGTAACGGTGATTTGGATGTCGGTATTTGGTGGTTTGGCGATTGAACAAGTCATTGATGGGGTGGGCGAGTTAGGACATAAAGGTTTAACGGATGTCTCTCTGGCTATGTTCCAAATGTTTGATGGGCTACCAATGGGGACATTACTCTCCATGATTGCGGTTGTGCTGGTTCTCGTCTTTTTTATCACGTCCTCAGATTCAGGCTCGCTTGTGATTGATAGTATTACTGCGGGGGGGAAAATGGATGCTCCGGTTTTACAGCGTATATTCTGGGCTATTATGGAAGGGGCAATTGCAATCGCTTTACTATGGATTGGTGGAACGGAAGCGGTACAGGCACTGCAGGCAGGCGCCATTTCTACTGCATTACCATTTACCCTGATTCTTTTATTGATGTGTGTTAGCCTGATCATGGGAATGCGCACTGAACAGAAAAAATAGCTTTAGTCGACGAAATGGAAAAAGCGGGTTTTACCCGCTTTTTTATTGTCAAAATTCAAACGATTTTTGGCGTTTTTGTTGTCATTAATTTGACGTAAATATGATTAAAAGCAAAAGCTTGGCTTGATGAATTCATTTTTACATAATTCGTGCAAAGCCGGTTAAATGCCGTTACTATTTTGTTCGCAATGTTCCTTTTTTCGACGATAAATGACAATGAAACTAACTCTAAAACAAAAGCTAATAGGTTCAAGCCTTTCAGCCGTTCTTGTGATGGCCGCCGCTCTGACTTGGTTATCTGCTGATCAACTAAAACAACAAACCAGCCGTGGTATTGTAGCGCGTGCTGAAGCCATCTCTTCAACTGCAACAAAAGGGATCTCCGATTGGATCTCGATTCGTAAAGAGATTTCCAGCGCATTTAATGACTACAGTGCAGAGCCGGATGTGGTGCCATTCCTGCAGCAAGCGCGTAAAGCGGGTGGGTTTGATGATATTTTCTTTGGAACACCCAAGGGAGAGATGTTTCGTTCTCACCCTGAGCGAAACCGCGCTGACTATGATCCTCGGACTCGTCCATGGTATAAAGATGCTTCTTCCGCGGGCAAACAAATCATCACTACCGCATATCAAGATGCAATAACTAATGCGCTACTGGTGACGATAGCGGAACCTGTTCGCCATAATGGACAATTTGCGGGTATTGTTGGGGCAGATGTCTTAATTGATCAGCTCATTAATGATGTATTGAGTATGGATGCGGGTGATAATGCTTATACCATGTTGATCGATACGCAAGATGGTAATTTTCTTGCTCACCCCGATAAGAAATTATTACTTAAGCCAGTTGCTTCACTCAATAAAGCGCTTAACATGACCGTCCTTGAGCAGGCGGCAAATCGTCAGCAGTTACTTGAGTTGAATCTTAATGGACAAGAAGCTTTCTTCTATTTTACCAGAGTACCGAATACCCCATGGGTGTTTGCGGTGCAAATGGATAAAGAAACGGAATTTGCGGCTCATAGCCAATTACTGACGGGCTTATTGGTGACAGCGCTGATTATCACGATCATTGTCGTTTTGATTGTTTCTTGGCTGGTTAGCTTTTTATTCCGTGATTTAGTCCGCGTTTCAAAAGCATTGGAAGAGATAGCGACTGGCGAAGGGGACTTAACTCAACGCTTAGAGCCTCGTAGTGACGATGAAGTTGGGCTATTAGCGAAAAACTTTAATATTTTTGTTGGTAATATGCACAACATGGTGAGCCAGTTAAGCCAAATCTCTCAATCCTTATCGGCTCAGTCTCAAATGACGGCTGCTCATGCAGAAGAACGCAGTGCGCGTATTCGTATGCAGCAAGATGAAGTTAATATGGTGGCAACGGCGATTAACGAAATGGCTGCTGCGACTCAAGAAATAGCGAATAATTCCGAAAGTACGGCACAAAATTCATCAGAAGCTGTTGATGCTTGCTCTCACGGATCGAAGCAAGTATCACAAACTCAGAATTCCATTCACTCTTTAGCTCAAGAAGTTCAGGTTGCAACGGATGTTATTCAAGAATTGGAGGAGCATGGCAACCAGATCAGTACCATTCTTTCAACGATTCAAGGTATCGCGGAGCAAACCAACTTATTGGCTCTAAATGCGGCGATTGAAGCGGCGCGAGCGGGAGAACAAGGTCGAGGGTTTGCGGTTGTTGCAGATGAAGTCCGCGTGTTAAGTCAACGTACACATGCTTCAACCCAAGAAATTCAAAGCATGATCGAGATGCTGCAAGGAACGACCAGCAAAGCGGTGGGTATTATGAATGATAGTCGTCGCTTGGCGGATACCAGCGTTGATGATGCGAACTCTGCGGCAGCCAGCTTGATGCAGATCCATCAAGCGGTTGAGAGCATTAGTGATATGGCGACTCAAATTGCGTCTGCGGCAGAAGAGCAAGCTTCGGTGACATCGGAGATCACGCGTAATACAGTGGGGATCCGTGATGCTTCTAATGATTTAGCCCAAGAGGCGCATGAAGCCGCTTCACAAGCAGCTGAGCTCTCTCAGCTTTCTTATCAGCTCGATCAAGAGATTCGCCGGTTTAAATTGTAAACCGCAGAGAAAGGTAATGGTGAGGAGCCAAGGCTCCTCTTTTTTATAACCAGATTTTTTTATAACCAGAATAAACGCACTGGGTGTTGGCGCGTATAATGATGCGCAATTTGAGCCTGCATTAATTCAGCCGTCGCAATCGCATCAGTTAAAGCGTGATGGGGATGATAAGCGGGTAGGCCATAACGCTGTCGGGTTTGGCCCAAACGTAGCGATTGGGCTTTTTTGCCTCTTAACTTATTCCAAAGACCGGCGGTCACTTTTTTCTGTATTTGCGCTTCTATTTCCATGGTATCAATGATGGGAAATTCGATCCCCTCGTTAATCCGTCGTCGAAAGGCATGATCCAAAAATTCGCGTTCAATTTTATGAAAATGCACGACCACGACTTTCCCTCGTAATTGCTCAAGTAGGTCATCAATAATGTCAGTTAAATCCGGCGCTCCCATAATATCGCTGTGAGTAATGCCATGAATAATAACGGACTCTTCATCCAATTTCTGGCGAGGTCGAACGGTCCAATGCTTCGCTCTATTGAGATAGATGCGTTGCAGAGTAAAGGGGACTAAACCAATGGTGATGATTTCATCTTTATCGGCATTTAATCCCGTCGTTTCAAAGTCCATCGCAACGAACTCCATTTCACCAAGCTCAGTGTTCCCATTGGCAATCTCCGCTTGATAAAAATGTTGCAACACCGGCGTTTGAACGACGGTTTGCTTGGCTCGATATTTATAAGGCCAGTCGATACTGGGCGCTTGAAAAATTCGTTTCATGATCACCCTTACTTAAAATTACTGCTGGCTTGGTAACGATATTTGAGAAAGTTTTGGGCATTGCTCAATATTTGAAATGCATCTTTTAAATTTCGACGTTCAAATTCAGAAAGGTGTTCTGGCTCAATATTGTTATCTGGCTGGATGTCATTCTCCACATCGAAGGCTTGGTGGCGAATACGGACCATTGAAATAAATTCTAATGCATCACGCAGATCTTGCCCTCGGCCTTTGGGTAGTATTCCAGCATCAATGACATCATCTAACCGCTCGAACGAGTTCTTTGAGCGAGAGCCGACGGCGAGGGCATGAACGCGGATTAAATCGGCCAAAGGGGCGGTGCCACGACGTTTTAAGTTAATCGAGTTGTTATGACGGCCATCTTTTTCCATCACAAAATTTTTGAAGAACCCTAGTGGTGGTGTACGATTTAAGGCATTACGTGCCAAACAAGCGAGAAAACGGTTGTTGCGTCTTGCTCGACGCACAATGAAGCCATTGAGCTGTTCTGCCCATTTTAAACGCCCATAGACCCCATCTAAATCAAAAAAGATGGAAGCATTAAGCAGGGCTTTCGGGTTTGGGTTATCAATCCAGTCAGCAAAACAGGCTTCCCACTGCTGGCGGGTCATTCGCCACATAGGGTTGGTTGCCATGATATCGCCAGTGCAGTAGCTATAACCACACTTATCCAATGCATCACAGACAAAGGTTGCCAGTCTGGCAAAGTAGTCACCATGGATGGTTTCATCATAACTGTCATCTAAAATAATCGCATTGTCTTGATCGGTGACGATCAGCTGCTCATCTCGCCCCATTGACCCTAATGCTAAGAAGCAATAAGGGATGGGGGCAGGGCCAAACTCTTCTTCTGCTAATTCAATAATACGCTGTTTAAAACTACGCCCAATGGTTGACATCGCAGTGCCGACCATATGGGAGTTTGCATCTTCATTAACTAAACGGACAAAAGCATCTTTCACTTGTTTAGAGAGCTGTGCTAAATCATCTGCACTGTTTTGTTGGAAGATACTACTGACGAGTAATAGAGAATTTTGCGATTCATAACGAACAATATCAGTAATTTCTATGATACCGATGGGGTTGTTTTCTTTTAGTACGGGAAGATGATGTACGTTGTAGCGAAGCATGGTGAGCATGGCTTCATAAACATAGGCGTTGTGATCGAGAGAGATTACCTCACTGGTCATCACTTCGGTGACGGGTTGGCTATGATCGAGATCGGTCGCTATTACTCGTCGGCATAAGTCACGGTCAGTAATGATTCCAACTACTGGGCTGCTGTCGTCATCATTGTCTTGCATGATATTAGGGTCAATGATCAATAATGATGAGACATTTTCTTCGGACATTTTGATCGCCGCATCTTGAATCGAGGCATCATTATAAACAAAAGGTGCTTCACGGGTGAGTAAGCGCTTGACTTTTGAGGTAGTTAAATCATTTTGTTCAGCTGTATTCGAAATGGCTTGGCGTAATCGTGCATTATCTTGAACTTCAACATAATCGGCAAACGTATCATATTCATCATAGAGTTTTTGAAAGACGACTTCCGGAATGCAGTAGATTAACGTGTCTTCAATCGCTGTAACGGGAAAGCTGACTTTATTATTGGTCAAAAGCCCCATTTGTCCAAAGAGACCACCTTCGGTGATTCGGTTATACAGTTCGCCCTTGCGCCGGTAAATTTCAACCACTCCACTTCTTATCATGTACAGATCTTGAATGTGATCACCCGCATGGATGATTGGAGTATCTTGTCGGAAGTAAGCAATTTCTACATGATGGGCGATATCTTCCAAAATATTGTCAGGAAGTTCATTGAAAGGAGGATAGTGAGCGAGGAAGTTTTTTATTTCTAATAGTTCGGCTTCCATGAAATGGCTCCTGTGTTTTCTGAAAATGGGAGTGGGATAAATCAGCTTTAGGCAAGGTTGAATAGCCAGAAGGTGATTTAGCCAGTCGTACATACTACACGATTTTAGTTTATTACGCTGACCATCCCCACTTGAGTGGACGGTTTTATCCGTATGGAAAGGAAGTGAAAAGAAAAAAGAGTTGGAGGGGCCAACTCTTTAATTGGGAAAAGTAGAAAAGGTTTATAATACCGCTTTAATCCCATCACACAGTGGTGACATGTTGGACTTTGTCATTCCTGCCACACTGATGCGGCCTGAACCGACGATATAAATGGCGAGTTCTTCTTTTAAGCGCAGCACTTGTTCTTTACTGAGCCCTGAGAATGAGAACATGCCGTTTTGACGTTCAATAAAGCTAAAATCAGTGGTGACACCTCGCTCTTTGAGGCTGGTTACAAAGAGCTCACGCATTTCTTGAATACGCTCACGCATTTCAGCTACTTCTGCTTCCCATTCTGCACGAAGTTCTGCGTTGTTGAGGATATAAGTCACGACTGCCGCACCATGTGCCGGTGGGTTAGAATAGATCGAACGGATGATGGCTTTTACTTGGGAAAAGGCGGTTTCTGCAACGGCTGGTGAACCTGCGACTAAGGTGAATGCACCCACTCGCTCGTTATACAGTCCAAAGTTTTTCGAGAAAGAGCTAGCCACTAAAATTTCTTGATTATGTTGTGCAAAAATTCGCAGACCCGCAGCATCTTCTTCTACCCCTTTTGCAAAACCTTGATAAGCGAAGTCAAACAGTGGAAGTAAGCCTTTGTCTGCCACTAGTTTTGCTAAAATTTCCCACTCTTCTAATGTTGGATCGATGCCCGTTGGGTTATGACAACAACCGTGAAATAAGACTACATCACCCGCGCTGGCTTGCTCAAGGTCGGAAACCATCGCTGCAAAATCTTTATCTTTAGCTGCTGCGTTGTAGTAAGTATATTGAGTGGTTTCAAGCCCAGCGGCATTAAATACACCATGGTGGTTCGCCCATGTTGGGTTACTGATCCAAACTTTAACATCACCTAATTGACGTTTGATGAATTCTCCTGCGACACGCAGTGCGCCAGTACCACCCGGGGCTTGGGCCGTTTTTGCCAATTTCTCAGTGACGATCGTTGATTGATCGCCAAACAGAAGTTTTTGCACCGCAAGACCGTACTCGGCCGTTCCTTCAATGGTCAGATAAGACTTTGTCTTTTCTGATTCAAGCAGTGCAGCTTCGGCTTTTTTCACTGTCGCAAGAACAGGCGTTTCACCTGCTTCATTCTTGTAGATGCCCACACCCAAGTTGATTTTTTCTTTTCGAGGATCATTTTTAAACTCTTCAGTCAAACCAAGAATTGGGTCAGCAGGGGCCGCGACAACTTTTTCAAACATAATATCCATCCATGTAAAGTTAAGGTGAGAAGATTGATTCCAGCTATTTATACCTTTCTGGTTGCGCAGTGACAACCATAGTCCAGTGGAAAATGAAAAAAACCTTCGGCTTAGCGAAGGTTTTTGATCACACCAGCTGTTTAGAAGTTAGCACTACGTGGCGTACGAGGGAATGGGATGACATCTCTTACGTTACCCATACCGGTGACATAAGAAACGAGGCGCTCGAAACCAAGACCAAATCCTGCGTGTGGTACAGTGCCGTAACGACGTAAATCACGATACCAGCTCATATGTTCAGGGTCGATACCCATCTCAATCATGCGTGCATCAAGTACGTCTAAACGCTCTTCACGTTGTGAACCACCGATAATTTCACCAATACCTGGGGCCAAAACATCCATTGCGGCAACGGTTTTACCGTCTTCATTAAGGCGCATATAAAAGGCTTTAATGTCTTTTGGATAGTTTTTCACAATAACGGGTGCTTTAAAGTGCTCTTCAGCCAAGTAACGTTCATGTTCAGAAGAAAGGTCGATACCCCATTCCACATCAAATTCAAACTTGCGACCAGAATCGAGCAGAATCGTAATCGCATCGGTATAGTCAACCTGTGCAAAATCTGATTGAACAAACTGCTCTAAACGTGTGATGGCGTCTTTATCGATGCGAGAAGCAAAGAATTCAAGGTCGTCACGACGTTCAGTCAGTACGGCATTGAAAACATATTTGAGCATATCTTCAGCCAGTTTTGCTACATCATTAAGATCAGCAAACGCCACTTCCGGCTCAACCATCCAAAACTCTGCTAAGTGGCGGCTGGTGTTTGAATTCTCTGCGCGGAAGGTGGGGCCAAAGGTATAGACTTTGCTCAAAGCACAAGCATAAGCTTCGGCGTTGAGCTGGCCTGATACCGTTAAAAAGGTTTCTTTGCCGAAGAAATCTTCGCTAAAGTCGATGTCGCCATTGTCTTTATGGGGCAAGTTGGTCATATCTAGTGTTGAAACACGGAACATTTCCCCAGCACCTTCCGCATCGGATGCGGTGATCAATGGCGCAGAAACCCAGTAGTAGCCTTGTTCGTGGTAGAAACGATGAATGGCTTGAGCGAGGCAGTGACGAACGCGAGCGACTGCACCAATTACGTTAGTACGTGGACGTAGGTGGGCGACTTCTCGTAAATATTCAATGGAATGACGAGTTTTTGCCATTGGGTAAGTCTCAGCATCTTCAACCCAACCAACCACTTTGACATGGGTCGCGGCGAGTTCGAAATCTTGTCCGCTTGCTGGGGACTCAACAACCGTCCCCGTAATTTCTACAGAACATCCGGTGGTCAGTTTCAAAACATCGTCTTGATAATTATTGAGATTACTCGGGACCACGGCCTGAATCGGGTCGAAACAAGAGCCGTCATATATGGCAAGGAAAGAGATTCCAGCTTTGGAATCACGACGTGTACGGATCCAGCCGCGAACAGTGACTTCACTGTCTACTGCAAGCTTACCGCTTAATACGTCTTTTACAGGCGCGTAAGTCATGTTTGTTATAGTCTCCATTGAGGTAAAAATTCAACCCAATGTTCATTCACAGTATTTTTGTTTAAAAATAGGCTAAACATTGGGTTGGATTAAATTTTACAAATTCAATGGCACATATTACCTGTCAATTTTTCCGCATCAACCTTTAATATCATTTCACGGCTTAATTCTTGTTCGAAAGGGGGATGTTGAACAAGATCAAGGCGAATTTTTCGGATTTTAATCCTTGATCATGGGGTATTGGCCAAGATTTTTACCATCCTAGGGCATACTTTACTTGTGTGGATGGTACTTGTCTCATGTCATGAGATTCCGTAGTATGGCCCCTCTTTTCAAAAGCCCGAGTCGTTAGATGAAAACCGAAATTTATAAAGAGTTTATGTTTGAGGCTGCCCATCGTTTACCGCATGTGCCAGAAGGGCATAAATGTGGTCGTTTGCATGGGCATTCTTTCTTAGTTCGACTTTATGTCGAGGGGGAGGTTGATCCCCATACCGGGTGGATCGTTGATTTTGCAGAGATTAAAGCGGTATTTAAACCGATTTATGAGCGTCTGGATCACTATTATTTAAATGACATTGAAGGGTTAGAAAACCCAACCAGTGAAGTGTTAGCAAAGTGGATTTGGCAACAATTGAAACCCAACCTACCTTTATTGAGTAAAGTCGAAATTAAAGAAACCTGTACAGCCGGGTGCGTGTATACCGGATAATACGATGCCCAAGCATGAGGCTTGGGCAAAAAGGCTTAACTCTCTTCCTCTGAGAGGATCGTCTCTCCCCCTAGGCTTTGATAAAGGGTACTTAGCGTTACCCGTTGATGGTAGTCGTTCTCCAGTAAAGCGGCTCGTGCATTACGTTCGTTTTCTTGGGCATCCAGTAGCGTTTTAATTTCTATGGCCCCATGTTGATATTGGCTTTGATAGATACGCATTGCTTCAGCGGCGCTTTGCCATTGCTGGACTAATTTTTCAGCTTGGTACTGATAATTTTCTCGGGCGGATAAGGCATTATCGACATCCTGAAAGGCGGCATATAAGGTCTTGCGATAAGTGATGATGGCCGATTCATACTGTACTTGTGCAATGTCTCGCTTTAGCTGCATTTCATTCCAATTTAAAAATGGCAGAGTCAGGTCGGCCCCTAAGGTACCGATGGGATCGCTCAGTAGTTTCTTTAATTCCGTCGAAGATCCTCCCAGTGCCCCAGTCAGAGTGAGCGCGGGAAAATAACTACGACGAGTGCTTTCCTTAGCAGCCAAAAAAGCTTGAAGTTGATATAAGGCTTGTTTGACATCGGGCCTGCGTGCCAAAACCTCTGCGGGTATTCCTGCTGAAATCGAAGGTAGGGGTTGCTCTGGCAGTTGATTAATTTCAATATCGGCTTGATCTGGATCCTGCTCAAACAAAATAGCTAAGGCATTACTGGCTTGTCGATATTGTTGCTGATAATCACGGTGTGCCGCTTCCAATCCAGCCAGTGAGCGTTTGGCTTCTAACATGGTCAAGCGTGAGCTCGCACCATGGGCATATTGGCTTTGAGCAAGGTTGAATGTTTGTATGGCGTTATCAATATCTTGTTGGCTTAAACGGATTCGTTGTTTTAAATAGCCGATTTGCCAATAGAGTTGGGCGGTGGTTGCTACTAAACTTTGTGCGGTTGCTTCTCGCTCTTGTTGCGTTGCGAGGGCCAGCCATTGACTTTCATCAATCGTCGCTGAAAGCTTACCCCATAAGTCCACTTCATAACTGACGCTGATTTTAGCCTGATAGTTGTTAGACGTGTCGCCATGGTTGAGATCTTTTGAACGGTTGCCGGATACCCCAGCAGCGAGATCGGGAATCCGTTGATCTCTGTCTAGGTTAGCGTTTAAGCGAGCTTGTTTTAAAGTGAGCGTCGCTAATGCAAGGTCGTGGTTCGTGGACAGAACGCGCTCGACTAACAGATCAAGCTTAGGATCTTGAAAGTTTTTCCACCACTGGCTTTCCCACACCGTATTGGTGTCTTGTTGAGGCGTATGCCAATCAGTGGCAATAAAAACAGAAGGTTCTACGGGTTCATAGTGAGAGGAACAGCCAAACAGTAGCAACATGGATAAAGCTAAGCTTGAATATTGAGTTGAAGGTAACATGTTTACTCCCGAGCAAGCGCATCAATAGGGTTTAGCTGAGCGGCATTTTTCGCAGGAAGATAGCCAAATAAAACGCCAATTAATGTTGAGCACAAAAATGCAGAGACGATCGAGGAGGTAGAATAGATCAAGGTAAAACTACTACCGAACGAGGAAAAACCAACTCCGATTAAATAGGCGAGGGCAATTCCGATGACCCCACCGCACAAACACACAAGCACGGCTTCGATAAGAAATTGACGTAAAATGTCATGCTGCCTTGCACCTACGGCCATTCGCACCCCGATTTCTCGGGTACGTTCGGTGACCGAAACCAGCATAATATTCATGACGCCAATGCCACCAACAATTAACGAAATAACGGCAATGGCGGAGATGAGTAAAGTCATGGTGGCGGTTGTTTTTTGGATGTTTTGTTGAATGGTGTCGGTATTAATCGTGAAAAAGTCTTTAGTACCATGGCGCATGGTTAATAAAGAGATAATGGCTTGTTCTGCCGCATTACTGGGGATGTTGTCATCAAGACGCACGGTAATTCGATTGAGATGGGTTTGACGCATCATCCGTGCATTAATTGTACTGTAAGGAACCCATATATTGAGGGAGTCATTATTGCCAAATGCGCTCTCTTTGGCCGCAGTCACACCAATAATTCGGATAGGCAGTTTACCTGCAAAAATGACTTTACCGATGGGATTTTCATCAGCAAAAAGCGCCGTTAATGTATTGTGATCGATGACGGCTTCTTGGGCTAAGTGATCAACACTGGACTGATCCCAATATTGTCCTTTGGCAAGTTCATAGCCACGAACTCGGAAAAAATCAGGCCCAACCCCTTGTATGGAAGCGGTGACCGATTGATTACTAAATTTGATGGTGGCGGAACTATTGACGGTGGGGGTGACACTGTCAATAAACGGCAGTGATTGCAGCGCTTGAGCATCTTCTGCGGTTAACGTTCGAATTCGCCCTGAACGTCGGTCACCAAAGCCCGTTCCGGGCATAATATCAATCGTGTTGGTGCCCATAGAGGCAATGCTTTCTAAAATCGACTTTTGTGAGCCATTTCCGAGCGCCACAACGGAAACCACCGATGCAATCCCAATGATGATTCCGAGCATAGTTAAGAAGGTTCTTAACCGATGGTTTGACATGGCTAAAAGCGCCATTTTTAACGCTTCCCAAAAATTGTCGATCCACTTTTGGCTACGACCGAGAGTCGAGGTATTGAATGGAGGAGTGCTATGGGGAAGGGCGCTTGGCCGTAGAGCAGTATCACTCGTCGAGGGTTTGATACGATCACTGAGAATTTCACCATCTTTGATCTCAATGATGCGATCAGCATACTGAGCCACATGCATATCGTGAGTAACGATAATGATGGTGTGCCCAAGGCTATGTAGCTCTTGCAGCAGTTGCATCATTTCCGAACCACTTTTACTGTCAAGCGCCCCCGTCGGTTCATCGGCAAGAATCACATCTCCTCCATTAACGAGGGCCCGAGCAACGGAAACCCGTTGTTGCTGCCCACCGCTTAGTTGATTCGGCTTGTGATCCAGCCGGTCGGCTAGGCCTAATCGTTCAAGCAGTTTACGCGCTCTTTCATGGCGAGCCTGTTTATCGTATCCAGCATAAATAGCCGGAACCTCCACATTCCCTAAGGCATCTAAATCCCCTAACAGGTGGTAGCGTTGAAAGATAAACCCAAAATATTCACGGCGTAGCTCAGCCAGTTGATCAGAATTCAGTTGTGAGGTGTTCTGTCCGTTGATCCAATATTCACCACAGCTTGGCGTATCTAAGCAGCCTAAGATATTCATTAAGGTCGATTTACCTGAACCAGAAGCGCCAACAATGGCAACCATTTCACCTCGAGTAATGGTAAGATCGATCTCTTTTAAGACAGTGAGCGTTTCATCGCCAGAAGTAAAATGGCGGGAAACATTGACGATTTTTAATAAAGCATCCGACATTAGAAACGCATCCCCGGTGGACCCATACGACGGCTCGTGTTGTCACTGAGTGTGTTTGGCATGCCTAAAATCAGAGTATCGCCTTCATTGAGCCCTTCAAGAATTTCTACATTCACTTTATTGTTGATGCCAATTTTGACATCACGAAACACAGGTTGGTCATTTTCTAATACCGGAACTTGGTAGCGAGGTTTTGGTCCCGGTTGTCTGATGAGCACTTGAGCGGGGATCAATAGCGTATTTTCTGAGCGGCGTAAAACAATGGTGACTTGAGCCGTCATGCCGATACGTAATAGTCCATCAGAGTTATCAATATCAAACAAGCCATGATAGTAAATCGCTTCGTCATTACTGATTGAAAGGTTACTGTCATTGCCTGTCATTAATGTTGGACCGGGTTCAATAGCACGTAATGTACTGGAATAACGTTTATTGGGCTGGCCTAGAATGGTGAAATAAGTGGGTAACCCCGGAGTGACTTTAATGATATCGGCTTCCGATATTTGAGCTTTTACCGTCATGGTATCGAGGACTGCTAGCTCAATAATCGTGGGGGTGGTTTGATTAGCATTAACCGTTTGGCCTTCTTCAACTGCATTGTAAACCACCGTTCCATCCATCGGCGCTCGAATGGTGGTGTAATTGAGGTCGAGTTTGGCGCTATCCACATTAATTTTTGCTTGCTCTTGCTGTGCTTCTAGCTGTTTAAGTTCTGCATTATACACGGCAAGTGATGCCTGAGCGGCTTCGTAATCGGCTTGTGAGCTAGCATTCTCTGCCAACATGGCTTTTTGTCGGTTAAATTCAGCTTGAGCTTGACGAATCAACGCCTGTTTGGCTTGATATTGTGCATTTAAGCTGTTCAATGAGGCTTGGGCTTCTTTGAGTTTATTTTGCTGAGTCAGGTTGTCGATTTGAGCCACTAAATCGCCTTGTCGAATATGATCCCCTAAATTGACGGCCAGTGTCTCAATTTGACCTGAGACTTGAGCCCCAATTGCCACTAGCTTTGAAGCTTGTAGCATTCCGGTAGCAAGCACGGTTTCTTCGATATTACCGCGTTGAACGGTATCGGTGACGTAGGTTGCCGCTTTGGGTTTGGGATACAAGGTATAACCCAGTGCGATAAGGATCAAAATGACGATCAACAGCGTGAGAGTGGTTTTCTTAGTAATAGAGGATGACATGGTAATAAGGTGAACCAGCATATAAAAGAGAATGATTATCACCATTTATAACGTTATCTTGAGATAAAACAAGTGGTTGTTTGGTAAAGCTAAGTAAAGATAGGTAAAGGCGAAATAAAAAGCCTGACGCAGAAGCATCAGGCTTGGAGAGATGAATGTTTTAGGAAAGAATTAGCAGATCACTTTAACCGCTAATCCACCTTGGGAGGTTTCACGGTATTTGGCATTCATATCCTTTCCTGTTTCTAACATCGTCTCAATCACTTTGTCTAAGGAAACGCGTGGAGCGGAAGAGCGACGCATAGCCATACGAGTGGAGTTAATGGCTTTAACCGCAGCAATCCCGTTGCGTTCAATGCAGGGAACTTGTACTTGGCCAGCGACAGGATCGCACGTTAAGCCTAAGTTATGTTCCATAGCGATTTCTGCGGCCATACACACTTGTTCAGGGCTACCGCCGAGTAGTTCCGCTAAGCCTGCCGCTGCCATTGAGCAGGCGACGCCCACTTCCCCTTGGCAACCTACTTCGGCACCAGAAATGGATGCATTTTGCTTATAAAGACCCCCAATCGCACCTGATGCGGCGAAATAACGAATGTAATCTTTTTCGGTGACGGTTTGGATGAATTTATCGTAATAGGCCAGAACGGCGGGAATGATGCCACAAGCGCCATTTGTTGGTGCGGTGACGACTCGTCCACCTGCTGCATTTTCTTCATTGACAGCAAAGGCATACATATTGACCCAGTCCACCACGGCCATGGGATCATTAGTGGTTTTTTCTGAGGTTAATAATTGTTGGCGCAAGGCCGCGGCTCGGCGAGGTACGCGTAGCGGTCCGGGTAAAATGCCCTCTGTGCTCATTCCGCGTTCCATACATTCACGCATTGTCCGCCAGATATTAGCAAAATAGCTGTGAACTTCTTCATCAGAGTGCATCGCTTTTTCATTTGCCATCACGAGTGTACTGATCGATAAGCCATGTTCTTGACACTGGTTAATCAGTTGCTCAGCACTGCTAAATGGATAAGGTACTTGGATGGGGGAATCAATGGCTTTTCCAAAGCTTTCTTCATCAACAATAAAGCCACCACCAATAGAATAGTAGGTTTTAGCATAAACGACTTCATCATCGATCCAAGCGTGGATTTGCATTCCATTCTCATGTAAAGACAAGTTCGTTTTGTGGAAATTCATGCCTCCTTCACGAGGGAAGTCGACCGTATGACAGTGCATACCGACTGGAAGTCGCTCGGTTTCTTCAACGCGAGCCATGAAATTTGGAATTGCATCAATATCGACTTTTTCAGGCGTATTACCTGCCAAGCCCATAACAATGGCGATATCCGTATGGTGACCTTTCCCTGTCAGTGATAATGATCCATAAACATCCACGGTTATTTTAGTGATGTCACGCAATTTTCCCATTGCGCGGAGGTCATCAATAAATTGTTTTCCCGCTTTCATTGGGCCAACCGTGTGTGAGCTTGATGGTCCGACACCAATTTTATAGATATCAAATACACTAATCATATTGATTACCTCAAAATCAGGCCCCCCTTAAAAAAGGGAGGCCTTCTTATCATTCTATTTTATGTTTTTAATCTCATACATTGATTCAGAGATTAAAGAGCGCCGTAGATTACAGAACTAATGGCGGCAAAACCACAAATAACTGTAAAAATTTGTACAGGAGCAGAGGTTTTATACTTTGCCATTGCTGGTACATTGCGCATCGCAAAAACAGGCAGTATGAACAAGATGGCCGCAATCATGGGAGCCCCCATGGTTTCAATCATGCCGAGGATACTAGGGTTAATGATAGCAATCACCCAAGTAGTCAGAACAATGAACAGCAATGAGATCTTTTCAATTTTCGTTGTCGACAGTTGGCTACGTGATTTGACCAACCCAACTAAGCCTTCATGGGCACCTAAAAAGTGGCCAAAGTAGCTAGAGGTAATCGCTGCAAAAGCAACAATAGGGCCTAAATAAGAGATAAGCGGAGATTCATGCACATTCGCTAGGTAAGACAATACACTGATGTTTTGTTCCTGCGCCATATGTAATTGCTCTGGGGTCAGAGAAAGTACTACAGAGAAGACAAAAAACATCACAAATCCCATCAGCATCATTGCTGAGCCTGCGGTAATCATATCTGTTTTTGCTACCGCTTTATCACCATGCTCAAGGCGTTGTACTTTAGTAAACTGGCTAATAATAGGGCTGTGGTTAAAAGAGAAGACGATAATAGGAATCGCAAGCCATACTACTAATGGGAGCGAAGACCAATCTGGTGAGCTTTCCATCATTGAAGTATTCCAATCAGGAATTAGGAATAGAGAAAGCGCAAGCAGGATAAAGACTAAGGGGTAAACCATAGCCGAAGTGGCCTTTAGCATCAGTTCTTTACCAAAAACGACACCCGCCGTCATTGCGGTAATGAGAGCACCAGAAAGTAGCCAACGAGGAATGGATGCCATACCAACTTGGTGAACTAAGAAAGAATCAACGGTATTAGTAATACCGACACCATAGATAAGAACAATAGGGTAAATGGCAAAAAAGTAAGCAAAAGTGATAAGGTTAGCGCCAGTTTTACCAAAGTGTTCTTCAACCGTATCGGTAATATCGGAATCAGGTTTGCTCGCTGAAAGTACAAAACGTGCTAATCCTTTATGGGCAAACCAAGTCATAGGTGCAGCAAGTAGGGCTAGAATAACTAATGGCCAAAAGCCTCCCGCCCCTGCCTTAATCGGCAAAAATAGGACGCCAGCCCCGACGGCGGTGCCGAAGAGTGACAGTGACCATACGAAATCTTTATAGGTCCATTTACCAGCAGATTGTGTGGTCGATAAAACCTTTGTGGTTGTATTCATGTTTAATTTACTCATTTTGGGAACAGGAAATAAATCGGGTGCAATTTTGCAGTTTTTCTTACAATAAAAAATAGATCTAAATCATGTATTACCTGTGTTACTGAATGATATGTCAAAAACCGACTCACGATCACGAAAAAACTGTGCTACATGTGAAAAATGTTAATATATGGATTAGATAAAGTTATCTAATGGTGTTTTTGATAGGGTTTTATTGATACCAAACGTTTGCTTTTCTTGTGCGAAGAAAGGTGAATATGAAAAAAGAGTGCTGTGAAAGACGATAAATTTGGCTAACGAGACAGATTAATATGGTTTTGCAGAGCTTGGATGATTTGAGCGGTCATACCCCATATAAAATGATGTTTATATGGAATAGCAAATACTCTATGTAGGGTATTTTGTATCTGAAAAGTGCTGCTGTAGAGTTTACGTTGATCCAGCAAATAGTTGGCTGGAATTTCAAAAACCTCCTCCACTTCATTGCGATCGATACGCGTTTTATAATTAGCATCAATGAATGCAACAACGGGGGTTACGGCAAAATGGCTGACAGTGACCAGCTCGGGTAGCTGGCCTAAAATCTCGATTTCGTTGCTTGATACCCCAATTTCTTCTTGTGCTTCACGTTTGGCTGTCTGATAGAGTGAACCATCACTCTCTTCATATTTCCCACCGGGAAAACTGATTTGCCCGGGGTGATGTTTAAGGTGAGCGGCTCGTTTTGTTAAGACAATATTGAGCCCATTTTCACGTTCGACAAACCCCACTAAAACGGATGCTTTTCGTAATGAATTTGGCGATAAATGGGCGACACGCAGAAGAGACTGAGCATGATAGGCCGCAGGCATGGTTAAAAGAAAGCTTTGCATTAATTGTGTTTTATTAACGTTAGCAATATCCACGTGAGTTATTCCCATAGGCCCTTGGTTTCTATCTGGTCTTATTATTTAAGAATAGGCAAAATACGACTGAGTTTATCTAATGTTTCTTGATATTCTGCATCACATTGGCTGTCGGCAACGATGCCACCTCCTGCCCAAGCATACAATTGCTGCTGGTGGGCTATCAAGGTTCGGATGCTAATATTGGTATCCATACGCCCATGGCGGCTGATATAACCGATAGAGCCGCAATAAGCACTTCGACGGTGCGGCTCTAACTCTTCAACGATTTCCATTGCCCGTATTTTAGGGGCTCCTGTGATGGAGCCGCCGGGAAAACTGGCTCGCAACAAATCGGTTGTTTGATACTGCGCATCCAGTTTAGCTCGAATCGTACTCACTAAGTGGTGGACGGCAGGAAAGCTTTCAATGGTAAATAGTTTAGGGACATGAACGCTTCCGGGTTTAGCGACCCGTCCAATATCATTACGCAGTAGATCGACGATCATTAAATTTTCTGCTTGATCTTTCTCAGCGCAAGCCAGTTCTCTTGCATTGCTTGCATCTTGTTCTGGGTCCTCACTGCGAGGACGGGTTCCTTTAATCGGTTTCGTTTCAATCTCGTTTTGATTGACCAGTAAAAAACGTTCAGGTGAAACGCTGAGGATTGCGCCTTCTTTAAGGCGTATGAAAGCTGAAAAAGGGGCCTGATTGACTTGCTCTAGTTTTTGGTAAGCCAACCATTCACTGCCAAGATACCCAGCTTGAAAGCGTTGCGCGAGATTGATTTGATAACAATCACCTGAGCGTAAGTATTCTTGAATCTGAGTAAATTTCTGCTGATATTGTTCGGCGGACATATTGGATTGCCAAGCTGTAGTGAGTTTAAAAGGAAGAGGCGAAACTTGAGTCTGGGAATTTAGCCATGCTTGTGCTTTGTCCAGATGTTGGCCGGCCCAGCACGCTGATTGTTGATGGTGGTCGATTATGATTGCCCATTCATAAAGACCGAATGCCATGTCTGGTATCGATAGGTCGTGCTTAGCGATAGAGGGTAATTTTTCCACGCGACGGCCTAAATCATAACTAAAATAGCCAACGGCTCCTCCCACGAAAGGGAGTTCCTCTTGAATAGCCAAACTAGGTAAATAGAGGGCTTGTAATTGAGCGAGGAGTGTAAAAGGATCTGTTTGTGACAATGTCACACCTTCGGGTTCTCGAATTTCTGTTGTATCCGCAAAGGTGGTCAAGGTTACAATAGGATTAGCGACCAGAATATCAAATCGGCTGTCTTCATGCTGCTCTGATGGAGAGCGTAATAACATCGCCCAAGGTAAATGCTCAATGTGTGAAAAAATCTGATGCGCAAGGTTTTTTTGGTAGCCGATAGACTGAATTTGCACGGTTTTTGGTTCGTTGGTATTCATTTGTGTAATTTGTGACAAAGGGACACTTCACTGCATAGCGTGTTGAGGAAAGCAAGAGTATCATATAGAGGCATAACCTCAAGCCGTGAGCAAAACAAGCGGATTTCTTGAGGTTGTAAGAGTATAAAACTCTAAAAGTTGCTATTTGATGTAATGTGTTCAATTCAGTCGATTTTCGCCTTCTGGCATTACTGACGCTCGAGTACACCATTATTTAAGCGCTGGCCCATGGAAGCATAATGATAACGAGGCATGCAATGACGGTTATACGCAAGCAAGATGTGATCAGCAGTGTTGCTGATGCTCTTCAGTACATTTCTTACTACCACCCTCTGGATTTTATTCAAGCACTAGAACAAGCCTACTACCGTGAAGAAAGCCAAGCGGCAAAAGATGCGATTGCACAAATTCTGATTAACTCAAGAATGTCAGCTGAAGGGCATCGTCCGATTTGTCAAGATACCGGGATTGTGACTTGTTTTGTCAATATTGGTATGGACGTTCAATGGGACGCGACCGATATGACCGTGCAACAAATGGTTGATGAAGGGGTTCGTCAGGCTTATACGAATCCCGATAATCCGCTACGAGCATCTGTATTGATGGATCCTGCGGGTAAACGCATCAACACAAAAGACAATACGCCAGCCGTTGTACACATTAACATGGTACCGGGAGATAAAGTTGAGATTCAAATCGCCGCCAAAGGTGGTGGTAGTGAAAACAAAACGAAAATGGCGATGCTGAATCCATCGGACGATATTGCTGAATGGGTAGAAAAAACGCTACCAACCATGGGTGCGGGCTGGTGTCCTCCCGGTATGCTAGGGATCGGCATTGGTGGAACGGCTGAAAAAGCGGCCGTTTTAGCCAAAGAGTCTTTGATGGAGCACATCGATATTCAAGAGTTAATTGAGCGCGGCCCACAGAATGCAGAAGAAGAGCTTCGGTTAGACATCTTTAACCGAGTGAATAAGCTCGGTATTGGTGCACAAGGGCTGGGTGGGCTAACCACGGTCGTTGACGTAAAAATCAAAACAGCGCCAACCCATGCGGCATCAAAACCGGTGTGTTTAATCCCGAACTGTGCAGCAACGCGTCATGTACATTTTACGCTAGACGGTTCTGGCCCCGCAGAATTAACGCCACCTAAGTTAGAAGACTGGCCACAAATCACTTGGGAAGCGGGTGAAAATACTCGTCGAGTGAATCTGGATACGGTTACACAGCAAGAAATCGAGACTTGGAAAACCGGAGAAACAGTACTGCTTTCTGGTAAAATTTTGACGGGTCGAGATGCGGCACATAAACGTATTCAAACGATGCTACAAAATGGTGAAAGCTTGCCAGAAGGTGTCGATTTGAAAGGTAAATTTATCTACTACGTTGGCCCTGTTGACGCGGTGGGTGATGAAGTGGTGGGGCCTGCTGGTCCAACAACCTCTACCCGCATGGATAAATTTACCGATATGATGCTGGAAGAAGTTGGGGTGATGGGCATGATCGGGAAAGCCGAGCGTGGCCCTGCAACCGTAGAATCCATTAAGAAAAACAAAGCGGTTTATCTGATGGCCGTTGGTGGAGCGGCTTACTTAGTGGCGAAAGCGATTAAAAAGGCTCGTGTTGTGGCTTTTGAAGATTTGGGGATGGAAGCGATTTACGAATTTGAAGTTGAAGATATGCCCGTGAGTGTTGCGGTTGATTCAACAGGGGCAAATGCCCATCAAATTGGCCCTGATACTTGGCGGGTAAAAATTGCGGAAGCTGCAAAGTAACTTCAATTTATTGACAACTGAGTTTGAAGTAACCAAAAGGTGTAGCGATGGCTACACCTTTTGTGTATTAAGGCCTGTTGAGTATATACTAGAGCAACTAATTGAATTCTCAGGAGAAGAAAATGCCACGCTTTATACGAATTTTACAAATGGCGATTGCCATTATTATCGGCATCTTTCTAATGTATGATTTAGTCCTTCACGGAGTCAGTCTATTTGATAATAGATATGTGATCATTTCGATTGTATTGTTCGTCATACTACAGATTAGTTTGTTCGTTATTTACAAGTTAATTGAAGATGATTAAAACGTACTGCGTTCACGATATGCCATAGTGTGCCATTTAACTTGAGTGTGTGCTGAGTATGGAAATGAAGCCTTTGAAGCATTTCAGAGGCTTTTTATTCTTCTCTTGCATTACCAAGTTATTATGCACACTATCATTGTGGTTTCGCTGAGAGTCGTTAATCGTTTTTTGCTTCTCCACGTTACCGCATCTTTATTTTAATTTTTACAATAAAATCTCACCAGCGAGGTCTGAGTTATTCATGAAGCGCATTGGTCAAGAAGTCAGTGATTTTATTCATCGAGGTTTAGATTCTCATGTCCGTTTAGCGGTGACAGGGCTTTCTCGAGCAGGTAAAACGGCGTTTATCGGTTCCTTAGTCAATCAACTGCTGCACACCTCCACTCATGATCACTTGCCTCTATTTTCCGCGGCGAGAGACAAGCGTATTATTGGTGCGAAACGTGTTCCACAAAGTAATTTAATGATTCCTCGTTTTAGTTATGATGAAGCGATGGATCAACTGCATCAATCGCCTCCCATGTGGCCTGTACCAACCCGAGATGTGAGTGAAATCCGCTTAGCTATTAAGTATCGTCCTGAAAAACGTAGCAAACGGCTGCTCGGAAGTACCGCCACATTATATCTCGATATTGTTGATTACCCCGGTGAATGGCTATTGGATTTACCGATGTTGGGTATAGATTTTATGACGTGGTCAGCATTGCAGATAAACGCTTTGCATGGCATCCGAGCCGAGTTAGCTCAACCTTGGTTACGTGAACTCAACGCCTTAGATCTGAATCAAGAGGCAGATGAAAAAACTTTAGCGCATATTGCGGCCTTGTATACCGATTATCTTCATCAATGTAAGCAACAAGGGCTACATTGGGTGCAGCCTGGGCGCTTTGTTTTACCGGGAGAGCTGGCGGGGGCTCCTGTTTTGCAATTTTTTCCATGCCTAGCCGTCAAGGAGGATGGCAAAATTGCGAAACATTCGATGTTCGATTTACTTAATGCTCGTTATCAAGAGTACCAAAGTAAAGTGGTTAAGCGATTTTATAAGCATCATTTCTCAACGTTTGACCGACAAATCGTCTTAGTTGATTGCTTATCGCCTTTAAACTCGGGTTATGAGTCATTCATGGATATGCGTGGTGCGATTGAACAAATTATGCATAGTTTCCGTTATGGACGAAATGGCTTACTTAACCGTTTGTTTGCCCCCAAAATAGATAAAATCGTGTTTGCGGCAACCAAAGCGGATCACGTCACGCCAGATCAACATCCCAATATGGTTTCATTATTACAGCAGATGATCCATCCTGCATGGCAGCACGCTGCTTATGAAAATATTGCCATGAGTTGCCTAAGTTTGGCTTCAATCCGAGCCACTCAGTCTGGATACATTGAAACTGCCCAGAATCCCATATCCGCCATTCAGGGAACCCGCTTGACGGGCGAGAGTATCACCCTTTTCCCGGGAGAAGTGCCTAAGAAATTGCCTAGTCCAGATTATTGGCAGCAACATTCGTTTGATTTCGTCGCCTTTCGTCCTATGCCTAGCAATGTCGATCAACCTTGCCTGCATATTCGGATGGATAAAGCGTTAGAAACGTTATTAGGAGATAAGCTGAAATGAGTGATTTAAAAAGTAAGCAAGTCTTTAACCAGCCGTTAAAACAGGCTGACGTAACAGAAACATTGACGACTCAAATTGCGTTTACGGAGTCTGTGCAGTTTGTGCCTGAAGTGACGGTGGAAGAAGAGGGGGAGACTGAAGTTAAACTTGAGCAGATTATTCGCCCTTCTAAAAGAAGAAAAGGGGGTATCGTTACTCTGTTAATGCTGTTTTCTGGTTTGATTGGCTGGCAAGCCATGGATTCTATCTGGACATCGATTCAAACTGCCGATTGGCTTGCTCTCGCATGGAGTGGTTTTCTGGCTGGGTTAGCGGGATTGGGGATCGGCAGTATAAGTCGAGAATTGTGGAAGCTGCGTAAGCTTCGTCAGCATTTCTCAGTTCAAGAGCAGGCTGAAAGTCTGATTTTACAGGATGCAGTGGGAGAAGGCCTCCGTTTTTGTGAAAACTTAGCCCAGCACGCGCATATTAATCAGCAGAGCGAGGTTTATCAGCGTTGGTTAAATAGTGTCAATGACAGCCACAGTGATGCCGATATTATAGAATTGTATGACGCGATGGTGGTGAGTGAGCAAGATAAAAAGGCAACCCAAATTGTCTCACGCCATGCGACTGAAGCCGCGGTCTTGGTTGCCATCAGCCCATTGGCATTAGTCGATATGCTGTTTGTTGCATGGCGTAACTTTAAAATGATTGATCAATTAGCGAAAGTATACGGGATAGAATTAGGGTACTGGTCGCGCATACAACTGTTTAAGGCGGTGTTGGTCAATATGGCGTTGGCGGGAGTGAGTGAAGTGGCTATTGACGTAAGTATGGATCTGCTTTCGATGGATTTTACTAAGAAAGTTTCTGCTCGAGCTGGGCAAGGATTAGGGGTAGGTCTGCTGACGGCTCGGTTAGGATTAAAAGCGATGGCCTTACTGCGTCCTTTACCTTGGCAAACAGAGCGTAGGGTGAAGCTGCGTGAAATTCGTCAGCAGATTGTCGCCAAGATAACGGCTTTGGTGTCTAAATAATCGATAGTGGGTTTTGTGTGGGATTTCCTAGGGATTTTGCAGAGAATCGCTTGACGCTTTTTATACCTTGATAGACACTAGTGTCAACTTTTCGTGACACTTTCTGACTAGGATACAATTCAGTGCGCCTTGAAGTTTTTTGTGAAGACAGACTTGGGTTAACTCGAGAGCTGCTTGATATTCTCGCCTCGAAAAACATCGATCTTCGAGGCATCGAAATTGATGTCGTAGGGATTATTTACCTCAACTGCCCCGATATTGATTTTGATACTTTCAGTGAACTGATGGCTGAAATTCGTCGTATTTCTGGGGTCAAAGATGTTCGTAAAATCCAGTTTATGCCGATGGAAAGACATAATACAGAGCTTATCTCACTGCTTGATAATCTTCCTGATGCTGTACTAGCTATCGACTTAAAGGGGGCGGTTGACATGGCGAATCAAAGTGCACTAGCCCTATTTAATAAAAATAGCGACGAAGTGATTGGTCGGCAAATCACTCAGCTGTTGCCTTCATTTAATTTTTCACGATGGGTCGAAGGCAGTAAAGCTCGAATTCGAGAAGAGGTGGTGATTGAAGGGCTGGATTATAGAATGGAGCTGATGCCCGTTTATATTCGTGATGAGTCCCAACAATCTACACTTGCCAGTTGCATGATGATTTTACGTGTTCAATTGGCCTCTTCTCAGCAAGATAGTCACCTACCTGTTCATAATAACTTAGGTTTTGAACACTTTGTTGGGGTATCTAACCGCCATAAGTCATTAATGAATTATGCGAAAAAGCTGGCGATGTTAGATCAACCGCTCTTGTTAGAAGGAGAAACCGGAACAGGAAAAGAGATGCTAGCTCGGGCTTGCCATCATCGTTCCCATCGTTCTAATTCCCCTTTTTTAGTATTGAGCTGTGCTTCTATGCCCGACGATGTGGCAGAAACCGAGCTATTTGGTCATGCCCCCGGTTCGTTCAACCATCAACAAGGGCACAAAGGTATTTTTGAGCAGGCGAATGGGGGAACCGTTTTTCTTGATGAAATCGGTGAAATGAGCCCACATCTGCAAATTAAACTGCTGCGTTTTTTACAAGATGGTACTTTCCGTCGGGTGGGAGAAGAGCATGAAATGCATGTCGACGTGCGAGTTATCGCGTCTACGCGCCACCATCTCGCCGACCTCGCTGAATCTGGTCGTTTTCGGGAAGATCTCTTCTATCGATTGAACGTGCTGACCGTACGTATTCCGCCATTACGTGAACGTCCGAGTGATATTCAGCCTTTGTTAGAACTCTTTATTGCGAAGCATACACAGAAGTTAGGTATGGTTAAACCTGAACTGGCTGACGATCTGCTTGACCAACTTACCCATTACCCTTGGCCGGGTAACATACGCCAGTTAGATAATATGGTTTTACGGGCTTTAACTGAAATGCCAGATAATTTTTTACGTGTCGATTATTTCCACCTTCCACCACTGGAAGCGGGCACTTCTGGTTTGGCGAGTGTAAACCTTGATGGTCCTCTGGATGAAATCATGAAAGCGTATGAAGCACAAATTCTTGATAAGTTATATCAATCGTTCCCTTCTAGCCGTAAGTTAGCTAAAAGACTGAATGTGTCACATACGTCAGTGGCCAATAAATTACGGGATTATGGGATAAGGAAACGTTGATGGACACATCATTGTACTCCGTTTATCAAACCGATGGGGAGATCATTGTCCGAACCGCAAGGCGAGAGGACGCGTTGATGATCGTCCAATACTTTACCGATAATCGTGACTATCTCAAGCCTTGGGAACCCAAACGAGAAGCGGGCTTTTTTCAAGTGACGGGATGGCAGCAAAAATTGCTTAAGCTTGATGAGCTGCATAAGCTGGCTCTAGGCTACTACCTGCTCATTATTGATGCAAAAAGCCAAGCTATGTTGGGGACAATTTCGTTTAGTAACTTGACGCGATTTCCTTTTTACGCGTGTCATGTTGGTTACTCATTAGCCGAAAATGCACAAGGTCGTTATATCATGACAAGAGCGTTGACTCTGGCATGTCAGTATTTGTTTGAACAGCAAAATATGCACCGCATTATGGCGGCTTACATGCCTCATAATACCCGTAGTGCTGCGGTATTGGAGCGATTAGGCTTTGTGCGTGAAGGCTTAGCAAAAGATTACTTACTGATTGATGGCCAGTGGCAAGACCATATACTCACTTCATTAATAAACCCAAATTGGCAAGCCAATTTACCGAAATAATGTTTATTTATTCTCTCCGACCCAATGTGGGGTGGATTAACATCTAAGGACATTTCATGTCGTATTTGCCTTTGGAACAATACCCAAGGAAATGGATTTTTACTCATCAGTCAATGCCGATATCAGAGCCAGAATTGGCACAGATTAAGCCCATGACGCCCATGCGTTCTGCTCAGTTTTGGAAAGAAAATGTCAGTGCTCAGAGCCCTGATGCCGATCGATTCAGTTCTCAAGATTGGCCAAGTAAACCCGGCAGTTGGACAGAACAGGTGGATTGGATGGCTGAGTGGGAAAGTGATGAAGCTGAGTTACCACAAGCCATTTTAGCGCATATTGATTGGCAAGATGATGTTACGATCTATTTCTGCTATGAGAAATATAATGTGATTGAAACCAAATGGTCTGTGTTTAAAAGAAACTGGAAAAATTTTCTTTTCTATGATGATGGGCCAATCTTATTGGGGCGTCGTCGGACCGAGACTCTTTGGTTCCAAACCGATGGTACGGTGAAACTGGGTCATCGAAAATAAATAGGGTTAATCGAATATAAGTATTGTCAAAAAGCCGAGATGTTTATTCTCGGCTTTTTTGTTGGAAATTTGATAATTTGATAAGGAAAAACGACCTAACCGTCTGTTTTTTTCCTCTGTGCACTTAGTGTACTTCCCATGGAGGCGCTGATGATAAGGCCAATCGCCAACCATTGTGAGAGTGCGAGTTGTTCACTCAAAATGAGAAAGCCCGCCATGGCAGCTATCGCAGGTTCTAAACTCATCATGACACTGAAATGTTGAGTAGAAAGTCGTTTTAACGCTAGCATCTCTAGGCTGTATGGGAGTGCACTGGAGAGCAGAGCAATGGTTAGTGCCATGGGTAACACGGACCATGTAAAAATACTTGATGTGGCGGTCATTGCACCAATAGGAAAGATAATGATTGCCGCTATCGTCATGCCAATGGCGACCGTCATTCCACCAGAGCCAACACTGCCTGCTCGTTGACCAAACCAAATATACCCTGCCCAGCAACCGCCAGCGCTGAGTGCCAATAACACTCCGATAGGATCTAAGGCATCGACTCCCGTCATATCTGGTAGTAGTAACAACATGCCGCAAATCGCAAAGGCCACCCAGACGATGTCGAGTTTCCGTTTTGAAGAAAAGAGCGCAAGAAGTAGTGGGCCTGAGAATTCAAGTGCGACCCCAATTCCTAATGGAATACGTTCAATGGCAAAATAAAATAGGATCTGCATTCCACCTAAGCTGGTGCCATAGATGATCATAGAACGCCACTGCGAGAGTGTGAGGGATATACGCCAAGGACGAAATACCATCAATAGAATGAGTGCTGCAAGACTAATCCGAAGTGCGACCGTTCCCCCTGGGCCAACAATGGGGAACAGCTGTTTAGCAAGTGAAGAGCCAGATTGGATGGCCATCATGGCAACCAGTAGGTAGCCAACGGCGATGAATATTGGGGATTTTAGGGTCATAGTACTCTTTGATTTGAAATCCTATTATCAGTGATGGGGAACGGAAAGAGGTTATCCCTGTTTTCTGTCAGGAATTGAACGGACGCTCTACTTTTGATGCTATTTTATGGTTTCAATACTAAGAGTGAAGCCAAATATAGATAAAAATCTATTTTGCCTGAATTTAAATAAATGGCAATGTAAAGCCGAGTTGTCTGTCATTGGGAAAAGCCTCAGTCTAATAAGGAAATACTTAGGCTGAGGCTTGAATCATTGTGCGGGGCTTATTTTACGTAGAGGCGGGGATTAGCGCTTCCCCAGATGGTGTACAATTCAGGAAGAATAACCTCACTGTCTTCTTCCATTCGTTCGGCGGTGATCCGGTTTTTACCCTGAGACCCAAATAGAACCACCTCTTGTCCGGGTTGTACGCCTTTCACTTCTGATACATCGATCATGGTCGTATTCATAGAGGTGACACCCACAACCTTGGCCCATTGTCCATTCACCAATACTTGAGCTTTATTCCCCATTTTACGTGGATAACCGTCCGAGTAACCGATGGGAAGGTTGGCTAAGACTCTGTCGCTCTGTGTGGTATACGTGCTGTCATAGCCGACCGTTGTCCCCGCCGGTACTTGGTGAAGCGAAGCGATACGTGTTTTAAATGACAGGATAGAGGGATACTCTGGATTTGTTGGTAAATCCCCATAAAGAACCCCACCAGGACGAACCATATCTAGCTGTGCTTCTGGAACATTCAGTGCCGTGTATGAGTTGGCTACATGGAATAATACTTGTTCACGTATTAGTGGGCTTTGATCCACTAACCAATTGGCATGTTGATGAAAACTCGCTAGTTTTTCATGGATATCATCGGGATTGTAGTTCGGGAAATGGGTCATGATCCCAACAATCTGCAATCCTTTGGCATTAACGATATCTCTTGCTTCTTTCCGCCCTTTATCATCGCTCATATCAATACCATTTCGTCCCATTCCACCATCATTTAAGGCAAGATGAACTTTAATAGGAGAGGCGAGTTGTTTTCCTAATTGAGCAAGTTGTTCGGCTTGAGATTTTGTCCCAATCAATTCTTCAACATGGAGTTCGGTAACTGCTTTAATTTCATCCAGAGTTGCCGACCGAACACGCATGAGTTGCCCAGTAAAACCACTTTCACGAACTGCACGAGCTTCGGCATTACTGGTAATAGCGACACAGGGGATCCCCTGTTCAATGATGGTTGGCATAAGCCCTCGAATACCATTCCCGTAGGCGTCAGCTTTCATCACCGCACAGATTTTACTGCTTGGTTGGATATGAGACTTGAAACGTTCAATATTGGCTGAAAATTGAGAGAGACTGATTTCTAACCAAGCATTGGACTGAGCAACCTCCGATGTGGAAGATAAGGATTCCGATAATGAGAGTGGGGCGGATTGGCCTAAAATGGGAGTGACGGTGGCAGCAATAGCCAGTGAAAGCACGGTGGCGTTAAAACGCATAAAATCTCCTCGTGATGAGCGTTCATTGTTTGTCATGAAGTTTTTAATATTAACACTATATGAAACGGCGAATAAAAAGAATCATCGCCAGCTCCCTAACGGGGGCTGGCGATCTCGGTAGTAGGAATCTGATTATTTCAGCTTAAAGCGGACCATCGCATTTTGTAAGGATATTGAAAGTTGAGCTAACTCATTACAGGCTTGAGCGGTTTGATTCGCGCCTTCTGCCACTTCCTGCGAGGCTAAATGAATATTTTCAATATTACGAGTGAGCTCATCGGCCACGGAATCTTGTTGGCTACAAGCACTGGCGATTTGTGCTCCCATGTCAGCGACTTGTGCAATGGATTGCTCAATGGTATGCATAAGTTGTTGGGAGTGGTTTCCTTGCTCCACACAGTTTTCAATACTATGACAAGAGCGCTCCGTTCCTTCTTTGGCCTCTTTTGCCATGGACTGTAATTTTTCAATGATGTTAGTAATCTCTCCAGTAGAAGCTTGAGTTCTAGCTGCTAGAGTTCTCACTTCATCGGCCACCACGGCAAACCCACGCCCAGACTCACCCGCTCGAGCCGCTTCAATGGCTGCGTTTAGCGCTAAAAGATTGGTTTGGTCGGCAATGCTTCGAATGACATCAACAATCATATTCACTTGGTTAGATTGGTGTTCTAACTCCGAGACCGTTTCCCCCGTTTTTGTGATGACATCGGCCACCTTAATAATGGATGAGACCATCTCTTTATTGTCTTTTGCACCTTCTTGGACGCGTCGATTGGTTTGGTCGATCTCTTCCGCCGTATTTTCTGTATTGCTAGCGACATCAGCAACGGCAGCTTTCATCTCACTCATTGCGGTCGCAACTTGTGTGATTTGATCTTGTTGCTCACGCATACCTTGAGCTGATAGAGACGAAATCTGTGACATCTCTTCTACGGCACTACTGAGTTGTGTAACGGCAGAAATACTTTCTTCAATCAACTGACGTAAGTTTTCTTGCATAGCGATAGAAGCATCCGCAAGTTCTCCTAACTCATCATGACCAATTGCTGAGCGGTCCAGTTTGTGCGAAAGATCTCCTTTTGCAATCAAAAGTGATTGGTCGACCACCAATTTTAGCGGTTGGCAAATAATACGTGTTAAAAAATAGGTGATCGCTACCATAAAAATTACAATGAAGAGATTTATGATCCCTGAGCTTGTATTAAGGCGTTCCACCGCTGAAATAATGTATTGCTTATTCCCATCCATTGCCTGTTTTAAAACGCCAGATAATTGCTTAATACTGCTCTCTAACGCATTGAAATCGGTAAGCGATTGGTCCAGAAGACGCTGGGTTTGGGCTTGATTCATTTCTGATAAGGCTTGGTTAAACTGAGTCATGATTCGATTGTAACTTTGCCATTGTTCCATTAAGCGTTTGAAAATTCGTTCTTCTTCACCGGGCCAAACGTCTTCTCCATAGGTTTTTAGTGCCGTATCAATCGTTTGTTGCAGTTGTCGGCTTTGATTCAGCCGCCGCTGGATCTCGGAGGAATCGTTGGTGAGTAAAGAAGCAAATTGACTTCGACGCCAGTAGGAGAGGTTGGATTCTATTTCATCAACCGTTTCATAAGCAGGGAAGGTATCTTCTGTGAAATTCAGCAATTGATTTTGAATTTCTAGATGTTCTGTGTGCAAAAACCATGCGAAGACGATATTGATGAGGGCGATCAGTCCAAATCCAGTGGCTAATTTTTTACTAATAGGCATATTTTTTAGAAACATGAATAAGTTACCTTAGTTTGGGAAAATTCCATGAATACCAAACACAACTCCTTCGTAAACCTGTCCATTTGGGTGAAAATCACCAATTAGGTATCCGTTATTCTGATTTTCAGCTAGGAAATTGTGCATATTATCACGTGTTTTATTATGAGTAGTGATAAATATAACCATAGCTAATGAATGGGCTTTTTCCGTAAACTCAGATAGATAAAATGTGAGCAATTGTGAGAGGAAAAGAGATAAGAACGATAAATTTTTACTACTTATTGAAAGTTATAGATATTCGTTGATCTACACCTAAGTATTTCTTTTTTCCTTCGGCATAATTAATCCATGCTCTAAAAAATACATCGTTGTGAGGTATAGAGCATATCCCAAAGTGGTGGAGCCATTGGAAAACCATTCAGGCCATCATGAACGGATCTTTGCATAAATGTTCTCAGGAAGAGTGAATATGATACGTCCTTATCTCAAGTTTATAATCCCGATAGCGATTCCACTATTGATTTTATGGTTGCCTTTGTCGGCTTTTCCCTTTGACGGGCTAACCATCATTCAGCAACGGGTAATTGCCATCTTCCTACTGGCCGCATTGCTGTGGGTCTTTGAGCCTATTCCTATCTATGCCACTTCCGTGGTTATTATTGTTTTAGAGTTGTTGATGTTATCAGATAAAGGACTGTGGGTATTTAAAACCCAGCAACACCTTCCTGAGTTTGGTGGTTTACTCCGGCACAGTGAAATTATGGCAACATTTGCGAGCCCCATTATTATGCTTTTTTTAGGGGGCTTTTTCCTTGCTATGGCAGCGACGAAATATCGTCTTGATGTCAACTTAGCTCGTGTGTTGCTTAAACCTTTTGGGAAAGATCCTAAGTTTGTGATGTTGGGGTTGATGCTGATCACCGGTATTTTCTCTATGTTTATGTCGAATACGGCAACGACCGCGATGATGCTCTCCATTTTAACCCCCGTTATTGCGGTGTTTGGCCCGAAAGATCCCGGCCGTGTAGCATTTGCATTATGCATTCCCGTTGCAGCAAATATTGGGGGTATCGGAACACCGATTGGCACCCCGCCTAACGCCATTGCTTTAAAATATCTGGTGGGGGATAACCTTATCACGTTTGGTGAATGGATGGCCTTTGGTGTACCGTTCGTGATTATTTTGATGGCTTTAGCTTGGGTGTTGATTGGCTCACTATACCGAGCTGAACAAAAATCCATTGAGCTCACCATTAAAGGGAAGTTTTTAAAGACGCCAAAAGCGATCATTGTTTATATCACCTTTGCTGCGACGATACTGCTATGGCTATTGGGTTCCATGCATGGGATGGATTCGTATACCGTAGCATTGATTCCTGTCGCGGTTTTTTCTGTGACTGGGATTATCAATAAAGAAGATTTGAAAAAGATCTCTTGGGATGTGTTGTGGTTGGTTTCTGGTGGTATTGCTTTAGGTTTAGCACTGGATAAAACAGGACTCGCTCATTTGATGGTCCATAGTATCCCGTTTGATCAATACTCACCCTATATCGTTCTTTTTGGTGCCGCCTTTTTATGCCTACTTATGGCTAACTTTATGTCACATACGGCCACGGCAAACTTGTTGATGCCTATCATGGCGGCTTTAGGTGCTTCTATGATCTCATTAGCGCCATTAGGAGGAGAGGTCACGTTAATCCTTGTGGTTACCTTTGCTGCATCGCTTGGGATGTCATTGCCGATCAGTACCCCTCCGAATGCTTTGGCCCATGCTACCGGTAATGTAGAAAGTAGCCAGATGGCGCGTGTCGGGGTTATTTTAGGGATTGTCGGTGTATTAATGAGTTTTGTCATGATTTGGTTACTGCATGTTGTTGGCCACATTGGTTAAATGAAGTGACCTAGGTAGGATATATGAATCCACAAGTACAGGCTTTAGTTGAACGATATTTTGACAGCGAACAGCGTAGAGTGATGCTGCCAAGTGGTTCGATTGTACTTCAACAAAATGGCTATAACGACCGACTTTACTATGTAAAGTCGGGAGAGCTACTTGGGCAATTTTGTGAGAAAGAGGGTAAACCCATTACCGTATTTTCAGCCTCGGCTGGAGCTTTTATTGGTGTACACAGTTTTTTCTCTGGGCATTGGATTGCCTCTTCAACGGTGGTGGCTCAAACAGAGGTGGAGTTAGGATGGATCGATAGACAAACGCCTGCGGTTGACGAAGCCCTGTTTGGTTCATTGAGTTCTCAGTTTATGCCAGTCATTGTTGCAGAGCTTTCTCGTCGCCAAAGACGAGCGATGCAAGAAGCGGTTGCCAAAGAGAAAGCACTAGAGCGGTTACATATGGCTGAACAAATGTCCACATTAGGGCAATTAGCTGCCGGTATTTCTCATGAGCTGAATAACGCCATTGGGGTGGTGAGTAGTAAGACGGAACGTTTAGAGTCTTTATTTATTGATTTGCTGCAAGAGGTTCACCCTGAAGCCAGCCAATTTTTTGATTTTGGCTTACTGCATGGTCAAAAAGTATCGTCGAGTGAAGCAAGAGCAAAAGGTGCTCAGTTCGCTCGTCGTTATCAACTTGCATCAAATGTTGCTAGAGATCTTGCCCGAGCGGTGCCAGAGGAAACGCTCTCTCAGCACTGGCTCAATAACCCGCATTTGGCGATTCGTTACTGGCAAATGGGGCGAGATCTTCATGATTTGCGCCTTGCGTCTAAACATGTGGTTGGCATTGTCAAGTCGGTTAAACAGTTAGGACGTAGCGAAATTCATTTTGATGAAGAGCTGGACTTTAATGAAACGTTAAACCGAGCATTAGCCTTATTGCAAAGTGATTTGCGTCGAGTGTCGGTTCGGATGCGTCCGGGGGCTTTGCCTATTTTAAAAGGTTCACAGACAGAATGGGTACAGGTATGGGTCAATATCATTAAAAATGCGTGTGATGCAATGGCTCAAACTCAAAACCCTGAAATTGATATTCATACACGTTACAACAAACAACGGATTCTCATCACGATTGCCAATAACGGTCCGGAGATCAATGAAGCCACTAGGCGGAAAATTTTCCAACCGAGTTTTACCACCAAGAAAGGTGGGTTGTCGTTTGGCCTTGGCTTGGGGTTAGCCATTGTGAAACGAATAGCAACCAGTTATGGGGGAAGCATTGCTGTTAAGAGCAATGATGAGAAAACGATTTTTAGGATCAAATTACCAGTCGAGGATGGAAATGGAGAAGCTTAATATCATTTGTGTTGATGACCAAAGGGAAGTGCTCAGTGCAGTACTGCAAGATTTACAACCACTGGCCCACTGGTTACAGATTGAAGATTGTGAATCAGCCGATGAAGTGCTGGAATTGATGGATGAGTTGGATGCACAAGGAGAGTATGTGGCTTTAGTGGTTTCTGACCATGTCATGCCGGGGAAAACTGGGGTAGAACTACTCAGTGAAATTAACCAAGATCCTCGTTTTATTGGCACTAAGAAAGTATTGCTCACAGGGCAAGCCACACACAGCGATACCATCAACGCGATTAATACGGCAGGTATTCATCGTTACTTTGATAAACCATGGCGAGCCGAAGAGTTGATAGCTTGTGTGAAACAACTGGTGACGGAGTTTATCTTTGATAAAGGGCTTGATTATACCGAATGGCATCAAGAGTTGGATCAAAACGTTGTTTTAAATCGACTACGCTGATCCCCAGAAACCCCAGCGTGAGGTCAACTTCTTCACGCTGAGGTGCGGGTTATTCCTTTTTCGATTTTTCTTGCGGCTCTTGAATCTGATACAAGGTTGTTTGGTGTGCGTCGCACGTTGTTTTACAATTACATTCCTTATCAACCCCAACGCTAGATAGCCCGCCGCAGCTTCCTTGAATCGGTTTACGACGAGCCATAACCCCGAGGCTCATCAAGGCTATCATCAGTAAAAAAAATCCCACAGTAATTAAGTAAATCATCATTCCACTCTCATCTATCGATGAATATTAAAAATACGCTGTAATTTATCTAACGTTCTTGGGTTTAGTTTAGTGGCAGAAACGCTTGAGGTACAGGCAGATTTTACATGGCAGCAAGAGTGCGACGTTTTATTAGGAGATGGGCGTGCATAACTCATATCGGTGACTTCTTGAAGCTGACTGAGATCTAACGCATCCAATGGACAGCGTTGTGGGTAAGCAAAGACCTTCATCCCCATTTTAAAGAGCGTTGATAACATCGCTTGACCAATATTTTTGACCACAATGGCTTGAACTTGGTGTTGTTGCAATAAGTTCAGGCGCACTGATTTTTTCCCACAATGTTTTTCCCCCTCATCTAACGTTTCTGGAATATGAATGAGTTGACGCTGCTGATTGTCTGAGTCAATCAGCAGAAATGCGGGTGCTTTAGAAAAATGATTACTCAGTTGATTATCTCGACAGGGAATTGCATAAATCATGGTTCATTTCCTTCATCCAATAATATAGGCAACATTGTGCGCCAATTATTAGCATATGCCAATAATTTTCTGAGATTTTGTCATGAATAGAAGGAGAATTGCGCCATGAGGATGCTGAAATAAATAAGATTGTTGACAATGTAATGATGTGGTCTGTCGGGGGTGATCTTGATAATGAAAGAGAATGAGTCACTGTAATTGAAATATATAAGGTTACCTTATGGTGACTCTTTTCTCACTTTATGAAACAAAGAGGCATTCATACGACCTTAGTCTAAATTGTCGACAATTTGCTTGATTGTCGACAATTTGATCGATTATGTTAGCGCTATGTTGATTATTGGTCGTGAACAAGATTGGAACGATGACTTACCAAAGAGAAGCTAAGTAAAAATGAACCGTGAATTAACGAAACGCCAAACTTGTGACAAAGAGTACACCAAATCAGAAAGTCTCACGGAATTTCTGATTGAAGCGATTGTGGCGGGCGAGATGGTGCCGGGCAGTAAAATCTCCGAGCCTGAGTTAGCAAAGCATTTTCAAGTTAGCCGAGGCCCATTACGTGAAGCTCTGATGCGGGTAGAAGGGTTAGGACTTATTGAACGGATTCCTCATGTCGGCGCTCGGGTTATTCAATTTTCTCGTGAGAAGCTGCTTGACCTTTATGCGGTTCGTGAAGCATTGGAGGGCATGGCGGCTCGCTTAGCCGCTCGTCATATCAGTGATATTGAGTTAGCGGGTTTAGATACTTTATTGTCGACACATTCTGAACATATTGATCAAGTGGACGGCGCTTCTTATTTTCATCAACAAGGCGATTTTGATTTTCATTATAGGATTATTAAAGCCAGTCGAAATCATCAGTTGATCGCGCTGTTATGTGATGAGCTTTACCATTTGTTACGAATGTATCGTTATCAATCGCCTCGGGCACATTCTCGCCCGGTGGAAGCATTAGAAGAACATAAATTTATTCTACAGGCGATCCGTAATCGTGATGAAGAGTTAGCCGAGATGTTGATGCGTAGACACATTGCCTACAGTCGTCGTTTGATTGAACAACAGATACATTATGAAACCTAAAATTAAGGAGAATCCTATGAGTTTAAGTCCAGGAGCCAAATTCAGGCTCGCTATTCAGTCCCATCACCCTTTGCAAATTGTCGGTACGGTCAATCCATACTGTGCCATGATGGCAAAAAAGCTGGGGCATCAAGCGATTTATCTCTCGGGTGGGGGAATTGCTAATGCGTCTTATGGTTTACCCGATCTTGGGATCACCACGCTCAATGATGTATTGGTCGATGTCGAACGAATTACCAATGCTTGTGATTTACCTTTGTTGGTGGACATTGACACCGGCTTCGGTGGTGCTTTTAATATTGCTCGCACCATTAAGCTAATAGAAAAAGCTGGGGCAGCCGCAGTACATATGGAAGATCAGGTGGCCCAGAAACGTTGTGGCCATCGTCCTAATAAAGCCATTGTGAGTCCCCAAGAAATGGTGGATCGAATTAAAGCTGCCGTTGATGCGCGTGATAACCCAGAATTTGTCATTATGGCGCGTACAGATGCTCTGGCAGTCGAAGGGATGGATGGTGCCATTGAACGAGCGATTGCCTACGTACAAGCAGGGGCAGATATGATTTTTCCTGAAGCGATGACCGAATTAAAGCAGTATGAACAGTTTTCAACCGCATTACATGCCGCAACAGGGAAGCGTGTACCCATTTTAGCCAATATTACCGAGTTTGGGCAGACACCACTTTACAGCACTGAGCAACTTGCCAAAGTGAAGGTGGACATGGTGCTGTACCCACTTAGTGCGTTTCGAGCGATGAACAAAGCGGCAGAAACGGTCTATCGCCATTTGTTAGAGCAGGGCAATCAAGAAGCCTTACTTGAGACGATGCAAACCCGCAGTGAGTTGTATGAGTACCTCAATTATCACCGTTATGAAGAAAAACTCGATCAACTTTTTTCTGAAAACAATCGCTAAATAGGAAGACTTAAAAAGAGATTCACCATTCAATCACTTAATCCAATAACGTGAAACCGCTGCGCTATCGAGCAAAATGCTAAGCCCAAAGAGGCTGATTCATCAAAGAATCCGAAGTGTAGCAAGAAAAGGAGTTCAACATGCCTTCTACTTCATTAGGTGGCGCAGGCCTGCGTGGTCAAAGCGCTGGAAGCACCGCTCTATGTACGGTCGGAAAGACCGGAACAGGCTTAACCTACCGTGGTTATGACATCACGGATCTTGCCAAATATGCTCAATTCGAAGAAGTTGCCCATTTGCTGTTGGTGGGGCACCTACCCACGCAAACCGAACTGGATCAATATAAAACACGCCTTATCAGTCTACGTGGCTTACCCCAAGCGTTAAAAGACGTTTTGGAGAAAATCCCGCCCCAAGCACATCCCATGGATGTGATGCGTACCGGATGCTCTATGTTAGGCAATTTAGAGACAGAGCAAGATTTTTCTCAGCAGTTGGCGGCGACAGAACGCCTACTGGCACTATTTCCAGCCATTATCTGTTATTGGTATCGATTCAGTCATGATGGAGTGCGCATTGATACGGAAGATACTAGTGAAGATTCCCTCGGTGGCTATTTCTTAAAGATGCTGACCGATGAGGCCCCCTGTGACTTATTCAAACAAGTCATGCACTGCTCACTGATCTTATACGCTGAGCATGAGTTTAATGCCTCGACTTTTTCAGCTCGTGTTTGCGCTTCAACGTTATCGGATTTGCACTCTTGTATTACTGGGGCGATAGGGACCTTGCGAGGTCCACTCCATGGCGGGGCGAATGAAGCCGCCATGGCGATGATTGAGCCGTGGTTAACGCCAGATGAAGCGGAGCAAGAGATCCTACAAATGTTGGAGAACAAAGAGAAGATCATGGGCTTTGGTCACGCGATTTACCGAGAAAGTGACCCGCGTAATGCGCTGATTAAATGCTGGTCAAAAGCGTTATCCGAACACGTTGGAGATACGCATCTTTATGCGGTGTCGGAAAGGGTGGAAGCGGTGATGAAGCGGGAGAAAAATCTGTTCTGTAATGCCGATTTTTTTCATGCCTCGGCCTACCATTTTATGGGGATCCCGACCAAATTATTTACGCCTATTTTTGTTATGAGCCGTTTAACTGGATGGGCGGCACACCTCTATGAGCAACGTGCTAACAATCGCATTATTCGTCCGAGCGCCGATTATATCGGGCCAGATCACCAGCAATGGGTCCCCATTGAACAGCGTGGTTAGTGTGCGGGAGTGACTGGTTATTGCTAGCCCGTCTTTGATGATTTTGGGAAAGAACGATGATGAATAATCAATACAAAAAAACATTACCCGGTAGTCAAATTGAGTATTTTGATGCCCGTGAAGCCGTTAATGCCATTACTCCCGGTGCCTATGAAACGCTCCCTTATACGTCTCGTGTTCTTGCTGAAAACTTGGTGCGGCGTTGTGATCCACAAACCTTGGTTGATTCACTCAAGCAGTTGATCGAACGTAAGCGTGATCTTGATTTTCCGTGGTATCCCGCTCGGGTGGTGTGCCATGACATTTTAGGGCAAACCGCTTTGGTGGATTTAGCTGGACTACGGGATGCCATTGCCGATCAAGGTGGCGATCCGGCCAATGTGAACCCTGTAGTAGAAACGCAGTTGATTGTTGACCACTCACTTGCGGTCGAACATGCCGGATTTGAGGTTGACGCTTTTGAGAAAAATCGAGCCATTGAAGATCGTCGTAATGAAGACCGTTTCCACTTTATCGAATGGTGTAAAAGTGCCTTTAAGAATGTCAACGTCATTCCGGCAGGTAATGGCATTATGCACCAGATCAATCTGGAAAAAATGTCGCCAGTGATTCAACTCAAAGAGGGTGTTGCTTATCCTGATACGTGTGTGGGTACCGATAGCCATACACCGCATGTGGATGCTTTGGGCGTGATTGCTATTGGCGTTGGGGGGCTAGAGGCTGAAACCGTCATGCTTGGACGCCCTTCTATGATGCGCTTACCCGATATTGTCGGTGTGAAATTAACCGGTAAGCGTCAATCAGGGATCACGGCGACAGATATTGTGTTGGCACTCACCGAATTTTTGCGCCATGAGCGAGTGGTGTCGAGCTATCTTGAATTTTTTGGGGAAGGTGCGAAAGCGTTAACAATTGGTGATCGTGCCACGATTTCCAATATGACACCAGAATATGGCGCTAGTGCGGGCATGTTCTACATTGATGATCAGACGATTCAATACTTGAAACTAACGGGTCGAGAGCCTGAACAAGTGGCATTGGTTGAGCGGTATGCCAAACAAACAGGGTTATGGGCTGATGCATTAGAAACCGCACAGTATGAGCGAGTACTGGAATTTAACCTTTCACTGGTTGAACGTAACATGGCTGGCCCTTCTAACCCTCATCGTCGTTTACCGACCTCGCAGTTGGTCGAACGTGGTATCGCTGAGCATGGCTTACCTCAAGAGGAGGGTCAACTGCCAGACGGTGCAGTCATTATTGCTGCGATCACCTCTTGTACGAATACCAGCAACCCTCGCAATGTGGTTGCCGCTGGTCTTCTGGCAAAAAAAGCCAACCAACTGGGGCTGGTGCGTAAGCCTTGGGTAAAAAGTTCGTTTGCCCCCGGTTCAAAAGTGGCCAAGCTTTATTTAGAAGAAGCTAATTTATTATCGGAGCTGGAAAAGCTGGGGTTTGGCATCGTTGCTTATGCGTGTACCACTTGTAATGGTATGAGTGGCGCGCTTGATCCCAACATTCAACAAGAAATTATAGAGCGCGATCTTTATGCTACTGCGGTGTTGTCAGGCAATCGCAATTTTGATGGCCGTATTCATCCTTATGCGAAACAGGCGTTTCTTGCTTCACCTCCGCTGGTGGTCGCTTATGCATTGGCAGGATCCATTCGATTTGATATTGAGCGTGATGCATTGGGTTTCGATAACAAGGGCAACCCCATCTATTTGCAGGATATTTGGCCAAGTGATGAAGAAATCGATACGGTCGTAGAAAGTTGCGTTAAGCCTGAGCAATTTAACCAAGTGTATATCCAGATGTTTAAATTGGATGACACGAAACATCACACCAGTCCACTGTATGACTGGCGGCCAATGAGTACATACATTCGCCGACCTCCTTATTGGGAGGGTGCTCTCGCGGGAGAACGATCACTCAACGCCATGCGGCCACTGGCCGTTTTAGGTGACAACATTACCACCGATCATCTTTCCCCTTCTAATGCCATTCTCGCCACCAGTGCTGCGGGGGAATATCTCACTCAAATGGGAGTCCCTGAAGAAGATTTTAACTCTTATGCGACCCATCGTGGAGACCACTTAACCGCTCAGCGGGCGACGTTTGCTAATCCAAAACTATTGAATGAAATGGTGAAGGAAAATGGACAAGTGGTACAAGGTTCGCTCACTCGGCTTGAGCCAGAAGGTCAAGTGATGCGAATGTGGGAAGCCATTGAAACTTATATGCAGCGTAAACAGCCTTTGATCATCATTGCAGGAGCGGATTATGGGCAAGGTTCGTCTCGTGATTGGGCGGCAAAAGGGGTACGTCTGGCGGGGGTTGAAGCCATTGTTGCCGAAGGTTTTGAGCGAATTCATCGAACCAATTTGGTGGGTATGGGTGTGTTACCTTTGCAATTCAAGCAGGGAACCAACCGTTTAACCTTGGGCATTGAGGGTAGTGAACTTTTTGATGTTGAAGGGGATATTCAACCCGGCGTAGATCTCACGCTGCGTGTGACTCGTAAAACTGGTGAGCAGTTCTTGGTTCCGGTCATCTGCCGCCTTGACACGGCTGATGAAGTGCATGTGTATAACGCCGGTGGGGTTTTACAGCGTTTTGCGCAAGATTTTCTGGCCCAGTAAGGAGTGCAGTTATGAGTCATGTCAATATCGCGCCACAGCTAAAAATTCCCGCCACTTACTTACGGGGGGGAACCAGTAAAGGGGTGTTTTTTAAGTTGTCTGATCTCCCACTTGCGGCACAAGTACCCGGAGAGGCACGCGACAAGTTGTTATTAAGAATCATCGGCAGCCCAGATGCCTATGGTAAACAGATTGATGGAATGGGAGGGGCGACATCCAGTACCAGTAAAACGGTGATTGTCTCCAAAAGTGAAAAAGAAGGGCATGATGTTGATTACCTCTTTGGTCAGGTATCGATAGACAAACCTTTTGTTGATTGGAGTGGTAATTGTGGCAACCTTTCTGCTGCGGTTGGCCCCTTTGCCATTCACGCCGGATTGATAGATCCACAACGTATTCCTGAGCATGGGGTTGTTGACGTCAAAGTCTGGCAAGTCAATATTCAAAAGAGCATCGTTGTTCACGTTCCCATCATCAATGGCGAAGTGCAGGAAGTGGGTCTGTTTGAACTCGATGGTGTAACGTTTCCTGCGGCAGAAATCCAAGTCGATTTTCTCGATCCCGCAGAAGGTGAAGGGTCGATGTTTCCAACGGGGAACTTGCGCGATACGTTAGAGATTCCGGGATTTGAGCCTTTACAAGTGACGCTAATTAATGCGGGTATTCCAACCATCTTTATTGATGCGCACGCTATCGGCTATGGTGGTTGTGAGTTACAAGATGAAATTAATAACGATCCTCACGCATTGGCTCGATTTGAAACGTTACGAGCTTACGGCGCGCTGAAAATGGGATTAATCACCGACTTAGAGGAAGCAAAGGTTCGGCAACATACTCCCAAAATTGCCTTTGTTTCTCCCCCCCAAAACTATCTCACTTCCAGTGGTAAAACCGTCACTCAGCAGCAGGTTGATTTGCTGGTGCGTGCCTTGTCGATGGGAAAATTACATCACGCCATGATGGGAACGGCGGCGGTTGCGATTGCTGCCGCTGCTTGTGTACCGGGAACCATCGTGAATGAAGCCGCAGGCGGCGGAGAAAAAACGCAAGTGGTTTTTGGTCATCCATCGGGCACATTAAAAGTAGGGGCGAAAGCTTGCCATTCAGAGCAAGGATGGCGAGTTGAAAAAGCGGTCATGAGCCGCAGTGCACGTATTTTGATGGAAGGTTGGGTTCGAGTTCCAGCTGAAAGCCTAAAGAACGAATAAGGAGAGGCACGATGTCGGCATATTTAAAGGAATATTCATGGGCAAAGGAGCAACCGGAAGCGTTCTGGAAAGCTCAAGCTCAGCAGATTGATTGGTTCGAGTTCCCTAACACCATTCTCTCAACCGATGACAACGGGATTGAACGTTGGTTTTCGGATGGGGTGATGAACACGTGTTGGCTTGCATTAGATTATCATTGTGAGCAAGGACGCGGTGATCATACGGCATTAATTTATGATTCCCCCGTTACCGGGAAAAAGCAACGTTATAGCTATAATGCACTACGTGACAGTGTCGCGCGTGTGGCTGGCATGTTGGCAGATCAAGGGGTAAGTAAAGGAGATCGAGTCATCATCTATATGCCGATGATTCCTCAAGCTGCCATGGCTATGTTGGCTTGTGCTCGGCTAGGGGCTATCCACTCTGTCGTTTTTGGCGGTTTTGCGCCGAATGAGCTTGCCGTTCGGATTGAAGATGCCGAACCGAAAGTGATCATGACCGCTTCTTGTGGCATCGAAGTCAATAAAGTGATTCCCTATAAGCCTATGGTGGATAAAGCCATCATGGATAGTCGTTGGAAACCTGAAAAAGTCGTGGTTTATCAACGGCCAGAGTGCCTTGCTGATCTTAGCCATGAGCGGGATGTTGATTGGAGCAGTTTGCTACAACATGCCATTCCTAGGGCGTGTGTGCCAGTGTTGGCTACCGACCCGCTTTACATTCTTTATACTTCTGGAACGACGGGAAAACCGAAAGGTGTGGTTCGGGATAATGGGGGACATGCCGTTGCTTTGAAATATTCGATGCATACGATTTATCGTCAACCTCAAGAAGGCGTATTTTGGGCAGCCTCTGATGTGGGATGGGTGGTTGGGCATTCTTACATTATTTATGCACCACTTATTCACGGTTGTACGACGATTTTGTATGAAGGGAAACCCGTGCGAACACCAGACCCAGGGGCATTCTGGCGTGTGTGCCAAGAATATAAAGTCGACACCTTATTCTCAGCGCCAACCGCCTTTCGGGCGATCAAAAAAGAAGATCCAAATGGAGCGCTTCTCAAGCAATATGATTTATCACACCTAAGTACGATTTTTATGGCTGGTGAGCGATTAGATCCACCAACACTCGCATGGGTCGAAAAGCATACCCATAAACCTGTGATTGATCACTGGTGGCAGACGGAAACGGGTTGGGCGATTGCGGGGAATACCTTAGGGCTTGAATTCATGCCAGTAAAAGCGGGATCTGCGACGAAAGCGATACCCGGATATCAAGTAGAAATACTGAATGAATTGGGGGAACCTTTACCAGCTAATCAACAAGGCTTTGTCGCCCTCAAGCGTCCACTGCCTCCAAGCTGTTTAACCACAGTTTGGCGAAATCATGACAGGTTTGAATCCGGCTATTTAGCTCAATTTCCGGGTTACTATGTTTCGGGGGATGGGGGATATCTGGATGAAGACGGCTACCTGTTTATTATGGGACGTATTGATGACGTGATTAATGTAGCGGGGCACCGTCTTTCCACGGGGGAAATGGAAGAAATTCTCGGCGCACATCCCGCCATCGCGGAATGTGCTGTCGTGGGAGTACATGATGAATTAAAAGGTCAGCTTCCACTCGGTTTCGTTGTATTAAAAGATGGTGTTAAAATTGATGCGCAGACTCTAGAGGAAGAGTTAATCAGTCAGGTTCGTAGCCAAATTGGTGCAGTGGCTTGCTTTAAACACGCCTTAGTCGTTGAACGTTTACCGAAAACCCGTTCCGGTAAAATTTTACGGCGTATCATCCGGCAAATTGCCGATGGGGAAAGTTATACGGTGCCATCCACCATTGATGATCCCACAAGCTTGAGTGAATTAGAGAAAATTCTTCAGCATTAATCGCTATTGGTGGCTGACTTTTCATAAAAAGTCAGCCATTAAGGCATATCCTTAGTGACTGGCTCGTTTTATCCTGTTTACTCTTTAATCTGTTTTACCCTCAGTGCTTTATACTTGGCACGCCGCCGCATCCAACCACCGATGGCAAGGCTAGACAGAGCAATAAACAGAGTCACCATTGGGGCTAGCATCAACAGTTGATTGGCGATCTTAGACAGGTTATCGGGTAACAGCGAAATGCCATATCCCGAGAAAATCAGAAATAAAATCCATGTCAGAGCACTCCATGGTGAGGCCAGTAAGAAGCGAAAAGGAAGAACCGCATTTCTTAGCCCCATCACCATCGGTAATAAAGAGCGAACAACTGGGATAAAGCGCGCAAAAAACATCGCCAATAAGCCATATTTCTGGATAAGACGATCGGTCGTTTGCCACTGTTTATCGGATACTTTACCGAGCCAAATCGACACAACTCGCCACTCTTTAAGCTGGTGTCCCTGATAAAAGGCAGCAGCACTTCCTAGCCAACCAGCTAGCACAAGAACGCCAATAATAATGTAAAGATTTAATATTCCTAACGCCGCAAGGCTGCCACAAAGCACAATCACACTATCGCATGGTAATGGCGCAGCGGGAATGAACGCACTCTCAACAAAAATAAGTAACCCGACACAAAGGTAGAGTAGAGAAAGATCGACCTGTTGCAAAGCCAGCAGATCTTGATGCCATAAGGCTGAAAAAATGGACAGTAAAGCACTCACATCGCTTTCCTCAATCAGTCAATATCAAATAAATCCGTGTATTGATGACGTTGTTAAGCGTGAGCAAACCGCGAGTAAAGGTTTAAGAATTGAAGATCTTTACGAAGAAAAAGAGGGGCAGACCATACAGTTATGGTGGTGGACACCAATACAATGAGGCGCTGATGAATAAGCGCGAGGTAAGTATTAGCTTCAGCTAAGGTGTGCTCATTTTCATCTAACGGCGATGGTGTTGGATTTAAACGAGGTGATTCAAGGCGAGAACTCACTAACGCGGCCGTATTAGGGTGATGGATACGCTGATGAGACAATGATGTTGTACGACTTTCTGATTCTGTACTGACCGAAGTAACAAGCGAACTCGGTGCTACATTCAGTAAAGATACCGAACTTAAGATGGCAATGAATAAGGTAAAAAGCAGTGGTTGAATCATGCTCATCACTAATCGAAGTCGTAATGGTGCGAGTATGCGGTCTCTCTCTTCATCTGTAAAGTGATTAATCAATATGAACAATACCCCAGCAGGGATTCTATTCTTTTATGCTAATATCCATAAAGGCAATGAATAAACTTAGCAGGTTCATATGTTTTTCAATCAATCACTTCAAAAAGAAAATCAACAATTAAAAGATCACTTGTATTCATTGGAACAGGTACGAGAAAGCCTTGATAGCGATATGCTAAGAATCACGTTGGATCCCCAAGGTCATATCGTTTCCATTAATAACAATTTTGAGCAAGAACTTGGTATTGTTTTTAATACCATTGATGGGGTCCACTTAACCAATTTAGTGCCACCTAAAGCGAGAAAAACCCCACACTTTAATCGAATGAAAACCGCCTTAGAGCAGAGAAAACATTGGAACGGGGCGCTTCAAATAGCCAAATCTAATGGAGAGGAAGCTTGGCTGCGTATCATTTTACAACCCATTATTAATAGTCAAGGGCAGCTATTACGCTTTTTTGTTTTTGCAACGGAGTTGACTCGTACCATTACAGCATCACGCGAGCATGAAGACATGCTCAATGCACTAAACCGTTCAACAGCGGTGATTGAATTTACTTTGGATGGAAAAATTATACGAGCCAATGATAACTTTCTTCGTACTATGAAATACCGCAGTAACGAACAGATTGCTGGAAAACACCACCGTATTTTTTGTGAAGAGGAAGAAGCAAACTCACCAGCCTATGCTGCATTTTGGAAAAAGTTAGCCAGTGGGCAATATGTTTCTGAGCGGTTTAAACGAGTGGATAGCGCTGGCCAGATTGTATGGTTAGAGGCCTCTTATAACCCCATTCATAACGATTTGGGTGAACTTTATAAAGTGGTGAAGTTCGCCACGGTGATCACCGAGCAAGTGAATCAAGAACAGGCTGTCTCAGAAGCGGCAAATATTGCTTATGCTGTTTCAGAAAAAACCGGACAGCAAACCCTGGAAGGGCAACAAGTGGTTACCGCCATTATTGATAAGATGGATAACTTGGTTAAACAGATGAAGCAGGCGATGATGGATATTGAGTCGCTGAATGTACATTCTCAAAAAATCAGTAAATTAGTGGAAAGTATTAGTGGAATTGCGGATCAAACGAATTTGTTGGCCCTTAATGCCGCCATTGAAGCGGCAAGAGCGGGTGAACAGGGGCGCGGCTTTGCAGTCGTCGCCGATGAAGTGCGACAATTGGCTTCAAGAACGAATAATACTACAGAAGAGATTGTGACGGTTGTTGCTGAAAATTTGCGAAGAACGACTAAAGCGGTGGAGCTGATTGCGGCCTGTCAGTCACAAGCCGGAGAGACACTAACACTGTCCACTCAAGCGGGTCAATTGATGGAAGATGTACAGATGGGAGCTCAGAAAGTGGTTGATGCGATTAGCCAATTTAGCCAAAAATTGTGAATTTTCTGATTGTTAAGGTGTCACTCTCCATTTTAATGGTGAGTGACTTCAAATAAGAAGAGACGATTATTTATTATTAATAAAGCAGATATTGAGCTAAATTCAATCGCCTTCATAACATAAGAAACTGAAAAGGCTATTTATCATTATTGATACGTAACTCTATTTCGTCCATTTTCTTTTGATAGGTATAGTCGTATATCTGCTTGTTTAATTTGTTCGTCTAAGGTGCCATTTAAACTAGAAACTCCAATACTAATGGTGATTTCTATAACTTGATCTTGATGAATGACAGGGGTGGTTGCAATATGAAGTCGTAATGTTTCCAACTTAGATAAAAAATCTTCAATCGACAATTTAGAGTATATAAAAAACTCTTCCCCGCCTAGCCTTGAAATAATGTCGCTCGAGAAATGTTTTTTAAATAAACGAGCAACCATTTTTATGACTTCATCACCACCATCATGCCCATAACGATCATTGACTTTCTTAAAAAAATCGATATCTATCATGGCGACATTTCTATGCCCCATACCTTTACATATTTCACCAAAAAGATATCGTCTGTTCCATAATCCAGTTAAGGCATCTTCATTAGCGAGTTTAAATAGGTTGTCATTGGATTCTTTAATATTTAACAGTTGGTGTACACGACAGTAAAATTCTTCTTGATGAAAGGGTTTATGAAGAAAATCATTGGCTCCCGATTTCAAGAAAATAGGGGTGATGTTTTTCTCGCTTTCCGAAGATAGACCGAGAATAGGAAGTACTGTGTTGCTATATGACTTACGTAACTCACGTACCATCGCAATCCCATCTTTTTGGGGCATGTAGTTATCCGTGATAATAAATGTAATATCTTTATTAGATTTCAATATTTCTATCGCTTCACATCCATCCATGGCTAATGTGGTTTTTATATAGTGATTCTCTAAGAGTTGAGAAATCTGTTTTCGAGCCACAAGAGAATCATCAACAACAAGGGCATGATGATGGGTGTTATTCTTTAATCGCTGTGCTAATTCTAATATATAGGATATTGATGCATGATTTTCTTTTAAAATATAGTCGAGGACACCCATCTTTAAAAAGCTTTTTCTTGTTTCTTCATCAAACTTACCAGTTAAAACAATAGTTTTTTGTTTATGCTGAATTAACAGTTTAATCGCTTCGCCATCTTGAGCATCAGGTAAACAATAGTCCATGATAGCAAAGAAAAAGTTTGGATTATCTTCCATTATCCGCTGTGTTTCTTCATAACTTGATGCGACTATAATTTCAAAGTTTAAAGCGGAAAGGCGATGAACGAGATAATTTCGAAAAACGATACTATCATCGACAACTAATATCCTATTATTCAAATGGAAATCCTTAATTAAAAATATTTACCGTACATAATTATACCTTCTTCTGTAAGAGGTAAGCGTGTAGGAGATTTCTCATTTTCATCAACCATACTTAATGATGCGAAAGTTTCTAATGCTGTTTTTTCATCGGTATTTGAGGTTTCTCTGCTTTAAGTCATGATGTTAACGGTTTTGTTTCATTTTAATGGGAGTTTGGTCACTAACAATGTAACTGGTAAGAGATCATTGTCAAACTTATGTGTTGGATGAGGTTATAAATTTTTTAATAAGATTAGTATGTTAGATGCGTGTTGCAACTATGTATACAGTGGAGGTAGGCATGAACGCTATATTCCTGATGCTGATGGGCCTAGGGGCCATGGCTCTAGGCTATATCTTTTATTCAAAATTTATTTGCGAAAAAATCTTTAAAGTGGATCCTCATTTTCGGACTCCTGCACATGAACTGAATGATGGGATCGATTATGTCCCTACGAATAAATATGTATTGTGGGGGCACCATTTTACCTCCGTTGCGGGTGCTGCTCCGATTATTGGCCCTGCGATTGCGGTTATCTGGGGATGGGTTCCTGCTTTTTTATGGGTTGTATTTGGTACGATTTTCTTTGCGGGAGTACACGATGCCGGTGCTATTTGGGCCAGTAACCGTAATAAAGCAAAATCAGTCGGGGCACTGACTGGTGATATTATCGGGCCGAGAGCACGTAGCCTTTTTATGATTGTCATTTTCTTAGTGCTTTTGATGGTGAATGCCGTTTTTGCTGTAGTTATTGCTCGTCAGTTGATTAGCTTCCCCAGTGCAACTATTCCTGTATGGGGAGCCATCTTGGTGGCTCTTGTTATTGGACAGTTAATCTATCGCCGTTATATTGGCTTAGCGATGGTGTCTCTCTTAGGTGTTATTGCTTTGTATGCGATGATCTATGTTGGCCCAATGTTGCCGCTCTCTTTACCCGATTCCATTATGGGGTTAAATCCAACACAGAGTTGGATTGTTATTTTGTTTGTTTATGCGGCGATTGCTTCATTGCTACCCGTGTGGATGTTGTTACAACCCCGTGACTACATCAATGGCATTCAACTTTTCGTCGGCCTTTTCTTGTTGTATTTGGCGGTGGTGATTTCTGGCCCAGAAGTGGTGGCTCCAGCTTTTAATACCGATTTGCCAGCAGGAACACCTTCGTTAATTCCTTTACTGTTCGTGACGATTGCCTGTGGAGCTATTTCCGGTTTTCATGGATTGGTTTCAAGTGGTACAACATCGAAGCAACTTGATAAAGAACCCGATGTTCGATTTGTGGGTTATTTTGGTGCGATTGGGGAAGGATCGTTAGCGTTAGCCGCGATTATTGCAGCAACCGCAGGGTTTGCTACTTTTGCGGATTGGCAAAGTATTTATAGTGGTTTTGGCCAAGGCGGGGTTGGTGCTTTTATTAATGGCGGTGCCAATATCTTGCAACAAGGGCTTGGGTTGGATACCACGTTATCACAAACCTTATTGACCGTGATGGTGGTGCTCTTTGCGGGAACGACGATGGATACCGGGTTGCGATTACAGCGTTATATTTTCCAAGAATGGGGTTCTATTTATAACATTGGTTGGATGCAAAAAGCTTTTCCTGCCACTTTATTAGCCGTAGGTTCTTGTGTGTTGCTTGCTTTTGGTGCGGGTGGAGATGGTTCTGGTGGTTTGCTCATCTGGCCTCTTTTTGGTACGACGAACCAATTACTGGCGGGCTTAACATTATTGGTGATTACGGTGATGTTAGTTCGGTTAGGACGCCCGATGTATTACACCTTGATTCCACTAGTTTTCTTACTGATCATGACCACATTAGGCTTATTGATTCAGTTAAAAAGCTTTTACGATAAACAAGATTGGTTCCTGTTCAGCTTAGATATTGTTGTGCTGATTGCTGCTATTTTAATTACTTTAGAGTGCAGCTCTAGCCTGAATAAATTATTGAAAGCGAAGAAGGTACAGGTTGTCGATGAAACTGAGTAAGATTCGTGCATGTTTTAAACTTGCTAATCATTATGCAGAAGAGATTTATAACGCACCTTATCGTGCAGCGATTGCTCGCGCTAAGCGCGAGCAAGATGACTTGTTCATGTTATTGATATTTTCTGAAATGATGGGAGTGCCTAATCCCGCAAGTTATTACACGTTGGAATTACAACCGATCTTAATTGAACGTTTTCATGATTGGCATCTCCGTATGGGGATGCCTCATTCACCACTCGATCAATTTAAGTGCTGTTGATTTCCCATTGCTTATGTTGGGGAGAGGAGAAGACGAGTGTCATCACAACTGACAGATAAACGAGTAATTTTGGTCGGTGGTAAGGGAGGGGTGGGGAAAACCACCACCTCTTCAACGCTTGCATTATTAGCGGCTTCGAGAAATAAACGTGTTTTAATTGTCTCGACCGATCCTGCACACAGCCTAGCGGATGCTTTTGATCGACCCATCGGTGATAAAATAACGTGTTTAGCACCGAATTTAGATGGATTAGAGATCGACCCGGATCAAGAGGTCGTTCGTCATCTCTCTCAAGTAACTACGCAGTTAAAACGCTTTACTCGCCCTGAGCTTTATGGTGCCGTTGAGCGGCAGATCCGCCTAACGGGACAGTCTCCAGGAGCGCAAGAAGCGGCTTTGCTGGAATGTATCGCTCGTACATTAGAAGAGGGGCTAGAACGCTATGATCTTGTTATCTTCGACACTGCACCTACAGGGCATACATTACGGCTATTGGCTCTACCCGAAGCGATGGCAGCGTGGACGCAAGGTCTACTTAAAAGTAACGAACAGTCGGATAAATTCAGCAAGGTTCTTGATCATCTAACGCCAAAAGCGGGTAAAGATATTGATAACCCATTAATTAGTCCGCAAGAGCATGCTACAAGTGGTTTAGATGAAAGGCATAAAGCGATTGCTGATATTTTGCTTAATCGGCAACGTTTATTGCAACGGACTCGAGAAACATTTCTCGATGTTTCGAAAACGGCTATTTTATTTGTACTCACACCAGAAAAACTGCCCATATTAGAAACAGCGCGAGCAGTTCAGTCATTACAGGCTGAAAAACTTCCTGTTGCGGGTATTGTCATTAATCGGGTTTTGCCTGCCCATGCTGATGGTGAGTTTTTAGCGTTACGCCGTCAGCAAGAGCAGCAGCATTTGCAAGAGATCAATAAACAGTTTGCACAATTAGCGCGTTATCCGATTCCTTTGCAGGCAACCGATATTCAAGGTATTGATCAATTAACATTGATGACTCAGTGGCTTGAGCAAGCAGGGCTATAAAAATAATACAGACAAGATTCATCAACTCAGGTATAACAAAAGAAAATTCGGTTTACTGGTTGTGAATGCTGGTGTCGAAGTGAAGTAACAAAAATATGGGTTGATAGGGACGTCAACGTATTGCTCGTTTTAGAGTGAAAACTTGCTCGCCCTATTTTGATCGATTGGGTGAGTCATTATGTATATTCAAAATTTTGAAGCTTTTCTGATTGCTATTACTATTTTAACGTTAACCCCAGGACTGGATACCGCCTTAGTGATCCGCAATACCTCTCGTGCAGGAATGGCAGATGGTTGCGTAACCAGCTTAGGCATTTGTGTTGGTTTGTTTGTTCATGCCACCTTTTCCGCTATTGGTATTTCGGCTATCTTAACTCAGTCGGCAGAGCTGTTTCACATCATTAAAATGGCCGGGGCAGGGTATTTAATTTGGTTGGGTTTTTCTAGCCTACGTTCTTTATCTAAAGCTGGCCAAGGGATGCAGGTAACCAGCTTGTCACATACTCAATTAAAGATCCGGCGTTCATTGCGTGAAGGTTTTTTGTCTAATGTATTAAATCCTAAAACTGCGGTGTTTTATCTTGCTTTCCTTCCTCAGTTCATTAATCCCGAGCACTCTCCTTTACTGCAATCTCTATTTATGGCTGGACTTCATTTTATGATCGCTATGGTTTGGCAGTGTGGGTTAGCTGGAGCATTAAGTTCAGCTAAAAACTTACTGAAAAATAATACCTTTATGCGTTGGATGGAAGGAGCAACGGGGGTGGTATTAGTCGGACTTGGTATTAAATTGATGACGGACGATTCCGTATAAAAAAGGCGATAAAAAAACCGCAGAATGATCTGCGGTTTTAAGTATTACGCTTTCGCTTTGACTCTTTTCATCGATGGAAGCTGTGCATCAAAATAAAGCTTGGTTTCTTGGATGACAATCTGTCGTAGAGCGATTAAACCAATGAGGTTGGGAATGGCCATAAGTCCATTCACTATATCAGCAATGATCCAGATTAAGTCTAAATGCAAGAAAGCCCCTGAAGCGATCAAACCAATAAAAATCACCTTATACGGTAAGATAGCTTTGGTTCCCCACAAGAAGACAACACAACGTTCACCGTAATAGTTCCAACCTAAAATTGTAGTAAAAGCAAAAAAGATCAACCCAATCGATACCAACATGGGTCCAAGTGTTTGCGCTTGAAGGCCTGTGGCAAAAGCATGAGTCGTCATCGCCGCACCGGCTAGATCACTTTGCCATGCTCCCGTTAAAATTAAGGCAAGCCCCGTCATGGTACAAATAATGATGGTATCGAAAAAGGTTCCCGTCATGGAAATGAGCCCTTGTCTGACACAAGAGTCTGTTTTTGCAGCGGCGGCAGCCATCGGGGCGCTACCAAGGCCTGATTCATTAGAGAAAACACCACGAGCGATCCCTGACTGAATGGCTAGCATAATACTTGCGCCTAAGAAACCGCCACTGGCTGCTGTCGGAGTAAAGGCAGACACAAGCACCAATTGTAGGGCGTTAACGAGTTGATCAGCATGGCTAATGATGACGCTAAGACAAGCTACAATATAAAAAACAGCCATAACAGGAACCACTTTCCCAGCAACTTTAGCGATAGACTGAATACCGCCTATGGTGACAAAAGCAACTAAAAGCGTGAGCACGACAGCAGAGAGTTCTCGAGATAAACCAAAAGAGATCTCACTGGCATCGAGAATAGCGTTAACTTGTGGAAAAGTACCGATACCAAAGCAAGCGACGCCAAGAGCAAACACCGCAAATAAAACTGCGAGTGTTTTTGACCCGACGCCATCGCGTAAGTAGTACATTGGTCCACCGACCATTTGCCCTTTGTCATCGACCTTCCGGTATTTAACCGCAAGTAAACATTCGGCATATTTGGTCGCCATACCAAATAAAGCAGCAAGCCACATCCAGAATAAAGCACCTGGGCCACCGAGCTTAATGGCCGTGGCAACGCCGACAATATTTCCGGTACCGATGGTGGCAGAAAGAGCGGTACATAAAGCGGCAAAACTAGAGACATCGCCTTGTTTTTCGCCCGGTTCTTTACTGAAAACCATCTTTATTGCAGAGGGTAAATGGCGAAACTGGAGTAGGCCTAAACGAAAAGTAAAATAGATACCCGTACCGACGAGTAAAATAAGAAGGGGAGGCCCCCAGATAAAGTGGTCAATAGTTTGTAGCAGTGATGGTAGGTTACTCATGTATTCCCCTTAATAAATGATATCTAAGGAGAAGAGGAAAGGGATAAAGCATAGAGCTCAAAAAAAGAAAGCCCAGAGGCTTACTTATCAAATGACCTTTCACTCCTCTGTCCTTTTGCCTGAGAGTTTCACTCTACTTCATTGGGTAAGCAGAGCTTGCTCCTTCGGCGACCGATTCAACGGTTCTCTCCAGAGGTTCCTCCAACTACAGTCCTCGCAATTCTTCTAAGAAGAATAAAGCACCTGAAAGATTTACTTCTTCGGCGGGTTTGTTTGACCTATATGTTATAAATAGGTTAACAACCTCTCTCCTGCAGTCTTCATCGGAACAATTATCTAATGCTGTGATAATTTGCTTTGCGATACTAACGAAAAAAAATTGTGATGTCATCTACAAATATAAAGGAAAAGATAATTTATTCGTTCACAGAGCCTATGGCTCACTTATTGAGCAATTCGATGGTTAGTAGAAGGTAACTTCTTGATCCTGAATAAAGATAATCAACTTTTCTCTGACTATTGAGGAACAATAAATGGTATAAAATAGCAAAGGTTATACCAAACAACTGGAAGCCGTCGTTAGGTAACATAAATGGAAATAGCTAACGGTGTGATGAAGAGCGAATATCATTAACATCGCTTGACGTGGAAAAGGTATTTTATGCCTAAGCTTAGGTAAGTGGTATACAAAGAAACTAGGGAGTGAACGATGGGTCGATTAATCGCAATTGGAGTGTTGATTGTTTTAGCATTTTTGCTGATTCGTTATGGAACGAATGCCAAACTTCAAAAATGGGTGGTAATTGTCTTATTGACAAGTTTTGCTTTCTATACGGTTTCGCTTGTTGTGACTGAATTAATCCGCTGAAGTATCGCTGGGAGTGTATGTGAATCAGAAAAAAACAGATGAACATGATGATGTTGTCATCATTGAAGAGCGTGATAAACGCAGCTATTTATACATCGCTATTGCTGCCGTTTTAGGGATGGCTCTTGGTGGGTTGATTGGTGCATCTTTAACCGCGGCAAAGTGGGAAGCTAACTATGTAACATTACAGACTCAGTTTCAACACTGGCAAGATGAAGCCCTGCAACGCAAGACTGAAAAGCGGCAAAACACCGAGCAAATAGCACAAGAATGGGAAGCCACATTACAGTCACAGCTTGAAGCTCAGCAACAAGAATATCAGACCAAACTTCAACAGGTAGAGAAACAATTGATGGAGCTGGAAAAAGTCAATCTCTCGCTTGAACAGCAGTTGGATAAACAGAAAAGTGCCCTGCAAGCTGCCGATGCGCAAAATTCCCGGTTAAACCGCCAAGCGGACATGCAAGCTGTTCTCTTTGAGCGCTCTCGTGAAGTTTTTCAGAAAGAACTTAAAGTGAAACAAGAGATTGCTCAATTGCAGAAAGAGCAGCAGCAATTACTCAAAGTGGCTGAAGATCTGAAAAAAGAGTGTGATATTTACTTGAAAGGACAATCTTGGGATGCAAAATCGGATGCCTGTGATCGGCAAGATGATGCCAACTCAAGGCTGAGTCAGATAGATCAAATGCTCCGAGTGCATCAAATGGATTTAGAGCAAATAAAAGCATTATCAGAAGAGTTAGGGTTATAAAAGTTTCTTAATAAGAATCCAACCCGATAACGAGCTCAGGTTGGATTCTTACATAATGGAAATAATAGCGGTGTTAGTCTCGGAAGTTGTTGTATTGAAAAGGTTGCTCTAGATCGGATTCTCGTAATAAAGTGATGACCGATTGCAAATCATCCCGTTTTTTGCCCGTCACTCGAACTTTATCCCCTTGAATCGCCGCTTGAACTTTCAGTTTGGCATCTTTGATCATTTTGACCACTTTTTTGGCCAATAACGTTTCAATCCCTTGCTTCAATACGACTTCTTTATACCATTTTTTACCGGAATGAACGGAATCTTTCAATTCCATTGAGCGTACATCCACGCCTCGTTTAGCTAAATTGTTGCGTAGGATATCCATCATTTGGCTAAGTTGAAATTCACCTTCCGCCACTAACTTGACCGTTTCATCTTTTATCTCAAAGCTGGCTTCTACGTTTCGAAAATCAAAGCGCGTCGCCAATTCACGGTTAGAGTTATCGACTGCATTACGCAGCTCAACAGTATCGACTTCTGAAACGATATCAAAAGAAGGCATGGTTTTGTTTCCTTATTATTTACGAGCTCGTTTTACTTTTACTGCTTGGGCTAATCGGGTGATCATCGCAGTGGTGTCTTCCCAGCTTAAACACGGGTCAGTAATGGATTGCCCATAAGTGAGACTATTTAAATCATCCATCGGTTGATTACCATCGACAATAAAACTTTCAGCCATGATTCCAGCAACTTTTGAACTGCCGGACTCTATTTGTTGACAAACCACTTCCGCTACTTCAAGTTGTTTACGGTGCTGTTTTTGACAATTGGCATGGCTAAAATCTACCACTAAGCGTTGTGGTAAATCAAATTGCGCTAATTGCAGACAGGCATCTTCAACCGAGTCTTGATCAAAGTTAGGCCCCGTTTCCCCTCCTCGTAAAATGACATGACCAAAGGGATTTCCACTGGTTCGGTAAACTGTCATTCGCCCATTTTTATCGGGAGAATAAAAATAATGAGAGGCTTGAGAAGCTCGGATCGCGTCAATGGCTATTTTTATATTGCCGTTAGTTCCATTTTTAAAACCGACGGGGCAAGAAAGAGCTGAGGCCATTTCTCTATGTATTTGTGATTCTGTTGTTCTCGCTCCAATCGCTCCCCAACTAATAAGATCAGCAATATATTGCCCTGTGATCATATCAAGAAACTCAGTGGCTGTTGCCAAGCCGAGTTTATTGATATTGAGTAGTAATTGGCGCGCTTGATTTAGACCGTCTTCCAGTGCGTAGGAACCGTCAAGATTTGGGTCGGTAATTAACCCTTTCCACCCAACGACGGTACGTGGTTTTTCAAAGTAGGTACGCATGACAATGAACAGTTCTTTGTCGTAGTCTTTTTGAATTTGGCTTAGACGATGTGCATAGTCGAGAGCGGCGTTGGTATCATGTACCGAGCATGGGCCAACAATCACCAATAGGCGATCATCTTTGCCAGTCAGAATCTGTTCTATCTGTTGTCGAGAATGCGCGATATGAGTTGCGATATCATCGGTAAGGGGATAAGCCTGGCTTAGTTCAGCCGGTGTTGGCATTGGACCCAATGCTTGGGTGCGTAATTCATCTGTTTTAAGTGGCATAAGATTGCCTGTTTTCTTATTGCGAAGCGCTAAAGATAACGAATTTGACCGCTAGAATAAACCACTTAGCACAAAAGGAAGGAATACAATCCATTTTGTGAAAATTTATTCACTTTAAGTGGATAAATATTTAATTATTTACTTGTTTTTTCCCTAGTATGTCGGTATTTTCAATCTTATCGATTTTAAGGATGACCGGAGCTGTAATGAGTTTAGAACAACAACCCACGATCTTGCCACAATTGGTACTAGGAAATACGTTACCTCAAATCTCGACCCAAACGCCGAGCTCGGATTTGTTTGTTTCTCTTTCTGAGCTGATTGCCGAAAGTGTTTTTTATCATCCAGCGGTCTCTGTTGAAGATTCTTCATTAACTGAGTTGGAGAAAAACTCACTACTTGCATTATTGGATGGGAAAACGGTCGAAGAACACTTTGTCGAAACCTTAGTGACTCGGATCGAGCAGGGAATTACTCCGCACCATAAGGTTATTCGAGTCTGCTTGAGTGGAATAGACAGTGCCCAGTTTCATACTTTGATAGGGGGAGACATAGAGCCAGTAGAACAAAACCCAGCGATGGGGGTTCGAGGTGTTTCTAGATTTGCTTCTCATGCCTATGCTAACGCATTTGCGTTGGAATGCCGCGTGATCAAAACATTGCAGGAGAAAGGGCATCATATTGAAATTGTTGTCCCATTTGTTCGTGCATTGAGTGATGCCGCCACCATTATTGATCGTTTAGCTGAGCAAGGGCTACCTCGTGGGCTCAATGGGCTGAAAGTGTTGTATGTGTGTAATGTCCCTTCTGCTGCGATGCTGGCTGATCGTTTGCTGCAATACTTTGATGGGGTAATGATTGATTGGCAGGATTTATCACAATTTACCTTAGGTGTGGATAAAGCGAATAGTGAGCTAGATTATCTATACAACCCAGATAGCGAAGCCATTACACTATTAGCTGAAGTCGTGATTAAAGCTGCCCATCAAGCGAAAAAGCCTCTGTTGATGATAACCTATTCATTACAAGACTTTCCTAAACTGCAAACTTTCCTAACTGAGACCGCACAATCTGAATCTGTCTATAATTTTTAAACACTGAGAAAAGTCGATTCAACAACCTTCCCGATACTTCATTAAGTTATCGGGAAGGTTAAAAAAACGCCATTATCTTTATGGTAATAGGCTAAAAGCAACATGGAACTCTTAGTTTTATTAACATTCAATTGACATTTCTTTCACCTTGGAATCTACTGGTCGGACAAGTTAACAAGGATGAATGACGATGCTTTCAACTCTTACCAAAGCGAATTTTTACCTCAGTTATTTTGGTTTTCTAAAAGTGCCTTTAATTTGGTACTGTCGGCCAAAAATCTTATCATTAAATGAACAGTCCGTAGAAATTCGTATTCCTTTGAAACGCCGTAATAAAAATCATCTCAATAGCATGTATTTTGGTGTGTTGGCCGTGGGGGCAGATGTCGCAGGCGGCTTTATGGCAATGCATAAAGCTCAGCAGCGAGGAAAGCCGATTTCTTTGGCGTTTAAAGGGGTCAAAGCCGAATTTTTTAAACGCCCAGAAGGTGCGGTTCACTTTCACTGTGATGAAGGTGAGGTGATTGATCGTATGCTGGATGAAACCCTTGCAACGGGACAGCGAATCAATAAAGCCGTAAAGATCATTGCCACCTGCCCATCGCAGAATGGGGATGAACCCATGGCGGAATTTTGGCTTACGTTATCATTAAAATGCATTAAGCCTTAATCCAGTGCGATGGATTCAATATCGACAATTTTGCTTCGGTTAAGAACAATTTTCCAACGGTAGTAGGTTGGTGGATGCTGATGATCGTTTTCTCTCACAATCAAGTTGATAAGGTGGCGTTTTTCGACAGATTCGCGGCTAACTTGGCCGTTATTTAATTGATAAATTCGGTTAGATCCCTTATCCATTAGGCGAGTGATTGGCCGAAGATCGATCATCAGCGACTCTCTGGTCTCTTCATAACCACTCATAAATCGAGATGTAGACATTTCGACTTCAGATCGATAATGCAAAATTTGTTCTTCACGCTGAACAACGCGTTTTTTTCGAATATTTTGGATTTTCTCTGGCAGTGTAGAAAGGCTTCTATAATCGAGCCATTCATCTTTTTGTCCTACTTGTTTACCTGTACTTGGATCGAAATAGCGGCGACGCCACTTGGGTTTGCCTTTGCGGATCCAGCGCCAAAGTATATCACGCAGATCATCTTTAAAAATTTCCCGCAAAGCATAAATAAACGACATAGCGATGATAAAAGAGGCGGTAATTTCTCCCCAATAATCACGTGCAGAAATCGCGGTAATGGTAACCACTACCATGATTAAACCCGTCGCAATCCCTTTAACGGCTCGCTTCATATTATTGCCTAAAGAGGTGACTTTCTCATTGAGAATAATGGGATGCTCAATCAGACGCCGTAATAAACGCATTTTATTACTGAGCCGAGTGATATCCGTATCCGCTTTGGCAGAATTGTAGTGGTTGAGCGCTCGATGAGCCTGTTCCTTCTCAACTAAAGTGATTAACCGCTCTTTAATGGTTTTATAGTCACTGTCGCGGGTTAAGTGAGCAATAATGGAAAGGAATTTTTGCTCAGTGTACCAAGAAAGGTAGTTATCAATATTCGCATAATAACGTTTGATGCTTTCTTCGTAAGGAATGGTACGCCGTAGCCGTTTAAGAATATCGAGTGAGAGTTCAATGACGGTATCCACCTCATCGGGTGTGACAGTGTCACTCGTTGAGTTGAGTTGGCTTACCGCTCTATCTAAAGCAATGACATATTGATAAGCGAAAAGACTGAGGCTGACACGATACTGAGCAGATGAGAGCCGACCTCGCTGAGCCAGTCGGCTATGGACTAAGGGAAGAAGAATTTTATCACTGTAATAAGAGCGTTTTTGATGAATAGAACTGTAGAAAAACTCAGATTCAGACATGACTTCGGGTGTTAAACCAAGCTCTCCAGGAATAAATAAATAGGCATCCAGATCCAATTTTTTACTTTCTGACATTTCGGTAGAAATTTTTAAAGTCACGGCATCATGTTTATCTACAATGATCAATGAAAGCTCCTGAAAAAATTACTGAATTTTCTCTGTACAATGGGGCAAGCATATCAGAGATCACGTATAATCTCTGCAAATTTGCTGTGAGACTGTTTTACATGATTAACATTGGCCAGATTAATAGTTTAGAAGTAGTAAAGACAACAGACTTTGGTGTCTTTTTAGATGCAGGAGAATTTGGTACAACGCTGTTACCCAAACGTTATGTTCCAGAAGGTATTGAATTAGGACAGTTTATTGACGTGTTCTTGTTTTTTGATTCAGAAAACCAACTGGCAGCGACAACGGAAACGCCAATTGCTCAAGTGGGTGAATGGGGGTTAATGAAGGTGGATGGTGTCAACAGTACGGGTGTTTTTGTTAACTGGGGGATTAAAGATAAAGATCTATTAATTCCATTTAGTGAGCAGCGTGCTCGTTTTTCGGTCGGGCAAACGATTTTAGTTTATGTCTATACCGATAAAGCTTCTGGGCGAATCGTGGGAACCACTAAGTTTAATAAGTGGTTGGATAAAACTCCGGCAAACTATACGCGTAACCAACAAGTGGATCTCCTGATCGCCGAGCGTTCAGAGCTAGGATATAAAGCCATCATTAACGGTGCTCACTGGGGAATGATTTTTCCTTCCGATGTTTTTGGAAAATTGTTTATTGGTAAAAAACTGAAGGGATACATTAAGGCCATTCGCCCCGACGGTAAAATTGATCTTGCTCTACAGAAAATTGGGGTAGAGAAGATGGATGAACTGAGTTCAAAAATCTTGGAAACCTTAGAGAAGAAAGGGGGATTTCTCCCTTTGTGTGATAAATCTTCTCCTGAAGCTATTTTTGCTACTTTTCGAACCAGTAAAGGGACGTTTAAAAAAAGCATTGGAAATTTGTTTAAGCAAGGCAAAATTATCATTGAACAAGAGGGGATTCGTTTAGTTTAATGCCCAGACAAAAAAAGGCCCAGAACAAGAGGTTCGGGCCTTAGGGGAAGTACTTGATAAGGGAACAGCATTATTCTCTGAATCTTTTTCCATTGTTTGAGAATAACCATTAAAGTATAGCCTTCTTATGGATATTGATGAAAAAATCCATGCCATTTTTATCTAAAATGGTAGAAGGCCGAGCAATGATCGTCACATATCAGGATGTTTGGCATTAAAAGAGATTGTTATCTTTGACTCGCTCTCTTGGTAGCCCATTTTTAAGTCGATTCCCCACCCACTTGCCTAACCCAATGGCATAGCCATCATAATAGACAACGGTTTCGCCTTGACCGACGGTTTGTTGAGGTCGGATATCTCGGCCCATAAACCACTCTCTCGCTTCTTCTTTTGTTAGGGTTACACGATGAATGCTATTACCCTCGGCGAGAGTGGAGGCCACTTGGTGCTGCCAGCGATAGCCATGCTTATGAGATTCCGCAATTTTTATTCCCATTCGAGAAAACCTGAGTTCATTCAACATGGGTTCTAGTGCTGTTGGAAATAGCCAAACATCATTATCTCGTTGCCATACTGTGCTGGCTTCTGGCAAGGTAATGCCTAATGATCTTTCCAAGTGTTCACTGATTTCTGCACACACTTTCGGGCTCGCTTTTTCAAACGGAAACTTGCCTAACCGTTTTTTTACTTCCGGCGAAGGAACGGAAGCATGCTTTCTGATGCGAGCAACAAAAAAACCTTCACAATCATATAGTTGAGGAAATATGTGTAAGAAACCTTCGTCGGTGACGGCCTGAGAGGCTTGTTCAAAAAGTGAATCGAGTGGCTCAAAGCTTACGGCGTCACCATATATCTGTTTCAAATGCCAGCAAACCTCTTGGTTCTCTTCACGGCTCAACGTGCAAGTTGAATAGACCATGACTCCCCCTACTTTTAAGGCTTGGAAAGCACTTTCGATTAAGTTTTTTTGAGTACTGGCAATAGAAAGTACAGACTCCTTGCTCCAATTTTTCATGGCATCGGGATCTTTACGAACCGTGCCTTCTCCTGAACAAGGGGCGTCCAACAGTACGGCATCAAATTGTTCAGGTAGCCAACCACCAAAAACTTGACCATCGAAATTACTTAAAGCGACGTTCCGTATTCCACAACGCTCGATATTAGCATGGAGAATTTTTACCCGACTCGCTGAATATTCATTGGCAACTAACACACCGTGATTATTCATCATGGCGGCTATCTGAGTGGTTTTTGAACCCGGAGCTGCCGCCATATCTAACACCGTATTCACAGGGGTTTCTTGCTGCATAAATAAAGCTGAAACGGGCATCATTGAACTGGCTTCTTGGATATAAAATAATCCAGCCATATGTTCAGCCGTATTCCCAAGAGAGACTTCACTTTCGTCAGCCGAGATCCAAAAACCCTGTTCACACCAAGGTACCGGCTCTAATTGCCAGCCTTTATTCTTTGCCCGCTCAATAAACTCTGGTACCGAGTTTTTCAATGTATTGACTCGGATACTTTTTCGTAATGGTTTTTGGCAGGCTTGAATGAAGTCTGACAAAGTTAGATGAGAAGGAAGAATGGCAGCAATGGTAGACAGAAATTCTTCAGGTAGGGCAACGTTAGAATGCAAAACGGAGTCTCGGTTGAAAATTTTAGGGCCGCGATTATATACCCATCACGGCCCGAGGAGAAGTTGCAATCACCCTAACGGCTGTTACTAGGGTTGTGGTATCGCGGTTTTCCAATGTTTCCAGCTGTCTTGTGCACTGGGGTGAAGATAGAAAGCATCGCCTGATTGCGCCGGGGCCTGAAGTTGTTTTTGTTCCGGTGTTGAAAAGGCAATACCACCGCGAACAAGGCTATCAAAGGTGCCAGACTTAATATTCGCTCCGGATAAACCGATAGAGACATCAACCCCAGAAGTATTCCAGAACACCGTATTCTTACGAATAAGATAGGCATATTGTGGGGCTATCTCTATCGTGGAAATGACCCGATCAGCAAAGGCTCCCAACTGAATATTGGTGACTCTACCCACTTCCATGCCTCGATAAAATACAGGAGTATCAACGGAAATAGAGCCTTTCTCTTCACTTTGTAGAGAAAAACGAACACCTTCAGGATGATAAGGCTGTTCGGCCAAGGTAAAGGTGTGGGTGGTTTTTCCTTCCCCCGGTTTTACTTCGATCGTTTTGGTGAGTAAGTTGTCTAAATTTGTGATCCCATTTAACCCAACTTTGGCTTCTGCTACCCAAAATACAGAGTTTGAACGGGTAATGAAAGGGGCATACTCAGGCTGAATTCGTGCGGAAAAGGTGACCTGTGGTTCGGTAAAACTGGGTAATACTTTTGTCACTTCTCCCACTTGAACCCCTTGATATTTTATGGGGGTGCCTTGAATGATACCTGAGTTTGTTTTAGCAAATAGGGTAATGGCCTCTCCAAACTTTTCTGCCTGTTGGTAACTGTCGTACAATTTCCAGAATTGACCGTTTCTATTTTCGATACCAGGCAGCCTATCAAAGGCGATACCGCCTTGTAATAAACTTTGCAAGGGGCCTGCTTGAACCTGAATACCTGCCAGCGATGCGTTAATTTCTACACCTGATTGATTCCAGAAAACCGTATCATCACTAATGAGGTGACGATATTGGTTATCAATATTAACGGCAATCTCTACACCGTTGGGTTTTAGGGAGAAACGTTCCACTTTTCCAACCATTAAGTTGCGGTAAAGTAGGGGACTTCCTGCTTGTACTGGTGGGTGTGTTTGTGCACTGAGATAAAGGGTTTGCGATCCAGATTGCTGATATTGGGCTAATTCAGCAAGAGATTGATTGGCATACAATGAATATTGAGGTTGGATCTTTTTATCGCCTTCGCTAATAAAGCTGATGGAACCGGTGATGAGCTGTTTTACTGGGGACAGTGTCACATTAATGGCCGAAGCGTTGAGCTCTGCTCTAACTGAGCTGGTGACATAGAAACGGTTTTGAGAACGGATCAGTGATTCATATTGCTGGTCAAGGGTGAGTTGAAACTCTACCTGTTTTTCTGTTAATACAATAGCTTTAATGGATCCAATCTTTACGCCACGAAACAGCAATGGGGCACCTTCGCTAAGGCCATAGGCACTTTCTGCAATCAAGGCCAATTCGATCGTATGAGACTGTAACTTTTGATAGTCAGCTTTGCGTAATGCTGTAAAGTGACGGGTGCGTTCACCATCGCCAGGCACCAGTGTGAGGTAATTACCTTTCACAAGATTAGGAAGATTCTCTATACCGGAAAGAGAAAGCTTAGTTTCTTGTAAAATGAACTGACTGCCATGAGTTAACAGGTTACTAAATGAGGGCTGAATAGCAGCATGTGCGAGAATTTGAGTGTGATCATCACTCAGTTGTAAGTGCGTAACTTGGCCAATTTCTATACCTCGATACATAATCGACGTACCGGATGGGTTTATTCCATTTTCGTCGGGTAAGGTAATAGTGATGGGAATACCACGACCTGCGGTTTTTAAGTCCTTGTAAAGTTTAAATTGGCTGTGTTGTGCAACGGGTTCTCCTCCATCAGGAGAATCAACGGCAATAGCTCCGCCAATCATAGCACTTAAACTTTCCAAATGAACATCAATACCATCAAAACCTAAGCTGGTTCCGACACCACTGACATTCCAAAATCGGCTCTTAGAAGTAATTAAATGTCGATATTCTTCTTTGATTGAAGTTTGAATGAGAACCGATTGAGCGCTTTCGTCAAGTTGATAGCTGAACACTTCTCCGACAGGGATTTTCTTATAGAAAATTTGAGACCCAATGGATAGACCACCTAAATCATTGGCTTGTAGCGATATGATTAATCCACCGTTAGAGACTAAATCTGATGGTGCATTATCTAACGCATAAAAGATCGATGGATGCTCTTCTTCCGCTTCGTTTTCGTTACCGGGATGAATCGCAATATAGTTACCGGAAACTAGCGCATCGAGGCCGGAAACTCCAGACAAACTCGCCGTGGGCTTGACTAACCAAAAACGTGTTGAGTTAGAGAGTAAGCGGGTTGCATTAGGGTAGATATCCGCTTCTACATAAATACGGTCAAGCTCAGGGGCGAGTTTTATTTCTCTGACCATTCCGACTTCCAGCCCTTGATAACGAATCGTTGTTCGTCCAGCAACAAGTCCTTGAGCATTAGAGAAGTAAATTTGGATACGTTCACCGGAATCATGAATGGCTCTAGCCACTAACCAGCCAGCAAGCAATATGGTGAGGATGGGTAATATCCATAAGGGTGAAATTCCTTTATGGGGCTTTATTTCCGGAGTGACGGGGGATTGCTTCATGGGGTGCTCATTCATTAGAAGACTCACTATATTTTTCTTTAACCGAATTCGAGTCCCATATCAAACGGGAGTCTAGGCTTTCCGCCGCTAACATGGTTAAAATGATGACACAACCAAAGGCGACAGCGCCATAACCGGGTGTAAAATCCAGTAATTGACCTCGATCGATTAAGGTCAGCATGATAGATATCACGAACAGATCCATCACTGACCACTTACCAATCCATTTAATCACATAATAAATCGTCATCCGTTGACGATGATACCGATGTCGTTGGAATTGAATCGCCAACAATAAATAAATAAGGCCTAAAATTTTTACGACTGGGACGACAATGCTGGCAATAAAAATAATGGCAGCAATCCCATACATACCACTGTTAACCAGTGAGGCAACCCCTGAAAAAATAGTGTCTTCTAAGCGTTGTCCATTGGTAATAAAAACGGAGATAGGGATCAGGTTTGCAGGAATAATCGCCACGGCAGCCGCTAATGTATAAGCCCATGTTCGTTCGATAGATTGCGGTTTTCGGTGATGAAGCCGTTGCCTACATCGAACACAGTGATCATGCTTACATTGTGACAAATGACAATAGTGGCAGTGCATCTGTTTATTCGCAACGGTATTGAATTGGTTCTCGGGTTTCCATGCTTCCCAGTAGCGTTGAATGCTTACACGGCTGATGAGTAACACCGTTAAAATTTGCAATAGCACTAAGCTATAGAGTGCAGGCCCAATAAAAATATCCGCATAATCGGTGAGCTTAAAGCACGAGACGGCCACGCTAACCAGAAAAACGTCGATCATAGACCATGGCTTTAATTTTTGAGTGATCAGTAGTGAATAACGAAAAGCGTTAAACCAACGATAATGTAAGGCAACATGAGCAACAACAATAGCGCTTAGCACGAATAGCGGAGCTAGTGAGCTACAAAAAAAGATAAGCAGAGCTAATGCGGGATAACCATCTGAAGCCAAAGCCCATATTCCAGCAGGCAAGGAGGCGGGGATCATCACACCAACCAGACGTATGGTTAAAAAATTAAAATAATGAGCAGGAATAAGGAGGAGTAAACAGGTAAGGGTTATTGCAAGATTTCCTGATAAAGAAGGGTTTCCTCCACGATACAACTGCGTGCCACATCGAGGGCAATAAGCACTCTCTCCACGTTTAACCTCTACTTCTCTGATAGGAAGTTCACAACCCTGACATAAGCGAACAAGTGGAGTTTCTGGTTGTGAGATCGCTTTTATCTGCATCATAACTCTAAAACGATTATAGTGACGTTGTCACTTTTTGTTTCTAACGTGACAAGCGCGGTTTGTTGTTCAAATGGATTCAGAGGACGAGAGATTGATGGTGATGGGGGATTCATGTCGTCGTGTCTTAAGGTTGAAATAACTGACAATAATGATGTCCAGTAAGTGTAGCCGATTTTAATCGATTGTCAGAGAGAAATCTCAATGCTTTTCCTTTATTTAGGTAGGAAAAAAGAGATTTTTCCTTGAGTTATTCCAGTAGAGCAGATAAGAATATTTAGTAATGGCGAAGGATAAGTAGAATATCGTCATTTTATCGTCGTGATAAATCCCCTTTACTAAGTCAAGTTTTTAATTGGAATTTTAAATGAATACAAATGATTACCAACGCTTAACTAAGCAAGCCATCGCATTATTAGAATCAGAAACTCACATAGTGGCGAATCTTGCTAACCTAAGCGCGTTGTTGAATCTGGAGTTACAAGACATCAATTGGATTGGATTCTATTTATTGCACGACAATGAGTTAGTTTTAGGACCTTTTCAAGGTAAACCTGCTTGTGTCAGAATTCCGGTAGGACAAGGGGTTTGTGGGACGGCTATTGCAACGAATTCGGTTCAGCGAGTCGATGATGTTCATGCTTTTCCTGGTCATATAGCTTGTGATGCGGCCAGTAATTCAGAGTTAGTCATTCCTTTTTCTATCAATAATCAAGTGGTCGGAGTTCTCGATATTGATAGCCCAACGATGGCTCGCTTTTCAGAAACAGACCAACAAGGATTGGTTTTTTTAATGACAGAGGTAGAAAAGCTGCTCAATTCACACGCGAACAAGGCATAATTTCATCTTTGCCTGTGGTTTTTCGTTGTCAGGTCACTATAATACCGAACATATTTACATTTAATGCCCGCGGACCAGCCGCATCAACCAGGAATCCTCATGGAAAACACTGAAAAGTTAAAAAACAGCAAAGAAGTGATTGCGTATATTGCTGAATGTTTCCCTAAATGCTTTACTTTAGAAGGTGAGGCAAAGCCTCTAAAAATTGGTATTTTTCAAGATCTTGCTGAACGTCTTAATGAAGATCCTAAAGTAAGTAAAACTCAGCTTCGTGCTGCGCTAAGACAGTATACTTCGTCGTGGCGTTATCTACATGGAGTGAAAGCTGGTGCGGTTCGTATTGATCTTGATGGCAATGCTTGCGGTGAGCTAGAAGAGCAACATGTTGAACATGCGCAAGCTGCATTAGCCGAGAGCAAAGCGCGAGTAGATGCTCGCCGTAAAGAGCAAGCGAAAAAAGTGCGTGAAGAGACGAAAGCAAAACCTAAAGCGAAAAAGCCTCAGGCTCGTCGTGCTCAAGCTTCTGCACCCAAAGCTGAGAAAAAATCAGTGGAAACTCGCGCTTTACAAGCTGATGAGCTCAGTGTTGGCAAACAAGTAAACGTGAACATGGGTAAAGGCAACATGGCTGCGACCATTGTTGAGATTAATAAGGAAGATGTGCGTGTCCAGCTCGGTAACGGCCTACAAATGGTTGTGAAGACGGAGCACTTACGCGCATAAAGGAGACATTCCTACGCATGAAATGCCGTTCAAAATTAACATCAATTGCTGCTGGCTTATTGCTGGCAGCTTTTTCTGTTCAGGCTCTTGAAGCCAACCTCAAAATTGAAGATCTTCCTCATTTAACGCCTGAAATTCAACATGAAACGGCAAGTAAGAGGGTGACCTCTCGGTTTACTCGTTCTCATTATAAGCATTTCTCTCTTGATGATGCGTTTTCTCAAGCTATCTTCGAACGCTATATTGGAATGTTGGATTATAACCGTAACCTCTTTACTCAAGCGGATATTGATTCCTTTAAAGCATGGTCATTACAACTGGATGATCAGTTGAAAGCGGGTAATAACCAAATTGCTTTTGATCTTTACAACTTATCCATGCGTAAACGATTTGAGCGATTCCAGTATGCGCTTTCTTTATTAGATGAAGAGATCACCTTTGATACCGACGATTTTATTGAGCAAGATCGCACCAAATCGCCTTGGCCGAAAGATCAAGCCGAGGTTGATTCATTGTGGCAACAACGGGTTAAATTTGATGCATTGAACTTGAAATTGGCTGGAAAAGCATGGCCGGAAATTCAAGAAACGTTAGCCAAACGTTATAACAATGCCATCAAACGTTTGACACAAACACACAGTGAAGACGTCTTTCAAGTTTATATGAATGCTTTTGCTCGTCAGATTGATCCGCATACCAGCTATTTATCTCCTCGCAATGCTGCACAGTTTCAATCCGAAATGAGCCTATCGCTCGAAGGGATTGGAGCGGTATTACAAATGACGGATGATTACACAGTGATTCGTTCCCTTGTTGTGGGTGGGCCAGCGGCAAGCAGTAAACAACTGGGGGAAGGTGATCGAATTATTGGTGTCGGACAGGAAAAAGGCGAAATTGTTGATGTTATCGGATGGCGATTAGATGACGTTGTGCAGCTAATCAAAGGACCAAAAGGCACTAAGGTTAAGTTGCAAATACTGCCTGAGGGGAAAGAAGCTAAAAGTCACATTGTTACTATTGTTCGAGATAAGATTCGTCTAGAAGATAGAGCCGTTAAATCTCAGATTATTGAAGAAAACGGTAAGAAAATCGGTGTGTTAGAAGTTCCTAGTTTCTATGTGGGGTTATCACAAGACACGGACAAACTGATTACTGAGCTGAAAACGGCCGGGGTCGATGGGATTATTGTTGATCTTCGCAATAATGGTGGTGGTGCTTTAACCGAAGCCACGGCGCTTTCTGGCCTATTTATTACGAGTGGCCCAGTGGTGCAAGTTCGTGATAGCTATGGACGTGTCAACGTCAATAGTGACATGGACGGGAAAATCAGCTATCAAGGCCCGATGATGGTATTAATTAATCGCTATAGTGCATCGGCTTCAGAAATTTTTGCGGCGGCAATGCAAGATTATGGTCGTGCCATTGTTTTGGGTGAAAACTCGTTTGGTAAAGGTACCGTACAGCAGCATCGTGCGTTGAATCATATCTATGATTTATTTGAGAAAGAATTGGGTTATGTACAGTACACCATTCAAAAGTTTTATCGAATTGATGGGGGAAGTACGCAAAATCGAGGCGTGATCCCAGATATTGCTTTTCCAACGCCGGTTGATCCAGAAGAGACTGGAGAGAGCGTGGAAGATAATGCTTTGCCTTGGGATCGTATAGAACAAGCAAAATACGAGAAGCTGTATGACTTTTCCCCAGTGATAAAAACGCTGACTCAGCAGCATCAAACACGTGTGATGTCTGATCGTGAGTTTGGCTTCATTCTGCAAGATATTGAAAAATATAAAGCAGAAAAAGATGATAACTTATTATCTTTAAATGAAAAAATACGTAAAGATGAAATGGATAAGGCGGATCAACAACGGTTAGATCGTATTAACATTCGCCAACAAGCTTTAGGTCAAAAGCCATTTGCTCAGTTGAGTGATGTGCCTAAAGACTACGAAACGCCAGATGCATATCTGAATGAATCAGTGGCAATTATGGTTGATATGCTCAAGCTTTAATTTACGGTTATTTGATGAATGATGAGCGGGCTTTTATAGGCCCGCTTTTTTATTTTCATGCCAAAAGGGTTCTTAACCCCCATTTTTAAAGGTTGATGGTGAACTTCACGTGATACGGAACAAGAAGAATATCTGTATTTTTTCTATTTTGGGGGTTGTTATTAACGCTGACAGGCTTAAGATCATAAGATAATGATAAAGGTGATTAACTTTACCAGCCACAGTGACTACGTCAAAAAGGATCTCGACCATGGCGACAAGCCCACAAGCCAAATATCGTAAAGATTATCAAGCGCCCACGCATACCATCAGTGATATTGAATTATTCTTTGATCTCCACGATAACCAAACTCTAGTAACCGCAGTTTCTCATGTTCATCAACAGTCAGAAAGCACCACCTTGGTACTTGATGGCGAAGGGCTTACTTTACAATCCGTTAAAGTGAATGGGGTTGATTGGGTAGACTATACCCAAAGCGAATCAAGTTTGACGCTTCACCAGCTACCAGAGCTGTTTACTTTAACCATCATCACTCAAATTGACCCTCAAGCGAACACCGCTTTAGAAGGTTTGTATAAGTCTGGTGGAGCTTTTTGCACTCAGTGTGAAGCTGAAGGATTTCGTCGTATTACCTACTATCTTGATAGACCGGATGTTCTGGCTAAATACACAACAACGATTACAGCAGATAAAACCCTTTATCCATTTTTATTAAGTAATGGTAATAAGCTCGCAGAAGGCGAGTTAGAGAACGGTAGACATTGGGTTAAGTGGCAAGATCCTCATCCCAAACCCGCTTATCTTTTTGCATTAGTGGCGGGGGATTTTGATGTATTACGCGATCACTTTGTTACAGGCTCTGGACGCAAAGTGGATTTAGAGATTTTTGTGGATAAAGGAAACTTAGACAGAGCCAATCACGCCATGGTATCGCTTAAAAATTCAATGCGGTGGGATGAGCAACGCTTTGGATTGGAATACGATCTTGATATTTACATGATTGTAGCGGTTGATTTCTTCAATATGGGTGCCATGGAGAACAAAGGGTTAAATATTTTTAACTCCAAATTTGTGTTAGCCAATGAAAAAACGGCAACCGATATGGATTACTTAGGTATTGAATCGGTCATTGGGCATGAATACTTTCACAACTGGACGGGAAACCGTGTGACATGTCGAGATTGGTTCCAACTGAGTTTAAAAGAAGGGTTAACCGTTTTTCGAGATCAAGAATTCTCCTCTGATCTTGGTTCTCGAGCCGTCAATCGCATTCATAATGTTCGTATTATTCGTGGGCCACAATTTGCAGAAGATGCCAGCCCAATGTCTCACCCAATTCGCCCTGATAAAGTGATAGAAATGAATAATTTCTATACCTTGACCGTGTATGAAAAGGGCAGTGAAGTTATTCGTATGTTGCATACTTTACTCGGTGAACAAGATTTTCAGAAAGGGATGAAACGGTATATTTCACGTCATGATGGAACGGCGGCAACCTGTGAAGATTTTGTGCTTGCTATGGAAGAGGCCAGCGGTATTGATTTACAGCAATTCCGTCTTTGGTATAGCCAGTCGGGCACACCGTTGTTAAAAATCAGCAGTGATTATCAAGCCTCATCGGAGAGTTATACTCTAACGGTTGAGCAAACAACGGAACCAACGGCGGATCAACCTGATAAGCAGCCACTACACATTCCCTTTGATATCGAACTGTATCAACAAGATGGAACGATTGTTCCGTTACAATGTAACGGGGAGGCTGTTCATCATGTACTGAGTGTTACACAACCCAAGCAGATTTTTGTCTTTGACAATGTGCCAGAAAGACCAATTCCATCGTTATTACGTGAATTTTCAGCGCCAGTTAAGCTTGAGTATGATTATACGGATCAAGAGCTGAGCTTTCTTATGGTTCATGCAACAAATGAGTTTGCTCGTTGGGATGCCGGGCAAATGTTACTGGCAAAATATATTCGAATCCATGTGGAATCGGTACAGCAAGGTAAAAGTATTGAGCTTCCCGATGCGGTGATTGATGCTTTCCGCGGTATTCTACTCAATGAAACATTAGAGCCCGCTTTTGTTGCTGAAATGCTGACGCTACCCAATCATAATGAAGTGTCTGGTTGGTATAAACAGGTGGATGTGGATGCCATTGCACAAGTTTTACATCAATTCAAAGTCATTTTGGCTACAGCGCTTGTAGATGAATTGAGTGTTATTTACCACTTACTGAAGCAAGAAGAATATTCGATTGATCATAAAGCGATTGGACAGCGTGCTTTGCGCAATACCTGTTTAAGTTATCTCGCTTATACAGAACAGGGTGAAGGTTTAGTTTATCGTCAATATCGCCAAGCTAATAACATGACTGATACCATGGCGGCCATGAGCGCAGCCAATGCTGCTCAGTTGCCATGCCGAGAAACACTGATGGATGATTTCAGCGCTCAATGGCAACATGATGGCTTAGTCATGGATAAATGGTTTGCACTACAAGGAACAAACCCGGCGGAGGATGTGCTGTTGGTGATTAAACGCACTATGCAGCATCCAGCGTTTAGTATGAAAAACCCTAACCGTATTCGTAGCCTTATTGGATCTTTCTTAACCATGAATCCGGTACGATTTCATGCAAAAACAGGGGAAGGGTATCAGTTTGCAGGAGAGATCTTACGAGAATTGAATACCAGTAATCCTCAGGTTGCTTCACGGTTAATTGATCCACTACTTAAGTTCCGCCTCTATGATCAACATCGTCAAACCTTGATGAAGAAAGAGCTCGATGCATTAAAGAACTTGGATAATTTAGCCAACGATCTTTTTGAAAAATTGACCAAGGCGTTAGATCAATAATCATAAGGAGTCGCGCCAAGGAGGAGCGTTTATACTCCTCGGTGCGGCTTAACAGCCCCATTCACAATGAATTACTATTTTTTTTCGCTTAATATTTCTTATCAAACCTTTCTAGCACACTATTCTGGTGTTGCCAGTTACGTGATTGTTATGACTGAGAATGGCCTGAAGCTGCAATTGTCTGCGGCAAAATTGCGACCATTTCTCAGCCAACTTGGTATCAAAGGTCGATTTCGTTTAACGACGGATCAACACCATAAATTTGTGAAGCTCGAAATGCTGTGATTTTTAGTTTCTATAGTTATTTAAATTGATATTTGGCGCACATTCTCAAACCTTTCACTACTAACTGCCCGCGAGAATTGTTAACGTTCGGTTAGCAAACCTTTACAATATTCATCGCATTACCGTAAGTAGCAACTATGCTTACCTCATACCCTACCTGTTTATAATTCTAATATTTGGAGTCGCTTATGACTGCGCGTGAAGGTTTGATGCCGGTTCTCCTTGAAAAAGTTTATCAGCTCATTCAAGACAAACTTGAGCTTGATCAACAGCCTCTGGTTAATCAACTTGGAGAGCATCTATTTAGTAATGTGGCACAAGATGATTTAGCTAAACGAAATGAATCGGATCTCTATGGTGCTTTAGTGAGCCTTTGGCACCATATCAGTGAAAAAAATTCAGAAGCCTTGTCGGTTCGTGTATTTAACCCTACGGTGAGTAAACATGGCTGGCAATCGACTCATACCATTGTGGAAATTGTTTTACCCGATAGCCCATTTTTAGTGGATTCAATTAAGATGGCCTTAAGCCGTCAGGGGTTAACTTGTCACCTGATGCTTAATGGTCCCACTCATATTGAATATGATAAAAAAGGATCGGTTAATAGCCTTAATCAGGGGAAAGGTTCATTACAATCTCTATTTCACATAGAAGTTGATAAGTTATCCAGTGAAAAAGAGATGCTTGCGTTGCAAGATGAGCTATTAAACATGCTAAGAGATGTGACACTGGTTGTTCGAGATTGGAAACCGATGGCGAGTAAACTTAACCAAGTAATTGAACAGCTCGAACAGCAGAAAAAAGAGATTCCAGTTGAAGCTTCGCATTATCAAGAAACCCTAAACTTTCTACGTTGGCTTGGTAATCACAACTTTACCTTTATGGGGTACAAAGAGTTTGATTTAGTTAATGTGGAAGGGGACACCGAGTTGCACCCGACACAAGAAGTCGGTTTAGGGCTATTTTCAGAGAAGAAACGGGTGCGTAAAGTGAAGCTCTCTGAATTTTCTGATGCTGCACGCGTGGAAGCAAAAAAACCATTTTTGTTGATTTTGACCAAAGGGAATAAACAGTCACGCATTCATCGCCCAGCCTATACCGACTATATTGGAATAAAAAAATTTGATGAACACGGTAAGGTGATTGGAGAGCATCGTTTTACTGGGTTATACACTTCCGCCGTTTACAATCAAACGGTAGAAAGTATTCCCCTTATTCGAGAAAAAGTGCAGCGAATCTTATCTGCCAGTGGATACCGAACCGGTTCCTATGCCTATAAAGCGTTACATAATATTTTAGAAAATTATCCCCGTGATGAACTGCTTCAAGCGAATGAGAATGATCTATTAGAGGTCGGGATGGGGGTTGTCCAAATGCAAGATAGAGATCTCATTCGTCTTTTTGTGCGAAGAGATCCTTTTGGACGCTTCTTCAGTTGTATGGTCTATGTTAGCAAAGAGCGTTATAACACCGAGTTAAGGCGACAGACTCAACGTATTTTAAAAGATTATTTTGGTTGTAAGCAAGATGTTGAATTTACAACTTTTTTCTCAGAAAGTCCCCTGGCAAGAACGCACTATATTGTGCGGGTTGAAAACAATAATGCCAATATTGATGTAAAAAAAATAGAGCAGAATTTAATGGAAGCATCAACCAGTTGGGATGACCGACTCTCTCAAGCGATTATCGCCAATTTTGGAGAAAGCCAAGGGCTTCCTCTGGCTAAAGCCTATTTAAGTGCCTTTCCTCGTTCCTATAAAGAAAGTGTAATGCCTGGCTCTGCGGTTTCTGATCTCGAATATCTTGAAGCGTTAAGTGAAGAAAATCGATTAGGCATGCTCTTCTATCGACCTCAAGAAGAACAAAAAACCTCAAAGGCCGTTAGACTTAAACTTTACCATCGTGATGAACCCATCCATCTGTCTGATGTTATGCCAATGCTGGAGAACCTTGGTTTGCGTGTCATTGGAGAGTCCCCCTATGAAATCAGAAAAAACAATGGCCAAAGGTATTGGATCTTAGACTTTTCCATGTTGCATAAAAGCGACAATGACGTGGATCTTCGTGAAGCCAAAGAGCGTTTTCAGCAAGCTTTTTCTGCCATTTGGCAAGGTGAGTTAGAAAGTGATGGATTTAACCGCCTTGTGTTAGGGGCGGCATTAACAGGAAGAGAAGTCTCTATTTTAAGAGCTTATGCCCGTTATATGCGTCAAGTCGGTTTTCCTTTTAGCCAGCAGTATATTGAAGAAACCTTGAATCATTATCCGGATCTGGCTAAAGCTCTTGTCGCCTTATTCCTGTGCCGTTTTGATCCTAGTTGTAAGGGGAGAGAAAAAGCGCAAGCCGAGTTCATCCAAACATTAACCGAGCAATTGGATCATGTTGAAAGCTTAGATGATGATCGTATTTTGCGCCGTTATATGGACATGATCGGTGCAACGGTACGCACCAACTATTTCCAGTTGGATAACAATGAAAAACCTAAAACTTGTCTTGCTCTAAAGTTAACACCACGAGAGATTCCAGATATCCCCGCACCCGTACCCGCTTTTGAAATCTTTGTCTATGCCCCAGATCTTGAAGGTGTACACCTGAGAGGAGGTAAAGTTGCCCGTGGCGGTTTACGTTGGTCTGATCGACAAGAAGATTTCCGTACCGAAATTTTAGGGCTTGTTAAAGCACAACAAGTAAAAAATACCGTCATTGTACCCGTGGGGGCCAAAGGGGGATTTATCTGTAAAAGGCAGCCACTCTTGACTCAGCGAGATGAAATCTTTTCAGAAGGGCAACGCTGTTATAAACGTTTTATTCAAGCGTTATTAGATGTTACAGATAATATTGTGGATGGGCAGATTACCGCACCTAGTCATGTTATTCGCCATGATGAGGATGATCCTTACTTTGTTGTTGCCGCGGATAAAGGTACGGCAACTTTCTCTGATTTAGCAAATTCCATCTCGGCCGATTATCAATTTTGGCTAGGAGATGCTTTTGCATCTGGAGGTTCCAATGGGTATGACCATAAAGCTATGGGGATCACAGCAAAAGGGGGATGGGAGTCGGTTAAACGTCATTTCCGTGAGTTAGGCATTAACTGCCAAACAACAGATTTTACCGCTATGGGGATTGGTGACATGGCCGGCGATGTGTTTGGAAATGGAATGTTGCTTTCTCAGCATATTCGTTTACAAGCGGCTTTTAACCATGTGCATATTTTTATTGATCCCACCCCAGATGCTCAAGTGAGTTGGCAAGAACGTCAGCGCTTATTTCAGTTACCTCGTTCCAGTTGGGAAGATTATAACCCGGCCTTAATTTCACAAGGTGGCGGGGTATTCTCCCGCAAGGCTAAAGCCATTCCTCTCTCTCCTGAGATGCAAAAGATGTTGGCAACCACGAAAAGTTCGCTTGCTCCCAATGAAATGATTAAGTTGATCCTAAAGATGGAGGTCGATTTACTCTGGAATGGCGGAATTGGTACTTATATTAAGGCATCTAGCGAATCCCATTCTGATGTGGGAGATAGAGCCAATGATACGGTTCGCATTAATGGGGAGGAAGTCAGAGCCAAAATTATTGGGGAAGGTGGAAACCTTGGTATGACCCAGCTTGGACGAGTGGAATATGCCTTGTCTGGTGGGCGTGTGAATACCGATTTTGTTGATAATGTGGGAGGGGTTGACTGTTCTGATAATGAAGTGAACATCAAAATTCTCTTAAATAACTTAGTTGCCAGTGGTGATCTAACCATAAAACAGCGTAACCAACTGCTTGAGTCTATGGAAGAGGAGGTGGGAGCGATTGTTATCGAAGATGCCTATATACAATCAGAATCTATCTCAGTTACCGAGTTTCTTGGTATTGAAACAGTAAAAGAGCAAATTCGTTTTATTCATCATATGGAAAAAGCGGGTTATTTAGATAGGCATTTAGAGCATATTCCAGATGATGAATCGTTGCTTGAAAGGGAAAAACAAGGGCAGGCTTTAACTCGTCCAGAGCTCGCTGTTCTAGTTGCTTATAGTAAAATGCGACTGAAAGAGGAGTTGGCCTGTGATGAAATAGCGAATGATGAATTTCATGCCAAACAATTGATTCATTATTTTCCCTCAAAGTTACGCGGTCACTATGAGGGGGAAATGAAAGAACACCCATTACGTAAAGAGATCATCGCTACTGCATTGGCAAATCAGATGGTGAATGAAATGGGGTGTAACTTTGTCACTCGTTTACAAGAAGAAACGGGGGCACACGTTACAGAAATCGTAAATGCGTATGTGGCAGCTCGGGAAATTTATCAGTTAGAGCATGTCTTAAAAGAGATTCGGTTACTCGATAACCAAGCCACTAGCGTGGTGCAATACGACATGATGTTCCAAGTCCGTAGAACATTGCGTCGATTATCACGTTGGTTATTACGAAATCGTATGGGAAAAGTCTCGGTCCAGACGATGGTTGAACATTATCAAGTGGATGTTCAACACATAAGGCAACAACTGGATCATGCCTTAGTCGAAAGCGAAGTCGAAGAACATAATATTCTTGCTCAAAGCTGGATCGAACAAGGCGCCAATAATCAAGTCGCACACTATGTGGCACGTTTATCGAGCTTATATTCGGCTTTGGATATTTCGATCATCTCACATGAAAAACAATTTCCGGTAGATCAAGTTGCTAAACTGTATTTCAACTTAGGGGATCGTTTGTCATTACACTGGTTCTTAAAACAGATTAATCAGCAGACGGTAGATAATCATTGGCAGGCTTTAGCCCGAGCCGCTTTCAGAGAAGATTTGGACTGGCAACAGCGTCAGTTAACCGCGCAGGTATTAACGTGTTTCCGTTGTGTAGAATCCTCTGATCTGCTTAACGCTTTAGACCGCTGGATTGAAAATAATACCGAAGCATTACAACGTTGGGAGACGATCCTCAATGAATTTAAAGTCGGGTCTGTACATGAATTTGCAAAATTTTCAGTGGCTATGCGTGAATTAATGCTGCTCAGCTTAAATTGTCAGGGGGCAGAATAAGCATTGAATTGTTAACCGAATAAGTCAATAATAATGCCCCGTTTATTCGGGGCTTTTTTCTTTCGGAGGCAGTATGCTTTACCGCTTAGCCAGAGCTGGCTTTTTTCAACTGGATGCTGAAAAGGCGCATGATCTCGCCATTCAAAATTTCAAACGTTTCACTGGTACACCTCTTGATCTCTTCTATCGTCAACACCTACCTCAACGTCCTGTTGAATGTATGGGACTCACCTTTAAAAATCCCGTCGGCTTAGCGGCAGGGCTTGATAAAAATGGGGAATGCATTGAAGCATTTGGAGCAATGGGGTTTGGTTTTGTGGAAGTTGGGACTGTAACTCCTCGTCCTCAACCCGGCAATGACAAACCGAGATTATTTCGCTTGGTACATGCGGAGGGAATCATCAACCGTATGGGATTTAACAATCTTGGGGTGGATCACCTGATAGAGAATGTTAAAAAAGCCAATTATGACGGTATTATCGGTATCAATATCGGGAAAAATAAAGATACACCAATAGAGAAAGGGGCTGAGGATTATTTGATCTGCATGGATAAAGTGTATCCTTATGCGGGTTATATTGCTATTAACATCTCTTCTCCCAATACACCGGGGCTGCGCACTCTACAATATGGTGAAGCGCTTGATGAATTGCTGTCAACCTTGAAAGCCAAACAGACAGAATTGGCCGAACGGCACAATAAGTATGTCCCGCTAGCATTGAAAATTGCGCCAGATTTAACCGAGGAAGAGTTAAAACAGATTTGCCAGTCATTACTGAAATATCATATTGATGGTGTGATTGCGACCAATACCACATTGGATAGAACATTAGTAGAAGGGATGAAATTCGCTAATGAGGCAGGGGGGTTAAGTGGCCGGCCATTGCAATCTCGCAGCACAGAAGTGATCAAGCAGCTTTATCAAGAGCTGGGTGAACAAATTCCCATCATTGGTGTAGGTGGTATTGATTCTTATATCTCAGCGAAAGAAAAGCTACTTGCTGGGGCCAAGCTAGTTCAAGTTTATAGTGGCTTTATTTATCAAGGCCCTAAACTTGTGAGTGATATTGTCAAAAATTTATAATTGATGGCAAGTACGAAATGTGAAAGGTCATATTTTTAATCACTTTTTAAAAGTGACAAGGTGACTTTCAGAGGAGGTGAATCATTCATTTCCTCTTTTTTTTTATTATCCCCTTCCTAAAATGGCTCTAATAGATAACTGAAGGTAATGACGTGGTTTACCTTATCGTTTGACCATCCCGGTAAATAGAGAGCCAGAATAATGCTAAAACCCAATGATAAATGGCGTTGGTACTATTCAGATAGCGAAGGCTATTTGATGCTCGACCTCGGTGAGGAGATAGTGTTTCGCACGAATCTTAGTCGAAATTTACTGGTTGATTGCGCATTTTCAGACAATCATTTTTCTGTTGATGATGCATCGGATTACCAAACCTATAAAGAGTGTATTAGTGGTTTAGAATTGCCTGAACCACGTAAAGTTGAATTAATCTTGTACTGTGTCGCGGCGAAACGCTTCCATAAGCCTGTTCAGCCAAGAAGTTGGTTTTTTGATTACCAACAATCGGGTGAGGAATTAGCGCCTCAAGAAGGGGATATGGTGAGTTTGGTTAACAGTTATAGCCAAGGTTATTTCATTGTTCTCGAAGTAGGAGAGTGTGCGAGCTTATGTGCTTTGGTTGATCGCCAACCATTTATTTTAAATGGGTCTAAAACATTAGAATTTGGGCAGGTGATCAAAGTGATGCATGACAGAATGGCATTGGCTAATCATATTTTGCAACCCGAGCTTATTGCTTTGGTTGGTTAGTTTCCCTAGTTATTTTCGTTCCTTTGTTTCATTTCCCATCGGCGTTTCGCCGATTTTTTTTGTTTTAAATTCGACATAGTGTGGCTAAAACTCTACGACTCGCCGTTGGAGAAGGCGACATTCTGCGCATTTTTTCTCTTCTTTTTTAATCAGACGTGACACCCCTTAAGCGGTGAAACCCGTAAATATCCATAAAAATTCCCTTTTTACCTACATTTGTTGTTAAATTACAGCGACATTATCTAATTGGTATAGTCCAAATTTAAGGTGAATAAATACTCACTTCTCTTTAGGTTTAGTCAAAAGGTAACTAATTCATCAGAAGGGATAAGTGAGTCGAGTGGAAATGGTGGTTGCTTTTATTCAACTTGGAATGAGCCCTTTTCAAGAGAGCTGGGTGATTGTTAAAGTGTTTAACTGCTTAATGATTAAACAACCTAAGGCTTTTTTGGTAAAATTCGTTGTTTAATTTAGCCATGACCTTTAGTTGTCAGCTATAATCTGAAACCATTTTTAGCAGTTAAAGAACACTATGAATCAATATCTAGCGGTGACCTCCAATGGTCTTGAGAACCTATTAGTAGAAGAACTAACCCAATTAGGGATTTCTGATGCCAAACCTGTTCAAGCCGGAGTTAAGTTTACCGCCTCCAACGAACATATTTATCGCTGCTGTTTATGGAGCCGGCTTGCTTCTCGATTCGTACGTGTAGTTGCTGAATTTACTTGTCAGAATGATATGGACTTATACTTATCGGCGACAGCAGTTAACTGGGTTAATCACTTTCATAGTTCGAAGAAATTTGTTGTGGACTTTAATGGTACTAACCGTGAAATCCGTAATAGCCAATACGGTGCCATGAAAGTTAAAGATGCCATTGTCGATTGTTTTAGTAAGAAGAACTTGCCTCGTCCATCGATCAGTAAAGATCAACCTGATCTTCGGATTCACGTTCGACTCCACAAAGAAAAAGCCTTACTCGGTATTGATATGGTAGGGGCAGGGTTACATATTCGTGGCTATCGTCCAGAATCTGGTCGCGCTCCTTTACGAGAAACATTAGCTGCCGCCCTTATTCTTCGTAGTGGGTGGGAGCCAAGCCGCCCGTTGCTCGACCCCATGTGTGGTTCTGGTACCTTATTAATTGAAGCGGCGATGATGGCAGCCAATATCGCTCCCGGCTTAAAAAGAGCAAAATGGTGCTTTGAAGCTTTAGAAGACTTTCAACCTGAACTCTGGGCAGAGATAAAATCAGAAGCGGCCGTTCAAGCACGTAAGGGTGTCAAAAAAACTGGCACTAAGTTTTTTGGGGCTGATAATGACCCTCGTGTTTTGCAAATGGCAAAAGAAAACGCCCGACGAGCAGGGGTTGATGAACTGATTCAATTTGAGTTAGCTGATGCAGCAAAACTGACTCGTCCACAAGGTTTTGAGCATGGTGTGATCATATGTAACCCACCTTATGGTGAACGGTTAGGTACTCATCCCGGTTTGATTGCTCTCTATACTGCCTTTGGTGGGCAGTTAAAAGCCGAGTTTGGTGGCTGTCAGGCTTCTATCTTTTCAAGTTCTGATGAACTACTGAGTTGTTTGCGCATGCGGGCAGAAAAGCAGTTTAAATTGAATAATGGTGCGTTACCTTGTCACCAAAAAAACTACACGATTGCAGAGCGCGATACTTCTCAATTAACGGATTCATCAAGCCCGTCACTCATTGCCCCTGATTTCGCTAATCGATTGAAAAAGAACCTCACAAAAATCAGTAAGTGGGCAAAACGAGAAGGGTTAGACTGCTATCGGATCTATGATGCAGATCTTCCTGAGTACAACGTCGCTATTGATGTTTATTTAGATCAACTCGTCATCCAAGAGTATGCGCCGCCCAAAACGATTCCTGAAGAAAAAGCTAAACGTCGCTTAACTGACATCATTCGTGCTGCGATTCAGGTGACAGGCACCGATGCAAATAACGTGGTACTCAAAGTGCGTGAACGTAAGAAAGGCGCGGCTCAGTACCAAAAATTAGCTCAGCAGTCTCAGACATTCACGGTGAATGAATACGGGGTCAAATTGTTGGTTAACCTGCATGACTACTTGGATACGGGGCTATTTTTAGATCATAAGTTAACTCGACGTCGTCTTGCACAAATGGCCAAAGGAAAAGACTTTCTTAACTTATTTGCTTATACCGGCTCGGCAACGGTTCATGCCGCTTGTGGCGGAGCTAAATCCACCATGACGGTCGATATGTCAAAAACCTACCTTGAGTGGGCGAAAGAAAACATGAAGCTCAATGGGCAAGTCGGGCGGCAACATCAGTATGAACAAGCGGACTGTTTACAATGGCTAAGCTCGGCGAAAGGATACTACGATTTAATTTTTATTGATCCTCCTACTTTTTCCAACTCAAAGCGCATGGAGCAGACATTTGATGTGCAACGAGATCACATTCTATTGATGGAAAACCTTAAACGAATTTTACGCCCCGGTGGAACCATCGTATTTTCTAATAATAAGCGCCATTTTAAGATGGATATGGAACAGTTGGATGAACTTGATTTGCTTGCGCAGAATATTTCAGCTCAGACATTACCCATGGACTTTGAGCGTAACAAGCAAATCCATAACTGCTGGTTAATTACCCATAAACCACAAGAGCAGGGGCGAGTGTGATCACTGTCTATAGTACCTCGGGCTGTCACTTGTGTGAGCAAGCTTATCAGCTGCTGACACAAGCGAATATTGCCGATCCGATCACTATTGTGGATATTGCTTTTGACGATAAGCTATTCTCTCGTTACGGTGTCACCATACCTGTGGTCGAATTTCAAGGCGTTGAACTCAATTGGCCTTTCGATTTTAATGAATTAACTCAGTGGTTAGAAAATAATGGCATTAATTACCATTCATAACGGGTTACTGGCGTTCGGTGACCACCCTTTATTGGATCATGCAGACTTTGCTTTGCAAGAAAATGAACGTGTTTGTCTTGTTGGCCGTAATGGGGCCGGAAAATCGACACTGATGAAAGTGTTAGCCGGCGAGATTTTAATGGATGATGGCAAAATGCAGATCATGCAAGATGTCGTTGTTTCTCGTTTAGAACAAGATCCGCCACGTGACCAACAAGGTAATGTGTATGATTATGTGGCAGGTGGCTTAAAAGAAGCAGGGGAACAACTTAAGATCTATAACGATCTGCTTGATCTTGTGACTCATTCGCCAACTGACGCCAATATTAAGAAATTATCCACGGTTCAAGAGCAACTGGAACATTCTGGTGCTTGGCGATTTGAAGACCGAATTAATAATGTTCTCACGGCGTTAAAACTCAATGGTCTGACGAAACTGAGTGAACTTTCCGGAGGTTGGCAACGAAAAGCGGCTTTAGCACGCGCTTTGGTATGCGAGCCCGATGTTCTGCTTCTTGATGAGCCGACTAACCATTTAGATGTCACAACGATTGAATGGTTGGAAGGTTTCCTTAAAGATTTTCGTGGTTCCATCATTTTTATTTCTCACGACCGTACGTTTATTAAAGCAATGGCCACTCGTATTTTGGATTTAGACCGAGGAAAACTGAACTCTTTTCCTGGCAATTATGATCAATACCTGGTTGAAAAAGAAGAGCAATTGCGTGTAGAAGAGATGCAAAATGCTGAGTTTGATAAAAAGTTGGCTCAGGAGGAGATCTGGATTCGTCAGGGCATAAAAGCCCGTAGAACACGTAACGAAGGCCGAGTGAGAGCCTTAAAACAGTTACGACAAGAACGAAGCGAGCGACGTGAAGTTCAAGGTAAAGTGAATCTTAAAATTGATGATGGAGCTCGCTCAGGAAAAATTGTATTTGAAGCGGAAAACCTTAACTTTTCAATTCAAGGCAAACCGATTGTTCGTAACTTTAGCTTTAATATTATGCGGGGAGATCGCATTGCACTGATTGGCCCGAATGGTTGTGGGAAAAGCACTTTACTTAAGCTGTTACTGGGTGAACTGACCCCTGATAGCGGTCGATTGCACTGCGGCACAAAATTGGACGTCGCGTACTTTGATCAGTATCGTGAGTTACTCGATCCTGAAAAAACAGTGATTGATAATCTGGCGGATGGAAAACAGGAAGTGACAGTGGCAGGGCGTCAACGTCATGCCTTAAGTTATTTACAAGACTTTTTATTTGCGCCTAAGCGCGCAAGAACGCCGGTTAAAGCCTTATCGGGCGGAGAAAAAAACCGCCTATTACTGGCAAGAATTTTTCTAAAACCGAATAATTTATTGGTACTTGATGAACCCACTAACGATTTAGATATCGAAACATTGGAACTTTTAGAAGATTTACTTGCCAACTATCAGGGCACATTATTATTGGTTAGCCACGACCGTGAGTTTGTTGATAATACTGTGACCACAAGTTGGATTTTTGAAGGTAACGGAGAAATTGAAGAATTTGTTGGTGGCTATCATGATGCTCAGCAACAACGTCAACAAGTACGACAAACTCGAGCAAGTGAAGGTGCAGTACAGAAAGTTGAGCCAGCTATTGAGCAAACGCCCAGAGCTGTATCATCAAAGCCTAAAGCGAAGAAGTTATCCTATAAACTCCAACGCGAGTTGGAAGCTTTGCCAGCCCAACTTGAGCATCTAGAAGAGCAAATTGAAACGCTACAGTCACAGGTGAATGATCCCAACTTTTTCAGCCAAGCTGTAGAGATTACCCAACCCATTTTAGATAAGCTGGCTGCTTATGAGCAGGAGCTTGAGATTGCTTTTGAGCGTTGGGAAGAGCTTGAAGCAATGCAACAGGACAGTTAATGAAACGAATGAGTAGTAATACGTTTAAACGGACGTTGGTGAGTGCCGCAATTTTAGCTTCAACCTCAGCATCCGCTGCACTTTATAAAGTGGTTGAGGTTAGCCCATCAACAAACTTTGATTATAAGAGTAGTTATGGTGTCGCCATTCAGCCAGGTACGGTAGAGTCTTCGTTAGGCTGCTTTGGTGATGATTCGTGTTCGGAGTTTTTACTAGCCGGAGAAACGCGATTAGTTGAAGCTCATGCCGGTGAAGCGGTCGATGGGCTTAGCTACCGAGAAGAAGCCCCATTTCGGCTGGATAATAGGTTTATCTATGTACAAGATAATAATGATTTTAAAAACTATTGTAGCAGTGAACTTGGCTATTCAATTTGTGATACATGGGCATCCATTCGTTGGAATCTTTGGTCTGCAGAAATAAAGGGAAGTACAATACCCAATTCGATAGCCTTTATTGAGAATTACACTGGCCCCTTATTAGATGATAGCCAAAATATCGTTATTAATAGTTTAAACAAAGATGGAGATCCTGTCGGTATTGTTTCTGAACCTGGAAATGTGACAGGGTATCGGCGAAATTCAGTTCAAGCGATTGTTGGAGATACGACTATCAATGAGGGGCTGCAGACTCGAGCTTGGAAAACGGATGGTATTTATACCGTCGGTAGCATTGCTACTGCGAATACAAATAGCCAAGGGGATTACTATACTTCGAAAGGGGCGATCTGGAAGAACAGCACTGATGCTATTCAGGTATCGTGGGGGTCAGGTGTTGCAGCAAAACGAGATCAGCTTTTAGCGCAAGGTAGCCTCCGAGATTTTGTTATTTCTGAGTCAGATCTTCTCTATGCTGTCGGGTTTAATACTTTCTATGAAAAGTATCACTATATGCAAGCGAGTGTTTCTTTATTGAGCATTGATGGGGATGGTAGTCTTAGTGAGAGTAAAACCGTTGAAGTTAAAGGGGCTACAGTTTATTCCAATGGTGGGACAAGTGGGGATAAAACCCATACTAACTCTCTTTTGACTTCTGTAAATGAGAATTTAATCGCTATTGGTGAAGCAAAACGCTCCAGTGTTGATAAAGGCGCATACAATAATCGACTGTTTATTGTTCCCGATGTTTCTGCGGATTCACCAACCGCTGCATTCTTATCGGGAGGGATTTTCTTCGATGGTGCAGGGGGAAAAGCTGGCGCAATTAATAACTATAATGAAATGGTTGGCCAAATTGATGCCGATAACACTCGTGAAGTCAGTGGTAAACCACGTCGTAAACGCGGTTTCATTTACCCATATAATAGTACTGGTACCGAAAGTGATCGTCGAGCTATCTTTGATAACCAAGCTTGGTGGCTAGATGATCTTACCAATGGTGGCGATCTCTCAAATACCAATAACCAATACCGCATTATTGATGCGACCGATATTAATGATGCCGGTGTTATTGCGGCAACCGCATTTAAATGTAACGGCGGTTATGATTCTACTGCTCACAATGCTACCTGTAGTAATCAAGAAACTACGGTTGCGGTTAAGCTTATTCCAATCGCAGGCGCAACGAGCGCTGATATTGTTCAGCGAGGTACCGATGAGCAATCTACCGAACGTACAGGTGCTGCGATAGGGCTGTGGGCTTTGATTCTATTGGGGCTATTTGGGTTCCGTAGAAAGTAACGATAATTTGTCAAATAGGGCACAAGTTCACAGATTTGGACTTGTGCTTTTTTTTGACTTGAGAAAGACGTTTTTTTGACCGATTCTTAATGATGTGGTCATAAAGATACCACATGGCTTTAATAGTTGTATGTTAGACACAAGTTACCGTATGAGGACAGCACTATGAAGAGACAAAAGCGTGATCGCCTAGAAAGAGCGCAATCTCAAGGATATAAAGCAGGGTTGAACGGTCGTTCCCCTGATGAGTGTCCTTATCAACAAACGGACGCTCGTTCATATTGGTTAGGTGGTTGGCGTGATGCTAGAGATGACAAACACTCTGGTCTCTATAAATAATTTTCCACATACACTATGGATCTTAGCCCCGAAAGGGGCTTTTTGCTTTTATCCTAGCGCACTATCATTACACATTTTATTCTTAAAATAAGGCAGCAATAAGACGCCGCCTATCAAATTTAAAATGCTGAAGTATCTTGGAAAAGACCCACTTTAAGATCTTTAGCAACATAAATTTCTTTACCATCAACAAGAACGCGGCCATCGGCAAGCCCCATGACTAATTTACGGTTAACGACTCGTTTCATATGAATTTCATACGTAACTTTTTTCGCTGTGGGGAGTATTTGCCCGGTAAATTTAACTTCCCCAACACCGAGTGCACGACCTTTACCTTTTCCACCCACCCATCCAAGAAAGAAACCGACGAGTTGCCACATAGCATCCAGCCCTAAACAACCAGGCATCACCGGGTCTCCGGGGAAATGGCAATCAAAAAACCAAAGATCAGGGGAAATATCCAACTCTGCAAGAATCAGCCCTTTACCGAAATCTCCTTCGGTTTCTGACATTTTGGTCACTCGATCCATCATTAACATATTAGGTGCAGGTAGCTGTGGATAGCCCTCACCAAATAATTCACCACGGCTAGAGGCAAGAAGGTCATCACGATTGTATGAATCACGTTTGTTATTCATTATTTACTACTCCAATTTCTAATAGGAAGCATGTTAGAGAACAGGTGTACGCTAAACAACTCCGATCAGTACTAGACAAACCAGTTTTTGATCCGTTCTAGCAGTCCATGTGGCTGAATGTTTTTTTCAAAATAGGCGATTCGATCAGCAATTTTACTGATCACACTTTCGTCATCATCGCCTCTAAATGGTTTACTCATTAAAATGGGAATCGCTTCATCAACCGTTGATACCGGCCAGATAGAAAACTGTCCATTTTTAATACTTTCCACGACTTGGGGATGTAGGGCTAGATGTTTTAAATTACTTTTGGGTAAAATAACTCCTTGCTGCCCAGTAAAACCTTGGTGCTGACAGACTCGGTAAAAACCTTCAATCTTTTCATTCAACCCACCAACGGCTTGAACTCGTCCAAATTGGTCAACGGCACCGGTTACCGCAATTTGTTGATCTATCGGATATTCAGAGAGTGCACTCACTAAAGAGCAAAGCTCAGCCAGCGAGGCGCTATCCCCATCCACTTCACTATAAGATTGCTCAAATACAACAGAAGCAGAGAAAGGCAAAGGTACATCTAAATCAAGCGCACTACTCACAAAGGCTTGCATAATCATCATACCTTTCGCATGTAGATTCCCACCCAATTCCACTTTACGTTCAACATCGGCGATATCACCATCACCAAAGTGAATAACACAAGAAATTCGAGCGGGTTCACCATAAGAGATAGGGTGTCCGGCTACATCAATCACCGTTAAACCATTCACTTGACCTACTTGTTGACCTTGAGTTTCGATAATAACTTGCCCGTCAAGAATATCATCCAGCGCCCGCTCCGGTAGATAAGAAGACCGATAATAACGGGACTCAACCACTTGAATTACGTGTGATTGCTCAATGATGTTTCCTTGAGATTCAATGGCGGCCTCTTCAAGCAAAGCTCGGTGCCACATTAAACAGAGCGGGGCATAATGCTGATCTTCCGTGTATCTTGCTCCAGCGGTCATCACTGCTTCAATCGCTTCTTTGGTTAATAAAGGCAAGTGATAACGTTCAACAATCCAACGAAGATAGCCCAAATAGAGAGGGATAGAGCTATGATCTATTTTTATGTCTAACTCTAACTCACTAAATAAGCACAATCCGGCATGAATATCCGCATCCAAGAAATCAATATCACCAAGTTGATGGCGGTCACCGACAATGATTAATTTAATGTTATAGGATTGGTGAGGCAAAGACGATAACAGTGATCGTTTGTCACAATTGATTGGGGATATATTTTCTCCGAGTAAAGCTGATTTTAGCTGTGACCAACAGCGAGGGTTTGTTAGCAACAAGTTTGCCGAAACAATGAGATAACCATTGTGAGCTTGCTCTAACAACCCCGACGTTTGAGTGATAACTTGTCCATTTTCATCAGCTTTTATCTGGCCAAAAAGTACAGGCATATCTAAAGTTTCCGTTCTAATGACGGGCACCTGCGGCTGCTTGTTTTGTATCTGTTCTTGGATCAAAGAGCGGTAGATAGAATTATCTGGCGCATTAATAAGCAAAACTCGGCTAAAGCCCTGTATTTGTATGAAACGCTCTATTGCTTGAGAAAGGCGATGCTGAGTCTGAAAAAAGGAATAGACAGGGGCTTGTTCAAACTGAGCAAATAACAAGTCAAAATCGTCATACTGGGGCGTGACTAAACGCCAGATATCTTGTGTCATTGAGTCATCGAAGTGATTAAAAGGACTGAAATTATATAGAAAAACCCTAGCAACGAATAGCTTTGTTATGCTTAATGATCTGTATCGTGTTTTTTTATGCCGATAATTGAAACTTAATCATGGCAGGGTTACACTGTCACCCTAGTTTAGAGACGGATTCAGCGAAAAATGAAATATCAACAGCTCGAAAATCTGGAATGTGGTTGGAAGTGGCAGTACTTGATGAAAAAATGGAAAGATGGTGAAGCCATTACGCGCCACATTGATCGAAGTGTCGCTGAAACTGCCATTCTACAGCTTAAATCACTTGAACATGAGCCGACCTTAGTCCTTGATTGGATTGAGCAGCATATGGCCATTACGTTAGATAACAAGCTTAAACAAGCAATCAGAGCGAAACGTAAGCGACATTTTAATGCAGAGCAGCTTCATACTCGTAAGAAATCGATTGATTTGGATTATCGAGTCTGGGAAAAATTATCATTAAGAGCAAATGAACTTGGTTGTACTTTATCTGATGCAATTGAATATTTATTGAGTGAAGCATCACGCAGTGAAAAAGCCAGCCGAGCGGTAAACAGCTTAAAAGAAGACTTAAGTAAATTGTTATCAAATTAGGATAAATTAATATGCTTTACACCATTATCATTGCTGGTATTGTCATTTTCTGGTTAGTTGCCGTTGATCGTCCCGTTTTAAAAGTAAAGTTTAAAGCAGGTCAAATTATTGCTTCTAAAGGGCATTTCCCTCCAACCTTTAAGCACAATGTAACTGATATTGCAGAATCGACCCCTTTTGATGGTGAAATGAAGGTTTATCATCAAAGAGCAGGGATGAAACTGACTTTCTCTAAAGCCGTACCTAAAAAGGTTCAGCAGCGTATCCGTAATGTTTTCCCTCATCAAGGTTTTAAAAGCAGAGGAAAAGTAAAGAAAAGTCACTAAACATATAAACTGAGTAGCATCACTAATTACATTTTCTTATTAACTTTGTCGAACTCTGACCTAATCAAACTAACGCGGTTAAATAAACCCTGTATGCTCTAGTCACGTTGTGATTAGGAGTATGTCATGGATAAACAATCGATTTTAGTGGGGTTAATATTGAGTGCTATGGTGATGCCAGTTTTTGCGGATGATGCAGAACATAACCCAACAGCAAACAAAATTAAGCATCAACTGATCAAGAGCCTAAAAAAGAACCAGTTTGCATTGTCTGGTTACTGTGATGTATTCCTCTATATGCGTCATATCACTGACAATCAAGCGGAAGTAAGAAAAATTACGTCAACAGGTTCATCAAATCAATGTCGTGAAATCAAACGGCACATCAAGATAGGAAAGCGGTATCCTTATCAACAACCTGAGTACATAATTAGAATTCAAATTGAAGAAAAGCACTTGTGGTAATATAGAAACCATCATCAACTGAAAATATGAATGTATTCTTTAAATTTAAAGGAAAATTCTTATGACAGTGGGAAGAATGTGGAAATGTTAAAACTCAACATCACAGTGCGCATTACGTATATTATGTTAAATTAAAACCCGATAAAAAAGAGCTTCTTACTATATGCCCTTTTTTCTGACAGTTCGTTAAGCTCGAACTATGAGGATTTAGCCTCCAGCGAGTTTCACCGTAAAGCCTTTCTTTTCTAATAATTGTTTGATTTTTTCTCGCATATCTCCTTGAATCTCTATCTCTCCATCTTTGATTGAACCGCCACAACCGCAGCTTTTTTTCAGTTCTGCTGCGAGCAATTTCAATGGCGTATCATCAAGATCTAACCCTTTAATGATTGAAACCCCTTTTCCTTTACGTCCTTTAGTTTCTTTATGGATACGAACAATACCATCACCTTGGGGGCGTGATTTTTTTTCTGGTTCCGGTTGAATACGGCCTGTTTCAGTCGAGTATACCAATGTCATAGAATGCTTACTTTCTTAGTTGAGTTTCTGTTTTTTGCTTTGCGAGAAGATGAGCTTCGATATGTTTTTGAATAGCAACTTTTGAGCCTTTAATTAAGCGGCCATTGAAAAAGCAATACCATGCGTTAGGTTCTCCTGTGTCATTTTTTAAGGTAAAACCATTAAATTGTTCTTGAGTTGCTTTAAGCTCTCCTTCCCGTTTCCTTCCCACTGATTCAAACTCGCTGGGATCAATAATAGCGGCAGTATCACACCACCAATCAATACTCTTTTTAACAGCAGCCATGTTTCCCGTTAAGACATGAGTTTTGATTTTGACTTGCCAGATATCGGCTGAGTTTGGTGCCGACTTCAAAGTAAATCCTCGGTAAGTTGCTATCGCCATAGAGATCTGCTTATTTTTGTGGTTAATAGGTAAATGATAATTGTATCTGACGGGTTCGCAAGTATATTTGTCTATAAATAACAAACTTATAATGCGCTTCCTCTAGTGATTCACTTGGTATTGATACCGCTAAACCGCGTGTTAGACAAGGAAATAAAGCAAAAAATTCGGCCATTGACCGTGGGTTAACTGCAGTGCCAAATCAATATTGAGATCAGTTGACACCGCAGAAATAGGCGAGCTAATGTTTGCTCATTTTAAGTGGTAGGAATAAGTGATTGATGAATACAATCAGCTAAAAACTCGCTAAATTTATGCCCATTATGCTCAAGCATTTTGGGGAACATAGAGATAGGCGTCATTCCTGGAAAAGTATTAACCTCATTAAGGTAAATATGACCTTGTTCTGTCAGAAAGAAATCGATTCGAGAAAGGTGCCTTAACTTCATGTGTGTAAACACTTTTTTGGCATAAAGATGAATGAATGTTTGCTGTTGTTCTGTCAGGTTTTGAGCTTCCACTTCCGTTTTGGAATGGCTATCGGCGCTATATTTTTCATCATAACTATAAAAAGCATCATCTGGTGCAATAATTTCCCCTGGTTTGGAAATATAAAGCGTACCGTCTAATTCATACGCGGCCACTTCTAATTCCCGAGGTTTTACCGCTTGTTCAACAAGAACTTGTTCTGAATAGTGAAACGCTGATTCCACCGCTTGACTGACTTGATCAAACTCAGTCACTTTATAGCATCCCACCGAAGAGCCCTGCCTTGCCGCTTTAATGAATAAGGCTCCCCACTTTTCAAAAGCTTGCTCTGCGCTTTGTTTGCTTTCAACGCTATTTTCGGTAAGAAAAAGATAAGGCGTATTAGGGATACCTAAAGCGTCATACCAGAGCTTAGAGGTGATTTTGTTAAAACTGTTGGAGCTCGCTTCTGGGCCACAGCCTAAATACGGAATGCCTGCTAATTCAAGCATAGATTGAATATCACCGGTTTCACCGGGATAACCATGAATGCAAGGAATAACAAAATCTATTTTCTTGGACCAATGTTCTGCATTCAGTGATGCGGTATTGGTATCAAGAAAAACGATCTCCTCCGATTCAGTGAACCAGCCTGTAGGTTTCATTTCAACGCGAATGACATCAAAGTCAGGAGTAAGTATAAGTTGCTGTTGTAAGTAATTAGCCGAAACTAAAGAGACTTCATGTTCTGACGAGCCTCCACCGCACAGAAGTAAAATAGTGGTCTTTGTCATTAATCTTTTCCGTGGAACCAAATTGGTTTTCTAAAAACTTACCCTATGATAGACAATTCAAGGCGTACGTGCACTATTGAGATGAACTAATCGTAGGATCATGTTTTAACTGTTTAGAAAGCAAACAATAAAGGGGCATAAAGCCCCCTCATTGAATTGATCATTGGTTGAGATGAAACACCCTACGCTAATTTAATTTGTTTAACGTGGGATAATCAGAGCTTTTGATGCTATCGATACTTTTTACAAATGGTTTTAACGTTTGAAACTCAGCAGGAAGCGTTTGAATGGCCTGAGCCGCTTCATCTCGGCTTGCGTAGTCACCATAAAGCACGGTATACCATTTTGTCCCATTCACCACTTTATAGTTTTCCCAAATGGGTTGCTCCCCTTTAGGAAGCTGATTAGCAAATTGGTCGACTTTATTTTGTGAGCCCACGGCGACCACTTGGATTGTAAAGCCGTAACGAGGGTTCATCGCAATTTGTTTCTCTGTAGGCGGTGTAATCGTTACGGCGGGTTTTGCTGGGCTTTGTGGGCTGATTCTGACCACTTTCTTCTCTTCTGCGGGCGCCATTTTTATCACATTCATTTCGACGTTTTGTTCAGAGATGCCTTCAGCGGTTCCCTGCGCAGAAACAACCGGTTTAGGGACATCGGCTACCGCAAATTCTTCGGTATGACTTTGGGTTGTTACATCAGTGATGTAACTCTCTGAAGCGCAGGCTGCGAGAAGCAGTGACAGGCTAACGATAACAACGTTTTTCATGGACTCATAACACTCTAAGTAGAAAGTAATGTAAATCATGCCGATAGCTGCGCTCAGAATCAAGCATCCTCTGTGATAATCTCAGTATATCCTGTGATTTATGGCACAAACTTGTCTTCATATTATGCTGCTACGATCACATCAATGCGAAATACGTCAACAGAAGAATGAAAAAGTCTCTAGGATAGAGCCGTCTCGCGCACTTTTGATCTATTCATCTACAAACAAAGTGGTTTTTGAATCCCACTTACGGTGTTAGAACTATGAATAATTTAAGTCAGTTGCTCAGCCCTACCTCAGTTGCCGTTATTGGTGCATCCATTCGTTCTCATCGAGCTGGAAATATTGTGATGAAAAACCTCCTACAAGGCGGTTTTGATGGTGCAATCATGCCGGTTACTCCCTACTATCCTTCTGTATGTGGCGTCCTTGCTTATAAAACGATTGAGTCACTTCCAGTTGTCCCTGATATTGCGATCCTTTGTACTCATGCTTCACGCAATGTCTCGCTTTTCCGGCAACTAGCAGAAAAAGGGGTTGCTTGTGTCGTTGTTTTATCGGCAGATATGTATGAAAACGATGCTCAAGAGCATGAAATACAGCAACAATGTCTGACTATCGCAAAGCAGGCTGGAATGAGAGTGCTTGGCCCGAATAGCTTAGGTTTAATACTTCCATGGTGTCATTTCAACGGTTCATTTTCCCCAGTCACGGCACTGAAAGGCAATATTGCTTTTATTTCTCAATCTGCAGCCGTCTGTACCACCATTCTAGATTGGGCCAATGATAAACAAATTGGTTTCTCTGCTTTTGTATCACTAGGCAATGCGAGTGATATTGATTTTTCTGATCTGCTCAATTGCCTAAGTACGGATAGACATACCGACGCAATTTTACTTTATGTCGATACCATAAAAGATGCGCGCCGTTTTTTATCAGCGGCTCGTGCCGCATCTCGTAACCGACGAATCTTAGTTTTAAAAGGAGGGAGAACAGCCGCAGGACGAAAAGCAGCGCAACGGCATACTGGCGGCGATGACACGCTCGATAGTATTTATGATTCAGCCATTCGACGCACGGGAATGCTACGGGTAAATAATACTCACGAATTGTTTGCTGCCGTAGAAACGCTGACCCACGCTGTACCTCTTCGAGGGGAAAGGCTTGCTATTATTACCAATGGCGGTGGCCCAGCGATTATGGCGATTGATACTTTGCTCGAACGAGGGGGAAAGCTGGCAGAACTCACTCCCGATGTTTATAACACACTGAACCAATTTCTCCCTTCTAGCTGGTCTCATAGTAATCCGGTAGATATCGTTGGTGACGCCGATGATTTACGCTATGTTAAAGCATTAAACGCGGTGCTAGAGAGTGATAATGTCGATGCCATTTTAATTATGCACTCTCCTTCTGCCATCGCCCATTCAGAGCAAACCGCTCAAGCTGTTGTCGATGTCATTAAAAATCACCCTCGAGCACGTCGATTTAATATTCTGACCAATTGGTCGGGTGAGCTTACCGCAAGACCGGCTAGACAGATTTTTACTCAAGCGGGGATCCCAACGTATAGAACACCAGAAAGTGCGATTGTCGCTTTCATGCACCTTGTTGAGTACCGGCGAAATCAAAAACATTTAATGGAAACCCCGAGTACTTCAGAAGCGGTACATTCCTCTGAAGTGACCAGCGCAAAAGCTTGGATTGAAGAGCATTTAGTCGAGCAAGAGTCTATCCAGCTCGACACGCATCAAATTGGATCTTTCTTTAAATTTTTCCATTTTAATGTCTTACCGACTTGGATTGCTTCCGATAGTAGTGAAGCTGTTCATATTGCCGAAACCATTGGTTACCCTGTTGCGGTAAAATTACGTTCTCCGGACATTGCTCATAAGTCCGATGTGCAAGGTGTGATGCTTAATCTACGTAACAGCAGTGAAGTAGCGAATGCGGCGCAAGCGATCCTTGACCGAACCCAAGTCTCCTACCCTTCGGCGCGCATTCATGGATTGCTTGTTCAAGCTATGGCCAGATTAGCGGGAGGAGAAGAGCTAAGAATCAAAGTAAAGCATGACTCTACATTTGGCCCTGTTATTTTACTTGGTCAAGGTGGCTCTGAATGGGATGAATCTATTGATGCAGAGGCAGCTTTGCCTCCACTGAATATGACACTTGCTCGTTATTTGATTGTCAGAGCCATTCGCAGTGGAAAAATTCGACTGCAAAAACAACCCGTCCCCATCGATATCAATGGACTTTCTGAGTTTTTGGTCCGCATTTCTCAGATAGTGGTTGATTGTCCACAAGTGTACGAGTTGGATATTCACCCTGTCTTAGTTAATGGTCGTCAATTTACTATTTTAGATGCAGATCTGACCTTGAAACGTTTTGCCGGTGATGCTCAGAGCCGGCTAGCGATTCGCCCATACCCTTCAGAATTAGTGGAAACGGTTACCGCTAAAGATGGAGAAGTGCTCACTCTACGACCTATTTTGCCGGAAGATGAGCCTTTGCATGCTGAATTTATTCAACATGTCTCGAAAGAAGATCTCTATAAACGCTTTTTCTCTGATGTCGGCGAATTTAATCATGAAGCTCTCGCTAACCTCACTCAAATCGATTATGACCGAGAAATGGCTTTTGTGGCGATCAGACATCAACAAGATAAGCTGGAGATCATCGGCGTTTCTCGAGCACTCATTAATCATGAAAACAGTGACGCAGAGTTTGCTATCTTAATTCGCTCAGATCTCAAAGGTAAAGGTTTGGGAACGATTTTGATGAGCAAAATCATTGATTACTGTAAAGCGAAGGGAACCTTACAATTATCCGGAATGACGATGCCAAGTAACCGAGGTATGTTAACATTGGCACAAAAAATGGGGTTTACTGTCGACATTCATTTCGAGGATGGTGAGGCCGATATGGTGTTGCCATTATTCCCTCAGCCATAGCCATCTCTTAAATTAATCAGGGCTTTCCGAATGGCATTAGCCCTGTTCTCATTTGCTTGCTATTTACCCCACTGCCAGTTCTTTTTGAGATATTGTATACACCAGGATTTGGCTTCACCTATTTTATTTCGTCGCCAAGCTAAAATGATATCTATCTGCTTATCTTCACTGCCTTCAATAATTTTCAATTGCCCACTAGCAATCAAAGGTTCAGCAACACTGAGTGGTAGTGTTCCAATTCCTAACCCATCAACTAAGGCCTGGCATTTGGCATTAAAATTTGTCACGGTTAAACGAGGCTGTTTTTGCAAAATGTTCACACTCATAGCGGGCTGTTCTCGTGCGGTATCTGCAATAGCAATCACCCGATATTTTTGACGCGCTTCCTCATCAAAAGCCCCTCGACGTTTATGAACATAATGTTCATTCGCTGCGACCCAGACCATGGTTATTTTTCCAAGAGATTCTGCTTTGACATCTTGAGGAAGCGTTTCAATTTTGGGACAGATAAGAAGATCAGCCCGATCCGTCGCCAGAGATTCCCAACATCCCGCCAAAATTTCTTCTTGTAGACGAATTCGGGTTTTACTGACATTGCCAAGCGCTTCAACTAAAGGAAAAAAATTGGCGATTGGAATAATCCCATCAAAAGCGAGAGTAATATCGAGTTCCCAGCCATTGGCTAACAATGTTGCATCATTCACTAATTTTTCCGCTGCAGAAAGAATCATTCTTCCTCGCTCAAGGATCAGTGTACCAGCTTCTGTAAAATTGGCCTTATGGCCTGAACGGTCAAAAATCATCATATCGAGATCTTGTTCCAGTTTTTGAATTTGATAACTCAAAGAACTAGGTGCTCGATTCAGTTCATTGGCCGCGGCAGCAAAACTGCCTCGGCGATCAATAGCATCAAGAATATGCAAGGCTTCTAATGTGATTGGACTTTGCAAAACCGAGATCCTCTTTTTTATAGAATAACCAATAGGTTGTGATAATCAGTATGCCTGATTTATTAATATCGTACCATCAGATAACACCATTAAGGTGGTGTCCTTTATGGTGATTCGGTTTCAATATCGGGTTTAACCCAGACTTGGCTAAAATCAAACCACCCTAGCGCATTGCATTTAGCATTTTGTAATGATCCGCATTGATCTTTACTAACGCCAAGCCAACAGTGAAACATTGGAATAATTTGTTGTTTCTCTATGAGCGACTTACCAAGCTCTTTTGCAGGAAAACAGCCTCCCTCTTCTGCCCGCCATTGGTCGACAAGTTCAGACCATCCATTAAAATCATTACTTTGGCTCATATGCTCAATATCAGAATAGTTGAGTAGCCAGCCTGCTAAAGCCTCTTCCCTATGATTGGCGATTCCCATCGCTTTTATCCAAACATCCACGTGTTCAACATCTTCAACCGTCAGTTCATACTTTATGAAATTCACGTCAATACCATCGGCTTTAAGGATTTGTTGAATCACCTTGGCTAAGGTTGGAAACATGGGATGCTGAGCATGATAAGCCACTGTTACGACTCTCGGTTCCGGTGGTAAAATCGTCGTATCGTTAGAGGTTTGATGATACCACCCCGGCTTTAAGCCATACGCTGGCAAAACACCGAGCTCAACGACTTTTTCTTCAGGTAATAAACGAAATAAATTTAATGTACTGAGTTTATTTTGAAAATAACTCGCCCACCGTTCATCTGCCGCTAACCCTTTGCGACGATTGAGGAGTAAATATGTACAGCCAGGATCAAGGTCGACATCTTCGGTAAAAGACCCTCGCTGACTCTTTATTGGATGCGCTAGGCTTGGAAATACCATCGATGAATGCACTTCATCAATCACCCATACTTCCACCCTATCGAGTAAGGGACGAAATCCAAAATAACCATCAAAGGCTTGTAAAATTAACCGCTTTTCATCGTTTACCATGACTTTATAAGGTCCACTACCAATTGGCATTAAATCAAAGTCATCGGAGCGCATCGCTTCGGGCAATAAAATTTTTGCACAAGATTCAGCCAGTAGTAGAGGCAAGTGATAGTCGGGTTTAGCAAGATGAATGTCAACCACCCAAGCTTCTGGCGAAGTTACACGTTCAATATGGGAAAATAAGTTAACTAGCCGAAGTTGCCATAAACTTTGTACAACAACGTCGGTCGTTAATGGTTCGCCATTATGAAATCGAACGCCTGAACGTATGTAGAATCGCCAGTGAACAGAGCTAAGCGCTTGCCAGTGATGCGCTAAATCTGCTTGGATCTGCTCTTCTTCATCTAAACGAGTTAATCCACTGTAGATCTGCCGTGCGATATGCAGCTCTGAGCGGCGCATTGGTTTCGTTGGGTTAAGCATAGAAAGCGGTCGATAGTAAGGAAGGCGAACGACCTGTTGCCCCTCTTGATGCTGCACCCCTAAATAGCTTTGGATAACTTGAGTTAATTTGGCCGCATCTTGATCAAGCACAGATAATGCTTGGCCGATTTTCCCTTCTTGTAAGTATCGACGTGCTAAATTTTCACTAACATCCGTTCGACTTCGCTTAAAGATCAGCTGAGATAGCTTCCCTCTTCCCGCCGCAGGGTGCCACTCTATCCAGCCCTCTTCTTCCATTTTATTCAGTACAATGCGCGCATTACGTCGCGTACAAAAGAGAATATCGGTGAGATCTTCAAGTTGAGTTTCTACATTTTGGCCATTGAAATGTTCAAAAAGTGTCTCAAACTGAACGCGTAGTCGAGGGCTGCTCATAAAGGGGAAACTTACCATGGTGAAAAATCACTTCAGTTTCCCTATTTATAGATCTTTTCGCAAGTGATCTACCGTAATCTTTAAGCAATATCACACCCTAGTACTTGAGCCAGTTCTTGTAATTGCTGAGCGTTGTCTAACTTAAGTGACCATTTTGTTTCACTACCATGGGCCACGACAACATTGGCCGCCGATATTAAACTTACGGCATCTTTGACGGCGTGTAATGATAGGCCGTGTTCTCCATCTATACGAATAAGAATTTCATGGGCCGTTACAATGATTTTTCCGCTTTTAAATTCAATCACCATACGTTAAGACTCATGCTTGGCTACATGTTGAGAGCGGGATTGTTTCACCGCCATGGTTAAACGGCTAGTACACACGAGCCGTTCTCTCTCATCCGTAATTTCTATTTGCCAGACTTGAGTGGAAACACCTAAATGGATGGGGCGCGCTGTACCTATGACCATTCCTTCACGCACCGCTCGAATATGATTAGCGTTAATATCTAACCCAACACAATAACGGGTTTCGTCTACACAAAAATTAGCGGCAATAGAGCCTAACGTTTCCGCTAAAACTACAGAAGCACCGCCATGTAGCATTCCCAATGGCTGATGGGTAAAAGAGCAGACAGGCATCGTCGCGCTAATAGTGGTATCGGTAATTTCGGTATAAATAATATTGAGGTGTTCCATCAGCGTATTTTTTGATGTGGCATTTAAGCTCTCTAAGCTGATGGATTTTTTCCAGATTGCCATAGGTGTCCTATATTGATCAGTGATTGAAATGAGGAGATCGATTATACTACATCAAGGCACTCGGTCCTCGATTTCCTCTATTGAGGAGAAGTAGAATACCTCTACCCTATTTTGTTGCCACATTTCAAATTTTAATCACTGACTGTCATTACCTTCAAGGAGATCTCAATGCGACCATGGATGAAAGCTTTTAGCTGCTTTATCACCTCGATGAGCTTAGTGGCTTGTAGCGCTTCTCCAACAGGGAGAAATCAACTGTTGCTTTTTTCAAATACTGAAATGAGTAGCTTAGGTGCGCAATCTTTTGAGCAGATGAAAAAAGAGATCCCCATCAGCCAAGATAGAAAAACCAATGCTTATGTTCAGTGTGTTGCCAACGCAATCATCGCTCAAGTTCCAAAGCAAGCTGGATTTGATTCGTGGGAAGTTGTTGTTTTTGATAGTAAACAGGTGAATGCTTTTGCTCTCCCTGGTGGAAAAATAGGCATTTATACTGGATTACTAAATGTGGCTGTCAATCAAGATCAATTAGCGACCGTTATTGGTCACGAGCTTGCGCATGTACTTGCTAACCACAGCAATGAACGCTTATCACAATCTCAATTAGCGAATGTGGGGTTACAAGTGACCGATTTTGCTATTGGAGCTTCTGAATATGGACAATATCGAGATCTGACTATGGCGGCTTTAGGCGTGGGTGTGCAATATGGTGTTATTTTGCCTTATGGCCGCCGTCAAGAGTCTGAAGCCGATATATTAGGGTTAGAACTGATGGCAAAAGCCGGTTTTGACCCAAAAGAGAGTATTGCGTTATGGCGAAATATGGCCAAAGCATCAAACGGTTCTCAGCCGCCCGAACTCCTTTCGACTCATCCTTCGCATGATACGCGTATTGCTGATTTGAATAAGACGATGCAGAGTTTGCCAAATTATTCTGTTTCCGCCCCCAATTGCCATTAAATAGTCAAAAATGATGGTTATTTATAGCTCATTTGGTTATATCCCTTTAAATTTTGTGCATAAAGTGGATAATACCCGCGAAATTCATTTTACAAGGTGGGGACGATGTCTACTGAAGCTACTTTACTCGAACGCTGTGAATCTAAATGTGAACTCTGCTCTTCAGAGTCAGCGCTTTCTCCATATGTGGTTTCACCACACACTCAAGTGACGGTTGACCATGCTGTGATGCTGTGTTCAACCTGTAAAGATCAAATTGAAGATCCTGAATCTGCAGAAATTAACCACTGGCGCTGTCTTAATGACAGTATGTGGAGCCAAGTTCCTGCGGTTCAAGTACTTGCTTGGCGTCAACTCAAACGCTTATCTGCGACTAAAGGTTGGGGACAAGATTTACTCGATATGATGTACATGGATGAAGAAGTCCAAAAATGGGCTGAAATAGGCATGAATGATGACGAAGAGAAACCACGTGATGTGAACGGTGTTGAACTGAAAAAAGGTGATGACGTCACGGTGATTAAAGACTTACCCGTCAAAGGTTCAAGCATGATTATCAAACAAGGTACGGCTGTCCGTGGCATTGCTCTAACCGATGATCCTAAACATATCCAAGGTAAAGTGAATGGACAAACCATGTTCATTATCGCGGAATATTGTCGCAAAAAGTAATCATACCGCTTTAACAAACAAAAGCCGACGTAGATGTCGGCTTTTTTAATTAGCGCATTAAACCAATATCTCTTTGTATATGAGGAGACAATTCCCCAGCATGATAACAATGTGCCGAATGTGATTCGACAAAAAGAATATCAATAAAGTGAGCAATCAATCCTTTGAAGTTAACCGTATAGGTTTTTTTATCCATAGAGGTGGGAGCTGAAGCTGATCCCAAACGCATTACTTGTGCCATAGTCGCCTCTCTTGATAAGCCGGTCACTTACATGCCGAGATCTTAATCAACGCCCTCCTATTTACAAAATGACAAAATTTGGCATTTCGAATGAATAAAACTAATAAAACAAATAGTTAACAATATTTTGAGCAATAAGCCATTTATTACCAATAATTAATCAGTCTCTTGTCTATTCTTTGAATAAAAAACCATCATGTTTATTTTGTTAACAATACCTTCATTATGTTATTTTTCGACTTTGATCGCAGTGTGATTCTTGATGGCTTGCCCTTTGATTAATGAGGCGATGATGGCAATCAACATCGTACCCAGTAAGATCAATAAAGAGATAGGTGTTGGTATCTCCCATGGTGAGCCGACTAAGAGCATCTTGATACCAATAAATAACATGATGAATGCAAGCGCTGGTTTTAAATAAATAAACTTATCCATCATCCCCTGCAAAACAAAGTACAAAGAACGCAGCCCTAACAGAGCAAAAACATTGGCCGCTAACACCAAAAAGGGTTCGCGTGTGACAGCAAAGATAGCGGGAATGGAATCGAGAGCAAACATAACATCCATGCAAGCAATCATCCCCACAACAATAAACATCGGGGTCACCCACCAACTATGCTGTTGACGAACAAATAAGGCATGTCCTGAATAATCCGGAGTTACGTTAAACCACCGCCGCATCATCCGTTCAGGAAAGGGGTTAAGTTCAGTGTGTGGTTTTTCTCGCGCAAGCTGAATCCCCGTCCAAATTAAGAAAGCCGCAAACACATACAAAACCCAGTGGTATTGAGCCAATAGTTGCGCCCCAATAACAATCATCACGGCACGCAGAATTAAAGCGCCAATCACCCCATACAGCAGTGCCCTTGGGCGAAGGGACTCCGGCACTAAGTATTGATGAAAAATAATGGCGAACACAAATAAGTTATCGATACTGAGCGACTTTTCTAATAGGTAACCGGTTAGAAATGCCAGCGTCGCTTGTGAAGCGCTGTAATCGCTGTTCGGTAAATAAATATCCCAGAACAGGAAAAGGATCGCCGCAAAGATAAAAGCCAGCAGAACCCAAAAAAAGCTCCAACTCAATGCGCGTTTTAAAGAAATGGTATTGCCACGAGTTTGCCAAATATCCACGGCAACCAAGGATAAAGTAAGAACCGAAAAGATCAGGTAAATCATTAGGGACATAATTCCTCCATAAGCGGAAGAACAACGTTTCAGATAAGAAAACGAAACCTTCCGCATACCAAGTTATGCTGTACAAAACAGCATGGATGCGTTGGTCTCGTCGAAATAGATATGATTCCTATCTATTTATACTTGCCGGATAAGCTAAGAGCTTAACGTGATGACGACAAGTAAACAGCATAATGGCGACTACTCCCCAAACAGCGCCACTCTACTATGGTTATTTCATTTAGTCCAGAGACAAAACATGGGTTTAGCTTAATGGTAGAAAATAGACTAACCCAGCCCAAAAACTGATCCAAGTAACAATTGCCAGCATATCACTCCAATAGTTCCACATATCTAGCCCCTCTAAACTCATGTTTTGCCTTGTAATAAAAAACACAAGCAAAAGTTGGGCCAAACTTAGTTTGACTGAGTGACGGCTTGGTTTTGTGCTGTTTGAGTCAATAAATAGGGTTTATCCGTTAATAGTTCAATAAAAGCGTCAGCCATAGAGACATTCGTCACCTTCCCTTCTCCTTTCATTGCCGTTAGAGCATGATAGCCTTCTTTACCTTTCATGGTATAGGCTGATGATGTGCCATAATAATTCCCCTCCGCATTGACAGAGTGCCAAGCCCCATCGATAAAAATAGCGAGATTTTGAATTCGCTCACCTATCGGGTTATCGGCTTGATAATCAAAAGAAAGGTTATGCGTATAAGGGTAGCTACCAGAACCCGTCCCTTCGACACCATTATTGAGTGCATTATTGATTGCACCTTCTAAGGTTTGCGCAAGTGCATATCCAGAAATTTTATAAACCCCAATCGGAACGGCAAATGGCAGTAATTTACCTGCAATATCAGCGACAGAAACTGCCCCCGGCAAAAGTGAGGTTCTCACTCCACCAGCATTATGAATGGCAAACTGAACCTGATATCCGCGCTTTTCCATCGCATAGGTAAACGCTTCCGCAACTAATGGAGCAAGTTGGCTTGGACCATTTTCATCGGGAATTCGGACATGACGCAATTTTCCAGAGGCATGTGCGATCACTTGATGTTGCAGCTCACGAACTCGGGGGATGTACTTATTCTGTAAAATACCATGAACGTCTGGATCTTTCTTACACACCACGACATTGGGATGGTTATTAACATACTCACAAGCATCAAGGTGAGCGCTATCGCTCCCCGCTTCACTCATACTGGCATCAAGGAAAAGACGACGTCCCAGTAGTAACTCATTTCGCCCAGCAAAACTGACCACTCGTCCCTCTTTATCAAAATCAATATGGCAATGCCCTAATGCCAATGCATATAACCCAGCTTGAACCACATATGTGCCACTAACCCATTGCCCATATGGTTCCTCTTTTGAAAGCCCTAGCGCACTAAAGTCACCTTGTAGTATATGGCTGTGCCCACCAACAATGAGGCTGATCCCATCAACCTTTGAAGCCAGTTCTTTATCTGCTTCATAACCTAAGTGACTCACTAAAATAATTTTATTAATGCCTGATTGCTGAATCGCTTCAACCGTTTTTCTCGCCGTATTGAGTGATGACACAAAAGGCGTATCAGCGTCTGGGTTCGCTATTTCTTCCATTTTATCCAACGATAAACCAAAAATAGCCACTTGACTGTTATCAACCTCTTTTACAATCCAGCGGGCACATTGTTGCTCTGGATCAAACGCATACACTTGCGGATTACTGGACAGACGGTATTGTTTATCTTGTCGTTCTTGAGATAAATCCCAATTACCTGCCAGCAATGGAAAATGAATGCGTTTAGCAAATTGAGCAACAGGCTCATTCCCCATATCCAATTCGTGGTTCCCTAGCGTCATCGCATCAATACCAAGAGCATTGAGCATCTCGGCATTTGCTTTACCTTTGAATAACGAAAAGTACAGTGTGCCTTGAAAGCAGTCTCCCGCATGGACAAAAATAAAACCACGCTTCATTCGTTGTGCGTCTGCTCTGAGTTGATGAATGCGCGTAGCGATACGAGCAAACCCTCCAGCGCTGACAAAAGGTGTCAGAGGGTGATCATGGATATTTAAGGATAGTTGTAATGATGTTGGCTCAAAATAAGAATGGGTATCATTGATATGAGCCAGAGTAATAGATGTGATTTCTTTTGTTCTTTTCATAATATTTTCTCTTCTCTTTCCCCTCCATCCTAGCTTAAAAATTATGACAAAGTCGTGACTTTTATGAAATATTTTTGCAAGACAAAGTTAAAAAATAAAATCTAGCCCCTCTTATTGCTTTAAAAAAAGTAAATAATCTGTGAGATACCGATCAGTTTAGTGGCTTAAGAGTCTGCTTATTCAAGCTTTTTCCTTTATGCTTAAAGAAAACTCAACGCAAACTTTCAATGACGTTGAGAAAGAGGACCTAACCTATGCATTTAGAACGTATTGAAATATTAGGATTTCGAGGTATTCGTCGGTTATCACTGACCTTTGATGAACTCACCACCTTAATCGGTGAAAATACATGGGGGAAATCCTCTCTGCTGGATGCCTTATCCATCATGCTGCCCCCTGACGGAAAACCTTACCCGTTCGAATTGCAAGACTTTCATGTAGACTACGCCCTGTCTCACCCACAAACTCAAGATATTCAAATCATCCTTAGTTTTGTGGCCTCAGACAAACAAGAGCATCGCGCTGGCCGTTATCGGAAACTCAAACCGGTATGGCGACAAGATGAAAATGGCTATCACCGTATTATATATCGTGTCAACGCCTCACGAGTACAGTACGAGATTTCTACCCACTACGCTTTCTTAGATCTTGAAGGTGAGGTCATTCCTGTTCATGACAGTGAGCAATTAGCTAGGCTACTGATGAGTTTGCACCCTGTCATTCGGTTACGAGATTCCCGACAATTTGATCGTCCTTTTGTTGACAGTAATGGAAAAAATGCCCGTGTAGAGAAGCGCATTCATAATACTTGCCGCCGTTTAATGGCGATTCCTGGCCATGTAAATAAAGGAGAAATGCGCAGTAGTTTAAATTCGATGCAGGCATTGGTTGAACACTATTTTTCGTTTAAAGATCAAAAACGTAAAAATCCGCGCCGAGAGCGAGAAAGTTTAGTCTACGGCCCTCCAAGCCATGATAAAAGCCTGTCTCAAATGGTTGATGATACAAAAAATAGGCAAACACGGCTTTTACTCATGGGGCTCCTTAATGCTTATTTACAAGCCAAAGGGCCAAATGATCTCCGGCGTTATGCGCGTCCGATTCTTATTATTGAAGATCCTGAAGGTCGTTTACACCCAACCCATTTGGCTCGGGCATGGAACTTACTCGATTTACTCCCCATGCAAAAAATTCTTACCACCAACAGTGGTGATTTATTGGCTTCGGTGCCTTTACACTCAATTCGCCGTTTAGTCAGAACGTCGGATAAAGTGGTCGCAACCAGCATGCCCAGCCGAGGTTTAGGTCGTGATGAGCTGCGGCGTATTGGTTTTCATATTCGTTTTCATCGCCCAGGTGCGCTTTTTGCACGCTGTTGGCTATTGGTTGAAGGAGAAACGGAAGTTTGGCTATTTAGTGAATTAGCCAGACAATGTGGTTATAACCTCGCTGCCGAAGGCGTACAAATTATAGAATTTGCACAATCTGGCTTAAAATCTCTGATTAAAGTGGCTAAGGCTTTCGCCATTGAGTGGCATGTTGTCACCGATGGGGACCCTGCGGGTAAAAAATATGCCTCAACGGTATTGAATATGTTGGAACACGATCAAGCTCGGCATCGCCTTACCGAATTACCCGACAGAGACATAGAACACTTTTTGTATTCACATGGGTTCGAGTTCTTTTTCAAAGATATGGTAAAAATTCCTCATGAACATCCTATTCCAGCCAAAAAAGTGGTCAATAAAGTACTGAAAAAACACGCAAAGCCTGATCTCGCCCTCGCTATCGTTTCTCATTGTGAAGAAAATGGTGTGGAATCCATTCCGGTGCTCTTACGCTGGACACTAAAAAGAGTGGTTACCATGGCTAACGGAAATATTTGAACGGTCACCTTAACGTTCCCTTTGTGAAAGAGCATTCACAGAGGGAATCGCGCTATGCTAAAGGTGCTATCAATATTATTGATCATCTTTTTCTCAACGACGACCTACCACACCAATGCTAGGATGATTAACTTGAATCTAACGAATCACAGCTTGTTTTTTGTTACAACGTGACTTTAAATTCTCTTCTTGGCCTGCACTTCTTTTATGTAACCAAAGGCCACTCGTTTTCATGGCATAGCCAAACACGCCGCCCAGTAAAAGGGAAGGAATAACAACTAACCCATTACCCTCCGCAGCAAACATGGCGCAAGAACCAATAAAAGTACCTGGAATGTACGCCAACCACGTTTGTTTAGCTTGGATACACATGAAAAAGGCCACCAGAGCAGTGATCACATACCCCATAATATCCCATGTCATCAATCGGGAAAGAGAGAGGATCACCCATGCCCAAAATACTCCACTTAAATTACACAGTAAACTTTGCACTAGCCCTTTTATACCAGAGGTTGAGGTAGCGAAATAACTGGTACATCCTAAAAAACCCGCCCAAGAAAGCAGGCCAAGAGAAACGGCTATCCATCCCCAAACACCAGATAAAATTCCAGTGGTGAGAGCTATAGCAAAAAGTGCATTCATAACATCCCCTCAAATAAACACGGTTGCCACATTTCACTGCGGCAACCGACAATAGAGGAATAGTAAGGGGATGAAGAAAATCGACAAATGATAAACATCACAAATTTAATGCAACAGTTAACATGATATACAAATAAACGTGATGCAATCGATAAATCAACAGGTAACGAAATTACAAAACATACGGTTTGCCTTTCATCATTCGCAAACCTTCACGCCGTATACACTCTGCCAGTGGGTTTTCAGCCATTTCAGCACGCCAAATAAAAGAAAGGGTGCGCTCCATACTAAGTTGTGGAACATTAAGTGCAACCAACTGACCACTTTGAATGAAGCGTTCAACATCTAAATAAGGTAAACAGGTTAAATAAGAGCCATTGGCCACTAAACTACGTAAAACAGGGACATGTTCATATTCACGCCACACATCGAGGTCGGCAATTAATTTATGAATTGCACTGTCAAAAATCCCACGAGTCCCAGATCCTTGCTCACGAAGAACCCATTTAGCCTGCTCTAGTTGGGCTAAACTGACCACTTCTCGTTTGGCAAAAGGATGATGAGCAGACGCTACGACACATAAGTGATCTCGGCACCAAACTTCTTGATGAATTCGGTTATCATCACAACGACCTTCAATAATGCCTAAGTCGTATTTATAGTCTAATATTCCCTCGATCACACTTTGAGTACTACGAACCCCGAGTTCAATCCGGATCTCAGGGAAGTCACTATCAATAATACTGATAAGGTCGGGAACTAAATGTTCAGCCGGTGTTTGGCTGGCACCCAGCCGTATTTCCCCACTTAATAAATGTTGATCATAAAAGCCCATTTCTATCTGCTGAGCATCTTGCAGTAAACGTTTGGCTTTCGGGCGTAACCACATCCCCCAATGAGTCAGCGCCATTTGTTTCCCCTGACGCTCAAAAAGTGGACGCCCTAGCATTTTTTCTAACTGCGCTAAAGACATACTCGTCGCTGACTGAGTTAAAGCCAGTTGATCTGCGGCCGCACTCACACTACCGAAATCTGCGACGGCATCAAAAACAGCTAATTGTTTTAATGAATAACGCACAATTTATCCTATGGATCTATTTATACCAATCCCAAATTCATGGGCAATGAGTTTCATTTTACTGTGTATTTTGGCTATATCAATATAATTGATGAGGTTTTAAAGAATTATCAATTTTACCTCCCTACCGTATCCCCCTAACCTGATGTTGAAGCAACCCATACGGCGTTGTTTATTTTTGTCAGGAGGTAATTATGAATTTGAGTCTGGGGAGCGAAAATGTCGACAGAACACTCTGAAAATCAACACTACTTTTCACCCTACGAAATGATGGCTGAAGCAGAAAAGTTTGCTTTGAGTAAGGCAAAGAAAACCAGTGGTATCACTCTGAGTTTAGCCATGATGGCTGGTGCCTTTATTGGACTCGCTTTTCTCTTTTACATCACAGTAACCACAGGCAGTGATAGTGCTGGATGGGGGTTAAGCCGACTTGCTGGAGGCGTAGCGTTTAGTATGGGGCTTATTCTCATTGTTATTTGTGGTGGGGAGCTATTTACCAGTTCTGTTCTTTCTAGCATCTCTTGGGCTAATAAACAGATCAGTTTTAGCAAAATGTTATCAATTTGGGGCAAAGTTTATATTGGTAACTTTATTGGGGCTATGTTTCTGCTTCTGCTCGTTTCAGCCGCAGGGATGTATCAACTCGACCATGGCCAATGGGGGCTAAATGCTCTCAATATTGCTCAACACAAACTGCACCACACTCCCGTTCAAGCCTTTGCATTAGGGGTTTTATGTAACTTACTGGTCTGCCTAGCGATTTGGTTAACCTTTAGTTCAGCCAATGCCATGACAAAAGCAGCTATGACTGTTTTACCGGTTGCCATGTTTGTCTCTAGTGGTTTTGAACACTGTGTTGCAAACATGTTTATGGTGCCACTGGGTATTGTTATTCATTACTTCGCTCCAGACAGCTTCTGGCAGCAAGTAGGAATGTCAGCATCACAGTATGCAGATCTAAATATCTCTCGTTTTATTACAGCAAATTTAATTCCAGTGACTTTTGGAAACATCGTGGGCGGTGCGGTATTAGTTGGATTAGCGAACTGGTCCATATATCGCAGGCCCCATCTTAAAGAAGCTCACATTGCCACTATTACGGAAACCACTCCGATTCAATCAGTTAAGGAAACGACCATGAAAAACGCCATTATCGTCAAAGATATGATGAATACTCAGCCTATTACTCTTAATGCCGATATGCCAGTAGCCCTCGCTATCGATTCGTTGATTGAACATCAATTAACTGCGGCACCAGTCGTTGATATTCAAGGTCGTTTGGTCGGTATATTCTCAGCTCACGATGTCATGGTTGAATTATGGTGCCAAGACTACTTACCGAATGAAGATCAGAAAGTGGTTGATTTAATGAGCCGTGATGTCATAGCGATCGATGCCAATGACTCTTTGGTTGATGTGACCGAATTCTTATGTATTGATAAAGAACAACTCTTCCCTACCACAAATATGGGCATTGCCACTCGCTTCAACGCACTTTCTGTCGAAGAACGAGCAAAAAGCATGAAAGTGAGCAAGCCTCACGTTCTTCCGGTGTTAGAAAATGGACAGTTTGTAGGGATCTTAGAGAGAAATCATGTTCTAGCGGCTCTTCGTCCTATCTATGGCGAACGCTTAAGTATTATTGACACTAAAGACGAATTAGCCAGCGCTTAATGAAACGCCAATAGCATTTTTACCAATATAAAAAGTCCCCTTTATTATCAGGGGACTTTTTGCTAACCATCAGAAGGGGCCGTCTTACTTTTTGATCCCTTCGACATGCAGTTCCATATCCACATAGCTGGATGCTCCCATCACAGCAATATCAAAATCTTTAAGTTCTAAACGTGTTGAGCCCATAAAACCAGCACGTTGTCCACCCCATGGATCACTACCGGCTCCTATAAATTGAGCATCAATCGTGATTGGCTGCGTTTTTCCATGTAAGGTCAATTCACCCTGTACTTCAAGATTGCCGTCACCTTTATCGATAACTTGTGTACTCGTAAATGTAGCGGTTGAAAATTTTGAGGTGTTTAAAAAATCAGCACTACGAATATGCTTGTCTCGTTCAGCATGGTTAGAGTCTAAACTACGCGTATCGACATTCACTGAAACCTTAGAGCTAGCGATATCCTCAGGATCATAAGAAAATTCGCCATTAAACGTATTAAAACGACCTTTAATAAAACTATAACCTAAGTGGCTGACTTTAAAGTTGATGGATGCATGAGCACCTTGGGTATCAATCGCATAATCAGCCGCATTCGCACCAAAGGGTAAAGCCATAGCGAAAGCCAAACCGGATGCCAATAACGTTTTCTTCATTTTGATGCTCCTATCATTTTTCGTAGCGTATTATCTTTATTGATAAAGTGATGTTTTAAAGCCGCCAAAGCATGCAGTAATACCATCACTATCAGTATCCATGCGGCGTATAAATGTATCATTCCTGCAATATCGGATTGCTGGTTGAATAAAGATCCAGCACCTGGCAATGTAAACCAGTTAAAAACATCAATTCCCCGACCATCTGCGGTAGAAATTAAGTAACCGGAAACAAAGAGAACAAACAAGTTAATATAGAGGAAGCCATGCATCAGTTTTGCTGCTACTTTTTCTAACCACGTCCCTTCTATTGATGGTGACGGTGTAACCAATTTCCACATGACGCGGAATAGAGTCAAAGCAGCCAGCAAAAGCCCGACAGATTTATGCCAGTGAGGAGCGGTTCGATACCACTCACTATAATAAGAGAGATCCATCATCCATAGGCCAACGGAAAACATACCGAACACGGTCAGTGCAGATAGCCAATGGATAGCTTGTAATGTTCGACTGTAATGAGTCACAGAGGTATTCATTTTATATCTCTTAGTAAAATTCGTTAATGACACGTCTAAACCACAGATTATTAACAGATTATTTACCATTTACAACATAATGAATATACCAATGACTTGATGATGATGTTCGAATTATTCGAACTAAAGGAAATTGACTAGGAAATCGCTTCTAGTGTAATGCCAGAGATAGCTGAAGATTATCTGATATATCAGTCAGTTCTAGAGCAAAAAAGTTTGAGAATAGGGAAAGCTAAGCCTATAGTAGGAATTTGTGACTATTTGTAACCTATTGCAAAAATAGGCCGTTATGCATGAATTGTCCATGAAGCAAGGGAAAAACAAGCTGAAGCTTTTTTTATCGATAATCGATATAAATAATCACCGACTCAGCGTGATGAAGCGCCCGAAGCCTATCAGTGAACATAAATATCAGGCTGTTTTATGGTAGGATTCAGCAGAACCTGAGCACTCCTTCCACAAGTAATCAGATTAAGTTTAAGTTGGCGATATAAAGGAGAAGATTTAATTGTTACTGGACATCCTGACCCAAAGTGTTAACGAATTCCAAGTCGACTGTCTGAAACTATGTGAAAAACACTATCCGACTATTCATAACCAAGGAATGAGTGAACATCACCTCGGTCTCGCTTTTGCCCGACGTTTGGCTCGTACTCTCACCGAATTTGGTCACCCTTGTGAATATGCTCCGCTTGATTTGTTCCCAACCTATGATAACCCCCATCATTTTCGAATCAGTTGCGATAAAGGGACGGTATGGGTACTTACCCATCATATGGTAAGTGCGGGAAAAGCGTGTCGAGAAAAGTTGCTCAAAGATATTAGTTTATGGAAACAAGAATATGCTTACGCCATTCAACCTAATGACTTATTGCTACTGTTAACCGATCACTGGATAAGCCGTAGCCAAAAGAGCCGAGAGTTACTTCATTGGTGGACAGGCAGTTTACCGGATGAAATAGCGGACTATCAGACACAAGGCATTACCTTGTATGAAAGTGACTCTCAACTATTACAAGCATTAGAAAGTACGTTTCCCATGACCCCTTGTTATATTAAGTATGGCCACCCACTTAGACGTTCAAAAAACCAGCAACTCGTTCGGAAGTACATACAGCTTTATGCTGTTTTACAAGGGTAATCGCATCGAAACACCATGGTACAAGGAATGCTGTACCATGGCTTTCATTAGTCAATACGCGAAAGCAACGCATCCATAATGTCATCCATTGTCACGAAACCGAGTAACTGGTTGTCATTAAGTACTAATAAACGCTTTATATGCTGCTGAACCATCAACGTCGCCACATGTTTTAGTGCCAAATTTTCCCCAACAGAGATAGCGGGTTTCGCACAGACATCATAGACATTGAGAAGATCAATATCGCCGTCTTCAGAAATAACCGTTTTTACTATGTCTGTATAAGTAATCAACCCAAATGCATCATGAGCGTTTTGCTGCTCAACCACTAGAGATTTAAGTTGATGTTTCTTCATTAAACTCATCGCTTCTCGTAACTTGGCAAAGGGTGAAATCGTCACCACATCACGAACCATTACATCTTTCACTAACATGGCTACTTTCCTTATAATGTCTCTTTTAATTGCTGTTCAAACTTATCCAATTGATTGAGATCAATTCCTGCTAAATGTTCTAATCCAATCGTAAACGCGAGGCCTTTTGAGTCTTCTTCGTTGGGCCGCAATAAGGCTTGTAGCGATTTTAAGATTTGCAAAGAAAGAGACTTTTCTAGCACCATTAATAGCACTGATTGGCTCCCGTCATAAGTTAAGCCAAAGAAAGTTTTTCGGGTTTCATTGCTTATCCCACGGCCAGCTAAAACAGTGATTCCACCCGCGCCTTGCTCTCGGGCATTATCGATAGCATCTTGTTCCAGCTCTTCTGGAACAATGGCAACTAATACGGAAAACTTCATGCTTTCACCTTTGAATATTGAAAAAACCAATCTGTGATAATGGCATAAATCATCACAGTCACTATCGGAAATATAGAAGCAAATGCAATTAATCCAAACCCATCAATCAGGACATTGCGGCCTTCGATATGCGTCGCTAAGCCAATACCAAGCGCGGTAATGAGTGGAACGGTCATATCAGATGTCGTAACCCCTCCTAAATCATACGCTAATGCAATAATATATTTTGGCGTCATTAATGTTAATATTATAACTAGTGTATAGCCACCAACAATATATTCATAAAGCGATGCACCATTGACAACTCGATAAGCTCCGATAGTGATACCTATCGCTAAACCTAAAGCGGCAAATATTCTAATCAATGAACCATTTACTTTACCAGAAGCACACTCCTCGGCTTGCTTGCCAACCGCAATTAAAGCAGGTTCAGCCATTGTCGCCGAAAAACCGATCATAAAAGCAAATAGATATACGTAAAGTACATTACCGCTCATAATCAGCTGTTCTGCCATAGAATTGCCTATTGGAAAAAGCCCCAGTTTTAAACCTAAAACAAAAATGTGCAAACCAATAACCACTAAAACAAAACCAAAAATAATGCTTCTCGGATTATTTAATCTCCTCCTTAACACTAAATATTGGAAAAATAAAATAGTTAGCATTATAGGTAATACATCCCTCACGGTTCCTAGAAGCTCTATAAAGGGGACATACCAAATCAAATGTTCATCTGTAGGTAGAGTACTAATAAAAGAAGAAACTTGAGATGTATCAAAAGAATAGACGTAGATACCATAAAGTTGAACCGTTAGTCTTGGTGCCATCGCAGCCATCGCAGCTAAGCCAAAACCATCAATCAGTGGATTTCGCCCACGAATGGAGCTCGCTAAGCCAACACCAATCGCGGTAATTAATGGTACCGTTACAATATTGGTCGTTACTCCCCCCGAATCATACGCAATCCCAATAATCTCCTCCGGTGCAAAATACGTAATAGCAATCGCTAATAAGTATCCGATAATCATAAACCAACGTAAGGGATATCCCATGATGGTACGAAAAACGCCTAATGCAATAACAAAACCAACCGACGTTGCGACTAATAAACGTAAGGTAAGACTATCAATTCGTCCTTCACTGATGGTTTGCGCCTGTTCAGCCACCGCAATCAGTGCTGGTTCAGCGACCACGGCAGAAAATCCCATCGCAAAACCAAAGGCGAGTAGAATAGAAAGTGAACCCCGACGTGCAAATTGATTGGCAAGGCTTTTACCAACAGGGAATATGCTTAACTCTAACCCCTGCAGAAATAAAGCAACCCCTATCGCAACCACCAATAAGCCAAATGCCATTGAGCCAACCTCTTCAGGCACTTGACGTAAAATGGCAAGTTGAAAAAACAGTACAACAATAACAATGGGTAGTAAGTTTTTTAGTGCATGCAATAGTGCATGATAAAAATCTTTGATAAATAGCATCACTATTCCTGTAGCGATTAACTCAACAGAGGGTTCACTGAATGAGTTTAAGCATGTTTATGGGTAATTATATGAGAGCATGACAAAAAACCACTCCCATCACTAGGCTAAAACTCTCGATTTTGTGAATTTACTCCGATAATGGTCTTGGAATCGAGTCTTTATATGGGAGAGAGTTCTGATATAAAAATGTAAAGGAGTATGTAATAGGTGAAAAGGTGTGACTAATCAAAAATAGAAAATAAGCCCATGTTCAACATAGGGCTTACCGACTAAGGAGATTAATTAAAGTTTACCCAGATAGAGTGATTATCTGCCGACTCCACACATTTTTCGCAGAGTCGAACACCGTTAATACCAGCCTCAATTCCGGGATACCACATCGTTTGAGTGGTTTGCTTATCACCATGATCAACGGCATTCATCACTAAAGCAAAGCGGTGGTAAAGGTTAGCCCATGATTCAAAATAGCCTTCCGCATGTCCCCCACCAATCCGATTAAAGGCAACGCTAGCGACTTCTTTATATAAGTAGTCCATATCTCGATCTAAAATACGAACTGGTTCACCTTGTATTTCATAGCGTAGCTGGTTTGGATGCTCATCCCACCACTCTATTGATGCCTTTTCACCTACAATTCGAATTTTTTGTTGATGCATCGAACCTGCATTGACAGCAGAAGCCCAAAGCGTCCCCACCGCCCCGCCCTCAAACTCCATCATCACATGAGCGTTATCTTCTAACGGTGCACGAGAAGGAATGAAGCTTTGGCGCATACAAGTGAGTCGGTCTACTTTCAGCCCAGTCATCATTTCACATAAATAAAATACGTGAGTACCTATGTCACCAATTACATAAGTGGGGCCAGACACTTCTGGCCTCACTCGCCATTTCAAGCTGGGATTATCTTTTTCATGTTCAATATTATGAAAGCCGTGAGCAAACTGCATGGTAACCACCCGTATTTCACCAAGATCTCCCCTTTCAACCATTTCACGCGCCTGATGAACCATCGGAAAACCGGTATAACCATACATCACACCGATCACGCGATTTTTAGCTTTTGCAATAGACTTCAGTTCTTCGGCTTCTTCACTGGTGAAGGTAATGGGCTTTTCACACACCACATGCAACCCTGCTTGTAGTGCCGCTTTGCAAATTTCGTAGTGTGTGGCATTCGGCGTCGCAATCGATACGGCTTGAATGCCATCTTCTCGTTTAGCTTCCTGTTCAAATAACGTTTGATAAGAAGAGTAACAACGCTCTGGGTCAAGGCCAATTTGTTTCCCAAAATCTTGACAACGTTGTGCATCTATATCAAAAGCCCCAGCAACAAGAGTAAATAGACCATCTCGCAAGGCTGCATTTCGATGTGAATATCCAATTTGACTACCACGCCCACCGCCAACCATTCCCCAACGGATAGGATGTTCGAATCGCTGCTCTTCATTAAACATGTGTTGTTTCTCCTAGTTATTGGGGGTTATCCCAACAGATAGTTTGATATGCTCTATGGTCGAATAATTGAGTTAATGAAATGTACATTCCTAAATTGGTAATCGAGTAACCCTGCATTCGGTTCATTTTCCCTATTTGAACTCAACGTTCATTACACCACGCCAAACGTCGCAAATATCAGCACCACTCCCGTAGCAACAATGGGAATCGCTAATGTACAAACAAAAATATCTTTATAAGAATCTCGATGTGTCATGCCACAAATGCTAAGTAATGTAATGACCGCGCCATTATGAGGTAATGAGTCCAACCCGCCGCAGGCAATCGAAGCAATCCGATGTAACGCTTCTAGGCTGATCCCTAAATTTGACGCTTGTTGAATATAAATATCACCGAGTGCATCCAAAGCAATGCTTAGCCCACCAGAAGCAGAACCGGTAATTCCAGCCAGTAAACTGGTGGACATGGCAAATGACAGTAGCGGGGAGCCTGGAATGGACAAAATCATCTCTTTAATCGAATCAAATGAAGATAATGATTTGATCACATTACCAAAACCCACCGCAGCTGCCGTATTCATAATGGGCATAATGGCACTCTCTCCACCGTCATTAATCGCCTCTCGTGCATGAGCAATCTGTTTTCGAAAAAGAATCAGAGCGACGACAATCGCGGTCGTTAACGCGATGATCAGGCTCCACATCCCTTTCACTTTTTGGAGCGTTGAACCGTAATCAGACAGGTAATGGGCTTCAATATTGGGGTAATAAAACGTGACCAACAAAAAATTAAGCATCAGTACAATAACGATGGGGATAAATGCCCGTCGTGGAGAAGGTAAAGTGTCTGGTTCCTCACTATCGTCAACGTCGATACCAAGGTGATGTCCATAGCCTTCACCATTTGCACGGGCAACCGCTTCTCTTCTTTTCAGCCACAACATGCCTAATCCAAACATCGTGCTCGTGCCAATTAAACCGAGCATGGGAGCGGCATAGGCCGTCGTACCAAAAAATGGCATAGCAATCGTATTTTGAATCTGTGGTGAGCCTGGTAATGCTGTCATCGTAAAGGTAAACGATCCTAAAGCGATGGTTCCTGGAATTAACCGCTTGGGTACATTACTATCCCGAAAAATTTGCGCCGCAATAGGATAGACCGCAAACACCACCACAAACATGGAGACGCCCCCATACGTCAACACCGACACGGCAAGCACCACCGCTAAAATGGCATTATTTGCTCCAACCCTTGATGTGATCACCTGCGCAATTGTTTTTGCTGCACCTGAAACATCCATAATTTTGCCAAAGACGGCTCCCAATAAAAAAGCTGGAAAATAGAGCTTTACGTACTGGGCAGCACTCAACATAAACACTTCAGTATAACTGGCCATCAAAGGGGTTCCCGCCGAAAAAATTGCAGCGAATAAGGCAAGAATCGGGGCTAGCCATATCACGGACATACCTCGATAGGCTAAGTACATTAGCATCACTAACGACAGAATAATTCCAACCATTCCAAGCTCCACGAGAGACTTCTCCTTACTATCCAGATTTGGTGACTGGTAAAAGTTAAGTTTTCAAAATCAACCCAAATTGAAACATTCATTTCATAATTTTGGAAGATTGATTTATGTAACAATGATCACAGTTTACTAAAAATCTCGACATAAAAATAAAAAGTACTTATTTATCAGTAATATAAGTACTTTTTATTTCCAGTTTTATGGTCAGCGAATGGTTAGAATATATTTTTCAATTAATTTATTTAAGAAATAAAATTTTCAATGATAGTATGATTTGGTTACTATTTTTCAACTTTGAAAAACTGAGGAATCAATCATGAGCACAAGTATCGTATTACCCAGAATCATGCATATAGGGAAAGGGGCGTCCATGAAGGTGGCGGAGGTGATGAAAGCTCTCCATGTTCATTCCCCTCTCATCGTGACAGATAAAATGATGGTTAAGCTAGGTTATGCCGAGCGAGTACAACAAAGGTTACACTGTGACGGTATCGAAAGTACGGTTTACTCAGATACTGTGCCAGAGCCAACGGTTAGCTCTATTCAAGCCGGTGTGGATTTAGTGCGAAAAAGTCATTTTGATTCAATCATTGCAATTGGCGGTGGTAGTCCAATTGATAGCGCAAAAGCAATCTCAATTGTGGGTAAATTGGGTGGACAAGTCAGTGACTACCGATTTCCAAACGATGTGGCTGAAAATGGGCTACCGATTATTGCGATTCCAACCACCGCAGGAACGGGTTCAGAAGTAACACGAGTGACGGTGATTACTGATGACACCAATGATGAAAAGATGCTCTGTATGGGGCTTGGGTTTATGCCAATGGCCGCATTAATCGACTTTGAATTGACGTTGTCGTTACCCCCCAGAGTGACCGCAGATTGTGGACTAGATGCCCTAACTCACGCTATCGAGGCGTATGTTAGTAAAAAGGCTAACCCTTTTACGGATGCTCAAGCTCTCTCAGCAATAGAAATGATCGGAACCCATATCCGTCAAGCTTATCATGAGCCACAGAACGTACTTGCACGCTCAGCAATGATGTTAGGTGCAACACTGGCCGGTATTGCGTTTTCTAATGCCTCTGTCGCTTTAGTTCACGGCATGAGCCGACCTATTGGGGCTTTTTTTCATGTCCCGCACGGGTTATCCAACGCCATGTTATTGCCTGTTATTACGGAATATTCTATTCCTGCAGCAAAAAAACGTTATGCAGACTGTGCACGAGCAATGGGAGTGGCACTGCTTTCGGATCATCATTCCGTCGCCTGCCAAAAATTGGTTGCGGAGCTACGGCTGTTGAATCAACACCTTAACGTTCCTTCCCCCTCCTCTTATGGCATTGAAAAAGAAAAGTTTTTCGACTTGCTCCCCACAATGGCTCAGCAAGCATTCAATTCCGGTTCACCGCTAAATAATCCCAAAGTTCCAACGATTGAGGAAATGATAGAACTCTACCGAAAAGTATGGGCGGATGGAGAAAGATAAGTCTATTCGCTGTATTTCAGTCACTTGAAGTTGTCGCTATAGCAACTTCAAGTAACAAAAGCTCGTGGAATGGTCGACTAAATGGAGAGATCATGAAAATAAAAAATATATTTATCCTCGTTGCAGTGTTCTTCAGTGTTCACTGCACTGCGGCACAAACGATAACGGTAAATAAAGTCGAAGGAGAAAAAGAACAACTGGCATTTAATATATTGCAATTAGTGTTAGCTAAAAGCTCTCCTGACTTAATCATTAAGCAAATTGATCAAAATTATAATGAAACACGACTCACTGAGGAAATTCAAGCTAATAATATTGATGTGATGTGGGCCGGCGCTTCATCGGAAAGGGATGAAAAGTTACTTGCTATTCGAATACCGATATTTAAAGGGCTTATGGGGCATCGACTTTTTATTATTAGATCGGGAGATCAAGCTAAATTCTCACAAATAAAAAATCTATCACAACTCAGAGCATTAAAAGCCGGTCAAGCTACTTTTTGGGGAGATACACAAGTCATTAAACAAGCGAATTTGCCCATCGTCACCACGATCAAATACAACAATCTTTTTCCAATGCTAGAAGGAGGACGGTACGACTATTTTCCCCGCGGTGTTCTTGAGCCTTGGGAAGAGGTCGCCCAACATACTCAACTCAATTTGGCTGTTGAAAAAGATTTGATGCTTATTTATCCCTTTGCTTTATATTTTTATGTCAGTAGAGACAATCAACCCTTATATAACCAAATATATCAATGGTTTATGTCAGCTATCGATGATGGGAGTTTTGATTCGTTATTTTTCAATCATCCTCTTATCAAAGACACTCTTGCTAAAGCCAATCTAGGGCAACGAACCATCTTACGGATCGATAACCCTTATATGCATCCAGACACCCCATATGAGAACAAAAAGTTCTGGCTAGATATCAACCAGTTATAGGGAATCCATTATGAACTCTATTAAATATAAATCCATGCTGCTTTTGATCATTATTTCATTAGTGGTTATGGCTGCCGTTTTCTCTGGTAGCTATTTTTTTGCAAGAGAATACTTAACCAATCAGTTGGAACAAGATATTAATGACACGAATAAAACATTATCGGTCGTTTTAAAAGAACCTATCTTTTCATATGATGACCATTTAATTGATAATATTACAAAATCTTTTGTTAATTATCCCTACCTCTATCAAATCAAGGCATTTGATCATCGTAATAATATCATTGGAGAAGCGAAATCTGATCAGCCGATACCATCCTCTTCTGATTTAAAATCCTTTACCTTAAACATATTATGGGAAGATGGGCAAAAAATAGGATCGTTAGTGATTGATTATCGTCTTGATGCCAATAATGCGATTTTAAATACCATAAAGAAAATGTTCATGCTCATTGCGGTTTTGTTATTATTCTCCCTACAACTCATTAATTGGGGCGTATTATCAAAATTAGTGATAACACCACTTAACCAAGTCACAGGAGCACTGTCAAAAATCGCCCAAGGTGAAGGTGATTTAACCCGCAGGCTAACGATTCGTCATCACGATGAGGTTGGCCAATTAGCGAGTGAATTCAATACGTTTATTTCAAACCTTCATGCTTTGGTGACTCGTATCATCTCTTCCACGACCGAACTTGCTTTATGTGCTGAAAAAATCCGTGCTAACAGTGAACAAAATAGCCATGAGACTCAGCAACAATTAAGAGAGATCGAACAAGTTGCCACGGCGCTGAATGAAATGGCTTCAGCCTCACACGAAGTTTCCCATAATGCGAATAATACAGCGGATAAAACAAGAAGTTGTAATGTTCTTGCTGAGCAAGGAAATGAGGTCGTGAAACAGACCGTACTGGCTATTCATAAACTTGGCGATGAGATTAATTCCACCTCTGAGACCGTCTCTGAACTGAAAGAAAAAAGTGATTACATCAGCACCGTATTAGAAGTGATTAAAGGAGTAGCCGATCAAACCAATTTACTGGCGCTCAATGCCGCTATTGAAGCCGCCCGAGCTGGAGAACAAGGCCGTGGATTTGCGGTCGTTGCGGATGAAGTTCGAGCACTTGCGTTGCGAACCCACCACTCTACAGAGGAAATCGAACATATCATTCACGATCTTCAAACCAGTTCAGAAAATGCCAATACTCAAATGAATGCGACAAGTCTTACCTTAAGCCAAACGGTCTCTGAGTCAGAACAAACCACACTCGCACTCAACAACATTATTAAACACATAAACGATATTAATGATATGAATACCCAAATAGCGACGGCGACCGAAGAACAAAATACCGTCGCCAATGATATCAGTGAAAAAATCAACATCATTAATGATAGCACCACTTCAGTCACGAATAATGTTGCAGGTGTACGCGTGTTAAGTGAACAGTTAGATGAAATTTGCCAGCACATACGTGAGGATTTAAATAAATTTAAAGTGTAACGGTTCAACAAGACAAATAGTCAAAAAACCGTTTACCCTATCGATCCATAGAATAAAAAAGCGCCTCCGGCATAGCAGGAGGCGCTTTTTTGTATAGAGAAAAATCGATCAATCCATTGTGGGCATCGAGAAAGAGCTGGCATGTTGCTCTAAACGGACACTTGCAGGCCAACGACTGGTAACGGTTTTCATACGGGTATAAAAACGTACACCATCTTGACCATGAACATTGAGCGGCCCAAATATTGAGCGCTTCCAGCCACCAAAACTGTGGAACGCCATAGGGACTGGAATCGGGACATTGATACCAACCATACCAGTATGGACCTCTTCACTAAATTGACGAGCCGTTTCACCATCGCGGGTAAAGATGGCGGAACCATTGCCGTATTCATGGCGATTAATCAATGCTAACGCGGTTTGATAATTCTCCACCCGTACCACACACAACACTGGGCCAAAGATTTCTTCTTGATACACGGTCATCTCGGGTGAAACATGATCAATTAACGTTGGACCAACAAAATAGCCGGCTTCATACCCCTCAACGGAACAATCTCGGCCATCGGTAATTAAGGTCGCTCCCTGATCCTGTCCCGATTGAATATAGTCACATATTTTTTGTTTATGCTGCGCTGAGATAACTGGCCCCATATCATTTTCAGTGCCATCGACCATCCCTGGGCCCACTCGCATGGTGGCGATTTTCTGTTGTAGCCGCTCAATGAGTTGATCAGCCGTTTCATCACCAACAACCACGGCGACAGAAAGCGCCATACAACGCTCTCCAGCAGCCCCAAAAGCTGCGCCCATAATCGCATTGGTTGCCATATCAATATCGGCATCTGGCATCAAAATGCAGTGATTTTTAGCGCCCCCTAATGCTTGGCAACGCTTACCATGAGCAGAAGCGGTACTGTAGATATATTCCGCAATCGGGGTAGAACCAACAAAACTGACCGCTTGAATTCTCGGATCAGTAAGCAGTACATCGACCGCTTCTTTGTCCCCATTCACAACATTAAACACCCCATCAGGTAAGCCCGCTTCGGTGAGCAGCTCCGCCAGAATTAACGCTGTACTCGGATCTTTCTCTGACGGCTTTAAAATAAAGGTATTACCCGTTGCTAAAGCAATGGGAAACATCCACATTGGCACCATCGCTGGGAAGTTAAACGGGGTGATGCCAGCGCAAACACCGAGTGGCTGCATTAAAGAATGGCTATCAACATGCGTCCCCACGTTGGCAGAGTGTTCTCCTTTTTGCAGATGAGGAATACCACAGGCGAACTCAACCACTTCAAGCCCTCGAGTCACTTCCCCCACCGCATCAGAATAAACTTTACCATGCTCATTGGAGATGACCCGAGCCAATCTATCCATATTCTGCTCCAGTAACGCTTTAAACTGAAACATAACTCGCGCACGTTTTAACGGGCTGGTTTTCGCCCATGAGGCAAACGCTTTTTCCGCCGCGTTGATCGCCTCTTCCACTTCTTCCTTTTGGCTTAATTGGACCTGTCGGGTTTGCTCACCTGTTGCAGGGTTATAGATTGCAGAAAATCGTTCACTCTGGCTTGTTTTGCGTTGACCATTAATAAAATTCAGCACCGTTTCCATCGTATTCTCCTTCGGCTGTCTTGACTGGAACATCATTATTATTTTGCTGTCACTACGTATTCCGTACTGCTTGAATCGTTCTAACAATGCTACCCTTTATACAGAATAAATATTTCATTTTCAATGGAAAGTGAGTTATTTCATTTCATTACGTGCGAGATATTTTCTAAATTTTGGCCGAAATCACCCAATTTACCGAATTTAAATGAAATCTTAATTTCATTTAACACACATAAAACCAAGGAGTGCTACTGACCATTCTGGCTTTTGTTGACTAGAATGGTGGGATAAAAAAAGCGCCTAAAAAGGCGCTATCAGGAATAAGAGGTTAGCGATTTACTCAAAAAATTGGCGCTATAAAAGCCCAGCTTCTTTGGCAAATTTAGATAAGTTGTTGTAGCCCAATGTGGCATAAGTCAACGGGTGAGCAATCGCAGGATCTTGCTCAGCTTCAACCACAAGCCAGCCCGTATAATTGACCTCTTTCAACACATGAAATACCGCGGGGTAATCAATACAACCATCACCCGGTACGGTGTAAACGCCTTCTAGAACAGAATCCAAGAAGCTTAATTTGCGATTTTTCACATCGGCAAGTACGTCTTTTCGAATGTCTTTGCAATGTACATGGTTAATTCGCTTAGCCCAGCACTGCGCGACTTTGACCGGATCTTCGCCAGCAAACGTCAGATGCCCAGTGTCTAATAGTAAGCCAACTTCAGGGCCTGTGTGCTTCATCAAGTTATCAATATCTTGCGCTGTTTCAATCACGGTTCCCATATGATGGTGGTAAGCGATCTGGACACCTTGACTTTGTGTGTATTGAGCAAACTCTGTTAGCTTACGACCATACTCTTCCCAACGATCAGCGGGAAACAGAGGGCGTAAGTGAACCGGTGTCTCTTTTGCACCATGAATACAGTTCGTCACTTCACAGGCGACCATCACTGTTGCGCCAAGTTCACGCAATAAGGTCAGGTGTTCTTGTACCGCTTCAATTTCCTCTTCCACACTACGAGTCAAGAGTTCCATGGAATACCAGCCAGAGACCAGTTTCAGATCATGGCTGGCGAGAATTGGGCCTAACACACTCGCCTGACGTGGAAATTTATTCCCCAGCTCAAAGCCTGAAAAGCCCGCTTGTTTTCCTTCGCTTAAACAGGTTTCTAGCGATGTTTCGGCTCCCAGTGTTGGCATATCGTCATTGGTCCACGTGAGTGGGTTAATACCTAGTTGAACACTCATCAAAAGTCTCCTTTTATTGCACTATTTTTCGCCGCGTTGACGCCATAGTGTGATTAAGTTGTGATAATTTTCTTTCACGGTATGAATCAGAGTTTGGTCATCCATTTGACCGGCTAACCACGCACGTGAGGGCTCTCCAAATAACGTGCGACCAACAGCAAACCCTTTCACGATGTTTTGTCCTGCTGTTTGTGAAAAACCATGCTGTAATTCTGCTTGCGGAGCATCTAAGCCCAAAATAACGACTCCTCGACAGTAAGCGTCTCGTTCTTCAATCAACGTCGAGATCGCCTGCCAGCTCGCTTTATCTAATGGAGGAAGCTTCCACCAATCTGGCTTTATGCCTAGGTTATAAAAACGTTTCATCGCTCGTAGATAGAGGGCATCGTCTTTTTCGATGCCTGCGGGTAAAATCACTTCGAGTAACAGCTCATGCCCAGATTGGCAACAGGCTTGATACACTTCTTGAATTTGATGTTCTTGTTGTAAACGCACCGTGTGATCATCTTCTGGGTTAAAGAACACCAGACATTTCACGATATGCTCAAGCGGCCAACTGACAAGTTGTGAGCCAATGTTGCCATGCTCCAGTTCCAGCGGGCGTGATCCCGGTAATTCAATAGGGCGAGCAATCCACCACCCCTGTCCAGTAATGGCATTTAATACATCTTGACCAAAGGAGCTATCACACAATAACCCGGCTTGTCCTTTTTCCAGCCCAGCTTCAACGACGACTTCTCGGCTGGCTTGTAGAATCAGTTTCTTCAGTGGCTTAATACGAGCGATGTCTGCCCCAACTTGCCGCGCCATATCAACAAATTGAATTCGGTGATCAAACGCCATCACGCAGAGCTCATCTCGTGTTGGAGATTTTCGCGTGGTGACACGATGGAGATGATTAAGCTCACTATCGAGATCAGGACGCTTCACTTGCTGAGCCCGTAGTAAGTAATTGTCCAGCTCGGCTTTCGTTGGCATTGCCGGAGCACAACCATGGCGAGAAACCACTAACGCGCCACAAGCATTGGCATAAGCACACGCTTTTTCCCAACCTTCACCATTTAAGTAGCCACGCAATAAGCCCGACATAAAGGCATCGCCTGCTCCTAATACGTTCAACACATCCACTCGAACGCCATAAACGGTGATTCCTTGATCAAGAGTTTCGGGAATAACATCCGTAAATACGGAGCAACCTAACGCCCCTCGTTTACACACCAACTCAGCCTGAGAAACTTCACGAACGGCTTTTAACGCTTGAATGGTATCCGTTGAACCGCCGCAGATATGAAACTCTTCTTCAGTCCCAACGATCACGTCAAAAAGACCTAATACCTCTTGCAGTTGATCGGTAACTTTTTCTGATTCAATAAAACGAGTTTCACCATCGCCTAAAGAGGTGAGCCCCCACAACACCGGTCGGTAATCAATATCTAAGGCAGTTTTAACACCATTGCGACGAGCATATTTCAATGCCGTCAACACCGCTTCTCGTGTTTTAGGGTGAGAAAGATGCGTTCCGGTGATTGCCAAACAACGTGCAGAGGCAATGTACTCTTCACTGAAATCTTCCTTGCTGATCGCCATATCAGCGCAGTTTTCACGATAGAAAATCAGTGGGAAGGTTTCTTCATCTTTAATACCGAGGATCACAAGCCCGGTTAGCCGATCTTTATCTGTCAGTAAATGGCTGGTGTCACAGCCAACTCGTTGTAGTTCTTCACGTAAAAAGCGGCCCATGTGTTCGTCACCAACCCGGGCCAGCATGGAGGATTTTAGCCCTTGTACTGCGGTACCATAAGCCACGTTACCCGATGAGCCACCCAAATATTTACTAAAAGAGCTCATATCTTCTAAGCGGGCACCGATTTGCTGTCCATAGAGATCAACCGCAATTCGTCCCATGCAAATCACATCTAAATTCTTTTCTGTACTCACCGTTCGCTCCTTAAGTACCTCTGTGCTAAACAAGTCCTCTTTCCCTTAAGGGGATAGACCGTTCTTGCCGTGTTACACTCTATCGCACAATCATTTCACAACACTATTTATACGGAACATTTATTTCATTTTCAATAGAAAATTACCGTAATATTTCATTATGTGATCGTGATGGAATTTTGATTTATAAATATTTAAAAATAGAATTAATATTTCAAAAGAAAAAAAGAACTAATAAAACAATGGGATAGAAAGATTTAATTTAGACGGGAGTTAAAACAGAAAAATGGAAGTGAAAAAGCCCACCACATTTCGTGGTGGGAAATCGGGGGTGGTTTCGTGTTATCCGTTTAATACTGACGGGCTGTCGTTAACACTTGCTTAATGTCATTCGCGGCTTGCTCAATCTCTGGTTTATCTGCCACTTGAGCAGTACCACAGCGCCACCAAGCTTCATAACCATGGGTCATGGTTTTGGGTAACACTTTGATATCAATCAGGGTCGATACCGTCTGTTTTTTTGCCTCTTCAAGCGCACTGATCAGTTGCTCTTCGTTGTAAACTCGATAGGCTCGACATCCATAACTTTCGGCGTTCATAGCAAAATCCACCGGAACTAGTGGCCCGGTCAACGCGTTTGTTTTCGGATCTCGAAAGCGGTTTTCCGTTCCAAAACTCCCCATCCCTTGGCTCATTTGTAAGTTATTGATACACCCAAAAGCGGCATTATCAAACAAAATTACGTTGATCTTCACCCCTTCTTGAATAGAGGTTTGTAATTCAGAATGCAGCATCATGTAAGAGCCATCACCTAATAAGGTATAAACGGGTTGATCAGGACAAGCGATCTTCGCCCCCACGGCAGCCCCAATTTCATATCCCATACAGGAGAAACCATACTCCATATGGTAGGTATCAGGTACTTTCGGTTGCCATAGCCGTTGTAAATCACCCGGTAACGAACCTGCGGCCCCGACCACAATCGCATCATCTTCTAAGTGTTGATCCAACAAACCTAAAACACGGGTTTGCGTTAACTCAGTATTGAGAGCTTCTCGATACTCACGCAATTCATCATCAAAATGCCCTTCCACCTCAGGTTGGTATTCTTGCCCAACTTGGGTCGTAAACAAACGCGCGACTTCTTCTCGCCACAGTGCTTTCGCTTGTTTGATCTCATTGTGGTAACCACTGGTGTAGCCAGCCTGAATTAAGTAGCTTGCCATCGCCCCAAGGGCTGATTTTGCATCCGCGACCACCGCAGTAGCATCAAGCTTACAGGCATCAAATTCCGACACATTGATGGTTAAAAAATCGACGTCTGGATGTTGAAATAATGATTTAGAAGCCGTGGTAAAATCGGTAAATCGGGTACCTACCCCAATCACCAAGTCGGCTTCTTTCGCAATGAGGTTAGCAGCCAAACCACCCGTGGTACCAATGCCACCTAAATTAAGGGCATGATCATACACAATGGCGCTTTTTCCTGCCTGTGTTTCACCAAAAGGAATATGGAAGGTTTCGGCAAATTGACGAAATGCTTCGTGAGCTTCTGAATATCGAACTCCACCGCCACAGATAAGTAGTGGTTTTTTCTTCGTCATGATTAAGCGAACCGCCTCATCGATCATGGCGTCAGTCGCAGGTCGGCGATCAATACGATGCACTCTTTTTTTAAAGAAATATTCTGGGAAATCATACGCTTCCCCTTGTACGTCTTGGGGTAAACAGATGGTGACAGCTCCTGTATCAGCAGGGTCGGTCAAAACGCGCATGGCATGAATCATCGCAGACATCAATTGCTCAGGGCGATTGATACGATCCCAATAACGAGAAACGGGTTTAAAGCAATCATTGGTGCTGATTGAAGCATCATAATATTGCTCAACTTGTTGAAGAACGGGATCCGGTTGCCGACAAGCAAAAACATCCCCCGGAAGAAAGAGAATAGGAATTCGGTTCGCGGTTGCCGTTGCTGCCGCCGTGATCATATTGGCAGCACCGGGGCCAACAGATGAAGTCACGGCATAAATTTTCTTGCGTTTATGCTGTTTAGCAAACCCCATTGCAATATGCGCCATCCCTTGTTCATTACACCCTTGGTGAACAATCAAATCGCCTGAATCTTGTTCTAACGCTTGCCCAAGCCCTACTACGTTGCCATGACCAAAAATCGTCAGTACACCATGAATAAACTTATGCTGCTGACCATCAAACTCAACGTATTGTTGGTTCATAAATTTGACCAGCGCCTGCGCTGTTGTCATTCTTATTGTCTTCATCACCCGATCATCTCCAAAATTCGCTAAGAGAAGCATTGATACTGTTCCATCACTGCTCTCGTGACTTACCGCAATCCTGTTATTTCTTGAAATTACTATATGAAATATAAATTTCATTTCAATTTATATTTGGAATAAAGTTGACTTTTGTGATCGGAGTACAATTGTCAAAATTAAACGTGAATTTCTTAATGTCGTCGAGTTTTTCTCATGAACTCACCTTGAAATTGAAATGTTTATTTCATAATATGGATAATTGAAAACTTAAACTCATTTCAACCAGAAGCTAGTCATGAAGAACAAACCACACCTAGATGACGAGAATACACTGGGAAAATGGGCTTGCTAACCACTGAGGAACGTCGCATGTCTACACTGTTATCAAAGTATAAAGCGCCAGATAAAATGGGGTGTACGCAAAAAATAACCCCTGAGAATGCGGGCTGGGAATATGTCGGATTTGAAGTTTATGAATTGAAAACAGGGCAAAAACTGGTTCTACCCGCATCAAGCAATGAACTCTGCTTAGTTCTAGTCGCGGGCAAAGCAAGCATAAGAACAGAAACAGCAAGTTTTGAAAATATCGGCGAGCGGATGACCCCTTTTGAACGAAAAAAACCATACGCTGTTTATGTTTCCGCTCAGGAAGGTTGTGAGGTTGAAGCATTAACGCCACTAGAATTGGCCGTCTGTAAAGCGCCGGGTAAAGGAACCTATGCCACTCGGTTAATTACACCAAAAGATATCCAAGCTGAAGCACGAGGCCAAGGTAATAACCGACGCTATGTACATAACATATTACCTGATGATGTACCCGCAGACAGCTTATTGGTCGTGGAAGTCTTTACTGATGAAGGTTGCACTAGTTCCTATCCAAGCCATAAGCACGATCAATCTAACGAACCTCATGAAACGTATTTAGAAGAAACTTACTACCATCGCCTTAACCCCAGCCAAGGTTTTTGCTTACAGCGTGTTTATACCGATGATCGATCTTTAGATGAATCGATGGCGGTTTATGATAAAGATGTGGTCAAAGCCCCAAAAGGTTATCACCCTGTAGCGACCATTGCCGGTTACGATAACTATTACTTAAATGTCATGGCTGGCCCTTCAAGAAAATGGTGCTTCACTTGGGAGCCAGACCATGAATGGGTCAATGGTCCGGTTTATAAGGCCAAACATGCTTAGTTGGGTATTTTGATTGTTATATAAAAACGTCAGCACTGATTGCTGACGTTTTTTATGCTAAGGATAAATCCGCTACTTACTCTTTGTTTGCAGAATCATGAAAAGCGAGCGATACAGCAAGAGTTTGAGCTAAACATAAGGAAGCGGCTTGAGAGCGAAATGCATCTACCTTTGCTTCTTTCACCACAAAACAGACATCACTCGATGAGGCTAATGGGCTAATTTGACTATCGGTAATGATAATTTGCTGAATCGCAGAACCGACTAATGATTCACTGATTGTGGTCGTTTCTTTTGCATAGGGTGAGAAGCTAATCACAATCAATACATCATTTTCTTCAATGGTACTCATCTGCTCTTTAAACATGCCCCCCAATCCATCAATGAGGAAAGCACGCTTGTTTAAGTGACGCAATGCATAAACAAGATACGATGAAACAGAAAATGAACGACCTAAACCCACCACATAGATATTCTTTGCCTGAGCGAGAATCTCAACCGCGCTATCCAAATATTCAACCGGGGTTTGCGCCGCTAACTGATGCATCGCATTGCTATTTGCTCGTGCAAACTCTTGTAGAATATCCATCGGGCGTTCTGGTGGCGTGGTATCCCCTTCCATTTCTTTCAATAACCGAACACGATCCGTATAGCTGGACGTCTCCTCTAATAAATTACTGCGAAATAGTTGTTTCATTTCATTGAAGCCACTGTAACCAAACGCATTGGCAAAGCGGATCAAGGTTGACGGTGGAACATTCGCTTGCTCAGCAATAGCGGAAACCGTTTCAAAAGCGACACTGTTTTTATTATCTAAGACATAAGCAGCCACTTGTTGCAATCTTTTGCTAAGTTCACCATAACGAGTACGGATTTGATCTTCTAGTTCACTTAAGGTTGTTGCCGGTAACATCCCAACACTCCAATCTTCTCTTTTAGACAATCTTATTCAAAATAAAGTAATAATGAAATTTTTTTTCTGTTTTTATTCAAATAAAGTAAAAAATTTGGATCAAGCACGATGTTGTAACGTTCATTTCACAAGCGAACGGACAGTAACGTATTCATCATAATGAACGCAATACCAAGGGACCTAAACGCGGTGTTTGATCTTCACAAATTTCCTCGACCAGCGCCAGAAATAGCTCACCCGTGGCCACGACATCGGCAAAAGCATTATGCGCAAGATAAGGAGGCAACCGTTTCTGGTCTCGAATATGAGCCAATCGTAAATCAGGATACATGGCCCCTCGATATTTCATCAGTGAGCGCTCTAAGCGCATTGTATCTAAAAAGATCAGGGGTAAAGGGAGCGAATCTTCTAGCGATAGCAACTGACGTAAAAACTGCTTCTCAATTTCAGCACCATGAGCAATCACCACTTTCCCGCTTAAACTTTCGACCAAACATTCAATCAGCTCATGACGTGAAATGCCTCCGAGCAATGTTTCCGGTACGATATGGTTAACGACCGCTGTTTCTGCCTCAATACAGTGCTCAGACTCAACATAATAATGCTGAGCTGTGGCAAGAGACATCACAGGGTAATGAATATTGATCATTCCTACCGATAAAATTTCATCTTGGCTTGGATTGAGCCCTGAGGTTTCAAAGTCTAACACCACACACTTTAACTGCGATAACGGGGTATTGGGATCAGGGTACGGTTTCTTAAAAAGTGGCAGGCAATGAGACGGAATTCGAGATCGCGCCAAAGCGTGACATCGTAACTTATCACTATTGCTGAGCGGGTGTTGACGACGAAACCAATGCTTTATCACCGTAAGCGCCCTCCTGCATGATACCGTTGTTTCGCCGCCTCTTGATAACGAGCAATAATTCGAAATGCATCTTTAAGATGGCTACGTTCAAATGCCGTCAACTCACCCGGCGCTATCTGATTATTCAGGGGTTGCCCGTGTTGTACTTGTTCACCTTGATGGTGAAAGCGGACTTGATTGATAAAGTTCAACGCTTCTTGTAGCTCTTGCTTGCTGCCATGGCTGATCACCCCAAGTTTTGCCGCACACGCTAATCTTTTGTGCGTTTCCGGTACAAAACACCCTGCATTTAAGGCATAAATTCGCGCTAACTCAACAAGTAAATTCACCGCTTGCTGTTTAATATTGAGCACTTGGCGATTATCCCCATCTTTGGTTAACACAAACTGACGAAACAGGCCTAGTGGCGGACTAACGCGCAAAGAGTTTGCCACCATAATAGAAAGAAAGCGCTGGTTTCCTCGGACACAAGTCAGCAAGGTTTGGTTAAGTGCCTCAACCAAAGGTTTTGCTCCGTATAAAAAACGCATGTCCAGAAATACGCTGATATCGAGCAATGACTGAGGTTCAGGCAATACCACCCATTGCCTGAAGTTTTTTTGCCATTGCTCTAAAGAGACACACCAGCGAGCCTGATTCGCCATCATCTCTCCTGGGCAAAATGGATAACCACAGGCATCAAGCCCATGGCAAACAAACTGTGCTAATTTGTGAAAGTAGGCTCGCTCATTCTGATTCGCTTCTCTAGCCAATATGATGCCGTTATCTTGATCGGAATTTAAATGCATCTCTTGGCGAGCTTGAGATCCGGCGGCAAACCAAGCATATTCCATCGGAGGTGGGCCAAATTCGCGCTCAGCCAATTGCAGTAGCCGTTTATTAAAGGCATCGGCGATCAAGGTCATCATCTGCTGGATAATGGTGGGGGCAACACTGGCAGAGAGTAATGCATCAAATACGGCTTGTCGTTGAGGAACCAGACTCACTAGCTCAATCAAAGACTCCTGCCGGTAAATTCGACTGATCAGAAACACCGCATGAACATGGCTTTTTTCTGTCAAACTGGTGGCGGTTAATACCCCGACAACCTGCTCCCCCTCCAACACTGGCAAGCTTCGTACATTGTGTAACATCATCATTTCCATCGCTTCAAGCAACAAGGCATCAGACTGAATGGTTTGAGGATGTTGAGTCATAATTTGACTGATGGGCGTATTTAACGTTAACCCTGCCGCAATGACTCTTTTGGTCATATCTCTGTCAGTGACCACACCGACTAATTGATCATTATCCATCACTAACGCACTGGAACGGTGACTATTGACCATAATTTGTGCCACTTCTTGTACCAGAGTATCGGAATGGACTTTTGCCACACTACGATTCATCACCTCTTTGACACGTTTCAAATAGAGCATTTCCTCACCGGCCCATTTCACACTGGAATGGGCCAAACGCACCGATTCTTTGGAAGAGAAGTGATTTCTAACCGCGGGGTTATCTTGCATGAGCTGTAACAGAACTGTTTTAGGAATGCGATACAGTAACGTGTTTTCTAACGCCACTAGCTGGTAATCACACTCACCCGTACGATACAGCTGGCTAAAACCGAACAGGTCACCATCTGCAAGCCGAGCCCGCAAGGTACCATCTGTATGGTATTGCTCTACCGCACCTGTTCGCACAAGGTACAATCCCTGCCCGACAATATGCTCTCCAGCAAGCGGTTTGCCTTGCTTTAAATAGAGAATATCCACTGCCGCCGCTAGGGCTTCTTGCTCTTGTGTTCCTAATCGCTCGAAGGGATCAATCGAAGAGAGATAACTAACAATATTGGGTAAAAGTGAACGTTCCATCGCAGAGCCTATTTCTATCAATGAAAATCGCTCAATCCTTTTGCGAAAAGATTGAGCGGTATACGTATTTCACTCTAGTAAGCGCCAAGGTAAAAACTTGTCACTATTGAGCGTCTTTCTGAGCTTTGATCATTTTGGCTCGTGGACTACGCATTAACTCACGGAAAATGATCCAGAAGACATACCCCAGTGAACCCATAGCCAATAAATAGTATCCAGTCATGATCCAAGTTGGCACATTATGCGCTAAGAACACATACATAGAGACCGAAGCGAGCGTGATCAATACCGCCACCGCAGGTGTCATAGACCAAGGCGTAATATCCACTTGTTCGGTATAAACATCTTCATGATCTTCCTGAGGATAGAAATACCCAACCGTCAACATAAAGACAACGTTGGCAACAAATAATAACCCAACAAGGTGGAAGAAGTGGATGTCTACTTGGAACACAAAGTTAAACAGAATATAGGCTGACACACCAAAAAGTAGCCCAAGTTTAGCGGCAATGGCGGGAACATGTTTGGTCAATAACCCAACCAGTACCACACTTAGAATCGGCGAGTTAAACAAACCTTGTAACTGCTGGATAAGATAGAACAGGCCATCTGGTGCGTTGGCCACCAACGGGGCTACAATCATAGAAATTAATGCCAAACTTAGCCCTAGCCATTTTCCAAGTGACACCGTTTGTGCTTCCGTTGCATCAGGTTTAAGCGATTTTTGGAAAATATTGACGGTAAATAGGGTCACCGAAGAGTTTAACCCGCCACTAAAGGTAGAGAATACCGCGCCCACTACCACTGCAGCGAAGAAACCGACCAACATTTCCGGTAGAACCAATTGTACAAGGCTAGGATAAGCATGGTCAGGGTTATCCATCTGCCCACTGAAAACATGGAAGGCAATAATACCGGGTAAAATAATGATACTTGGAATCATCAGTTTAAAGAAAGCACAAAGCAGTACTCCTTTTTGTCCTTCTGCTAGGTTCTTCGCCCCCAAGGCTTTTTGTACAATGGACTGATTGGTACACCAGAAGAACATATTGGAGACGATCAACCCAGTAAATAAGGTCGAAAATGGTACCATCGAATCTTCAGAACCAATCGAGTTAAATTTTTCTGGGTGAGCTTGATAGACTTCCACTAAGCCGCCCCATATATCACCATTGCCCACATAAGCCAGAGCGAACAACGTGACCATCAAGCCGCCAGTAATTAACCCAACACCATTGATAGTATCGGCCACTGCAATCGCTTTAATGCCACCAAAAACAGCATAAATGGCCCCTATCGTACCCACACCCCAAACCATTAGCCATAAAGCGGTATCTTTATCGACACTAAATACATTGGATACTTGGAACAAACTTTCCAAAGCGATCGCACCGGTATAAAGCACAATAGGTAGGAGTGAAATGACATACATGGCTAAGAATAGAATCGACGTAATGGTCAGCGTTTGTTTATCAAACCGCTTTTCTAAGTATTCAGGAATGGTCGAAATACCCAGTTTTAGATAACGCGGTAGAAAGAAAATCGCAAAAAGAACGATGGTCATGGCTGCCATCACTTCCCATGCCATAACAATAAAACCAGTACGAAAAGATAAGCCATTGAGTCCGACGAGGTGTTCTGTGGAGAGGTTCATCAGCAACATGGATCCGCCAATATAAACCCCAGTTAACGACCGACCGCCGAGAAAATATCCTTCTGTTGAATCAGTAAGGTGTGCGTTGTGAGTTTTATAGTAGGCAAATCCCGCAACGAACAGCGTAAAACCGATAAATGAAATAAAAGCGAGCATGGTTCCTCCAAAAGCTTTTATTACGCCCAGCACCTTTATATCTCCATGCTGGGCGATAAATTAGCCAACCTGATTAGCGAAGGCTAATGACGATTTACAGTGTAATTTCACGTCCTGAGTGCAGTGATTCCAACGCTTTATCCGCGAGCAATAATGCTTGCTCACCATCATAACCACTACATTCAGGCTTCGCTCGGCCAGATAACACATCCACAAAGTGCTGCCATTCTGCGCGATACGCTTTTTCATAACGCTGTAAGAAGAAGTGTTCAGGTTTTGCGGCCACACAGCCTTGTTCGCCCCAAACTTCCACCACATCTTCATGGATATTATTAGCGCGCAGTAAACCTTTTTCGCCATGCAGTTCAATACGTTGATCGTAACCGTAACCAGAGCGACGGCTATTGGTAATCGTCGCCATTGCCCCTGATGGGAATTTCATCACGATGAATGCGGTATCAATATCCCCCGCTTGACCAATTTCAGGATCGACAAGATTACTGCCTTGTGCATAAATAGAGACAGGATCTTCTCCCATGATAAAACGAGCCATATCAAAGTCATGAATCGTCATATCTCGGAACATGCCACCAGAAACTTTGACATATTGAGCAGGAGGTGGCGATGGATCGCGGGAAGTGATCAGCAGTGACTCCGCTTTACCAATGACACCCGCACTCAGTTGTTCACGCACTTTTCGAAACTGTGGATCATAACGGCGGTTAAATCCGACAAAGAGAGGAACCTGATGCTCTTTGACAATGGCTAAACATTCACGGACTCGTTCAATATCTAAATGGACAGGTTTCTCACAAAAAATAGCTTTCCCAGCTCGTGCAGCCAGTTCAATCAGCTCTGCATGGGTATCCGTCGCAGAGGCAATCAGCACCCCATGGACATTGGGATCGGCCAGAGCTTGTTCTGTGGTTTGAATGTTAGCGCCATATTTATCGGCCAGTTTTGATGCACCATCACCATAAGGGTCAATGACAGAGTAGAGGTTGGTTTCTTTATGTTCAGCGATATTGACGGCGTGAACTTGTCCAATTCTACCAGCGCCAAACAAAGCAATGTTATACATAGGGTACTCTCCTTCTACAGGATGTTTTTATGATCTTTTCATTGAAGCTTTACCGCATAACGAGTGTTGGCTTTCTCACTTCATTAATGAGCGGGATGGAAACAATGAGTTCTTGTTAATGACAAACACACCATAGCAACGAAAAAATAATTCCACAATAATTTAAAATGAAATTTTTATTTTGTTTTTTTGAGAATTGAGAGTATCGCAACATTTTTGCTCACCATGAACCTTGAGGCTGTATTCATTAAGGATAATATGAGAGGAATTGAAGAACATTGATCAACAAAATAGAAACATTATTGATATATAAAGGCTTTTTATTACTCTCCTCACAGAATAGGGAATGATATGAAATAAATATTTCATATCAACTAAAAACCGCGCGCATTTCCGAACGATCTAGAACAAAAAAGCCACAATATGATCGCGCTTCTCTTTGTGGCTTTCGTTCATTGGTGACACTTCACGCTTCTAGTGCGAATGGATTAGAAATCTGTCATTAGCCGTTTATATTCCATGTCATCCTCATACATTTTGTGGAAAATAGTGTATTTCATGTCATAGAAATGCTTAATTTTTTCGGTCTGTGGCGTCACACTTTTACTGATACGACTCATCGCATTCATGGCATCTGGAATGTCACTATAAAAACCGGCGGCCACGGCTCCTAACATTGCGGAGCCAAGAATGACAGCTTCACTCTCTTCTGGTAACAAGAAAATACATCCTGTCGCGTTCGCATGTTCTTGCAGAAAAATACTGTTCTTGGTGCCTCCCCCACAAGCCATGATGGTATCAATTTCGTAGCCTGAGCGGTTCATGACTTCGATAATATGGCGAGTTCCCAAAGCGATTCCCTGAATAGTTGCCAAATACAGTAATGCCATATCATCCATGGTTTGGGACATTTTTAATCCAGTAACCGTCCCCGTGAGATGCGCATTAGCTCGCGGTGAACGATTGCCATGAAAATATGGCAGTACGTGAATGTCTTTGGTTAGAAAGGCAATGTTGTCTTTGCTGCCCGCTAAACTCAGCAAACGATCATTTAACAACTGGTAGACCGTTTTTCCTACTTTACCCGCTTGTATCTTGACACTGTCATACAGTGGATGAGAAGTAATCACATGATCAATTAAGGCTCCGGTTGCAGACTGACCGCCTTCATTTAACCAGTACCCCGGGATCATGGCGCTGTAGTAAGCTCCCCATACCCCATCAATAAATCGAGCGGTTTTTGAAACGGCCATGTGACAAGAGGAAGTGCCACCAATTAAGGCTAACCGCTTATTAAAATCCGCTTTATCCCCCGTCATTCCTGCCGCACCTAAGACACCAATTCCCCCCGCATGGGCATCAATGATGGAGGTCGCAACGGCGGTTCCAGCCATTAAACCGAGATCTGAAGCCGCATGAGCGGTTAACCCGTTTCCTACTGGTTGCCCCATTGGCAAAATACGTTCGCCAATCACTTTCGCATTACTGTCGAGTAAATCATCAAGACCCACTTCTTTGAAAAAGCTTTTATCCCATCGACCTTCATGGCCCAGATAGGTCCACTTACAGACGGTTGAACACAATGAACGACTATCATCAAAGGTAGCTTTCCAAGTTAAAAAATCCGGTAAATCAAAAAAATACCCCGCTTTTGACCAAGTATTCGGCATGTTTTGCTTTAGCCAGAGTAACTTTGGGGTTTGCATCTCAGGTGAAATCCGACTCCCCACATAAGCCAGCACAGGATGCTCCGTTTTATTAATGCGATCGGCTTGAACGATGGCTCGATGATCCATCCACATGATAATGTTCTGTTCACTACGCCCCGTTGGGCTCACGGTTAAAGGTTGACCATGTGGGTCCAACACCACCAGAGAACAGGTTGCATCAAACCCTATCCCTTTGACTTGAATCGGATCGATATTGGCCTGAGATACCGCATCTTTCACCGCTAGGCACACCGACTGCCAAATATCTTCCGACGATTGTTCAACAAAATCGGCTTGTGGCTTAAACATAAGCGTATCGCGTTTCGCTTCACCTACTTTATGTCCATTGGCATCAAATACCCCAGCTCGTGCGCTACCACTGCCTACATCAACGCCGATAAAATAAATACTCATAGATTTCACCGTTAAGCCTTATTCTTTTGTAAGAAAATAAATAAAATCAGGATACCGCCCCATAAAGCCATGGTGAGATAGCTGCTCACTCCCAGCAAGTTAAGGCCGCTTTCTAATGTTTGAAGCACTATCAAGGCAAGCGCAATACCAATAATTCTCCCAAAACCGCCATCAGGGTTAATACCGCCTAACACCGACGCTAAAATGGCAATCAGTAAATAAGATTCGCCATATCCGGCTTTAGCAGAATTGAATTTTGCCATCATGACCAATGCTGCCACCCAACATAATATGGATGAGAGGACATAAACCGATAAGGTGGCCTTTTTCGTGTTAATCCCTGAAAAACGGGTGGCTTTTTCATTCGACCCCATTAAATAAATAGTTCGTCCTAAGCGGGTATGCTCGAGTAGAGCCCAAAGCCCGATCGCAAAGACAGCAAACAAAATAAGAGGCATGGGAATACCGAAAAATACCCCATTTCCCAGCACCAACAATGTATTCGGGAACCCAGAGATCACGCTTCCCCCAGAAATAAGAACATTTAGCCCATTGATCAATGTCATCATTCCTAGTGTTGCCAAAATGGGAGAAACACCAACATAGGCAATTAACGCCCCGTTAAACAGCCCAATCATGACTGCTATTGCCACGCCTCCAGCCAAGGCAATCACCAGCATCGCCACACTGTCTGGTGCTTGAGTAATGATGCTCGCCATTACCAAACCGCAGGCATTGGTCGTGGCAATAATGGATAAATTAATGCCTCCGGTTAACATACAGACTGCCATTGCCAGCGCGAGCAAACCCAATAATGGCATTTGAGAAGACATCGACTGTAGGTTATTAAACGAAAAGAAAGAGGGACCGGCCAAAAATCCCATGGCCAGTAAAATACCCACTAATATCACCAACAAATAGCGAATATTTTTATCCGTCGGTAGTTGTAGTTTATTGAGAATGACTTCCATTATGCCCCCTGCATCGCTTGTTTTTTCTCGTTGATCGCCGTTATGCTAATGCTGCATACAATGATTAAACCGGTTACAACGGTATGCCAATAAGAAGGAACCCCTAGAATCGTTAATCCATTTTTTACAATTGCCAGTAAGATAACCCCAAGGATCACTCCCATTAATCTTCCCTTTCCTCCTGTCATACTGGTACCCCCCAGAACAACAGCAGCGAGCACGGTCAACTCAAACCCCATCAGTGAATTTGGTGCAACCGACTGAGTGATTTGGGTTTGCACGACTGAAGCGATGCCCGCCAGTGCCCCCATATACCCATAGACAAATAAATGAATACCAAAAAGGTTAATACCAATCCGGCTCGCCGCATCAGCATTGCCACCAACCGCATAAATTTGTCGTCCTAGGCGAGTTTTCGTCATTAAAAAAGAAGTGGCGAGAACCATCACAATGAGCGTCAAGATCGGAAGTGACAAACCATAGTCATAGCCATCACTACCTGTGAACGTGAATAACTCGATACCATCCATAAACCAGTCGGGAAAACCGTATAACCACTCACCATTGCTGACATAAATCAGCAAACCAAAGAAAACATTTAAGGTGGAGATGGTAATAATGATGGCGGGCACTTTTAACTTGTAAACAAGGATCGCATTGATCATTCCCAGTAAAATCCCCACCATGGTAGCAATGGCAAAAGCAAGCATAAAATTGCCACCGAGCGTTAAAAGGTAAGTCGCCATCACATACTGCGCTATCGCCGCCGTGGCAGGAAAAGAGATATCAATTCCCCCAGCGATCAAAACAACAAATAACCCACAAGCCATGATACCAAGAATGGCTGAGCTGACGGACATATCAAATAAGTTACCTAAGGTTAGAAAATCTTCAGAGGTCGCTGTTAGTGCTCCCACAATGAGAACAATCATCATCGACAGATAAAATTCATGATGTTTCGTTAACGACGTGAGAGACCAGCGAAATGAATTAACCATTGACGGCCTCCATAATCTCTTGTTCGGTGGTGTAAGCGGGGTAGAAGTCATGAGTAAAACGTCCTTCTTTCATTACAATCACACGGTGACTGTTATAAAACACTTCAGGGATCTCATCACTGACCATGATGATGGCCATTCCTTTTGCGGCAAGATCTTTGGCGATGGCATAAATCGCCTCTTTATTGGCGACATCAACGCCAACGGTCGGAGAGTCAAGGATCAGCACCTCAGGTTCTGCCGCTATCCACTTTGCAATAGAAATGCGCTGTGCATTACCACCAGAAAGGCTGGTCACTGGTAATTGAGGGTCAGCCACTTTAATTGAGAGTGATGAAATCAAAAGCTCCACCAGCTTATTCGCTTTGATGTGGTCGAGAAAACCCGACGGTTTTTGCAATCGATCCAACACCGCGGCCGTAATGTTGTCTTGAATGGTTTGATCCATAACCAGCCCAGTCGACATTCGGTCTTCTGATACATACCCAATACCATGAGCAATCGCCTCTCGGTTGGATTCGAAGAAAACCGGCTGTCCGTTGATCAATATCTGACCACCATCTGGTTTTGTCATACCAAATAACGCCATACATAACTCCGTTCGGCCAGCACCCAGTAATCCCGTAATAGAAACCACTTCACCCGCGCGAACAGAGAAAGAAATGTCACTAAATTGCCCTTTTTTCGTCAGGCCTTTGACTTCCAGTTTGATCTCACCTTGCTCGTGGTAAGGTGCCAGCGGAGTAAATTCAAAGCGCTGCCCCGTCATTAAAAAGGCCAACTTGTCACTGTCAACATCACAGGCTTGATACGTTCCAATCGTTTTTCCATCACGAATAACGGTAATTCGATCAGAAATTTCCATCACTTCATCCAATTTATGGCTCACAAAGACGACCGTGACGCCTTTAGATTTGAGATCGGCAACCACATTAATCAGATGGTTAACTTCCGTGCGAGTTAACGATGCGGTAGGTTCATCCATGATCATTAATTTGGCATCCGATGCCATAGCACGACAAATTGCCACAAGCTGACATTCAGCAATAGAGAGCTGTTCAACCCTTTTGTCTAACGCCAACTTCACACCGACTTTTGCCATCGCGGTAAGTGCAATGTCTCGAATTCGTTTTTTTTGCACCAACCCTTTCGACCACTCAATGTGATCTTGAATAGCGATATTCTCTGCAACGGTTAAGTTGGGAAATAATGACAAATCCTGATAAATCACTTGGATGCCGTATTCAATCGACTGTTGTGGGGTAAGCTTTGCATAGCTTTTACCTCCAAGGATGATTTCTGCTCCTTTCTCTGGTGCATGAACACCGGAGATCACTTTAAATAACGTACTTTTACCACAGCCATTTTTGCCCGCTAAACAATGTACTTCACCTTGATTAAAGGTAAGATCAATGCCATCTAGAGCTTTCACTGAACCAAAATGCTTTGAGACATGTTTAAGGGTAATAAAAGGAGTACCTGACATAAGAATCTCCAGAAGTCAGAGGGCGGCGTTGCACCGCCCAAATAAGTAGAGGTAGAACGTTAAGCCGTTAAAAACCTAACTGACGAGCGTTAGTTTTATCCACTTCTAAGATTCTATTGAATTTGATGACACGATTTTCGGTATCAATGTCCGCCTCACCAAGCCCTTCAACTGTCACGCCTTTTGAGACATCTTTGCCTTCTAGCATCTGCTTCGCTACAGCCACCATGGCATAACCTGCATCGGCGGGGTTCCATAAGAAACCCTTTTTAATTTCCCCACGAGCCAAATAAGGAACCGCTTGACTTGGCATCATGATGCCCACTACGCTGATCTTATCTTTTGCTCGTTTCTTTCTGATCGCTTCCCCAGCACCAATACCGCCAAGTGAACCATAAGAGACAATGCCAGACATATCTGAGTGCGCTTTCATCAAATCATTAGTGGCAGCATAAGATTGATCGATACTTTCCGCCACTGGCATACGGCTAGTGACTTCATACATATTGGGGTAGGTTTTTTTCTGGTAGTCGATGGCTAAATTTGCCCAGTTATTATGCAGAGGCACCGTTAATGAACCCACATACACGGCATAGCCGCCTTTCTCTCCCATATTCTTTGCGAGTTCATCCATGGTCGCTCTCGCATAGGCTTGATTATCAATCGTTTCGATATCCCAATCGGCACTATGACCATCAGGAGATTCATGGGTTAAAACAATAATGCCTTTTTCACGTGCTTTCTTAAATACGGGCTCAAGCACGGTCACATCATTAGGGACAACGGTAATCGCATCCACACCCTTTGCGATTAAATCTTCAATAATTTTCACTTGCTGAGCGGGATCTGGCGTAGAAGGACCCAGTTGGCGTGCATTCACACCAAAATCGGTGGCGGCTTGTTCTATCCCTTTATTCATTTGGTTAAACCAAGGAATACCGGAGACTTTTACTACGTTTACAATCTCGTAATCTTTCGCTTGTGCTCCCGCAGCAGCAATAGCAAGCGTTAATACGGCGGCTTTTAATAAGACCTTTTTCATCTTCATCAATCCTTTCTTGTGGTATGTAGGGTTAAGGTGAATCGATGAAAGAATGTTAAATCGGATTTCAAGACAATATTGATAGCCAATAGAGAAAACGTGATGCAGACACGAATATGTTAACATTTAGTTAACATAATACTTCATACAAGTAAAAATCATAGAAAGGTGTAAAATTACGAATAAAAAAGCCATGAAAAAGATCAATTAATCATCATTAAATTAACAATATAAAAACAAAAATAAATCAAAAAAATTAAAAACAAAAAAATAGTCAGTAAGCTCTTAGCCTAAAAACCGTATTTTGATAAATATATGAATAAGATCACTTTTACTCTTCAATACCATCATAACTTTGACTCTTGAACGAACAAAAAACACTCAACAACGAATGTTATAACCGCCTCATGCTCGTTTTTTTGTTACTAAGTAACCGGTTCTTTGTCCTAGAGTTTCAGTTTGCAGCCAATAAACAAAAAGCCACCGCACGGTGCGATGGCTTCATAAAGGTTCACGATGTACCTAATTAACCCATCAGGCCTTGTTTAGCCAAATATTCATCATAGGTGCCGTGGAAATCGTTCACGCCTTGTTTGGTGATCTCAATAATGCGCGTTGCAATAGAGGAAACAAACTGACGGTCATGAGAGACAAACAGCAAGGTGCCTTTATAGTTCTCTAAAGCTAAGTTCAACGCTTCAATCGATTCCATATCCATGTGGTTGGTTGGTTCATCCATCAGCAAAATGTTCGGTTTTTGCATGATTAACTTACCAAATAGCATTCGACCTTGTTCACCACCAGAAATCACTTTGACTGACTTTTTAATGTCATTTTGCGAAAAGAGCATGCGCCCCAAAATACCCCGTACGGTTTGCTCATCTTCCCCTTCGTTTTTCCATTGACTCATCCAGTCCAGCAAGGTCATCTCTTCGCTAAAATCATGCGCATGATCCTGTGCGTAAAAACCGATGTTATTATTTTCAGACCATTTGATCATGCCAGCCATCGGCTCCATTACACCCGCAAGGGTATTGAGCATGGTTGATTTACCGATACCGTTTTCACCAATGATGGCGATGCGCTCACCCACTTCGACCATTAAGTTAACGTTATCAAACAAGATGTTATCACCATAACCTTGTTTAAGACCCTCTACCTCTAACGCATTACGAAATAGCTCTTTCTTTTGATCAAAGCGAATAAAAGGTGATTGACGGCTTGATGGTTTTACTTCTTCAAGCTGAATTTTATCAAGCTGTTTCTGACGAGAAGTTGCCTGTTTGGCTTTTGAGGCATTGGCAGAAAATCGGCTTACGAACGTTTGTAGTTCAGCCATTTGTGCTTTCTTCTTCGCATTATCAGCATGTAAACGCTCACGCGCTTGTTCTGCGGCAATCATATATTCATCATAGTTACCGTGGAACAGGCGTAATTCACCATAATCAAGATCCGCCATATGAGTACAGACGGTGTTCAGGAAATGACGGTCGTGCGAGATGATGATCATGGTACAGTTACGTGCCAGCAAGGTTTGTTCTAACCAAGCAATGGTGTGCATGTCCAAGTTGTTGGTCGGTTCATCAAGCAGCATAATTTCTGGTTCAGCAAACAGCACTTGTGCCAGCAGGACTCGAAGTTTCAAACCCGGCGCAATTTCACTCATCAAACCAAAGTGTTGCGCTTCTGGAATGCCCAAACCTAACAGAAGTTCTCCTGCGCGCGCTTCGGCAGAATAGCCGTCCATCTCCGCAAATTCGGTTTCAAGATCGCCCACTCGCATACCATCTTCATCAGTCATTTCTGGTAACGCGTAAATTCGGTCACGCTCTTCTTTTACTTTCCACAACTCTTTATGGCCCATGATGACGGTATCCACCACGGTAAATTCCTCGAACGCAAATTGATCCTGCCCTAATTTGGCCATACGTTCATTAGGATCCGTTGAGACGGAACCGGCAGAAGGCTCCAGCTCACCACTGAGGATTTTCATAAAGGTAGATTTACCACAACCGTTAGCACCAATCAGGCCATAACGGTTGCCATTCCCAAATTTAATCGAGATATTTTCAAATAATGGCTTATCGCCAAATTGCATGGTGATGTTTGCAGTCGTTAACACAGAGAATTCCAAGTTGTTGGATGGTAAAAGCAAAAGGTTGGCAAAAACCAACCTTCCAAAAAGTGGGGGCGATACTAACAGTTTTTGTGATAAATATCACCCGCGTTTGTTGATGGGCTTTTTTAGCGCCGAATGGCTTGCTATAAGCCTTTTTGATACTGCTGGTTTGTGGTGCCTTGAATTTGCGTCGATAACGTCTTTTTAGCAGTACTATCCCCTTGTAAAGCTTGTTTAAAGTGTTCGATAAGCGATCTCTTCCCCATATGAATTTGAGTTTGGGTGGGAATCGAACGTAAATCGATCATGAAATCCGTATAACGTTGTGGTAAATCCTCTAAAACCGCGAGATTGAGGCAATTGACATCACTGTACAAACGGTTATGACTGCCTTTCTGTTTGTGAATGACATAAGGCCTCTCTTTTAACGAGATAATCGAAGCGGTTTTTTCACAACGCGTCATGCAACCTTTATTCATCCGCTGTTTTTTACACCCCACCGTTGGAATAAAGAAGCACTGGCGGCTCGTCATCAAATGTATTGGATGATAAAGGGTATAAAATAGCCTAAAGCCTTGTGGCCGAACCATTCGCCGCATCTGCAGAGCATTAATTTCATCGGAAATGAAAGCGCCTACCCCTTTTAATTCCTGCTGTACACATTGCAGAGCATAGGAGTTAGTGATGTTAAGCTGTGGCCCCGCAACCCAGTTTATTCCTAACGTTTGTGCAATATTAGCAACGCCAAGATTATCAGTAATAATCCAATCGGGCTTAAGCTGTCGCAGGAATTCCGTCGCGGCTTGATAATGCTCACCAATCAGAACAGCGGGAAAAAAGGGAATCAGGGTGGGATGCCGGCTAAACATCACGCTCATCGCTTCAAGCTGATCGTTCAGTGCATCTGGAAGCTGATAGAAAAAAGAGACATCACGACACGAATCAAGCAGTTCCAAGTCGCTGTAATCAGAAATCAGCACCGACAATTGAGGCGAAGCCATGTCATCGATATTCATCTGTTTTGACATCAATATGTCACTTTTTCTTCCATTGCTTTTTAAACTGCGCGGGGCCTTGGGTTCAATCGGCATTGATCGAGTGAGCGCTTCGACCTTATCGATAATTTTCGTCGTCTTGTCATACAAGTGCTGCTTAACCTGTTTAACTTCATCGAGGCTACGACACTGATAAATGGTGGAAAAATGCGTAGCGGCGTGGTTTCTTGGATTATCGATATACATGTCACGATGAATATCACCTTGCAAATAGCCATTGGTGAAATCACGGTTAAAGACACTGTATAGTTCTGTCATGTCTTCCCGAATCGTCCCTGTTTCACAAAATTGGTCAATCTGTTTACGCCAGTTATCGACCACCGTATAAACATAGTGTGGCTTTTTGATTCGCCCTTCGATTTTTAAGGAATACACTCCCGCTTGGGCCAACGCTTCAATATCAGAGTATGCCGAGTTATCTTTTAAATTAAGTGGGTAATTTTTTCCCGCAGGCGTCGTTTGATATTGATCGCGGCAGGGTTGGCTGCATCGGCCTCGGTTGCCAGAAGCACCACTGCGTTCAGAACTGAAATAGCACAAACCAGAGAAACCAATGCAGTATGAGCCATGCACAAAGACTTCTGTCATAACATTATGCTGACGCCCAAATTGAGCCAGATGGGTAATTTCATTGATATTCAGTTCACGAGAGAGGTTTACACGACTGGCTCCCAACTTGCTCAAAAGTAGAATCTGACCATCATTATGCGTATTCATCTGGGTAGATGCATGCATATCCAGCGCAGGGAAATGATGCTTAATAATGTAAGCTAAACCGAGATCTTGCACGATCACGCCATCAACGGAAGATTCTGCTAACTGCTGAAGTAGGCGGATAACGGAAGGGATTTCATGTTCCAGTAATACAATATTAAGCGTGAGAAAAATTTTACACTGGTGTTGATGGGCCAGCGCTAAAACACTATCCAAGACTTCTAACGTGATATTGGTCGCTCGGTTGCGAGCGTTAAACCTTTCTAGGCCACAGTAAATCGCGTCTGCCCCAGCGGCAATAGCGGCTTTAATTGAATCTAAATCCCCACCGGGGGCCAGTAACTCAAACTGTTCTTTTTGAAAAACCAAACTGATGACTCTTTCTTATTTCATTTATCCCACACATTATAGCGACCTTGATCACAAAACCCTTGATGTGGCTCAGGTGAGAGTCATATCAAGGGTTTTATTTTGAGAAAGAGAATACATCGTGCTAGCGAAAGCTTTTCACCATCTGCACAAAGCAATTGAGTGCGACGAGCACGTCAGCTTCCATCACCTGCTCTCGTGGATTGTGGCTGATTCCTTTTTCACATCGTACAAACAGCATGCCGATTTCGGTCAGGTTCGTCATGGCAAGCCCATCATGACCGGCCCCACTGGGTAAGAAACGGGGGGAGTTCTGAGTCACAGATTCAACCACTTCCGCCCATTGTCGCTGAAGTTGATCGCTGCACAATACCGCTTCTGCTTGGTAGATATTTTCGTAATCAAAACTCAGGTTACGTCTGTGTGCGATGTCGGCTAATTGTGCTAGAAGCTCAACGGAGCATTGTTCCAGCGTCACCTGAGAAAGGCTGCGAATATCAATCGTAAAATGAGTTTCACCAGGAATCACATTCACGGCACCGGGTAATACTTCACATTTCCCAACGGTGGCGACAATCCCGTTTTGCTGCGCAAATGTTTCGATAGCCATGATCATTTCTGCTGCACCACACAGCGCATCATGGCGTAAATCCAACGTCACTGTTCCTGCATGGCCCGCGATGCCTTTAACTTGGCATTGAAAACGCTTCGCACCCGCGATCCCTGTTACCACGCCCACTGGCAGATTTTCAGCTTCCAACACTGGCCCTTGCTCAATATGTACTTCGAGATATGCCAGAGTCTCCTCTGGCGTTCGAGCATCACTGCCTGCGAGACTTGGGTCAAGGCCAAACGAGCGCATCGCGGCTGCCATCGAAATGCCGTCAGCATCTTTTACATCCAACCACTGTGGGTTAAAACACCCAGCAACCCCACTGGAACCTATCAACGTAGTGTTAAATCGTGTCCCTTCTTCATCGGCAAAGGCAACGACATCGATATGAAACGGAAATGCTTCATCAACCAACAGAGCGAGGGTTTCAATAGCCAGAATCACGCCCAAGTTGCCATCATATTTACCAGCATTAGTGACAGTGTCACTATGAGAGCCCAAAATCAGTGTTGACTGGATTGGGTTGGCCGAGACTTTGCGTCCCCACTGATTACCGACACTGTCTTGCCATGTTTCCAGACCCGCTTCACGCATCCACTGTGCCAATTGGTCATGGGCGGCACGATGCTGTGGCGTCAGATAAGCTCGCGTAATCGCATCTTCGTCAGCGCTGAATTGAGCCAATGTGTCTGCTTGATCCATCAGTTTTTTTGCCTGCCGCGCCATGGTGTCTTTTTCTACTGTCATCCTCGACGCTCCTTCAGTTGCCTCATCCCATTCACGTTGTAATATTGGCTTTTCTTTCTGATGTGACTAAGCATAAAATTCCATCGCCGCAACAACGGACTGCCCCGCAACAATAACGGCTTTATGCTTGATCAGAATCGCTTCCAGCGCCGCCAGTGTCGACAATACGCATTCTTGTCGGGCGTTGTAGCCCATGGTACCGATACGCCAAATTTTGCCATGCAGCGGGCCAAACGAGGTGCCAATTTCAATCCCAAAACGTTGCAACAACTCAAGGCGGATGGCATCACCATTCACGTTGGCCGGAATGTAAACCCCCACCACGTTGTTCATCTTATAGGTTTGATTGCCAAACAACTCCAGCCCCATTGCTCGTAGGCCAGCCGCCAACGCTTCCCCCGCTTGTTTGTGCCGAGCAATCACGTTGTCTGCACCTTCTTCAAGAAAGATACGCGCACATTCACGAGCGGCGTACAGCATTGACGTGGCTTCGGTATGGTGATTCAGACGCTCTGGTCCCCAGTAATCCATGATCATCGCCAAATCGAAATAGTTAGATTGAATCATCACCTCATCACCTTGAGTATGATGATCGGCTCGAATCCCAGCCTCCACGTGTTTACGGCGGTTAATCCGCTCTGCACAGTGGTCACTCAAGGTAATGGGTGCTGAACCCGAAGGGCCACCAAGGCACTTCTGCAAACCGGCAGACACCGCATCAAGATTCCACTCATCGACTTTAAGATCGTTTCCCGCAATCGAAGCGGTTGCGTCACAATAAAACAACACCCCATGCCGCTGACAGATTTCGCCCATCTCTTTGAGTGGCTGATTCATCGTGGTTGAGGTGTCACCCTGAACGGTTGCCAGCAACTTTGGTTGAAACACTTTGATCGCCGCTTCCACTTTCTCTGGCGGACAGACTTCCCCCCATTCGATATCAATGGTTTGCACCTTAGCACCAACACGCTGGGCAATTTCACACAGTAGATGACCAAAACGACCAATAACGGGCACCAGCACTTTATCACCCGGCTTTAACACCGAAACCAATACCGCTTCAATCCCTGAGCGAGCCGTGCCATCAACCAACAAGATCTGTTGATTTTGTGTCTGAAAAACACCACGATACAACGACTGAACCTGATTCATATATCCGGTCATCACGGGATCTACTGACCAATCAGGGCTTGAGAAATAGCCTGATGAACACGTGGATAGGCATTGATGGGGCCAGGTCCCATCAGTAACCGTTGGGGCGGATTTAGGGCTTCAAATAATTCGTTTTGGGTGGTCATGGTATTCTCCAAGTAAACAGGTTCCATCACTGCGAGGATCACTGGTTGCACACGCCTTTCCATGCGAGTCGAGGATGATTGCACCAGCGTGTCCCATTAATTCGTTGCAATCGGCCACGAAGGTAACCTCATGGCCACGTTGTTTTAAGGCATCGCCATATTGGTCATACAGCGACTGTTCAAGCCGTAAATTATTGGTATTGTTACCCCAAGTGCGGCCAAGCAGCCAACGCGGCGCGGCAATCGCGTTGCTGAGTGAGAAGTTTTGATAGTGGTAACGGCTAAACAGACAAGCTTGTGTCTGAGGTTGGCCTTCCCCACCCATGGTGCCGTAACTCATACGACGGCCATCTATGAGTTCTGCATAAGCCGGATTTAATGTATGAAACGGCTTTTTGCCCGGTGCCAACACGTTGTGGTGACGAGCATCGAGTGAGAAGCTTTTTGAACGAATATTCCACAAAATGCCAGTTTCCGGCAGAAACACGCCAGAACCAAATTCCCAATAAACACTTTGAATGAAACTCACCATGGTGCCATATTGATCGCTCGCCCCCATCCAGACAGTATCACCCGGTTTTGCCTGATACGGCCAAGGTGATGCCTTACGCATAGACACATTCTGTACACATTGCTCAATAACCGAGTCGCTTAACCATTCTTGCAACGGCAGGCTTAATAACTCTTCGTCACACACTTCACGATCACGAATGATAAAGGCTTGCTTGGTCGCTTCAACGAGCAGATGAATATGGTCGACTTCACTTTTCGCTTGAGAGGCTAACCGGTCGTAAATTGCCAGAATCAACAGTGAAGCAACACCTTGCGTCGGCGCACCGAAGTTATACAAGCGCCCTTTTGAGGTGTTGACCGTTAAAGGTGCCATCACTTTTGCCTGATGATTATGGAAGTCATCCAACGTCAGTGGGCTGCCAGCCGATTGCAATTCTTTAGCCACTAAGTCGGCAATCTCGCCGCGGTAGAAAGCGTCTAGCCCATGTTCAGCCAGTTGTTGCAGCGTATTGGCCAGCGCCTCGTTAACTAAGGTATCGCCAATATTGAGTGTTTTTCCTTGCTTGAGAAAGTTCTGCGCAAAAGCTTGCTGTGATGCTAGGCGATCAAAGGTCTTTTCACTGGCACTGGCTAGGCTTTGCGTCACCTCAATACCTTTACGAGCGGCATCCATTGCTGGTTGCAATAGTGTTTTTAATGTTAAGGTGCCCGCGTCAACTTCCAGCGCTTTTTGCCAAGCTGAAATTGTACCAGCCATAGTAATGGCAGATTCACCTCCGCTAAATGGCAGTTCATCACCCAATGCGCGATAGTGTTCAACCTCTACATTCAATGCCGCAGCGCCGCAACCATCAATGGCAATCGGTGTTTGACCCGCTTTGGCGATCAGCCAGAAACTGTCGCCACCAATACTGTTCATGTGCGGGTATTGCACCGCAATCATTGCCGCTGCTGCGACCATGGCTTCACTGGCAGTACCGCCAGCGTCAAGAATTTGCTGACCAACTTGCGTGGCCTTAAAGTGCGGTGCAGTAAATGCGGTTTGATGCTTCATTCTCCTTCTCCTTAACATTGACCGCTGTAAACAGCTTCACCCGTTACGAGTAGACTCTCTTCCTGATGAGGCAACCCCATCAATGAGATACCACAGGGCCCTTCTAATAATGCTTCCATAGGCAGGTGAAGCTGCGGTAATCCAGACAGCCCTGCAATACTGGTGAGTCCCACCAACTGTGAGCGATAGGCAGCCAGTTCATCAGCCGGCATCATCAATGACGGTGGACCCGATGGGGCAGTCGGAATCGCCCACAAGCAGTGCTGTTGCTTCAAGTGTGTCAGCAGCTGTTGCTGAAAATCCTGCTGCTGCGCTTTAGCATGTTGATACTGCTCATAGGTGATCGTTCTCGCCCACTGCACTCGCTCCCAGATCGCAGGATCTAGGCTGTCACCATAAAGTGTGAGCCATGCGTCGTGATGAACAATGATTTCAAAACCTTGAATGGTGCGAAACAGTAAGCTCAGTTCAGCCAGTTGCCAGCCACTCTCAGCAAGAAAATGGCTCTGCACAATCTCAATACCAGCCCCCTGACACTGCTGAGTAAAGCGCTCAAAACGGGCCGAACTCATCACCGTTTGGCACTGCGCATCGAGATAAACGCGAGTCACCCGTTCGCCGAACTGACTACGTGCAGCCAATACCGACCACACATCTCTCATTAGGCGCAAATCACGGGTAAAAATGCCAGCGGTATCAAAACTCTTTGCCAATTCAAAACAGTGCGAAAGATCAAGCGCCCCCAACGTTGGGCGCAGACCAAACAAGCCGCAGTAGCTGGCTGGCACTCGTACCGAACCACCAGTATCGGTACCGATGGAAAAGTCACAATCTCCGGCAGCCACCGCGACGGCACTACCGCTGGATGAACCACCGGGAATGCACTCTGTCGCTCTAGGATTGATAGGCGTCCCATAGTGAACATTCTGTCCATTGAGGCTGTAAGCCAGTTCGTCAGTTTGAACACGACCTACGCATTCCGCTCCCTGACGAAGCAACGCGGTGATCAGCGGCGATGTTGCTGTTGCTAATTCATGGCTTTTCAGCCAGATAGGATTACCCGCGCCAGTAGCGTACCCTTTGACATCAAACAAATCTTTAAAAACAAATCGAGTTCCAGACAGCGTCCCCTGTGCCATTGCGGGTAACGTGTCAGGCCCCTGAGAACAATAAATGCGAGTGTCCTTACTCATATTCTTCCTTACTCTTGATGCTTATTGGGCGCTGAATCCGTAGCGCCGAACCTGATACTGAGACCTAACTCGTGCAGATATCCAATTCGTGAAGATACTTAGTTCGGTGCGGATGAGTGAGTCACGGTTTTCAGTGATTCACTTTGGCGCGCATAGCGGTTTGCCAGTAAAGCACAGTAGAAAATCTGAATCGGGTGATACAGCATGATTGGCAGCAGAACCATCCCCAGTGCCGGATCTGCACCAAAAATCACTTTGGCCATAGGAATCCCCGCGGCCAACGTTTTTTTGGTACCGCAAAAAACAGCAGCCACTTCGTCCGGCAGCGCAAATTTGGTAAAACGTGCGCCCCATTGAATGAGGTGCACCATAACCAACAGAATAACGGTACAAATGAGGATTGATGTGGCTAACAAGCCAACCGAAAACTCACTCCAGATACCATTCACAACGGAATCACAAAACGCGTTGTAAACGATTAAGAGAATCACGTATTTGTCAACTTTATTAACCAATGCTTTGTGGCGTTCAACCCAAGTAACCAAATATGGACGCATGATTTGACCGGCGATCATCGGTACTAGCAGCAGTTCGGAAATCGAAACGACGGAGTCCAGTAAATCAAGTTGCACGCCTTCAAATCCCATGAAAAGTTGAATCAACAGTGGCGTAATGAAAACCCCAAGAATGCTTGAAAGTGAAGCATTAAAAATAGCGCCCGGAACGTTGCCTTTACCCACGCTGGTCATGGCAACAGATGAAGAAATCGTGCTTGGTAGAACCAGCAAATAGCAAAAACCGAATGCCAGAGCAGAAGGCATGTATGCTAAAAAGGTTTCACCGAAAATCACCCATAAAATAGGGTAAACCACAAACGTAGCCATTTGGATATAAACGTGCAGACGCCAATTAGTGACCCCCGCTTTGATCGCTTGTGGGGAAAGCCCCAGCCCGTGCAGGAAAAAGACAATAGCGATCCCCACCCCGGTCAGTTGATCCAGATGAATCACTCCGTCAGAACGGCCAAATTCAGACGTTACCGTCGCCAGCACGATAGCAATGAGCATCCCGACAAGGAACCACTCTTTTTTCAGTTTAGCTAATACATTCATATTATTATTTTTGCTCTTTTCATGTTACTCAACAGTTGCTGTTATTCCACTTCGTTCAACTGCGCATAGTTTTTTGAGATATGACGACTGAGTTTGGTCGCCTTCTCTCCAAGGTGTCTATACACCTTGTTAACCAGATAGGATACTAAGCTCATTGGTACCGCATAGCTATCCAAAGGTGCTTGATTATTCATGTGGCAGACCAGAAAATGTTTCACTAAACCTGCATACTTCTGGCCAGATTGATCGGTAATTAATAAACTCGGCTTCCCATTCAGGTGGTGAATGATTTTTTCAAACTGAGAGATACGACGACGGATGCCAATCACTATCACAAAATCGTCGTCAGTAATCGATACGAGATCCTCTCCCAATGTCTGACCGGGTAACGGCAACAGTTCAACGTTAGCGCGGCACTGCATCAGTTGCTGACGAAAATGCATCGCCAGCGGATAACTATTACGGTAACCGATGATTTTCACCCGTTTCGCTTTGACCATGGCATCAACCAGTTCTGTGACATCAAGCGTCGCCAACTGTAGGCAAAGTTGTTCTAACGCTCGCATGTCATGTTGAATGTCCAGATCTTCGATGTGGGAGGTTAATACCGGAATTCCCTTTTCGCGCTCCTGCATCAACTCCTGACGGAGCGCAACATGATCGTCATAACCCAGTTGGCGGATAAAACGACTCACACTGGTCTTCGATACCGAGCAGGATTCAGCAATTTCGGCCGTCGACAGCATCAAAATCTTTTCCGGATTCAGTTGCAGATAGTCTGCAATTCGGCGACTGCTTTCGGTTAAGCGTGAATACTGCTGAGTAATACGTTCACTGAGTGAGTGGTGGTTATTGGTCATACTGACTCCATCATGATGCTTATCGAACAGCGGACAAAAAGCTTTGCAGTTCTGGGGTTTGAGGTGAAATAAACACCGATTCACTCGGCCCACTTTCCCACACTTTACCTTGATTCATGAACACGACACGATCGCCCACATCACGGGCAAAGTTCATTTCGTGGGTCACCAGAATCAGTGTCATACCTTCCGCTTTTAACTGTTCCAACACCCTTAACACTTCACCAACCAGTTCCGGATCTAGCGCAGAGGTTATTTCATCACACAATAGCACTTTGGGATTCATTGCCAGTGAACGTGCAATGGCCACGCGTTGTTGCTGACCTCCGGAAAGATTGGTCGGATAGGCATCAAACTTATCGGCCAGACCGACCTTTTCCAACAGTTCACGTGCCAGTGCTTCACACTCTTTTGCGCTTTTCTTCAAGACTAACTTAGGCGCCAACATCACGTTTTCTCCAACCGTCAGGTGTGGGAACAAGTTGAAATTCTGAAACACCATACCGACACTTCGGCTCAGTAAACGCAGTTTGTAATCGTCGTTTTCTACCGCTTGGTTATCGACGATGATCACGCCGTCCTGATAGTCTTCGAGACCGTTCATACAGCGCAAAAGCGTACTCTTCCCCGAGCCACTGCGGCCGATGATCGACACCACTTCACCCGGGTTAATTTTGAGATCAATCCCTTTTAGGACGTGATTTTCACCATAATATTTATGGACTTGTTCAACACTAACGAGTGACATGATTTCTAGCCTCCAAATATCGAGCTAACGCAGAAAGGGGAAAACAGATAACAAAGTAAAGTAAAGCAACCAGCGCAAACACTTTGAACGGTTGAAACGTTGCGTTGTTGAGCATAGTGCCTGCTTTGGTCAACTCAACAAAACCGATAATTGACGCCAGTGCAGTCCCTTTCACTATCTGTACCGAAAAACCGACTGTCGGCGCAATCGCCAGACGCGCGGCTTGCGGCGCAATGATGTAACGCATAGTTTGCATGTGGGTCAGACCTAGCGTACGGCACGCTTCCCATTGCCCTTTTGGCAAAGATTCAATACAACCACGCCAGATGTCATGGAAAAAGGCGCTGCTAAATAAGGTTAAAGACAACACCGCAGCGGTCCAAGCACTGACTTCTACCCCCGCCAGTGATAGCCCAAAGAATGCGAGGAATAGCTGCATCAAAAGCGGCGTACCTTGAAACAGTTCCACATACAGTTTGATGAGACCGGTAAACACCGAATGTCGCGTACTGCGCAGCAAGGTAATAAACAATCCAAGCAGCCCGCCGCTAACAAATGCAATCAGTGACAGAGCAACGGTCCAACGAGCAGCCATCAACAGGCTGCGAAAAATATCCCAATCAGTAAATTGCATCATGGTTGTGCTCTCCTACAGCGATGGGTTTTTGAAAACGACGTGCTTAATCAGCGCAAACACCTGACGCATTACAATAGCAAGGACCAAATAAATTGCGGCGGTCAGCATGTACGATTCAAAACTTAGAAAGCTGCGCGACTGTACGAAGTTGGCCGCGAACGTCAGATCTTCCACTGATATTTGTGACACGACCGCAGAACCCAACATCACAATGATGCACTGGCTGACAATCGCTGGGTAAACACGTTGATATGCCGGTGAAATCACGATCCGTGTGAAGATCTGCATGCGAGTTAATCCCAATGTTTTCCCAGCTTCCCACTGACCTTTTGGCGTAGCTTCGATACCCGCACGAATGATCTCTGCCGAATACGCACCTAAGTTGATCACCATTGCAATCACGCCCGCCTGCCAAGCAGAAAATTTGATGCCGAGTGCAGGCAAACCAAAAAAGATAAAGAATAACTGCACAATAAATGGGGTGTTACGAATCACTTCAATGTAGCAGGTACAAACAAACTTCAGCCATTTGGCTTGACTCGTTTTCGCGCTGGCACACAAAGTACCGAGCAGTAATCCACCAAAGGTTGAGATAACGGTCAGTTCTACGGTTGTTCCCAGCCCTGCCACAAACTGTGGCAGGTAAGGAGTTAAACCACTAAAGTTCAACTGATAGCTCATGCTTCGTCCTTCACGTTACACACCCAGATCCGCAGGGAACGGTGCTTTAAGCCATTTTTGTGAGAAGCCTTCCAACACGCCTTCTTGCTTCGCTTGAGTGATTAGGCGGTTCACTTCGTTTAACAATGCCTCTTCGCCCTTCATCACCCCCACATAACACGGTGAGCTTTTCAAAAGGAACTTCGTTTGTGGCGCTTTTGCTGGATAACGGGTCGCTATTTCGGTTACCACGAGGTTACCTGTTGCAATCAAGCTCACCTGCCCCGATAGGAATGAAGATAACGTTGCGTTGTTATCCTCAAAACGTCTGATGGTCGTATTACTTGGCGCAATTTTGCTCAGTTCTAAATCTTCTACCGAGCCACGTGTCACACCAATGGTTTTGCCCTTCAGATCCTGTGCGCTAGTCACTGTTTCATCCGGCGAGCCAAAAACTCCGAGGTAGAAAGGCGCGTACGCCGCACTGAAATCAATCACTTTTTCACGTTCAGCGTTCTTGCCCATGCTGGAAATCACCAGATCCACTTTCCCCGTTTGCAGATAAGGAATTCGGTTAGCACTGGTGACAGGCACCAGTTCAAGTTTGACATCGAGCTTTTTGGCCAAATATCCTGCCATATCGATGTCATAACCCTGGGGCTTAAGATCGATACCAACCGAGCCAAATGGAGGAAAATCTTGCGGTACTGCAACTTTCAACACCCCCATTTTCTGGATAGACTCTAGTTGGTCGGCTTACGCTGAAGTTGCCCCAAATAACAGACTGGCAGACATGATCACACTTGACATTGCTGCAAATAATTTCATTGTGAATCTCCTTATCGATAATGAAACGTTTGAAATATTTATTAAGCAATGTGCAACGATTGCGCCAACTTATGATGAAAATAAAAATTGTAATAATTTCATTAACTTATAACCAATCATAATTTCCCCACCTTACCGATGACTGACCTTGTGAAACTTTTGGTGCAGAGATGACCAATGTTGGTGCAATCGTTCCAGTCTCATTGATTGAAATTACGGCCTCTGTGTAAAGCTGCCCGTCACTGGGTAGATCACCACCCAGCTTAATCGTTGATACGTTAAAACATGCAGATTCCCGCACCATGATAAAAATGCTAAAATGCACAGAATAAGAGCGGCTGTCGTTATGGCTAATTTGGTATGGCTCTCCAATCAAATTCATAAATTGTTTGGTGCCCCACCGGATACCCTACCCGCTAAAACCCAAAACCAAAGGCAATAAATTCAAATGATTAACAACAGTATTCAATGGTTTCCGGGTCACCAGCATTGAAGTTTCACAACTTACCAAGAATTCCATTTAATGGTTTAAAATCAATATCTTATATATATCCAACATCCCAGAACGTCTCAACAAAACTCACCACAATTCAGGATTTTGATACCCCACCTGGTACCCCACCAAATCAATTTACTATACAATGGTCTTCAAATAATCACTTCAAAGATCATTCGCTATGGCAAAACGAATCACTGATACAACAATCAAAGCTCTCGTCATCAAAGACAAGGAATATACATATACTGTTGAAGAGGGTTTACAGCTTCGTATTCGACCTAAGCGCTCTGATAAAGGGACAGGCACTAAGGCTTGGCAATTCAAATACCGTCACCCTGTAACGCGAAAAATAACCAAAATTCCAATGGGCACCTACCCTTCACTGCGACTTGCAGCTGCAAAACTCGAAGCCGCCGAATATCGGAAACAAATCGCTGAGGGTATCGATCCAAAACGATTCAAAGAAGATAAACGAATCGAAGAATTACGTAAGCACAATGATAACTTTCTTGAAGTTTCAACTATGTGGTTTGATAGGAAGCGTAAGTCAGTCAGCTCATTTCATGCAGAGCGAATCTGGAGAACACTGGAAAAGTACGTATTTGATAGCTTAGGGGATCTTCCAGTAAGTAACATTACTCGGCGCGATGCAATTGAAATGCTACGCCCTCTCGAAAAAGACGGAAAGCTATCCACCATCAAAAGAATTTGTCAGAGCTTAAACCAAATTATGGAGTATGCGGTAGCAAGTGATGTGATTAACGCTAACCCATTAACCAAGATGATCAATTCATTTGAGAAACATAAAGTAGAAAATATGCCTACCATACGCCCTGAGCTGCTAGGTGAATTTATGACTCGTTTGCGGCAGAATGAAAACATTCAAGATAAGACTAAACTACTTTTGTTATGGCAGTTGCACACTATTTCTCGCCCAAAAGAAGCGGCTAGAACACGCTGGAAAGACATTGATTTCAATAAGCAATGCTGGACTATACCCGCCGAAGAGATGAAGCGAAGACGAGAGCATAGAGTTCCTTTAACCAAACAAGCGATCGACATCCTTGAAAAGATCAAAGTTCAAAGCATCGGCAAAGAGTTCGTGTTCCCTAGTGAACGGAACCCTGATAGCCATGTAAGCGTCTATACAGCTAATGCTGCTTTAAAACGTAGTTTAGGATTCAAAGATGAACTCGTTGCACATGGTTTAAGAGCTATTGCATCGACCGCTCTGCACGAACAGGGCTTTGATACACTTCATATAGAAGCTTGTTTATCACATATGGATAAGAATGTGACAAGAGCAAGTTATAACCGCTCTGACTTTTTCGAACAAAGGAAAGAAATCATGAGCTGGTGGAGTGAATTTATTACTAAAGCTAAAGCACAGGATAGCTAATAAGTTAAGTTGGTGTAAAAGTAAAAGCCACTTAAGGGAGAGGAACAAATCAGCACTCCCGAAACTGTAAATAATTCTGTGTAACTGTCGGGGTTAAATATAATCACTCAGTCTGTCTTCGAACATAATCATAAAACGGTTCAGGGCTTGTCGCCAGTTTCTAATGGGCATCGTCCACTTCTTGGAAGCACCTTGGATCGCTAAGAAGATGACCTTCTTAGCCGATTCATCTGTTGGGAACAGCTTACATTTTTTGATGGCTTTTCTGATCACTACAGTTCAACGACTCGATGGCGTTAGTCGTGTAAATCGCCTTCCTGATTTCCTCTGGGTAGTTAAACAGCGTATTGAGATTAACCCAGTGGGTTGTCCAGGCCCGGCTGATTTGAGGGTACTTAGCGTCCCATTGAGCAGCGAACTTCCCTAACGCTAGCAAGGCCTCATCTTCAGTTTTGTCGAAGGACATTAAAGTTTGAAACTTTTCTATCCTGTAAGGTTTAATACCAAGTAGCTCTAGATACAAAAAGTGACAATAAAGTTTGAAACTAAATTGATCAATAACCTTCTGTACAACAGAATTATGACAGTAAAGTTTGAAACTTTTTGAGCGTTACAAGAGACAGTCCTTTCTAGGCATTTAGTTGTTGGTCAACCCGAGTCTCGCTTAGCAAACTTTTGGATAAAGCGGAATGATGGGGGCTCGTTTCAGTTAGTGTAAGTGCTGCTTTTAATTAAATAAAAGAGCTCCTCTCTTACCTCAAGAGCCCAAAATGCTTAATCGACTTTTAGTACTTATTGTACAGCTTCATGTGACCTGTCTTGTCAAAAGACACCACATTAAAGCCTTTGTACTCTTGCCCTGGTCGTGCCATTCCCGGCGAATGCTGCGGCATACCAGGAGCCGCAATTCCTGAAATATTTTCAAGTCTCTCCTCAAGCAAACGTTTGATATCAGACTCAGGAACATGCCCTTCAATCATATAGCCACCAATGACAGCTGTATGGCAGGACATCAGTTGATTAGGCATACCAAACTCTTGTTTGACATCACTCCAATCACGAGCATGGTTAACATTCACTTCGTAGCCTTTCTTCTCCATAATTGCTGCCCATTCCTTACAGCAACCACACGTAGGCGATTTATAAAGCTCAATAACAGGCTTAGCAAAGACGTTAAAGCTCAAAATCAAAGATGAAAGTGCAATAAGTCTCAAATTTTTACTCATAAAGTTACCTAACCAAAATCTATTTTACGTTAATACTGACGGCTTCATCGCCATAACTCAGCTCATATACTCCCTTTTCAGGAAGCCACTCAAAGTACTGAGTTTCATACGGCTCTACACGCAGTGTTAAATGTTTACCAGCCAAAGGGGAGAGATCAATTGACATCGACTCAAACATTTTATTTAGTACCACCAACTGACTCTTCTTGCCGCTATCTATAGAAACTGAGAGTAGCGCCCCCTTGGTACCTTCATACATCCAATCCACTAATTGAAACGTTCCAAGATACTCCATGTATTCTGCTAGATTTATCTTATCTTGTTCACTTAGTGCGTCGCCTAAAAGCTTCATTGTTTGTTCATGCTCTAGGCTGTATTTCAGGTCATTTAAGGAGTTACCTCTGATATTCCCACCAACGTTACCTCCCCCTTGACCATAAAGCCCATGACACGCAATACATCCATATCCCCCTACAGTACGAAAAGTGGACTCACCGGCTGAAATTGAGTCTTCTGAAGCATAGGTGAACAAACTCACACTAAACATACCCGCTAGCATGAATAAACGCTTTAACATCATCAGGTTCCTTTATAGCGTCTATAAACTCACTTTTTTAATCATGCCTGCTTCTGCATGCCCTGGAATATTGCATGCAAATTCAACCTTGCTATCCCCGTGGAAGTGCCAAATCAACTGCTTAGCTTTACCCGGTTTTACTGTAACTGCATTCCCAGAATCATGCATATGATGAGGCATTTTCTTCATCATTTCTCGATGTTCAAGTTGCTCTTTCGCTGAGCCAATAGTGAACTCATGATCAATCTTGCCAACATTCATAACCACAAATTGAACTACATCATTAGGTTCAATTTGTACTTCTTTTTTGAACTTGATTGTCATGTCATCTGCCAACACAACATGAACCACTTTATCTGGCTTTGCACCTGTTGCTGGCATACCAACGTCAGACATCCCCTCCATCGACATCATCGAATTACTCATTTGACTGTGATCCATATCGCCATGGTTCATGTTGCTGCTATCCATATCAGCGTGATTCATCGAGCCATGATCCATGTTTGAGTGATCCATTCCTGCCATTACCGACATTGAAGTCACAGAGAATAATGTGGCTAGTAGTACCTTTTTCATGGTTATGTTCCTTACTAATTCATTAATGAATGTCTACGGGCTAGGTTTACTCTTAGCCCGTATATGTGTTTAGTTTCTTTTGAGTTCGCGTATTTTCCAAAGCTTGAAAATCGCTGGAAGAACGAGAAGTGTGAGGAGCAGAGCTGACGCCATACCTCCGATCATCGGCGCAGCGATGCGTTGCATAACTTCAGAACCTGTACCTTCACCGTACATAATTGGGATCAAGCCGATAATTACTGTCAATACCGTCATCATCACTGGGCGTACGCGTAAGCCTGCCCCCTCTTGAATCGAGTGACTTAAATCATCTTCACTAAGTGATTTGTTCTGCTCTTTAGCATCAAGCTTTGTGTAATGCCATGCTTGGTTGAGATATACCAACATGATAACCCCAATTTCGACAGCAACACCTGCCAGAGCGATAAAACCAACGCCCACTGCAATTGAAAAGTTATAGCCGAGGTAGTGCATCAGCCACAGCCCTCCAACCATTGCTAACGGTAGAGTTAACATGATGATCATTACTTCACCAACTCGCCGGAAACTGAAGTAAAGCAAAAGCATAATAATGGCAATCGTAATAGGTACTACGACACCTAAACGCTCTTTCGCTCGTTCCATATACTCATACTGACCAGACCAAGCGAGGGAATAGCCAGCAGGCATATCAAGCTGTTCTGCAACTGCCTGCTTGGCCTCTTGGACGTAAGAACCTAAGTCTCGACCATCAATATCAACAAACACCCAACCATTTGGACGAGCGTTCTCTGTTTTAATCATTGGAGGCCCATCTTCATAGCGAATATCGGCAACATCAACTAAAGCAATTCTAGCGCCACTTGGGGTAACCAATGGTAATTGCTGTAGCTTAACAACTGAATCACGATAGCCTTGAGGGTAGCGAACATTAATTGGGTAACGCTCGAGGCCTTCAATCGTTTCACCAATGTTCATGCCACCTACTGCGGTAGAAACAACTTGTTGGATCTCCTTAATGCTAAGAGCGTAGCGAGCTGCAGCTTTGCGATTGATATCAATAGTCACATAGCGACCACCAGCAACACGCTCTGCATAGACAGATGCAGTGCCTGTAATGTTGTTTAGGATAGGTTCAAGTTGAGCACCTATTTTCTCAATTTCAGCTAAATCACTTCCAGCTATTTTTATTCCAATTGGAGTTTTGATACCGGTTGACAACATATCGATGCGCGTCTTTATAGGCATCACCCATGCGTTAGTTAAACCAGGAAATTGAATCAAGTCATCAAACTCTTTTCGTAGCGACTCAGTTGTCACGCCCTCACGCCACTGATCACGCGGTTTAAGCTGAATAACGGTTTCAATCATAGTTAAGGGAGCAGGGTCTGTCGCAGTGTCAGCACGACCGACTTTACCCCATGTTGTCTGTACTTCGGGTACCGTCTTAATTAGCTTGTTTGTCTGCTGAAGCAACTCTCGCGCTTTACCAATAGAAATACCTGGATAGGTGGTTGGCATATACATCAAGTCACCCTCATCAAGAGGAGGAATGAACTCACTACCGAGCTTCATTGTTGGATAATAAGCAGACCCCATAAGAGCAATAGCCAATACAATCATGCTTTTCGGGTGCTTGAGACTAATATTCAGTAAGGGCTTGTAAAGGGCAATTAGACCTTTATTAATAGGGTTCTTGTTCTCTGGTAATATTTTACCGCGAACAAGATATCCCATGAGCACCGGCACTAACGTAATAGCAAGGCCGGCTGCTGCCGCCATTGCATAAGTTTTAGTAAAGGCGAGTGGCGAGAACATCTTGCCTTCTTGACCTTCCAATGCGAATACAGGAACAAAACTTAGCGTGATGATCAGTAGCGAGAAGAACAGCGGTGCACCAACCTCTTGCGCCGCATCACCAATCACTTGCCATCGGTTTTTGTCAGTCAATGGAGTCCGTTCAATGTGCTTATGTACGTTTTCTATCATAACGATAGCACCGTCTACCATTGCACCTATCGCGATTGCAATCCCTCCTAGCGACATGATATTGGCGTTGATACCTTGCCAATGCATGACAATAAAGGCTCCTAAAATACCGACAGGGAGACTCAATGCGATAACGAGCGAAGACCGAATATGGAATAGGAACAACGCACATACAATAGCGACAACAATGAACTCTTCTGCAAGCTTTTTCCAAAGGTTCTCAACCGCTGCATTGATTAACGTAGAACGATCGTAAGTAGCCACTATCTCAACACCATCAGGCAAGCTACCCTGAAGCTCGTTTAGCTTATCCTTAACATTATTGATCACTTCGCTCGCGTTTTCTCCAAAACGCATGACAATTACGCCACCTACGGCTTCGCCCTCTCCATTTAATTCAGAGATTCCTCGTCTCATCTGTGGTCCGAGGTCAATATCAGCAACGTCACCTAATAATAGGGGGGTTCCTTTTTTGCTTACCTTGAGTGGAAGCGCTTTAATGTCATCAATACTAGACAAGTAACCAGTGGTTCGAACCATGTGCTCAGCTTCAGCAACTTCTACTACAGACGCGCCACTTTCTTGGTTACCATTTTGAATAGCCATATTGACTTGTTGTAAGGTAAGGTCATATGCGCGTAATTTAGCTGGATCAATTTGTACTTGGTACTGTTTAACCATACCGCCAACAGTTGCAACCTCAGACACCCCATCAACAGTTTGCAGCTCATATTTCAAGAACCAATCTTGTAAGCTACGCAGTTCAGCAAGGTCATGCTTTCCAGTTTTATCTTGCAATACATAATTATAAATCCAGCCCACACCTGTCGCATCTGGACCCAGTGTTGGCTTAGCGCTTGGGGGAAGGTTTGGCGCAACTTGACTTAAATATTCAAGCACTCGCGAACGTGCCCAATACATGTCTGTTTTGTCATTGAAGATGATATACACATAGGAATCACCAAAGAACGAATATCCACGAACAGTTTCAGCGCCAGGAACCGCAAGCATCGCCGTTGTCAGAGGATACGTAACTTGGTCTTCCACCACTTGGGGTGCCTGACCCGGGTAACTTGTTTTTATGATAACTTGTACGTCTGATAAATCAGGTAAGGCATCTACAGGAGTGTTTTTTACGCTATAAAGCCCACCAAATACGAGGGCAAAAGTGGCTACCAACACTAAGAAGCGATTGTTGATAGACCAGCGAATAATGGCACCTATCATTACTTATCCTCACTTTTAACTAACTCTTTGAGAAGATAATCGGATCCTTGTTTCTCAACTAGAAACCGAACTTTGTCACCCTCCTGAAAACCTGAGAGTTCAAAGTCACCACCGACTGAAAAGTTGAGCTCACCAGCATCCCATGACCAATCGGCTACAGGAAGATGATTTAGTGTCACCATACCAAAATCTGCCATTAGCATAGAAATATTACCGTCTACCCATAACTCTGTATCTATGCTCAGCTCTTTCACTTTGTAATCAACTACTTCATATTGACCCGATTCAGATTTTTGCATTTCAAAATCAATCGTTTGACCTTTTGAAAGTTGGTCCATTTCAACGTTCTCTGATACCATAAAATTCATGGTCATTCTTGGCCAGTCCCACTCAGGAACAGGTTTATGATTAATAGTTAGCATTCTATGCCCAGCCATTACGTCTGTAATTTCGCCGGTTGCCCACGCCGTTTCAGCAGTTGGTTCGACACCATTGATTCTTGATAGGTCGGCAGACTGGCTTGATTCAGAGTCCAACATGAAGTGCGCTGAAGTAACAACTCGCTCCCCTTGTTGCAATCCTTTTAGAACCTCAATCTTGTCAGCGGACTCACGACCAACTTCAATTCTGGCAGAGCGATATTTTCCATCTCCCTCAGCCAGAACCACGCGAGTCATACCGCCAGAGCGGATGACTGAGGAACGTGGAATGGTTAACACTTCATCACTTGATACCGGTTTTAGCGCGACGTTAGCGAACATATTCGGCTTAAGTTCACCTTGTGGGTTATCGAATCGAAGGCGGACACGCAATGTACGCGTACTAGGGTCAAGAATGGGATAAACATAATCCACTTCACCATTCCATTCTCCACCTGGTAAGGCATCCAATGTCATAGATGCTTGACTGCCTTGTTTAATCCAATGTGATTGACGTTCAAAGACTTCTGCATCTACCCATACTTGATTCAAAGGACCTGCGCTGATCACCGCTTGAGCTGGAGAAAGGTAGCCACCTTCACGAATATTGAGGCTTGCAATAACGCCGTCTGCCGGTGCTTTAATTTCAATGGATTGTGACGCTTTACCTCGACGGGCGATGGATTTAATTTGATTGCGGTCAACCCCCAAAGTGATCAAACGATCGGTAGCACCTTGTATCATTCCTTTACGTTGGGTCTTATAGGCACTGATCAGTTCTTCTTGTGCTTTTACAAGCTCTGGGGAATACAGAGTGAACAGCGTGTCACCTTGATTCACTTTTTCACCAACGGCATTGATATAAAGCTTTTCAACCCAACCCGATACTCGAACATTGGTCTGCCAAAGTTGACTCTCATCAAAGGCGACATAGCCGACAGTTTCGATGCGTGGTGCAAGGACCTCTTGCTTTACGGTATCTGTTTTTACACCGAGGTTATTTTCAACCGCAGGATCGATTTTTACTGTTCCTGGCTTGTCGTTACTACCATTGAGGTCATCAGCATACACAGGAATAAGATCCATCCCCATAGGCGACTTTCCCGGTTTATCTCGCTGATAGTTTGGGTCCATCGGTGCGACCCAATACAGTGGTTCATCACTTGATTTAGACTCAGAAGCTGTCATTCCAACCATGTTATAGTTCATGCCTGAAAGGTAAATATTCGCTCCATAACCCAATGCGCTGCCGATCAGTAACGCTAGGCTTGCAACTTTAAATGTACTCATCTTGATTCCTTTATTATTGTTCATTGTACTGAGTGTTTGGCGCAGAAACTTTATATTCGAAACCACCAAGTAACATGGATAACTTGCTATTGACCTGGTTCATATCGGTTATTAGGCGAGCAAGCTCCATTTGAAGAGCCAATTCATCGGTTGATGCAGTAATGACATCACCAAACTGAGCGGTATTGTTCTGATAACCGCGCTCAACCGCTTCAATACGTGCTTTCGATTGAGGAATAAGTCGACTTCGATAACGTTCGATGCGCTCAGCAAGATTCTCTCTATCAGTCATTAAGGCAACGACTTGGGCATTCATCTGTGCAAGTAGCGTGTCTTTTTGATATTGAGCAGCACCTACTTGATATTGAGCAGCTGCTAAATTTTTATCTTGGCGATTATCAGTGAACAATGGGATATCCATCGTAAGGTATGCACTCAATAAATCTGAAGCTGGCTCACCCATCATGTTGTTAGCTTGGCGATAGGCATACATCACTTCGACACCAAATTGTGGCGTGTAAGCTTGCTCTACAACCTCAACTTGAGTGCGATTGGCTAAGATATTCGCTTCAGCAATTTGCGACATCGGATGTTGATTAAGCAGCATGTAGTACTGGGTGTCACTCGTTTGCTGATCTAAAAGCGCATTCAAATGCGACCAGTCTAATTGATAGCCAGCCTGATTCGAGTCAATAGAACGACGATTCAACCACTCTGAACCTAGCCATTCCGATAACTGGGCAACGACTCGATTTTGCATTTGTTGATTCGATTGCAGTTTTTCGTCGAGCTTATTGACTTGAAGTTGGGTGTTAAGCAGGTCTTGCGCTTCGCTCTTACCAATTGAGTAATTGGTTTGAATATACTGCTCCATCTCTACCATGAGACGTTGATTAGATTCAATCAACGTTTCTGCGTATTGAAGGTAGCCCAGCTCCAACCATAGTTGAGTAATACTATTCGCCACTTCACGTTCACGAACTTGAACCTGATACGCCATACCATCGGCCTGTTGATTCGCTTTACGTTGGTTAAGATCTAACGTTGCACCCCGTTCAAACTGTTGCATTAATCCAACAGAAATGTTCGTCATAGGATCTTCGTCAAACTTAAATGAATCCACAGGTAAACCGCCAAAGCCCACCTTAAGTTTTGGATCCATGAGAGTCGAGCTTGCAACGCCCGTTTCACGCATCGCCTGTGACTGCGCAGCATATTGAGAGCGACTCGTATCATTTGCTAGAGCCGCTTCAATTAGGGCATTCAACTGCTGCGTCGAAGCCGCAATAGTTTGTGGAGTCGCGTTCGACCCCGAATGTGACAGGGCAGGCATTGCATAAAGTGCAATTGCAACCCCAAGACTCAGGGATTTAAATGCCCTGAAGCCGTTTAATTCAATACTCATTGTTGTTTATCCACGATAAAACGATATGGACATACCTCAACCTCTGCCTTCCAGCAGAAAGAATTGAGAGCTAAATAGCTATGATAGTTGAATTAAACAGAGGGTGGACGCAGTAAGCTCTGAATACGAGTTACTGTAACGCCTATTTTGATTGGGTGACGCAGGGCTAAATCAGATTCAGATGTACTGATTAAGCGAGAAGATGAGAGTGGGAAAAATACGCTAGTACACACGCTTTTACAGCAGTCACCACCAGAGGTAGATGAGCTATCGCAATGAATAGAACTATCGCTCTTTGTCACCTCCATCGATGGGCAGCCTATCATCGCATAATGGCTTGCTGTAGTCTCAGACATTTCCATCGAGTCATGATTAGAAGGTTGAACTGAAGAGGTCGATATTGGACTCATATCCATCATTGGCATACTTGAGACGTAGCTCGACATCAACATCGCTAAGATGCTGATAATCAAAATACTTGTTTGTCTCAAAGAGTTTGTCATGTGGTACCTTTTCACTTTGCATTCATAATACAGTATCAGAACTGATGGGCAATAGTGATATTTAAAACTTGTTAGAACTAAAGGTTATTGAAAATAAAGACGAACTCACTTCGCTCATCCTTCGCATTAACTAAAATATCCCCATTGTGTGCTTTCATAATAGCCTTAGCTATAGGAAGCCCTAACCCGGCACCAACACTTCCATTATGGACACGAGATTTATCGGAACGATAGAACCGTTTAAATATATAGGGCAAAGAGCCCGTAGAGATAGGCTCACCAATGTTGCTGATTGTCACCGTGTTGGTCGTCTCTGACTCTGTGATTACAACCGATATCTCCGTATTATGAAAGCAGTGCCTCAACGCATTAGACAACACATTACCAAATGCTCGTTGAAGCATATCTTTGTCACCGAGTAAAATCGATGAGCCATCGAAGGTAAATCGAACGTTTTTCTCTTCTGCCAACACTTCATAGTACTCAAGTAAGGGTGTGATCACCTCTTTTAAATCAAGCATTTCTTCGATCTTATGTAAAAGTTTATTCTCTGATTTAGCTAGGTAAAGTGTATCCGAAATGGTCTTATTGAACCGCCCTAACTCTTCAAGATTAGACACTAAAATATCTTGATACTCTTCAATTGAACGCTCTAAACCAAGCGTTACTTGAGTCTGGGTCATGATATTGTTCAAAGGTGTTCTTAGCTCATGCGCAATATCGGATGAAAACTCACTCAGTCTGAGGAAGCCTTCTTGTAACCTGTCTAACATTTCATTTTGAGAAATAATTAAGCTGCTTAACTCATTTGGAAGTGAGTTACTTGGGATACGTATGCTTAGGTTGCTAGTGTTAACTCGTTCGATATACCCTTTTAATGTCTTTAGTGGCAGTAAGCCATTTCTAACAATAATTAAGGCGTAGGCGCCAGACAAAATCACGGTCAAAACTAATGTCCATAATAGGATGGTATTTAGCTTGTCGAAAAATAGTTTATGGTGAGTCACATCCATTGCAAGAACAATCGCACCGCCTTCCGTATCTGGATAGTCAAACTTAAAAGCTTGGTAATGTTTATTGTCTACACTCCATTCGAATGAGGAGTCGCCAATCAGCTCAGGTGGAAAGTCAATAGTTTCATTATTCGTTTTCACCACCTGTCTGTTGTTTAAGATCCAGGCTGAGATATCCAAAGAGTTAAACAGGTCTAGATCTTGCTCAATAGTGCCCGTTAAAGGACGGAGTTTTGTTTCTAGGTGACTATAGTCCTGCTCATTAAAATGGCTCTTGATAGCGTTTTGGATCGTCAAAGCAAACACGACTAAAACAACAAAAGAGGCTGTGACAAACATAAACACCAGTTTGCGCGCGATGGATTGGTTTAGTAATTCTTTCATTCTACGGCGTCATCAAGTTTGTACCCCATACCTCGCACGGTCAGGATAAGTTTTTTCTGATAGGGCTTGTCGATTTTCGACCTCAATCTTTTCACTGCTGCATCAATAACATTCGTATCACTATCAAAGTTCATATCCCAAACAGCAGACGCTATCTGAGTGCGAGTGACGACTTGACCCCTCTTCGTAAATAGATATTCCAACAAAGAAAACTCTTTTGCTGTCAGAGGGATCGTGTCATTGTTGCGAGTCGCCTTTCGTTTAAGCAAGTCGAGGCTCAAATCAGCAATACATAGCACAGACTCAGTTTTGACTGTGGTAGTTTGATGACGTAATGCATTTTTGACTCTAGCAAGCAACTCGACAAAGGCAAAAGGTTTGACAAGGTAATCATTCGCTCCCAGCTCAAGCCCTTTCACTCTATCTTCAACCTGATCTTTAGCGGATAGAATGATGACAGGTGTAGGAATTTCACTGCTGCGAAGCGTTTGCAATAGCTGCCACCCATTCAGCTTTGGTAGCATAATGTCTAAGACTATCAGGTCATAATCATTGGTGGTAGCTAAGTACAAAGCATCAACACCGTCGGTAGATAGATCTACAGTGTAGCCTGATTCAATTAAGCCCTTTTTAAGATAAGCTCCCGCTTTCTCTTCATCTTCTACAACGAGTAACTTCATATAAGAAAAATGCCTTGAATTCCTTGGATGTTATACATCGAGCTTGTGATTATATGATGGGTTAGAAATTTGATTTTTCGTATTATTATCAAACAACAAAACGTTTTCTATGACAGACGTAACACCATTTCCTTCTTGTGACACACATAGAGTATCTAGTAATGCACCAACTAAAATCTGAGTATGGCTATGACCAATGAAAACATCTAGTTGGTAATGTGTATTTAAAGCATGGGTATCAATTAGGTTCGCATAACTTCCACGCCCTTGTACTTGATAAATTGTGAAGTTTCGCACGCCTTCCTCCGCGAGCACCGATTCTATATCTTCAAGCTTTTGATCCTGAAATATTACCGAAATTTTATCAATCATAGTTGCTCCTTAACTCCTAGAACAAATTGATGCTCTAGGAGCTCTGCTGAGATTAGTTGTTGCTATCTCGTTCTTGATAATGAACATTAAGATGTACTTTGGCTACATACTCTGTCTGACCTTGATTATTCATTCTTTCCTGAACAGTTACATACCCTCCATCTTTCAGGTGAGTAGAATTTCGAGCACTACCATAAGTTCTTACAGGGACCAGAGCTGTACTTAAATCTCGCCCGCTCATATCCTCAAACTCTGACAGTTTTTCCAGGCCTAAAGTGTATGCTTGCTGTTTAGAGCTCACGGCATCAATAGAGACTGTTTTATGAACAACTCGACTCACATAATTGCCACCGGAATACAATGGTTGTGCAAATGATGCGGCACTAGTAAGTATAATAGAGCTAGTTAATAGAGTTTTGACTAATAGATTCATTATTATTTCCTTCTCTGTTTGGATGCTCTTAGTTTACCTAAACCAGTGTGACCGTTTTCGGCACTCAAACATGACATTTTTGTCATATTAAGATTTAGGAGGGAGACAATCGATAGACTTTTAACCGCAATAAAATCAAGCACCCCCAAAAATAGCCTTGCAGTGATTGCGAAGAATCCTGTGGCTATAAACGATAAAGAGCCGCCCAGGTAGCTCAGGCGGCTCTTTTTTACTCGAAAAAGTAAAGGGGATCTCTTTTTCTGATTACGAATATTTCATTTGTTCAGCTACTCATCATTTTTTTGCACTCTTCTGGCATGTCTTCCATGTTCATGTTTTGCATCATTTGCATGTGTTCCATCATCCCATCGTGATCCTTCATCTTATCCGCGTGAGATTGCTTAGCATGCACTTTCTCATTTTGCGCGACATTGTGATGTCGATGCTGATCATCGATGGAACTTGTTGCTAACACCGGCATCGCAACTAGACCACTTAATAACACTGATATATATAACTTTTTCATAAAATCACCTAACCCTTACTTATGCTTTGAACTGTTGATTGTTTTCAATTTTTTCCACCGATTGCTCGTTGGCTTCGGAGCCTTTCTTTTCACTCGGCATCATCATCTTCATCATTAAACCATGCATCGCTAAACAGATGATTAATGGAACAATCGCACTACTAAGGTATGCCCAACTAAACATCTCTTGGCTAGAAGAGAGAATAAATAATGGAATACCCACCATTAGTAACGCGCATAGAACCATCATCCATCCATGACCTTTATGATGACCATTCTTGTGACAATTTGATTTTTTGCTTTTCATTCGATTACTCTCCAAATGACTTAAACTCGTTTAACTAAGACTAAGTTTATCGCAGCGCTTAGATCAGTAATGGGGGGGAATTTATGACATTTTTATCATCTTAGTAGTTTTTTTTACCCCAAAACCACCACGCTATAAACACGATTGCTGTAAGACCCAAAATATTGGCTAACATTTTATTACTCCTCAATGGCTGAAATAGTTGAACTCGGTGTGTACAAACGCAGGCGGTTCGCATTGGTTACGACGGTAACAGAGGACAGTGACATCGCAGCCCCAGCGATGATCGGACTTAATAGCCAACCCGTGAACGGAAACAGAAGCCCTGCTGCCACAGGAATACCCAAGCTGTTATAGATAAACGCCCCCCACAAGTTCTGCTTAATGTTTTTCATTGTGGCAGTACTGATCCCAATCACATCTGAGATACCGTGGAGTGAGCTACGCATCAAGGTAATATCGGCACTTTCAATCGCGACATCCGTACCACTGCCGATAGCAAAGCCAACGTCTGATTGAGCAAGTGCTGGCGCATCATTGATACCATCACCGACCATGCCAACAACATGCCCTTTCGCTTGCAACTGCTTAATCCAGTGAAGCTTATCCTCAGGCATCAATTCCGCGTGATATTCATCAACATTCGCGAGTGATGCCACCGCTTTCGCTGTATTGTGGTTATCCCCCGTTAGCATCACGACATGGATGCCTTGCTGGTGAAAACGATTTATCGCACTTCGAGCATCATCTCGAATCGGGTCACTGATACCGAACAGCGCTTGCACTTGATCGCCTATCGCAAAATACACCACTGTGTTGGCTTCTTGTTCCCACTGAAAAGCATACTCTGCTACCGATTCAACATTGACGTTAAACTGGCTCATCAGCTTGCGATTGCCAAGCAACACGCGTTGACTCGCATACTGAGCCTGAACACCAAGTCCAGTTAATGACTCAAAATCTGACACTTCTGGTAGGCTCGCTTCATCATGTACCTCACTTTGAGTAAATGCGATTAACGCTTTCGCTAGTGGATGGTTAGATCCCTTCTCCAAAGCATTGACCAGAGGCAGCAGCTCTGAATCTTCTGACAACGAGACAAAATTGGTTACTTCAGGTTTACCTTGAGTAATCGTGCCAGTTTTATCCAATACGACGACATCCAATTCACTGGCTCTTTGCAGCGCTTCACCATTTCGGATTAACCCGCCAAACTCGGCTGCCTTACCGACACCGATCATAGTAGAAATCGGCGTTGCAAGACCAAGTGCACATGGGCATGCGATGATCAACACCGAGGTTGCTGCCACAATCATATAAACTAAGGAAGGTTGAGGACCAAAGTTATACCAAGCCAGTGCTGTAAGAATCGATAGAATCATCACGGTTGGTACAAACACTGAAGACACTTTATCGGCTAGATGGCTGATTGGTGGTTTTGAGTTTTGCGCGTTCGACACCATGCTGATGATCTGAGCAAGAACAGTATCACTGCCCACTTTCTGAGCCTCAAAAACGAAACTTCCGTGGTCATTAATTGTCCCGGCAGACACTGAGCTGCCCACTTGTTTAACCACAGGAATAGGCTCTCCAGTGAGCATAGACTCATCAATCGTTGTTTCACCCTCTGTAATCACACCATCAACTGGGACCTTTTCACCGGCTCTAACGCGAATCAAGTCGCCTGCGATAACTTGTTCAATCGGTAAAGACATCTCTTTTCCGTCACGAATCACCATGGCAGTTTTGACTCTCAAGTCAAGTAAACGCTTAATAGCCTGCGAAGTTCTGCCTCGCGCCTTTAACTCAAGCGCCTGTCCTAAATTGATTAAGCCAATGATCATGGCTGTAGCTTCAAAGTAGAGATGCCTTGCACTTTCCGGTAGCCACTGCGGCCCAACAACGACCACCATTGAATAGAGCCAGGCGGTACCTGTTCCCAGCGCTATCAACGTATCCATGTTCGCATTACGGTTCAGAAAGGCCTTCCAAGCTCCAGTAAAAAAGTGCTTACCCGCACGGACTAAAATGAAAAATGTCACTAAGCCTACGGCCAACCATAGTAACTGCTCAGATTGCGTATTAACATTCATTGGTCCGCCGAACAGACCGTATAACATCAACGGTACGCCAAGACCAAGACCAATAACGCTTTGTTTTACTTTAAAGCGATACTCCTCAGCTTCACGCGCTTCTTTGAGGTCACTTGCTAACGCCTGATCGACAATTTCTTCTGCGTCATATCCTGAGCCTCGTATCGCCTCAATAAGTACGCTGGCAGGCTGACTTGAAACCACGGTCGCCGTGCGATTCGCAAAGTTCACGTCAACAGAGTCGACTCCTGACACCGATATAAGCGCACCTTCAATCGTATTAACACAACTTGCGCAAGTGACACCAATTAATGACAGCTCAATACTGACATCCACCGCCTGTGTTGTTTTCACTTTATTCGATTTAATGACGTCCGTAGTTTGTGGTTGTGTGTCATCGGTATTACCGCTATAACCCAGTTCGGCTAATACGCTTTCAATGTCATCGCCGTTCAAACTGCCATTCACCACCAATGTTTGTTTGTCTAAATCAACAACTACCTGAGCGGAGGCATCCAGTTCAACTATTGCTTTAGTGATTTTACCCACACAGTGTTGGCAAGTAACATTAGATACTGATGTACGATACTCTTGTTGCGTAGGTATTGAAGCTGCATAGCCTAACTTTGCAATGACTTCTATCGCGCTTTCCGGCATTAACGTGGTAATAAGCTCTGCTCTATGTTTGGTATCATTAATAGTGAAAGATACATCCGGGTCTCGTTCACGTAATCCATCTACAATTTTAGCGACACATCGGCCACAATTAATGCCGGAAAGTGCTAGTGAATACTGTGTTGTGTTCATGTTAGTTTTCCTCGGGTAATACTTGATGGTGCTTCTCAGACCAGTCCTCGATTAAGCAACATAATGCGTTGCCGTTGGGCTCCATATCCGGTTTTTCATTCCACTCTGCGTAAGTTGCTTCCATCATGGCTAAATGGCGTTGTTGCTCTTCGATCTTTTGCTTGGTTTCTACGATTTTATCAGTCAGCATTTGCCTCACAGCTGGGCAAGGAGTCAGCCCTTGCTCGGAGTAATCAATGATTTCTTGAATCTGGCTAAGGCTAAAACCAATAGATCGCGCATGAGAAATGAACTTCAGGCGATTAACCGCACTTTGCTGGTACATCTTGTAGCCATTGTTGGGGTCTCGCTCTGCATAAAGAAGGCCTTTTCTAGTGTAAAACCTGACTGTTTCAGCAGTCACACCTGCTGCTCTCGCAATTTCAGTTGTCAACATAATCCATGCCTCTGAAGGTTTAACGCACATGAAACTTTATTCGTTTTATGTTGCTAGCCAAAAATAAATGCGACTAAAAATATAATCACAAACAACCCAATAAACAGTTTAAGTAACAACTTAGGGTCACTGCTCCCACCGTTTGGGGCTTTGTTACAACAACTCATAACTATCTCCAATTCGTTACCAATGTGTATTAGTTGTAGCTTAAAACCTATGTGTTAGACATAGGTCAAGCATATTGAGAAAAAATTTAAGAGGTATGTTATTGATGAGCATTAACAGTGAAACGATAGTTCGCTTTTTCTGTAAGTTAAGAGAGAGTTATCCGTTAGCTCATAAGCTTCATATCATTTTAGATGGTGCGGGATATCACCGTAGTGACTTGGTCAGAGATGCGGCATTTGTCCTTAATATCGAGCTGCATTATCTTCCACCTTACAGCCCAAACCTCAATCCAATAGAGCGGCTTTGGAAAGTAATGAATGAGAAGTCGAGGAACAACGATTACTTCAAAAGTAAACGGGACTTCAAGGCGGCAATAGACCAATTTTTTACTGTGACTCTTCCAGAGATCGCAGGCTCTTTGGCATCTCGAATTAATGATAATTTTCAGGTTCTCAAGCCTGCATCTTCAAGTTGATTCGGTATAGCACCAGATGAACTACCAGAGCTAATGGTAGCTATCGCCAATGCCAGTATAAAGCGTACTACTCGTTGTTTAATTGAGTGGCAACTTCACACCATGACTCGACCTTCTGAAGCCGCAGGCGCTAGATGGGATGAGATTGAGTGGGAAGAAAAGATATGGACCATTCCAGCCGAGAGAATGAAAAAAAGAAGAGAGCACCGCATACCACTCACTGAGCAGATGCTGGCGCTATTGGAAGTGATGAAGCCGATTAGTGGCCATCGTGATTTTGTTTTTCCGTCAGATAGAGACCCTAAAAAGCCCTGTAATAGCCAAACGGCAAACATGGCGTTGAAACGCATGGGGTTTGCTGGTCGGCTTGTTAGCCACGGCTTACGCTCGCTTGCGAGTACCACTCTCAACGAGCAAGGCTTTGATCCCGATTTGATAGAAGCAGCACTCGCCCACGTTGACGATAACCAAGTTCGCAGTGCGTATAATCGAACGGATTACCTTGAGCGCAGAAAGCCAATGATGTGCTGGTGGAGCGGGCATATAGAAGAGGCCGCCAAAGGCAGCCTCTCAGTTACAGGAACTAAGGGTTTAAAAGTTATTGGTTAATAGAAAATAGCTAGTAAGCCCTTCATCTCGGCCCTGACAAGCTAAGTAAAGCGGTTACTACTTTTAGTAATTAAAGAGCAGACACCTCAGTATCACTATATTGAGCTAACCCTACTGTTTAGCCTATTCTTGACGAGTTTCCACCAGTGATCCTCAGAACGAATTAGTTCATTTCTTAACTATTTCTGAACTGATAAAAATTCCATATTTGACAAATCAATCTCTTTATATTTGTCAGTTAATTCAGCGAACTTTTTAAACACAGAGTCTTTCTTTGTTTTGTACTGCGAGTCGAGGGGACTTAGGCTTGGAAGTGTCGCATTTAGATCGGTTCCATTATTGCTGGCATACCCTCGTTTTAGAGATGCTGCGATATAACGCTTAGTCTCTTCTTTATTGAGGTTTTCTGCATTTATCAGCTCCTCAATTTCTCTCGTCAACTTAGCTTGGGAAAAGTTAACGAAAACATCAATTATGCCCTCTTTATTCTCAACCTTATCTAAATCAGTTTGATTAATGAAGTCTACAATTAAGCTCTCTTTGGCACGGTAGCCCAAACTAGCGCGAATGAGACGACGAACTTCTTCAATCAGCTCATCTTTACCTTGGTGTTTCTTGTTGTGTTCGATCATTAAATCAAGGGTATAATCTAAATTAATCTCTTTTGACTTGATTAGATCCACTTCAAAAGCAACGTCATCCCAATCTATGATCGATTCGCTTCTTTGATTAGCCTCTCTCTGAATGAGCAACCAATCTCTGATGTCATTGTAAGTTGATTGGTAATCTTGAATCACTCGTTCTAGAGGTACATCGATGCTTTTCATTTGCGCTATGTCATAATCATCAACATTGTACTTTTCTTTAAACTCTTCAACCGCTTTTACATCATCTGTATTGGCTTTTTTCCAAGCTTTTAGAGCTGCAAATTCGTCAAAGTTCTGTAGTATTTTTTCAATCCGAAGATATTTACCAAACAATTCCACAAATTCTTTTTTTTCGTTATCTCTTGTTATATTGGTTGGTTCTGGAAATTTACTTTGAAGCTCGGATACTATTTCAGAATATCCTCGATAAGGTTTTCTCAACGAATTTCCTGCAAAGCCATTCATATAATCTTGAAAGCTCATTTCCAATACCGTTCGCTTAGCATTATCTGTATCAAAGAGAATGATAGCGTCATCAGTTGCCTTTTCTAAGTCACGGAAAGTAACAATATTGCCGCAGGTTTTTGTGGAGTTATAGATCCGGTTCGTCCGTGAGTACGCCTGTATCAAGCCATGATTACGAAGGTTCTTATCTACAAACAAAGTATTGAGAGTCGGCGCATCAAAACCTGTCAGGAACATGCCTACAACAATCAGTAAGTCTACTTCCTGATTCTTTACACGTTGCGCTAAATCACGGTAGTAGTTTTGGAATCCGTTGCTATCGACACCAAAGTTAGTCTTAAAATGAGTATTATAGTCTTTGATCGCCGCACTCAAGAACTCCTTAGCACTGATGTCCATCGCTGACACATCAAAGCTCTCATCCTCAATATCACCAACAGTTTCTTGCTCTTCGTTCGCTGCAAAAGAGAAGATGGTTGCAACTTTCAGTGGATGTTTAGTTTTACTCTCCTTTTGTAGAGCATTAATACACTCATAGTAGACCTTCGCGGCATCAACGCTGCTAACGGCAAACATGGCATTGAATCCTTTTCCTTTACCCTGCAAGCGATGCGTTTTTCGACGGAAATTCCTGAGAATGTATTCTGATATTTTTCTAATTCGTTCAGGATGTGCAAACAGTCTCTTCTTTTCATAAAAACTGAGCTTTTCTTCATTATTTTCGCTTTCTATATATCCAAATTCCGAGCTCACATTGTTATAATCCACCTTGAATTTCAGTACTTTTTCATCGCGGATGGCATCGGATATTTTATACGGTTCTGAGATTTGATCACCAAACACACTTGCAGTTATTTTCCCTCGTATAGCATTTCCTTTTAATATTGGCGTACCGGTAAAGCCAAATTGGTAATAGTACTTGAATTTCTCTTTTAAGTTTTTCTGTGATTCGTCAAATTGGCTGCGATGGCATTCATCAAAGATAAACACTACCTGCTTATTGTAGATAGATAATCTACTCTCCTTCTTGATAAGGTTGTTTAACTTCTGAATGGTAGTAACGATGATCTTGTTATCGTCTTTATCCAGATTAAGCTTAAGTTGAGCGGTGCTATTTGAGCCGTTCACACAATTTGGTGAGAAACGTTGGTACTCCTTCATGGTTTGGTAGTCTAAGTCTTTACGATCGACTACAAAGAACACCTTATCGATGAAATCCAACTGCGCAGCTAGCCGTGCAGCTTTATAGCTAGTGAGAGTTTTACCTGACCCTGTGGTATGCCAGATATAACCTCCGCTTGATAACTTACTCCAATTTTTACTCTGATAGGCACTATTAATTTTTCGAAGTATGCGTTCTGTTGCGGCAATTTGATAAGGGCGCATCACTAACAACGTATCGCTAACATCGAACACACTGTACCTAAATAGCACTTCAAGCAGGATATGTTTTTGTAAAAAAGTAGCGGTAACGTCTTTGAGGTCTGTGATCGGCTTGTTATCTATTAACTGCGCCCAGTTCATGGTGAAGTCAAAGCTGTTCTTGTTACGCTTAGTGGTATTAGCAAAATAACGAGTATCAGTACCATTTGAGATCACAAATAGCTGTATGAATTTATATAGCGAGTTCTCTGCATTAAAACTTTCTTTGCTGTAGCGATGTATTTGGTTAAATGCCTCTCGAATAGCTACACCACGCCTTTTTAGTTCTATATGTACCAAAGGCAAACCATTGACCAAGATCGTCACATCGTAACGGTTGGCTGCCGTACCAGTTTGTTCAAACTGCCTTATCACTTGTACTTTATTGCTTGAAATATTCTTCTTATCTACCAGTTTGATATTTTTGACATAACCATTGTCAAATTTGAAATCCAAGATGTGGTTATCATGGACCTTACGAGTTTTTTCAATGATACCATCGCTCGGTGTATCTAAATATTGCTCTACAAAACGAAGCCATTCACCATCGAGAAAGATAACATCATTGAGATTTTGCAACTGTTCACGAATATTAACCAGCATTTTCTCTGGACGATTTAAGCTTGGTACATATTCATAGCCTTGGCTTTTAAGGTCTGCAAGCAGCTCTCGCTCAAGGTCTTCTTCGCTTTGATAATTACCTTTTATTTCCCACTTTCTAATATATTTATCAACTACAATGAAGGGGTTTCCCTTAGAATTAGTGTTATGGTTATTCATTTTTAATCTTAATCCTTCACTTCGCACTATCGAAGAGACCTGCCTATCTGGAATTTTTGGAGATTTTAATATCCAAGATGCTCTAACATAGTGATTTAGTCAGGGCCCCAAGCTGATATTTTTTAAATGAGTGACCGACAATTATTAGCTTGACGGCCACTTTTGATTTAATAATGGCTCACCAGTTAAATCTGCCCACCCACACCTTTAAACTTCTCAACAAAAGCAGCAATTTTCTGAAAAACAGTTTGCTTCTGGGTTCGGTACTTTGGGTTCAATGGGCTAAGTTTGGGAAGAGCTTCATTAAGCGCAGTACCATTTTCAGAGGCATACTCACGCTTGAGTGAAGATGCAATATAACGTTTGGCAGCTTCCTCATTTAGCTTTTCAGAGGCAATAATGAAATCTGCTTCGCGCTTCTGTTCAGCCTGGGCGAACTTAAAGAAGGCATCGATAATGCTGGCTTTGTCATTGTACTCATCAAGATTTGTCTGATTGATAAAGTCAACCATCAAGCTTTCTTTCGCTCTATTACCAAGGCTACCACGAATCATACGGCGAACTTCTTCAATCAAGCCTTCTTTGCTCTTGTCCTTCTTGTTGTGATCAAAAATCAGTTCAAGAATGTAATCGAGGTTGATTTCTTGTGATTTAAGCAAATCCACTTCAAAGACAACATCGTCCCAGTCTACCGTAAGTTTTTCTTTTTCCTCACCTTGCTTCTGGCGTCGTAACCAGTCGCGGGTATCGTTGTAGGTAGAGCGATAATCTTGAATAGCACGCTCGCTTGGCATATCGATGTTTTGCATTGCCTCGATGTCAGCATCGTCCAGATAGTACTTTGATTTGAATTCTTCGACGGCTTGTTCATCGCTGGTATCTAAACTTTGCAGTGCTTTTAATCCAGCAAACTCATCGTAGTTTTGTAAAATGTTTTCTGCTTTTAGGTATTCACCAAACAGCTTTGCAAATTCTTTTTTATCTTGTTCTTTTTCAATATTTTCTGGGTTTGGAAAGCGTTCTTGCAGCTCTTTTACGATATCAACAAAACCCCGGCGCACTTGGCCAGTAGCAATATCGCTAAAACCTTCCATATATTCTTTGTAGCTCTTCTCCAACACCACGTTTTTGGTGTTTTTGTCACCAAACAAGGTGATGGCATCAATGGTTGCTTGCTCCAAGTCCCGGAAGGTAACAATATTGCCAAAGGTCTTCGTCGCATCATAAATGCGGTTAGTGCGAGAAAACGCCTGCATCAAGCCGTGATAGCGCAGATTCTTATCAACAAACAAGGTGTTGAGCGTAGGCGCATCAAAGCCCGTTAAAAACATACCCACCACGATGAGCAGATCTATTTCTTGATTCTTCACGCGCTGGGCAAGGTCACGGTAGTAGTTCTGAAAGCCATTACTGTCCACGCCGTAGTTAGATTTAAACATGGCGTTGTAATCCGTAATCGCGGCGCTCAAAAACTCTCTCGCGCTGCTGTTCATGGCATTGACTTCAAAGCTCTCATCTAAAATATCACCAATGGCGTCCTGCTCTTCATTGGCTGCAAATGAGAAGATAGTCGCAATACGCAGAGGTTTACTTGTGGGGCCATTTTTAGTCTCGACCTGCAATGTTTTGAAGGTTTCATAATAGGCTTTAGCAGCATCGACACTACTTACCGCAAACATGGCGTTAAACCCTTTCGCACCAGAATAAGCTCGATGCGTTTTCTGGTTAAAGTGGCTCAGAATATACTGCGAGATTTCACGAATACGCATCGGATGTAAGAACGCTTGTTTGCTCTCCGCGGCACTAAGCTTCTTTTCATCCTGCTCAGTCTCAATGCTCTTAAATTGCGGACGAACGTCGTTATAGTCCACTTTGAACTTGAGTACTTTTTCATCACGAATGGCATCGGTGATCACATAGGTGTGCAACTGCTGACCAAACACACTGCCCGTGGTTTCAGCACCCAAAGCGTTTTCAGGGAAAATTGGCGTACCCGTAAAGCCAAACTGGTAGTACTTTTTGAATTTCTTCTTCAGGTTTTTCTGCGCTTCACCGAACTGGCTTCGATGACACTCATCAAAAATAAAGACAACTTGCTTGTTGTATATAGCTAAATCGCTTTCGCTTTTGATTAAGTTGTTGAGCTTTTGGATTGTGGTGACGACAATCTTGTTATCGTCTTTATCCAAGTTACTCTTAAGCCCTGCGGTACTGTCTGAACCGTTCACACTATCAGGCGAGAACCGCTGATACTCTTTCATGGTCTGATAGTCGAGGTCTTTTCTGTCCACCACAAAAAATACTTTATCAATACAGTCTAAATCGGTGGCCAAACGTGCCGCTTTAAAGCTGGTGAGTGTTTTTCCTGAACCGGTGGTGTGCCAAATATACCCGCCGCTTTCGGTGTTGCTCCAGTTCTTAGCGTTAAACGCGCTCTTTATCTTCCATAAAATGCGTTCGGTGGCGGCAATCTGGTAGGGTCGCATCACCAGTAAGGTGTTACTGACATCAAATACCGAGTATTTAAAAATCACTTCAAGCAGGGTTTCTTTTTGGAAAAAAGTGGCGGTAAAGTCTTTTAAATCCTTGATCAGCGTATTGTCTGACTTCGCCCAATTCATCGTAAAGTCGAAGCTGTTTTTGTCTCGCTTCGTGGTATTGGCAAAATAGCGCGTGTCGGTGCCATTCGAGATCACAAACAACTGCAAGAACTTGTACAACGAGTTCTCTGCATTAAAGCTTTCTTTGCTGTAGCGATGTATTTGGTTAAACGCCTCTCGAATAGCTACACCACGCCTTTTTAGTTCTATATGTACCAAAGGCAAACCATTGACCAAGATCGTCACATCATAACGATTGGCTGCCGTACCAGTTTGTTCAAACTGCCGTATCACTTGTACTTTGTTACGAGCAATGGTTTTCTTATCGAACAGGTAGATGTTTTCTATATGACCATCATCAAAGACAAAATCGAAGATATAGTCACTGTGCACTTTGCGGGTTTTATCAAGAATATTGTCGCTGGGAGTGTTCAGGTATTGCTCGCAAAAGCGAGCCCACTCGGCATCAGTAAACTCGACCTTATTGAGGACTTGTAGTTGTTTGCGCACATTCGCCATCATGGCGTCTGGCGTCGTTAGAGCAGGTAAATACTCATAGCCCTGATTAGTTAAGTCTTGGATCAGCTCACGTTCTAAATCACCTTCGCTCTGGTAGCTTTCTGCTACCTGCCATTCTTTGTTGTATTTGTCTAGAACAATAAAATTGTTCGATTCGGCTATGGTTTTGTAGTTGGTCATTAGGCTTCCTGCTTTCTGAAACCATAGGTTTCAATCAAATATTTCACTAAAACATCCAGCTTTTCTTTATCTTTTTCTTCAATATCCGCGACTTCTTCGCCTGCATGGGCAGAGTGGCTGGATAGATTAAGGATTCTATTAGCAAATGGATCAGGCTTACCTTCCGCAGTTTTTGGTAATAGCGCAGGCCAATAGTTGTACCCCAGAAATGTTGCCATCTTCTCTAACACATTTCGGATAAAACTGAAGTGATACTTTCTGATCTGCCCCCCCTTTATAGCCAATTGAAGCTCTGACAAAAGGAACAGATGGTATGAAAATGGTGAGTCGGTTGACTGGTCTAGTATCTGAAAAAGGCCGTCAGCCTGTTTTTCTAAGCGGTACTTCTTGAACTCTTTGTTCGGATTGTAAGAGAGCTTAAATGTTTCATCGGCCTGTTTTTGATAAGCCTTATTATTGAGCTCATTGCAGAGAACATTATAAAAAAGAGGACTATGCGTTGTTATGATAAACTTTAAATCTGACGTACTAGCCTTGATCAAACCAGCTAAATCAACGGCTAATTCAATTAAATGGCTGTCATCCAATGAACTCACTGGATCATCAATAAATACGTATTCTAAAGCATTAAACTTATCTGTGATTCTATCTGTAGCATCAGGCTCATTAAGGGTTGAAATAACTTGTTGTAAAAGGGTGTACATAACACTCCAAACAAAGTTGCTTTCCTCGCCTTTTGAAATTTTTATTACTTCGTATTTACCCTGAACTATGTTTTCGACACCATCAGACGCGGCAACAGCAGCCTCGTAGTTAACTGGCTCATTTGCGGCTACTTGAAAAGTGACCTCAGAAAATGAAGGTATCGTTACTTCCTTTTCATCAATTTTAGTTTTGTATTTTTCATTAAATATCGGGGTAGCTTTGCTACCCGTATAACGTTGAAAGTTTGTAGCGATGTTACCGTCTTCACCTAAATCTTTTAACAAATCTATCAACCAACCCGTAAAAGTATTTGGTTGTATCTTTAACTTTGGGTTTGAATCTTCTTTTAAATCGTTATCCCAATAAAACAGGTCTTCTGTAAAGGCGTTGTAGTACAGGAACTTCTCACGCGATTGCCCAGCGTCTCCGGCAGTACCATAGCCTTGTGTAGAAGGAGCTATTTCCTCCTTAAAAGCTCGTGACAAACGCGTTTTGCCTGTGCCATTAAAGGCATAGATCAGCTGTACCTTTTTATTCTTGCTCTTTAAGTCTTTAGCTATGTCCTTTAGTTCCTTACCCATATTAAGCTGCCGACTCTTCAGGTTTAGGGAAGCTCAACAACCGGTCACGATAATACTCGTATTGCTTTTGACGTAACTCGATTTCGCGGGGGAGACCTTCTTGGATTGAAGTGGCTAACGTGTCAAACTTATCTAAAATTTCCACAATTCGCTCCTGTTCTGTAATAGAAGGAACTGGAATTTCTAACTTAGCCAAATCAGATTTATTCACTGCTGGAACACCACCTTCTTTTTTTAATCCTAATAACAGTTGATTTTTCGACTGAAGAATATAAAAAAGGTACTTATTGATTAGTATTTTGTTATCTATAGACCGTATTTTGTAACAAAGGGGACCTAACCAAAATGACTTATTTTGGTATCCAACAAAGCCAATGCCACCTTGCCCTCTTGATGGGGTCGTCACAGTATCGCCCTCACAATTACTCAGAGCACAAAATCCAGACCTAGTTGTCCCAGCATTGATGTAATCAAACTCCGCCTCTGTATCCAATATTTCAGATGGCTTCTGACCAGTATTTATTTCTGCGATTTTCCCTAGCGCCTTCCACTCAACTTCATCCTCATCAAAACTCAACAACTGGTCGCGGTAGTAGTTGTATTGTTTTTTCCGCATGTTAAGCTCGGCGGTCAGCTCGGCGGTCATGGCGGTAAATGCATCCAGAATGCGCACAATTTCTGCTTGTATTGCCAGCGATTTTTCTGGATTATCTGGGCATGGGATTGGGATTAGAGTCTCACTTGCTCTAGCCCAATGTCGTTTGTAATTAAGTTCCTTCTGATAAAAGTTTAGAAAAGCGTAATAAACATATTTTGGGTTATCCGAAATAGATTTCAAAATCTTTAAGCCATCTGCGCCTTGGACAAAAGAAAAATCTACATATTTGATGTACTCAGAATGATCACCAAAAATAACATATTCCCCCAAAGGTAATGCTTTAACGTCTTCGTCCGTATAGCCCGTAATGAATTTTTCACCTTGGTCGATAATTGGTGTTTTACCTGTCTCTCGATAACTTTCTCTCTTGAGCTTTGCTGGTGCTGTTAATGTTTTTACAACTTCCCTTAACGCTCTCCATTCAACCTCAACCCCACCCAACAGCTTGTCTATAAAACTTGACTGACTCATGCCTCAACCTCCTCACCTTCAATTTCCGCCACAATGGCGTCAATATCACTGCGAAGCGCGTCGATTCTAGCGACAGTGGTTCTAAGTTCGGCATTAAGCTCTGTAATGTCCACTAGCTCGCGGTTGTCTTTCGCTTCTACATAACTGCTTACCGAAAGGTTGTAGCTATTGCCTGCGATAACATCCAAATCAACCGATTTAGCAAAATGCTCCACATTCTCTTTGCTGGCAAACACCTTCATGATGTCTGCGATATGCTGGTCAGTCAGCACGTTGTTATTGGTTTCTTTTTTAAACAGGCCGCTAGCGTCTATAAACTGGGTGGTGGTATCGGCTTTATGTTTAGACAGCACCAAAATATTCACGGCAATGGTGGTGCCAAAAAACAGGTTAGGAGCCAGTGAAATCACGGTTTCAACGTAGTTGTTATCTACTAGGTACTGGCGAATTTTTTGCTCAGCACCGCCACGATAAAAAATACCTGGGAAGCAAACAATGGCTGCGCGACCTTTGCTTGATAGGTAACTTAAGGCATGCAGCACAAAGGCAAAGTCGGCTTTTGATTTAGGCGCGAGCACACCAGCGGGCGCAAAGCGGTCATCGTTGATTAGGGTTGGATCGTCGCTACCAATCCATTTCACTGAATAAGGCGGGTTAGAGACAATGGCATCAAACGGCTTGTCGTCTAAAAAGTGCGGTTCGGTTAAGGTATCTCCCAACTGAATATTGAACTTGTCGTAGTTAATGTTGTGCAAAAACATGTTCATACGCGCCAAGTTGTAGGTGGTGTGGTTGAGCTCTTGACCAAAAAAACCATCTTCAATGATATGCGCATCAAAGTGCTTTTTGGCTTGTAACAGCAACGAGCCCGAACCCGCCGCAGGGTCATAGATTTTATTGACACTAGTTTGGCCGTGCATGGCCAGCTGCGCGATTAATTTTGAAACGTGCTGAGGTGTGAAGAACTCGCCACCGGATTTACCGGCATTGGCGGCATAGTTTGAAATAAGGAACTCGTAGGCATCACCGAACAAGTCGATTTGGTTTTCTTCAAAGCTACCAAAATTTAGCCCAGAAACACCTTTCAGCACCGCAGCAAGGCGCTTGTTCTTGGCTTCCACCGTGTTACCAAGACGATTACTGGTCGTATCAAAATCAGCAAACAAGCCTTTAATGTCTTTCTCTGAATCATAGCCATTGGCTGAGTTTTCAATCGCTGCAAAGATAGCAGCCAAATCTGTATTTAAATTGTCGTTGTTATGAGCATTGGTAGCAACATTGCTAAACAGTTGACTTGGATAGATAAAGTAACCTTTAGTTCGAATAGCGTCGTCTTTTGCAGCCTCGATGTTTTCATCATTGTCAGCCATAGCAGCATAATCGATGCTATCATCGCCACCGGTAATATAGTCGACAAAATTCTCGCTAATAAATCGGTAGAACAAGGTGCCGAGAACGTATTGTTTAAAGTCCCACCCATCGACCGAGCCGCGAACATCATTAGCAATCGCCCAAATTTGGCTTTGTAAGGCTTTGCGCTGTTGGATACTTACCATTTTACAGATTCCTAAAATACTGTTTCTGATTGTTGCTCTATCCCAGAAGGGAGAGCACTTCTAAAGTGTTGAAATTTCGTTTGTTATCAATACAAACAAGATTCGATACATGCTTGCAGGTATCATTTCAAATCGTCTGAGTTGACATCCCCAGAGTGTGTTTTCCGCTCTTCAATCCATACTTCAAGATCTGCGCGTTTGAAGCGCCAAGATCCACCAACTTTGAAGCCAGGTAGTTTTCCTTCACTCGCCAATCGATATGCGGTTTTCTCAGCTAGCTTCAAGTAAGCTGCAACTTCCTTCAGCGTTAAAATTTGGTCATCCATTGCTGAGTGCTTCTCTATGCTTCAGTAGATAAAATGAATTATGAGAGAATATGGGAAAATTGGGGAATGGACAATGATCTGGGCAGTGCATTGTGCACTGCCTCTGATTAGTTGGTTACATGGCAACCACTCTGGTTTGCAAACGTTCTTCCATCCATTCATCAACTTCACTTTCCACCCAAGCTACTGCCCTGTAACCCAAGCTCACTGATTGCGGGAACTCTCCCTCATTCATCTTGCGGTAAATCGCTGAACGGCTCAGTGCTGTCTTTTCCATTACTTCTTTTAGCTTTAGGAATCTCATGGGACGTCCTCCTATGTCTGTGGTCCTCATGGGATAAAGCGCTGGCGTAAAAAAAGACGGTGATGTGTTAAGCCTTGTCGCATCAAGGCTTAATCAAAAAATTATCAGGTATATGTCATTACCGTGTATCCCGTTAATAAACCTCACTCGGAGCCTGATATGACCGATTACACAAAAGAGCAGCACTATCAAGAAAACCAGATTCTTGAACATGCCGCTGAGATACTTGCTCACCGTTACGTGCGCGGTGACACGCTCACCAATCCAGATGCCACTAAGGAGTACATTCGCTGCAAACTGGGGGCCTATGAGCGTGAGGTATTTGCCTTATTGCTGTTGGATAACCAAAACCGATTGATTGAGTTTAAAGAGCTGTTCCACGGCACCATTGATGCGGCCAGTGTCTATCCGCGTGAAGTGGTGAAAGTGGTGCTAGAAGTGAATGCTGCGGCCGTGATATTGGCCCATAACCACCCTTCTGGAGATGCAACGCCGTCACAAGCCGACAGACGCATTACCGAAAGGCTAAAAGACGCTTTATCGCTGGTGGATGTACGAGTGCTGGACCACATTGTGGTGGGGAAAGACAGTGTCTCTTTTGCTGAGAAGGGCTGGTTATGATTGAGCAACGTTATGGCGACATTGAACTCGATGAAGACCTTCACCGTTCACTAGAGCAGTTGATAGCTCGCTACTGCATTTCAGAGTCTGCTGAGCGCATTGTGCTGAACTGCCGCCAAAAAGGTTATTACTTACACCGACAAGGACTGCACCCGGTTGAAGTGCAGTTTAAACGTGAGTCACCGTCCAGTGATTGGCAGGTAGTGTGCTTTGCCAGTTTTTCTTATCCCAATGAAAGCAGTATCGCGGTTGAACCTGAGCTCTATTTCCATCTCGCCAATCGCTGGTGTTATCAGCCCGATTCGGGGGCCGCTAACTTATCTCACCCTGAGGTACTTGAACTGCTCATGGTGTGGATGAAAGCCTTTGCTCGCCACCTTTCACGCAACGTGTTTGATGAGATGCAATTAACCATGATCCGTCAGTTTTAGCGCCGCACCTGTTTTCTCTTTATTTCCTTTTTCTTTTTCGACTTCATCCTGACCTAAGGAGGTCTTGCTATGTCTTCATTAACCTTCACATCTTCCCTCTTACCGATTTCAGACAAACTGCATGCCCTACTGAGTGAGCAACTCACCAAGCAGTTAGTTAATGACAGCAGTCGCACACTCGCCGCCAGTCGTTATCTGGTGTTCAACTTTCGTGATAAGAGCTACAGCGCGGATGAAGGCGGTTTTCATCCGGTTGAGATGGGCATTTGTCACACCACCAGCGGCGATTGGAGCATCGAGTACATCACCGATTTTGCCTACATCGGAAATTACTACCCCGAACTTGAACGAAGCTTAGATTTTGATTTTCGTGTCGGTGAGTTCTTTGTCGCTCATCGAGGTTGGTTGCCCATGCAAGGCCGCCCTGATGCCAAAGAGCTGTACCAGTTATGGGAAAGTAACTTTCTGGCTTACGTCGATATGGACGCCTTTGATGAGATAAACATCACCGCTCAATAATCAAAAGGGATCCCATGGACAAACATCCCCCATCACTACGCCGAGTGCTGTCTGTGCTCTTGCTGCAAGTCATCACAAAAGGTGGTCGCTATCTTCACGCTCAATACCAAAAGGCTCGCGATGAAGTGAAAGAACACAGTGACCATGATTTGCTTGAGCTCGTCCGATCTTGCTCATCGACGCAAGCTCTGCGCTGGGCCGCCGTGCGTGAACTGCTCGAGCGCGGTTATCTACTCAAAGAAATCCGCCAAGCAACACAGTAATGCGTCGTAAAATGCCAACTCAATCACAGATATGCAACCTCCCCTCCGAGCGAGACAGGATATGTCTCGCTCATCCATACCCTAGCCTCATTGCAATAAGGACCCGTTAAGACTGTGTGGCCACCAGTCTTCGTTTAACCCCTATCCGTGACATTCACTGAAGCACTGAGCGCAGTGCGTGTGGCTGGGTAGGCGAAAGTTGGTGATGCCATGCAACCCTCAGACTACACACTCTCGACTGATGAGCACTTTAAGCTCATCTTTGAAATCTATTCACACATTCCGCGATTGACAGAAATCTCGGCTGAAGAGCTGCGAGTTCGCTTATCCGAGCTGGGCGTCGATCGCACTAAGCGTACCATTCAGCGCTATCTGAACGTCATCATGTATTACCCCGACTATTTCCAAGTCGAGCGATTTGAGCGAGCGCGTAATAGCTACTCCTATAAACGCAAATACCACAACAAAGTCTCGTCCGCTGCATGGGAAACCATGCTGCTCGGACTGTGTTTTTCATCAGCGAAAAGGTTGCTGCCTCTTCACTTTGAACAAGGTATTCATGAAGCCTTTATGCCACTGCAACTCGGTGACGTAATAGAGCCTACCAAAATTGAGGTTCGTCTCGCGCTACCCAAACAAAACGACTACGACTTTGATGTGTTTGAACGACTCAGCCAAGCCATCAATGCCAAACGTCAAGTTCGCTTGATGCTCACCGATGATACCCAGACAGACTACCTCACCCCACTCGGTCTGATTTGGGAAAAGGGCATGCTTTACCTTGTTTACGAACATAAAAACGAGCGAGAGGCCCTCGCCTTCTCCGACATCACTCAGGCAGACATATCGACGTTCACTTTTGAGTACCCGAGTGACTTTTCACTCTCCGACACGGTTATTCCCACTCAGCGATAAGTTCGCTGATTCACCCCTATTTTTCATCGTTTAAGGACAACATTATGCAACCATTCAAATTAAACACAGTGCTGCTAGCACTATTCACCGCCAGCTTAACTGCATGTGGTGGAGGTAGTAGCGACAGCAATAACGCAGTAAGTAGCCAAGCCGACCTCACGGGTGTGGCTATTGACGGCTATGTCGAAGGGGCCACCGCTTTTGTCGACTACAATCTTAATGGTCAATTAGATGACAACGAACCTTCGGCACTGACCGACCAAAATGGTCAGTTTGAGTTTTCAGGCGTAGACAGTGTTTGCGCCGATTACTCGCCAATTATTATTAATGTTCCTGTCGGCGCTTACGATTCTGACTATGGTGTGGTCAGCGAAGCCTATCAACTCACCTTTCCACCTAAGTTTTCATCAAACTACAGCAATGACATTTTGAACACGACACCATTCACCACGGTGATTTGGAATGCGATTAAAACTGAGCTGAGTGAACTTGGCGCGGAGGGTTGCCAAGCACTGGCCGCCAATTCATCCCTGCAAGGAAAAATCAAGCAGCGCGTTGCCGAGCAAGAATACCGTTTAGCAAACCGTTATAACATTGCAGTCAGTGACTTGTATGGGGACTTCATTAAACAAGGTAACACCGCTCAGCATCAATTGGCTCAATCGCTCACCGTAGGACTGGCGAAAGCGTATGAAGAAACGCGCGCCTTTGAAGCCCTTTACCCCGATGCTCATGTTGCGTATGTGGAGTATTGGCTAGGTAATCCTGCCTCCGATGACATCAGTGTGGCGGATACTTGGTATCGCAAAGAGTATGTCGGTCATCCTGAATACGCACAAGAAACCGTGTATCAGGTCAGCAATGATTTAGACACCATTGTCACCATGACGCACTACCTAAAAACCAATACCACACCTGGTCAATACAATGATAGTGAAACGTTTGTGGTGATGGATGAAGATACATTGAACAGCTACCCAAGTTCGGCTTATCACTGCACCAAGCAACTGCGAGCCAATCAAAAAGGCAATACAACTGGGCAAGTCTATTATGAGTTTGCGATAAACGCGCAAGGAGGCGCCAATGATGCGACAGAATGTGAAGCGCTCGATATTGATGCCAATCGTTCAGGCACGCCGCTCACCGCGATGACAAAAGACCAATATGGCCGTTACATTACCTACGCTCAGTTTGATTTTGAGTCAGGAGATAACGCCAATGTCGACGGTTTGAACTACGCACTGACCAATCAACTGATTGATGCGCCGACCGCCTTTGATGGCGTCAGCACTATCAGTCCAGAGATTGATTTAACGGAAGGATATGGCGCGCTCAGTTGGATACGCTCAGCTTGGGAATATCTCAACGATGGCAGCATGATTTACACCGAGCATCGCTCGACTGGGCTATGGATAATAACCAACACCGCAGCGAATGGCACCTATACCGTGTCGTGTGGTATGGATAAAACCAACCTCACTGTCATGGACATGGCTAGCTGTTTAAACCTAGTCGGTCATTAATCACCCCTTGCCAACGACCAAGGTGGGAAATCTCCCACCTTTTTTTGTGACTGTTTTCACAACTCCTACTCGACATTCACCTCCGCTAATAAGCAAGACACGATATGTCGCGCTAATCCGTATGCTGGTGGCTCACACGATAGCCAATACCACGGAGCCTCCCTATGCCGCAATCCCTCAGTGAAGTCGACGTACTCCAACGCGCTCTGGCTTACAATCCTGAAGAAGTGCTTCCTATTCTGGAATACCTCAAATTCAGCGAGAGCGAATGTCAGTTTAAACCCGACACTTTACGACAAGATGCCCAGCGTATTGCTTGGCATCTACGCAAAGCGGGCAGCAACACCCTTGCCACCACGACAAGAATGGCAAAGAACAAGCTCAAAGAAGCCCTAGGAAAAGACACGGACACCGATGTCGCCACTTATCGAGAAGTGGTGCTTGATGTGGCTAAAAAAGTCAAAGCAGAAGCCACGCCTAATTACTCATCGTTTATCAGTCAATCAGCCGACTCTATTGTCGATGCCATAGGGGGCATCACTTCCAACACAGGCGCTTTTGTTTCTGGAGCTGTTGATCTCATTCAAGGTGCAAATTACGAGCAATGCTCCACGGAAGAGCTCGAAAAGCGGATCATTGAAAAACTGTTTGTCGATGCTTATGAGCAGATGAGCCAAAGTGAAAGGGATTCACTCTTTCGCAGCCTAGGTATGGACCATCAAGAAATCCCTGTTGGGGCATCCAGCATGCTACTTATTCAACTGCTTTTAAAAAAATACGGGGGATTTGCCGTCTATAAATATTCCATCATCGTCGCACATTGGATCAGCAAAGCCATTATTGGTAAAGGGCTTCCTTTTGCTGCAAGTCCGATGATAGCCAGAGCTGTATCGTCATTCTTAGGTCCTGTTGGATGGACGGCAAGTGGGCTCTGGGCAGCCACGGCTCTCGCAGGTCCGGCCTACCGCAAAACGATTCCTGCTGTTGTCCACATCGCCGCGTTAAGACAACTTGTCCTGAACAGAATTAATATTGGCGTGGTCGGTGATGGTTCGGTAGGGAAAGATGCCTTCTTCAATGCCGTATTTGGGTTAGATACACAAAATGTTGATCCGATTGCTGGCGCGACCAGTGAAGCCGAGCTCTATCCACTTGATGAAGATTACGCGATTAACTTAATCAACTTCCCAGGCTTTAATGATATTAACCCGTCGGTCAACAGCCTAACTCACGAATATCTGCACAACGTCGATATCTTTGTCATGATCATAGACCTTGCCAGAGGCGTTTCTGATATTGATGTACAAATCTTAAATAAGCTTAACCGCTTGAACAAACCAATTGTCGTTTGTTTAAACAAGGTCGATATGGTGCGCCCACGAGACTTGGAAAAGTTGCGCGAAACGGCCAAGCAAAGATTAACAGGCGTAACACTGATAGAAACCGCGTTTGACCCCGACGACCGTATCCATACAGATGGTCCGGTTGGCACTCTGGATGTCTTTAACTGGCTTAAAGCACAGCTCGAAACCCAAGGTAAAGATACCCAAAACTTCGCCACCTTTAGCCCCGAGCACAGAGAGTAACTCGAATACAGTCAACAGATGGGGGAGCCGATCCCCCTTATTCAAATAAAGTGCTTAGGTCGTTCCTTGGATACAACAAAAACATTAAATAACAACAACTTATAGCAACTCCAATTTACAAAAACCATTCTTATCCCTGCTGATTTAACCATGAAAAATCGGCTCTGCACTCAAAAGTCTGAGCTAGTTCACAAAAGTACATCAACCAATTTCAGTGAGACAGCCTATGTCTCACTCATTCGTATTCTAACGTCAACCCACTATCATGCTTTCAGACGAGAGCGCTAAGGACAAATTATGAGTAAAGGCAATGTATTACACCACCTTGACGAAACCGCTCTGAAAGAGCACATCTCTCGTCGAGAATCATTCACACTCACCAACGTGAAGAACTTCTCTCAAACCGTGAAGAAAATTGAAGATCTTATAGAACGTCAGGGACTTAAATGTCGTGTGTATACCGCTGGACGTTCCGCGACTATGGTCGCCGCATTAGCATCCGGTCCTGCGGCCATTTTTGGACTGGCTTCAGCCGCCTCAATCGCTGCACACAAATTGGCAACCTTGAACCCTGATTATGAAATTGCCAAGTATCCTCTGTCTGACAAACTGGAAGTGAACTACAAAAAATAACGCTATAGAGAAATAGGCCACCAGCCAACTACCTTATCGGTGAGCCTATCTCTTTAATTTTTAAAGTTAACGCGCTTCTTCTAATTCCTCTTTTGCCAATCTATAGGCTAAATCTAATTCTGGAGACGAACGTAGTTTGCGTACATCAACGAACTTTTCACTACGCTCTTCGTCCACCAACTGCCAAAGCTGACGGTAGGCCACTGGCTTCTTATCTGATTTACGCCACCCTTTTCTCTTCCAATCATCTAGCCATTCGTTATAACCACGCACACAGAAGTCGCTAGTGCTGTAAATGACATCGTCATTAAATGCGTAACGTAAACACTCGACGATAGCAGTAAGCTCTAACTCCGTACTATCAATGTTACGATCCACCAGCACAGCGAAACTATCAGCTAATTGATATTCTTCATCGTAAACAGCCACTCCGACTGCTCCTTGGGTTTTATCTTTATTGACCGAAACACCAATATAAAGCGTGTAATGTGATTGAGTCATAGCATGTACCTTCTTAACTTAATGAGTCACGTTATTGCTCCTCTTCAACAGATAAGAACCTGAGGTAAAAAAAGAAGGTACTGAATGTTTGAACTGGGATATTTGGTAGGACTAGTTATCGTCGCGAGTAACCAAAATTTCGCTTACGGTTACCAAAGTGTTTGGTATCTTCTTTTGCCAAATAACTAACATGCTTGAACAGGTCATCAAATGCATCGTCAAAGTTCTCAGAATGACGATCTAAACGATGGATCACAACGCTATCTTTCCTCTTGTCCTTTGAGAAATACACCAGTCCGTTAGCCTCGTCATAATCAACACCAACGACTCTAGCCCAAGCCTCGACGATAAAACCACCTAAGTTCTCTGGATGTGATGACGTTTTTCCTAACCAGTTGAATCTGTCCTTATTAAAAAGCAGAACGAGGTGGTAGTGGTCATTTATCGATGTTGAGCGCTCTTTCACCCAAATACTTCGCACCGTACAAGGATGCACTCTCCCCCCTTCTCTTTTCTTTTTTTGACCCGAATGATCGATCTGCGACTGTAATGAACGAATAAAGTCCGTCATTAAATAACCCAAATCTTCTCGCTCTCGCAATTGGGGGAATTTTAGGTCCACACGCAAAGCCATAAGGCGTGGATAATCATCCAGTGCCCGTTCCATGGTATCGTGTATTTTCTCTAAATAATCAATACACAGAGGGCCATGTGTTGTTTGAATAGGCCTACCTAAAAAAGTACTTTTGGTCGTTAATTTTAGATTCTTATTTTTTCTAGATCGTACATTCATTTCTATCTACTCCCATTAGTTGGTTCATAGATAGCCTTATGCCGTTATTTAAAATCAACATACTGAACTATTATTGTTTAATTTAATAACTATCCCGTGTGGTATGAACTTTATATAGGACATTAATAATACTAGCCAGACAGACATCGCCTAATTTTTCAACTTAAAATCACAATCAATTTCAAGAGATTAAATACAAAGATTTGAGCAAAACTTGAGTAGAATACCTTAGTAACTAACATACCAGAGACAAAAATCAAACCAAGTTAGTTTCAAATTAAAATATAAACACAACCAAAATGTAAAGCCTTATAAAACAACTTCTCAGTTCCCACTTTTAAAAAATAAATTTATCTAATATGGTCTGTAAGTGTTAACTTTTCAAACTCAGAAAAACTACATCATCATCCTCATTATTAATTTGAAGTGAGATTCATCACCATCGATACCAATAAATAACATTTCTGACTTAAAATTTGTCACATGATACCATTTAGCTACAGTACCAATTAATCTAAATCATCCTATCCGAAAGCCAAACTGTTCATAGCTATTAAATACGGACCTTATATAATATTTTAATCTCCTCGCCATACAAAGAACGCCTGCCGTTAATTAACACTCCCCAAACTTGAGAGGATAAAGGATGTTGTATCATTAAAAATAGAACCAAAGAAACTGAGTGAGCACATATTTTGAGTTTATACCCTCTACCTCATGACTCGACTTACTAGGAAACCCATAAAAATACGAAACCAGCCTAATAATCGTTGACCAAACCAACAAAATCATCATAAAATGACCACAATAAAACCACCATAAACACACATAAAAACCACTAAGTAGGTAATAATGAACGAGGAAAATAATAATAAAATAGTTAAAGAAATAAAAATTAATATAAACAAAAGACCTAAGTCAGATATAGATTTCTTAAGATTCATTTGTAATGAAACAAATTATTTCCCTCAAGGAGATTATGATAACTTTGAGAGTAAACTTTGTTTCGGTCTCATGAACAGACATGAATTAAATAAAGAAATTATAATTGGTAGACTCAACAAATTATTAAGCAATTGTATCAATGAGAAAAAATTTGAATTTATAAATAACGATAAAATTGCAACTTTGTTTTGTTATATTCATCTAATGAACAACAATGTTTTTAGTCAATCTGGTGACCTTATATATTTTAACAACCGTAAAACAGCCAAACCAGCCCCTTTTCATTTTTCATCAATATCCAAATTAAAGCTAGTTAATAGCATTAAAACAATGAGATTAGATTTTATTAATTTCATTAATTACATGGACTGTCACTTCAATTACAAGCATAAATACTTAGATTATTTGAATGAATCATACGCTTACCAAAGAAGACATTTTCCATTTCATTGGATAGATGCTAGGGATAAAGAACAACTTACTTGGGCAAAATCATATCTTTATAAAAGTGACTTAGTTAATAGAAACTTCAAAAAAATTCCTGAACTATTTCATGATGAACGTTATATTCATATTTTCATACCTTCTTTATTTTATGCAATTCCATTGTCTTATTCAGATAAAGCTTTATTTTTAATAAATATGAAAAAAGCTTGGGGACAAGTCAAGTATAGAAATAAGATAAAAAGGGATAAAAAAACCACGCTAAATTTAGTGGTTGACGAACTCATCGCAGAAAAATTGAAATATTTATCAGCTGAGTTTGATCAACCAGTAAACCAAGTGGTATCGATGATGACTCTTCAATGGGCGAATAAAGCTCAAGAAATAAAACAACAACTCGAAGAAAAAAGTAGAAAAGATAAAGCGAGGTTTAACGCGCTATTTGAGTAAAAGATAAAGGTGCACTAAGTAGTATGCTGGATCGCTTCGAGCCAACAATACTCTATCATGTTACTTTTTTATAACATAAGTGGGGAATGTCTATTGAATTACGTCATCGCCCTCAGAATATACTATCGGAACAAAGAAGGTGAATCTGCATGCCAAAATATGCAGATTCCCGCGCTATGATAAAAATGCTAAAATGCACAGCATAACAGCTGCTGTGATTATGGTTAATTTGGTATTACTACCAATAAAACTAATAAATTGTTTTGGTACCCCACCTGATACCCCACCAGCTAATAACCAAAAACTAAAGGCAATAAATTCAAATGGTTAACAACAATATCCAATGGTTTCCGGGCCATATGCATAAGGCTCGTAAAGAAATTGAAGAAGTCATTCCTCAAGTTGATGTGATTATTGAGGTGCTGGATGCTCGCATTCCTTATAGCAGTGAAAATCCGCTAATATCCCATCTGCGCGGTGATAAACCTTGCGTAAAAGTGCTCAATAAACGGGATTTAGCCGATCCAGAAATGACTCAGTTGTGGATCGAGCATTTAGAGCAAGAGCAAGGGGTGAAAGCAATGGCAATAACCACCACAAACCCGCAAGAAGTACATAAAATTTTAGAGCTCTGCCGTAAGCTCGCTCCCCACCGAGAAGAAATTGGTAAAAACATTCGCACCATGATCATGGGCATTCCGAATGTCGGAAAATCCACCATTATTAATACCTTAGCGGGTCGTGCTATCGCACAAACAGGTAACCAACCTGCAGTCACACGCCGTCAGCAACGTATTAATCTACAAAATGGGATTGTACTTTCTGATACACCGGGAATTTTGTGGCCCAAAGTTGAAAACCCACACAGTGGATTCCGTTTAGCCGCAACGGGAGCGGTAAAAGATACCGCGATGGAATACGATGAAGTGGCTTTTTATACCGTAGAATATTTAGCGCAACACTATCCAGAGAAATTACAAGAACGCTATCAGATTGATAGTCTACCTGAATCAGATGTGGAATGGATGGAAGAAATTGGTCGTAAACGAGGCGCGCTGCGAGCAGGAGGCCGAGTTGATCTACATAAAGCCTCTGAAATTTTGTTGCATGAGCTTCGCCAAGGAATCTTGGGACAAATTACCCTTGAACGTCCAGAAATGATTACGCAAGAGCTGATCGACGTTGAACTTGAAGAAGCTCGTAAAGCCGAAGAAAAAGCACAACGCAAAGAAGAAAGACGTAAACGTTATTTACGCAATAAACGGTAATAGTTTTAACAGAAGGGCTGAATGCCCTTCTGTTGATTACTTTGAAATACCCGAAAAATTCAGTAAGATAGCTTCTAGTTGATCCCAAGGCATTAACTGCGAATCGATCACTTCTAACCGAGATTCAAACCCTTGTAACGTTAATGCATTTACTGATAATACGCCATTGGCGGCATTAAATGCGTAGCAGCCTTTGTCTGTGTTCAGAACCCCTTTTACTCGCTCAGCGGTCAGATCGCTAAGCATGGAGAATAGCCCGTCAAAATCAAAGGTATATTCTGCCCCAAATAGCCAGCCACAACTAAAGTAACCTTGTCCACGATTCTCTTTACGTAAGAAAGCCTGCCCAGGGGCTAACTTAAACTGAGGCTCTAGCTCAGCATGATGATGGTGATGAGACTCTATATGGTGGGATGCACAACCATGAATACGTTCTATATCCAGCACTTCTAAGGGTAACTGACCTTGAGCAACCAATTTATGGAACACTTTTGCAGGGACTTGGTCGGTAACCCAATCATTAAAAGCATCAATATCAGCAACTGAACATTGATCCACCTTATTGCCTATTACCACATCGGCGGTGGCGAGTTGATCATTAAAGTTTTGATTCCCTATATATTTAGCATCACTAAGATGGCGAGGGTCCATAAAACCAATAGTTGCTTTCAAATCTACATAAGGTTGATATTGAGGAGAAAGTAAGGTGGCAACCACTTGCTTCGGATGACCGAGCCCCGTAGGTTCAATCAATAGCCGATCGGGTTGTTGTCTGAGTAAGGCATTAATACCGACAGACATAGGAACGCCAGCCGTACAACACAGACATCCACCAGGAACTTCCTTAATGAACGCGCCCTGTTCCGACATGATAGCGCCATCAATACCAATTTCACCAAATTCGTTAACCAATACTGCCCACTTCTCATGGGTAGGTTTATTTTTTAATAAGTGAAGAATAGCGGTAGTTTTACCCACGCCAAGAAAACCGGTAATGATATTTGCGGGAATACGTTTTGGCATAGCTCTCTCCTTTTTAGAGCAAGGAGTATACCCAGAAAAATAGTGGTGAGTAAAATAGCAAAAGGCGTACTGTAAAAAGTACGCCTTAATCCTCGTTACTCAATCGTGAGTCTGCGAATCTGGCTGTCTATAGTTGCAACCAGATCATGGTCGAGGCTATTGGAATTGTAAGTTTGAATCCATCCAAATTGTAAGTAAGGTTCTCGTTTCCTCCAGTTGAAATACTTTGGTTTACCTTACGCCTTAACTATGGCTGATTTAGCGATAAATTCAAATTTTTTGCCTGATTTTATAAGGTAGATCGAGGTTTTCACTCTTCGCTCTGAAAAGCTTCATTTTTGGAACTCAACATTGCATCTTTGGCGCTATAGTTAAAAGATTGCGTGCGTATAATTTACAGTTTGTTACTTATTACGAAGCGAATCCTTTAATGCCAAAGCGAGAGAAATTCCCCCATTCTTTACTTAACCAAGAACCGAAAGATACCCTCAATCCATTTCTCTCCAAAGATAAAACTTCTATTTTTGTATTGTTCTTAGCCCTTGTGGTTGGTGTATTCGCAGGCTTAGTCGGTACCTATTTTGAACATGCCGTCCATTTGGTTTCAGACACAAGAACAGAGTGGTTAAAAGGTTCTATTGGTCAGCTTCTTCCACTCTGGTTAATCGCATTTCTAATCAGTGCTGGGCTCGCATTTATTGGTTACTACCTCGTTCATCGTTTCGCTCCAGAAGCCGCCGGCTCAGGAATTCCTGAGATTGAAGGTGCGATGGATGGTATACGCCCAGTACGTTGGTGGCGAGTTCTACCCGTTAAGTTTTTTGGTGGAATGGGTGCACTTGGCTCTGGAATGGTATTAGGCCGAGAAGGTCCAACGGTTCAAATGGGCGGAGCCATTGGCCGCATGGTATCAGATCTATTTAGAGTGAAAAATGAAGATACTCGCCACTCTTTGCTTGCGGCTGGCGCGGCTGGTGGTCTCGCGGCTGCCTTTAACGCGCCATTGGCAGGAATCATGTTTGTGATGGAAGAGATGCGCCCTCAGTTTCGGTACTCGCTCATCTCGGTACGGGCTGTGATTGTTTCTTCTGTTTCTGCAAATATCGTTTTTAGGATGATTAACGATCAAGCCGCCGTCATCACCATGCCACAATATCAGCCCCCGGAGCTCATCGCTCTGGGGCTATTTTTGTTATTGGGTGTATTATTTGGCATCTTTGGGGTGTTTTTTAATAAACTGATTACTCTTGCCCAAGATTTGTTTGTCCAAATTCATCAAAATACCCGAGCACGCTACCTCATCACCGGCTCACTGCTTGGTGGCTGCTTTGGGCTAACTCTGCTTTATATTCCAGAACTCACGGGTGGCGGTATTGCACTGATTCCATCGGTGACGACCGGAGAATATGGCGCAGTGTTGCTTTTATTACTTTTCCTTGGCCGAATTCTTACCACGTTACTCTGTTTTGGATCGGGGGCTCCTGGTGGAATTTTTGCCCCTATGCTGGCTCTGGGAACATTGTTTGGTTACGCCTTTGGCCTAATCACCCAAAGCTTATTTCCAGAATTGAATATAGAGCCGGGAATGTTCGCCATTGCGGGTATGGGGGCTCTCTTTGCTGCTACGGTTCGCGCTCCCATCACAGGCATTTTATTAGTAATTGAAATGACCAATAACTACTATTTGATTTTACCATTAATCATTACCAGCCTTGGTGCCGTTATTTTTGCTCAGCTACTGGGAGGTCAACCCATCTATAGCCAGCTATTACATCGAACCTTAAAAAACGAAAAATTACGCCAGCAAGACTTACCGCGGCCTTCACCTTAAGGGGGGCTTTTTCATCATATGGGTCAATAAACATTCAAAGCTAGAAGATCAATACAACGTTTATTGCTGTTACCTTATCATTTTGTGATATCCATCCGCCCAATTCTCCTCACCGATTCATCCAAACTTGGTAGAATCGCCGCGCCTCTCATGCGACGTAATACAAGGAGTTGAAGATTGAACTGGAAAAGGTTGATTCATGTACAGAGCGTTCCCCCAGCTCAAGCCGCTTTAGCATTAGGTGTCATTGGATTAGGGCAAGCTTGGTCTTTGTACTTACCGAGTGTCGGTTTAATCATCCGTCCATATATGGCCATAGCAGGAGCCATTCTTCTGTTGCCTGTACTCCTAAAATATCTAACCAGCTACTCCACATTCCTTAATGATATTCGCCACCCACTATCAGGGAGCCTGATGGCCCCTATGAGCATGGCTTTGCTGATCCTATGTGATTATCTGGCAGCGATCTCTCCCGCTGTCGCCTATCCCATTTGGGCAATGTCACTCCTTCTTCACATCACGATGATGCTCTTATTTTTTCGCTTTCAATTGCAGCATTTCAAAATTGCTCATATTGTACCCAGTTGGTTTCTATACCCCGTTGGGCTAATCAGCAGTTCCCTTGCTGGTACGCAATTTGGGCATACCGTCTTTTCTGAAACCTTAGTCAGCATCTGTATCGCTATCTATTTTGTCATGCTGCCCGTGGTACTATATCGTTTGGTATTTGAAGGTATGCTTCCAAAGCGCGCTCGACCTACATTGGCAATAATGGCAGCGCCAATCAACCTAACGCTAGCCGCTTACTTGGTTAACTTTTCATCTCCGGATCCCATTTTAACGGGTGCATTAGCAGGCATTGCCATCACAATGACCCTGCTCATTTACCTATGCTACTTCAGACTGCTCCGTTTAAAATTCCAACCCTCAATTGCAGCCGTCACTTTTCCTTCGGTTATCAGTGCCATCGCCATGCACCATTTAGCGGTCTTCTTTGAGCACTACTATCCTCAATGGAATTGGTTGCATCATTTCGGTTTTTTAGAACTGACCATTGCAACGTTGCTTGTCATCTGGGTTGCTTGGGGATACTTACGTATGTATTGGCCTGAAATTACGCAAAAAAATCGTTAGCTCCACACCATAATAAAAGCCTTCTCATCGTCATTAATTGATAGCAAAGGAGTTTTCGCTAGTCATAGACAGAATAGTAAAGCACACCTAAACTTAGAGTAATTCAACAATATAGGTCATTGTGATGAAAAGGAATTCCATCCGCGCTTATATTATACTCACCTTACTCCTCAATTTAGGGGGCATTCACCTTACGCACGCTGAGGCGTCTTTTCCTTCGCGCCCCTTGACGATGTTAATTGGCTTTAACGTAGGAGGAAGTACGGATGTGCAAGGACAAGTGTTAGCTCAAATCTTAACAGAGCAGCTTAAACAGCCCGTCCAGATAATCTATCACGCAGGAGCCGGTGGCGGTGCCGCCGCCGCCATGTTGGCTGAGAGTCAAGATCAAGGTTACACTTTTCAATATGGCCTTTCGCTTCCCTATACTTTTACCCCCCTTATCAACCCGGCCTCCTATTCCATCAACAGCTTTCGTTATGTCGCAGGAATAACGTTAGATCAAAATGCCTTTATTACAGGGCCGAACAAGCCATTTAAAACGTGGGGGGAGTTTATCCAATACGCTAAAACCAATCCGGGGTTAATCTATGCTTCACAAAACGCTCAAGATCGATTTGTCATTCAACGTGTGATGCAGCGTGAAAACATTACCTTACGTATCGTACCAACCTCAGGCGGTTCCGGGATGGCACCACTGATTTTATCTGGAGATGCAGATATCGCCTTTAGTGGGGGAACACACAGTATTTATACCGATTCTGGATTAATGCATGTATTAGCGAGTCTCGCAGATGAACGGCTGGCTTATTACCCAGATGTGCCGTCTTTAAAAGAACTCGGGTATGAGGTTAGCGTTCATGCCATCCGCGTTGTGGCGGTCCCCGCGAACACCCCAGATAGCCACGTCAAGATACTCGCGCAAGCGCTAAAAAATGTGAGCCAAGATCCTCGGTTCCAACACATCACCGAAAAGAGAATTAAAATGCCAGTGATTTTTATGGAAGAGGATGAATTAAATACACTATTCTCAAACCAATTAAATGAATATCAACAACTTATCTCAGAGTCTCGGCACCTAAAAAACATTCCGTCAGCATTAGATGATAAAAAAAATAACCGATGGGCCGTACAGGAGTAATGATTCATGTCATCGAACCCAAGCCAAAAATACAACAGCAAAAGAAAAAAATGGGAACTGAAGTTTGCCACGCGCATCACCTTAATTTTTGGCTTTCTTGGGCTAGTCGCTCTACTGGCTTCGATGCTTTATTCACTGCATACCGCACAGAATGACTTGCAAGAAAAAATTGATGGGCATCTCAGCCAACGTGCATTAAGCATTCAAAATTTAATTGAAAACCGATTAGAACTTTTGGAAGTTTATCTGCATACCACCGCGTCAAACCGAATTTTCTCATCTTTAACTGAGCAAGAGGCTGAATTTGATTCCGTCGCTAATGATATGATTTTCATGCTGCAAGATTCGAGCATGGGAGCCATTCTCGACCTGTTTTTTTTAGTTGATAGTTCTGGGGAGTTATTGGTCAATGCAGGATTACCCCTTTATGATATCCAGCCACTTTTGCATCACATTACTCCCCCTTTACACTACACCAATCAATGGACATTCGTTCATAGTGCACCACTGACCGCGTTAATAAAAGCTGTGCCTCTCTTTGACCCCGCCACTATCCGCTTAAGAGGGTACATGTTTATCGGGTTAGCGATTGGTCAAAATCGAAACTTTATCAAAATGCTCACTGAACGTGCCGATGTAGATAAACTCACCATTCACTATCAAGGTGAACCGCTGATTCACTACCAAACCTTAACGACATCGACTCAATCACTGACTCTGGCATCCAAAGAATCCAGTTTGCCATCTTTTCATTTACGGAGTTCTCCACTTGAATTTAACCACCGACCCTATCCTATTACCCTAGAACTCGGTATAGAGAAACACCGATTCCCATCAATAACTGAGCACTACATGCGCCCTTTCCTCCTCTTATCGGGTGGTTTTCTCTGCTTATTGATAATAGCGGCTTGGGTACTACACCTCAGTCATAATCGCGCTATTAGTCAGTTAACAAACTACATTCAAGGCATACAAAAAGGGTTAAGAGTCCGATTTGCATCAACCGGCATTTATGAATACAACCAAGTTGGCGAAGCCATGCAACGCATGGTTGAAAATTTAAAGATTGCAGCCACGGTGTTTGAATCAGCAGAAGGCATGATTGTCACCGATGCCAATAAGTACATTCTACGTGTCAACCAAGCTTTTACCGATATTACGGGTTATCAGACTTATGATGTCCTTGGGCAACATTTAGACATTATACGTTCACTACAACACGCTGAGCATTATTATGATGAATTAAAACAACAACTTGACTTATATGGTTCTTGGCAAAGAGAAATGTGGAACCGCCGAAAAAATGGTGAAGAATACCTACAGTGGACACATGTGACAGCAGTGATGGATGACAATGAAGAGTCCGTGCTCAATTATGTCATTACATTAGTAGATGTTACCCAGCGCAATGCGGCAGAAAATAAAATCAAACAGTTGGCTTTCTACGACCAATTAACTGGGTTACCAAACCGCCAGCTCTTAATGGAACGGTTAGAACAAGCTCGACGAAATTCTACCCGAGATAACCACTACGGAGCCGTTCTCTATCTAGACTTAGATAACTTTAAGATCCTCAATGATACTCGAGGCCACGATATTGGAGACAAGTTTTTAACCCAAGTGAGTCAACGTCTAAGCGAGTGTATCAGACGAACCGATACGGTTGCCCGTATTGGAGGGGATGAGTTTGTTATGGTACTTGAACAATTAGGCTTCAGTGAGGAGATCGCATCTAAACGCGTCGATCTCCTCTGCCAGAAAATTCTTCATGCTCAAGCTCAACCCTATACTATTAATGAAATGCAACACTACAGTACATTAAGCATTGGCGTCACCCTTTTTCAAGGAGAAGAACAGAGTCTTGATGACTTACTCAAACAAGCAGATTTAGCCATGTATCAATCCAAAAGTTCGGGAAGAAATACCCATCGCTTCTTCAACCCTGAGATGCAGAAAAAAGTATTAGAACATGCTGCGATGGCTAACGACCTTCGCTATGGAATTCCTCATCATCAATTTGTTCTTTACTATCAACCCCAAGTCACTCATAGCGGAGAATTAGTCGGTGCTGAAGCCCTTATTCGGTGGAAACACCCAAAACATGGCATGATATCACCCGCCCAATTTATTCCCGTCGCAGAAGAAACTGGGCTCATTTTGCCTTTAGGTGAATGGATTCTCAATCAAGCGGGTAAAGTCTTGGCAACATGGCGACATACCCCATTAACTCAAAATTTAGTCTTAGCCATCAACATCAGTGCGAAGCAATTCCATCAAACTCACTTCGTCGAGCAGGTGATGTCCATCCTGCAAAAACATGGTGCGAATCCTCAGCAACTAAAATTAGAAATAACAGAGAGTATGCTACATCAAGATCTCGAAGATACCATAGCCAAAATTACCCAACTCAAACAGCATGGTGTCCATTTTGCGTTGGATGATTTTGGAACCGGATACTCATCACTCAACTACCTCAAGAAACTGCCCTTAGATCAACTGAAAATTGATCAATCGTTTGTCCATGATCTGCTGACAAATACGCATGATGCCGACATTGCACGTACCATCGTCTCTCTGGCTAAAAGCATGAAATTGTCTGTTATTGCTGAAGGCGTTGAAACCCAAGAACAACGCGACCGTTTAGCCAGCTATGGATGTCTTCATTTTCAAGGTTATTTATTTGGTGCCCCAGTTCCCATTGAAGAGTTTCCATTTAATTATGCCGAGGTCATCTAAATAGTCATCCTCAATAGATTCAATAAAGCCCCCTACACCCTCATACATCACGCCCATCCCTAATTTAAGAGAAAGAATACCTTTAGCAGAGAAAAACATTAAGTCATGAAAATAGTATATTTAAATCATTAATTTTAAAATACACTCTTATTATACCAATCGTTAAACTCTCTGAGTGTATGAATGATAAACAGATAATAAATTCACTATAATGGAGTTTGCTATCGACGGCAAAACAATAATATATCCTTAATGACAATCATTTTTTTTCGGTCAGAATATCCCTTGTCAGCTGGCATTGATTAAACATTAAAAGGATACAACCGATGAAATACGATGCCAAACATACGCGTCTACCTGAGTTTATTCAAACGCGTTTAAACCTATTTATCCATGATCTTATTGAAAGCAATCAAAATGGAAAGCATCTTGTATTAGGGAAAAGACCCGCAGAGAATGACATTATTCTACAAAGTAATGACTACCTCAGCTTATCTAATCATCCTGTGATTAAAGCTCGACTGAAAAAGGCCATTGATGAAAGTCATGATAGCCTTTTTATGTCAGGAATTTTTTTACAAGATACTCACACTAAACCACCACTAGAGCAGCAGTTAGCCGACTTTGCTCAATTTGATACTTGCTTATTATCGCAATCAGGTTGGAATGCCAATACCGCGTTATTACAAACCATCTGCTCTCCAGAAACGCCGGTCTATATTGATTTTTTTGCTCATATGTCCATGTGGGAAGGAGCACGATACGCTAATGCACAACTGCACCCCTTCATGCATAATAATTGTCATCATTTAATTAAGTTAATAAAAAGACACGGCCCTGGGCTGATTGCTGTTGATTCTATCTATAGCACCATAGGGACTATGGCACCATTGACAGAGCTGGTCACGATTGCAAAACAGCACCATTGCGCAATTTTAGTGGATGAATCTCATTCATTAGGCGTTTATGGGCCACATGGTTCGGGGCTACTATGTGAGCTAGAGTTATCAGGGCAAGTCGACTTTATGACGGTCAGCCTAGCCAAAACCTTCGCTTATCGAGCGGGGGCAATATGGGCAAACAATAATGTGGATAAATGTATTCCCTTTGTTGGTTACCCAGCTATCTTTAGCTCGACCATTCTTCCCTATGAAGTCGAAGCCTTAAGTGCAACCTTAGCGGTGATACAAGAGTCCGATGATAAACGGGATCAACTTGCTCGTCATGCCAAAACATTAAGATCAGCATTAGTTAAATTAGGATTTACTATACGTAGTCAATCTCAAATTATTGCTTTAGAAACTGGAGATGAAAGAAATACAGAAAAAGTCAGAGATTACTTAGAAGAACATGGGGTTTTTGGTGCAGTGTTCTGTCGTCCTGCGACCGCCAAGAACAAAAATATTATCCGTTTATCTCTGAATAGTTCACTCACTCAAGAAGAGATAGACAAAATTATTCATGTTTGTGGCTTAGCCATCAACAATCCAAACTTATATTTTAAATAATAATTAAACTTGTTAACTAAGTGATCAATAGAAAGTTATTGGTCACTTATTTTATAATAATATATCATAACCAGTTTGCTATTTTTTGCAAAAGAATCTCTTTATCTGCTGGCTTAACGATATAATCATTCATGCCTATTTTGTAAATCTCAGAAATCGTTTCTGAACGATCATCGCCTGTATATCCAATAATAGGAACATGATGATAGTCTGCATCTAAATGACGGATAGCCTTTGTGGTATCGAAACCATTCATTACCGGCATATCAAGGTCCATGATAATTAAATCCACACTTTCAGTTGAAATAATATCTAATGCCTGTTTACCATTATTGGCCTGAAAAACTTCATAGCCTTGTTTTTCCAATAATAATGCAGAAAAAATACGCAATGATTCATTATCATCCACCAATAAGATTCGCCGTTGATAGCAGACTTCAGGCGTTTTAATTTGATTTCTATTAACCGAACTTTCCTCTATTTCAAAAAAAAGCTGATCCATTATTAATGAATGTTCAAGCAATAGCTGGTGCATTTCAATTGGATACACGGTTAAATAACGTGAAATATTAACCGGATAATGATGATTCTTATCATATAAGTATCCAATTTTTGCCTCTGTAAAATGTAATTTATTTTCTAATAAACTCAGCTTATCCCATTGTGAAGAGAGTTTATTTAGGCTAACCAGAATAATATCAAACTCGAATTCAAATTCTTCTCGATGTATCGCTTCTTCAACATTGACAGAATACATTGTAAAGCCTTGATAAAAAGCCAGTTCATTCAAATGGTGGTAAATAATGTCCTCCTCACCAATATAGAGAACAGATTTAGACTTCATTAAATCCAATTTAATTTGTTTTACTCGCTCAGAATCATAATCAGGAAAGGTCAATATAAATTCGGTCCATTCTCCCAAGACTGAACGACAGTGGATACTCCCACCAAAAGAGCGCATCACTTTTCGGCAAAAAGGTAGCCCTAAGCCATAACTATTATTTTTACCAAACGTATAAAAGTCTTTAAAAATTTCATCCAGTTGCTCAGGTGCGATTCCAACACCATTATCTCTGACTATGATCAGATTTTTTCCAGCTTGCCGCTTCACGTCAATATCAATTCTAAAAGACTCACTATTTTGGTAATAAAATGCATTCTTCAATAGATTATACAAGGCAAACTTTAATAAGGTATCACTACCTAAAAAATCAAACTCATCTTCAATCGTTGCAAACACCCTCGACTTGTCTAACATTTTTGGATAGGAAAATGAACGGATCGCATTATTTACGATTGCGGCGGCTGAATGCTTTTTGAACGTTGATGTCGACACTCGATTTTGATCTATCGAGGTCAGTAGTAAATCGATGGTCTCATTACCCGAATGGATCACTTCATCGGCATGATTTAACACCTCTTGCAGTTGGGCTAACTCTTGAGCTGTTAATGTATAATTATCATTTTTTGAGTTCGTGCTCGGCAAAATAGAACGGAAGACATCTATCGATGACTTTAATGCACTCAGCGGGTTACGCATCTCATGGGCAATCCCTGCACCAAAAGACTTTGCAATGGACACTTTGCTTTCATGAGAAATCTGATTCCGAAAATAAAATAAGTTACCAAATACATAGGTAAAAATAAAAATTGGAATATAAGTTAATGAAATAAGCTGGCTAGGTTCAGTATCCATTACAGAATAAGCAATAATATAAGCAGCGAGTGATGCAACCAAAGCTTGCATTAGCATCACTTTCGTTTCATGCACCAGTAAAATATGTAAAAAAATAGAGGCCATAAAGGACATGGCCCACTCTGTGGACCAGCTATTCATTAACATCATATAGAAAAAGAAAAAAGGTAAGCAAAATCCAATAGAGAACAGATAATATACGGGTAAATAACGGTGTAACACCTTAGGCAAAGAGTGGCGAAAAGCGATACCGGCAAACAGGAACGAACAAAAACTACGCAGCCCAAGTGACTCATATGGCTGCGGGAAAAGATAGGCCCAAACATAGTAATAAACTGGAAAACCGATCAGCCCCATCCATCCGACTAACGTTAGATTTGGCTCTGCATATTGGTATATTTTTTTTATTGCATTCATATTATTCACCAGCATGAGTGAGCAGAGTAGTCATCACTATACAATAAGTTTGATGGTACTGCCGCGAACGGATGTCTCAACATCCAATCTTAATGCAATTTGTTCTTTCAATTCAGCCACATGAGAAATAATACCAATACACCGCCCCCCTTGCTGGAGATCAATCAACGTTTGAATCGCCAAATCAAGTGACTCAGGGTCTAAACTGCCAAAACCTTCGTCAATAAATAAAGTATCTAAACGAATCCCACCACTATAAGATTGCACAACATCCGATAGCCCCAAAGCTAAAGAGAGTGCAGCCATAAACGATTCCCCGCCCGACAAGGTGGCAACATCACGCCATTTTCCGGTGTAGGCATCTTCCACCATCAAGTCAAGGCCTGAGCCTGCATTCCCCTTTGCTCGATCCTCTTTACGTTTAAGCCAATAACGCCCTTTACTCATTCGTTGTAGGCGTTGTGAGGCTTGTATCAGAACATCGTCAAGCAATACGCCCAAGACAAAACGATGTAAGCTCACTTTGGCCCCCGTTCGACCATTCGCTATATCACTGAGCGTACCGTAAACTTGATACTCTTTTTCCAATGTTTCATTGTGCTCATGCAAACGCACCAGTTTCTTACTCACTTGTTGTAAGCTATCAAGTCGAGAGCGATGTTGAGTAAAATCATTGAGCTTAGCGGTAAGATCGCGTTGTTGAGCCTCCATTTGGGTCTGAATATCGGTTAATTGCGGAAACGGTTTATCGGCTAATGCTTGTTGCAAGTTATCCAGTTTGCCTTGTAGCGTGGACCACAACTGCTCAAATTGACGGATTTTCCCCTCCATTTCTGTGATCGAGCTGTCATCCACTCGCGCCTGCAAATAATGCTCCTGATCCGTGAAAGGGCTTTGAGTCAGCGCTTGCTGCCATTCTTGCTGCATACGTTGCCACTCTTTTAACCATGTTTCACACTGCTCATTGGCACTGGTTAACGAAGATTGCGTCGCAGAGCAATGATTCTGGGTTTGCGTTAAGTGGGTTCTTGCTGATTGTTCAGCCTGTTGTAGCGCTTTAATTTGCTTATGAATAACAGAATATTTTTCTCTAACCTCATCAACATGGGTAAAGTCACTGCTGATTTCGGCCTGTAAATGGGTGACTTGTGTATGCGCTTCAATTTCCCGAAGCGTCGCTTGCTCTAAGGCACTTTTTTGCTGCTCAGCCTGAGATCGTGTGGTGCGTAGATCTTGCTCTAACTGCGTAATGTTCACCTCAAGTTGCTGAGGGTTCAGTCGAGAAAGCTGTTCAATCTCTTGAGTGAGCTGTTTACCCTGCTCTTGCAGTACTGCTAAATCGGCGATTTGCTTCTGTGTTATCTGCTCAGCGACTTGTTGCAGCTCTTGTTCCAAGTAGCTCAGCTCATTTTTTACTTGCTGGTATTGCTTTAACCATTCAATCTCACTGGCTTCGGCTTTTTTCTGCCCCTCTCTAGCTTGTTTTACTTGCCCTTTAGTGACAACGTCACTAGAAAATTGTGCAATATTGGGGTGGGTATGGCTCCCACAGACCGGACATGCCTCACCTTCGCTTAACCTTTGCGCCAACTCTGCCGCTTGGTTGGTATGCCAGCGTAATTCTAATTGATCCGCTTGCTGCCTTGCCTGCTGAGCATCCGTTTGTGCAACTTGATAACCACTATCAACTCGCTTAAATTGATCCGCTAGATCACCTTTTTTCTTCACCAATGATTGCTGTTTAAGACGTAACGTTATGTGATCGCTCACTTGTGTTTGGGTGAGAAGCTTGGCTTCCAAACGGCTCTTTTGCTGATGAATCTTTTCGAGTTCTTCGTACTGAGCTTGCAACTGCGTTTCGAGTGTTTGCACCTTAAGTTGAGCTTGCTCTGCCGCTTGCTGAGCAGTAAGCCATTGCTGCTTTGCCGTGTGATGAAGCTTTTTCTGCTCTTCTAACGCAGCAAATTTTTTCCCCACTCCTTCTAATTCATAGAGTTGCTGATTCAGTAATTCCACTTGCTCGGCAGATTTCGCCGCCTGTTGATAGGCCAACGTTGCCTCTTCTAGTTGCTTTTCAGCCAAAGAAAAGGCTTGCTGTTTCGTGATTTTGGCTTGCTTGGCTAAATCAAGTTGGCGCTGAGCCTCACGGCTTTGTTGATAGGGTAAGTCAAGACGAGCCGCCTTTTGAGCTTGCTGTAAACGGTTTCGTAACGTTTCTATTGCTGGTTGTTGAGCAAGCATTGCCATTTTTTCTTTCTCAAGCTCAGCTTGCAGGTGAAATTGCTTTTGCAACTCTTGCGCATCGTTCCAGTGTTGTTTGATTGCATCAAGCTGCTTTTGTGATGCTTGATAGGCTTGCTCACTTTGCTGCACCAACGGCTTAGTAGCGAATATCTCAGCTTGTAATGCTTCTTCACTGCTGAGTGACGTTACTTCTAATGCCCCTTTGATCTGATGATCAAACTGCTCTTTTTGCTTACGAATGCCTGCGGCTCTATCCAGTAACTCTCGCTCAATTTGCACATAAATCTGAGTTTGGAAGAGCTGACCAAAGATTTGTTCCCGTTCTTTGGAATTGGCGATTAATAATTCACGAAACTTTCCTTGCGGAATGACCATCACTTGGCGAAATTGCTTTACATCCAACCCTATCAACTCAAGCATTGCTTTACTGACGGGGGTTGGGCGATGTGCAATCAGTTTTTCATCTCCCAAATCAAGCAATTCAACCAAACTGGCCGCATGATTTTTCTTCGTTGTCCCCTCTCCACGCTGTTTCGCCACTTCCTGATCCGGGCTACGAGTGATCATAAAACGGCGTTGGTTTAGCTCAAAAATAAACTGAACTTCCGTCAGCACTGAACTGGGGGCATAGTCGCAACGCATTTGATCGCCAGAACGCTCACTGCCCGTCGTTTCTCCGTATAAGGCAAAGCAAATCGCATCCAGAATTGAGCTTTTCCCTGCTCCTGTTGGGCCATTAATCAGAAAAAGAGGTGCATGGCCAAACTGACTAAAGTCGATAACCTGTTGAGAAGCAAAAGGACCAAAAGCTTGTAGAGTCAATTGAATCGGACGCATAATTACAAAGACTCCCCTTGTTTAAGCGATTGAATGACTTGAGAGATAGCAAGCGCTTGTTGTTCCGATAGTGGCTCTTGTTTAGCCTCCAGAAAAAAATCCCGAAACATGTCCATTTCCCCACGAGCCAACCGCGCACGCCCCATGGCCTGATCTGCATCCATCAGCATTCCTGGTTTTTCTAAATGCAAAACATTAGGGTAAACTTTGCGTAACTTTTCCATCGGGTCAAGAATCGCGTGTTTATCCATTAGGCGCACCAAAAGATAATCTTCATAATGAGGGTCACACTGACCTTGCTCAATTAATGCTTGCAGATCACCTTCGATAATGCGCATGTCATGGGGGGATGACAAAGGAAGGTGTTGCGCTGATACAAACCCATCTTCATTTAACTCAACCAGTGTCATCCCTTTCTTCTGATGCTGCTCCGAAAAGCTATACTTCATCAAAGATCCACTATAGCGGATAAAGTCTTGTCCTTTCTGCTGAGGCTGATGCAAGTGCCCTAACGCTACATAATCAAAGGGTAAGAAATGTTCATGGTTAACTCGATCTGACCCACCAATAGAAAGCGGCCGTTCAGATTCAGACTCCATTGCACCATCGACAAAACAGTGGCTAATCAATACGTGACGTTGTGACGGGTCAAACTCTTCAACCATACGCTCGCAAAGATATTGATGGGCTTCGTCATGGCTACTCACTTTGTTTTGAAAGGCATCACGAACCAATTCAGGATCATTATAAGGCATACCATAGAATGCCACTTCCCCCGCCTGAGCAGACTTCAGCACCACTGGTGTTAGCATCTGCGAAAAATGACTGATGATATGCAAACCAGAGGATTGCAGTTGCTTGGCAGCAAAACCCAAACGCTTGGCACCGTCATGATTACCCGGAATAATGATCATCGGAATACCCATTTGCCCACAGACTTTGCTCACGACCTCATCCAATAGTTCAATGGCAGCCGTCGGCGGTACAGAACGATCATACACATCACCAGCGACAATCAACGCATCAACCGGATGTTGCTCCATGTATTGAATCATTTGATTAAGAACGTGCCGTTGATCATCAAGCAGTGACACATTATGAAATTGACGACCTAGATGCCAATCAGAGGTGTGCAGAAATTTCATTCCAAGCCTGTAAGCCAATAGGGATAATAACGCTATGATATACCTAACTAACTTCAAGATGCTAGGAACAATCGGCCCATGCTATGAGTTGGTTTCATCGCTTCACTGATAAAAAACTCACCAACCGCAAATCAAAACGGTGATGAGTTAATCATACAACGACAGAGGCTAACGACGAACCTTAAGCTTTCTTGCTACCAGTTCAATGCCTGTTGAGTAGCGTTTGGCCGAAGCGTTCAGTGCCAATGCTAGAGCACTATCAGCAATAAGTTCAAATTGTTGAGGTAATGAATTGATTTTTATGGGTAAAAAATCCAGAAGCCGATTATCACCAAAGGTAGCTAAATGCAACTTCTCCATTAATAATGGGTATTCCAAGAGCACATCCAAAATGCCTTCTAATAAGGTATATGATGTTGAGACAATCGCATCAGGCATGGTCTCTTCCCTTAACCACTGTTCAAAAATCCTTCGCCCCTCTTTTCGATTGAAGTGCTCGCCATACCCCACTAAGGCTTGTTTATTTTCAACTTTTAATGCCGCCTCAAAGCCTAGCTGACGTTCTTGAGAAATGCTGAGTTCGGGTAAGGCACCAATCAACCCAACCGTTGTTACCGATTCACTCAATACAGATTGGGTTAACTCAAAAGCCGCACCAAAATCTTCACTGATCACACAAGGAAAATATTCGTCATCTAAAGGGCGGTCAATCGCAATCACAGGTGTCCCGGCCTGCTGCATTTTCCAGTAGAATTCACTGGCCTCGGGCATACTGCTAGCCACAAACAGCGCATCAATCCGACGAGAAACCAAAGCCTGAGCAACATTTTTTTCTATATCTGCATCATCATCTGAGCAACCTATTAAAATTTGATAGCCAGCTTGTCGTGAGTTTTGCTCTAGCAATTTTGCTAATTTGGCATAACTGGTGTTTTCAAGATCAGGAATGATCAAACCAAAGGACCGACTATTACCCGCTCGAAGGGACGAAGCGGCTAAATCGGGTCGATAATTATGTTGCTCAACGACCGCCATCACCTTCTGTTGCGTTTTTTCACTGATTCGATATTTGGTCGCTTTACCATTAATTACATAACTTGCCGTGGTTTTAGAGACGCCTGCCAACTTAGCAATTTCATCAAGTGTCATATCCATTACTCTGGTTCTGTGCGTGGGATCATAGAAATAAATCTTCGATCCTAAATTGAGTTGAATTATACGCTGAATCGATTCAGTATTAAAGCTGAAAGGATTCAGCAAAAACCTAAATTGGTAGCCAAGTCGAGTTTTTTAGACTAAACCTAATAAAACAGACTCATTTTTATCAATGACCGTTTTGCTAAATTTTTTTGAACTTAAAGCTGAAACGATTCAGCTAACTTAAATAACCTTAACATCCAGTCATCAAGATTGGGGGTTAGACACAAAGCCTTGATGGGCTAAGGGGCCAAACATGCTGCAACTCTCACTTAAAGATATTCGACTAGAACAAACACCATCCAACAAGCAAGAGGCCATTCGTTCTATCGCGGCAGACCTGACAGAAAAAAAACTGGTCAAATCCGGCTATGTCCAAGGCATGCTCAATCGTGAGGCTCAAAATTCGACGTTCTTAGGTAATGGTATTGCCATTCCACACGGCACCATCGATACCCGTGACTTAGTACAAGAAACCGGAGTGGCCGTTCATCACTTCCCTCATGGTGTGGGTTGGGGTGACGGTAATACGGTGTATGTTGCCATTGGGATTGCCGCAAAATCCGATGAACATTTAGGTATATTGAAACAACTGACTAAAGTGTTGTCTGCTGATGGTGTTGAAGAGAGACTGAAACAAGCAAAACAAGCCTCAGAAATTGTTGCTCTACTGAATGGTGATGTTCAATTTGAAGCCGAGTTTGATGCATCCTTAATTCAACTTCATTTTCCTGCCAGTGATATGGTTCAAATGAGTGCCGTTGCAGGTGGACTCCTTAAAAATACAGGTTGTGCAGACAGCGAATTTGTCGCCGAGCTTGTGACCAAACAACCGACTCATTTAGGCAAAGGTCTTTGGTTGGTTAGCAGTGATAAGCAGGTAAAACGCAGTGGGATGTCTTTTGTTTCAACGGCTAATGATTGTGAATATCAAGGGATAACGGTAAAAGCATTAATCGCTATTGCTGCTTGTAACGCTGCCCATCGTGGTTTACTCGATAAGCTTTCTCAATTGGTATTTGCTCAACAGCAAGAAAAGCTATTACAAGCCGATGCAGGGCAACTCGTTGCACTTTTTACTCAAGAATCCTCGTCAGAAACCCCCACTCAGAGTGAAGCCAACCGTGGAGAAAGTGCCATTTTTAAAATTACCAATTCACACGGTTTACATGCTCGCCCTGGAGCGATGCTGGTGGCTGAAGCGAAAAAATTTGAGTCCAACATTAAGGTTTCAAATTTGGACGGTGACGGAAAGTCCGTCAATGCGAAAAGCTTGATGAAGGTGATTGCTCTGGGAGTGAAACACGGCCATCAATTGCAATTTACGGCCGAAGGTCCAGATGCGGCACAAGCACTGGAATCTATCGGCTTAGCCATTAAATCTGGCCTTGGTGAGCATTAAGGAGCGTCTTATGAGTAATAAAGTGGTCACCATTACCCTAAACCCAGCTTTGGATTTGACTGGCAGTTTAGATTCCTTGCAAGTGGGTTCCGTGAGTTTGGTTAAACAAGGCTCGCTTCATCCCGCAGGTAAAGGCGTCAATGTGGCTAAGGTGCTGAGCGATCTCGGAGCTAAAGTTACCGTTACCGGTTTTCTTGGCCTAGATAATCAAGAAATGTTTTGCCAGCTTTTTGAACAGATGGGGGCGGAAGATAAATTTATCCGAATCCAAGGGGCAACTCGTATTAATGTCAAACTGGTCGAAAAATCGGGTCAAGTCAGCGACATCAATTTCCCCGGCATTCATGTCAATGAACAAGATATTGCTCGCTTTGAACAAACCTTGTTCCAACTGGCTGAGGATCACGACTACTTTGTGCTAGCAGGCAGTTTACCTTCCGGCATTTCACCTCAACTTTGTGCTTCTTGGATAGAGAAATTGGGGTCTTTAGGTAAAAAGGTGCTTTTTGATAGCAGCCGAGAAGCCTTAGCGGTTGGCATTAACGCCAGACCTTGGTTGATTAAGCCGAATGATGAAGAACTGGCTCAATTTGTTGGCCGTGAATTGCACACCCCAGAAGCTTGCCGCCTCGCCGCAGAACAACTGGCCGATAAAGGTATTGATAATATCGTCGTCTCAATGGGAGCGGAAGGTACTATGTGGCTCAATCAAGGACAATGGTTACATGCCAAACCGCCCAAAATGGAGGTTGTCAGTACCGTTGGTGCGGGCGATACCTTAGTCGCAGGCTTGTGCTGGGGACATATGCAAGCAATGAAAAAAGAATCATTGATCACTTTCGCCACTGCGCTCTCCGCTCTTGCGGTGACACAAGTTGGCGTGGGTGTACCCAGTGTTGAACACTTAACTTCCCTACAAAAAGATATCCACCTACAACCCGTTAGTCATAACACTAACCACTAAGGACAGAAGGTCGAAACTATGAATATTGCCATTATTACCGCATGCCCCAGCGGGGTTGCCAATAGTATTATTGCCGCAGGTCTCCTTGAACAGGCGGCCAAATCGCTAAACTGGACGGCAACGGTTGAGTGTCACTCTTCCGTATTAGAAGCCCATACGTTAACAGAAGCAGAAATTGCACAAGCTGACGTGGTCATTATTGCTGCCAATACCCCTATCGATACTACCCGTTTCATTGGTAAAAAAGTCTACCAAAGTGATATTTCTGCCTGCACTAGCGATCCAAAAGCATATCTCACCATGGCAGCCCAACAAGCAGCAGAGCTTTCAGCTACAGAAGCCACCGCTTTCCAAGCACCAACTAAAACCAGCCATACCGCGAAGAAAATTGTTGCGATTACCGCTTGTCCAACGGGAGTTGCTCACACCTTTATGGCCGCAGAAGCGCTAGAAGAGGAAGGAAAACGCCGAGGACACCAAATAAAAGTAGAAACGCGTGGCTCAGTAGGGGCAAAAAATCAGTTAACTGCGCAAGAGATTGCCGAAGCCGATCTGGTGATCATCGCAGCGGATATCGAAGTCCCGTTGGATCGCTTTAATGGTAAAAAAATGTATCGCACTAAAACAGGGCCTGCATTGAAAAAAACCGCTGAAGAGATGGATAAAGCCTTTGAAATGGCCACGGTGTATCAGCACTCTGGTAACGCAAATGACAATGCTACCGATGAGAAGAAAGGGGTCTATAAACACCTCATGACAGGGGTATCACATATGTTACCCGTGGTCGTTGCTGGGGGGTTGATCATCGCCCTCTCTTTCGTCTTTGGTATTGAAGCGTTTAAAGAAGAAGGCACACTCGCAGCGGCGCTCATGTCCATTGGTGGTGGATCAGCGTTCGCATTAATGATTCCTGTTCTGGCTGGTTATATTGCCTTCTCCATTGCTGACCGCCCAGGTCTGGCACCAGGTTTAATTGGCGGTATGCTGGCTAGCTCAACAGGCGCTGGTTTCTTAGGTGGGATTGCCGCAGGTTTCATCGCGGGTTATTCAGCAAAATGGATTGCCGATAATGTCTCTCTTCCACAATCGATGGAAGCATTAAAACCGATACTCATTATTCCTTTTGTTGCCAGCTTAGTCACGGGTTTGGTAATGATTTACATCGTGGGAGGCCCTGTTTCTGGCATTATGTCCGCCATGACAGAGTTCCTAAATAGCATGGGTTCCACCAACGCTATTTTACTTGGTATTATTCTTGGAGCCATGATGTGCTTTGACTTGGGAGGCCCTGTCAATAAAGCGGCCTATACTTTTGGTGTCGGCCTACTTGCTTCACAAACCTATGCACCAATGGCGGCAATTATGGCGGCAGGTATGGTTCCTGCGCTAGGCATGGGTTTAGCCACTTTCCTTGCTAAAGACAAATTTGAAGCAGGTGAACGTGAAGCAGGCAAAGCTTCATTTGTACTTGGCCTTTGCTTCATCTCTGAAGGTGCCATTCCGTTTGCTGCAAAAGATCCGATGCGAGTTATCCCTGCCTGTATGGTAGGCGGTGCATTAACTGGGGCTTTATCTATGTTATTCGGCGCTAAATTAATGGCACCACACGGCGGCTTGTTTGTGCTGATGATCCCTAATGCCATTACTCCTGTGCTGATGTACTTAGTTGCTATTGCCGCAGGAACCGTGGTAACAGGGGCTGGTTATGCCTTCCTAAAATCACGCGCAGCTGATAAACACACAGCGACGGCTTAACTCCCTCTATTATTAGAAATAACGCAATAATTTTTTGCCAGTGAGTGCTCCTCTCACTGGCTTTTTTCTTTTTCTCTACCCGCATAACCCTATTAAGAAAAGCAAACTATTGCACTTTTGCGTTTACTTTGCCGAGCATAACGATCCGTTTAATTAATTGACGTGCTCGCCCGAGCTTGTAAGGTAAAACTCACTTCTGCCCTTGGTAAGGGTTCCTCATTCTTAATGGCACGCAAAAGCATTTCTGCGGCTTTTGCTCCCATTTTTTCATAATCTACCTCTAAACAAGTTAAGCTAGGAAAAGCATGAGCGCCCATCGATGTCCCTTCCAATGAGATGATGGCCATATCCCACGGCACTTTAATGACGCGGCGATGACATTCAAAAAGAGCCCCTATCGCAATCTCTTCATGGCTACAAATTAAGGCATCTAAGCCCGCCTCTCGCAGTAATAATTTACTCAACCCTTCAACCCCTAGTTGAGCAGAAGGACCTTCATGGGTCGTTAAAAAATGATCAGGGGTGAGATAATTTTCCAACATGGCACTTTGCCAGCCGTGTAATTTTTGCTGCAAGGTCGAATGTTGCGTTCGTGCCCCAATAAAACCAATTTTCTTAAAACCACGTTTAATCAAATGCTCGGTGGCTTGCTTTCCCATTTTAAAATGATCAACCGCCATTGTTAGGTAACGACTTTGGGTGTTAAGCTCACAAATTTCAATCACTTGAGTATTTGCTGTCTCAAGCAACTGCTGAGTTCTTGGAGAATGGATCGAACCAAAAACAACGACACCAGCTGGGCGGCTTTCCAAAAAAGTGGCTAATAATTTCTCTTCTTGTTCCGTCGAATAATCGCTGTAACCGAGTAGAAGTTGGTAACCGGCTTTATTTAGCGTTTGCTGAAATCGCGGCAAAAAAAGTGCGCTCGATTTTTCAACCAATGAAGGCAAGATCAAAGCAATGGAATAACTTTCCCCCGAAGCGAGCGCTCCTGCTGTTTTGTTGGGAATATAACCGAGTTCGTCGACCACTTGCTGAATTTTTTCTCTGAGCTTCTCTGAAACCAGTTCCGGTGTTCTCAATGCTCGAGATACTGTCATGCTTCCCACACCAGCATGTTTAGCCACATCGGCTAACGTCACGTTTCCAGTACTTTTTCTTTTACGAGGTTCATTCATTATGACTATCTGTTTTTCTTTTAACAGTACGCATTACATTTCATGACCTCGAGTGTAACGTAAAGCCCCTTAAACACAACCTCTTACCTTAGATCTCCCATCAAATGATAGCGCTATCACAAATATAAAAACCCCAGATAGATAGCGCTAACATTTGTGATATCAATCTATTTTTATCCTTCTAATGATCGATAGAGTTATTCGAAATTCACAACCTTAAGAAAGGGCTAGTCATGTTATGCGATCTCATTACTCAAGATGTTATCCGTATCTATCCCAATGCTCAAAACTGGCAAGATGCGTTAGAGAAATCCTGCTCAGCTCTGATTGAAAATGAGGCCATTGAGCCGCGCTATTTAGATGCCATTATTCAATCCCACCAAGAGATTGGCCCCTACTATGTGGTTGGCCCAAGGATGGCAATGCCTCATGCAAGACCTGAAGATGGGGTAAACCGATTATCCCTTGCGATCACCATCATCCAGCAAGGCGTCCCCTTCGATGCCGATGAGAATGATCCCGTCAAACTGCTGGTAACACTCGCAGCAACAGATAGTGAAAGCCACATCGAAACCATCGCGCAACTCGCTGAGTTATTGATGAATGAACAGCATGTTGCACAACTTTGCCAAGCGAATAGCGTCGACGATGTTCTGGCCGTCATTCGCCAATATTAACTCCTCTTTTTACAAAAGGTATGAACATGAAAATTATGGTGGTTTGCGGGCATGGTCTAGGGACCAGCCTTATGATGGAAATGAGTATTAAATCCATTGTTAAAGAACTCAATATTGAGGCAGAGGTGGATCATATTGATCTCGGTTCAGCCAAAGGTACTCAATGCGATATCTTTATTGGTACAAGAGATATTGTGGAACAACTGAATGCTTTAGGCGTTGAGCAAAAAATTGTCTCGCTAGATAACATGGTCGATAAAACGGCAATGAAAGATCGCCTATCCCTTGCCCTACAAGAGCTTGGTATTCTTTAAGGAGAAATCATGGAATTCTTTAATTTTTTAATGAAAGATGTGCTTTCTGAACCGGCTGTCTTAGTGGGTTTAATCGCACTTATCGGCCTCATTGCTCAGAAAAAAGCGATAACAGAATGTGTTAAAGGAACAATAAAAACCATTCTGGGCTTTATTATTTTAGGAGCGGGTGCGGGATTAGTCGTTAATTCATTGGGTGATTTTGCGGTGATATTCCAACAAGCCTTTGGGATCACTGGCGTCGTCCCTAATAACGAGGCAATTGTTTCCATTGCTCAGGAGGCCTTTGGTAAAGAAATGGCGATGATCATGTTCTTTGCTATGCTGGTTAATATTCTGATTGCTCGTTTCAGCCCTTGGAAGTTTATCTTCTTAACGGGCCACCACACATTATTTATGTCAATGATGGTCGCCGCTATTCTTTCATCCAGCGGTATGACAGGCATACCATTAATTGCGTTGGGCTCTATTGTTGTTGGCTCAGTGATGGTCTTTTTCCCAGCAATTGCTCATCGCTATATGAAGCAAGTCACGGGTTCTGATGATGTCGCCATCGGCCACTTCTCAACGCTATCCTACGTATTAGCGGGGTTCATTGGCAGTAAATTGGGTAATAAAGCACACTCAACCGAAGAGATGAATGTGCCCAAAAGTTTACTTTTCCTACGTGATACCCCCGTTGCTATCTCATTTACAATGGGCATTATCTTCATTATTACTTGCTTATTTGCTGGGGGGGATTTTGTACGTGAAGTCAGTGGCGGAAAACACTGGTTTATGTTTGCATTAATGCAATCCATCACCTTCGCTGGTGGCGTGTATGTGATTTTGCAAGGGGTGAGAATGGTCATTGCAGAGATTGTTCCAGCCTTTAAAGGGATCTCTGACAAATTGGTACCTAATGCAAAACCGGCTCTTGACTGCCCGGTTGTATTTCCTTACGCACCGAATGCAGTTTTAGTCGGCTTTCTCTCTAGCTTTGCCGCTGGGTTAGTCGGCATGGTGCTCTTGTACGCGATGGGGTTGACTATCATTATTCCGGGTGTGGTTCCTCATTTCTTTGTCGGTGCAGCCGCCGGGGTATTTGGCAATGCTACAGGGGGAAGACGCGGGGCCATTCTTGGCGCATTTGCACAAGGCTTACTCATTACTTTCTTACCGGTTTTCCTAATGCCAGTATTAGGCGACCTTGGCTTTGCTAACACCACCTTCAGTGACGCTGATTTCGGTGCCGTTGGTATCTTGCTGGGTCTTATCGTACGTTAACCTCATTCTTCTTCAGTTCGTTGGAGCTTTACACCGATGAACTGAAGAAAGTCAATGATAAAAACCGCATTGAGCGATCTCTTCTCTTATCACAACCTCTAATGAAATGTTGAGCATTTCTCAAATCTATACAAATAAAAGATAATATAAATATTAATAATAAAAATATGCTAATGTTTTAAATACATTATCTGGATTTATCTTGGTTATTTAACCTCAGAAAAATCTGTGTCGGGATTCACTCATTCAGCGAGTACATAGATTGGCTGGTAACGTGCTTTTAACAAGACATTTCCTTGGAGTATGTTTGGTATTCATACTATCTTTTACTCCTATCACTGGGGCGGAACCAGATTGGACACAACGTCCCGTTTTAGCATGTATCGACCCCGATTGGGAACCATTAGAAAAAATAACCGAAGATGGACACTATGTCGGTATTGCCGCAGATCTATTACGGCTTATTTTCCAACGCGCACAACGTGATCTTCTCATCCTACCAACGAAAGATTGGAACGAAAGCTTAGAGAAATCCCAATCTGGAGAGTGTGATATTTTAGGGCTCTTAAACAAAACCGAGTTGCGCTCTCAATGGCTTAATTTTACACGCCCCTACTTTATTGATCCGAATGTGGTCATCACTCGTAATGAACATCCTTATATTGAAGATTTAGCCCAACTCAATCGTCATCGTGTAGTTTTACCCACAGGCACCTCCATCTATGAATTTATTAAGCGGGATCATCCAGAAATTGACTTAATCCCTGTGGAAACCGAATGGGAAGCCTTTGACCTAGTCGATAGAGGGATTGCAGATGCAACGTTACGTTCATTAACTGTCGCCGCCTATACCATTCGAAATCACGGTTGGTTTAATCTTAAAATTGCAGGAGAAATCCCTGATTATAAAAATTTACTAAGGATAGGTGTTCGGCAAGAACATACCCAACCTCTCGAACAACTAGATGCCGCTATCGCCACCCTCGATATTCACGATATCAACTCTGCAATCAATACTCATATCCCTATGTTGATTAACTATCGATATAATTGGAGCCTTATTGTAAAAATTACATTCATTTCTATATTGGTTATTTCTCTTATACTTATCGGTGTTTTTTTCCTATATCGCTCACACAAACGCTTGTTTCAGTTAAAGCAAACTCAGGAACAACTTTTAAGAGACAAAGAGATTATGGAAGAGCAACTTCGTGAAAGTGAACATTTTTACCGTTCCTTGGTCGATACTGCCCATGAAGGCATTTCGGTTATTCAAAATTATCGCTTTGTCTATGCCAATCGACACTTGACGGACATGACAGGTCAGACAATTGAAGAACTCAAAGCACTCCCCTCTTTTATTGAATTGGTCACTGAGCCTTTTCAGCAACAAACCCTCCAATATCATCAAAACCGATTGAAAAGAGAGTCGGTAGCTCAACGTTACCAGACTCAATTACAGCATACAGATGGTCGGCATATTGATGTTGAAGTGAGTGGCATAATTGTAGGATGGCTTGGAGAACCGGCTTCTCTAAATTTTATTACCGATATTACCGAGCGTAAAAGAGCGGAAGATAAAATCACCTATCTAGCGAATCACGACCCATTGACAGGATTAGCCAATCGACGTTTGCTGATTTCAAAGATGGAAAATCTAATTAAAAGAAATATTGAATTTTCCATTATTTTCATAGATTTAAATCAATTTAAACCCATTAACGATACTTGGGGACATCAAGTCGGCGACGAGTTATTACAAGCGGTAGCCCATCGACTGGTCGAAAAACTAGGAGCTACGGACACCTTTGCACGTATTGGCGGTGATGAGTTTGTTATGCTCATAGAAGGCAGTGCGGTTGATCAAAGGCTCATCAATATTGAGCAATCTTTTCTCTTTCCGTTCCAACTAAAAGAGAACTCGATAAAAATAAGCACCAGTTTAGGAGTAGCCCAATACCCCCATGATGGTAGCACTACCGCTGAATTAATTCAGTATGCCGACAAAAAGATGTATCAGAAGAAACGCTCTTTACTTAACTAATTACACTAACATTTTCTTATTTTGTAACCACTTCGACACTATTTTTCCTCCCAAAGACTATGATGAGAGAAGTTATCTCAATATAGGAGTGTAGTGATGACATACCAGCATATTTTGGTTGCACTGGACTTGTCTGATGACAGTAAATTGCTTATCGATAAAGCGATTTCTTTTGCTAAATTGCTTAATGCTGAAATTTCGCTGATTCATATTGATGGTGCCATTGGCGAAATCTACCCAGATTTAGTGGATATTCAAGCAAATCCCGACCATAGACCATTGACTGAACATTCTAATAAACGTCTGCGAGAACTGCAAAAATATACGGATTTTCCCATCAAGCACTTTTATGTTGGAACGGGAGATTTAAGTAACAAGTTAGAAAAAACGATCAGTGATAATGGGTTTGATCTACTCATTTGTGGGCATCACCATGATTTGGTTAGCCGAGTACTTTCTTATTCTCGAAGCCTAATCAATCACTCTCCGATTGATATACTGGTCGTCCCGATGCCATGATCTCTCTTTAGGTTGTCCTTTGTGCTAGTGATCAGGCAAAGGACAACATCATCCATCCACTCAGTATTAACCGCAAGCCTACAAATCGTTAGCTGTCATACCACCTCTAGAAAAAACGAATAGCACTGCGCCCTCCTTTAGAAGCCGGTGAGGTATTATTTTCTGGACCCTCTACCCCTGCTGTGTTTTTTTCCTTATTTTTGTTCTGGCTCCCTCTTGCTGAACCTTTTGTCATAGGGTTAGCTTTCCCTTCTTTTCCCTTTTTTTTCATGGGTGATGAAGACGCTTTTTTCTTATCGACCGTTGGCTCTGATTTTTTTTGTTCAATAGGTGCACTGACCGTAAGAGGCACATCACAAATTACTAAATAATACTCTTGGTTAAACTCCACCAAATCACCATCGTAAAGTTTTCTGCGCTTACGAGTCTCTAATTCACCATTAACAGCAACATAACCTTCGGCTATTGCATATTTTGCCTCACCTCCGCCACTCACAGCATTAGCAAGCTTTAAAACTTTATAAAGTTCGATGGGTTGGGCATCAACCTCAATACCGATGGCTTCAATTTCTACTTCTTCTGGATGATCATTCATTGGGGATTCTACTTTTCTCGCATAACCGTAGGCAGTAGTGTATACCGAATCGATATCATGACAATGTTTCTATTCTACTGAGCTTTATTGCATTGAACACGATGTATGGGATTGGTACTATTTCAGCCATTCTTTTCCGTCTTATCATCAAGGCTCTGCCATGGAACTCATCGCAACACGTCTATTACCGGGAACCGATCTTAAACTGGCGATACAAGCGCTCGTCACTCAACATAATATTCGTGCTGGAACCATCGCTTCTTGCGTAGGCAGTTTATCGACGTTAACCATTCGCTTAGCAGACAGTACCACCATTCTACAGCAAAGTGCTTGCTTTGAAATTGTCTCTCTTATGGGTACATTGACACCGGAACATCAGCATCTACATATCTCTGTCGCCGATCATCAAGGGCAAGTATGGGGTGGACATTTACAAGTGGGTAATATCATCAGCACAACGGCTGAGCTGATGATACATCACTATCCTGAACACCAATTTTCTCGCCAATTTGATCCCAACACTGGGTTTACCGAGCTCACGATCAACCCATATTAGAGTGAGGAAAGCCGGACTAAAGTTTGAGTATAAGGGTGGCTTGGAGAAGAAAAAAGTTGGTCTGTTGGCCCTTGCTCTACAATTTCCCCTTGCTTCATCACAATGGTGTAATGACATAACGACTTCACCACATTTAAATCGTGGCTGATAAATAAATAAGTTAACCCATATTTTTCCTGCAACGACTTTAACAGATCCAGCACTTGAGCCTGAACCGTGCGATCCAACGACGAAGTCGGCTCATCGAGTAAGATAAACTCCGGTTTTAAAACAAGCGCTCGGGCTATTGCAATGCGCTGCCGCTGCCCTCCTGAAAATTCGTTCGGGTAACGGTGACGGGTATTTGGATCCAGTCCAACCTCTTCCATCGCTAAACAGATAGCTTCATCGATTTCTGTGGGAGAGAGTTGGCTATGTACGGTCAACCCTTCGCCAATCACTTGAGCCACCGACATGCGAGGATTTAATGCGGAAAAGGGATCTTGAAAAACCACCTGCATCTTACGCCGAAATGGCAACATCGCTTGTCTACCAAGCGATTGAATCGTTTGATTGGCATAGCGAATCTCACCACTCGAATTGACCAACCTTAATACTGCCATGCCTGTGGTTGATTTTCCTGAGCCGCTTTCCCCCACTAGACCAATCGCTTGACCTTGACGTAACTGAAATGTCATCCCTGTGACCGCTTTAACATGATCTATAGTGCGTTTAAAAATCCCGCCTTTAATCGGAAACCACACATTCATGTGCTGAGTTTCTAACAAAGAGGGGCTATCCGCATTGACAGCGACAGGCTTGCCACGTGGATCCGATTCAATCAGTAATCGGGTATAAGGATGCTGCGGCGCAGAAAATAATTCCGCGCAGTGATTTTGTTCAATCACTCGTCCCTCTTGCATCACCGCTACACGATCGGCAATACGTCGAACAATGCTTAAGTCATGAGTAATGAACAGCATCGCCATGCCTAACTCTTGCTGCAAAGATTTGAGCAAATCTAAAATCTGCGCCTGAACCGAAACATCCAACGCCGTGGTTGGCTCGTCGGTAATCAAGAGCTCGGGTTTATTGATCAACGCCATCGCAATCATCACCCGCTGCCGTTCTCCTCCAGATAATTCATGAGGATAAGCATTAATTTTCACCTGTGGTTGTCGAATCCCGACTTTTTCTAACCAAGTCATGGCTAAGGATTCTGCATTGCGTTGACGCATCCCACGATGAATAGCTAAAGTTTCTACGAGCTGTTTACCGATTTTATGCAGCGGATTTAATGACACCATAGGTTCTTGGAAAATCATGCCTATCCGTCCCCCGCGAATGCCTCGCAGTTGACGCTCTGAACAGGTTAATAGATCCAATCCCGCAAACGTGATCTTGCCATGCTGGTAATGTGCTGAACCTTTCGGTAAGAGTTTTAAAATAGCGTTGGCTGTGACTGATTTGCCAGAACCACTCTCCCCCACTAATGCCAACGTTTCCCCTTTATGAATAGAGAGGGAAACTTGATGAGTCACCGTTTCTATCGCTTGTGCTCGACCAAATCCAATCGAGAGATCGGTAATGGTTAATAATGGTTCGCTCATTAGCCTCTTCCTTGCACATGTGGATCAAACGCATCACGCACCGCTTCACCAATAAAAACTAGCAGTGTGAGCATCAAAGATAAGACAACGAACGCCGAAATACCCAACCACGGGGCTTGTAAATTCGCTTTGCCTTGCGCTAATAATTCGCCTAGTGAGGGTGAACCCACTGGCAAGCCAAAACCGAGAAAGTCCAGTGAGGTTAAGGTGGTGACTGAACCCGATAAAATAAAAGGCATCATAGTGAGTGAGGCAACCATGGCGTTGGGCAACATATGTCGGAAGATGATTCGGGTATCTTTTACTCCCATCGCTTGTGCTGCACGAATATAATCAAAGTTACGGCAACGCAAAAACTCCGCGCGTACCACCCCCACCAAGCTCATCCAACTAAATAACACCATGATTCCAAGTAACCACCAAAAGTTGGGTTCGACAAAACTAGACAGGATAATTAACAAGAATAAGGTCGGCATGCCTGACCAGACTTCAATAAAGCGTTGTCCGAACAGATCCAGCCAGCCGCCGTAGTAGCCTTGGGTTGCTCCCACCAAAACACCAATCACCGATGAAATAATGGTCAATGCAAAGCCGAATAATACTGAAACCCGAAAGCCGTAGATAATTCTGGCTAATACATCACGTCCTTTGTCATCCGTACCCAGCCAGTTGACAGAATCCGGTGCAGAAGGCACCGAGCCGACCACATTGAGATTGATGGTATCGTAGCTAAACCGAATCGGTGCCCAGATGAGATAGCCTTTTTGCTCAATTAATTCCACCACATAAGGGTCGGTATAGTCTGCTTCTGTCTCGAACTCGCCACCAAAGCGGGTTTCGGCATATTGAGTAACGACAGGGAAAAACCACTGATGGTCATAAGAGACCAGCAGCGGTTTATCATTGGCAATAATTTCAGCAAACAGACTCACGATAAAGAGCAGTGAAAAAATCCACAGCGAATAGAAACCTCGCCGATGAGATTTAAACCTTTGCCAGCGCGCCTGAGTTAATGGATTAATCATTGATTTCTTTACCATGCTTAGCGCGCCTCAAAATCAATACGTGGATCCACCCAAGTGTAGGTAAGATCGGAAATAATACTGAGCAGCAACCCAAGTAATGTCATGATATAGAGTGAACTGAATACGACAGGATAGTCGCGTTGAATGGTTGACTCAAACCCGAGCAAACCTATGCCTTCTAAAGAGAACATCACTTCAATCAACATCGATCCCGTAAAGAAAATACCGATAAAGGCGCTAGGAAAGCCCGCAATGATGATCAACATGGCATTGCGAAAGACGTGTTTATATAAAATAGTCCGTTCATCCAACCCTTTGGCTCGTGCCGTTACCACATATTGCTTATTGATCTCATCAAGAAAGGAGTTTTTCGTCAGCATACTTAAGGTTGCAAACCCACCGATCACCATTGCAAAAATGGGCAGCGCCAAATGCCAAAAGTAATCGAGTATTTTTTGATACCAAAGCAGTTGGTCAAAATGATCAGACACTAATCCTCGTAGTGGAAACCAACTAAAATAGTTTCCGCTCGCAAAGAGAATAATCAAAATGATCGCAAATAAAAAACCGGGAATCGCATAGCCGACAATCACCATTGCACTTGACCAGACATCAAAGCGAGAGCCGTGATGAATCGCTTTCATAATGCCAAGAGGAATGGAGATAAAGTAGATGATGAGCGTACTCCATAACCCCAGAGAAATCGAAACGGGTAGACGTTCTACGATCAAGTCAATCACATCCCCGCCACGAAACAGACTCTCACCAAAATTAAAGGTCAGATAGTTTTTCAGCATCTCAAAGTAGCGTTGATGTATCGGTTTATCAAAACCAAACTGGCGTTTGATCGCCTCAACCACTTCGGGATCTAAGCCTCGTGAACCTTTATAACCTGAGCTATCATCCAGTTTGCTAACGGTGACTTCTTGCCCACCGCCTGTAAATCGCTCCATGATGCCAGAGGTGTGCCCTTCTAGCTGGGCAATCGCTTGTTCAACGGGGCCACCCGGCGCAATTTGAATAATAAAAAAGTTGATGGTGATGATCGCCCACAAGGTGGGGATCACCAGCAATAATCGGCGAAAAATATACGCAGCCATTTCTACCCCTTAACGGCGTTTGGCAGGAAGTTTCTGCGCTTTTTGCTCAGAGATCCACCAAGTGTCTAGCCCTAAATCATAATCTGGCATCACATCTGGACGTTCAAATTTATCCCAACTGGCGACCCGATACATTCCGGTATACCACTGAGGAATTAGGTAAAAGTTCCATTGTAAAACACGATCCAATGCTCGTCCTAATGCGACTAACTGCGATGGATTTTGTTGATTTTGTGCGATTTGCTCAGTAAGCGCATCAATCACCGGATCATCAACCCCTGCGGTGTTATAGGTAGAATCCATATAACTAGAATGCCAAACAATCAGTAAATTGGGGCTCGGATAAGGGTTGGCGAAAAAGCTGGATGAGACCATGTCAAAATCTCGATCACGCAGCCGTTTGGTATATTGAGTGGTATCAATGGTACGAATCTTCATGTCGATGCCCATCAGCCTTAAATTGCGCTGGATAGGAATCGCAATTCGCTCTGCTGTTGGGCTGTAAATGAGCAGCTCAAAGCTCATCGGCTCGCCCGTTGCCACATTCTTCATCACTTTATCGCTCAGTTCCCAGCCAGCCTCTTTTAGCAAACGGAAAGCTTCCCGCATCTGTGGACGAATCCGGCCGCTACCATCGGTCACTGGTGGCTGATACTCTTGGGTAAAGACCCGAGCGGGGATCTGATCTTTAAACGGTTCAAGTACCGCTAACTCTTGTTCACTCGGCAAGCCTTGCGCTTCATAAGCGGTATTTTGGAAATAACTGCGTGTGCGAGAGTATTGATCGTAAAACATATTCCGATTCATCCATTCAAAATCCATGGCATAGTTTAACGCTTCACGCACTCGAACATCTTGAAAAATCGGACGCTGAGTATTAAAAACAAAGCCTTGGGTTGCAACTGGTGCATGATGTGGAATCTCTTCTTTTTTAATCAACCCCCTATCAAAATTAGCGCCGGTATAAGAGGTTGCCCAAAATTTCGCCTGACTCTCTTGGCGCAAGTCAAACTCCCCAGCTTTAAAGGCTTCAAGCATCACGGTATCATCGCGGTAATAATCATACTGCACTTGCTTAAAGTTATTTCGTCCAACATTCACCGGTAGATCTTTCGCCCAATAATCATCCACTAGCTGATAAGTCACACTCTGACCGGATTTAAAATCAATCACACGATAAGGTCCACTGCCGACGGGGGGATGATTTAAAGGTTCAGATAAGTTTTTATCTCGCCAAAAATGAGCGGGCAAAACTCGAGTCGATTGAGCAAAGCTAAAGAGCTTTTCACGATTTCCCTCTTTCATTTCAACGCGGACAGTACGCTTATTTAAGGCTTTCACCAATTTGATTTCTTGATAGTAGACTCGGTACTGAGCGACGCCTTCAGTCATAAATTTATCAAAGGTAAATTCCACATCGTAAGCGGTGATCGATGTGCCATCGTGAAAACGTGCCGCAGGGTTAATATCCAACTCAAGCCAGAGGTAATCGTCAGAATAACGGACTTTTTCAGCAATAAGTGGATAGTAGGTATCAATTTCATCACTGGGTGAAAACATTAACGTATCGTATAACTCACCCGATCCCGCAGCAGCCACCCCACGTGAAGCATAACGGTTAAAGTTATCAAAGGTGCCAATCTGCCCATAAGTGATTTTTCCATACTTGGGCGCTTGAGGGTTCACATAATCAAAATGAGTAAAATTGGCTGGATACTTCGCTTTGCCATAACCGACTAACTGGGTTGTTTCTATAATATTCGCCAAGGCCATCTGGCTTGATGCGACCAATAGTGCTCCCAATACCCATCGTGAATATTTCCCCATTTAAACGTCCTTCTGGTTAACTGGTTGTTTTTCGTCTTATCCTATTGTTTTTACTATACTCAACTACAGGCAAGATACCAAAACATAACTAACAAGATTGCCGTCAACAACGGAATTTCATCCATATTGACGGAAATCCAGCTTGGCTTTAAAGCAATTCTTTCGCAATCAAACGCAATAAAAAGGTTTCTCGATCTATGCTCATGCCTTTTTGTTGACTGTGTGCCATCGTCTGCTCATTATGCGCAATGGCTTGATGGATATTCATCCAAACAGGTTTCATACCATTTTTGATTTCATACTCTTCAAAACGCGTTTGTCCGAGCTGGCGATCCACTTTGCAGGTATAGCAGTAAGAAATCATATGTATCACATCGGCACCCTCTCGATACCAAGGACGAAATTCTTCATAGAGACCATAGGGCTGGATCATCTGGATATTATTTGCTCCCGTTTCTTCGCGTAATTCACGCACCATGGCTTGAATGACATCCTCCTGTTCGTCAATCCCCCCTCCCGGTAAAGTGTAGTCATGGTAACGTTCGGTATAAAGAAGTAAAATTTCTTCGCCTTCAAGAGCTATGGCTCTAGCCGCTTTACGTTGCAAGATAGAGTGATTACTGAGTTTTTCGATATCGGGATGAGTAGCGGTGTGTAGGTGTCGCATGGATCTCTCACTTTATTCTTTGTGGTGAATATTATCATGTAGACTCACCCGCTCACGGATCCGTTCCCTATTTTTTATGGGTAAATTACTGTAAACGACAACGATTATCATTGCCGAGGTGTGAAATTATCGTTATGGTAAGCCACATAAAGTCAGCGAGATGAATACTATGAGTAATCCAAATAATCAACGTCCTTCTTACCCCGTCACCGTGATAAAAACCGAACGAGTCTCTCCGCATGTTCAGCGTATTACTCTGCAAGGTTCAAATATTGCTCACTTTGAAAAAGAGAGTGAAGGTGGCTATATTAAACTGCTGTTCACACCACAAGGATCCAGTGATCTCAACCAACTTGGCAGTGAAGAACGCCCCGTCATGCGCACTTATACCATTCGTCAGTTCAATACACAGACTCACAGCCTTGTAGTCGATTTTGTTCGCCATTCCAGTGAGGATTTGGCTTGCAGTTTTGCCTCCCGCTGGGCAGAAACCGTACAAGTGGGTGAACGTATTTCTATTGCAGGGCCGGGTAAAAGCCAAGATCCCAACTGGAAAGCGGCTGAATGGGTATTTCTTGCAGCAGATATGACCGCCCTTCCCGCCTTGTCAGTGACACTGGCTAATCTTGATGCAGAAACAAAAGGCTATGCTGTGATAGAGATCAACGATCCCGCCGATCAACAACTCTTAATGGCTCCAACAGGCGTCAAAATTATATGGGTGAATGAAGCGCAAGGAGAATCCTTAACTGAGGTTGTCAGGGCTCAGCCTTGGTTAGCCGGTCAATGCGCTGTGTGGTGTGCCTGTGAATTTGATGCAATGCGAACACTGCGCCAATATTTTCGAAATGAGCGAGCGATTGAGCGAGACTTTATTTATATCAGCAGTTACTGGAAAAATGGAGTAACAGAAGATGGGCACAAAGTGATCAAACGCCAAGATGCTGAAGAAAACAGTTAGCCATTCACTATTCCGTAGTATAAGTAAAACGACCTCAAACATGGCCTGCGGGCCATGTTTTTCTCACTTCTCGCCACGAGTTAAACACGATGAGAGATCCGATTCAGCGGGATATGATAGCTCAACCACCGATTCGATACTAATGGCATCATGTCGCCAATATTCAATATCACAATCGATTAACTCACCGTGTTGATTATAGTTTACTCGCTCAACCACCGTTGCAGGTGTTCCCGTTGTCGCTCTCAATGCCTGCGCGGTTTCACCTAATAATGAACTGGTTGTGATCCGATAACGAGTTTTTTGATATTGTACCGAAAAGTGAGTTTGATAGATGTCAGTCAGTGATTGTGACAAATCAAAATCTAACAAGTTAGGAAAATATTCAGGACGAACATAGTGAGTCACAAACACCACCGGACGATTATCTAAATAACGAACACGATCAATACGATATACATCAGAAAATGGGGCTAACTGTAAAAGCTTAGAGGCCTGTTTATTGACCATCACCGCCTTCGCACTGAGTAGATCGGTTTTAGGTTGACGATGTTGCGCTAACGCCATATTGGTAAAATTGAGCGTTTGAGTCGGGTCATAACACAATGGCGGAGGGGAAATAAACCAGCCTCGACGATCTTCTCGATATATTTTCCCTTCTGCTTCCAATAAAGAGAGCGCTTCACGCAACGTTACCCGAGTGGTATCAAAAGATTCAGCCAATTTTCGTTCAGCAGGCAACTTTTGTTTAGGTGCCAGCATACCTGCTTCAATTTGCTCCACAATCGCATCTTTAATTTTAACGTACTGCACATCAGTCCTTAATTATGGGTTGCTTGCTCTTTGTCACGACACTTAGATGGTAAAAGTGCCCTAGCGTTTTCGCCAAACTTGTGTTTTCTCTATTAAACCATGTTCTATGATTAAATGAATCAGTTTAGCTAAGGCGGCAGAAAATAGGATCATACTCTGGGTTTTACCCTCTCTCTTAAGTGATGAACACCATTCACCAATCATTACATCCTTCCATGCTCCCTCAGATCCCGCATTTAATTTTGATTTATTTTATCAGCAGCTAAAGCAGCAAGGTATTAAGATTGGATCTGGTTCTGGCTATCCTCGTCAGGTGATGGATATTTTAATCCCAGCCACACAACGTTACGGTTACCCGCTTGACTGCATTGTATCCCCATCAGGCGGCCTGTACACTGAACCGAGCAAACCTTCACTATCCCATTGATACTGCTTAAGATTTTCCTAAAAAAATCAAAAAGATAGAAAAGCGTATTTTGGCAGATGAAAGGCCATAATCCTCACGTATTCAACATGGTAATCGAACAAAGCACACATCCTGTGAAATTCATGCTATGGTATGGGTCACTTTCTGGGTATAGTTTATGCGTTGGTTACGTAGCAAGAGAATTTAAATTAAAAAACCCTGTGCATATTGATTGAATTTTATTGATATTCAGTTTATGTTCTATGCCATATTAGGTACTTAGAAAAAAGTATCACCAAGTCCGTTTTTATGCCGCCCTGATTCGTTCGGGGCGGTATTTCTTTTGGAGAAAACAAATGCCAAACAATCATTCAATTATCGTGTCAACCCTCGACATGGATCGCATCAGTGCCTTAATGGATAACATGCCTAAGTTATCGGCTGAACTGGAACGCTTGGAAGATGAGTTAGATCGCGCAACGGTCCTCGCCCCTGAAGAAATTCCGGCGAATGTCGTCACAATGAACTCAACCGTTAAATTTAAATTTTTGGGTAACGATGAAATCATGCAAAAAAATCTTGTCTACCCAAAAGATTTAAAAACTAGCGAAGATATCTCCATTTTTGCACCGGTAGGCAGCGCGTTATTGGGTTTATCGGAAGGGCAACAGCTCTCTTGGCCAATGCCAAGTGGTGGTGAAAGAACTATCGAAATCATTGAAATCGTATATCAACCCGAACGAGAAGGTGAATATACTCGCTAGTCTTGATCACTTTGGTGCAAAGGTTCTCTTTGCACCAAGAGCGTTTAGGGTTATGCCAATAGAATATTTTTTAACTCATACAAAGACGCCACTTCATAGTGCGCATCAATCCCCTCTGGGCGAGGATGTTGGTGAGCGTTCAACCAACAGGTTTCAATTCCAAAATTAAGCCCACCCAAAATATCCGAATGTGGATTGTCGCCAACCATCAATACTTTTTCTTTTGAAGGGTAGCCCATTCTTTCCATTGCATGAGCAAAAATCCCCTCATCGGGTTTAGCAATGCCGACTTGCTCAGAAATAACAATATGATCAAAATAAGCGGTCATCCCTGTTTTCGCTAAACGAACATCCTGCAACTCGGTAAAACCATTGGTGATAATACCCAACTTCGCCTTCCCTTTTAACGCATCTAACAACTCTTTTGCACCAGGCAATAAGGTACAAATATCAGCCATTGCCGTTAGAAAGGCACTGTTTAGTTCGGTGGTGGTCGTCTCTAATTTCTGAGCCCATGACTCGAAACGGATATGTTTCAGTTGCTCTGCGGTAATATCACCATTTTGGTAATCAACCCACAGCGGTTTGTTTATTTGTTGGTATTGATGAAAATCCTGCTCAGTAAAATCAACCCCTTTACGAGCAAACATCAATTGCATCCCTTTAAAGGCATCAAAATGGAATAAGGTTTCATCTGCATCAAACAAAATCCAATCGTACTTCATTACTTGCTCCTCAAAATTACTCGCTCAGTGTAGATTGTTTTTAATAAGATGTTAACCTCATAGACAGGTCTTATCTGTTAAATGAGCAAGGAGCCTACCGATGAAAAAAGTTGCCGTGATTTTAAGTGGATGTGGTGTTTTTGATGGGGCCGAAATTCATGAAACGGTACTCGCACTGCACGCCATAGAAAAACAAGGAGCCAGTTGGCACTGCTTTGCTCCGAATATTAATCAACAAATCGTCATCAATCACCTGACCGGTGAAGAAATGAATGAAACCCGTAATGTTTTAGTGGAAGCAGCACGGATCGCTCGTGGTAAAATCCAAGATGTGGCTAAGTTAAACGTTCAAGAATTCGATGCACTACTGCTACCTGGTGGATTTGGCGTTGCCAAAAACTTCAGCGATTTTGCAACACAAGGTGCCAAGTGTTGCATAAATGATGATGTCGCAACTGCTTGCCGAGCTTTTGCTAAAGTAGGAAAACCAGCAGGGTATCTTTGTATTGCACCAGCACTTATCCCCCATATTTATTCAACGGGTGTTGAAGGTACAATTGGTAACGATCCCGATACCGCTTGTGCATTCAATAAGATGGGAGGCGAACACGTGAATTGCCCAGTCGATGATTATGTCTACGACCAGCAGTATAATGTCTTGTCGACACCTGCTTATATGCTTGCAGAAAATATCTCTCAAGCCGCCGCAGGGATTGATCGCTTAGTCAAAAGACTCATTCAATTGGCTTAATACCGTTCAGAATCCATCCTTAAGCTTGACTTAAATGATGGATTCTGACACTGATGCCACGATTTAGTTTAGCGAATACTGTGTAAGAACTCAGCTCGAGTGGAGGCGTTTGATTTAAAAATGCCCCCTAATGCTGTGGTTGTGGTCATACTGGTTGCATCCATAACCCCACGAGATTTCACACAGTAATGAGTGGCATCAATGGTGACCGCAACATCATCCGACTCAAGTAAGGTTTGCAGTGCAACTAGAATTTGCTGGGTAAGCCTTTCTTGAACCTGTGGACGCTGAGCAAAAAAACGAACTATACGATTAATCTTTGATAAACCGATGATTTTCCCTCGGGGGATATACGCCACCGCCGCTTTACCATCAATCGTCACTAAGTGATGTTCACAGGTGCTGGTCAAGGTAATGTCTTTAACACAGACCATTTCACTGACCTTCATTTTGTTTTCTATGACGGTAATTTTAGGGAAGTTTTTATAGTCAAGCCCTGAGAAAATTTCGTCCACATACATTTTTGCAATACGATGTGGCGTTTCTTCTAAACTGTCATCCGTTAAATCAAGCCCAAGAAGATTCAAAATTTCACGCATATGATGTTCAATTTGCGTTTTTTTCTCTTCACGACTGATCGTATTGGGTTGCATTGGCGTTTCCTGACCGCGACTTTCAAGTGCCGTTTTCACTAACTGGGCGGATTCGCTCAAACCTGACATTTCCCTACCTCTTAATTACCCCTTTTGGATGGCAGACAAGAATACTCGTATTTTTGAATAATTACATCCCTATTTTATGAGAGGGCATTATTGTCGTGCCCTTTGTATGCTAAAGTACCCAAAAAATAATGACCATAGGATGACCGATATGGGCTGCTGCGATGTTCCGGGCTTAATGCCCATTGAAGATGCACTCAATGCGATGCTTTCACGCATTACATCAATTAGTGACACGTTACAACTCCCATTAGCCGAAGCACTCGGCTTTGTGCTTGCTGAAGATATTCTCTCCCCTATCAATGTTCCTCCTTTTGATAATTCAGCAATGGATGGCTACGCCGTAAGGCGTGACGAACTTATGCTCAATGGTCCATTGCCAGTAGCGGGGAAATCTTTTGCTGGCCAACCCTTTATTGGCCATTGGCCAGCGATGACATGTATCCGCATCATGACTGGGGCCCAGATCCCAACTGGATGTGATGCAGTGATCATGCAAGAACAAGCACAAGTAACAGAACAAGGCATTCAGTTTTCTGTCTCTGAGGTTAAAGCGAACGCCAATATTCGCCCCACGGGGGATGATATCCAACAAGGGGATGTGGTACTCAATAAAGGTGAGCGTTTAACTGTACGCGATATTCCGATGATCGCCACCTTAGGTGTGAGCCATGTACGTGTTTTTCGCAAACCTAAAGTTGCCTTTTTCTCAACAGGGGATGAATTAAAACCTCTGGGTGAACCCCTACAAACTGGGCAAATTTATGATAGCAACCGCTATGGCATAAAGCCTTTAATTGAAAAATTTGGCTGTGAAGCCATTGATTTAGGCATCATCCCCGATTGTCCAACCCAATTAACCGCAACATTTGAACAAGCACAGGTTCAGGCCGATGTAGTGGTCACCTCCGGTGGTGTCAGTGTTGGAGAGGCAGACTACACCAAAGATATTCTGGCTGAACTGGGTGAAATTGGTTTTTGGAAGTTAGCCATAAAACCAGGAAAACCCTTCGCATTTGGCTCACTGAATCACGCGTGGTTTTGTGGCCTACCGGGCAATCCTGTTTCTGCCGTGTTAACCCTGTATGTACTGGTTCAACCCATGCTGGCAAAGCTTGCCGGACACACGGCTTGGCAAGCTCCACTATCCATTCCGGCTATCACCCGCTCTCGTTTTAAAAAATCGCCGGGCCGAACAGACTATCAACGTGGTGTCTACTCAATTGAAAATGGACAATTTGTCGTTGAAAGCACGGGGAATCAAAGCTCTGGTGCCTTTCGTTCCATGAGTTTAGCCAACTGTTTTGTCGTACTTGAACAAGAACGAGGCCATGTTGAAGCCGGAGAAACGGTCAATATTCAGCTTTTTAATGCCAGCTTGTATTAGGAAAACACATGGATATTTTGTCTGATCAAGAAATGCTGCGTTATAACCGCCAGATCACCCTAAAAGCTTTTGACTTTGATGGACAAGAAGCATTAAAACAGAGTTCTATTTTAGTGCTTGGTGCGGGGGGATTAGGCTGCGCGGCAAGTCAATACTTAGCGACCGCAGGCATTGGTCACCTGACCCTCATTGATGACGATGTGGTTGAATTGTCTAACCTTCAACGCCAAGTGCTGCACACTGATACAGACATAGGCCGCTATAAAGTGGATTCGGCGGCTGAGTCACTGCATAAACTAAACCCACATGTAAACATCACAACGGTTGCACAGCGTTTAGATGATGAAGCGTTGAATATGCTTGTTGCAACTCATACTCTCGTATTAGATGCGTGTGATAATGTTGATACTCGTAACCAACTTAACCGCCTATGCTACCAAAATAAAACGCCTTTAGTTTCCGGAGCCGCGATTCGAATGGAAGGGCAAGTCAGTGTGTTTATGTATCAACACGCTGACGAACCATGTTACCAATGTTTAAGCGCCTTATTTGGCAACCATGCGCTCACCTGTGTAGAAGCGGGAGTTATGGCTCCAGTGGTGGGTATTATCGGTGCAGTACAAGCGATGGAAGCCATCAAAGTTATCGCGCATTATGGTCAGCCGTTAAGCGGAAAAATATTGATGCTCGATGCACTAAGCATGACATGGCGAGAAATGAAATTACCCAAACAGGCTCACTGCCCTATTTGTCATGCTCAATCATGATCACGAAAAAGACGACAGGGCACTGATGATAAGAACACCCAGCCATATTTTCTCACTTAAGGAATAGGAACCATGTCTCCACTCGTAACTCCAGCTTGGCTATCTCAGCACTTAGCCTCTCCAGAAGTCATCATCCTCGATTGCAGTATTGAATTTCAAATTCCTAATGAAACGGAGAAAGATTGGCTCAATAGAATCCCTGGGGCGCGCCGCTTTAATTACGATAAAGAGTTTTGCGATATCTACAGCACTCTGCCGCATATGATGCCTGATGAGCTTCGTTTTAATTTTCTCGCACAAACATTGGGAATCAATCAAAATGCCATCATTGTGGTTTACGACAATAGTGGGACGTTTGCTTCACCTCGCGCTTGGTGGATGTTTCGCGCCTTTGGTCATAAGCACGTCTATATTTTAGATGGAGGACTCCCCGAGTGGAAAGCTGCTGGTTATAAAGTCACTCAAGAATATTCCCCCATTTCAAGCCGAGGTGATTTTGCTGGAAAGCTTCAACCTCACCATTTTGTCGATGCCGGCTATGTTTTCAATAAAATCACCGACCCCACTAGCCTCACGATCGACGCTCGTTCTCAAGAACGGTTTTTAGCTCAAGTCCCGGAGCCAAGAGTGGGCGTACGCAGTGGACATATCCCACATTCGTGTAACCTACCATTTGGTCAATTAATGAATGGCCATAAAATGAAGTCACCGTCAGAACTCACATCGATTCTCGCCCAAACCTTACCTTCCGCTGATGAGTACCTTTTTAGCTGCGGCTCTGGGGTAACCGCTTGTATTGTTCTGCTTGCCGCTTATCTCTGCGATTACCCAAACCTTGCGGTGTATGACGGTTCATGGACAGAATGGGGCCAGCGTGAAGAATTGCCCATCAAGAAATGAACATTAGTGTATAACATCGTAATCACCATAACCAACGTATAGTAACAAGTCTCGTGTTGAGGTTCTCTTAAATACTTATGGTTCGTAACGAAAATGGCCTGTAATTTTAAAATCAAATAGCATATCTTCGAGTACTGGGCCTGAACCAATATTGTGGACGATCAGCCGTCTTTTCTTATCTCCTGACAGCTCATTCGTCACTATCCCTATATGAGGTAAATTACCTGGTAGTACCCACGTGACGATATCTCCCGCCTTATAGCTTAAACCTTCAGCACTTATTGGTAAACTTTGGCCATTTCGCCTGAAAAAAACCTGTAAGTTTGGTACTCGACGGTGATCAATGTTTCGGTCTGGCTTCGATAGCCCCCAAATCCTATTTGATGGATACGATGAAAAATTGTCACGCATATCCTCATGAACCAATACTTGCAGATCTACACCCAATTTTCTGTAACTACGAATAACAACATCGGTACATACACCAATATTAGGAGGGACATCCCCATTAGGATAGCCAATTTTGATGTAACTTCCATCGTAAGCAACTGAATAATTAGTCCTTTCCTTTGCTGCTTCGACTAGAGCTGACAATGAGTCATCAGCATTTGCACAACTAACCCATATTATCGCTAGAAAAAAAATAAATCGTTCCATAAATAGTTTTCCCCACCCAAAAGTGGACACAATATAGCTACACACTTTCAAACGCAACTGGACTCACATACCCCAACGCTGAGTGCTTTCTATTTCGATTGTAATAAATCTCGATATATTCGAAGATCCCCATTCGTACTTCTTCGATAGTTTGGTAGTCTTCAGCATAAATCAACTCGACTAACCAGTACGAACGTGAAGCATTTAATAATTCTTTATCACTGAGCGCTTTCGAACTAATATAATATCGAACCGTTACTTCTGACTCTTGAGCCACTGCTTATTCTTGACGAATGGTGTAGTGGCATAGTGAATTTGGCCACCTGATTAGAGGTGTTAAGATGCACCTTATAGCATTACAGGTGAAACTATGACCAAGCGTACCAGACGTACTTTCAGTGCGGAATTTAAACTCGAAGCAACGCAACTTGTTCTAGACCAAAACTACACCGTTGTTGAGGCCGCAAAAGCCATGGGTGTTGGTAAATCGACAATGGATAAGTGGGTAAGACAACTTAAGCAAGAAAGGCAGGGTGTGACTCCTCAAGCCTCACCAATGACACCAGAGCAAGTTGAGATACGAGAGCTGAAGAAGAAACTTACACGACTTGAAGAGCACAATGAAATATTAAAAAAGGCTACAGCTCTCTTGATGTCGGACTCACTGAACAACTCTCGATAATCGAGAAACTCAGGCAGAGCTTTAGCGTAACAACCCTGTGTCATGTGTTCAGTGTCCACCACAGCAGTTACAAATACTGGCGTTGTCGCCCTAAACGTGTTTCCCCAGAATTGGTGAGACTAAAGAGTCTTATTAAAGAAGTTCATGCGGCAAGCAACGGCTCTGCTGGGACAAGAAGCATTGCTGATATGGTGACAGCCCAAGGCGTAAAGCTGACACGGTATCGAGCTTCTAAGATGATGAAATTATTAGGGTTGGTAAGCTGCCAAGCACCGAAGCACCGTTATCGAAAGGCATCACAAGATGCATGTAGCGATCCCAAACCACCTGTCTCGACAATTTGCCGTTACCGCTCCCAACAAAGTCTGGGTTGGTGATGTGACATATGTCTGGACGGGACAGAGCTGGATGTATCTTGCTGTTGTCATCGACCTGTTCGCTAGGAAGCCAATTGGTTGGGCGATGTCAGTCTCTCCCGATAGTAAGTTAACAGGAAAGGCACTCTCTATGGCATTTGAGTCACGAGGTAAGCCCAGAGGCGTGATGTTCCACAGCGACCAAGGAAGTCATTACACCAGTCGTTCTTATCGGCAACTGTTATGGCGTTATCAAATCAAGCAAAGCTTATCTAGGCGAGGTAATTGCTGGGATAACAGTCCGATGGAGCGATTCTTCAGAAGCCTAAAGACAGAATGGATACCAGTGTCGGGTTATCGGATTTTTAACGAAGCAAGAGAACACATAACTCGATATATCACGGGCTACTACAGCCAACTCAGGCCCCATCAATATAATGGTGGTCTAACACCCAATGAGTCTGAACGACTGTATTGGGAAAACTCTAAAACCGTGGACAATTTTAGTTGACCACTGGCAGGATTGTTGTCACTGTTAAATTTTAACCAATTAGGGGCGATAACAGAGTAGAAAATGTCTCGTTATTCTCTGGAAAGAAAAGAAGCTATATTGAAAAAGTTACAGCCTCCATACTCTCGTTCAGTAGTGAAAGTAGCAAAAGAAAAAGCGCTGGCAAAAACCACCGCGCTTTTGATGCTGAGAAAAATCTCAGAGCCTTTTACGGGGAAGAACCCGAGGACGATTAACCTCAACCGATGAAAGGCGAAGTTTGGTTGCACTCATCCATGAGCCTCGCCAAAACGGCTGCCGATTAGAGAATGCCTATCATGAAGCTGAGATCGATTTACGCACTTACCGTCGCTGATATCAGAGCGGCGAAATACAAGAAGATCAAAGGCCGATAGCGACCCGAACCATTAAACAAGATCTCGAGGCAAGAAAGGCAGTTGATCGTTGAAGTCAGTAACGCACCTGAATACGCAAGTTTACCACCGAGTCAAATCGTCCCGACATTACCGGATAAAGGTGCTCCAATGAAATCATTGACGTTTAAAGCCAAGATGGAAGAACTGGTATTATCTCGTCCTACAGTCGCCCACAAGTCAGCGATGACAATCCGTATGTTGAATCCTTATTCCGCACATTGAAATACGTGCCAAATTGGCCATCGAAAGGCTTTAGTGGTGTCGAGCTTGGGTAGCCGAATTCGTTGTCTGGTATAACACCGAACCCAAACATAATCGCTTAAACTTTGTCACACCATTAGAGCGCCATAGTGGAAAAGACAAGCAGATCTTGGAACGTCGAGCAAAGGTGTTGATGGAACATCGCCAGAAAAGACCAGAACGCTATAATAAAAAACCAACGCATGGTAAAAATGCCACGCGTTGGTTGTCCCTCTTGAACCGTTTATTAGCATTCTTGTCAAAGATTAGCGCTCATGAGTGAAGCGATAACCTGTGAGCTTGTATCATCTTTGGATGACAAGCCGTCAACAACACCCTGTTGATTTATCTCTGGATGATTCTGGCTTAATTTCCATTGACCACTAAGTGACTCTACCTCAATTTCAACACCTACTACCGCAGGCAACATTTTATGAATGTATCCCTCCGGCGCATCTGACTGAATCGCCACTACTTCAGTAGACGACTTTTAGCCTCATTAAAATACTGACGTTCATACTCTAACGGTGATAGCCCATCATTGGAACTATGCTGTCGTTTCGGGTTGTAAAACATCTCTATATAATTAAACACATCCATCTTTGCGTCGTCCCTGGTCGCATAGATTTTTCGCTTAATTCGTTCACGTTTCAGCAGTTGAAAGAAACTCACTCCAATCATGGCTCGTGTATTGGCTTCCTTGATCTGAATGAACCAGCACTTTGCCAGCAGGTTTACGACGCCATACCGCCATCAATAAAGCATCTAACGCAAGCTCTTTGGTGATACGACTGCCCATTGACCAACCAATTATTCGTCGTGAGAACAAGTCCATTACAGCGCCACGATAGAGCCAGCCTTCATGCGTTTTGATGTACGTAATATCCGTTACCCAAGCTGTGTTGGGCGCTAATGGATCGAATTGCCGTTCTAAACGATTTGGCGTAACAACGTGTTGCTCACCACTAGGAGCTCTCGGTTTTCGATAGCCAACTTGCGCTCGCAGTCCTGCTCGCTGCATCAGGCGATGCACACGATTAATACCGCATTGCTCGCCAAGATCACGCAGATCTCGATGGAGTTTACGGTATCCATAGACGCCACCAGACTCAAGCCAACATTGTTTGAGTTGGCCTGTAAGTCGTTCATTGTCACGTTGTAGCTTCGACTTTGCGCAGCTCCTCCACGCGTAATACCCGCTCGGATGAACATCAAACAACTGACACAGATGTCGCACAGAGTGGCTGTGATGATGCTCTTGGATAAAGGCGTATCTTACTCGGGGTGGCTTGCGAAGTACGCCGCGGCTTTTTTTAACAGGTCACGTTCTTCAGTAACACGCTTAAGCTCTTTTTGTAATCGTCGAATTTCTGCGGACTCAGCAGACTGCTGAAGGTGTTCCTCAGAGTCAGGACCATAGCGCTTAATCCAGGCGTAAAGACTGTGTGTGGTGGTACCTAAACGCTGAGCAACATCAGCAACAGAATGGCCGGCAACAGTGACTTGTTTCACTGCTTCGATTTTGAATTGTTCGGGGTAACGTTTATGGCTCATGGACACCTCTTTTTTAGCTAGTTTATCTAACTAAAAGGCGTCTAGGAAATCAGTGGCGATTCAACTATAGACAAGCTGAACGCAAACCCACTTTACCATTAAATGCTGAATAAAGACTCGAAGGACAAGAAGACGAAAACTAAACCAATATGAACACAACTGGGTTTATAAATTAAAAAATAACTAATAAAAAACAATCAGTTAAAAGTATCAAACAGACAAACTAGAAGCTAAGTTCAAAGTAAAGAAATCATAAAAACACTTTAATTTTCAATATATTGTGGTCTTTTTCTCTACGGTTACATAACGCCGCATTAAGGGGCAAGCAACGCAAACAGCTGAACTCAAACTAACCAGCCGTAACCTCAAATGCTCATCCAAACCAAAAATGCCACGCGTTGATTGTCCCTCTTAAATGCTTTGTTATGTAATTTTACCAATAATTTCAAAGCATTACCAAAAACAGCATCACCAAACACGATTTAACTTACATGAAAAGTCAGCATTGACCCAGTAGAAAAAATTCTGGCAACCACAAAAGTAACTTGATTCTGTGGATCATGACTATAGACAAGCTGAACGCAAACCCACTTTACCATTAAATGCTGAATAAAGACTCGAAGGACAAAAAGACGAAAACTAAACCAATATGAACACAACTGGGTTTATAAATTAAAAAATAACTAATAAAAAACAATCCGTTAAATGTATCAAACAGGCAAAGTAGAAGCTAAATTCAAAGTAAAAAAATCATAAAAACACTTTAATTTTCAATATATTGTGGTCTTTTTCTCTACGGTTACATAACGCCCTGTTAAGTAGTGAGGCATGCATTACAAGAGTCTCTGCATCACTACGTAACCACTAAAATCACTGCAAACCAAAAATGCCACGCATGCCGAATCTACTTGAACAGTTTGTTAGCCGATTTTCAGATCTAGCTTGAAATTACGAATGATTTTTTCATCCAAACAGCTACGTAAAAACTTATTCATTGCTGTCATGTCATTAGAAGAATAGAAGTCGAGCATGAGCGTATTAAACTCTTGCTGACGCTTGGCTTGCACATTAATGATAGGGAAACCGTTAGCTAACAAAATGCCGTTCATCATGAACCGGCCTGTACGTTTGTTAACATCCCAAAAAAATTGAGCGCGTGCCATTTGTAAAAATGCAGTAATTGCTTGATCGTAAACATCAGATTCGCTATTCACCTGACTCTCAACTTCAAGCCATTTTTCGTCCAACGCATCTGGAGCAGGAGGCTCATACTCTGAACCCGTAATAGAAACGTAACCAGAGCGAAATTTACCCCACTCTAACGCTTCTTCTTTGCCAGCGATATTGTGGATTTTTAAGGCGGTTTCTTTATTAAATTGAAACTCACCTTGATCAACTAAGCCAAAAATGAGCTCCCATGCTCGAGCTTGGTTCATTGCCATATTTTGATCACTAATACGATGGCCACCTACGGTGATCCCATCAAGAATGGTTTGCACCTCAGGTAAAGTCATTGCAACACCCTCGAGGTTAACAGCGTCATAAACCAAAGCTGGTACATCTCTTTTGGCAAGTTGTTTAGCCAACGGTATATTTGGTTTCATATTCCACATGTTATCAGTCAATGCTGTCATGGTGTTCTTCTTCAATGTAAGTAAAACTTGGCTAAGTATACACTTACTGATGAGTAAGGTGCTAGAAGTCGGCTAACGCCCGCCTAAGGGGCTGACAACGCATAACACTAAACTCAAACACAACAACTGCAACCACCGCGGTTCATTGGGACTGAAAACGCCACGCGTTGGCAGTCCCTTTGAGGCGTTTGTTAGTTTTTGTGCTGCGACATGAACTGTTTTAGCATTTCACCCACTAATTCTGGTGACTCTTGGTGAGATGAATGTGCTGTCAATGGGATATTGGCAAAACTACAACCTGCGATTTTCGACTTTAAAGCCACCGCCTCATCCAACGAAAACAAGAAGTCATTATCACCTCGCATTACTAACGTCGGGCAACAAATTTTTTCAACTAACTCATCTGGATAGCCAGTTTCTGTTATATCCAGCCAAACGGCTTTTACCATGTCTACAAGCTTAGGAAAATCTGGTTTAGGATTTGATGTCTCATAAAATGCAACATCATCTGCAAACCTTGATACCCAAAATTCAGCCGTCAAACCACTTAGCAATTCAATTGATGGGTCATCTGCCTCCAATCGCCACTGCGAACCTAGTGTCACCAAACAAGACACTCTTTCTGGCTCTTGTGCTGCTAGCCGATAACCCACGATGCCACCGCACGGAAACCGCATGAACATCACTGCCCTGTAAGGCTTTCGAGAACCTTACTTAAGTAGTTTTCATCCATTGCGCAGTTCATCCGTTTACGTTTGATACCACCTTTAAACGTGGTTTCGCTCTTTAATAGGTTCAAACAGATCTGCCTGATCCTTGCAAAAGCCTCTGCTCGATCGTCCGCTCTAATACGCGAATTGTCCTCACAAAATGCAGTATCAAGTGACCAATGCATGACCTCTACACCCCAGTGAGAACGAGTCGCTTCAAGTAACGTTTGAGCTTCCAATTCTTTAGAGCATATGTAGTAACGAATACTCACATCTTGCTCTGTTGCTACTGCCGATTCTTGTCGAATTGAA